>NZ_JACHTC010000040.1 GCF_014145635.1 Myroides sp. WP-1
AATGCATCACATAAAAAATACATCCTTGATGGTAGAATGTACCACAAGAACTTGAATTCGTATTTCTAATTATATTATTTACTGCCGCATAGTGTGACAAAGGTAGAAAATAAATTTTAAAATCAACTGTATTAGCCCGTAATAACCGAGCACATTAATTGTATTTAATCTTTTTTATTACTTTTGTATCGGACAAGCTGATCCGATGGTGATATATTATACCGAAGGATTTATTGAAGGGGTGTTACTGTAAGTAATTGCCCCTTTTATCATTGACTGAAGAGCTATTTCATTTCTTCGTGGCATTGAGCCACTTGAAATGAGGACAAGCTGAACCTCAGGATCCTTATTGCCCGATGGTATGTCATCATTTTCTTTTCGCTGGCTTTCGGCGTACTTTTCCCTGTATTCTACAGGAGAACAGTATTCCAGTCTATGAAATATCCAATCCGTGTTGTAGTCATTAATAAATTGATTAATACTGTTATAAGCTTCCTCAAAGGAAGAAAATGTTTCTGTTTGCAACACCTGTTCTTCCAGGGTGCGGTGAAACCGCTCTATTATCCCGTTGCATTGCGGTGACCGTACAAACGCTTTGGACACCTCCAATCCCAGGAATTTCATTTCATTCATAAAATCAGCAGAGTCATACTGCGAGCCATGGTCGCTTCTTAATTGCAACTTCATTCCTTTACACACATCCTTACCTACCGAACCGAAAGTCTTCCGTACAGCGGCCCTAACAGGCTCCATGGCGGCAAACCGGTTGCCTTTCCTTGCAATATGCCATGAGATAATCTCATCGTTAAAGTGATCGATCACACCAAAGAACCAATGCCAACCTGACCCATCAATCCAAAACCTCTTCCCGTCAGTGGCCCACATTACATTGGGTGCATCCGTGATTATAGTACCATCATGTTCGCGCTTATTCGTCTTCCCGGGCCTTCTGTAGGGGCTCAGCAGGTTGTTTTCCCGCATGATGCGGTTCACACGTGCCTTGCCGGCTACCAGAGCGTTTATCTTCCTTTTACCCATGCGCTTCTTCACTTTCAGATAACCTTCAGCGTTGAATGTACTCTTCTTAATTTCTTCCTTAATCTCCTGTAAAACCTCTTCATCGCTATGCTTGGGTTTTCTGCCCCGTTTCCCTGTTTTGGGAGTAGGGTTTTCATACCAGGTGCTGCTGCTGTAGCCGACTACCTTGAATATCAAACGCTTCGGATATGGTTTCCCGGTTAATGGATAATGTTCCTCTATCAGCATGGAGATTATTTCCTTTTTAGTTTTGCTGCCAATTCGTCGATAGGAAGGATTAGAGCAATAATTCCATAAGGGAATCGATCGAATCCCCCCTTGTAGAGAAAAATGAGGGCCTAATGGCCGCTTATAAAATTCTTTTTTTAGGATTTTTTAAGGAAATTTGGCTTTTTTGAACTGTTTATCTATATTAAGGGCATCAATATTATGATGTTGTAGCTAAGGGTGAATTAACAAATAAAATTATAGAACGTGCGACTGATTTTTTTAAACAAAATGGATTTGATGTTAAATATACACACATTGAAAAGGGTTATGATATAAAAGAAGAGTGTGATAAATTTGAGTGGGCTGATGCAGTTTTATTTCAATATCCTACTTATTGGATGGGAGTTCCTTGGATTAGTAAAAAATATTTTGATGAAACTTTTACTCAAGGAAGACACTATACAAGTGATGGAAGAAGTAGAAGTGATGAGAGTAAAACTTATGGAAGTGGAGGACTTTTAAAGGGTAAAAAATATATGTTAAGTATCACATACAACTGTCCAAAGAGTGAATTTAATAATCCAAATGGTTTTTTTGATGGATTATCACTAGATGAAGCAAATGTTGCTACTCATAAAACTTTTCAATTTGTTGGATTAGAACCTTTAAAAACTTACTCTGTGCATGATATTTTTAAAGGAGATTTGGATTTAAATAAAGAGTTAGCTAAATTTGAAGATACTTTAAGAGAGAATTTTATAAAAATAGAGGATTTGACAATGAGTTTATTATTAAACAAAGGTAAAATAGGTAATTTGGAACTAAAAAATAGAGTTGTAATGCCACCTATGTGTATGTATAAAAGTGATAATAGTGGAGAATTAAAAGATTTCCATATGTTTCACTATACTTCAAGAGCAATGGCTGATGTTGGTTTAATTATTGTTGAACCAGCATCAGTTGAGCCAAAAGGAAGAGTTTCATCTTTTGAATTAGGACTTTGGGATGATTCTTTAATTGAAAATCATAAAAAAATGAATGAGAAGTTACACTTATTTGGAGCAAAAAGTTCTATACAATTAGCTCATGCAGGAAGAAAATCTGAAGTTGTTGATGATATTTGTGTAGCTCCAAGCTCAATTGCTTTTAGTCAAAAATCACCATATAAAGTTCCAAAAGCGTTAAGTCTTGAAGAGATAACAAAAATAAAAGAGTTGTTTGTAAATGCTGCAATTAGAGCCGAAAAAGCAAATTATGATTCAGTAGAACTTCACGCTGCTCATGGATATTTGTTGTGTGAATTTTTATCACCTTTAACAAATAAAAGAGATGATATTTATGGTGGAAGTTTAGAAAATAGGTGTAGATTAGTAATTGAAACTGCAAAAGAGATAAAAAATAGGGTAAAATTACCCCTTATTGTTAGAATTAGTGCTGATGAATGGATGCAAAATGGATGGAATATAGAAGACTCTATCTATTTAAGTAAAGAGTTAGAAAAAGTTGGAGTTGATTGTATTCATGTTTCAAGTGGTGGAAATATAGAAAATCCAGATAAAATACCAAAAATTGAACCATTTTATCAAGCTAATTGGGCAAAAGAGATTAAAAAAAGTGTAGATATTCCTGTTATTGCTGTTGGTTTAATAACAACAGCAAAAGAGGGTGAATATCTTCTTGAAAATAGTTTTTGTGATTTTGTTGCATATGGAAGAGAGTTGCTTAAAAATCCAAATCTTGTATTTTATGCTGCAAATGAACTAAACGAAAAAGAGAAAATTGATAGCTCTTATGCAAGAGCATTTTTAAAATAATATTAATAAAAAATAAGGATAAAGTCGATAGGAAGGATTAGAGCAATAATTCCATAAGGGAATCGATCGAATCCCCCCTTGTAGAGAAAAATGAGGGCCTAATGGCCGCTTATAAAATTCTTTTTTTAGGATTTTTTAAGGAAATTTGGCTTTTTTGAACTGTTTATCTATATTAAAATCCGAAATTAGAGATTTTACGCTTTGGAGCAATAGATGATGAACCAGATGAAGGCGTTGTTCCTGAGTCCGGCGTTCAAGTTATTTATGTGAAGGGAGCTCGGCACATAGATTTATGTGATCGAGGGAGTCCTGAAATTAAGGATGAAATTCAAAAATTAATTATTCAGTTTTTAGATAGGTAAATCATGAAAAAAGTTATTTTATTGTTATGTTCCATTATGTTATCGGCCAACGTAGCCTTTGCCGATAGCTGCTTTATTGCAAAAGAGAATGGAAAAGTTTTACAAAGTGAGGGTGACCCGGAAAAGCGCTATGCGCCTATGTCTACTTTTAAAATCGCTCTAAGCCTCATAGGATTTGATTCTGGCATTCTTGTCGACGAAATGCATCCCGTATGGCCTTTTAAAGAAGGATATGTTGATTGGCGTGATGCTTGGAATCAGGATCAAACTCCCAAAAGCTGGATGAAAGAATCCTGTGTTTGGTATAGCCAAGTTTTAACAAAACAACTTGGCATGGAAAATTTTCAAGAGTATGTCACAAAATTTGATTACGGAAATAAAGACCTTTCAGGTGACAAAGGACAAAACAACGGCCTTACAAATGCTTGGTTATCGAGTTCTCTGCAGATTTCAAGCGCAGAACAAGTCGCCTTTTTACAGAAGATGCTAGCGGGCAAATTACCTGTTAAGCCGCACGCCACGGCAATGACAAAAAATATTCTATTTGTTGAAGAGTTAAAAAACGGCTGGAAGTTTTATGGCAAAACAGGAATGGGCAGTCTGTTAAATGCCGACGGAACAAAAAATCCTGATTTATATCATGGCTGGTTCATTGGTTGGATTGAAAAAGGCGATAGAAGAATTATTTTTTCAAACCACATAGAAGACGATAAAAAAGAAGAGATTGGCGCCAGTCAGCGTGCCAAAGCAGATGCAAAAGAAAGATTAACGAAAATTATAGATCAAATCGAAGGTAATAAATGACAACAATAACGTCGATAGGAAGGATTAGAGCAATAATTCCATAAGGGAATCGATCGAATCCCCCCTTGTAGAGAAAAATGAGGGCCTAATGGCCGCTTATAAAATTCTTTTTTTAGGATTTTTTAAGGAAATTTGGCTTTTTTGAACTGTTTATCTATATTAAGCGAGAATGCATTCTTTGATTATTTTGCTTATCATTCTCTTATCCTAATTCCTTCTCAAACATATACATCAATTTATCTTTTTCATTCAGTTCTACACTTCTGCTTACCTTTTTATTGGTGATTTGA
>NZ_JACHTC010000041.1 GCF_014145635.1 Myroides sp. WP-1
TGTGGTACATTAACAATCGTTTTTGTGCCGTTCTCTGACGTATAGGTATACGTTCCATCGCCGTTGTTTACTAAGGTAGTAAGCGTTTCGAGGGATTTGACGATCTGGCTTAGATCAATCTCACGAACAACACCATTGGCATCTGCATAGGTAAATCTTGTACCATCGTAATACACATTTCCGCCACCTACTACAGTTAGGAGTTCTAATATCTTATTTTTAACTGTTTCATTGTTGATGATTTTCTCAAACTGATCTATAACATCTTGTGGTACATTAACAATCGTTTTTGTGCCATTCTCCGAAGTATAGGTATACGTTCCATCGCCGTTGTTCACTAAGGTAGTAATGGTTTCATTGGCTTTGACGATCTGGCTTAGGTCAATCTCGCGAACAACACCATTGGCATCAACATAGGTGAATTTCGTACCATTATAATACACATTTCCGCCACCCACTACAGTTATCAGTTCTAATATTTTATTTTTAACTGTTTCATTGTTGATGATCGTTTCAAATTGATCGATCACATCTTGTGGAACATTAATAATTGTTCGGGTACCGTTCTCCGAAGTATAGGTATACGTTCCATTGCCATTGTTCACTAACGTAGTAATGGTTTCATTGGCTTTGACGATCTGACTTAGGTCAATCTCGCGAACAACACCATTGGCATCAACATAGGTGAATTTCGTACCATTATAATACACATTTCCGCCACCCACTACAGTTATCAGTTCTAATATTTTATTTTTAACCGTTTCATTGTTAATGATTTTCTCAAACTGATCGATCACATCTTGTGGTACATTAATAATTGTTCGGGTACCGTTCTCCGAAGTATAGGTATACGTTCCATTGGCTTTGACGATCTGGCTTAGGTCAATCTCGCGAACAACACCATTGGCATCAACATAGGTGAATTTTGTACCATTATAATACACATTTCCGCCACCCACTACAGTTATCAGTTCTAATATTTTATTTTTAACCGTTTCATTGTTGATAATCGTCTCAAACTGATCTATAACATCCTGAGGTACATTAATAATTGTTTTTGTGCCGTTCTCTGACGTATAGGTATACGTTCCATTGCCATTGTTCACTAAGGTAGTAATCGTTTCATTGGCTTTAACCACTGCAGAAATATCAATGATTCGCTTTACCCCGTTGGCATCGATATACTCAAACCTACTACCATCGTAATACACATTTCCTCCACCAACAACAGTTAGAAGCTCTAAAATCTGATTTTTTACTGTTTCATTGTTGATAATCGTTTCAAACTGATCTATAACATCCTGAGGTACATTAATGATTGTTCGGGTACCATTCTCCGAAGTATAGGTATATGTTCCATTACGATTGTTTATTAAAGTAGTAATCGTTTCGTGAGCTTTGACAAAATCTGCTAGATTAATTATATGTCTTATCCCTTGCTCGTCTTCATATTCAAATTGAGTACCATCATAATATACATTCCCTCCACTTCCTTCTTGGGCCTCTGCGTCTGAAACAAGTCGAACCCATCGAGTTTTATCCCAATAGTAAAAACCAGGTTTAATATCCCCTTGTTCTACATTGGCATACACTAATAAACTCTCCACATTTCCATTGACAATAGTTGTTCGATCCGTTGTGTTTTCTAATGAGATATTGGGAATCAAAAAACCTTTATCTTTTGACATAATCGTCAATTCAGCAGATTTATTAGGTGTAGTTGTTCCTATTCCCACCTGAGCGTGTACCACTGAGACTAGCAGCAAAGCTCCAATTGAAAATAATTTTCTTTTCATTTTTATCAATTTAATTTCATACAATCTCGTTTTACATCTTTTTCATTTATGTTTTCTTCCTACATATGAACTTCATAACTAATAATAAACATTTACAATATTTTATCTAAAACAAAATTGAAAACACAATATTAAACCGCCAAAAAGTTAAAAAAAGAATCAAAAAGCATAAAAATCAAATCAAATACATATTGATACACCATTTAACTTTCATTAAAAAAACAATAAAAAGATCCAAATAAAAAATAGCTCTGATAGATTGACTTACTTCAATAAAGAAGGTAACATTCGCTGTGAATTTTGACGATATACGTTAGCTGTATTTCGCTATTCATCTATAGCTATTTTATTTTTTTACACTGTTTTTGTTTAATTTCTTCTTCCGTCTTCTGTACTCCAAACACATGATACGGCTTTTAACTTTTTTTTATAAACTTAGCGACCTACTTCCTGCTACATGTTGTCCTCTTTTACAATTTCACTGTATTTATTAGTTACAAAAACAGACGTTTTATTCCTTTTTTTCTTACTATACAACTATCTACTTTTCTTTCCCCTCACACTGAATAACTCCACAAAAAAAGGGTGACTTTTACATCACCCTCTTCTTTAACTGTATATTTTACATCGTACAGCTCGATGATATAAAAAAAATTGCTTTCTCTTTTATTCTATTTCTCTACAACAATAAACTCACTTCGACGGTTTTCTTGGTGTTCTGCATCACTACAGCGAACGCCATTGCTACAGCGATTTAAGAGTTTGGTTTCTCCATAACCGCGTCCTGTTAAACGATTTGAAGCTATTCCTTGTGCTATTACCCACTGAATCGTTGACTTCACTCGACGATCAGATAAACTCAAATTGTATGAATCTTTTCCTTTGCTATCGGTATGTGAACGCACATCTACTTTCAAGCTAGGGTATTTCTTCATCACTTCTACAATCTTCATCAACTCAATCGAAGCATCATAGCGAATATCAGACTTGTCAAAATCAAAGTAAATTGGCTTTAAGTTTAATGTCTTGAATAAATCGTCATTAACTTCAATAGGAATTTCAGGTGTTTCTAATCCGATATCGACCTTTTTTACTCCAGGGGTATTTTCGGTATTTAAAGAAATTACTTCTGTTGGGTTATATGACTCTGCCTCTGCTTTGATGCGATACTTAATTCCACAATCGAGGAGAGAGCTCACATAATACCCTTTACTGTTGGTACGCAGTGTTTCACTCTTTTGGTAAACTGCGTCAGAGATCACTACAAGCGCATTGGCTAACGGTGCTTTGGTTTGTTTGTCAAACACAATTCCTTCAATCGTTTGCTTGCAAGGCTTCTCTACCCAAAAATAAATGTCATCTGCTCCTCTGCCTCCTTCGCGATTTGAACTAACAAATCCTTTGTTTTCCTTGGCGTCGAGGTAAAATCCAAAATCGTCCATGTTACTGTTAATTGGTTCTCCCATATTAACCACCGGTCCTAAACTTCCATCGGGATAGATAGCAGAAGAGAACACATCCAATCCTCCTAAGCCAGGATGTCCATCTGAGGAAAAATATAGCTGATTATTAGATGAAATAAATGGAAAACTCTCTCTACCTTCTGTATTGATATTCTTTCCTAAACTCTCCACAACCCCATATCCGCCGTTGTCATATAGAGCTACGCGAAATAGATCTGATTGTCCTATACTTCCCTTGCGATCCGAAGCGAAGTACAACCACTTACCATCTGGTGTTAAAGCAGGATGGGCTGTATTAAAATCATCCGAATTAATCGGTAACTCCACCACCTGTCCCCACTGCCCATCTGCTTGTTTGACAGCCTTATATATTTTAAGTAAAGAGGTATGCTCTTTATTTTGCTTGCTCTTTCCATTGGAAGTTGCGTTATTTCGAGTAAAGTACATCGTCTTGCCATCTGCAGTAAATACACCTGTTGCCTCGTTGATAGTTGAATTATCCATAGCTAGGCGAACGGGCTCTCCAAATCCCTCCTCAGTAATTGCAGAACTATACAAACTTGTATAGCTTTCATTCGTCCAGGAGTGAATAGTACTTCCTTTTTCTTTGGCAGTTACTCGGGCAGAGGTAAAGACAAAACTATTGCCTATAATTGTTCCGCCATAATCTGAGTATTCGCTATTTAAATTCAAGGCCTTGATCTCATAACGATCCGAATTGCGCGCAATTGCACGCAAGTAATCGCGGTTCTTGTTGAACAAAGCGGCACGAGAATCTTCTTTCTCCAAGTTGTAAAACTGATCCATCATGTCTTGAGACTTGGTATAGTCTTTCATACTCTTAAGCGTTTGTGCATAACGATAGTAGTATTCGGATGTCAACTTAGCTGTATCTTTATCTTCATACGTCCCTTCAAAGAGTTCCGCATACCACTTATTAGCTTCTACTAGCTTTCCATTGAAGTAATACGCATCTGCTAAGTTTTGTAATACTAGCGTATTGACATATCCTTTGTTTGCTAATCCTTCGTATATCTCTATGGCATTGGCATATGCTAAGCGATCAAAATCGCGATCTCCTTGTTTTACTTTGCCAACTTGCCCATAACTCGTTGTAATTCCTCCTATAAACAGAAGCGCTACAAGTCCCATTTGTTGTATTCTTTTCTTCATAACTCCTTTTTTTAGAAGAACCTTGGCGCTGCTACGCGCTTAAAGCCGTTTAACAAATTAAAGCGAACAAAGATCTCGTGAGATCC
>NZ_JACHTC010000042.1 GCF_014145635.1 Myroides sp. WP-1
TTGAAAAGATCATCAACAATGAAACAGTTAAAAATAAAATATTAGAACTCCTAACTGTAGTAGGTGGCGGAAATGTGTATTACGATGGTACAAGATTTACCTATGCAGATGCCAATGGTGTTGTTCGTGAGATTGACCTAAGCCAGATCGTCAAATCCCTCGAAACGCTTACTACCTTAGTAAACAACGGCGATGGAACGTATACCTATACGTCAGAGAACGGCACAAAAACGATTGTTAATGTACCACAAGATGTGATCGATCAGTTTGAAAAGATCATCAACAATGAAACGGTTAAAAATAAGATATTAGAACTCCTAACTGTAGTGGGTGGCGGAAATGTGTATTACGATGGTTCAACATTTACCTATGCAGATGCCAATGGCGTTGTTCGTGAGATTGACCTAAGCCAGATCGTTAAATCCCTCGAAACGCTTACTACCTTAGTAAACAACGGCGATGGAACGTATACCTATACGTCAGAGAACGGCACCCAAACGATTGTTAATGTACCACAAGATGTTATAGATCAGTTTGAAAAGATTATCAACAATGAAACGGTTAAAAATAAGATATTAGAACTGATAACTGTAGTGGGTGGCGGAAATGTGTATTACGATGGTACAAAATTTACCTATGCAGATGCCAATGGTGTTGTTCGTGAGATTGACCTAAGTCAGATCGTCAAATCCCTCGAAACGCTTACTACCTTAGTAAACAACGGAGATGGAACGTATACCTATACGTCAGAGAACGGCACAAAAACGATTGTTAATGTACCACAAGATGTGATTGATCAGTTTGAGAAAATCATCAACAATGAAACAGTTAAAAATAAAATATTAGAACTCCTAACTGTAGTAGGTGGCGGAAATGTGTATTACGATGGTACAAGATTTACCTATGCAGATGCCAATGGCGTTATTCGTGAGATTGACCTAAGCCAGATCGTCAAATCCCTCGAAACGCTGACTACCTTAGTAAATAACGGAGATGGAACGTATACCTATACTTCGGAGAATGGCACAAAAACGATTGTTAATGTACCACAAGATGTTATAGATCAGTTTGAAAAGATCATCAACAATGAAACGGTTAAAAATAAAATATTAGAACTCCTAACTGTAGTGGGTGGCGGAAATGTGTATTACGATGGTACAAGATTTACCTATGCAGATGCCAATGGTGTTGTTCGTGAGATTGATTTAAGCCAGATCGTCAAATCCCTCGAAACGCTTACTACCTTAGTAAACAACGGCGATGGAACGTATACCTATACTTCGGAGAATGGTACAAAAACAATTGTTAATGTACCACAAGATGTTATAGATCAGTTTGAAAAGATCATCAACAATGAAACGGTTAAAAATAAAATATTAGAACTGATAACTGTAGTGGGTGGCGGAAATGTGTATTATAATGGTACAAAATTCACCTATGTTGATGCCAATGGCGTTGTTCGCGATATTGATTTAAGTCAAGTTGTCAAAGCCAATGAAACGCTTACTACCTTAGTAAATAATAACAACGGTACTTTTACGTATACTTCGGAGAATGGCACCCAAACGATTATTGATGTTCCACAATCGGTGATTAATGAATTTGAAAAAATCATCAGTGATGAAACGGTTAAAAATAAAATATTAGAACTCCTAACTGTAGTAGGTGGCGGAAATGTGTATTACGATGGTTCAACATTTACCTATGCAGATGCCAATGGTGTTGTGCGCGTGATTGATTTAAGTCAGATCATCAAATCCCTCGAAACGCTTACTACCTTAGTAAACAACGGCGATGGAACGTATACCTATACTTCGGAAAATGGCACAAAAACGATTATTGATGTTCCTCAGGATGTTATAGATCAGTTTGAAAAAATCATTAACAATGAAACGGTTAAAAATCAGATTTTAGAATTGATAACAATATCAGGAGGAGGTAATGTGTATTATGACGGTACAAAGTTTGAATATCTCGATGTAGATGGAATAAAGAAAATCATTGATATTTCAGCTATAGTCAAAGCCAATGAAACGCTGACTACTTTAGTAGACAATGGCGATGGTACCTTTACGTATACTTCGGAGAATGGCACCCAAACGATTATTGATGTTCCAGAATCTGTAATTAAAGAGTTTGAAAAAATCATCAACAATGAGACAGTGCGACATGAATTGGAGCAATTAATTCTAAATACGGGAGGAAATGTGTATTATGATGGTACAAAGCTTGAATATCTCGATGAAAATGGAGTAAAACAAATCATTGATTTATCAGGTATGATTAAAGACAATGAGACGCTAACTACGTTAATTAACAACCAAAATGGTACGTATACCTATACGTCAGAAAATGGAAGTCAAACCATTATTGAAGATACCTTAACTGTATTAGCTTACAATCCAACAACGGGGATTTTGACCTACAAAGATGAGCACAAAAACATAGCAACAGTAGATATCAGAAATGCGGTAAAAACGTTTGAAACAGTAACCCGTATCACGAGTAATACAGCGGCAGGAACCATTACGTTTGTAGATGAAAAAGGAGTTTCGACGGTATTGGATATGAAAGCACTAGTAAAATACCACGAAACTGTAACCAAGATATCGAGCAATGCAACAGCGGGAACAATTACATACACAGACGAAAAGGGAGCGTCAACTGTTTTGGATATGAAACCAGTAGTGAAAGCGCATGAAACAAAAACAACGTTGGTTAACAACAATAATGGTTCATATACCTATAAAAATGAAGTAGGAACGACAACTGATATCAAATTTCCGTCGTATGAATTAACAGCGTATTTAATCAAGAGTAGTGGAACAACTCCAAGACCTTCTTGGAGTTATGCTCAAATGCATGCGTCACCTGGTGGGACAACTCATTTTTATGAAACTAATGCTTCTCTTGCAACCATTTACAAAGCTTCTTTTAATACTAATGCAAATTCTGCAGCAACAAAGTACATGGATTTGGACTTTTACGTTTTTGCCAAAGCAATGACAAATGACAATGTTATAGGTCCAGGAGGAGGAATACTTTCATCCGAAGAAGTTGTTGTATATACACAGGTGGACGTTTACATTAATGGTAATTTAGTCCGAAGCTATGTGAGGAGAAAATATAATTTAGGAGGACAAGAGCATGGAGTGAACTATGATGATCTATATTATAATACTCTTATTCCTCTTGCTGGTATTCCTCTATCGCGTACTAATAACACAATAGAGATTAAGGTGAAACCAACTTCGAGTTCAATTGCTAGAAATACTGGCCCAGGGCCTCATCAATTTGCAGCGAATTCAAGAAATGTATTTTATATGGAACTCGGAAATATTTATTTAAGCTTGTTTGAGAAACAATAAATTTTAATACGTTCAAGTATTTGTGTGTTTTTTGGTTGGAGTCTTGCCCAGTTTTTGGGCAGGCTCCTTATCAAACCATTACAAGTAACGTTGCATGCGTAGACTAGTAATTTCAAAGTGTAGTTCATGTCTATTGCTATAGTTACAACACACATAATGAGATGGTCAAACAGAACGACGTAGTAGTTGTTATTATGTCTCTTATCATGGAAGAGCTTTTGAAATAAATAAGTAAAGAAAAAGAGAGTGACTCAAAAGGTCGCTCTCTTTCTGTTTAAGCTCATATTCTCAATGAAATTAGTTTTTAGGCGGTTTCAATCGTGCTTCAATTCAGCCTATTGGAACTGTATGGAAAAAAAAATAGTAGTCAAGTATTTACTCTTCAACTAGTATTTGTAGAGGTTTGTCGGCTTGCGAAAAATGTTGAAATAGAAGACTCGAAGCGTTTACAACATCTGTATTTAGATTGATCGAACATTAAAACCTGTGATTGTATTCAAAGTTGTTAATCGGTGCATTTGAGAGATTACAGATATGGACGCAAAGGAGAACGTTTTTTTTTAATCAAGTATTCTTACATTTTTTAAAGTTAAAGTGTGTATCAATGTTGTTTTTGTATTTTATGATATTTTTTTTAACTTTTTTGTTAATTATTTTTGTTTGTTGCTTGTTGTTATTGGTATTTGGTTAAATATATTTAAAATATTAAAAAAATATCAATAGGTTTTTAGTTTGTATAAAATAAAAAAAAACAACTTATTCTTTACAACTTATAAAATAAGAATAGATAAAACTAAATTGATAAAAATGAAAAGAAAATTATTTTCAATTGGAGCTTTGCTGCTAGTCTCAGTGGTACACGCTCAGGTGGGAATAGGAACAACTACACCTAATAAATCTGCTGAATTGACGATTATGTCA
>NZ_JACHTC010000043.1 GCF_014145635.1 Myroides sp. WP-1
CAGAAGAACACAATTTTTTTGGAGAAGACATGTCTCTAGCTTTTGAGTATATGTCAAAATCACAGTTTCAATTTTAATTAGAAAACTAAGTTTTAAAAATAGTTGCAACTAATTAGTGAAGTTAAAGCCCCATTGTAGATGTTAGAAAATAGAAGTAAAATCTTAGTTAGCATGACTATTAAAGAGCAATGATTCATAAGAAGTGGTAGAAAGACTAGAGATGATATTGCGTACTGCTGGAGATTAAAGATTATAAGTCTAGCGAGAGTTGGGCTTATTCTTTTTAGGTTGTATAAAAAAGGTATTTAATATAGGGATATCTTATGACGTTGAAGAAGAAGTCAGCTACTGGGGACTCAAACAAATCAAGAAAAACGTCATCGAAGAGCTCTTTCCACGAGGGTATACCCGAACCCTTGCAAATAACGCCTTGTTGGTAAATCCGCTCCGATCAGAAATAGAGGTAGGAATAAGTGAAAAAAACAGAGAAAAACGAATCAAACAAAACGAAGAAACCATCGCGCGATACCGAGCAGAGGGAAAATTTGGACACCAATATTTACATCAGTTAAAACTGGTAAAAGAGATAGCCTTCGGTCAGGCGTTTACCGATAAGAAAATACCCGTCAAAGTAGAGCGTGCTCCACATCGATTACCAGATATGGTTTCGCATGAAAAATGTCCGAATTGCATTGCTCCAGTGACTGTGGATCAATTAGAAAATGTGTATAAGATAAGTTTAAGAAAGGCGATAGGGGTAGATGAAGCACAATTTAAGAGCTATTTAATAACTGTAATAGAAACTTACAACGCCTATATGGAGGAATTAGGAATGAATACTTGTCATAATAAAGCTATGTTTTTTGCTATTTCACATGGAGAAGTTGGTGGGGGTAAAATAGTAAAAAATGAAGAAAAAGTTTCCTATTCTGTTGTTGGATTAAAAAAGAATTTCTCCAATTTTCAAACTAAAGAAGGTATGAAAATGGCGGAACAACTAGGCTACGATTCCCCAACAAAGAGACTTTCAGGAGAAGCTTTGCAAAAAGCTACAGCTAATTATGCTTATAAGGGAATTAATGGGAATACCCAAGTAAACGATGGATGGAATTATAGAGGGAGAGGATTAATGCAGTTGACAGGACGTGGTAATTATCAAGCCCAACGAGCGTATATTTTAAGTGCCACAGGTGTAGATATTATAAAAGACTTTGAAATGGTAAGTAGTGATGTAAAACTCAGTACCTTAACAGCTATGGTCTATTTTAACAAAAATAGACAAGAGTTGAGATTTAAAACTAGTGGTTCTGGATTTTACTATATCATGCAACAAGTAGGTGCTAATCCTGGCAGTGATAGAGATGGTTATCTAATCAAACAAAAGTGCTACGAAGAAGAAACAACTAAAAAGTTTAAAGTGCCGGAATGTAGTTATAAAAGAGAACTTAGGGTAGATACGACTATTATAACCTACCACATTTATCATTCAGGTGAAATTTATAAAAAGTTTCCCAAAGATTATGTGAAAGAAACGTATAATCAGAATAGTAAACAGGTACAATATATCTATTATACCGCTGATGGTATTGTGCATAATATTGGAATTTATCAATGGCAGGAAATAGATGAGTTAAAAAATGCAGGCTACCAAGACAGTATTCCAAGGGGCTATAGTGAAACTTTCGATTACCCCGCAGATTGGAGCATTGACGGACAAACAGCCTACTATTATAAAGATAAGGATAAATTAACTTCCATTTATGTCAAGGGGAAAAACACAAAAATTAGAAAGTACACTACGACAGGAAAAAAAAGTAAAGTAATTCAAGTGTGCCCCATTCAATACAAAAGTCCAACATTGAGTTTTTCATATAAAACCTATGCTACTATTAGAGAGTATTGTGGGATAGATCAATTTGCCATGTTTATTGGCGGTTTTGCCACTGTAGGGATTGATAATCTATTTGAGGGAACAGGTATTGCATCCCGTGACGGAACTGGTTTTCCTAGTGTTAGTCATGTCAACGGACAAGCTATGGATATGGCATACAATAAAAGAGAAAGAAAAAAGGATGAGGACGATAATAATACTATTGCAAAAGGGCGCCGTTTAACTAGTGAATTGCAACAATTTATTGATGCAATGGCAAAGTTTGGTTGTAAAAGGCTTCGAGTGGGAACAAAAGTTAAAAACAACAAGGAGTATACCGTTCCAAGTGGTGTGTGTTTGGACAGTGACGATCACCATGATGATCATTTACATATAGGTCCTATTTATCAACAAGATGCGAGTAACAAAATTATATATTTAAAAGAAAAAGAAGAATGATAAGAGAGAGAAGAATGATAACAAAAAGTGGGATAGGAATGGTAATGGGAGTTCTGTTGTTACTTAGTTGCAAAAAAGGATCTGTTGGATTTGGATCAACAGATCCTTTATCTCCTATAAGTATACGGACAATAGATACGATATTAAATCCCACTGAAAGTAAAGAAATGAAAGATATAATTGGACAAGAGGTTGAAAAAAAAATATTTACAACGATCAAATTAGAGGAAATAAAGGATCCCGATACTGTTTTGAAGCGATTGGAAAAAATGGAGTTGTTTTTATGGAAATACTTGGAAGATGGAGTTGTGCAATTCATTGATGGAGACTATGTGCAAGTGGATGAAAATCGCACAATTCTAACTATGGAAGACATCGATGTCAATCGATATTTGAATGGATTAGCTTATAGAAAAGCAGGACTTAAAGCAATCTCTAGAGAAAATTATAGAAAATAAATTCAAAAGTATTTTGGATTTGATATTTTAAACAAAGAAAATCATAAGTTTCCTTATCAGTTATTTGGCAGTGAATTTAGTATTATTGGCAATACAGCATATGAGCCATATGAAGAAGGTTATTTTAATTATGTATATGGGATGGAGTCTGATTTACAGTTGTTTGATGTTGAAAACGGCTATTTCAACCTTAATAGAAATAGAAGGTATTTTATTCCAGAGCAAAAGTATTTATTAGGTAATTTACCTCTTTATGATACCGTAAATAGAGCATTTAATTATGCTATTTTTAAAATTGATTTAGAACGATGTAAATTTATTCTCCATGATGATCAAAGTAGTTTGAATTGGCTTATCAATTTTGATTATCCCTTTTGTGCAAAGTTGATTGGAACATTTGGCTATTTAGAGAATGATTTTTTAAATGCTTTTGTACTAAATCGACAGGTGAGTATGATAGATTTAGAAAAAGATCCTGAATCCATTGTACGTATATCTGCACTTATAAAACATAAAAATGCGAGTGATGGAACCATTGTCATTCACGAGAAATTGATGCAGTATATTTATGAGCATACCACCCAAGAGGACAATACTTTATTGAAATACTTGGATTTATCAGCAACGGTGCTGATCGATGAAAAAGACGAGGAAACTCAACTATTGCGCAACGGATATTCAAGAGCAGATTGTATCAAAGTTTTCGCTTATGCGGCTTACTATTCATTTATTACTCACGATAAGTTTGGGTACGGAAAAGGAATGAAAAACAATCCTGACAATTGGTTTGCTACTTGCTCCTTGTATCTAAATTTAGCTTTAGATGATGGCGAAATTGTAGCTGAAGTTAAACGCAACAATTACTACAATCACAAAGGAATTAAAAAAGTATTTGCCGATGCTATGACATTTTATGGTATTGACTAGAGATGATATTGCGTACTGCTGGAGATTAAAGATTATAAGTCTAGCGAGAGTTGGGCTTATTCTTTTTAGGTTGTATCAAAGAAGATTTACTACAAACAAGACAGCAACCGAACAAGTTTAAAGTACAAGGATATCAAAGAAGTTGATTGCTCGGAGTTTGTCTGCATCTACCTGCACTTAATAGGACTAACAAAAGATGTTGCTTGGTTAACTAC
>NZ_JACHTC010000044.1 GCF_014145635.1 Myroides sp. WP-1
ATAACAAACAAATTGGCAATAGAGCCGGTGAAGTACTTCTATTGAACTTTTGTGCAATGTTGAAGATTAGTAATTCTATTCAACATTTGTGCTAAAAGTCGGCTCCATCGCCAATTTGCCAAACGTTAGCGGGCATTGTGAAAGATACCAGCATAACAGTTAAACATTGATAAATGAAAAAAAAACTACTTTGGATATTAATTTTAGGACTGATAATAATCAGTTGCAAACAAAGGAAAACAGAAATGAAAGAGAAAATAATTAAAACAAACGGCATTGAACTCTGTACGGAAAGTTTTGGAAATAAGAAAAATCCAGCAATCCTTTTGGTAGCAGGTGCAACCGTATCAATGCTGTATTGGGACACTGAATTTTGCCAACAATTATCTGAAAAAGGATTTTTTGTTATTCGTTACGACAACAGAGATGTAGGAAAATCCACTAATTATGAACCAGGTTCTACTCCATACGATATTGTTGACTTAACTAATGACGCTATTTCAATATTGGATGGCTACAAGATTGACAAAGCACATTTTGTGGGGATTTCTTTGGGCGGACTAATTTCTCAAATAGCATCAATAAAGTTTGCCGACAGAGTTAACTCCTTAACTCTTATGTCATCAGGCCCTTGGGGAGACTCAGACCCAACTATACCTGAAATGGACACGAGTATTTTAGATTTCCATAGTAAAGCAGGTACAGTCAATTGGACAAATGAAGACAGTGTGGTAAACTATTTAATTCAGGGTGCAGAATTAATGAGTGGCAAGAAACAATTTGACAAACAAAGAAGTGAAAAACTGATAAGAGCTGAGTTCAATAGAGCCAACAATTATATAAGTATGTTCAATCACGCTGCATCGCAAGGTGGTGGTGGTGAAGAATATTGGAACAGATTAAACGAAATCAAACAACCCACCTTAATTATCCACGGAACAGACGACAAAATTTGGCATTATAAGAATGCAGGTTTTTTACTAGAAAAAATAAAAGGTTCAAATCTAATCACCCTTGAAGGTACAGGACACGAATTACACGTTGATGATTGGAAATCAATTATTGATGGAATAGAAAAACACATAAATGACTGATAAACAAAAACAACGCCCCGCGTGGGCCTATACGCTGCCGGCAGCACTGCTGCTGATGGCTCCTTTCGACATCCTCGCTTCACTGGCGATGGATATTTATCTCCCTGTCGTTCCAGCGATGCCCGGCATCCTGAACACGACGCCCGCTATGATCCAACTCACGTTGAGCCTCTATATGGTGATGCTCGGCGTGGGCCAGGTGATTTTTGGTCCGCTCTCAGACAGAATCGGGCGACGGCCAATTCTACTTGCGGGCGCAACGGCTTTCGTCATTGCGTCTCTGGGAGCAGCTTGGTCTTCAACTGCACCGGCCTTTGTCGCTTTCCGTCTACTTCAAGCAGTGGGCGCGTCGGCCATGCTGGTGGCGACGTTCGCGACGGTTCGCGACGTTTATGCCAACCGTCCTGAGGGTGTCGTCATCTACAGCCTTTTCAGTTCGATGCTGGCGTTCGTGCCTGCGCTCGGCCCTATCGCCGGAGTATTGATCGGCGAGTTCTTGGGATGGCAGGCGATATTCATTACTTTGGCTATACTGGCGATGCTCGCACTCCTAAATGCGGGTTTCAGGTGGCACGAAACCCGCCCTCTGGATCAAGTCAAGACGCGCCGATCTGTCTTGCCGATCTTCGCGAGTCCGGCTTTTTGGGTTTACACTGTCGGCTTTAGCGCCGGTATGGGCACCTACTTCGTCTTCTTCTCGACGGCTCCCCGTGTGCTCATAGGCCAAGCGGAATATTCCGAGATCGGATTCAGCTTTGCCTTCGCCACTGTCGCGCTTGTAATGATCGTGACAACCCGTTTCGCGAAGTCCTTTGTCGCCAGATGGGGCATCGCAGGATGCGTGGCGCGTGGGATGGCGTTGCTTGTTTGCGGAGCGGTCCTGTTGGGGATCGGCGAACTTTACGGCTCGCCGTCATTCCTCACCTTCATCCTACCGATGTGGGTTGTCGCGGTCGGTATTGTCTTCACGGTGTCCGTTACCGCGAACGGCGCTTTGGCAGAGTTCGACGACATCGCGGGATCAGCGGTCGCGTTCTACTTCTGCGTTCAAAGCCTGATAGTCAGCATTGTCGGGACATTGGCGGTGGCACTTTTAAACGGTGACACAGCGTGGCCCGTGATCTGTTACGCCACGGCGATGGCGGTACTGGTTTCGTTGGGGCTGGTGCTCCTTCGGCTCCGTGGGGCTGCCACCGAGAAGTCGCCAGTCGTCTAACCGACGACTGGTAGCAGGCCCGCTCCGATGCGGCGCACTAACCATCGAAACCTCGTGAATGTCGGTATCCTGTCTGGCAGGATACCGCTCATTTCCCTTGTTCAGTTCAACATCGCATTGGCAAAATGGCGGGTTAAGTTCAAAATTCAACTTTTGTGCTTTTTATTCCGCCGAATGTGTCCCACATTCAGCTTTTTTTTAATAATTTAGCTTCTGTGGAAACACATCGGCTACGTCACTGCTAAATTGAACTTTCGGTTCAATTTATCCGCCACTTCGCCAATGCGTTTCCCGTTATGCGGCAGCTTAAAAGACGACACCAAACCAAAAAAATCATCTTGACAACCACCCGACTTTGAACTACGAAGGATGAAATTTTTCAGGGACAACTTCCAGCATTTCCAAAAAACAGTTTACCCATTGACTTGGAGACAAACAAACAATTTGAGCATTAAGGTTTAAACCGAATTTTTCCGAAATTGACCTGACCTGACTTTTCCTGAAAATCGACTTTAAAGCTGTTTTTACAGATAAATCAGGTTTCTCTAACAGACAGGAAATAAATGCTAAGTATTTGGCTTTAAACTTAAAATCAAAAAATAAGTGTTTTCTTTTAATGTTTAACAGGGCTGATTTGACAGTTGGCGGTGGCAAGAAACTTTCAGGACCTACCTCATAGACAAGTTTCAAATCAAAAAAAGTATGATAGAAAACGGTATATGGATTGTAAAGCTTCCTCGAAAATAACTTTTGTGTAGGTTCTAACTGAAGGATAATGGAACCTCCCAGAAAATTTCCAAGACTCTCAAACATCAGGATTTTGAAAATATCGGAAGTAATGCCATAAGGAATATTTGACACCACTTTGAAAGGAAATTTCGGAACTGCAAAATTCCTAAAATCACAACCGACAACTTGAACATTTCGGGCATCAGAAAATAATTTTCGTAAATGTTCAACCAAAGCTGTGTCGTTTTCAATAGCAACAACATTGTTGGCGATTTTTAATAAATGAACAGTAAAAAACCCCTTGCCTGCCCCAATATCTAAAACCGTATCCTGATTACTTATATTTGCTTGTCTTATTGCATCTTTTATTAGCACTTTATCAATAGTAAAGTGCTGACCCGTAAAACGAACGGGCAATTTCTTTTTTGTCATTACTGCAAATTTAGTAACTTTGCTTGACAAATTAACGAGAAAGAAGAGAAAATGAAAGCCGACCGCATAACATCACCTATACGCAAGCAGGGGGTTCGTGCTTCGTAAGACAGGAAAGTGGTAAATTTGAAGTTCAGTTCTTCGTAGGAAGTTCAGTGGTTAAAATCCCTGCCTGCGTATAGCTGAGAACCGTTAGTAAATCTTTTAAAATATTGTGAACCTATTCCAACAAAGTTATTCCATAAAATTTTGAGCCTTCAAAGCTCTAAAAATTTTACGGAAATAACTTTGATAAACACTTTTCAATTATTGCTTTT
>NZ_JACHTC010000045.1 GCF_014145635.1 Myroides sp. WP-1
GGTCTATTAACCAATATTCACTGGTGTTAAGCTCTTTGATCACGCCTGCTATTGTAGGACGAGCTTTGAAAAAAGCAGCGTCTTCTGTGCGGTATTCGCCAACAAATCCATCGGTTTTTAACTCCGGAGCTGAAATGCGTGCGTAGCGATACTTCTCTTGGTCACCTTTAGGATATTGAAATGACTCATTCCCGATTTTCTCTACTAAACCTTCTGCGTGAGATGCATCTTTTACATTGATCGCTTTAGCTCCTTGTTGAAAACTCAGCATCCCTTGAGACAACTTCTCTCCCGGTAAAACTGTAGGATCTACCTTGATAATGCCATCTTGAAAGTCAACAGTTCCATAAACCTCCATGTTGTTTTTCAAATCAAACGCCTTTTTCTTGGTAGCGTTATTCAACTCTACATCGTGAAATTCTGACATCTCACTTCCGCTGATGAGTTGAGCACCTAATTCTCCTTCGCCAGCATAACGCGTAAATACGGCTTTACCCGTTTTGCGATTCGTGGTGAATGAATAATATCCATCGTTGTTGAAATCGCGATAGTAATACACCGTTCCATCATTGCTCAATTTTGCACCTGCTTGGTTGTCAAAATCATACAACGTCGATACTACTCCGCCACTCGCTACTGAGATTTGCCCTTGATTGACAAAAGATTCGTTCGAGGATTGAGCGTTAACAGCGCTACTAGCTCCTATTAAACTTAGGAAAAGTACACGATTGCTATATATTTTTTTCATAGTTTACAGTCTTAGTTTTAAAAATCCTGTGCTAATCGAAATCGATTAACACAGGTTTTACTATCTAACAGTTTCTATTTATTGACGTGGTGTATCTCTCACTACGAATACTACTGTCATAAATGCACCGTATTTTGCTTTCTTCTTGATTGTATACGTTAATACACCCGCATCACTTACTTGTACATTTTCAAATACAGCTGGATCATAATACGCTACATAGAAATCTAATTGATTTGCTTCAAACGTTGGAATTGTCTGTTTTTCAGCATTTCCATTTTTAATTAATCCAGGTCTTTGTCCTTCGATTGGAGTATCAATCACATTTTGTGAACCTCCAAACATAGCAACGTATTCTTCGTATAAGTTTCTTGTTTGTGCAACATTGTGTTTTTTAGACGTATCAAACATTACTGGTGGCATGTAGAATACTTTTGGCATTGCTGCTTTCACATCAACTGTATATTCGTTTGCTTTATCACCAGTACCTTGTGTAACTGAAACATTAGTTGTTGCTCCTTTAACTACTGTAGCTTTGTCTTTGTTAGTCCAAACTGCTTTAGCTTGATCTCCAGTTCCTACTGTTGTTAAGATTTGTCCTTCCGTACCAGCTTCTAATCTAGTGATTGCTAAATCACCTTTCATATTTTCAATATTAAATTCAGCTTCGTTTACAGTTAACGTTACTTCTTTTAATACTGAACTAGCTGCTCCAGCTCCACCTACAGTTAATAGGTTATTAGCAGAACTCAATGCTTCTCCATCGATATTCTTTCCTGAGATTGTTTGGTATACTACTGAACCATCTTGTTGTACAACTGGTACTTTTCCTTCATCAGCTGCACCTGCAACTAATTTTTCAGCTGTAACTACTTTATCACCTAAGTCACTTGTAGCAATGCTTCCGTCTTTAATTTCTTTCGACGTAATTGACTCTGCTTTCACACGTAGACTTGTTTCAACTAATACAGCATTTGTTCCTCCTGTTGTTACTTCAATTGTAGCTTCAGTTCCATCTGCAGCAGTTAAATTCTTCGCATTAGCAACATGTTCTGCATCTACTTTTGGTGTTGCAGGAACCCATGTTCCATTTTGGTATGTTAAAACTTGTCCTTCTTCTTTTTGTCCTTTTGCATCAACTGCTGTTCCTTGTAATGAAGAAATTTCATTTGCTCCAGCAGCTCCTGTTACATCTCCAGCTAAAGTTACATTTGATAAAGTTGATTGGTCTACCCAAGCTGTCTTACCATCTGCTCCTGTTACTAATACTTGGTTTTCTCTACCTGGTGTAATTTCTAATGTAACATTTTTCAACGTCGCATTTGTTCCGTTTGACTCACCTCCTACAGTAATACTTGTTGAAGTAATTCCTTTAGATGAAGTTACGTTTGCTTCTGTCAATTCAACTGATGCATCTACACCGTTTACAGTACTTGTTAATTTGTTTCCTGTTAGAGTCAACGCATTTGTTGTATTCTCCACAATTGCTGTCTTAAGGTCAATCGTTTGTATTCCACCTTGAGCGTTTACATACGTTAAGATACTTGTATCTTTATCGTACGATAAATCTGTATTATTCAACGCAATTACAGTTGAAGATTTATCAGAACCTACATATGTTAACTCGTTTTTAGTAGCATCATACGTTACTGATCCACTGTTTAACGTAATTGTATGATCTTTCTTTTCTTCATCTTTATACAACAAAGAGTTCGTAGTAATATCATATCCTAAAATCGTTAATGTTTGAGATTCAGTTACAACTGAATCTTTTGTAACCCAGCTTACATTACCATTCGCATCTGTAACTAAAATCGTTTCGTTTGCTCCTCCTTCTAATTTTTCTGGAGTAACTCCACCTTTTGCAATTTGGATTCCCGCATCAGCTAATAATTTAGCTGTTCCGTCTGTTCCTCCTGTGAATTCCAATCCACCTGCTACAGCTAAGTCTCCTTTATTAGAATCAATTGTCGTTTTCAATTCCTCTAATGCTTCTTGTACATTAGTTGAAGTGAATCCGTTTGTTGAGTTATCAAAAGCAATTGCATTTGCATTGGTGTCAAATGTTACTGGTGATCCATTTCCGTTGTCGAAAGTGTAAGTACCATCATTGTTGTTTGTTAACTCTCCTTTATTTACAGTTCCTAGTTCTACGCCTCCGTCTGTTTTTAAGGTAATTGTTCCGTCGTTGTTGTCAACTAACTCAACACCTGATCCATTAGTGATTTTCTCTACTAATTTCTCAATCGCACCTTGAACATTCGTTGCACCTAGGTTTGTTGTGTTATCGTTATACGTAATGCTGCTTGCATTAGTATCAATCGTTGCTAGAGTTTCTCCTTTTGCGTTAGTGAATGTGTAAACGCCATCTTTTTCTGCTACTTGAGTAGTATTGGCATCGATGATAACAACATCTCCTGCTACTGTTGTATGCGTATAAGTTCCGTCGTTATTGTTTACTAAAGCATCGCTAGTTCCGTCTAACTTCGTTTTCAATTCCTCTAATGCTTCCTGTACATTAGTTGAAGTGAATCCGTTTGTTGAGTTATCAAAAGCAATTGCATTTGCATTGGTGTCAAATGTTACTGGTGATCCATTTCCGTTGTCGAAAGTGTAAGTACCATCATTGTTGTTTGTTA
>NZ_JACHTC010000046.1 GCF_014145635.1 Myroides sp. WP-1
TAAAATTACTGCTCGTATATCTTAAAGCTGCACTTCGAAAACTCCATAATACTTTATTAGCTTCCTACGGTTCCGTTCAACGGGCTTTCATCTCGTGCCCTCCGGGCAAGACGAAAGCTTAGTTATTGGCGGTAGTTTTTTTTATTCAATTCTCCTTAATACCCCCTTTAATTTTGCTTCAACTCCAAGATTATCAAAAAGTTTTTCAGTCAATGTTAATGTCTTCTTGAAAGCTGTTTTAATATCTGTCGGATCTAATTCTGATGTTGTCTCCTGAAATAACGAATACCAATCTGGGTCTATGTCTTTTTCCAAGCTTTTTGTTGGACTTTCCCAATGTTTGGTTTGGTATGTTTCAATTCTTATTAACCAAAGTAAATATTTTTGAACATTTGATAAGCTTTGGTAAGCGTGAGCAAATTCCTGTCGTTTAATTAAGTTGCTTGTTGTAAGTAAAACATTCAACAATGATTGGCTCAACCACAGGATATTTTCATTTGTTGTTCGATCAGGTACTTTAGTTTTTATTTCTTTGAGCGTGTTAGTCAATAAATCTTCTTTATCTACTAAAATCATCTTGTCAAAGTCGCTAAACTCTACCAAACCGTCCCACGATTTGATAACTTCCATTTGGTCGTTTGTCAAAAAATGAAACTCCCCCCTTATCATATTTTCAAAAATGGCAACTTCACTTCCATACTCGTTGGTAAAATATAATGCCAAAGGATGAATTTGGCTTACCCAATTTTCAGCGGAAAAATTTTCTTTATCCTTCAAGAAGATGTAGAATTCAATATCTGAATATTTGTCCCCTTCATTTTTGGTAAATGACCCGTACATAAATACGGCAGAAATATTTTTATCATTTTGAGCTATTGACTTTGTTTTGTCAATCATTTGTAACTGTGTCATTTTCTAATTTTTTAATATTAACAATCGCCCTTTCTACTTTGCGTATTAAAGGATATTTCAATTCTTATTCTATCTTACAGTTACTTATAGCTTCATTTTCTTGAATGTTTTTCGTTGTTAATTGTTTCTTCAAATTACCGCCAACGGTTCGGGGCTTTGCGAGGGAGCGGATTTTATGCACAAACGCTCAATCGAAGAACCGAACTACAAATTTAGCAAAAAGTTTCATACGAAGCACTTAACCCGCTCTCTTGCAAAACCCTTGTTACCTGCTGGCTGTGTTTTTAGGTTTGTATATTGCTATTTTAGCCTGTTATCGTATCAACTTCTTTTTTCAGGTAGTTTAAATTGATTTTGTATTCTTCTTGATTAAGTTCGTCAAATTGTAATTGTTCTATGAATTCAAAAATATCCTGAAGTTTTCGGCTTATTTGATAATACCGTAAAACAGTATCGTTTATTTGATAATCGGGATTGAGTTCACAATATTTTTTCATGAACGAATTGAAATAAGGTTGTTGATAAATGCTAAAAATATCAGCTTCGGGTGGTGCAAATTTTATTCCTTCCCAATCTAAAAGATATAAGTGCTGTTTATTTGTAATAATATTCCAATGATGAATGTCTGTATGGCATAAACAGAATTTCAAATGCTGTTCTTTTAATACTTTAGACAAGTTGTTCCATTCGTTGATTTGACTTTTGATAGTTGAAATATTAGGTTTCAATACCTCTTTGATGTCAACTTTTAAGTGGTCAAAGTTTTTCTCTATCCATTCACTTAATGTGGAAATGAACGGAAGATGGAATGTTTCAGAAATCTGCTTGATGTCAAAAGGAAAATCTTCTAAATTATGTAATTGAGCAACAGTTTCGGCTAATTGTATTACTTGTTCTTCTGTTAAATTTTGTTCTCCAACCGTTTCTCCATCAATGTAATCAAACAAAATGCACACATAATTTTCATCCTCACACTTAAAATTTTCAGATTGCGTTTTAATCAATCGAATTATTTTTCCTTTAAGTGAAGTTTGGTCATCAAGCCAGTCCGCAATTGGAAGATAAATATCTATGTGTTTCGTTAAATAAGATGTTGATTTTCTACTTTTCTCATAAACTTTCAAAAAGTAAAAATGTCCGTTTTTGTCTTCTATTTTGTAAGCCAAAGACGCCCAACCACCTTGCTGTTTAGAAATTATGTTTGTTTTGACAAGATATTTTTCTTGCAATATTTTTATCAATGTTTCAATCATCTTTTATTTTGTGCAGTTTTTGTTTTCGGCTTGCCGGTAACGTTATGTATATGAGCTGTGGCGTGTCTCGGCACTAACCTCTCCAAATATAAACTAACTTTGGCAAACCGCAGGATTTTCCAAATAGGCACAGAACGAGCTATAGCTTATATACGGTGTTGTGCGTTCGTAATTATTTTTTTTTGTTCAAGAAATAATCAATTGATATTTATATAGCAATCCTTCTAGTTGAAATGCAGAAAATTTTGCTTTTTTAAGTTTGTTAAATTCAGGGTCAATAGCGAAGTTTTTTGCATTTCTAAAGTCCGCCTTTTCAAGTATAGTATTTAAAAACCTCGTTCCTGTAAGGTCTGTGTCATTAAAAACTGCTGAAGATAAATCCGATTCAGTAAAATCTGCTTCTTTAAGAGAACATTTTACAAAGTGCGTATTCTTTAACTTTGTCCCAAAAAATGTAGAATAATCCATAATACAATTCTCAAATCTGAAAGAAAATGCAAAATTGTTGCATCTTGTAAAATCAATTCCAAGAATTTTGCTTCCTATAAAGCTTGCGTTTCTAAAACCCGTTCCTTCTATTTCTGTCATTGAAAAGTTACAGTCCTGAAAAGTGCATTCTTCAAAACTATTTCCTCTCAAGTCACTTTTTACGAAAATGCACGATATAAACTTACATTTAAAAAATTCTCTATTTCTTAATGTTTTTCCAGAATAATCAACATTTTTAAATTCTTTGTTCTCGTGAGTTATTATTTCATTTGTCATTTTTATATTTTTCTAATTTTGAGTGAGTTTTTCTATGACGCACAACATTGTTATTTCACGAAATAAAACACGGTGTAGTTTCGTAAAATAACACCTATATGCGCATTTCGTAAAATCTGTTGCTAATATAATTACTTTTTTTGTAAATTAGATACTTAGTAAGTTATTTT
>NZ_JACHTC010000047.1 GCF_014145635.1 Myroides sp. WP-1
AACAGACGCAGTGAGTTTATTATCTTAGAGATGTAGCCGAGAACATAAAAACAACAAAGCAATTTTTTTTCGATGATCCTGCTGTAGGATTTAAAACAAGCAGCACTAAGCCCAGAAGAGCGCTCAAATTGAGCGCTCTTTTTCTTTTTATATGCTCTTTTTTTTACGTTTTTATAAGTATATCTAAAAAAATGAAACAATAATGATTTTTCTTATTCTACAACTTGCTGATATGTAGATATTTAGCTTTTGTTTCTTTTTCTTGGGATGTTGTACTAGCTAATTATATGAAATACAATATTTTAATATAATGTAGAATTTTGACTGTATTAGGTTAAGCTTAACATAAAAGTTGTAAGAGCCTAGTACATACATAATTAAGCACTGAATTTCGACACAAAAAAAGAAGTTATGAAAAAAAGACTAATACCAATTGCTCTTGTTATGGGCGCAATATCAGCAAACGCACAGGTGGGTATTGGAACATCAACACCTAATAAGTCTGCAGAACTAACCGTGGAAGCAAAAGACCGCGGATTGTTGATTCCGAATGTATCTTTAGAAAATACGAAAGACACAAAAAGAATTACTAGTGGAAATGTAAACAGTTTATTAGTATTTAATACAACTAATAATGCTGTAATTAAACCGGGATATTACTATTGGTATGTAGACAAATGGGAACGCTTAACAGCTGATAGCGATATTCCTGCAATTGTTGTAAATAACTTTGAAAATATATTAAACATGGATGGAGATAAGGTGACAAACCTTATCAAAAACATTGTGAGAACAACTGAAGGTAATGTAATTTATGAAGGGGATAAATTATATTACATCAATGATAATGGAGACAAAGTAGAAATTAACTTTGGGGATATTGTCAGTGCAAATGAAAGTAAAACTATTCTTGTTTCTACTACATCTAAGAAGCAACAATACTATCTTTCTGAAGCGTATTTACAAGTTAATGACACACTTCCTACACAAGCAGAGATTGATGCATGGACTGTTGCGAATTTACCAGCAGGCGTGTATCTTATTGATGTTGTAGGAGGTGTCGTTAACAATTTTGAAGAAGTGGTTAATCATGGACCAGTTACTATAGATGGTCGTACGTATCCAACGATTAATGATTATATCACACATTTAGTTCAAACAACTGGTGGATTTACTAAAATTGTATACGATAGCGAGAACAGAAATGCTAGCTTCCAACAATGGGATGCTGCTACTAATTCATGGGTAAACGTAATTAATAGTAAATTCAAGAAAATTATTACGGATAATGAAAGCAAAACAGAAATCATTACCGTTAATAAAAAACAATACTACGTATCAGAAGCTTACCTACAAGCACATGATGGTGTAGTGCCAACTACGGTTGATCCAACGGCTTTACCTGCTGGTATCTATGCTATTGATGTAGTCGGAGGAGTAATCAATAATTTTGAAGAGATCGTAAATAACGGACCTGTTACTATAGATGGTCGTACGTATCCAACAATCAATGATTATATCACGCATTTAACGCAAACAACAGGTGGATTTACTAAAATTGTTTACGACCAAAGTACAGGGGATGTAATTTTCCAAGAATGGGATGCGTCTACAAACTCATGGGTGAATGTAGACAATAGTAAATTTGAGACAATCGTTCAATCGAATGAAAGCAAAACGGAAATCATTACCGTTAATAAAAAACAATACTACGTATCAGAAGCTTACCTACAAGCACATGATGGTGTAGTGCCAACTACGGTTGATCCAACGGCTTTACCTGCTGGTATCTATGCTATTGATGTAGTCGGAGGAGTAATTAATAATTTTGAAGAGATCGTAAATAACGGACCTGTTACTATAGATGGTCGTACGTATCCAACAATCAATGATTATATCACGCATTTAACGCAAACAACAGGTGGATTTACTAAAATTGTTTACGACCAAAGTACAGGGGATGTAATTTTCCAAGAATGGGATGCGTCTACAAACTCATGGGTGAATGTAGACAATAGTAAATTTGAGACAATCGTTCAATCAAATGAAAGCAAAACGGAAATCATTACCGTTAATAAAAAACAATATTACGTATCAGAAGCTTATCTACAAGCACATGACGGTGTAGTGCCAACTACGGTTGATCCAACGGCTTTACCTGCTGGTATCTATGCTATTGATGTAGTTGGAGGAGTAATCAATAATTTTGAAGAGATCGTAAATAACGGACCTGTTACTATAGATGGTCGTACGTATCCAACAATCAATGATTATATCACGCATTTAACGCAAACAACAGGTGGATTTACTAAAATTGTTTACGACCAAAGTACAGGGGATGCGATTTTTCAAGAATGGGATGCCTCTACAAACTCATGGGTGAATGTAGACAATAGTAAATTTGAGACAATCGTTCGTGCTAACGAAACGTTGACTGTATTGACATATGACAAAGCAACGAATACGTTAACGTATGCTGATGAAGATAAGATCACGCACGATTTAGTATTGGGAACAGGAGCTGTATCATATGATGCTGCAACAA
>NZ_JACHTC010000048.1 GCF_014145635.1 Myroides sp. WP-1
AATGCATCACATAAAAAATACATCCTTGATGGTAGAATGTACCACAAGAACTTGAATTCGTATTTCTAATTATATTATTTACTGCCGCATAGTGTGACAAAGGTAGAAAATAAATTTTAAAATCAACGCTAAATTCAAGTTGTAAATGCAACTTTAGTTATTTTTAATTTTTAATTTCATAAAGTATGTTTGGCGAAAAAATCGAGGATAACTTTTTTGAGCTCGAAGGGTCGGCTCCAAAAGTTATCACCCGCTTTTTACGAGTGTATTCCAGACTCTGGAAACAATCTGATTTGGTGATAAATAACCAAATCTTTTTCTTGGTCTGTTGTTTAATTGTTGTTCCACATATTTTACATAATCATGTGTAACATAGTCAAAATCAACCTTTTTAGGAATATATTGTCTAACCAGACGATTATAGTTTTCATTTGACCCTCTTTGCCAGCTTGCAAAAGGTTTGGCAAAGAAGAAGTCGATATTTAATTCCGTGGCTATCATTTGATGAGAAGAAAATTCCTTTCCATTATCAGATGTAATTGTGTGAAGATATGGTTTCCAATCTTTTAAACAATCAATCGTAGCCACAGCAAGTTGTTCTGCATCTTTGCCTGTCAACTTACAGAGTTTAGCCAAACCTGTTGCTCTGTCATTGATGGTTAATATGGCGTTTTTGTGATTCTTGCCTATAATCAGGTCTATTTCCAAATCACCAAAACGCTCACGCTGTTCAACTTCAGGCGGTCTTAGAGATATATCTGTACGATTGGGGATTGTTCCCCGCTTGTCGTAAATCACACTTCGCTTTTTGTAGCGACGTCCACGGTTTCTCAGGTCAAGATATAGCGTCCCTTTTTTACGCTTATCTTGCCAAATAAACTGATAAATACGTTCGTGTGATACACAGTTATCTCCATTTGTTTTGGCAACACCTGCAATTTGTTCCGGACTGTATTTGAGACGCAATTTATCTCGTACATAAGCCTCAACCTCAGGTGTGAAGGTTCTCGCTTTAGCTTTGTATGCCTGACGCTTCAGGTATTTACGATGCGCTAAATCATCTTTGTATTCGCCAGATCGGGCATCTGCATTACGGCGGATTTCACGACTGACAACTGATTTATCTTTATTTATTACACGGGCAATCTCACATTGTGGATACCCACTTTGCAACATTGTGCAAATAGTATATCTTTGTTCTCTGGTTAAATGACTCATAAATGTCAACTTTGGTCGGTAGACAATATAGTTCATTTTTTCCATCAGGGCAAGGGGGAGTTATTCCTCCTGGCTCTGAAAAAAACAAACTTTCCTATTTTGTCTGCAAAGTTGCATTTACAACTTGAATTTTCATGTCAATTTCTTTTATTTTTCTGAAAAGTTTATTTCCAATTCTAAAGTACTCATAGTTGTTGTTAAAATAGAAAAATACTTTATATCTTCCTCTATAACTATAAACACTTTCGATTGGCAGAGTCATAACAATCTGATTACTGTTTTTTGCAACATTATAGCCAACAATGTGAAATATTGCTTCAGCTGTAATTCCAAAACTTGAATAAGAAATCATTGAAGCCATAATAATCAATAAAACATATGTAAACACTCTGTCTATAATTGACTTAAAACCTTTGTGAAGTCTTTTTAAAAAGTTAAGTCTGAGTAATGTTATAATAACAATTCCTATAATAAAAGGTATCCACTCTACAAATAAATTGTATTTAAAACTTTGTCCAATTGTCAGTGGTTTAAGAAAAAAGTAATAAATGACAGCATATGTAAGAAACCCTACAAATAATTTATATACAATATTTTCTTCTTGACTATGTTTGATTTTTATTGAGCTCAAAAACTTAAGCATATATTTTTCTAATTTTCATGTTCGCAATACTTAGTGTTCTAATCTTGAGTCTTGTAAAAATAGTTTTACCATTTATAATTGTTTTCACTCGTAAAAAAGAGATAAATTAAGTTCCTACTAATTCTCAACCACAATGTCCCGCTTTTGCTCGTTATTTGTCAATGTAATGAAGTGAAAAGTCAAAAATACTTCCTTTATAGTCTGCGAGGAATTGTCCGCCCGAAAAAGCTGACAGAAGTAAAAAGTCTGTCAAACCCGAACTGTCTGTCTATGTCGAAAAAACGGACAGTTCGTCAAAGACTTTTCAGTGAATAAATCTCTGTCTTTTCTTTTTTTACACTGACGCATAACGGGAAACGCATTGGCGAAGTGGCGGATAAATTGAACCGAAAGTTCAATTTAGCAGTAACGTAGCCGATGTGTTTCCACAGAAGCTAAATTATTAAAAAAAAGCTGAATGTGGAACACATTCGGCGGAATAAAAAGCACAAAAGTTGAATTTTGTACTTAACCCGCCATTTTGCCAATGCGATGTTGAACTAAACCTTCGGTAGCTTTTCCGTTAGAAGTCATATATTTAGGATATTAAAAAAATAAAATTATGGTAACTAAAAAAAATCTCCGGAGGAATTAAGAGCGAACAAATATTTGAATCGCGCTT
>NZ_JACHTC010000049.1 GCF_014145635.1 Myroides sp. WP-1
TGTTGAACTAAACCTCCGGTAGCTTTCGCTGCGATGATTTAGTACCTTAGTATTTATTAACGTTTAAATAATTGATAATATGGTAACTAAAAAAAATCTCCGGAGGAATTAAGAACGAACAAATATTTGAATCGTGCTTGTAATGAAATTACAGGTTTTTCTGAACTTCTGCAACGTTTTGAGCGAAATATTTCTATTTTAGGACGAAGCAAACGCACTTTTGAAAATTATTCGCGCCATGTGGCCGCAATGGCACTTCATTTTGGTGCTTTACCAACCGAATTACATCCAGAACAGGTTAAAGATTATCTGTTTGAACTGCAACAACGTTCCAATTCACCTTCGCAATCGTATTTTAAACACACGGTTTACGGACTTCGATTTCTTTTAAAAACAGAGAATTTACCTTACGATCATCTTCATTTACCATCGATTCCTAAAGAAAAAAAACTACCCGTAATACTAAGTCGAGAAGAAATTTGGAGAATGCTTCAACATGCCGATTTGTTAAAACATCGCTTGCTCATCGGGTTGATTTACGGTTGTGGTCTGCGTTGCATGGAAGTTCGAAATATTGAATTGAAACACTTAGATTTTGATCGAAAATTGCTTCATATCGTTCAAAGCAAAGGTAAAAAAGATCGTTATGTTCCGCTTTCTGATCATCTCATTCGAGGGATAAAAAAGTACATTTCAATTGAACATCCGACTACTTTTTTATTTACTGGCAACACCAAAGATGCCAAAGGATTTGATTCGCGTTATAGTCAACGTGGCGTTCAATGGGCGATTCAGTCGGTTTGTAGAAAAGCTGGAATTTTAAAAGACGTTCACACGCATACCTTGCGTCACAGCTACGCTACACACTTGTTGGAAGATGGCGTGAATATTCTTCAGGTTCAGAAACTGATGGGACACGAACGAGTAGAAACCACAATGGAATACCTGCACGTTTGCCAATTGGAACAACAAAAAGTACACAGCCCATTAGATACCGTTTTTGCCTTATGCAGCCGCAGTGGGAGGTAGCCGATGTGCTTAGAAAGGTCGATTTGTCCAACCAAAACTTTACGGTTCATCAAGAGAAAACCTTACGGGCATTGACTTTATGTAGAACAGCAGCTTTGGGCGGACATGTAGATGCTTGTGATGCTTGTGGAAATATTAGCATCAGTTACAACAGTTGTAGAAACAGGCATTGTCCCAAATGTCAAGGGCACAAACGTGAAGAATGGATACAAGCTCGCGAGCAAGATTTGTTGCCTTGTTCGTATTATCATTTGGTATTTACGTTGCCCGATACGCTCAATGGTTTAGCGATTTCTCATCCGCAAATCATGTATCGCATATTATTTGAAGCAACTTGGGCTACAATGTCTCAATTTGGAAAAACAGAAGGATTGCAATTGGGAATGATCGCCATTTTGCATACTTGGGGACAAAATTTGAGTTTGCATCCGCATTTACATTGCATTGTTCCTGGCGGTGGAATTGATAGAAATGGCAATTGGAAACGCAAGATAAAAACCGATAAATATTTGTTTGCAGTAAAAGCTTTGAGTAAGGTTTTTCGGGCCAAATATGTAGCGTTGTTGCGCAAGGAAAAATTAGCGGATACTCAACTCTTACAAGGTTTGTTTGAAAAGAATTGGGTGGTTTATGCCAAACGACCTTTTGGTGGGCCAAAGCAAGTGATTGAATATTTAGGCAGATATACGCACAAGGTTGCGATAAGCAATCATCGGATAAAGAACGTAACCGATCACGAGGTTACTATTAATTATAAAGATTATAAAGACGGCAGTAAAACCAAGCAACTCACCTTAAAAAACGAAGAATTTGCAAGACGATTTAGCTTACATATTTTACCCAAACGCTTTGTGCGAATCAGACATTACGGAATTCTAAGCAGCAGTTGGAAACGCGGAAAGCTCCAGCAATTACAAAAAGAGTTAAATGTTGTACGCCCAATAATTGAACCCAAAACGCAACATAAAAAATGCTATTGCTGTAAAGTCGGTAATCTGATTACCTTGCATGTTTTTGGGCAAAGAGGACCACCGAAAGCCTATCTTATCGAAAATAAACTTGCGCCTGTGAATTAACTTTTACGGGTAAGGGAACTTGTGCTTTTTTGCATCGAAAAACAGTGTAAAAAAGTAAAAACAAACATAAAAAAAAGCAGTAATCGTAAAATTACTGCTCGTATATCTTAAAGCTGCACTTCGAAAACTCCATAATACTTTATTAGCTTCCTACGGTTCCGTTCAACGGGCTTTCATCTCGTGCCCTCCGGGCAAGACGAAAGCTTAGTTATT
>NZ_JACHTC010000004.1 GCF_014145635.1 Myroides sp. WP-1
TGAGTGCGAATTTTATGTTTAGAGATAAATTTACCGTTGGAGCGGCTTACCGCTGGGATGCTTCGCTAAGTGGATTGGTTGGATTTCAAGTGACAGAGAATATATTAGTGGGGTATAGCTACGATGCAGAAACGACAAAGTTGTCTCGCTATAATTCAGGATCTCACGAGATCTTTGTTCGCTTTAATTTGTTAAACGGCTTTAAGCGCGTAGCAGCGCCAAGGTTCTTCTAAAAAAAGGAGTTATGAAGAAAAGAATACAACAAATGGGACTTGTAGCGCTTCTATTTATAGGAGGAATTACAACGAGTTATGGGCAAGTTGGCAAAGTAAAACAAGGAGATCGCGATTTTGATCGCTTGGCATATGCCAATGCCATAGAGATATACGAAGGATTAGCAAACAAAGGATATGTCAATACTTCTTTGTTACAAAACTTAGCAGATGCGTATTACTTCAATGGAAAGCTAGTAGAAGCTAATAAGTGGTATCGTGAACTTTTTGAAGGAGATTACCAAGACAAGGACCTCTCTCGATTGGCTTCTGAGTATTTTTATCGCTATGCACAAACGCTTAAGAGTATGAAAGACTATACCAAGTCTCAAGACATGATGGATCAGTTTTACAACTTGGAGAAAGAAGATTCTCGCGCCGCTTTGTTCAACAAGAACCGCGATTACTTGCGTACAATTGCACGCAATTCGGATCGTTATGAGATCAAGGCCTTGAATTTAAATAGCGAATACTCAGATTATGGCGGAACAATTATAGGCAATAGTTTTGTCTTTACCTCCGCCCGAGCAACTGCCAAAGAAAAAGGAAGTGCTATTCACTCCTGGACGAATGAAAGCTATACAAGTTTGTATAGTTCTCCAATGAACAAGGAGGGATTTGGAGAGCCTGTTCGCTTAGCTATGGATGATTCAACCATCAACGAGGCAACAGGTGTATTTACTTCAGATGGCAAGACGATGTACTTTACTCGAAATAACGCAACTTCCAATGGAAAGAGCAAGCAAAATAAAGAGCATACCTCTTTACTTAAAATATATAAGGCTGTCAAACAAGCAGATGGGCAGTGGGGACAGGTGGTGGAGTTACCGATTAATTCGGATGATTTTAATACAGCCCATCCTGCTTTAACACCAGATGGTAAGTGGTTGTATTTCGCTTCGGATCGCAAGGGAAGTATAGGGCAATCAGATCTATTTCGCGTAGCTCTATATGACAACGGCGGATATGGGGTTGTGGAGAGTTTAGGAAAGAATATCAATACAGAAGGTAGAGAGAGTTTTCCGTTTATATCTTCGGATAATCAGCTGTTTTTTTCTTCTGATGGACACCCTGGCTTAGGAGGTTTAGATGTTTTTGTTTCTCGCATGTATCCCGATGGAAGTTTAGGACCGGTGGTTAATATGGGAGAACCAATTAACAGTAACATGGACGATTTTGGATTTTACCTCGACGCCAAGGAAAACAAAGGATTTGTTAGTTCAAATCGCGAAGGAGGCAGAGGAGCAGATGACATTTATTTTTGGGTAGAGAAACCTTGCAAGCAAACGATTGAAGGAATCGTGTTTGACAAACAAACCAAAGCACCGTTAGCCAATGCGCTTGTAGTGATCTCTGACGCAGTTTACCAAAAGAGTGAAACACTGCGTACCAACAGCAAAGGGTATTATGTGAGTTCTCTCCTCGATTGTGGAATTAAGTATCGCATCAAAGCAGAGGCAGAGTCGTATAACCCAACAGAAGTAATTTCTTTAAATACCGAAAATACCCCTGGAGTAAAAAAGGTCGATATCGGATTAGAAACACCTGAAATTCCTATTGAAGTTAATGACGATTTATTCAAGACATTAAACTTAAAGCCAATTTACTTTGATTTTGACAAGTCTGATATTCGCTATGATGCTTCGATTGAGTTGATGAAGGTGGTAGAGCTCATGAAGAAATACCCTAGCTTGAAAGTAGATGTGCGTTCACATACCGATAGCAAAGGAAAAGATTCATACAATTTGAGTTTATCGGATCGTCGAGCGAAGTCAACGATTGATTGGATGGTGCTACAAGGAATAGCTTCAAATCGTTTAACAGGACGCGGTTATGGAGAAACCAAACTCCTAAACCGCTGTAGCAATGGCGTTCGCTGTAGTGATGCAGAACACCAAGAAAACCGTCGAAGTGAGTTTATAGTGTTGGCAAAATAGAATAAAAGAGAAAACAATTTTTTTTATATCATCGAGCTGTGCGATGTAAAATACACAACCAAAATGTGGAGTGCTCCTTATATAAGGAGCCTCTTGTTAGGAGGTAGCAAAAAACATAGGTTCAAAATTAAATGAATGAATGAAAAGTAAGTAGTCTTAAATGTCATAGTAGTTGGGTTGAATATTTTTTTTTAAAGGAAGTAGTTTAGAGTCAACCTAAACATAGTTTTGGAACTGTTTTTTGCACCCCTCCTTCTTTTGAATATGGATCAATGTTATATACTCACATTTCAAAGACAAAGAGGAAAAATGTTAGAGAGATTGTGGTAAGATTGAATGTGAGAAAGATAGTTTATACTTATGTGAATAAGTTGAAAAACATTGTTTGTTTTAAATCCGATTAATATGCCCCTACAAAATATATTTCTTATTGTGTTGTTACCAATCGTTTTTTACGAAATACTTACAGCTTGCTTTAAGCGCGTACCAACCAGCAAACGCGTCGTTAATAAAACAATTACTTGGTTTTGTTATTTTGTTCTCATTCAGCTTGTCTTATTGATTGTTGAAAATAAGCTAGTCAATCAAATGACTCATTTTCCAATTTGGGGATTGATGTTTCTATTTTATGGACCTTATATCAACTTGATATTAGCAACCTGGAGAACCAAAGTAAACCAACAAGAAGATAGTGCGTTTTTGGGTGATTTTTACAGTATGATGTGTGTATTCATTAGTTGTACTTTTATCAGCTTTATGAAACAGGATCTACTTTATGTAACGGAAGTTATCGGAGGTATTTTAGTGCTGTCCTTTCTATACTACGGCATTAGTTTAGGGCGAAAATGGACGAAAATAAACGCAGAAAATCAAAGAAAACAATCACAAAGAGAAGTGAAAAATTCAAGTAAGTGGTTGTATATAAGTCTAAGTTTTGTTTTAGTCTTGTTCTTTTTTAGCTTATCACAAGATGTAAAATTATCGGGATTACTATTTCTATTTCTATGGTATGTTTCTTTGGCGTTTCTAAGAAAAAATATAGAAGATGAAAATACATTTCAAGCGAATCAACGCAGAGAAATGGAACAGATAGAAGAAGAATGGGAAAAAGCCAATGAAGATGATTCAGAAGAAGAAAAGGAATTCGAGTACATTAAATATGGACAAACGAAATTAAATGAAATTGTTTTGCAACGGTGCAATTTAAAAGTTAAAGATATTATTATCGACAATAAAGCCTTTTTGGATGCCAATTTTAAAATGACTGATTTAACTGCACGGACCAAAATATCAAGGTATTATTTAGCGCAGTATTTTCACGTCGTTCATCAAATGAATTTTAGAGAATACATTAATAAACTGAGAATTGATCATGTCGTTCAATATATCAACGACTGTAACAAAAAAGAAAAACTAAGTGTGAATGACTTGTTTTTAGAAAGCGCCTTCAATTCTAAAACCTCTTTCTTTAAAAGCTTTAAACAAGTATTGGGTTGTACGCCTTTTGAGTACTTAAAAAAGTGCCAGGATTAAAAAAGAGAATACAGATCAAGCAGGTTTTAGTAAAAATATCCTTTTAAGAGAAGGATGAATTAACGTAATAAAAGAATTAATCATTAGATAAACAGTAAAATAAAAAGATACAGTAATGCTTTTTTGGAATAGAGAAAAGAGTCGATCTACTTTTTTATGTAGTTTAATTGGTTTGTATAGAGTGAATTAGGTTTCCAAATTATGTGTTGCTGTATTTTTTTGAATGAAATAATACCCATCGTTTATCCCCTTTTTATATACTCAATCTGGTGTTGAGATTGATTTTGTTTTTGTGAATGAATAGCCAGAAAAAAAGTAGGGCTAGACAGCAAAGAGTTTAACGTATTTATTTGATAGAATTGTAGGAGATTGCATTGAAATTTAGGCAATCTAGTTGATATACAGGTGGATGCTATTAGCGATGGAAGAGTGAGTCAGATCCCATGATTGCAGAAGGAGTCGCTTATCATAGCTAAAAACCAGGATAAAGAATACACTACAAAGCTAGAATGAAAAGTTAATCTGTTGTTTCCATGAAGTTTTGCCCATTTTTTTGGGCAAACTTCTTTTTTACTTGCTTAAAGTGATTAAAAAGCTCATCTATAGTGCTTTTAAATCAATTGTATAAAACTGCATGCTCACAATAAACTTATAGTTTCTCTATTCCAGCAAAACGCCTTAACCCCGTTGGAGAAATGCTTTTTAGTGCTGTAAATCAGATTGTAAGACAATTGTATGATCCACTGAAACATATTTTTAAAATGATTTGAATAAAAAATAATTACTATGAGGAAAATAACTTTAGAAGAACAGGAAAATCAAACTTCTTCATCAGAAGTTTTAACGAAGTTAAAAGTTTTGTTGGGTGTAAGGACAGCCAAAGAATTAGCGGCTATTTTTAATTTAAAACCTAATACTATATCATCTTGGAAAAAAAGGAATACGATGTGCTATGCCAAGGTTATTGAAGTTTGCCATCAACACAACTTAGATTTGAATGAATTGTTTTTTAGCGATTATCAAAATATGTCTATCGATAAAAGTTACAAAAATATCCCCATTATTTATATTGAAGACTATCTTGAGTACTATCTGAGTATGCAATCGAAACCTAAAAAGCTCAAACAAATTTATTTGCCTAAACAGGTGAATTTTGATATCGTTATTCAAGTGTATACGACCGTATATGACCAGGGAAGTGCCAAACTAGTTTATGCATTTTGCAAGACAATGCAGCATTTAGATATCATGATTAATCAAAACTACGTTTTTTTACTTAAAAATAAAGGATTTCAAAAATTTAAAGTAGTTGAAATTGATCAAGTTAATAACAAAATAGGTTTATATAAAGACAATGCAGAAGTAAGTAGAATTAGTACAAAAGAAATAGTAGAGATTTTTCATTGCGTCAACTATTTAGTTTGTTAAATAAATAGAACTATCGTGTCAGATAACGCATGAAAAACGCAACATATAGGTCGATATAGAGACCTACTGGAAAAAGTGAAATTAGAAAAAAAGAAGAATTTTAATTCTTCTTTTTTTTTGTATATACCAGAGCTTTTTAAAAAAACACACTAACTTTTGCTTTGATTTACACGCGATAGGAGTAAAAAATTCAGCAGATGTAGTGTAAATTATTGCTTGTATTGTCTTCAAAAAAATAAGTTTGATTTCTTTTCAATAAAGAAAAAAATACAAGTATGTTCTTTTTTTCGCTAATCTACCACTTCGTGATTAGTTTTAATTCGTGAAAATAAGTGATTTGGAATGCAGCGTTGTACTTTTAAATGCATCTATTTAAAAAAGTGGATGGTAAATTCAATAATCTCCTTGGAATGGTTTTATGAAAAATAAAAAAACTAATCGATTGTATTGTAATCGATTGTGTCTTTTTTGTAAAAAGTTTTACCCCTAGTAAAAAGATAAATACGAATTTGTTTTCATGTTTTTACACTTTTACATATCTCTTTGAACGGAGTGTGATTTCTTTGCTTAGAGAGAAAAGGAGAAGTATTCGCTATTAATGCTGTCTTTTATTCGCGAAGTTTAAAAATAAGACAGATCGAGCTAAATGTAAGATGATGGGCATTATCCCCAAAAATGAAATCTTCCTTCTCTTTTCCTTGTGTTAATCACAAGTTCTCTTATCGATGAGAAACTAGGTAATGTATCTAACAAATAAAACAGTTTAAGACATTTAAAAAAGGAAGTTATTATTAATATATGTAAAACTAAGCAATGAAAAATAAAGTGCTACAAGAAAATCAAAATACGAGTTCTTCAATCGATGTTTTGACCAAACTCAAAGTGCAATTAGGTGTTAAATCAAGCAAGAAATTAGCTCAAATATTTGATCTGAAACCCAACACAATTTCTTCATGGAAAAAGAGAAATACCCTTTGCTATGCAAAAATAATCGAGGTCTGTAAACAACATCAAATTGACCTCAATGAGTTGTTTTATTCGAACTATCCCAATAAAGCAATTGAGAAATACTATGCTAATGTTCCTATTATTTACATTGATGATTATTTGGAATACTATTTGAGCATTAAAACTAAGCAGCAGAAACTCAAACAGATTTACCTTCCAAAAAGTGTGAATTTTGATATTATTATTCAATTATACACGTCAATTGATAGTAATGATCATCCTCAACTTATTTATGCGTTTTGTCAAAAAATAACACTTTCAAGTGTTGAAGAGCAGCAACATTACGTGTTTTTTGTGCAGAATAAAGGATTTCAATACTATAAAATAGTAGAAGTGAATAAAGAGTATACACATTTTAAAGTGATGAAAGGGACGGATTGTATTGAATTGAAAATGGAAGAAATTATAGAAGTTTTTCAGTGGCAGGAATCGCTATCCTGTTAAAAAGGTGAATAATTTTAGATGGATAGTGATGATGGCAGTGATGTAGTGAAGAAAGAGATACGTAAGAAATATAAACAAGAGAGAAATGGAATTATTGAAATATATTTTAATTTCTATTCCCGTGATTTCTTCCATGACTGGTGGAATTATTTTATTGGTGGTTTTTTTTAAGAACTTGTCTCAAACAGAAATTCCAATTCTACGAACGTTAGGTGGATACTATGGGGTGTTGATTCTTCTTTGGTTTTTAGATAAACTAACGCAAGATCAATTCTCAATTCGAATTTATATCCTCCCTTTAATGATGTTGCTGGTCATGTTATCTCAGGTGTTGTTTTACCATTTTGTTTGCTTTTTTATGCCTACAAAAAGTACATTTAATAATTTTCATTATAAACAGGCCTTTTTTATGGGTATTGTGTCTCATGTCTTTTTCTTCATTCTATCTAATACAAATGGAGGAACAACATTAGATTTTCAATTTCTATATGCTAAAAGTTTAAGTATTTGCGTGATTTCAAGCGTCGCTTACTACACCTTTTTATTTTGGAGACGAATGTATAACTATCATCAAAAAAAGTTGATTGCAGGTATACAACAATGCAGTTGGATTCACCTGTTATTGTTGGGGAAAACAACTTTTTCTATCCTGCTTTTTTTTTATGATCGAAGTGTTTGGATTTATTGTTTGCTTGTTCTTGTGCTCTTTTTTCAACATGTAGTAATTACATTTAATTTACTGCAAGAGAAAAATAACATGAGAATTCCTCAAAGGTATAAGAATAACATAATGTTGTCTTCTGGACAAATCATTTGTGTAGATCAAGCCGGAGGATTGTATCATGATGTATTGGAAACAACGTTCGTTTATCCCAATGAAAATGCAAATAATGTATTGACACAACACGATATCGTGACCTACTTTGCCAATAATAAACCTTATACAAATAAAAACTTTCGATTAGATTCTATTGTTACTCATTTTGGTGTCAATCGAACCTATGTGTCAAAGTTTATTAATATAACGTACAACTGCACTGTAAGCCAGTTTATCAATGATTGGAGGTTAAAAGAAGTAGAGTACTTACTACAAATTGAAAAAAAAAGTAACATTGAAAACTTAGTGATAAAAGCAGGTTTTTCTGACTACAGGCATTATTTACGTGCCTTGCACAATGCTGAAAAAAGACAACAGTTTTAAAAGGTGTATAAAATATGGATTACAAGAATCTTTTTTTGGGACTTTCTTTCTCTGCCTCGGTATTCTCAACTTTTTTGTGTCTTATTTTACTAGGAGTGAAGTTAGCTAGAGATGTGGCTGATGTAGCAGTAAAAAAAGTACTTATAGTTTCGCTCTTTTTTTATGCGATCTGTATCTTTTTTTTTAGCACAACTTTTTTTGATGTGTTTAGTTTGTTGCATATACCTTATGTCGCAGGATTGAGGTTTCTGTCTGCATTACTCATGCCAACCTTATTTTATCACTTCATTTTTTTACTCACAAGACTGAAAAAGGTTGAACAATTCAACTATTTTAACTATGCCATCAGTTTTCTTATTGGCATTGTGTTTTATTACTATCAAGAAGGAACAGGAGAAATTATTCCGGTACAATTTTTAGAAAAAATCTTCTTTTCCTTCTTTGTAACCTATAGCGATACATTGATAGCGAGTTTCTATAATATCGTGTATCTATTGTTATCCTTATCTCGACTAATGCAGTATCGAAAAAATATAAGCAACTATTCTTCTAATGAAGAGCAAGATTCCTTATTGTGGCTGTATCCTATTTTTGTACTTGGTTTTCTATTATTACCAGGAACTATGGTACTCCATATTGTTCCTGTAGTAAAAGATAATCTGGTTTTTGGACAAGTTATCCCCAATTTTTTTTTCATGTTCTTCGCTATTAGTCTTTGCTACAATATTTTTTGTGAAAACTTCGCCCTTGTAACAGAAGATATACTTGAAGAAAATATAACCACAACAGATTTGAAAAAGAAAAAAGAAAAAGAATTGTTCATTGACAAACAGACATTTGAACAATATATCGTGAATAAAAAGCCTTATTTAAATCCGCAATTGAAAATTACGGATTTACTATATGACTTGATGACGAATAGAAGCTATTTGTCTCAGTTTATTAATACAACTTACAAGATGAACTTTTCGCAGTACATTAATCACTGTAGATATCTTGAATACTTAGCCTTACAAGCTTCTTTAGGCAATACACAAAAAACACAAGAAGATATTGTGTTGTCCTGTGGGTTTAGGAACTATGAAAGTTTTAAGCGAACTCAAGATTTTTTTAGTAAAAATAGTGGAAATTCTACCTCATAAGCAACGTGAGTTGATCTACCCACAAAAACAAGGTTGCTGTGTTTGATAGGGAAAGAAATAGAAATTCCTTATATAGAAATAAGTTATTTCTTTATAAAAGTGCTTTGAAAAGCACGGAAAAAGGGTATTTTTGTTTCTACAATTATTAAAAAAAGTATTATGTCAACGATAGAAAGAACAAAGTGTTTAATTATTGGATCAGGACCTGCGGGATATACCGCTGCAATTTATGCTGCTAGAGCGAATATGGCACCTGTATTATACCAAGGATTACAGCCAGGTGGACAGTTAACAACAACAAATGATGTAGAAAACTTCCCAGGATATCCTGATGGAGTTACTGGACCTGAAATGATGCTTCAATTAGAAGCACAAGCAAAACGCTTTGGAACAGACGTAAGAGACGGTTGGGTCACAAAAGTTGACTTAAGTGGAGCAGTAAAAAAAGTGTGGGTGAATGAAACAACTGAAGTTCACGCAGATACAGTGATTATCTCTACAGGAGCAACTGCTAAATATTTAGGATTGCCATCAGAACAACATTACTTAAGCCTAGGAGGTGGAGTTTCTGCTTGTGCAGTATGTGATGGATTCTTCTATAGAAATCAAGAGGTTGTGATCGTAGGAGCAGGTGATTCAGCTTGTGAAGAAGCACACTATCTTTCTAAACTTTGTAAAAAAGTAACCATGTTAGTGCGTAGTGATAAGTTTAGAGCTTCTAAAATTATGGAAGATCGAGTACGCAATACAGAAAACATAGAAATATTGATGAATACGAGTACGGTTGAAGTACTTGGGGACGGAAATGTAGTAACGGGAATCAAAGTAAAAAATAACGATACAGGCGTAGAAACAGATATACCTGCTACTGGATTCTTCGTCGCTATTGGACATAAACCCAATACGGATATCTTCCAAGGTCAGTTGACAATGGACGAAACAGGGTATTTAATCACAGAAGGAAAAACGAGTAAAACAAATGTAGAAGGCGTATTTGCTTGCGGTGACGTTCAAGATAAAGACTACAGACAAGCCATTACAGCTGCTGGATCTGGATGTATTGCTGCTTTAGACGCAGAACGCTATTTAGCTTCAAAAGAATAACGTGACTTAGCTCCATAAAATCAACACTTTTTGTTGAAGATTAGGTGAAGCTTTGTAAACATAATAAATTAGGGATAAGACACTTGTGTTTTATCCCTTTTTTTATCTGTTATTTTTTCTGCCTTTATTTGAATTTAATTGAACGCATCATTAGATATTTTTATCTTTGTACTTTAAAACCTCGACATGCTTTTATTAAAAAATATATCGTTTAGTTATACAGCCAATTATACCGTTATAGACGCCATAGACTTAGTTATTGAAAAAGGAAAACACGTAGCCTTATTAGGAGAAAGTGGATGCGGAAAAAGTACTCTTTTAAAGTTAATTTACGGATTACACGATTTAGATCAAGGGGAGATCTTTTGGAAAGATAAGCAAGTTCTTGGACCTGCCTATAATTTGGTGCCAGGTATGGAAAATATGCGCTATTTAGCCCAAGATTTCGATCTTATGCCGCACACGTCTGTGGCCGAAAATATCGGAAAATACTTATCTAACTTTAACTTAGAAAAAAAGAAGGCTAAAATTGCGGAACTGTTAGAGCTAATAGATATGACTGCATTCGCCGATGTGAAAGTTAAATTGTTAAGCGGAGGACAACAACAACGTGTTGCAATTGCTCGTGCCTTAGCCGTTGCACCTGAAGTACTCCTCCTGGATGAACCTTTTAGTCACATCGATTACGCAAGAAGAAGCGTGCTAAGACGCAAAATATTTAGCTACCTAAAAGAACAAAATATCACGGTTATTGTCGCTACACACGATAGTATGGATGTATTGAGCTTTGCTGATGAAACAATCGTACTCAAAGATGGTCGTGTAGTTGATTATGGAGATACACAAGACTTGTACGAATACCCTTCAGATAAATATGTAGCTACCTTGTTTGGTGAAGTAAATGAATTGTATGTATCCGATTTTAATCCAGATACAAAGGAAGATGAAGTACTATTGATTTATCCTCACCAATTGATGATCTCTAAACAAAAAGGTGTCTTAGATGTTGAAGTACAACAAAGTTATTTTAGCGGAGATGGTTACCTCGTTTGGGCACGCTTTAAGAACAATAGAGAACTTTATTTTAATCACCCTGTTGAAGTACAAGCGGGAACAAAAGTGAAATTAGCCCTGAAGAAATATCAGTAAGCCAATTGCTCTTTGAGTGATTGAAAAAACACAAATACAACGAACAAAAACGCACTTCTATTTCTGAATTAGATCGAGGATTTTTATTCCTAGTACAACTCCGTGACTGGTTTTTCGATCGGAGAAAGAAGTAATGTAATCAATTCGGAAGGGCCTAAACTTGCCAAAACCAAAGTTGTTTAAACCTAAACTAAATTCTTTGTAGGTAGGCTGATCAGGAGTATGCAAGAGGTGAAAACCAAAAATGACCGAATAGCGAGTTTTGTTTAATAGAGGGATCTTGTTGATTAAAAATCCGCGAAAATCGTGTTCCATATGAAATTCAATGTACGATTTATTTGTACTATATGCATAGTAGGGCAGTAGATTAAACTGCTTGTCGTAAATCGCGGATGAACCGATAAACGTTTGATTACCATTAAAATGCTTGTAATCTGTAAACGGAATTTTGTTCTGCTCAAAGAATTGACCCATGGAAATACCCGTGTACAATTCACCAAAATTACCAATATTGTTTTGATATTTGGTAGCGATGGATCCAAACGTATAACTAAAATGTCGATTCGTGGTGTTTAACGCTTTTTCAAGATGAACCTCCAAAATAGGATATTTAGATTGCTGTAGGTACTGTTTCTTATTGGGATAACTGATCGTTTTCTGATCAAATACCACTTGAACATTCATTTGTAACTTAACAACACCATTGTTTTCAAAAGAAGGTGAATCAAAGTCAGTCGGATCTAAAGGATTGTTGGAAGTAAATTCTAAAGTAGGTACAAAAGGAGGATTTTGAACGCTGTTATATAAATTTTTTCGATACGCATAGGAAAGTTGCCCTTCAAACTTGAAATTCGTAAAAGCATATTGACTATAGTGAAAAGCAATAAATTTCTTCTGAAAGTATTTTGCATAGTTCTTCCCAAACCAAGCAGAAGCAAAAGAGTTTATGGGTTTTTTAATCGGATCATCTTGGTTGAACTGTTCAATAGTTTCTCCTGCCTCCAGACGAATAGTCGTATAATCTTGCTGATTAAAAACATGGGAAGCATAACCCGAAAAGCGAAATTTATTCTCACTGACCCCATAACTTACATTCATCCCATACGATGTTGCAGCATTATCCATACGCAACTTAGTAAAATCAATACCCGATGTTATATTGAATCCCTGTACAGCATTAAAAGCAAAAGTTGATAGCAATCCATGATAGCTATAGGTTGTGTTTTTATAAGAATTAACGTATTTATATCCCTTGATTAATTTAAAAACAGTAAAGTTATTTGTTCGCTTGTCGATAGAATCTAATATACTCTTGGTATTGTCTGTAAGAAAGATTGATTTTTGATCAAAGTATTTTTTCTCTCCTTTTGTCAAGTTAAAAGGGCGAATCGATGCTAATTTTTCTTCCTCCTTGTTGTTGTAATCCTCGATAAAAGTCAAATACTCATTTGTTTTGTTCTCCATTAAATCGGCCGGTTTTTCTGTATACTTAGAAAAACTACTTTCAAATTTACCAGTGAAATCAAAAACAATAAATTTTCCGTCAAATACGAGTGTTTGCGAAGCCTTTACATGAGCATCTAAAGAAGGTGCATACTGATAGGTTTGTTTTATTTGTAGGTTGTTGATGTTTTTTAAATTGACATTATTCCCATGCATTTTAGCATAGAAAGACAAAACCTGCCAATTTTTACTCGTAAACTCAATATAGCCTTCCATAATAGGTTCTCGATCGCGTTTGGGAGTAAAATACACGCGATACAATGTCTCATCACCACTAGTTTCTTCCGAAATAATATCAAAGAAATAGTATGAATTAGCATAGGGAAGAAGAGGAGAAACAACCGTAATTTGCTTGGATACCTCAGAACTAAAAATATTAAAGTCGTTGTCTGTACCCGTTAAAAATAGTAGATCTTTCGAATTTCCTCTTTGTTGCAACGCATGAACTGTTTCTTTGCTAATGAGTTTATCTCGATAATCTAAGTCAGAGTGAATTTCGCTTAGATAAATAAAATTGCCTTCTTGTTCGCTATCAATATCCAAAGCAGGATCCAAATCTTTGCGCTTTTGTCCTAAATAAGAAGCTCGTTGAGTATTGAGTTGTAAATCACCTTTTGCATAATAAGAAACTTGATAGTTATCCGTACGCTTTGTAAAGTTGTCATAAACCAAAGAAAGCAAATAGGAGGCGTAATAATCCTGTTGCTCAGTATAAAGGATGTTGCGTTTATCTAACGAACGCAATTGAATGATAAAGGTATCACTTACATCTTTATACTTTACTTTTTCATTTTCAAAACCCTCTTTTTGCAAGTAAAGAGGAAGTTTCTTGTTCCATGTAATTGTAAAAAAACCATCGTTATCTGTGCGTGTATGTTGGATACTCCCAGGAATAAAAACCAAGCAATTTGCTACAGGAGTTTGTTGTTCCGTCAACACCCTTCCTGTTATGGTTTGCCCATAGCTATTGGCTCCTAATATGAATACTAGGAGGAACACAAAAGTGGAAACAATCTTTTTTACAATGTTATTCATTAATCTACCAAAGCACGCAAGGCTAGTTCATAACTTTTTAAACCAAAACCGAGTATAACTCCTCGACAAGCAGCCGCTAGTTTAGATTCTTTGCGAAAAGACTCACGTGCATGTGTGTTGGAAATATGAACCTCAATAACCGGTGTTGTAATAGCCGAAATGGCATCACCAAGTGCTATAGAAGTATGTGTATATGCCCCTGCATTAAAAACAATACCAGCATAGCTAAAACCTACTTCGTGTAATTTATCAAGTAAAACCCCCTCAATATTAGATTGAAAATAAACAAGTTCAACGTTTGGGAACATTACTTGCAATTGCTCAAAATACGTGTCGAAACTCTTATCTCCATAAATTTCAGGCTCTCTTCTACCTAATAAATTTAGGTTTGGACCATTGAGTATTAGTATTTTCATGATTTTAATTTAGTGGAACAATAAAACAAAGATATTTAATATTAGGTTGATTAAACAAAGGTGATATGAATATTTGTGACTCCATTTTTTGAGTTTCCTCTCATTCTGTGGTTGTTAGGATATTTAGCTGTTTTTTATTGATGAAAATACATAAATTAAGTAAATATTAACAAATTGTACTAACGTAATAACTAATTGATTTACAATACCATGTTAAAAATTTAAATATCTAAGGTTTCTTTAATGTTATATTTTTATTAAATAAACGCTGTTTTGGGGTGAGATGCTGTAATTTCGTTCTCAGTTAATAGAAAAAAATTAATGAATATGAAAAAATTAGTACTATCGTTAGTAGCTGTTGCTGCTTTTGGATTCACAGCTAACGCTCAAGAAAAAGAAAAACCAACTTTTGGATTCCAAGAAGGAAACATCATGATTGAAGGAAGTTTCCAAATTTCTGATAAAGTGAATAAAAATTCTGATTCTGGAAACAAAGACAAAATCACTACGTACAAATTCAACCCGAAAGTAGGATATTTCTTATCTGATAAAGTTGCTGTTGGAGCGTCTTTAGCTTTTGGTAAAGGAGAGCAAGAAGTTTTCGGTGATAGAGTAGCTACAAACTTATATGCTGGAGTATATGCGCGTTACTACTTCTTAGAATTAGGTAACCGTTTCAAAACTTTCGCAGAAGTAGGTGTTGGATACGATCAAAAAGAAATCTCTGCTGTTAAAAACAAAATGACAGGTATTCAAGCAGGTATCGATTTAGGATTTAACTATTTCCTAACTGAAAAATTAGCTGTAGCTTTCACATTAGGTAATGTATTCTCTTACGGAAACCACGATCACAAAATCGATGGAAACAAACAGGGAACAATTTCTGAAACAGAAGCAAACTTAAACGTTTTCAATAACTTCTTTGACAACGCTACATTCGGATTAGTTTACAAATTCTAATCACAGAACGGTAAATAATAGATTATATAAAAGAGCTTCAGTTTGAAGCTCTTTTTTTTATCTTTGAACAAAAGCACAACACAAAAATGAGTACTACAAACTGGCAAAATACCCTTCAATCTTATATCTATTACTTAAAGTTAGAACGCGGCTTGGCAGAAAACTCTATTGAAAGTTACGAATTAGATTTACTCAAGTTTGTTCGGTTTTTGAGCTATAGTGCGGTAGATATAACACCTAAAGAGGTTACTGCGGAACATGTCAATGAGTTTGTGTATCAGATTTCTACTCTATTAGCGCCGACATCTCAGGCGCGTATTATTTCAGGGTTAAAGAGTTTCTTTACTTTTTTGATTGTTGATGGGCAAATAGAAAAGGCTCCTACAGATTTATTGGAAATTCCAAAATTAGGACGTAAACTCCCTGAAGTTCTAGCGGTTGAAGAAATAGATGCAATGATTGCGACTTTAGATCAATCCACTTCAGAGGGCTATCGAAACAAAGTAATGCTAGAATTGCTTTACAGCTGCGGATTGCGCGTTAGTGAATTGGTTAACCTGCGCTTGAGTGATTTGTTTTTTGAGGAAGGATTTATTCGTGTTATTGGAAAGGGAAGTAAGCATCGATTTGTACCCATAGATCCAACTACCATGCAATGGGTAGTGCTTTATAAGAGCAGCATACGCGATCATATGAATGTAAAGAAAGAAGATAGTGATGTTGTATTCCTGAATCGAAGAGGAGGACGCTTAACTAGGGCGATGATTTTTACTATTGTTAAGCAAGCAGCTAAAGCAGCTAATATTCAAAAAAACATAAGTCCACATAGCTTTCGACATTCATTTGCGACCTACTTATTAGAAAATGGTGCAGATATTCGCATGATTCAATTAATGTTGGGACATGAATCTATCCTAACCACGGAAATATATACGCATATAAGCCGCGAAAAGTTAAAAGGTGTCATGGATACTTATCATCCAAGAAGTAGAAAATAAGGAGTAATGCAGAAATTGTGAGTGTAAGAAAACTCTTTAAACCATACAAGACAAAGAAAAAAGGCCTATAATAAAAAAAGCGAAAGAATTTCTTTCGCTTTTTTGGTATTATTTCGCAATGTTAATTGCTCTTGTTTCTCTAATAACAGTAATTTTTACTTGACCTGGATACGTCATTTCTGTTTGAATTTTTTGTGAAATATCGAAAGATAATGTAGCAGCCATTTCATCGGATACTTTTTCACTTTCTACAATCACACGCAATTCTCTACCAGCTTGAATCGCATACGAGTTTTTAACTCCTCCAAATTCATTGGCAATACCTTCAAGATCTTTTAGACGTTGGATATAAGAATCTAATACTTGTCTTCTCGCTCCTGGTCTTGCTCCTGAAATCGCATCACATACTTGAATGATTGGTGCAATTAAAGTTGTCATTTCAATTTCATCGTGGTGCGCTCCAATTGCATTGCAAACTTCTGGTTTTTCACCAAATTTCTCCGCCCATTGCATTCCTAAGATTGCGTGTGGAAGTTCGCTTTCTGTTTCTGGAACTTTACCAATATCGTGTAACAATCCAGCGCGTTTTGCCAACTTAACGTTTAATCCTAATTCAGCAGCCATTAAACCACATAATTTAGCGACTTCACGAGAGTGTTGAAGTAAATTTTGACCGTAAGACGATCTGTATTTCATACGACCAACGATTTTGATTAATTCAGGGTGTAGACCGTGAATACCTAAATCGATAACTGTTCTCTTTCCGATTTCAATAATTTCTTCCTCAATTTGTTTGGTTGTTTTAGCAACAACTTCTTCAATTCGAGCAGGGTGGATACGTCCGTCTGTAACCAAACGGTGTAATGATAAACGTGCAATTTCACGTCTTACAGGATCAAAACAAGAAAGAATAATAGCTTCTGGAGTATCATCTACAATGATTTCTACACCTGTTGCAGCTTCGATAGCTCTAATGTTTCTTCCTTCACGACCAATGATACGCCCTTTTACATCATCTGATTCGATGTTGAATACAGACACACAGTTTTCAACTGCTTCTTCTGTTCCTACACGTTGAATCGTATTGATGATAATCTTCTTCGCTTCTTGTTGCGCCGTTAATTTTGCCTCTTCTATTGTATCTTGAATGTAAGACATCGCATCCGCTTTTGCCTCTGTTTTCAAACTTTCGATGATTTGGTTTTTTGCCTCTTCAGCTGTTAAACCAGAAATAATCTCCAATTGTTCTACTTGAGTGCGGTGTAAACGCTCAACTTCTTCTTGTTTCTTTTCTACGTGCTCTAATTTAGCATCGTAATCTTTGATTATTTTCTCACTTTCTTCAGATGCCTTTTTTGCCTTAGAAAGTTCGTTTGAGATTTGTGATTCTTTATCTCGAGTTCTCTTTTCAGCTTCTGCCATTTTTTTATCTCTCGATAAAATCACTTGCTCATGTTCTGCCTTTAGCTCGATAAATTTCTCCTTTGCTTGAAGAATTTTCTCCTTTTTAATAGACTCTCCTTCTGTTTTTGCGTCGCGTATAATTGTCTTAGCTTCATTATTAGCGTTTTGTAAAATAGAAGAAGCATGGTTTTTCTCCAGGTATTTTGCAATTGCAAAACCGATGCTTGCACCTACTAAAACTCCTCCAACAATAAATAGTATATCCATATGTGTTTTATAATTATATAAAAAAAAGCCCACATCAGTAGAGTTGCATAAACTCTGAATTTAAACAAGTTTTGGGTTAGCTTGCTTTTCAAGGATCTGCAGTAATGCAGCATGCTTTAGTAGCAACGATTCACCCATTTTAATTTGTTAGTGTTGAGTTTATCAAAACGGTTTACTAATGTGAGCAGTATCTTTTTTTAGTTTTTCCTTTAAATAAGAACGTGTTTTTATTTCGAAAGTATACGATCCAAAGCCTCATCCAATCGAACTAATCGATCAACAGCTTTATTGTAATTCTCAGATTTGTCAATTGTTTTTTGCTCAGTCTGCGATGCTAATTGCAAGGCACACATAGCCAAAACATCCTGCTTATCTCGTACCGCATAGCTCTCCTCAAACTGATTTATCATGATATCAATCTTCTTTGACGCCGAGCGCAAAGCTTCTTCTTGTGCATAGGTTACCGTTAAAGGGTATACACGATCAGCTATCGATATCTTGATTTTTAGTTGTTCATTCTGACTCATAGCTAGCTTTATTTACTGAGTTGAGCGATACAATTGTCAATCTCTCTTATCAATGAATTTATCTTGAGTTTCGTATCTTTTCTTCCTTCGTCACTGCCCAATAGTGAATTGGCTAACTGTAGTGATTCGTACTTTTTATAAATGTCGTCTAATTGCGTCTCATTTTGTAGAATCTCCTGCTGCGCCTCGATCAAGTTTTGTTTGAGCTTATTGTTTTCAGCTTCTAATTGATCTAATCTTTGTACAAGTTTTGCAAACTTTACTTCCAATGCATTAATTATGTCCGTTAGTTCACTCATGTCACAAAATAAATATTCACTATTCTTTTACAAAGTTACAATTTGTATTTAGATTTTAAAATATTTTCTGCTAAAAGTTCGCGCGATCAGCTCGGAAATTGATTAATAACTAGCTAATGAAAAATATTTCAACTTTTTTATTCCTAGTTGAGCTTATGATAGGAACTAGTTAGATACGTAGTGCAAAATACGATTGGATACTGAAAGAATTGTTAATTGTTTGAAAACTAAAGGGAATGTGTTAATGTCGTTCTCTATTCAAAAGAAACTAAAATATCAAGCGGTATTTCTCCAAAAGAAGGGGGTGCGTTTTTAGATTATTCTTTATTTTAGCAATAAATTATATGAAATGAAAAAGAGTTTAACTGGAATTTTTGTTTTCTCTGCTCTTGTTGCTTTTGGACAATCTCAGTCTTTAGAATTTGCCAACCCTTTAAATATTGCTATTCACGCTTCAGGAAATTTTGGCGAGCTTAGGGGAAGTCACTTTCACGCGGGATTAGATATTAAAACTCAACAGCGCATTGGATTACCTGTCTATGCTCCAGCAGATGGTTATGTTTCTCGTATTAAGGTATCTACTTGGGGATATGGAAAAGCACTTTATATTGATCATCCCAACGGGATGACAACCGTTTACGGGCATTTGAGTAGCTATGAAGGAGCAATTGCTCAACGCGTTTTTGATACGCATTATAAACAACGCGTTTTTGAAATAGAAATCTTTCCTAAACGCAATGAAATTCCCGTTAAAAAAGGCGATATTATCGCTTATACTGGGAATACAGGTGGATCTGGTGGTCCTCACTTACACTACGAATTTCGCGATACTAAAACACAAGCTATTGTCAATCCATTGAGTTGGGGAATGAAAGCAATGCTCACCGATACAGAAGCACCAACCGTAAATTCCGTGTATGCCTATCCCATCTCTCAAGATGCTGTTATCAATAAGACGATCAGGCCTGTGGCATTGACTTATAAAACCATTAATGGAGTTTTAACTGCCGATCCCATTACGGCAAAAGGTAAAATAAGTTTTGGAATCGATATGTATGACACCGCAAATTATAATGCAAATAAAAATGGTGTTTACAAAGTGGCTACTTTTGTCAACGGAAAACCAAGCTTTAGTTACCAGTTCGATACTTTTGCATTCAGTGAATCTGGTTTTGTCAACGCATTAATTGATTATGGTCATGCAAGTCGCACCAAAAGCAAAGTGCAAAAAATGTTTATCGATAAACCCTATCCTTTGTCTGTTTTAACTGTTGACAAAGGAACAAATGGCGTGTTAGATGTCAAACCAGGTGAAAGCTATACCTATAAAATAGTGGCCTCTGATTATCACGGTAATCAAACAACCATCGAAATTCCAATTGTGTATGCAGACGATTTTGTCGCTCGCGTAGAAAGTAAAGATGTCTCCGGTGCCGAAAGTTATGAGGTGGTTTCTACAAGAGAAATGATTTTGGAAAAAAACTTTGCTACGGTGAGTATTCCCGCCAATACGTTTTACCAAGATTTTACGTTTTTATTTGATGCTAAAGATAAGATTGTAACCTTGCACAAAGATGAAGTAGCGGCGTTTAAGAATATTACACTAACGGTAGATATGAGCAGTTTTGGTTTGAACGAAGCCGATATGAAAAAAGCATATCTCGCTCAAGTAGCACCAAATGGAAGTAAAAGCTACCTTAAAACACATAAAAAGGGCAATTTATTCACCGCTTATACCAAAAAACTAGGTAATTATAGCTATGGGATTGACAATACACCGCCCAAGATTTACCAACCGAGTTTTAAAGAGGGAGATTGGCTGAGCAATGCCAGCGAAATTTCTTTTCTAATACAAGATGTCGATACGGGAATCAATACAATTGAAGGAACCATCAACGGCAAGTGGATCTTGTTGGATTATGATTATAAAACAAAAAAAATAGTACATTTATTCCGTGATGGAGTCGTGGGATCAGGGCGCAATGATGTTGTTATTAAGGTAACAGATAACATGAATAATGAAGCAACTTATTCAACTCATTTTTTTAGAAAGTAAACTATGATAAATCGATTGGGAATAACACTACTATCTTTTGTGTTGTGTATAGCTACCTATGCACAAGATAAAGCTACCTTGAAAGGAAGTATTGTTGTAGAAGAAAATGCAGATAAAGTAGAGGAAATATTAGTCTTGTTGCGTGATGGTGTGATGGTAAAAACAAAAACCAATGCAGTAGGTGAGTTCTCAATCGAAGTGCCAGCCAATGAATCTCTTCAGTTGAAGTTTATAGGTAGTCTTTGTTTAGTTACGGAAAAGTTTCGCTTGCATGCGAATGAAGTTCGGAAAATAAAGATCACGTGTAATGGAGTGCAAGCGCAAGTGGAAGAAGTAAAGCCAAGTGAGCAAGAGTTGTCCAATCACCTAATGCCTACAGTTGAAATTTTTAATAGCAATACAGGAGTAGATCGCGACTTATCGAGTACTACCCTTACTGGAGTATCAGATGTTGTGACAGGAAGTAATCGAGTGGAAACAATGCTCACCACGTTGCCCGGTGTTAATTCTAACAATGAACTAAGCAATCAATTTTCGGTTAGAGGTGGTAGCTTTGACGAGAATTTAATCTATGTTAACGGCGTGGAAATGTATCGACCTTTTCTAATCCGTTCAGGAAAGCAAGAAGGATTGAGTTTTATCAATCCGACTATGGTGCAAGATGTTTCTTTTTCAGCAGGGGGATTTACTGCAAGATATGGAGATAAATTGTCTTCTGTTTTAGAAGTTACTTATCGAAAACCCACACAAAATAAAGCCTATCTTCAAGCTAGTTTCATAGGTGCGGGCGCAACTGTAGATCTTGTTTCTAAAGATAAAACGTTTACTGCTATCTTGGGAATGCGTTACCACAACAACCGCCTGTTGATGAATCGCAAAGACGATGATGGATATTATCGTCCTTCTTTTATGGATGCACAGGCGGTACTACAATATAAGTGGAACGAAGAATGGGATTTTAGTTTTATTGGAAATATTACAGGTAATCAATACAAGTATGAGCCCAATCGAACAAATGTTTCATTTGGAGGATATAATGCATCTAATGTGTCGATTTTGTACAACGGAAAAGAAGAAGATCAATATAGTTCGCTATTTGGAGCACTAGTTTCGACGTATAAAACAGAACAAACAACGATTGAAGGAATTTTTTCAGCTTATCATACTCAAGAAAAAGAGTATTTTGATATAGAAGCGTCTTATTTAGTAGTGGATCAAGCAGAATACGACAATGACCCACTCTTTGGAACGGAGATAGAAAACCCGTTGCCGATCAGGAAGGGAGTGGCTTCTCAATATTCTCATGCAAGAAACAATTACGATGCCTTGTCTTTGAGTGCTGAGGTAAAAGGAAAATACCTATTTGACGATTCAACTACCGCTTTGCGATGGGGAATAAAATATGTACATGAAAATACTCGAGATCGATTGTCTGAATGGGAATTGATCGATTCGCTCGGTTATGTATCACCAAGTAATGGCGCCTTTGCAGCGCTTCACAACCAGCAAACCGTTGATGTTGATCGCGTGATGGCATATGGAGAATGGAATAAAAATGCGTATACACAATGGGCTAAAATTAGCTTAAACGCTGGAGCAAGAATGCAGTGGTGGAAAATGTCTCAAGCAGATCAAGGAAAAGTAGTCATGAGTCCAAGAGTGCAAATTGGTATAGAACCAAGTAATTGGGAAAAAGATATGCTATTTAGTTTGTCTATTGGTTTGTATCAACAACCTCCATCTTATCGAGAGTATAGAGGATTTGACGGTACGTTAAACCCCGATTTAAAAGCACAAAAAGCTTGGACCGTTGTTTTAGGGCATCACTATCAATTTAAAATGTGGAATAAAAATTTCCGCATGCAATCAGAAGTCTATTATAAGAATTTACAAGATGTAAATATTTATACTTTAGATAATGTGCGTTTGCGCTATGTTGCCAATAACGATGCGAAAGCCTATGTTTATGGAGCAGATGTTCGACTCTATGGTGAATTTATTCAAGGAACAGAATCGTGGATCAGTTTTGGATATATGAAGACCGAAGAAAATTATCAAGACAAAGGCTATATTGCAAGACCTACCGATCAACGACTTAAATTTGGTATGTTGTTTCAAGACTATGTTCCAAGTATTCCCAATTTAAAATTATACTTAAATGCAGTCTATAATACAGGACTACCAGGCGGATCACCCTCTTATGTGGATCCTTACCTCTACCAAGGTAGATTGCGCGATTACAAAAGAGCCGATATCGGATTTAATTATGTATTTAAAGACGCGGAGATCGGACAGGATAGCAAATGGTTACAAGGAATTGAACAACTGCAAATAGGGATCGAAATATACAATGTGTTTAATATAGAAAATGCCATTACCAATACGTGGATTCGCGATCTAAGTAGCCAAAAAGCATATGCAATTCCAAATTTTATGACTAGTAGGACGTTTAATATGAAAATAGCATTAACGTTTTAATTTTTTGCCCCTGCATTTGTAAAAAACGTATCTTTGAATCATCAATAGTGAAAAGAATGAAAACAAAATTAGGTTTAGTAGCAAGTATTTTTTTCGTTGTGCTGTTTTTTTCTTGTAAAGGACAAGAGGAGAAACCCAAAGTTATTTATAAAGATGAGGTAAAAACATCGGAACAACAAGAAGTAGTAAAAGAAAAAACAGAAGATATCAGAATCGCCGATTTACCCTTGGTTGTTGGTAGTTCACCATATCTAATACACCCTGTGGGGGAAGTTAGAGTATATGCGAGCCCTAGTAAATACGGAACAAGTAAAGTTAGTCAGTTTTCATATACTGTTTCCAATTACGTTCCATTTGAAATTACAGGGTATTTAGAAAATTTGATGTTTCAACATAAAGATTCTACCGATATTAGACCTTTGACAACAAAGACAATTCAAATTCAATCTGTGGTGTATTTAAATACGATGGCAGAAAAAATAAAGAAAAATATCTTGGTGTATAATGTCTTTGATGCAGATACAAATCGAGACGGCAAAATTGATTCCAATGATATTAAAACACTTTATATTAGTAGAGGTAGCGGAAAAGATTTTAAAAAGCTAAGCCCTTACTTGCAAGAATTGTTAGATTGGACTGTTATAGAGGTTCAGAATAGATTGTATTTTAGAACTATAGAAGATATTAATAAAAACGGAGCATTTGATAAAAATGACAATGTCAATTATTTTTACCTTGATTTAACGGATCCTTCATGGGAAGTGAAAAGCTACGATCCATTAAAAGTTTTGAGTCAAGAAGCGGTTGTTGAACCTGTTGATACAGAAGAAACGAAGTAAAGAAAACACAAATAAAAAAAAGCCCTAAAATGTTTTTGCATTTTAGGGCTTTTTTTGTTTGCTATACAAGGCGTTTGGTTTATCCTCTCTAGATTTTAAATAGAAGTAATCAATTGGTATTTAGAGGATCGACCTATCTGGGGAAAAACAAAGATGAAGGAATAGGTAATGGAATGCAACAATGGGGTGTAAGTCTCATTAAGAGATATTTGGATGCATATAGAGGGTTGACTCTGATTTAAATCGCTTTATTTGAAAAATAATGATAGAAGATCGAATTGTGAATTTGATTGTGTATTTAACGTATGGGTGCTGGTGTTTTTTACTTTTATGTATTTTCAGTGATTATTTCGTTGTTTTTTGTGTGGTTTTGTTTAATTATTCTTTGTGTTTTGTTTGTTAATCAAACAAAAAAACAAAAAGAAATGTGACTTTTTTAGAGTCATATGGTCTAATGGGTATACAAAATGAGATTATTGTATGAGATGTATCCACTCAAGTGATTTTGAGTTTTAATTGGTGAACAAAAAAAAGCTAAGAGACTGTTTAACGTGGGAAATAAAACAGCGAATTAGTGAATCAGTTGAGTTTATTATATTAAATGGATATAAATTAATATAAAAATAATTGTTATTTGGTAAAATTATTTGATGACTAAGGGTATTTTTCCTTGAGAAGTTAAGTATAATAAAAAGTTAAATGCGATTATTTGTATAATGTGTAAATCTCATTTTGTAGTGTTAAATAATATGTTAATCTAAAAATAAATAATAATTTTGTCACGCTTTAAACGAAAGTAAAAAAAGTAGTAATAGGCGAACATCTATTATCTTAAGTCCCCACTTAATAGAGAATCGTGCTATATAGCTATGCAGTATAGTCACGGCGCAATATGTGAGGGTAGAGGTATTATATTAATACATCATCACCACTAACATTATGAAACTAATTAAAACATTTGATGGTTTTTTACGAGGCCATTTTAACTTCGAGAGTATCGTTAAGAGCATTTTAGCTATCTCTCTGATTCAGCTTATTGTGATTTGCTTAGGAATTAGTCTTAATTTCAATCACTTAGCTATTCCTTTATTGTATTTCTTTACCAGAAAAACAGCAAGAAAAGTAGAACCTTCTGTAGGAGAGTTTTTATTCCACTACAGCATTGTGGTGGTAGTAATCTTGCTACCGAGCTTATTTCCATTTAAGTACTTTGGTTCAATTATTTTTGCTTATGTATTAACCTATTTAATGCTATTGTATAAGGAGGTGAAAAGTATTGAACCTTCGAGTACGAATCAAAGCGTATTGGGATTTATTGGTTTTTTCTGTAATTATCTAATCGCGTGTTTAATCGCTAAAACAATCTTCTTTGTCATGACTTATATCTTTGCAGATTTTGGCGTGGAATATGTATTCTTTCAAGTTGGATTGACGGTTTTGGTGTTGTTATTCAGCTTGTTGAGTTTAGTGAATATTCAGGGTGGTAATAAAGGCTTGCTGAATCAAGTTCCTAATTTCATCGTAAATAAAACGGATATTCGCTCTTTTCAGACAGGATTAGAAGATAAAGAACGCGTTATTATTCAGTTTTTTGAAACAAGTGATGACTTTTTAGCTAATTCTTTTTCATTAGAGGATTTAGCGGGTGCAGTTAGTTTGAATAAACAAGAAGTATCAGCAGTGATTAATCACCAGTTGAACTCTTCTTTTTATCATATGGTAGCTCAGTACAGAATTTTGCATGCAAAAGAATTGTTACAAGAGCGAAATAATTTGACAATAGAAGCTATTGTAGAAGAATGTGGATTTAGTTCTAAATCAACATTTAATAAATACTTTAAGCTGTTCGTAGGTAAGACTCCTTCTGTGTATCGTAGTCAAATCGTATAGCCGTCCGGGTATGGAATTCTATTTTAACTTAATTGTATTAACAGCAGCCATTATTTTTGGAAGCATATCGTTTATTGTAAACAATAAATTGACAACTTCTACAAAAACACAAAAAATGCTAAACGTTTTTTTGTTGTTTTTTGTACTTCACTTAATTACGATTTTGTGTAGCCGATTACTTTGGTCTGATTATCGCTTGGTTCATTTGGGATTGCCCCTTAATACGGTTTATGCACCAACGTTTTATTGTTGTTTGGTTTTGCTAACAGAAGAGGTTAATAAAGAAAATAAAGAATCAAATAAGTTTATCTTTATTCTTCATTTTATTCCTACTCTTGTATTACTTGGTTTTTACGCTTTTTTAATAGGCAACCAGTTTACAATGGGATCGGTCGAAACTTATCGCTATTTATTAGTCCTTTATTTTGTTGAAGTTTTTCAATACATCGGTTACTCATTTACAGGATATTTTAAAATTAATAAACTGTTGTTGAATAACAATATCCGCTTGTTAATCTTGCGGGTGATGTGGATTATGATCTTTATGGCGTTGGTTTGCTTGGGTGTTGTTTTTTACAATAACATTCTATATTACGATATGTCAATAACCTATCTGGCTCTGTTGTGCTTTTCTATTGTTATCTTTAATTACTATATGGCACGTTTGAAGTATGTTAAAGTAGTTCCTATAACAGATGGAGAAACAGATCGAACAGAAGAAGAGCAACAAGCTCTTTTAAAATATGAAAAATCAAAACTAACAGAAGATGTTTTACTCGCTTATAAAGTTAAAGTGGAGCAGATTGTACTAGAAAAGGAATCCTTTTTGAAAGTTAATTTCACGTTGGATGACTTAGAGCAAGAAAGTAAAATTGCCAAACACCATTTATCACAGTTTTTTTCAACAACATATGGAATGAATTTCAACGCTTATATCAATAAATTGCGCGTTGAATACGCTAAAGATCTGTTAGAAAAAAGAAATTTTGATATTTCTGTATCTGAATTAGGTGATGAGTGTGGTTTTAATTCTCGTACTTCTTTCTTTCGTGCATTTAAAAAATATGAGGGAATGTCTCCTTCCGAATACATCACAAATATTCTGGAAAACAGATAGATTGTGTGTTTTACAGGTAACAAAAAATAAAGAATAGTATAAAAGCATTCCGTTTAAGGGAATGCTTTTGTTGTTTTTAATTCTTCGAGGTAGTCAACGCACTACTAACAATCCTGCTATATTTCATTTGCATATAAAAAGAGTTGCTTATATTTGTATAAGCATTGAAGTATTCAATTTTGTGAACTAAAATAATTTTACAGCTTAGTAAAGAAAAAAAATAGAAATAATGATTATACAACCTAGAACTCGTGGATTTATCTGCTTAACTTCTCATCCTGAAGGATGTGCAGCGCATGTTAAACAACAAATTGCTTATGTTAAATCAAAAGGAAAAATAGCGAATGGACCTAAAAAAGTACTTGTAATTGGTGCTTCTACAGGTTTCGGATTGGCATCGCGTATTTCTGCGGCTTTTGGATCTGATGCAGCTACAATAGGTGTTTTCTTTGAGAAATCAGCAACAGAAGGTCGTCCAGCAACTGCAGGTTGGTATAATTCAGCAGCATTTGAAACAGAAGCAGCTAAAGCTGGTTTATATGCAAAAAGCATTAATGGAGATGCTTATTCTGATGAAATTAAAAAACAAACAATCGATTTGATCAAACAAGATTTAGGTCAGGTAGATTTAGTGGTTTACAGTTTAGCTTCACCAAGACGTACACATCCAAAAACTGGAGTGGCTTATGCGTCAGTATTGAAGCCAATTAATGAACCTTTTTCAAATAAAACGGTAGATTTTCATACCGGAGTGGTTTCAAACATTACCATTGATCCTGTAACTGAACAAAGTGATATCGATAATACTATCGCTGTAATGGGAGGTGAAGATTGGAAATTTTGGATGGAAGATTTAAAAGCTGCGGGTGTTTTAGCTGATGGTGTTAAAACAGTTGCATACTCTTATATCGGACCAGAATTGACATATCCTATCTACCGCAATGGTACAATTGGTATGGCTAAAAATGATTTAGAAGGTACAGTTCCTACAATCAACAATTTGTTAGCTGATTTAAACGGTGTGTCTTATGTGTCTGTAAACAAAGCGTTAGTTACACAATCGAGTTCTGCAATTCCTGTAGTGCCTTTGTATATCTCTTTATTGTATAAAGTAATGAAAGAGAAAAATATTCACGAAGGATGTATTGAGCAAATGTATCGCTTGTTTGATGATCGTTTGTACAGTGACAAAGCAGTAGCTTTAGATTCAGAAGGTCGTATCAGAGTTGATGATTGGGAAATGAGAGAAGACGTTCAAGCTGAAGTGGCTAAATTATGGGAGCAAATTAACTCAGATAATATCAACGAAATCTCCGATCTAGAAGGCTATAGAAAAGATTTCTTTAACTTGTTTGGATTCGAATTTGAAGGAATTGATTACAATGCAGAAACAAATGAACTAGTTGATGTAGCTAGTATAAAATAATAAAAAAAAAGGTGCTCTAAAATAGAGCACCTTTTTTTTATGAATTCACAGTAAAGTAAAAAGTTTCAGTTATGAGGTATCTGTATATTTTTTTCAAGATAGTATCACCTCATAACAAAGAACAAACCACCGCTCTTTAATCCAAATATTTCTCCTGTAAGTCCGCCACAACGAGTTGAATTTGTTGGGTGAGTGTTTCAATATAGAGCGAAAGCTCTTCTTTAGATTGAAAATCGATGGCCTTATCCTCGAGTTTTTCTAAAGAGGGAACGAGGTGATTGATTTGAAGTTGCTTAAACATAGGCAGCATTTTGTGTGCAATATTGCTCACTGTTTGATAGTCAAAATCATCTTTTGCATAATGAAGATCAAGGATGTTTTCTTGTGTGCTATCTACAAAAATAACAACGAATTTGCGCAACGCTGCGCTATCGTCACCAATGAATTGTTTAATTTGATTGATGTCATATAATTGCTCAGGATTTGCTTGAGGAATAGTTTGACTTTCTTTAGAAACTAACTCAAGTTTATGAGTTGGATGTAAGAGTTGAGTGATTAGAATCAGTAACTCTTGTAATTGAATGGGTTTTTGATGTGCAGATGTAAATCCAGCTTCAGTAAAATCTTCTACTGTAAGATCGCGTTTACCCGATAAAGCAACAACAGGGATGTCGCGGTAGGCTGGATTGTTTTTCAATAAGTGAATCATTTCAAAACCATCCATTTTAGGCATTTGAATATCGCTTAAAATAAGATCATAATGCTCCTGAGCCAATACACTTTCTATTTCTGAAGAATCGTTGAGTATATCTATCTTCTTGAAAATAGGAGAAAGTAGTTCCTCCATAAGCTGTAATTGTATTTTATCATCATCTACGACAAGGATATTGTCTTGGGTTAATATGGTAAAATGCTCCTTAAATTGTTGGGGAGAAGTAAGGGAATTCGTTTGTATATCTGCCTCTTCAAGAGGAAGCGTTAGCGTAAAGATAGATCCCTCACCTAAGATACTCTCCACTTTGATTTCTCCGTGAAGTAGATTAATCAAGCGTTTGGAGATGTTTAATCCCAATCCCGTACCTCCGAAGCGCTTTTCAATCCCTTCATTAGCTTGACTAAATTCTTTAAATATATTTTCAATTTGACTTTGTTCGATGCCGATTCCCGTATCGATAACTTTGATTTCTAGTTGGTTTTCCAATCGAAGAGCCTCAATGAATACACCACCTTGTTGGGTGAATTTTAAAGCATTAGTGATTAAGTTTGTAACAATTTGCTTGAGGCGATATGGATCTGAAATAAAAGTATTGTTGAGATCCGGACTTACCGTCCACTTTAATTTTATTTTTTTATTTTCTGCATTAGGCACTAAAGGCGCACAAATACTTTCAATTAACTCTTTCGGGTTAAATGCTTTTTCTTGAATACTTATTTTGTTGTTTTCTAGTCGTGAGAAATCAGTTAAGTCGTTGATAAGATTGGCAATATACTGCGTTGAGCTTTGTATATTGTTGAGGTATTGGCGTTGTTTGGGTTTTAATTCTGTATTTTCCAATAGGTTGGCAAAGCCAATTAAACTTCCTAGAGGGGTTTGTAAATCGTGCGTTACTGTAGCAAACAACATTGTTTTACTGCGCAACAAGACCTCTCTTTCTTGGTTGAGTTGCTCTAATTTTAATCTGTATTCTTGGGTTTGATTGATGTCTTTGATGATGATCCAACCCAAAATGATAATGACGAATAACGCCGATCCTCCAATGTATGCAATATTGGTCGAAGCGGTACTAATACGCGCCTTTGATTCGTTGATGTTTTGATAGGAAAGGGTGAGTAAATTGTGCTCAATACTCTCTAGTATTTTGCGCAATTCATTCGTGATGTTTTTGTTTTCTATGATCAGTTTTTGCTCCTCTTTTAAGAGATTTGCTTGTTGTTGGTTAACTTTTTGTTGTGCTTGTAGAATAATGTTTTCCATTGCACTGATAATAGAATCCGTTACTCTAGGATAATTGATGGTTTTGGTGATCGTATCCGTATGGTCTCCTTTAAATAGTCGAGCCCAAGCACTTCGCTTTTCCTTTTCCTTGGTTTGGATAACAATAGGCTCTATCTTTTTCTCAATTTCATCTCGTATGTCGTAGATCTTGTCAATCGCTTCACTGTAGTTTCGATCTTCGTTGATTTCTTTCCTTGCTTTGATGATATTGTTAAAACTAACTTTCTTCTTTTTTAACAAGTCTTGAACTAAATCTATCTTTTGATGAATAGCTCGATCTGTTGTGGTTAATTTGATCTGTTCAATTTGATTGACTAAGGTATCTAAGTGAGAATAGTAGCTCTTAATGTCTTTGCTGTTGCCTGTTACAATTGCGTTTCTGCTGTAGATCTCAGAAGAATACAGGTTGTTTAATGTACTACTGACAAGGAATATTTTATTGTTTTCTTTGACTACCTGTTCTTCTGGTAAGGTAAACTTTTTCGCTTCTTTATAGATGTAAAAACCCGAAAAGAAGACCGCTCCTAGCAGTATAATATACAAGAATATTATTTTTAATTTAATCGATTTTGAGGGCTTCATCTTGTAGTAGGTGTTTGTATTGAGTTACAAATGTACAAAATGTTCGTTCTGTTTGTTGAATTTTCCCCTGTGTAACCTAGGGAAACATAAAAATCTAAAAAACAGATTTGAATATTGCGAATTTTCATTTCTTATATTTGTTTTTTTATTGTATGTGTAAATTAATTAAGTTTTTATTTTGATATTAATTATAAATGATTAACTTTAGTATAAACTATTTATTTTAGTTCTTGAAAAAAGGTTGATTGCCCACTTGTTTTGGCAATCTTTGTGTTTAATCAATTAAATATGTATAGTATGGCAAAGAATGATTTATTTAAAAAAGATTGGTTAGATATTGTATTTGCAGGTAGAAATAAGCAATATGGAGCCTACAAATTGCGTCTAGAAAGTCCAAGAACAACCCTTTTTGCCTTAGGAAGTGGTTTGTGTTTATTTGGTTTGGTATTTGTTGCACCAGCAGCTATTTCTTCCCTTTTTGACGAAACGAATCCTACATTTGCCGGTGGTGTAATTGAGTATGTAGATCCTTTAGATAAAGTTGTCGAATTAGATGAGGTCGTGTTTCCTAAAGAAGAAGTGGAAGAGGTAAAGCCAATTATTGATACGGACCTTCCAGAAGAGTCTAGTGCACCTGCTTCTGTTCTCGATATGGAGCGCTTTACTATTTTGGAAGTTGCATCGGCTGCTGAAATAACAGAAGAACCTGCGAAACAAGAGAATCTAGTTGATGTGTTGATTGGCAATACATCGATCAAAGGAAATGACGAGGGCAATATTTTGATTAAAGAAGAAGCAGGAACAACGGTAGGAGGTACTGGAACTGAAGCAGGAACAGGAACTGCGGAAGAATTGGAGAATAAAATTTATCGCATTACCACAGAAAGCGCAGCACCTATGGAAGGATTAGCTTACTTTAGTAAGAGTTTTATTTCTAAATTTAGAGAAATACACATTCCCAATACAACGGGAGGAAAGGTTCAAGTGATTTTATCTTTTGTTGTTGAGAAAGATGGGAGTATCACCGATATAAAAGTGATGCGTGATCCAGGATACGGTGCGGGAACAGAAGCAGTTCGCGTCTTAAAGACAATGCCGAAATGGAAACCAGCGCGTCAAGATAATCGTGCAGTACGATCTCAGTTTACTTTACCGATTACAATTCAAGTACAGTAGATGAGATAAATTGATAGGTTAATACAAAAGAAAAGCGATCCACTGGATCGCTTTTGCTTTATATAGAACTTGAAAATTAGTCTCTTGAAATACCTCTTGAAATTACAATTTTTTGAATTTCAGAAGTTCCTTCGTAAATCTGAGTGATTTTTGCATCACGCATCATACGCTCAACATGATATTCTCTTACATATCCATTTCCACCGTGAATTTGAACCGCTTCAACAGTAGTGTCCATCGCTGTTTTTGAAGCAAATAACTTCGCCATTGCTCCAGAAACCGAAATGTCTTGTCCCGCATCTTTCTCCGACGCCGCTTTTAAACACAACATACGCGCCGCTGAAATTTGAGTAGCCATATCTGCTAATTTGAAAGCAATTGCTTGGTGATTGATGATTTCTGTTCCAAATGCTTTGCGCTCTTTCGCGTATTTTAAAGATAACTCATATGCACCTTGTGCAATTCCCAACGCTTGTGAGGCAATTCCAATACGACCACCATTTAAAACGTTCATTGCAAAAGCAAAACCAAATCCGTCTTCGCCAATTCTGTTTGCTTTAGGTACTTTCACATCTGTGAAAAGCAAAGTATGCGTATCAGAGCCTCGGATTCCCATTTTTTGCTCTTTTGCACCAATTTCAAATCCAGGTAATCCTTTTTCTACAATGAAAGCATTGATTCCCTTGTGTTTTTTCTCCGGATTTGTTTGTGCAATTACGATGTAAAACGAAGCAGTACTACCATTGGTAATCCAGTTTTTTGTACCGTTCAACAAGTAGTAATCTCCCATATCAACAGCTGTTGTCTTTTGGGAAGTTGCATCTGATCCTGCTTCAGGTTCTGATAAACAAAAAGCACCAATTGCCTCTCCAGATGCTACGGGTTTCAAATATTTTTCTTTTTGTTCTTCGTTAGCGTATTTTTCTAATCCAGCACAAACCAAAGAGTTATTAACAGATAAAACTACAGCAGCAGAAGCATCTACTTTTGCAATTTCTTCCATTGCTACTACATACGATACACTATCTAATCCACTTCCACCATATTTTGGATCAACCATCATCCCTAAGAAACCTAGTTCTCCAAGTTTTTTAATTTGTTCGGTTGGGAAAATTTGATGTTCATCTCTTTCAATAACGCCTGGTAATAATTCAGTCTGTGCGAAATCGCGAGCAGCTTGCTGAATCATTAGCTGTTCTTCTGTTAATTTAAAATCCATTGAGTGTTTATTTTATTCTTTGTAATCTAGAAAATTTATCCGTTCAAATATAGCGGAATAATATCAAATATTCAATTAGTATACGTAAATTTATACCTATGAAAAATAGTCAATACCACGTTATCGGAATCATGTCAGGGACCTCTCTAGATGGGGTTGATATCGTCTATGTTCAGTTGAATGTTCGGGAGGGAAAGTGGTCTTTTGAACTTCAAAAAGGGCAAACAATATCTTATTCAACGCAATGGAGAAATAAGTTAAAAGAGGCTATAACGCTGAATAAAGAAGCTTTAGATCAATTGGATGAGGAATATACGGTGTATTTAGCAAGTGTCATTACTGCTTTTATACAAGAAAATGCCCTCGAAACAATTGATTTCGTTTGTTCTCACGGACATACTATTTTGCATCGTCCTGATTTGGGATATACCGTTCAAATTGGTAACCTTCCTATACTCGCAGATCTCATTCAACAAAAAGTTGTTTGTGATTTTCGCGTGCAAGATGTATTACTTGGCGGACAAGGAGCACCTTTAGTCCCTATAGGAGACCGTTTGCTTTTTAGCGATTATACCGCATGTTTGAATTTGGGCGGATTTGCCAATGTGTCGTATGAAAATCACTTGCACTATCGCATTGCTTTCGATCTGTGTCCGGTGAATGTACTGCTAAATGAACAAGCGAATAAATTAGGCTTATTATATGATCCTGAAGGGACAAAGGCAAAAGAAGGCCATGTTTGTTACCCATTATTAGAGGCGTTGAATGCATTGGATTATTATGCTAAAACACCACCTAAATCGCTAGGTGTAGAATTTGTTTCCAGTTCAATCCATCCTATACTAGCCTTGTATCCAGTAAGCCCAACAGATTATCTGGCAACTTTAGTTGAACATATAGCCATGCAAATCGCTAAAGGTATAGATTTGCCAACAGGAGCGAAAATTGTGGTAACTGGAGGAGGGGCATTTAATACCTTTCTACTGAGTCGCATTGGCCATTATGCGACAAACTATCAGTTTGAAGTGCCCAATACAGCACTCGTCAATTATAAAGAAGCCCTGATCTTTGCCTTGCTAGGGGTATTGAAAGTGCGAGATGAAGTCAATACATTAGCCAGTGTTACGGGAGCCTCTTATGATCATAGTTCAGGAGTCATTTACGATATTTACGATCCTGTTTGGTAATAGCGCCTTGTTATGTCGCTCTTTAAATCCGTGTTTTTAAACGTTAATCCATTTGCTTGAAACCTTAAAAACAACCTATCTTTGGCGTGGGTGAAAGAAGATATCTTAGTGCTTTTGACCTAATGGTATGGTATACATGCTGTTTTTAATACTTAGTAATAAAGAATAACTATTCCTTTTGGACTTATGACCTATCAAGAAACCGTTTTGTGGATGTTTGAACAGTTGCCCATGTATCAACAACAAGGAGCAATAGCATATAAAGCAGATTTGTCAAATATTGAGAAGTTAGCTGCGCATTTGAATCACCCAGAAAAGGAGATTAAAACCCTGCATATTGCGGGTACCAATGGTAAGGGATCTACTTCATCTATGCTAGCTTCTGTTTTACAAGAGGCAGGATATAAAGTAGGGCTTTATACGTCTCCACATTTAAAAGATTTTAGAGAACGCATTAAGATTAATGGAGAAGAAATAACCGAAGCTTTTGTTGTTGATTTTATTGCAACCAACAAGTCTTTTTTTGAAAAAGAGTCGTTGAGTTTTTTTGAGATGACTGTAGGAATGGCTTTTCAATATTTTAAAGAAGAGCAAGTAGATATTGCGGTTATTGAAGTAGGAATGGGAGGGCGCTTGGATGCAACCAACATTATTACACCTTTAGTATCCGTTATTACTAATATAGGTAAAGATCACGTAGCTTTTTTAGGAGATACGCTTGAGGCCATCGCAGGAGAAAAAGCAGGTATTATTAAAGAAGGTGTTCCTGTTGTTGTTGGAGAATACACCGCAGAAACAAAACCCGTTTTTATTGCTAAGGCAAAAGAGATGCATAGTCCGCTTTATTTTGCTTCAGAAACATATGAAGCTAATACCTGGACGTCTGACTTAAAAGGAATCTATCAACAAAAAAATATACGCAGCGTTCGTCAAGTGATCGAGTTGTTGCGAAAGGATTGGAAAATTAGCGAAGATGATGAGCGCAACGGATTACTTCACGTGGTTGCACATACCAAATTACAAGGACGTTGGCAGGTTTTACAGGAAAAACCAAAGGTTATTGCTGATACAGCCCATAATGAACACGGAATCTCAATTGTGATGGAACAGTTGAAAGGGGAAAAATACAATCAATTATATGTTGTTTTTGGGGTGGTAAATGACAAAGATTTGAGTGGAGTGCTTCCTTTTTTACCTAAAGAGGCAAAATACTTCTTTGCCAAGCCAAATATTTTTCGCGGATTAGATGCAAATATTTTAGCAGAAAAGGCGAGAGAATTTGGATTGATAGGAGATGTTTGTAATTCAATACCAGAAGCTTATGAAAAAGCTAGGGAAGAAGCAAAGGCAGAAGACTTGATTTATATAGGGGGAAGTACCTTTGTTGTAGCAGAAATTTTATAAAAAAAAGTTTCAAAAAGCTTGCAAACATAAAATCCCGTCGTATATTTGCACCCGTAATCAACACACGATTACACGTTCATTAAGAAAGGGCGATTAGCTCAGCTGGTTCAGAGCACCTCGTTTACACCGAGGGGGTCGGGGGTTCGAATCCCTCATCGCCCACCATTCTTACACATATTGAAATTTCCGAATTTATAGAAATATATATTTGGGCGATTAGCTCAGCTGGTTCAGAGCACCTCGTTTACACCGAGGGGGTCGGGGGTTCGAATCCCTCATCGCCCACAATATTTAAAATAAAAGTTAATTCGGGCGATTAGCTCAGCTGGTTCAGAGCACCTCGTTTACACCGAGGGGGTCGGGGGTTCGAATCCCTCATCGCCCACAATTTTTAGATTAAGTCACAATTCGGGCGATTAGCTCAGCTGGTTCAGAGCACCTCGTTTACACCGAGGGGGTCGGGGGTTCGAATCCCTCATCGCCCACAATTATAGATTACTACCCAATTCGGGCGATTAGCTCAGCTGGTTCAGAGCACCTCGTTTACACCGAGGGGGTCGGGGGTTCGAATCCCTCATCGCCCACAACAAAAAGCCTATTCATCGCGAATAGGCTTTTTTTATTTAAATAATCTGATAAATTAATCTTTCTTACTTAATTCAATGTCAGGATTGATTTTTACTAATGCATCAGTGAGTGTTTCATTGTTGACAGGTGCCAGATAAATTTCGTCATATGTGTTGTATTTGATAATCATTCCCTTGGTTGATAATGCAGGTTTTAATCCTACCCACAAAGTCTTACCCAATTGAATCTCGGTGATGCGAATGATGTCTATTTTTCCACGAATAAAAGCGGATCGATAATATAGATGATTATCCTGAATCCAATAGGAAGTAGAAAAGTATATCCATAATAATAAGCAAAAAGGAATACTACTTAGTAGAAGATCAAACCAGATTGTATTCAGGTTGCCCTCATGAGAAAAAAGGATAATGATAGGAAAAATACTAGTCAGTACAAGGTAGATGAAAAATCCTTTTCTCTTTGCTGAAAATTTCTTCATAAGTTAAAGCGATATAACGATTTAAATTTACACTATTTATTTAATGGGTTCCTTGTATTAAAAGAAATGTTCTTTATTTTGAGAATGAAAAATTTTCTTTTTTTCTATTTTATAGATGATAAAATAAGAATTATCTTTGCCTATTAAATTTTGTTAATGATGTTGAATCAGATTTTAACTCCTCAGATTATAAAAGCAGCCCAAGAGCTGTATGATGTAGTAATTGATAAAGTTGAATATCAAGTTACTAGGAAAGAATTTGAAGGGGATATTACAGTTGTTATTTTTCCATTTTTAAAACAGATTAAAGGAAATCCTATTGAAATAGGAACTAAAATCGGTGAGTATTTAGTTGAAAATACAACTGAAATAGAACGGTTTAATGTTGTAAAAGGATTTTTGAATTTGGTGGTTTCAGATATGTACTATTTATCGTCTTTTGTAGAGATGAATAAAGAAGAACATTTTGGCTATCAAACACCTCAAGCTGATGACAAAGCAGTATTGGTTGAATACTCGTCTCCTAATACGAACAAACCTTTACACTTAGGACACGTTCGAAACAATTTACTTGGGTTTTCAGTGGCCGAAATTTTGAAAGCTTCAGGAAAGAAAGTGTATAAAACACAAATTATCAACGATAGAGGAATCCATATTTGTAAGTCGATGTTGGCTTGGCAAAAATTTGGAAATGGTGAAACACCTGAATCTACAGGACTAAAAGGAGATAAGTTAGTAGGAAACTACTATGTGAAGTTTGACATAGAATACAAAGCTCAAATCAAAGATTTGGTGGCGAGTGGAATGACGGAAGATCAAGCGAAAGCTGAAGCACCTATCATGAAAGAAGCCAAACAAATGTTACTTGATTGGGAAGCTGGAAAACCGGAAGTTATTGATTTATGGAAAATGATGAATCAATGGGTGTACGACGGATTTGCAGTATCTTACGCTAATTTGGGCATTGATTTCAACAAAAACTATTATGAAAGTGATACGTATTTGTTGGGGAAAGACGTCGTGGAAGACGGTTTGGCACGTGGTGTGTTCTTTAAAAAAGAAGATAATTCTGTATGGATTGACCTAACAGATGAAGGATTGGATGAAAAATTGGTTCTGCGTGGTGATGGTACATCTGTCTATATGACACAAGATATCGGTACAGCTATTCAACGTGTGAAAGATTTTCCAGATATTGGAGGGATGGTGTATACTGTTGGAAATGAGCAGGACTACCATTTTAAAGTATTGTTCTTGATCTTAAAACGTTTAGGTTTTGATTGGGCAGATAGTTTATACCATTTGTCTTACGGTATGGTGGATTTACCTTCAGGTAAGATGAAGAGTCGAGAAGGGACTGTTGTTGATGCAGATGAGTTAATGGAAGAGATGACCAATACGGCGCGCACAATTTCAGAAGATCTAGGTAAGCTAGAAGGATATTCTGAAGAAGAGAAGGGAAAATTGTACAAAACCATTGGGTTAGGTGCACTAAAATACTATATTTTAAAAGTAGATCCGAAAAAGAGAATCTTGTTTAATCCAGAAGAATCGGTTGATTTTGCTGGAAATACAGGACCGTTTATTCAATATACTTATGCGCGTATTCAGTCAATTTTGCGTCGTGCAGATTTTGATTTGACAGCTTCTATTACGGCAATTGTTTTGGATCCTAAGGAAAAAGAAATCATCAAATTGTTAGAAGATTTCCCTGAGGTAATTCAAAATGCTGCAAAATCACATAGTCCTGCTTTGGTAGCAAATTATGTGTATGATCTAGTGAAAGAATACAATTCGTTCTATCAGTCAGTTTCTATTCTTGGAGAAGAAGACTTAACGTTGAAAACGTTTAGAGTACAATTATCTCAAAAAGTTGGTTTGGTGATCCAAGACGCATTCTCTTTGTTGGGAATTGCGGTGCCAAATCGTATGTAATTTCGTTCTTTGTGAAAGTAGTAAAATCATACATGATACAGTCATTAGCCATTGTTATATTGGCTAGTGGCTTTTTTTTATTCTTTAAGGCTAATTTGCCTCAAAAGATTTTTTCTGAAGAAAAACCCAAATCAAATAATGTCGTAATTGACAGCTTGCTATTAGAAGCAATTGAGGAGGAAAAAGTAGCGCTCACAGGAGAAAAAGAAGAAAGATTAACTTCTAAAGAAGAAAAAGAAGACGAGGGAGAAGTCATAATTATTCAGGAAGAAGATTTATTTTCTAATGAAAGTGAAGCGGGCTTTAAAGGAATGGTATTCTTAGACTATTTTTTTGGACGTTTATACCAGCTGGAAACACAAAGTCAAGGACGTGTTCGAATTGCTTACTATGGAGATTCGATGACGGATGGCGATATGATTGTACAAGACTTACGTAAAAACTACCAAGATAAATATGGAGGTTCGGGGGTGGGCTTTGTACAGATTACTTCTGAATCTGCACAATCTCGTGGTTCTGTTACTCATAAATATTCATCGAATTGGAAAGTACAATCGTATCTTAATGTAAAAAGACCGCTACAACCGTTTGGTATTGGTGGTCAGGTGTTTTTTGTAAAAGACACAGTAAAACCTACTTGGGTGAGCTATCAGGCAGGGAATATTCGAAATATGACCACGCTAAATACACCGACGCTTTATTTTGGACGTTCAAATAATACAAGGGGAGTCGTAGAGGTTGTTACAAATAAAGATACGCTGCGAAAAACACTACAAGCTTATCAAACCCTGAATAAAGTTAAATTAAACAATGGCGCCGTGAAGCAATTGAAGTTGCATTTTGTACAAGCGGATTCTATTCCTCTTTACGGTCTTGATTTTAGTAGTGCAACTGGTGTTCAGGTTGATAACTATTCAAGTCGTGGAAATTCAGGACTGCCTTTATCGCTGTTTAATGTTAGTGTAATGCAAAAGTTCCAAAAAGAATTAGATTATAGCTTAATCATTTTACACTATGGAACGAATGTGTTAAATTATGGATCCTATAACTATGGTTGGTATACCAAACAGATGAAGAATGTCGTTAGTCATTTAAGACAATGTTTTCCAAAAGCCTCTATTTTGGTTATTTCAACGGCAGATAAATCGACAAAATACAATATGACGATGGAAACAGACTCAGCTGTGACGCCTTTAATGCGCGCACAACGCAAGTATGCCATGGAGTCTAAAACAGGTTTCTTCAATTTGTATGAAGCGATGGGTGGAAAAGGATCTATGGTTAAATGGGTGGAAGAATCTCCTGTAAAAGCGAATAAAGATTACACACACTTTAACTTTAGAGGAGCGCAAGCAGTATCTTCCTTGATTTTTAAACAATTAGAGGAAGGATATGTAGCATATAAAGCAGAAAAAGGAAAAGATGGAGACGAGCCAGTAATCAAACGCAAAGAGCGTACTGAGCAAACAAATAAAGTTCAAAAAGAAATAGATACAGTATCCAATGATAAAATGGAATAGGGTTATGGCTCCTCTACTGTTTTTATGTAGTGTAGGAGTTTTTGCTCAAGTGAAGCAGAAAAATCAAACAATAAGCGAGGAAATCAACGAAGAAATTAGCGAGGAAATCACTGACAACGGTAGTGCAAACGATAGTTTGAATGAACCGTATAGGAATATTATATATTATCCAGAACAATTGAAACACTTTTTTACCAGCCTTAAAGAATTAAGTGGAGGAAAGAGAAAAAAGGTAAATATTGTTCACATTGGAGATTCGCACATTCAAGCTGATTTCTTTAGTGGTAGAGTTCGCAGCTTGATTCAAGAGCAATTTGGCAATGGGGGATTAGGATTTACATTCCCTTATCAATTGGCGCGTACGAATAGCAATAATTATGTGCGTTATTCTAGCAATTCTGCTTGGGAGAATAGACGCAATATTTATCCCGTTAATGGAGCTAAAGTAGGATTGAGTGGTATTGCACTTTCTTCTTCTGCTAAAGATGCCGTTATTAAGGTTGATTTGAGAGAAAGTAAATACGCTTTTACCAGGGTAAAACTGTTTACACCAACTAATGAATCGGCATATCGTGTAGGAACCACAGATCGCGAATTAAACTTAGCTAGTACAACAGTAGCGAAAAATAACACACATAAGATTAAGTCAGGGGAATCTTTATCGGGTATTGCCAAGAAATACCATACTTCTGTTGCCACATTAAAGAAGCTAAATAAGCTGAAGTCAGTTAATATTCAAGCAGGGAAGACATTAGTTGTACCGGGAACACAAGTAGAACATACAACTATAGCCACTTCTGTTTTTCATCCCGTTAATTTTAGTAAAGAAAAGAATTTCTTGGCTTTTGATTTTCCAAATGCAACAGAACAATTTTATTTGTATCCTGTGCAACAAGCTGATCAATATGATGTGAATGGTATCGTATTAGAAAATGATCAGGCCGGAATTTTATATCACACTATTGGGGTGAATGGAGCGCGTTATTCTGATTACAATAAATATCCTTTATTTTTTAGTCAATTGGAAGGTTTAGAAGCCGATTTGATCATTGTGTCTTTGGGTACCAATGAGGCTTTCGACAGAATGGATGCAGAAAACTTTAAGTCTGAAATCAATCGATTTTTAAAAGAAGTAAAAGATCGCAATCCACAGGCTTCTATTTTAGTTACTTCACCACCTCCAAGTTATTTTTCTAAAGGTGTTCCCAATACTTTTGCTAGTACATTGGCTAACGAAATTATTATCAACGGTATTGATCAAAAATACGCCATTTGGGATATGTATTACAATTTAGGAGGAACATTAGGATTGCCTTATCTTATTGAAGAACAGATGTTGTCTAAAGATTTAGTACATTATACGATCAAAGGTTATGAATATACAGGAACCTTATTTTATGAGGGATTGATGCAGGTATATCAGAATTATTTTACAACAGAAATTGAACAGACAAATGAGTCTATTTAACATAGAATTGCCCACTGTAACCCTAGATGATGTCATCCATTGGTTTACATTTAACCCTAAAGAACCGCTGTTGTTTAACTCGGGGTTGTTTTTAGGGATGTTTATTGTATTCTACTTGATCTATATCGGTTTGCGAAAAACATTTCACGCGCGTTTGTTGTATGTGGTGGTGTTTTCTCTGTTTTTCTACTATAAGTCAAGCGGACTTTATCTCTTTATTTTGATTGGATCGTCCTTGATGGATTATACCTTTGCCAATACCATACACCATAGTACTAACGAAGTGAAAAAGCGAATGCTCTTAACACTCAGTGTGGTTTTAAACCTAGGTCTATTGGGGTATTTTAAGTATACCAATTTCTTTTTGGATGGATTTAATTTCTTTGCAGATACTAAATTCCATCTCGATGATATTATTCTACCTGTAGGTATTTCATTTTATACCTTCCAGTCGATTAGTTATATCATCGAAATTTACCGCAAAGAAATAGAGCCAACGAAAAGTTTTTTAGACTATTTGTTTTTCATTTCCTTTTTCCCGCAATTGGTTGCAGGACCTATTGTACGGGCGAAAGACTTTATTCCGCAGATTTATTCAAACTTATTAGTTACGCGTGATCAAGTCAATGAGGGAATGCTTTTAATTATTGGAGGTGTTTTAAAAAAGGCAGTCATTTCAGACTATATCTCGATTAACTTTGTTGATCGCGTTTTTGATGCACCTAATAGCTACACTGCTTTTGAGAATTTAATGGCAACTTATGGCTATGCGATTCAGATTTATTGTGATTTCTCGGGGTATTCGGATATGGCAATTGGAATTGCCTTGCTCTTGGGGTATCGCTTGCCGATGAACTTTAATGTACCCTATCAATCTACCTCTATTACTGAATTTTGGAGAAGATGGCATATTTCATTGTCTACGTGGTTAAAAGACTTTCTCTATATCTCTGTAGGAGGAAATAGAAAGGGAACCTTTGGTGGATATTTCTTCCCAGGATTGTTTTTTGTAGGAATTATTGGATGGGGAATTTACAGCTACAATACAAGTGTTTATCCATTAATAATTAGTGTATTATCTCTTGTTGTGTTTCTGTTGACCATTGCTTTTTCTAAAACAAGAGACAAAAGTGTGTTCACCAATTTTAACTTGTTGACAACAATGTTGCTAGGAGGGCTGTGGCACGGGGCTAGTTTGCGCTTTATTGTTTGGGGTGCACTACACGGAATTGCATTAGCTGTTCATAAATTAGTGATGGAACTATTCCCTCGTAAGAAAGACAAACCTGCTTCTTTTATTTGGCGCGTGATTTCTATTGTACTGACATTTCACTTTGTTGCTTTCTGTTGGATATTCTTCCGAGCAAATTCTTTTGAAACTGCTTTAAATATTATTTACAATATTTCTGACTTAGAATTTGATTGGGCTGCTTGGCAAACAATTATCCAAGGATATAAAAATGTATTCCTACTAATCGCTATTGGATTTGTATGGCATTTTGTACCAAAACGCTGGATGGCTATTCCTCAACAATGGTTTAATGTAGCTCCTATATTTGTGAAATCAGTGGTTTTGGGATTTGTTTTTTGGGTTGTTTATGCAACTGCAACCGCAGGTCCTCAACCGTTTATTTATTTCCAGTTCTAAAATAATCTACTAGATATAAACAAAAAAGCCTCGCGAATAGCGAGGCTTTTTTTATTTTCTGATATCAGCATTATGTTTAGGTGATAGGTTTGGCTCGGCAAATGAAATCACTTGTTCTTCTTCTAATGCAGCTAAAATGGCATATACATTTTTGTAATCCGTCTTAACGGGTACATTGATAACGAAATAGTAATCATCCACTAATTCAATTTCCGTCTGTGCATGTAAAATTTCATTGTACAGATCGTCGCGGTTGTATTTCTCTTTGAGAACCATCACTTGTACCGTTGTGTTTCCTGAAGGTTTCTCAATATGTGATAATTGATAACGCTTTGCCTTTTCATCATAACTAGCGTGGACAATATCTTCACATGATAATTCCGGACCGTAGAAAGGAATATTGTCAATTTGAAATAAGTTTTTTTCCGCATCAACTACAATTCCCCATAAAATCTCTTCTGTTTCTTTTTCTAATACTTCACTGTGATATTGGATAGCAATCTGCTCGTATTGTTCTTTCATACTGGTCTATTTAAATTGAGGGAAATAAAGCCGAAGCTTTTCAAATACAAAGATAGGTTGTATAAAGTTAATTCTTATGACCTCAAGAAAATTTGTTGAAACATTTGCAGGAGTTATTTTGTTAAGAAAATAAAAAAGCGAAAAGTGGAGTTTTTCCTCTTTTCGCTTTTTAAGTAGGGGGTGTGAAAAAAATACATCAACTTACTATTGCCAACCACCGCCCAAAGATTTGTATAATTGTACGCCATATTGAAGTTTGTTCAACTTCAATTTATTTAAATTTATTTCGTTGTCTAACATGTTTTTTTGCGCATTGATGACCTCAATATAGGTAGCATATCCACTGTTGAATAACAAGTTTGATTGTTTGACACCCAAGCGCGCATTGGTTACCTGTTCATCTGCTATTTCAATTTGATCTTGTGATGTTTTTAGGTTAACTAAAGCATCTGTCACCTCGGTAACTGCGGTATACACCGTTTTTTGAAAGTCAATCTCACTTTTTTCACGCTCTATTTTTGCTACTTCAAAGGCTGTTTTTAATTTGCGTTTATTGAAAATAGGGTTGGTTACTTTGCCAATTAAACTTCCAAAAAGCGAACCTGGAATATTAAACCAATTTTCACCAAGCATACTGTTAACTCCACCTTCTAAGTTGATCGTTAAAGAAGGGTATCTCGCGGTTTGAGCAACACCAACAGCCGCATTTTTAGCTTTTAATTCTAATTCCGCCATTTGTACATCTGGACGATATTGTAGTAAAGCTAAAGGCAAACCTGTACCGCCTAATTCTTGTTGTTTTACCTCGGTTAATTTAACTTCTCGCACAATGCTCGTTGGCAATTGTCCCGTTAAAAGAGAAAGTGCGTTTTCTTGAATGGCGATTTGTTGTTTCAACGACGGAATTAACGCTTTAGCTACTAACATTTGGTTGCGCGTTTGCGTAATCGCCAACGAAGTGATTTGACCTGCATCTCGTTGTAATTCAACTATTTTCAATGTGTTTTTCGTCAGTTCATAGTTCGTTTGAGCTACTTCCATTTGGGCGTCCAAGAGGAGTAAATTGTAATAACCTTGCGCTATTTTCGCTATTAACTCAGTTTGAATGGCTTTTTTGGCTTCTGCTGTTTGTAAAAAACGAGCCAATTGTTCTGCTGTTTGACTTCGTATTTTACCCCAAATGTCAATCTCCCAACTCAAGGCTAAGCCCGATGTGTATTGAGCCGAGTTGACATACATATTTGTTGGCGGTTCTTCTCCTTTGTTTTTATAATAGTTGGAAGACGGGGTACCATAATAATTCTCAGATCGATATTGGTAGGCAACACTTCCCGCTTCTAAACCGAGAGAAGGTAACCACTCCAATTTCGCTTGCTTGGTTTGTTGTCCTGCAATCTCCAAGTTCTTAATCGCGTTTTGCATATCAAAATTATGCGTAAGTCCTTTGTCAATTAAATCGGTCAATTGTTCATCCTGGAAGAAATCGCGCCATTTGATCGATGAGATATGTAGGGAATCTTGGGCCGCTAAGCTATCCTGTTGACCCCTGTATGCGTCTGGCAAGTCAAGGGTAGGTGTTTTATAATTTGATTGAGGTGCACAAGCCTGAAATAAAGTCAAGCCAGCTCCCAGTATAAAAACTTGGGTCATGTGCGGTATTTTACTTTTATTAATCATGCTGTTCTCTTTAATCGTTCGTAAATTTTGCTTTTAATCGTTCGTCTATATTTTGGAAGATAACAAAGAGCACTGGAATAATAAAAATACCCGCTGCTACACCAAATAACATTCCTCCAGCTGCACTAAAACTAATGGAGTGATTTCCTTGTGCTGACGGACCAACGGTAAACATCAACGGAATCAAACCAGCAACGAAGGCAAATGAAGTCATTAAAATAGGACGAAGCCTCATTTTAGCGCCTTCAATAGCCGCCTCAACAACAGATAGTCCTTTTTTGCGCTGTTGCAAGGCAAATTCTATAATTAAGATCGCATTCTTTGCCAGTAAACCAATTAGCATTACCAAACCTACTTGAACGTAAATATTGTTTTGAAGTCCAGCTAAATTGACAAATAAAGCAACACCTAAAAGTCCTGTTGGTACGGTTAACAGAATGGCAATAGGCAAGAAGTAACTCTCATATTGCGCTGCTAAAAGAAAGTAAACAAAGATGATACTCAAGGCAAAAATAAAAATGGCTTGGTTTCCTGAATCTTTTTCTTCTAAAGACATACCCGTAAATTCGTAAGAATAGTTCCCTGGCATTTTACCTGTTATTTCTTCAATAGCTTTCATGGCATCACCTGTACTGTATCCTTGACCTGGATTTACTTTTACGGTAATAGCATTGTATAAATTATAGCGGTTCACGGTTTGTGGACCTAACACTTTTTTCAACTTCACTAAAGTGTTGGCAGGTAGCATTTCACCATCTTTATTTTTAACGTAAATCGAATTAAAGGACTGAGGATTTTCTCTGTACTCAATATCTGCTTGCATATACACGCGATAAGTACGTCCAAAACGGTTAAAATCTCCGGCTTTTACCCTTCCGTAATAGTTCTTAATAGTAGTCATTAAGTCTTTCACACTCACACCTAAAGATTTGGCTTTGATATAGTCAATCTCCAATAGATATTGTGGGAAGTTGGCTTTGAAGGAAGTAAAGGCAGTACCAATTTCTTCGCGTTCATTCAACTGTTTAATCACATCGTCTGCTGCCTGACTAAAAGAGCTAAAATCTCCACCCAAACGATCTTGAATTACAAATTCAATTCCTCCGAAATCTCCAAACCCTTGAATCGTTGGACGCGGAAACACATTAAATGTCGCCTCATTGATTACAGATAGATCCTTTTGAATTTCTTCGATAATTTGATCGATATTCTTGATTTTTCCTCTTTTCTTATAAGGTCTTAGATTGATATATCCCACAGCAAAAGAGGGACTCGCATTTCCGTCAATCGTATTGTAACCAGAAATAGCTGTCATTCCTTCGATATCCGTTCTCAATTTTAAGATACTATCTGCTTTTGCTAAAACAACTTTAGTACGCGCTAGAGAAGCCCCTGGAGGCATGGCTAGTGAATAGGTAATATAACTGTCATCTTCTCTTGGAATAAAAGAAGAAGGTGTTTTATACAAAAAGAATACACCTAATCCGATGATTAATACCAACCCTGCAACAGCTACTTTTTTATTGCGAATTAATTTACCAATGGTTATTACATACTTGTTGGTAAAAGAATCAAAGGCTGTATTAAAGGCAAAGAAGAAGCGGGCAGCCACTCTTTTTACTGGATTTTTTTCTTTGTGTTGAGCGAGATCTTCAGCTTTAGGTTGTTTTAAAAACAGCGCACATAAAGCAGGACTCAATGTCAAGGCATTTACGGCCGATATTAAAATGGCAAAGGCGAGGGTATACGCAAATTGTTTGTAGAATATTCCCGCCGGGCCTTGCATAAAACCAACAGGTAAAAATACCGCCGACATCACCAAGGTAATGGAGATAATCGCACGTGTAATTTCGCTCATGGTTTCTATTGTTGCCTCTTTTGCCTTTAATCCCGTTTGATGCATTTTCTCGTGAATCGCCTCCACGACGACAATAGCATCATCTACCACAATACCAATAGCTAGTACCAAGGCAAACATCGTTAATACGTTAATAGAGAAGCCCATCAAATAGATAAAGAAGAGCGTACCAATTAACGAGATAGGAATCGCTATAGCCGGAATAATGGTCGATCTAAAATCTTGTAAGAATAAATAAACGATAATAAATACCAAGAAAAAGGCTTCAAAAAGTGTACTTTTTACCTGGTTGATCGATTCGTCAATTTGATCTTTTACCGAATAGCTGATTTCGTATTGTATTCCTTTGGGAAAGGTAGTTGAAATGCGTTCTAATACTTTTCGAACTGCAATATCTATTTCACGAGCGTTCGATCCTGCCGTTTGCGTGATGTTCATTGTTAAACCTGGAAAACCATTAACGCTGTTGTCACTTCCTACATTGGAAGCACCAAACTCAACACGAGCAACGTCTTTCAATAGTAAGACAGAACCGTCAACATTTGTTTTGATTACAATATTTTCATATTCTTCAGGTTGACTGAATCTTCCTTTGTGTTTTAAAGCGGTTTCGAAAGCTTCTTCTGAAGTTTCTCCGAAGTTACCTGGTGCGATTTCAAAGTTTTGATCTTTAATAGAAGCGATAACATCCTGAGGTGTTAACCCATAAAGAGCTAGTTTCTCTGGATTCAACCACGTACGCATCGAGTAATCACGAGCCCCAACACGTCCAACCGCAGCTACTCCAGGAACACGCAATAATTCTCTATTGATGTTGATTTGGGTAAACGCTTGTAAGAATGTTTCGTCGTATATTCCTTCGGGATGATCGCTATAAAAATTTATCGTCATGATATTACCACTCTGACGAGGGGTTACCGAAATACCATTCTCATTTACCTCAGAAGGTAGATCACTTGCTGCTTTACTTACGCGGTTCTGTACATTTACTGCTGCTTGATCGGGATCTGTTCCTGCTTTAAAAAACACATTGATCGTACCAGAGCCGCTGTTACTCGCTTTAGAACTGATGTAAGTCATGTTGTCTACCCCATTAATAGCTTCTTCAATGGGAAGTAAAACACTTTGAGCTACTGTTTCCGCATTTGCACCAGGATATGAAGTTGAAACACTTACACTAGGAGGTGCAATTTCGGGAAATCGTGTAATAGGCAATAAGGTAAGTCCTACTAACCCAAGTAAAACGAACATAATCGAAATTACTGTAGCTAGTATGGGACGATTTATAATAGTCTTTAGCATATTTTTTAAGTTTTAGTAGAGGTGAAAAAAAAGAGATAGGAGCGTCGCGATTAGTTCATCGCTTTTACAAACATTCCTTCCGTTAATTTGTCAAATCCGGTTTTGATTACGCGATCGCCAATTTGGAGTCCCTCTGATACAATGTAATTTGTTCCTGAAACCCCATCTAATTGGATAGATTGTAGTTTTACTTTGTCCTCTGCATCCAATAGATATACAAAAGTTTTATCCTGTATCGATGTTGTAACTTCCTGTGGAATTAAGATAACGTGAGCTTTTGTTTCTTGTAATTTAATTGTTCCTGTATTTCCAGAACGCATTACATCTTGTGAATTGGGGAAAGAAGCACGAAGCGATATCGAACCTGTATTTCTATTAACCTGTCCGTTAACCATATCTACTTTTCCTTTTTCACCATACTCATGTCCATCAGCTAAAATTAAAGTTACTTCAGGTAAGATTTGTCCAGATGAAGTAATACGAGTACCATCTGATTTCTTAGCATCTTTGGTAAAGTAAAGAAAATCCGATTCACTCATGCCAAAGTACACATAAACCTCACTTACATCCGTTAATACCGTAAGCGGTTCTTTGTCACCTTTGTTCACTAAGTTACCGATTCGCTTTGGCATACGACCAATATAACCACTAACTGGAGCTTTTATCGTTGTGTAATCCAAATTGATTTGCGCACTAGCCACTGCTGCAGTAGCTTTAGCTAGCGAAGCTCTTGCAATTTCATAGTTTGATTTGGCTGTTTCTAACTGCACTTCCGCAATTACTTCATTGTCAATTAGCGGTTTTAAACGATCTATTTCAAGTTGCGCATTTTTTAATTTTGCTTTTTCAACGTTTTCAGTAGCAATCATATTATTGAGTACTTCTTGATAAGGTTGTGGATTGATTTGAAACAACGGCTGTCCTTCTTGTACATAAGCTCCCTCATCCACAAAAATTTTATCGAGTGTTCCCTCCACTTGAGGACGAATCTCAACATTGATTTTCCCCTCAATATTTCCTATGTAATCTTTGATGGTTATGGCTGTTGTGGTGTCAACATGAATAATAGGTAGTGCAATTGCATTTTCTCTTGGATCTAGTGTTTTAGAATTGCCAATATTGCAACTATTGATTGCAACTAGTGTTCCAATTAGGAGTAGTGCTGCAAAACCAATAAAAAACACTTTTCTATTTGTGATCATTTTCATACTATTTATTTAATTGTTGTAGGTGATGAATTAATTTCTTCGATTAGTAGTACTTATTCAACTAGAGTGCCAAAAGTTGGAGATAGATTCATAGTAATAAAAAAATTAGATGTAAGTGATTGGTTTTAAGTATTGTAAAATATTTTTTTTAATAAGACATCCATTTTTTATAAAAAAATGTACCCTATAAAAATGTTGAAAGTTGGGGATGTGTTCTACAACTCTACATATTGTACCAATCAATTTAAGGTTATTTTTTGGATTTTATATTAAAATATAAGCGTAAATTTAACAAAAATGAATAAGGTAATTGACATGAAAGTGTTTGATTTTTAATTCTATATCGGTCTATTTAAATAATAGTGTGAAATTTCTTTAATGGTAGAGTAGGGTAGCCTTTGTTTTTTAATATTATAGTTCTTACCTTTAGGATTAATTCGCAAATATGGCATTGTCCATTCAATAACCTATGTGTTGTGATTGCTCTACTTTCTGTTGATACCCTGTATCAGATGAAGAGGAAAAAGTATAAATTGTAATGTTATAAAAGAAGTTCAGTATCGTTTGGTAGTGAACTTTTTTTTGCTTTTTTATTTCGCGATGCGGCTAGTTATCTTATTAGGTTTATGTTTATCTCATTATGTTTATATCTTATTTTGGTATTCGATGAATATATCTCACCATCTCACCAAACAACTATTTTGCTCTTTTCTTAAATTAGGAATACATTTTGCTTGGGTTAACGGTGAATTATAAAGTGAATATATGTTAACTAAAATATATGGAAGTGCGGTTTTTGGTATAGATGCCACGACGATTACGATAGAAGTGAATGTCGATCAGGGAATTGGTTATTATTTAGTTGGCTTGGCTGACAATGCAATTAAGGAGAGTTCTTATCGAATTGCAGCTGCTTTGGCCAATAATGGGTATCGGTTGCCGGGGAAGAGAATTACGATTAATCTAGCTCCTGCTAATATGCGTAAAGAGGGATCAGCATATGATTTGCCGATAGCTATGGGAATTTTAATTGCCTCAGGTCAGCTTAAGATGAAATTAAACGAGGGACACTACGTTATTATGGGCGAATTGTCATTGGATGGTACTTTACAAGGAATAAATGGAGCATTACCCATTGCAATTAAAGCAAAAGAAGAAGGGTTTAAGGGAATTATAGTACCTGTAGAGAATCAAAAAGAAGCTGCTGTAGTTGATGGACTTGATGTATATGGAGTGACTAATATCGGAGAAGTCATTGCTTTTTTTGAAGAGAAAGTGAATTTGGCTCCCTATCGATTAAATTTTGACGAAGATATGATCAATCAGGAAGAGTTGTTAGATCGGGATTTTAGAGATGTCAAGGGACAAGAAAGCATAAAACGGGCGATGGAGATTGCTGCATCAGGCGGGCATAATATTATTTTAATTGGTCCACCGGGATCAGGAAAGACAATGCTAGCCAAAAGATTGGCTAGTATTTTACCGCCAATGACGTTAGAAGAATCACTAGAAACAACTAAAATTCACAGCGTCGTAGGTAAGGCGAAAGACAAAGGCTTGATTCGCGTTCGACCTTTCCGCAATCCGCATCATACTGCTTCTTCTGTTGCTTTAGTGGGAGGAGGGAGTTATCCTCAACCTGGAGAAATATCACTGGCGCATAATGGCGTTTTGTTTTTAGATGAATTACCCGAATTTAAACGAGAGGTTTTAGAGGTTATGCGACAACCTTTAGAAGATCGAGAAGTGACAATTTCTCGTGCGAAGTTTACTATAACCTATCCCTCGTCATTCATGCTAGTTGCGAGTATGAACCCAAGTCCTAGTGGTTATTTCCACGAACCAGGAAGCCAAGTGCAATCTACCCAAGCAGAAATGCAAAGGTATATCAACAAAATATCGGGACCTTTATTGGATCGCATTGATCTACATATAGAAGTAAATCCCGTGCCCTTTGAAAAATTAGCAGATAAACAATTAGCAGAACCCAGCGAAGCTATCCGAAAACGCGTAATAGCTGCACGAAAAAAACAAGTCGACCGATTTCGTCCCCATTTAGGGATTCATTACAATGCACAAATGACAACACCACTATTGCGGGAATACTGTACCTTGGATTCGGAATCCCTCCATTTACTCAAAGCAGCAATGGATCGATTAAATCTTTCTGCTCGTGCCTATGATCGAATTTTAAAAGTAGCAAGAACCATTGCCGACTTAGAGGATCAAGAAGCTATTTTGTCTCATCATATTGCAGAAGCGATTCAGTATAGAAGTTTAGATCGAGAAGGATGGTTTAGTTGAGGAGGTGGTTGTTGGTTGTTGTTGTTGTTGTTGTTGTTGTTGTTGTTGTTGTTGTTGTTGTTGTTGTTGTTGTTGTTGTTGTTGTTGTTGTTGTTGTTGTTGTTGTTGTTGTTGTTGTTGTTGTTGTTGTTGTTGTTGTTGTTTGTTGGTTGATGAACAACGTTACAAAATACAAAAGCCCTGCTTTCAATTGAAAGCAGGGCTTTTGTATTTGTTATAATCAGGAGGAGGTTATTGTACTTTTGCTTCCTCTAAATTGTAACCAATAATCTGTTTATATAGTGTAAAATAGATCGAGAATAAGTATGGTAGTGTAATGACAATACCAATTAAAAAGAAAAACAATCCTGAGAATACTAAAAAGTAATTGAGTATTACGGTTAATATAATAGGAATCGGTTGTTTGTTTACAACTTGGATACTTGTTTTAATAGCGGCGAATGGCGACATACGACCAAAAATAATCAAGGGAGTAACGAATAGCGTTAGGATGTTAACGAGCCAATTGATGATGATCGAAACCATTTCCAATTGGTACTCCTTGAGCAGAACGGAAAAAACCGTAAAGAACAATGTTATTATTCCTTGAGCAATAAAAACATAGAGTCCTCTTATGCTGAAAAAATACTTAAATACACTGATAAAACGCGGTGTTTTACCAAGGGCAGCTTCAGCGTTTATTTTGTAAAAACCAGCGATGAGTATACTCGATAAAGCAGAGAAAATAACGGCAGAAATCAAATAAGTATACAAAAGAGGTGGTTGAGAAAGCTGATTAGTCAGTTCAATTACTTGTTCTTGAATTTCAGCTGGAGTAGCTGATTCATTAATATCAGTTAGTTGAGTTAAAGCAATCGATCCTAAGAATGAAACAAAAAAGAACGACAACAAGAGGCTGACAACAACGAGTAGTATTGTTTTTTTGTAGTAAAATGCAGCTTCTCGCATGACAAGAAATGGTTGAATATTGTATCCTTCGTTTTTTATTCTTTGAATAGTTTGTTTTAATTGGTCCATTAGTTTGTTTAAGTAAGTTATTATTTAATGAAATCAAATGTATTGCCTTGGTTGATGTCTCCAGTTTGGTAGCCTTTCATAAACCACTCTTTGCGTTGTTGAGAAGTACCGTGCGTAAAAGAATCTGGATTTACATGTCCTGAAACTCTTTTCTGAATGGCATCATCTCCTACGGCTTCAGCAGCACTTAGGGCAATATCAATATCTTTCGGTTCTAAGTATTTCTGAACGTATTTGGCCCACACCCCTGCGTAAAAATCAGCTTGAAGTTCTTGAGCAACGGAGAGTTTGTTGGCTTCTTTTTTAGATAAGCGTTGTTGTTTTTCCCAGACCTTTGCATTGGTACCCATTAAGTTTTGTACATGGTGACCAACTTCATGGGCGATGACATAAGCAATAGCGAAATCACCTTTTTCTGCGCCAAAGCGTTGGTGAAGTTCTTCAAAGAAGCGCAAATCCATGTAAACCGTTTGATCTGCCGGGCAGTAGAAGGGACCAACACTAGCTTGTGCATGTCCGCATTTGGTTTGCACTTGGTCGTCAAATAAGACTAAGGTAGGTTCTTGGTAGATTTGTCCTTGTTGATCAAAAATACTATGCCAAACATCTTCCGTAGATCCAAACATATAGCTAACCATTGTACCCATTGCTATTTCTTCAGAATCAAGTGTACGTGTTTCAACTTCCTCTGTTGTATTACCTTGGTTGAACTGTTCTAGTACAGGTGCAATTTGCTGGCCTGTTTCTCCACCAAATACAACAAGTAGCATGGCTATGATACCAATTAACCCTCCGCCAATAGCGGTTTTTCCTGCCATAGACTTTCCTCTTCTGTCCTGAACGTTTTTACTTTGTCTGCCATTTTCCCATTTCATAATAGTAGCTTATTTTTCGTAAATGTATGAAAAAAAAGAGGAAATAGAAACGTAGTGAATACCAAAACCAATATGAAATAGGTGAGATGATGAGGTGGTGAGGCGTTGAGATGGTGAGGCGTTGAGATGGTGAGTTGATGAGATGGTGAGTTGATGAGGTGGTGAGTTGATGAGGTGGTGAAATCGGAACGAAGTGAAAATCGAAACGAAGTGAAAATTGAAACGAAGTGAAAATCGGAACGCAGTGTAGATTCATCGAACACCAAAACAAATATAAAATAAGTGAGATATATTCATCGAACACAAAAACCAATATAAACTAGGTGAGATAGGTGGTGAGGTAGTACCAAAAAAAAAGCTTCCACTAGGGAAGCTTTTTTTATATAAGATAAAGATTGTTACGCCATTGTAGTAAATACGTTTTGAACGTCGTCGTCTTCCTCAATTTTGTCTAATAATTTTTCAACATCTGCTTGTTCAGCTTCTGATAATTCTTTTGTAACTTGAGGAATACGATCAAATCCTGAAGATAAGATTTCAATATTTCTACCTTCTAATTCTTTTTGGATTGCACCAAAACTTTCAAAAGGAGCATAGATCATTACACCGTCTTCGTCTTCAAAGATTTCGTCAATTCCGAAATCGATTAATTCCAATTCGAATTCTTCTAAATCTCTAGAAGGATCTGTTGGTATTCTAAAGTTACACGTATGATCAAACATAAATTCAACAGAACCAGAAGTACCTAAAGTACCATTGCATTTATTGAAGTAACTTCTAATATTCGCAACTGTACGGTTGTTGTTATCTGTAGCACATTCAATTAAGAAAGCAATACCATGCGGACCATATCCTTCAAACATTACTTCTTTATAGTTTTCTGTGTCTTTGTCTGTAGCACGTTTTATAGCACGCTCAACGTTATCTTTCGGCATATTAGCTGCCTTAGCGTTTTGCATAACTGCACGTAAGCGAGAGTTCGTTTCAGGGTTAGGTCCGCCTTCTTTAATAGCCATCACAATATCCTTACCAATTCTCGTAAACGTTTTTGCCATAGCAGACCAACGTTTTAGCTTACGTCCTTTTCTAAATTCAAACGCTCTTCCCATAATAATTTATAACTTTGATTTAATAATGCAAAAATAAAAGATAAAAAAAATATATCATAAAAAAGAGGGGCTTATTTTAAGCCCCTAGTTTTCGAATGAATTATTTTTTATAAAAGGGTGTTTTCACCACTTTTGCTTCAACATCATTTTTTCTAATACGGATGAAGATTGTGCTTCCTTCTGCTGCATGAGCAAGAGTAACATATCCCATTCCAATTCCTTTTCCTAAAGATGGAGACATCGTACCAGAAGTAACTTTTCCAATTACAGCACCTGTTGCATCAACAATTTCGTAATCGTGTCTTGGAATTCCTTTTTCAACTAATTCGAAGCCTACTAGTTTGTTTTGTAATCCTGCTTCTTTTTGTGCTTTTAAAATATCAGCACTGATAAAGTCTTTCGTAAATTTCGTTACCCAGCCTAATCCAGCTTCTAAAGGAGAAATTTCGTCATTTAGTTCATTTCCATATAAACAATAGCCCATTTCTAAACGAAGTGTATCACGAGCAGCTAATCCGATTGGTTTGATTCCCCAGTTTGCACCAGCCTCAAAAACCTTGTTCCAGATCATCTCAATATCTTCATTCTTTGCGTAGATTTCAAATCCTCCTGAACCTGTATATCCAGTTGCAGAAATTACCACGTCTTTTGCACCAGCGAAAGTGTCAATAGTAAAGTTGTAAAATTTAAGGTCAGTTAAGTTCACTGCCGTTAGACTTTGCATTGCTTCAACAGCTTTAGGTCCTTGAATAGCCAAAATAGAATAGCTATCTGATAAGTTTTCAAGTGTTGCATTTACATCATTATGTTGGTTAATCCACGCCCAATCTTTGTCGATATTTGAAGCGTTAACCACCATAAGATATTCATTTTCATTTACGCGGTACGTGATGATATCATCGATTACGCCACCTTTTTCGTTTGGAAAATAGCAGTATTGTGCTTTTCCATCAACAAGAACAGAAGCGTCGTTTGAAGTAACTTTTTGAATTAATGGCAAAGCATTTGGTCCAGATAATTTGAAGATTCCCATGTGTGATACATCAAATACCCCTACACCGTTTCTTACCGTTTCGTGTTCTGCATTTACACCCTCGTATTGAACAGGCATTGAAAAACCTGCAAATGGAACCATCTTAGCTCCTAAACCTTCGTGAATGTGATTTAAAGTTACTTGTTTCATCGTGTTGTATATCAATTTTAATAATAGCGCTAAAGTAAACTAATTTTATTGGATTTGAAAGAAGGATTTTATATTCAATAAATGCGTACTGATATTGAGATATTTACAAGATAATTAAGATAAAAATTGATTGTTTGTGGAGTAATGATGTATTTTTTTTGAATTTTCAAAAAATTCTTTTCAACTTGGTTTTCAGTTTGTTAGGTTGTATCTTTGCGCTATATTTTAAATAAAATAGAAACTATGGAAAGAGGATTAAAAATAGGCGCAATTTTATTGTTATTAGCAGGGATGCTAAGTGTGCCAAATGATTTTTATGAATTAATGAAATTCATCTTAATTGCATTATTCGGGATCCTAGCTTACAATTCACACGTGGAAGCAAATATTAAAGGTACTGGACTTTATATCGCTTTAATTATCTTGTTTCAACCTTTCGTTCCTTTGCCTTTCGGAGCAACTGTATGGATGGTTTTACACGGAGTAGTTATCGCCTTTCTAGCTGTTACCTTGTTTACTGCTAAACGCAAGCTCAGCAAAGCTATTTAATGAAAAGTTAATATACAAGAAATATTTATAAAAAAAAGCCTGTTCACCTTTGTGAATAGGCTTTTTTCTTTACACTAAAGGATAGAATGCATGAAAGCTATTTAGTGATAAAATGTAATTTTTTTTGCTTTATGTAGAAAATAGAGCCTCAAGACATTGTAACTGTTTTGATTTTACTAATATTTTAATTTATTATGTAATTTTTATATTAAAATATTTGATTATTACTTTTTTTTTGTATCTTGCATAGGGTAAATAAATGTATTACTGTATTTTTTATTAGTTGTTAAAAGCGTATTTAGTGATTCTTTTTACTTTGTGGGGACTTGGTTTGAGAATATTACGAATGCGAAAGAAATTGAAAAAGGGTTGCTGTAAAGCAACCCTTTTTTGTTGATAGTTGACGGTTGAATAGGTAAGGTTTCTTTAATCATCCAACAACAATCAACAATCAACCAACGACAAACACCTCACAACTTCGTATTCTTCAAGCGCAAGGAATTTGCAATAACAGAAACTGAGCTGAAACTCATAGCGACGGCTGCGATCATAGGAGAAAGTACGATTCCGAAGAATGGGAATAAAATACCAGCGGCTATGGGAATACCGATACTGTTGTAAATAAAGGCGAAAAATAGATTCTCTTTGATATTCTTCATTACGTTGTGACTCAGTTTAATTGCCTGAGGAATTTTATCGATTTCACCTTGTAATAGGGTGATTTCAGCACTTTCAATGGCAACATCTGTTCCTGTTCCCATAGCGATTCCCACATTCGCTTGAGCAAGGGCAGGAGCATCATTGATTCCATCCCCAGCCATGGCTACAACTTTTCCTTCTTCTTGGAGTTTTTTTATCGCATTTAATTTGTCTTCTGGCAAAGCTTCTGCAATAAAGTGTTGGATACCCAATTGTTTGGAAACAGCTTGTGCGGTGTTGTGATTATCTCCTGTGATCATAATCACCTCGATTCCTTGCTGTGCTAGTTTTTCGATTGTCGCTAAACTTGAGGCTTTGATTTTGTCGTGCATCACGACATAGCCGATTACCACATGACCTTCTGCGATATAAGAAATGGTTTTTCCTTCTTTTTGAATTGCAGTTACTTCAGCTTGTAACTCTTCACTTATGGGAGCTTGCAAGGATTCCATTAAAGCAGCATTACCCAATGAAATACGCTTTTTATCTACAATACCTTGAATCCCTTTTCCGGTTACACTTGCAAACATTTTAACGGGCGTTAACGCGATCTCTTTTTCTTTGGCAGCTTGTGTAAAGGCCAAGGCTAAAGGGTGTTCACTGTTTTGGTTTAAAGAGGCAGTGAGCTGTAACAAAGCATCAGTTTCACAGTCTTTTTGTGTAGAAACAATCTTCTCAATAGACGGTTTCCCCTCTGTCAATGTACCGGTTTTGTCTGTGATTAATACATTTATTTTATTAGCCGTTTCTAAGGCTTCTGCATTTTTAATGAGGATTCCATTTTGAGCTCCTTTTCCGATTCCCACCATGATAGACATGGGAGTGGCCAATCCTAAGGCACAAGGACAAGCAATAATCAATACCGCTAAAGCATTGATAAAGGCGTAGGCTAAGCGCGGTTCCGGACCGAAAAATTTCCAGAGAAAGAAAGTAGCTATCGCAATCAAGATTACCGTTGGTACAAAATACGTGGATACTTTATCAGCCAATTTCTGAATCGGCGCTCTAGAGCGACTGGCGTTGTTTACCATATCAATAATTTGAGCAAGTAAGGTATCTTTCCCTACTTTCTCTGCCTGCATGATAAACGAGGTGTTGCTGTTGATCGTTCCTGCAACTACTTTATCGTTTTTTGTTTTTTCTACGGGAATGGGCTCTCCAGTAATCATCGATTCATCAATGGTAGCATGTCCTTCGAGGATTATTCCATCGACAGGAATTTTTTCTCCTGGTTTTACGCGTAATTTATCGTGTTTTAAAATAGATTCAATAGCAACTTTTTCTTCAACATTGTTTGCGTTGATTCGCGTTGCTTCAGTAGGAGATAGTTTGAGTAATTCTTTGATGGCAGTATTGGTTCGGCTGTGGGCTTTCGCTTCCATTACTTGTCCAAGCATCACCAAAGTCAAAATAACGGCTACCGATTCAAAATATAAGTGAATGCCGTGTTCTCCCTTAAAATCTTCAGGAAAAAGAGAAGGAAAGAACAGAGCCACTACACTAAATAGCAAACCAGCAGCACCTCCTAGTCCAATTAAGCTAAACATGTTGAGGTTCCACGTTTTAAACGAAACCCAAGCACGTTGGAAAAACGTCCAACAAATAAATACAACGGGAATGGTGAATAACAGTTGAATGTAGTTGTTGAGATGCATGGGAATGATTTTTCCAATCGGATCACCTGGCAACATACTTCCCATAGATAAAATAAATACGGGGATAGTAAAGAGTATAGCGTATTTCAATTTGCGCAACATCTTGGGATAAGTGGTGTCTTCGGGTTCGATATGAATGGTTTTAGCCACTAAATCCATCCCACAAACGGGGCAAGATCCCGGTTCGTCATAGGTTTTATCGCCTTCACACAACATCGGACAATAGTAAACTGTTTGCTCCACTTTGGCTGCGGGAATTTGTTCTAAATTCATCCCACATACCGGACAACCAACATTGGTGTCGTATACCTTATCTCCTTCACAAAGCATCGGACAAAAGTATTTCCCCGCTTTATCCATCATATCTGCGGGAATCTCTTGATGAAAGTGATCTTCTTCACTTAGTTCTATAGGTGGAAGAACTTCCTGTGTGCCATCTTCTTTGGTGATTACTTCTTGTAAGATGTAATTTCCCTTTTGAAGTAACGCTTTTTGTAAGGTTAGCGTATCGATATCATGATGTAAATTTAAGTCCGCTTGTTCGTGTTCTAGGGAAACAGTCGCTTGAACACCGTGGATCTCATTGAGCGTTTTTTCAACTTTCGTGCGACAACCATCACAACTCATACCAGTTACTTTGTATATTTTTTTCATGCAATTAGGTGTTTTTTCAATATACTAAGATCGCCCTTTTTTTGGGATGAACTGTTATATAATTTTGATGAATGGTTATATTATTTTGGAGAGGAGAGAGGAGAGAACGTCCCTAAATATGGTTGACCGTTTTTAAACATTAACTTCATTATTTAATATAGTAATAAATGGTTTGGAAAAAAGTTATCTGTTATCAGATCGGTTGTTTTCAATAAGAAGATGCTATTTTCTTTAATTGAAAATTTTTTCCTCGACCAACTAACGACAACCAACCAACGACAAACAAAAAAAAACCACCCTACAAAAGGATGGTTTATTTACTATTGATAATTTTTCGTAAACTGTAAACCGTTACCCATTTATAGCATCCCAAATCACCTCTTCAGGAGTTGGAGCTACAATCGTCAAGATCTCTTTTGTTACAGGATGTGTAAAAGTCAAAGCTCTCGCGTGCAAGTGAATACCGCCATCGGGATTGCTGCGATCTGCACCATATTTGAGATCCCCTTTGATTGGGCATCCCACGGCTGCTAACTGACAGCGGATTTGGTGGTGACGACCCGTATGTAGATCAATTTCTAAAGCAGAATACGACTTCAATTGATGAAATAATCGATAGGTTAGTTTTGCTTTTTTACTGTTGGGAACCTCTTTATTATGTGCTTTAGACGTGTTGTTTTTGGGGTTGCGTACCAAGTAGTGTTCTAGAGTGTCCTCTACCTTAGGGGGAGCATCTTTCACTACAGCCCAATATGTTTTTTTCGTTTCTCTATTTTTGAAAGACTCGTTTAAACGCGTCAGTGCTTTTGAGGTTTTTGCAAACACAACCAGACCCGATGTAGGGCGATCTAAGCGATGTACTACTCCTAAATACACTTCTCCTGGTTTATTGTACTTTTTCTTTATATAGCATTTTACGATTTCACTCAAAGGCATATCACCAGTTTGATCGCCTTGTACTAAATCACCTACGCGCTTATTGACAACAATAATATGATTGTCTTCGTGTAGGATTTGTAAATTATCTGGGGTAGTAACAACTTTCATAGGGTGTAATTTAAAACAAAAATATCCTTTTAAATCTAAAAGGATATTTTTGTATGTATATTTTGTGAAAAACACAGCTTAGTACTGCTCATTTTCATTGGGGAAGTCTACTGCTTTTACATCTTCAACATATTGAGCAACAGCTTCTTTCATTTGGTCGAAGATATTTAGGTAACGACGTAAGAATTTTGGATTAAATTCATGTGTTAATCCGATCATATCGTGGATTACTAACACTTGTCCATCTACGCCATTTCCTGCTCCAATACCAATTACGGGAATCGAAATGCTCTCTGCAACTTTTTTAGCTAACGAAGCTGGAATCTTTTCCAATACCACTGCGAAACATCCGATTTCTTCCAACATCTTAGCGTCTTTCATCAATTGTTCTGCTTCTTCCTCTTCTTTTGCACGTACAGTGTATGTTCCGAATTTATAGATAGATTGTGGAGTTAATCCCAAATGCCCCATTACTGGAATACCCGCCTCTAAAATGCGCTTAATACCTTCTTTTATTTCAATACCACCTTCCATTTTTACCGCATGTGCACCACTTTCTTTCATAATTCGAATAGAAGAGCGCAAGGCTTCTTTGGGGTCAGATTGGTAAGAACCAAACGGTAAATCCACTACAATAAGAGCTCTATCAGCACCTCGTACTACCGATTGTGCATGGTATATCATCTGATCTAACGTAATAGGCAAGGTCGTTTCGTGTCCCGCCATAACGTTACTAGCAGAATCTCCAACTAGCATCACGTCAATTCCACCAGCTTCTAAAACTTTGGCCATTGAGTAATCATAACAAGTAAGCATTGATATTTTTTCTCCATTGGCTTTCATATCAATTAGCGACTTAGTGGTCACTTTTTTATAATCTTTCTTTGCTACTGACATTTGTTGTTTATTTTGTAATTCCTTGTAAAAGTAGAGCAAAAAGACTTCAAATAAAAAAATTAGCAGTAATAAATCAATTCTATTCGCAATAATTCATTATTGTAGAACTCAAAACCATAGAGTACATCCTCTACAGCGATGTAATAGGTATGCGTTAAAGGTTCGATGGTTGTGATTAATCCCTTGGCAATTTTCAAAAACATCGTTTCTGTTGTATACTGTTCTAAGAGGTGATTGTCAATAATAAATCCATTTTGATTGATCATATCCATTTTTCTCGCTTTGTAGGTATGGTACAAATCGTGTGTAATGAATTCTGCCGAATTAAAGTAGGAGTTACCTTCATAATCACCCAGGGCACAATCTTCTAAATTGGCTGATTCATCAATAGGGTAGCCTAAATAGGTGTGAATCCAATCAAGATCAAAACCATCCGTTGGTTCAATTTTTCCCTTTAAAGCAAAACCGAATTGTCCTTTTTTGATTAGTTTATTCACTTTAGAAGAATCGCCCATTTTAGGCATGGCTTTCAATACTTCCAATTGCATTTTTAATAGCTCTACCTTGTCTGTTTCATCCTGCTTTGCTGCAAAATCGATGTAGAGTTGAATAGCTTTTTGCGTTGTTGCATCTTCGCTATTCCACCCTAATTCTAAGATGCGTTCTGCATATTTGCGTTGTTCACTTACTTCAGTTGCGGCTTTATATGCCTGAATTAGTTCGCTCATTACAGGACGTTCTCCTAAATACTGTACGGATACATAACCGTAACCTTCGTTGTAGGGAATCGGCACCCAAGCGTTTTTATCATACGGATAAAACTCCATAGCAACCGGAGTACCAATCAAAACGGTTCCCAATACACTTGATGTACTGCTGGGATATTCGCGTACTTTTAAACCTGCAACGGTTGTAAATAGGTGTGGAGATCCGTAGTATTCATCTAGCTCAATTAGTGGAGCGGGTGCTTCTGGAGAGTCGTCGGTATAGTATTCACTTAAATTTTGTGTATCAACAATATAGAGCGGACTCTCATAGTCGCGGTCAATTTGTATCAAACGCTTGTTGATTTTCTCATAGTAAGACAGGTGCGCATTGGAGATAAAGATTCCCGCTTTTTGCGTTCCTGCTTTGTCTTTGTAGGCTTCTGTGGGGTTGGTAGTGTAAAGGGTTTGTGCTTGTGCTACTGCGTGTAAAGATAAGCAGATCAGCAAGGTGTGAACGAGTGTTTTCATACGATTGTTCTATTATTCAATATCGTTAATTGAGAGCGCAAATGTGCTAAAAAAAACAATGCTGAAAATAGAAAAATGCAAAGGATGGCTGAATTTCACTATTTCTGGGGAGGGAGGGGAAGGGATAGTAGTTGGGAATGAATTACTTAAAGTTATACGACAGCGGAATGGAGTGAAAACGATAAAGAAAAGAAGTGATTTGCTACGATCATCAATTAATAACTTGCCTACTTCTTTTTTCTCCAAATTTGAAATAAGTATTTGTGTTGTACTAGTTCATGTCCCATTTTTCTGCTTAAAAACGATTATATTTATACCTTGGCAATGTTCGCTTAACGTATTCTGACGCGAATAAAAACGACAAAATAGATGTTGGTGAGAACATTGAAGAAACGAACTATTATCCTTTTGGATTGGCACACAGTGGCTATAACGAGAAGAATAATACGATAGGTAAGAACTATAAGTATCGTTATAATACAAAGGAGTACCAAGACGAATTGGGATTAAACCTGTACGATTACGGCGCTCGTAATTATGATGCTGCAATTGGTCGATGGATGAATGTCGATCCGTTGGCGGAGAAGATGCCAAATTGGAATCCTTATGCTTCTACGTTTAATAATCCAATTCGTTTTACAGATCCTACGGGGATGATAGGTGAAGATTGGGTAAAACATGAATCGCATGGACAAAGTTTTATAACATACGATTCAGGAGTAAAAAGTGTTAATGAAGCTCAAACCAAAGGATATAAAAATGTTACAAATGTTTTTAAAGAAGGGACTGGTAATTCTGGATTAGGCGAGACAATCGACTTCAAACAAGGAGGAATATATAGTGTTAATGGAGGAAATTACAAAAGTGTTCAAGAAGCAACACATATTACAGAAGGAGGCACTACTATAAATTGGAACAAAAGTTATACACAACAGGTCGCTTCTGTATTCTCAGGTATAGGAGATTTGACAGCTGTAGGTGCTGCGACGTCAACTGCTACAGGATTTGCTACACCAGTTGGAGCTGTATTAGGAACAATTAGTTTAGTAACTGGAGGAATTGGTGCGGGGTTAGAAGTGTTAGATGGTGTTTTTAATTCAGAAACTATAAATATGAATAATCCAGAACAAGCTGTAACAAAAACAGCAACCAATGTTTTAGCACCAATGCTATTAAAAAAAGTACCATTAAATAATGTAGAAGGGCCTATAATAGATATGCTTATAATGGGAACAGATAAAGCCATTGATTATGGTAGAAGTAATTTAGTAGGACCATTTTATCCAGGATATGATAAGTAGAGTTTTAGTATATATATTATTGTTATTATGTGTTTATACAGTTATTCACACAATTAGGAAAAAGAATTTTTGGGATAAAAATAGAACTCTTTACAGTAATCTATTTTCTCTTAAATCTTTTATTATGGGAGTAATTTTCTCTTTAATTTTTATTTTAATGATTTTGAAAGATTGGGGTTTAATATGAAAGAAAACAAATAACCCCCGATGGCGCGGATTTAAGGTGCAAATCCGCGCTATCGGGTTTATCGGTTATGGGTTATCGGTAGACTTAGATTTTTTTTTTTTTGTTTGTTTGTTTGTTTGTTTGTTTGTTTGTTTGTTTGTTTGTTGTCTCAATGAGAAACTCACCACCTCATCACCTCACCATCTATCTCACCTAGTTTATATTGGTTTTTGTGTTCGATGAATCTTCACTTCGTTTCGATTTTCATTTCGTTTCGATTTTCACTTCGTTTCGATTTTCACTTCGTTTCGATTTCACCACCTCACCATCTATCTCACCTATTTTATATTTGTTTTGGTGTTCGATGAATCTACACTTCGTTTCGATTTTCACTGCGTTTCGATTTTCACTTCGTTTCGATTTCACCACCTCACCATCTATCTCACCTATTTTATATTTGTTTTGGTGTTCGATGAATCTTCACTTCGTTTCGATTTCACCACCTCATCATCTCACCAAACAAAAAAAACCACCCCTACAAAGGGATGGTTTATCTTAATTATTAATATTTTCCGTTAACCGATAACTGTTAACCAATCTAGCAATCCGATAAGTTCACCGCTACAGCCAATCCGCCTTCTGAAGTTTCTTTGTATTTGTTGTTCATGTCTTTAGCCGTTTCCCACATGGTACTTACCACTTTATCCAGCGGTACTTTAGCATTTTTAGGATCAGTATCCAGTGCTAATTCAGCGGCGTTAATCGCTTTAATGGCACCCATAGCATTGCGTTCGATACATGGAATTTGCACCAATCCACCGATAGGATCACAGGTTAGTCCTAAGTGGTGTTCCATGGCAATTTCAGCAGCCATCATCACTTGTTCCGGACAACCGCCCATCAATTCACATAATGCACCAGCGGCCATCGCACTAGATACGCCAATTTCTGCCTGACAACCACCCATGGCAGCTGAGATAGTCGCACCTTTTTTGAAGATACTGCCAATTTCACCCGCTACAAGTAAGAATTGTTTGATTTCTTTTTCACTGGCTTTGTGGTTTTCGATGACTAGGTAGTACATCAATACCGCCGGAATCACACCCGCACTACCATTAGTTGGAGCAGTAACCACACGTCCTAAAGACGCATTTACCTCATTCACTGCAAGGGCAAAGCAACTTACCCATTTCAAGATTTGGCGGAAGTATACCTTTGTTTTGCGAATCGTTTGCAACCATTCTTGTGGATTGGTGTAGGGCAAATCGCTTTTGAGGTTTTGGTGTGAATCATATGCACGTCTGCGTACATTGAGCCCCCCAGGTAAAACCCCTTCCGTATGACAGCCAATGTACATACATTCGAGCATGGTGTTCCATACGCGCATGAGTTCGCGGTGAATCTCATCCTCACTGCGCAAAGACTTTTCATTTTCATAAACCAGTTGAGAAACCGTCATATTTTGTTCTTTGCAGTAGGCTAACAATTCAGTAGCCTTGTCAATAGGATAAGGAAAACTCGCTTTAATCTCATCGTTTTTTGCATTTTCAGCACTTTCTTCTTTCACGACAAATCCACCGCCAATCGAGTAAAAAGTAGATGCATACGTTTCTCCTGATTTTGTTTGTACCGTAAAGGTCATCCCATTGGCATGGAAAGGCAAGAAGTTTTTATTGAAAACGATATTGACTTTAGGATCAAACGCGAGGAGCAATTCAGCCCCTAAGTTGATGGTTTTAGTCGTATTAATTTCGGCTATAATAGCACTGATATTTTCTACGGGAACATATTCTGGATCGGCACCGCTAAGTCCTAGCATGACTGCCAAGTCCGTTGCGTGTCCAACACCAGTTAAAGAAAGCGAACCGAATAAGTCTACAGTTAGCTCTTGCACTTGGTTAAATAGTTGACGTTCTTTTAGTTCTTTCAAGAAAAGCTCTGCGGCTCTCCAAGGACCTAATGTGTGTGAGCTCGAAGGTCCAACGCCAATCTTGAGCATATCAAAAACAGATATACATTCCATAATGTTGCATGATTTAATCGTTACGAAGATAAGTAAAAAGTGCGGAGTCACAACGGTCGGAATTGGATTTAACGTATACCCTAATTAAAGTTTTAGTCGATGAATTGTACATCGAATTCGGGGTAAATTAGAAGAGAAGGAGTGGAAAGTATAGGTATTTAAGAGAATAGATAGGAATAGTGTGGTAAAATGGCTGTCAGTAAACCTGACGAAGTTGGTAGAGAAAAGAGGTGAAATGACTTGTTTTGTGACAAAGTGACATTGCGAAAAAGAAAATTTCACAAAAAAAGAGTCAGAAATGGCACAGATTGTTCTTGGCACAAAGATTGACTAATAGTAACCGAGCTTGAAGCTCATCAAACGAAAATAAGTATAAAAGTAAACGATAAACATATTATGAGTAAAATAATTGGTATTGACTTAGGAACTACGAACTCATGTGTTTCTGTAATGGAAGGTAACGAGCCAGTAGTAATCACGAATGCAGAAGGAAAAAGAACAACACCTTCAGTTGTAGCATTTGTTGAAGGAGGAGAAATTAAAGTTGGAGACCCTGCAAAACGTCAGGCAGTAACTAACCCTACAAAAACAGTAGCGTCTATCAAGAGATTCATGGGTGAGAAATTCAGCCAAATCCCTGGAGAAATTACAGCTGTACCTTACAGTGTAGTGAAAGGAGATAACGATACCCCTCGCGTTGATATTGACGGACGTTTATACACACCGCAAGAAATTTCTGCAATGACTTTACAAAAAATGAAGAAAACAGCAGAGGATTTCTTAGGACAAGAAGTAACAGAAGCTGTAATTACTGTACCAGCGTATTTTAATGACGCACAACGTCAGGCAACAAAAGAAGCAGGTGAAATTGCAGGATTAAAAGTAAGACGTATCATTAACGAGCCAACAGCGGCTGCTTTAGCGTACGGATTAGACAAAACAGGAAAAGATCAAAAAGTAGTTGTATACGATTTAGGTGGAGGTACATTTGATATTTCGATCTTAGAATTAGGTGATGGAGTATTCGAAGTACTATCTACAAACGGAGATACACACTTAGGAGGAGATGACTTTGATAACGTAATCATCAACTGGTTAGCAGAAGAATTTAACAGTGCAGAAGGTGTAGATTTGCGCAAAGATGCAATGGCATTACAACGTTTAAAAGAAGCAGCTGAGAAAGCAAAAGTAGAGTTGTCATCTGCTACACAAACAGAGATCAACTTACCGTATATCACGGCTACAGCTTCAGGACCGAAACACTTGGTGCAAACGTTGACAAGAGCGAAATTCGAACAATTGTCAGATGATTTAGTACGTCGTTCAATGATCCCTTGTGAAAAAGCATTAAAAGATGCTGGATTGTCAAAATCAGATATCGATGAGGTAATCTTAGTAGGTGGATCTACACGTATCCCAAGAATTCAAGAAGAAGTAGAGAAATTCTTCGGTAAAAAACCACACAAAGGAGTAAATCCAGATGAGGTAGTTGCTATTGGAGCTGCTATTCAAGGTGGGGTATTAACAGGAGATGTAAAAGACGTATTGTTATTAGACGTTACACCACTTTCATTAGGTATTGAAACAATGGGAGGTGTGTTTACGAAATTAATCGATGCGAATACAACAATTCCAACGAAAAAATCACAAGTGTTCTCTACAGCTGCAGATAACCAACCATCCGTTGAAATCCACGTATTACAAGGAGAGAGACCGATGGCAAACGACAACAAAACAATTGGTCGTTTCCACTTAGACGGTATTCCACCTGCACAAAGAGGTGTGCCTCAAATTGAAGTAACATTCGATATTGATGCTAACGGAATCATCAAAGTATCTGCAACAGATAAAGGAACAGGTAAATCACATGACATTCGTATTGAAGCTTCATCAGGATTGACAGAAGAAGAAATCGAAAGAATGAAAAAAGAAGCAGAAGCAAATGCTGATGCAGATAAAAGAGCAAAAGAATCGGCGGATAAAATTAACGAGGCAGACGCGATGATTTTCCAAACAGACAAGCAATTGAAAGAATTTGGAGATAAATTGTCAGCAGCGAATAAAACGGCGATTGAAGGTGCTTTAGAGGAGTTGAAAAAAGCATACGAAACAAAAGACGTAGCTACAATTACTCCAGCTTTAGACAAAATCAACGAGGCTTGGAAAGCAGCTTCTGAAGAAATGTACAAAGCACAAGCTGAGGCTCAACAAGGAGGTGCACAAGACGCTCAACCAAACCAAGGGGCTAACCAAGGTGGAGGAGATGCTGAAGGACCTCAAGATGTGGAGTACGAAGAAGTAAAATAAGAACCCTAAAGTTTTTATAGTTATAATGGAAGAACCGAGTCTTTTTAGGCTCGGTTTTTTTTATTAAGCCAAACAAGCCTGATGAAAAATAGACAAGCAATGCTCTAATTCTTCTAAACTAAGATGAGCAAACCCCAAGCGCATGCCTGTTAACTTCTTGCTTTGATACAACAAAGTTGTGGGAATATACAGATTGTTGAGCATACAAAACGTGCGTACCCGCATTAAATTGATCGGTTGCCTGAAGGTAATCCAAACGGCTAAATCCCCTTCGGGTACTGTAAAATCAATGGAATCACCCCATAAAGTACGAAGAACTTCACAGCAGTAGTCGCGTCTCTCTTTGTAGATCTTGTTGACTTTCACCTGATGTCTATACAAAGCACCCTCATCTATCAATTCCGCTAAGGTATGAGCCGTAAAATAGTTACTTTCATTCTCGAGTAAGGCCTTGTGTTTTTCTAATTCTGCGATGAGATTTTCTGGTGCAACGATAATTCCCGTTGTAAAATCAGGAGCCAATGATTTTCCGATCGAACTGAGGTAAATCACCATACCCTTAGTATCCCCACTTAACAAAGGAAGTGGAGGGGTGTGGTTGTAGTGAAAATCAAAATTGACATCATCTTCCAAAAGAATAAATCCATAGTGTTGTGCCAGTTGCAACAGCTTCATTCGTTGTTGTGCAGGGAGGGAAAACGTCGTTGGATACTGATGGTTAACACTCAAATAAACTAGGCGGAGTGGTATTTGCTGACACAATTTTTCTAACGCATCCAAGTCAATCCCCTCTTGGAGTAAGGGAATCGGGTGCAACTGGGCTCCTGTATGTTGTAAAATGACATTGCTGCCATAATAGCTGTATTCGGTAATGGCCACTTGATCCCCTGCCTGAAGCAAGAGCCTTACACAAAGAGATAAAGCTGAAGTTGTACTAGTTGTTGTTACTAAATTTGCCGGACTCGCCTGAATATTTCGCGTTACGTTGAGGTAATTGACTACTTGTTTTTTAAAGCGTAGTTCTGCTTTTTTTGTATAAGGATCAAAGTAGGTACTATGTTGTTTTCGCTTGAGATTGGCACTGAAGATAGCTGCAAGTTCTTCTTGAAATCCTAATCGAATGTCAGGTGTACCATCTGTAAAATAATACGTACAAGGATGTTGGTCATAGGGCAAATCTAAACGGTTGTCTGTGCGAAAAGTATACCCTGTTGTTGGAGGAAAAGAGTGTGAGTTGCTGTGTATTTGCTGTCTAGGATGATGAACAAACGTTCCTTGATTGGGATAGCTTACTAGCCAACCTTGCGTGGTAAGTTCGTCAAAAGCCGCAATAATAGTATTGCGGTTAACTCCTAACAGCTCTGCTAATTTTCTGCTTCCAGGTAATTTCGTTTGAACCGGAATAATATTGCGTTGAATTGCGTTGCTAAACTGATTGGCAATCTGCATATAGACGGGCGTTGTAGAAGCCTTGTCTATTTGTATCAAGCGGTTGTACGGTATGGAAAACGATTGTGCCATGGTTCAAGTCAAACAAAATCAATGCCCACAAAAATAAGGATTATCCCCCGATTAACGCATGCGATTGCAAAAGGTTTTCAATCGTAAAGACATAACAATACTGCGGCACACTGCGCGCACCAAAACTCTCTTTCCAATAGAGTAAACCCTGATTAAGCTGTTTTGGACTACTATGACTACTGCCAAAATCAAAATAGCGCTTCGTCGATTTATATTGTTCAATAAGCGTATGCATAAGCAAATCAAGTGCCCCATTCTTATTGTCTTCCTCCTTACCAGCTATATATTGTAAATGAACCACTTGAGGATGTATAAACAGCGTTGTTCCCCCTGCAATTTCACCTTGTGCGTTGTATACATTCATTTGTTTGATATTTTGCGGAAAAGCTTCCATCAATTGGCTGATTTCTTCTAGTGTGTGTACAGGAGTCGTGTGATAGCGCTCTTGCAAACGCGGCTCAAGTACAGCTTGCCAAAAAGAAGTAGCTGAAGGATCTTCTGCTATGTAGTATCCCTGTTTTTTTCCTTTTTGTATCATTCTTTTTCTGTTGGTATTTAGCGGATTAGGGTTTGCTAAATCCAACGTAGATAACAGTTGAACACTGAGCAAATTCCCATTCAATGCGCTGCTTAAAAAGGCGAGGTTATTGGTTGGGGTTTGGCTGTAGATAGTAGGTATTTCATTGAGAATAAGAGAGTGAATTCCCTGTGATTTACAATGTTGAGCAAGGGCTTCAATAACAGCAATAAACTGCGTAAAGGTCAAAGATGATGCATGAATAATCCCGCCATAACTCAATCCAAAATGACTGCAGAGTACTCCGTCTTCCAAATGAGCGGGAAGAAGTGCTAGTAATTCGTTGTCTTCGTAAATTAAAAGCGAGTGATCACAAAAGCGATCTTGGTGATACTCCATAAAATCTCGGTGGAATAAAAAACTGGCATTCATTGCTTGTTGAAGCATGTTGTTCCAGTCGTTTTTAAGCTGTGAGTTGTAGTGTACTACTTTCAAATTTCAATTGTGTTTTTTAGAATGACGTAGAAAGTGTAAAAATAAAGAAAAGAAAACTCAAAAATAGAAAAGAAAATGCAACTTAGAAAGAAACCTTTTTTCTAAAAGATGAAATAATTGTATAGAAAGTAGGAGGAGTTCGTATGTATAAAAGATATAAAATTGCATAGTGAGTGTTAAAAATTAGCAGTAGTTGTTTTGTTAATGTTTCATCAAGTTATTTGTGGTATATTTCGACTTTAATTTAATTTAATCTAAATAACAAAAGCTAATGAAACAAAATTATGTACGCATTCCGATTTTATATACAGCACTAGCTTCCTTTTTATGGATAGGTTCTAGCTATGCAAATTCAATAAATGAGGATAGAACAGTTGGTGTGGAAGTATATGCTCCACAACTACCCGCTTATACACCTGTAAACGATTATGGCTCCTTTGTGATTCGCATGGATTCAAAATCTAATTGGACCGAAAAAGAGTTTTTAGCCCAAGCTCAGTCTTTTTTTGGTATGAATGAAACCAATACATTTCAATTAATACACCATTATACTGATAATGTAGGGAAAGTACATAATACGTACCAACATTTTGTAGGACAGTATCCCGTAGAAGGGCAGATGTTTATTGTACACAGTGATGCGAAAGGACGCGTGACTTCTGTCAATGGTACTATTATTACCATTGAAAACAAAAAAAGTACATACAGCTTGCGCAGCAATGTCAAGAAAAAACCTGTGATTTCGAAAGAGAAAGCGGTGAGGATTGCGTTTAAGGCAAATCAAATCAAAATAGATCAATCCCAAGATTCCCCGATAGAAACTGTTTTTGTCAAATCGGCGAAAGAGGAAGGTCTTTTTGTTTTGGCACATAAGATTCGCGTCGATGATATAAGCGAACAGCGTTTGATGAGTAAAAATGTGTTCGTAGATGTTGAAAATGGCGCGATCGTAAACGAAGTTTCTCTTATTGCACATGCTAATGTTCGAGGTAATGGAAATGGATATTACCGTCCCAATTTACCGTTGGAGTTAACAGCCGAAAACGGAAAGTACCAAATGGTAGATACCGACCGCAAGATTACTACATTCAACGCTGAAAATATGAGTAGTGAATGGGATTTCTACGGCGGATTAGGAGATTTGATTGAGTCATCAACAACTACTTTTCCTCAAAGCCCTGTAAATGATTTGCATTGGGGATTAGTGAGAACCTATGATTACTACAAAGAAGTACACCATAGAAATAGCTTTGACGGAAATGACGGAGAAATTATGGCATATTACAATCCTATTTTTTTAGATGGAGATTCAAATTCAGGTTTTCCAGACAATGCGTTTGCCATGCATAATTCCCGTGGAAATTTCTTGGTTTTTGGTCGTGGATCAGGCTACTTTAATCCGTTGGTCACTTTGGATGTAGTAGGTCATGAATTCAGTCATTTGGTTGTGGGAAATAACGGACGCGGTGGTTTGCAATACCAAGGTGAATCAGGTGCGTTAAATGAAGGATTTGCCGATGTTTTTGGTACGTCTATTGAACATTTTGCTACAAATGATGCTGATTGGCTGATTGGAGATGGTATTGTCAACTTATCTGGTTATAGCTATATGCGCAGTATGCAAGACCCTAAAAACAATCACCCAACGAGTAAACAACCTCATACATACAAAGGACAAAACTGGGCGGATACAAGATTTGGAGCTTGGGATAATGGCGGTGTTCACGTGAATAGTGGGGTGATGAATTACTGGTACTATTTGCTAGCTGAGGGCGGAAGCGGAATAACAGATCCGATTAAAAATACACAAAATGAAGTGATCACTCCAGCAAAAGAGTATGTCGTATCGGGAATAGGTATACAAAAGGCAGAAAAAATTGCCTACCATACGCTGATGAGTCAATTGGGAAGTAATTCACAGTACGCTGATGCAGTTGAAGGTACTTTAACAGCTGCAATTGACCTGTTTGGTGAAGAATCTGAAGAATATTTCGCCGTTTACGATGCTTGGTACGCCGTGGGATTATTGGAATCACCAAGAGAAAATATGGGAATAGAAGATTTTGAACTGACAGAAGAGGTGTTCAGCATGTATCCTAATCCCGTTTCAAATGGTGAATTAACTGTCTTGAGCAAGGAGGAACAGGGAACTGTTTCGTTCTACAATATGGCCGGGCAAAAAGTAACTCAAGATTTTACCGTGGAAAAAGGAGAAAATAAAATTCGCATTCCACAACTTAAAACAGGAAATTATATTGTGTTTTTTGAGAGTAAAACAAGGAAAGTGTCAACAAAGATTGTTGTGAAATAATAGAAATAAAAGTTAATTATTTTACTTCGTATTTTTTGTTTTGAAATAATATGGTTGTTTTATTGGAGAAGTGGTTGTGTTTATTTACAGGATAAATTTATTTGTTTTTATATCGTGTTAAATATTTGTGATAAATGTTTTGTTAAATGGATATTAGATAAATTTTGCTATATTTCCACAATGTTAATAACCCAAACTCAAAACAAAACAAATACATGAAAAAAAATTACGTAAAGCTTCCTTCTATGTACATAGCTTTAGCTTCCTTCCTATTGATTGGAAATAGCTATGCGGCTACTGTAGAGCTTGATAAGGTGGTTGCGGTAGAGGTCTACGCTACACAATTACCAACTTACAAGCCGTTGAATGACTACGGCTCATTCGTTATTCGAATGGATAAGAAGACAAACCTGACAGAAGAAGAGTTCTTAGCTAAAGCCAATACTTTTTTTGGTTTAAATGAAACCAATTCCTTTAAGCTGTTAAGTACCTATACCGATGTTTTAGGTAAAGTACACAATACTTATCAGCACTTTGTTGGGCAGTATGCAGTAGAAGGACAAATGTTTATTGTACATCAGGATCAAAAAGGAAGAGTAACTTCTGTAAATGGAACTATTATTAACATAGAAAGTAAAAAGAGTTTATATAGTTTACGATCAAATGTAAATAGAAAACCAGTTATTACTTCAGATAAAGCATTGAGTATCGCACTTCAAGCTAATAAAATAGCAAGTGATAATCCATCCAATTACCCTGTAGAAACAGTATTTATTCGTTCTGCAAAAGAAGAGGGAGTATTTGTTTTAGCGCATAAAGTTCGCATTGATGATTTCTCCAATGCAAAAATGATGAGTAAAAACGTTTTCGTCGGTGTTGAAAAAGGAGAAATTGTAAATGAAATCTCCTTGTTAGCTCACGTCAATGTAACCGGTTCAGGAGATGGTTTTTATGCGAATAATTTACCGTTGGACTTAACGTTAGAAAATGGTAAATACAAATTAATCGACGCAGAAAGAAAATTAACTACTTTAGATGGAACAACACTAACAAATAAATGGGGTGTTTACATAAAAGAAGGAGCAGTATATGAGAGTGATACACCAACTTTTGCTCCAAGTCCGTCTAATGACGTTCATTGGGGATTAGCGCGTACCTATGATTATTACCGTCAAGTACACAACAGAGATAGTTATGACAACAATGGTGGAGAAATAACAGCGTATTATAACCCCGTTCTAATGGATGGAGATGATTCAGGGTTTCCTAATAACGCAGTAGCTATGTCGTCGCCATTTAACGTTCTTGTCTTTGGAAGAGGGTCAAATGACTACAATCCATTGACAGCTTTGGATATAACAGGACATGAATTTACGCATTTAGTTGTGGATAGCAACGGAAGAGGTGGATTGCAGTATCAAGGAGAATCAGGGGCTTTAAATGAGGGGTTTGCCGATATTTTTGGAGCATCGATTGAATTCTATTCTGTTGATAATGCAGATTGGTACGTGGGAATGGGAGTCTTAAGAGATAATACATATCCTTTTATGCGAAACATGCAAAACCCGAAAGAAGGACGTGGATATGCGAGACAACCCAATACATACAAAGGTGAATTTTGGGCAGGAACAGGATTTATGGACTGGGACAACGGTGGGGTACACATCAATAGTGGTGTTATTAACTACTGGTACTATTTGTTAACTGAAGGAGGAAGTGGAATGACAGATCCTATTATGGATAGCCAAGGTCAAATCATCACTCCAGCAAAAGAATATGTTGTTTCGGGCATTGGCATGCAAAGAGCAGAGAAAATTGCCTATCATACCTTAATTACACAGTTGGGTAGAAATTCACAGTATGCTGATGCAGTTGAAGGTTCTTTAACGGCCGCAGAAGAATTGTTCGGAGAAAATTCGGAAGAGTATTTAGCCGTTTACGATGCTTGGTATGCGGTAGGTTTATTAGAAGCACCAAGAGAAAATATGGGCATTGAAGATTTTGAACTGACAGAAGAAGTATTCAGTATGTATCCGAATCCTGTTTCAAAAGGTGAATTGACTGTGTTGATTAAAGATGAAAAAGGAAGTGTTGCCTTCTTCAATATGGCAGGACAAAAAGTGACTCAAGATTTCGCGGTGGAAAAAGGAGAGAATAAAATCCAAATTCCTCAATTGAAAACCGGAAATTACATTGTTGTTTACGAAAGTAAAGAACGCAAAATAACAGAGAAAATAATCGTAAAATAAATAGATAAAAAAAACCGAGACTAGAATCTCGGTTTTTTTATGCTTTATGATTTTTGCTCCTTGTTGAAGTATACTAAGTAATAGTACATTTGTTTTTCTTCATCCCATCCCTTTTCTACAAATTTATCTGCACTTTCAGGGTTGATAAAGTCAAGCTTAATCTGAATGTTCGTATCTAAGTTAATCACGTTTTTAATCTTCTTACGCGCATCAGAAACTGCATTATTAGCAATAGGGAACGAAGTTGTATCTTCAATACTGTATTTTTCGCCCTTATCTACTTTGTAGTTTTTGAATTCTGAAATTAAATCCGGATTGTCAATCACCTCATTTAAGAAATTCGTCTCTTCAAATTCATCGTTTTTAGCAAAGTAGTTTACAGAACGATTCATGAACATCACTTCTTCTTTCTTGTCTTCCGCTGGTAGTACTACATCTTTTGCAAAATCTTGACAGAATTTCAAGTATTTTTTTGTCATATATGCTTCATCCTGGAAAATATCTACACTTAAAAAGTGCTCTAACCAATAGCGAGCATCATAGCGGTTGCTGTCTATGGTAAGAATTTTATATCCTTCTTCTTTTTTGTAATTAAAGATGATACAACCTTTGTCTAGCTTGTTTAAGTTGATCCCTTGTTGTAAGATCATTTCTAGGTTTGAACCGTTTTCTTGAAATTGTAAGAAGTCAGACTTGATCTCGCTTTTGAAAATTCCAATCGCATCAACTACATTGTTGTCAATAGAAGTATTTGTTAAATACGTAACATAAACTTCTCCATTTTTAATATGCGGATGATTAGATTGTTCGAACAAGTGTTTCGTTATTTTTTGAGAAATTTCATGTGCTTTATCTGTAGAAGGAGCATTGAATAATTCTGCCGCATAATTAAACATATCGTTGAACTCTAAATCAACATCATGTACAAATTGAAAATAATTTTCTTCTTTCTCACGGAAAGGCTTGAAGAAGTATTCTTTTAAAAGAGGCGCGATTTCGTCATTTAAACTGTAAGGCTCATCTGATAAAAAGATTGCTTCATTTCTACTTTTATTTCCAACTCTATGGATAGATAAAGTTTCTACGTGTGCATTAAAAAGGTTGATCATAATAGTTATATATGTAGTAGATCGTTATATAGATCTGTTATTTTTAAAATTAAAAAAAAATTAATTCCAATTATCTTCCCCATAGTCTGTAAAGCTATCATCGCCTTCAAACATATCATAATCTTCCTCGTCGTAATCATCGTCAAAATCACCGAAAATATCATCGTTTGATACGGGATCTGCAGAGAATGACTTCGTAGGAATGTAGTCCGGTAAAATACCATGAGAGAATAACAATTCAGGATATAAAGCCCCTGGCTCTTCTTCTTCAACAGCAGCTAATTCAACGAAGAATGTCCACATATTAAGGAAGTCATAAACGTAGATGATTTTCGTTTGATCTTCATCTAAAACCGAATTGATAGATGTCGAAGCCATTGTTCTTCCCGCTTGTTGATCGTCGCTCATATCAAAAAGAGAAATCTCTTCCTCTTGTTGAGTCCAACTGTCGTCACAAGCATAAAATGAAGCCGCTTCCATACCGTCAAAGCCAAATGCATTTACAATAGCATTGTGCAAATCTTCTAAGGTATCGTCCTCTACTATAGCGATGTCGCGAAAAATATCTTCCTCAGTATCAAGGATAACTCTGAATTTATAAACCATAATTTTTTAAACGAATTAGAACTGCAAATTTAAAATTATTATTAACTCTTTTCTTATAAATGAGTTCTTTTTATTTGTAATCGAAGCTTCTGTTTTTTCTAGGTTGGAAATCAAAAGATTACTGTCTTTTACAATTCATCGTGCTAAAATAACAGTTCATCTACTATTATTTTTTCTCTATTTTATATTCTCTAATCTTTGTCCTGTAAATCAAATGAAGTAGTTATGAAATTTATATTTTTGATGATTGTAACACTAATACAATTCGCCTTTCAGTTTGTGACGTTATTATCTGTTAATCCAACGTATAGTGAGGAAACTTCTGTACAACTGGAAAAGGAAGAAAATAGCAATATTAGTAAGGGAATTAAAATTTATAAAAAACAAAATGAGAAATAATTACTTAAAATTAGTACTCTTAGCTTTTATCGTTTTTATTCTTTTTACACAAGTATTGAAGCTACATTTCATGGATTTGTCCTTGTTTTTGGGGTATTTGGTTTCTTTCGTAGGAATCATTGTGCTTGTGAATCAATATTGGAAGGAAAATTATTGGAATAAGTTGACTAAAAACTTAGATGGAAAAGAAAACAGTGTACACAAAGTTACAGCTATTGTAACCGCAGTAAACTTTGGATTTATCTGGTTGGTTAGTTTAGCATTAAAGATATTTGATACCCATCTTATAGGGGGACGATCATTCTCTTATTTTATGGATACAAGTAGTTTTAGTTCCATTTTTAGTACAGCTTTTTTCTTTAGTATCTTGGTGTACATATATTACTATACCTACTTTACTTCTTTAGATAAGAAAATGAGTATTGCGGAGCAGAAGGTAATAACAGGAAGTGTTTCTGCTCAATTTGAAAGTTTGAAAAATCAACTCGATCCTCACTTTTTGTTTAATAGCTTGAATGTATTGAATGCCCTAATTGAAGAAAACCCAGAAAAAGCACAAGAATTTACTAGTGGTTTATCAAAAACCTATCGTTACATTTTGGATCAAAAGAACAAAGAATTGGTTCCATTAGAAGAGGAATTGGATTTTGCTCAAACGTATATTGAACTGTTGCAAATGCGCTTTGAAGACAGTTTGACCTTTGAGATTGATCAAGAGATTAAACAAGAAGGAGCTAAAGTGGTGCCTTTGTCTTTGCAATTGCTGTTGGAAAATGTAATTAAACACAACAAAGCCACTTCAAATAAGCCCCTGCATATTATTATTAAACAAGAGAATGGCTACCTAGCTGTAGCAAATAATTTGAATTTACGCCAGCTCAATGAAGATCGAAAGGGAATTGGTTTAACCAATATTGCCGATCGCTACGCATTGTTGACCAATAAACCGATTAAAGTTGACCAAACGGAAACTGAATTTACCGTACGCATACCTATCCTAACTAAAATTTTTGAACCGATGAGAATAATTGATGTACAAGAAAATGAACAAGAAATCTTGATTCAAGCAAAAAAGAACGTAGAGCGAATCAAAAAGTTTTACGCCCACCTAACCATGTATATTATGGTGAATACCTTTTTGATTGTCTTAAACATGATGACTGATGCAAGATTTATGTGGAGTTTAATCGTAGTGTTCTCTTGGGGAATAGGACTGGTAGCTGATTGGATGAAGACGTATAACTATCATTTTTTCTTGGGAAAAGATTGGGAAGATCGCAAAATCCGCGAATACATGGAGCAACAGAATAAACGTACCAATAATTGGAAATAAAGAAAAAATGGATTTTTATACCAAAGAAGTAGAACAACAATATTGGCGTTATAAACGTAAAAGAATAGGCTATTTAAAAAGTCTGTTTATTCAAGTTTTTGCCTGGGTATTATTTACAGGTGTTATGCTTTATCAGCAGCTTGTTGGATTTGAAGATGTGGTAGTTGGAATTCATACGGCTACATATAAAAGTTCAGAGCGAATGTTTTATGAATTACCTTTGTTTTGGTTAGTTTTGTTGCTCATACAATTTGTTCTTTACTATGCCGAATCTCTTCCTTTTTTATCCAAATGGCAAGATTATTTAGAGCAAAAGGAATTTGAACGGTTAAAAAATACATACGAATATCAATTGAAATTAAAAGATGAAGCCACTTCGAATTGTCATTATTGAAGATGAAAAACCCGCAGCGCGTTTGTTGGAGCGTAAAATAGAAAAATTAGGGTATCAAGTATTGGAGAAATTAACCAGTGTAGAAGAGGCTGTTCAATGGTTCAACCAAGAGGAAGAACCAGATCTGATCTTCTTGGATATTCAACTGTCGGATGGATTATCGTTTGAAATATTTGATCAAGTGGAGGTGAAAAGCCCCATTGTATTTACCACTGCATATGATGCTTATGCGTTGAGAGCCTTCAAGCTCAATAGTATTGACTATTTATTAAAACCCATTGGAGATGCAGATTTGAAAGGCGCTATTGACAAATTCAACGAACAACGCGCTTCCTTTTTTGCCTTTACCGAACAATTGAACTTGTTTAAGTCCTTTTTGTCTACTTCTCCCAAAGAAAGTAAAGAACGCTTTCTCATTAAGCTTGGAACGCAATTGAAGATCATTCCTGTGGGAGAAATTGCTTGTTTTTTTAGCACAAACAAAATCACGTATCTCAAAACAAAAGAAGGTAGAGACTATATTTTAGATCATTCTTTGGATGAGGTGGAAAAAACAATCGAAGCAGAACAGTTTTTTCGCATTAGCCGTAAACACATTGTCTCTTTAGATGCAATTAAAGAAATTATTGCCTATAGCAATTCTCGATTAAAGTTGAACTTACACGTTGATTTTGAAGAAGAACTCATCGTTAGTAGAGAAAAAGTGAACGATTTTAAGCTTTGGCTTAGTTAGTGTATTTGTTTTTTTATTGAAAAAAAAGAAGAATATTCATACTTTATTAGCGCTAAAGTAATATTAACGAATTTATTAACGAAACTTCTTTTTGATATAATGATTTTATTGATACTTTTACGAGGACGTTAAATTATAAATCATTAATATGAAGAAATTAGCAGTTGTTTTGCTAGCATTAGGAATGTTTTCTTGTAAGCAAAATAATACAATTGAGATTACTACTAAAGACGTAGCAGACGATACGAAGGTAGAAATCATGACTTCCGAATTAGGTAATCCTTCTCCAACTGTTGTTTATACAGGAACTGTAAAAGGTAATAAATTGGTTTTTGAAAACCCTTTTACAGAATTAGAAGAAGCTTATATGGTATTGGGAGGTGAAATGCAAAACAATGTGTTTTTCATTGGAGAACCAGGACATATTACCATTTCATATACAAAAGACGAACCTACTGAAACTGTACTAGGTGGAAGTGTGAATAACGTCAAATTGCAAAAATTGCAAGAAGAAGTGAAACCAACAGTGATCAAACTAAGATCGTTTATTGATGCAAATCAAATGAAATTGATGCAGTTGAGTCAGTCTGCGAACGAAGATGATCGCAAATCTTTAGAAGCGCTTCAAAATGAGTATATCGGATATGTTGATTCAATCAACGAGGTATATAAAAAGTATTTAGCTGACAACGCAAACAATGCATTCGGTTTGTTATTGCTTTCTCAACAAATGATGTCTTCTCAAGATGAAGAAACAGATTTCGTAAAAGAGTTTGACAAGTTTTCTGCTGAGTTGAAAGAGTCTAAAGTAGGAAAGAAAATCGATTCAATGCTTAAAATGATGGGCTTGAGTGAAGAAGCTGCTGCAGGATTAAAAGTAGGTGATATCGCACCAAACTTTACAAGTAAAACTCCAGAAGGAAAAGAATTATCTTTAGAAGCATTCAAAGCTGGAAAAAAATTAGTTTTAATTGATTTTTGGGCTTCTTGGTGTGGTCCTTGTCGTGTAGAAAATCCAAATGTGGTAAAATTATACAACGGATTTAAAGACAAAGGATTAGATATCATCGGCGTTTCTTTAGATAAAGAACAAGAAAAATGGGTACAAGCAATCGAAAAAGACGGTTTAGTTTGGGGTCAGGTTTCGAACTTACAGTTTTGGAACGATGAAATTGCTGCAGCGTATGGTGTAAGAGCTATCCCAGCAAACTATTTGATCAATGAAAAAGGAGAAATTTTAGCCATCAATCTTTATGGTGAAGAATTGTACCAGAAAGTAGAAGAACTTTTAAAATAAGAAACTTTGTTCGATCGACATTCGTTCATCGTTTTTCAACTAAAAAAAGGCAACAGTTTTATTACTGTTGCCTTTTTTTATGGTATGAAACGGTGAACCGTTTTCATTATTTACCGTTTTTACGTCTTTTTTGATCTAATTATGAGATTTTTTTCCTGTAAAGGAGCGTTGTTGTCGATTGGAAATAATGTTAAAAATCGGGATAAAATCAGCGTTAGAGCAGAGTTTTACTAAAAAAAGAAGGGGAGAATGAAAGTGAAAATAAGAATTTATAAAAAGAAATTTTTTACTCTTTCCCTTTTTGAGAAGAATACTAAGGTTAAATTACGAAAATCGTTTTATAGTCTTAAAATAGTGTTGTTGTTTCTATTATTTTATGATAATGAAAATAAATTATCGTATAAATATCGATAAGTGTTTATATACCCGTTAAATATTAATAAAAAGTTCTATTTTTAAGCAGCTAATAAAACGAATGAGAAATGATGAAAGAAGATTCTAATTTAGAGAGAATCAAATTCGCACCATACCGTGAGCGAATTCTATCTGCTGAAGAAGCAGCCTTGTTAATTCACGATAAAGCAATTGTAGGAGCTAGTGGCTTTACTAAAGCAGGAGATAGTAAATCAGTTCTACCTGCTTTTGCTCAACGAGCAGCAAACGAAAAAGTAGCCATTACCTTAATTACAGGTGCTTCTTTAGGTCAAACAACCGATGCCGATTTGGCAAAGAATAATGCATTAATTCGCAGAATGCCCTTTCAGGCAGATTCTGATTTGAGACATGCAATTAATAGTGGTCAAGTAAAATATATTGACCAACATTTAAGTGAAACAATTGAACAGCTACAAGAGAAGCATATTCCACAAGTAGAAATTGCAATTATTGAAGCTACTTATATTAATGAAGAAGGGTATATCATTCCAACTACTTCAATAGGAAACTCCGCTTATTTTGCTAGTGTTGCTGAAAAAATAATTGTAGAGATCAATACAGCTATTCCGTTGAGTGTAGAAGGTATTCACGATAATTGCGTACCTAAAAAGCAACCGCGTCGTGAGATGATTCCTATCCACACAGTAAAAGATCGCATCGGTGAATCTTTTATTCGCTTAGATCCAGCGCGTGTGGTAGCTGTTGTGTTTTCAAGTATTGAAGATACTCCCGCTATTTTACCCGAACCAGATGTAAAAACAACTGCGATATCGTCGCATTTATTAAATTTCTTCGAAGCAGAGGTAAAAAAAGGAAACTTAACAGAAGCTTTGTTGCCTTTGCAAGCAGGTATTGGAAAAGTAGCTAATGCAGTATTGACCGGTTTTATCGACGGTCCTTTCAAAGACTTAACGATGTATTCAGAAGTTTTACAAGACAGCACCTTCGATTTGATCGATTCAGGAAAAATGACTTTTGCTTCTGGTTCATCCATTACAGTGACAGAAGCTTGTTATGAGAAGATCATCAACAACTTTGATCAATACAAAGATAAATTAGTATTGCGTCCACAAAATATTAGTAATGCTCCAGAAGTAATTAGAAGGTTGGGGATTATCGCAATCAATACAGCTATTGAGTTTGATATTTACGGAAACGTAAATTCAACACATATCAGTGGTAGTAAAATGATGAATGGAATTGGAGGATCTGGAGATTTCGCTAGAAACGCTTATTTGAGTATTTTCGTTACACAAGCGGCTTCAAAAGAAAATAAAATTTCTCATGTATTGCCAATGGTTTCTCACGTGGACCATACTGAACACGATGTAGATATTCTAGTTACAGATCAAGGTTTAGCAGATTTACGTGGACTTTCTCCTCGTGAGCGAGCGGAAGTGATTATCGAAAATTGCGTACATCCAGATTACAAAACAGAGCTAAGAGATTATTTTGAACGCGCGAAAGAATTAGGAGGACATACACCTCATATTTTGGAAGAAGCATTCAAATTTCATACACGTCTAAAACAAACCGGTTCTATGAAACCATAGCCATTAAAATCTCTACAAAACTGTAGAGATTTTTTTTGTTGCGTACCATTTTCCGAACCACGGAAGATACTTTTTACTATCTTAGCAGTAAAATGAACAGAACTTATAAAAATGAAAGTAGTTAGAATCGTAGGTGTGCCAGAACACTTTAATTTACCTTGGCATTTGTGCATAGAAAATGGAGAATTTAATGAGGCAGGAATAGATTTACAATGGCAAGATGTTCCTGAAGGAACAGGTAAAATGTGTCAGATGCTACGCCAAAATGAAACGGATTTGGCTATCATTTTATCAGAGGGAATTATCAAAGACATAACGGCAGGTAATCCCACTTCAATTGTTCAAGAATATGTAGCTTCTCCTTTACTATGGGGAATCCACGTTGCAGCAGATGCTCCTTTTCAATCGATCGAGGATTTAAAGCACAAACGCATCGCAATTAGTCGCTTTGGATCAGGCTCTCATTTGATGGCCATTGTTCATGCCAAACAGATGAACTGGGATATAGATCAATTGGAATTTGTGGTGGTCGATACTTTGGATAAGGCGGTGATTGCACTGAAAAACAAAGAAGCAGATTACTTTATGTGGGAGCGATTTATGACACAACCTCTCGTTGATCAACACGTGTTTAGAAGAATAGGGGAGTGTCCTACACCATGGCCCTCTTTTTTACTGGTAGGCAATCAAGATTTTGTAGCTAAAAACAAAGCGTTAGTTCAACACCTAGTAGATATAATTAATACAACTACTGCAGAGTTTAAACTGATCCCTAGTATCGATCGAACTCTAGCAGAGCGCTACGATCAAAAGGTAGAAGATATCCAGCAGTGGTTATCCCTTACACGATGGTCTCAGAGGCAATTGTCTGCGGTTAATTACAATAAAATACAACAACAATTAATGGACCTTCAGTTAATTGAAAATCCAAAAAAATACGAAGAAGTAAAGATGTAATTTTTTTTGTGTAAAATAGATGAACAACCAAGAAGTACAAATTATAAAGAAGAAAAAAAAATGGTATGAGTACCTGAGAATACCTTCTCCATGGGATAATATCATTGTTTTTATATTAAACGTACTACTTACTATTCCTGTATTTATTATTGTCCATCAAAATGTAATCGATCCTGAATGGCCCTACCAGTTGGATCGCATTTTATTGTGTTTGGCAATTTTAGCGGTTTTTCAGTTTATTTTGTTGAAACTGAAAACGATACTGTTTATCTGTATTGTAGTTTACTTAGGTATTTTTTTCATCGGAACCTCTCATGATGATTATGATTTAGAATCAATTTTTGATGATTATCGCGTCATGATATACGCTATGGCGAGTACGCAAAATCCACAAGATTTAATTATCTCTAAGCTGTTGCCTTTTCCCAATAAATCAAAAGTGATTAAAGCAATAGAATACGATAACCCTAAAGTGAGAAACTTTGCTTTATTAGCTACCACTAAAAACTTTTCGAAAGTACAGGGGTATGGTGACTACCGACAAATTATACAGTGTTTAGCAATTTTCAAAGAAGTGCGTACCCGTTGGAACTACGTTAATGATCCTAAAGGAAGAGAGTATATCGCTACAGCTTCTGAATCGTTGATGCATTTTTCGGGTGATTGTGATGATTATTCAATTTTAATGGCTGCTTTGGTTCGATCAATTGGAGGAACGCCACGATTAATTCACACCAAAGAACATATGTATCCTGAGATGTTGATTGAAAATAAGGATCATTTGGAAAAAGTGATTTTTTTGATCAAAGAAGTTTTATTTAAAGAAGAAAGTGCAGGAAAAGAAGTACATTATCACGTGGATGAACGCGGTCAAATTTGGCTTAATCTCGATTATACCGCACGTTATCCTGGTGGACCTTTTATGTCTGAAGAAATTTTAGGACAGCTAACATTAAACTAAATCTTAGAAAACTGAATACAATGGATATTACGAATACAACAGCATTACTCGCCGGAAGTGTTTTTGGAGCTTTGGCTATTATTTTTGGAGCTTTTGGAGCGCATGCCTTGAAAAAACACATGGATGCCGAACGATTAGAAAGCTATGAAACAGGTGTAAGATACCAAATGTATCACGCGATTTTACTGTTGGTAATTGGGATTTTACCGCAAAGAGAATATACCTACTATGCAACGAATCTAATTATCATTGGCATACTATTGTTTTCCTTTAGTATATATGGTTTAGTGCTTAGTGCAACTTTTGGAAGAAAAATAAAAGTATTAGGCCCTATTACCCCTTTAGGAGGATTGGCATTAGTAGCAGGGTGGATCATGCTTTTTGTCGCTTTTTTAACCCTGTAATTTCGACCTTGTAATTTCTGACGAATACAATAATTTAATGCGCCTAATTCAACGCTATGAAAATAAATAAACTAACGCTATTGTTCGGGATAGCAATCGTTCTAACTGCATGTAATTCAAATGCGAAGTTTGAAATTGAAGGAACTTTAGCACATGCTGTAGAGGGCGAGATGATCTATCTCAATAAGATAGCTGATACCAACCCTGAAGAATTAATCAAAATGGATTCTGTGGTTGTTAAAAATGAAGGATTTGCATTTACAGGCAAGATAGAAGAACCAACGTTAGGTTACCTGTCTTTTCGAGAGCAAAAGGGAAGAATTCCCTTGTTTATTGAAAATGGAAAAACACAAGTGAATGTAGATTTTGATAATTTTACTTCTTTTGCATTGCAAGGAACACCAAATAACGAAGTACTTAGTGAGTTTGAGCGCAATTTAAGCTTGTATAAATACAATTTATTGAGTTACCAAGGCAAGCAACAAAGTGCTTATATGGAGGCCTTAAAGCAAAAGGACGAAGAAAAAATGAAGCAAATCTTGCACGGATATACCAAACTACAACAAGATCAAAATGGTTTTATAAACAACTATCTAGATCAACATCAGACTTCGCTTACTGCTTTGTATTATTTATATTTTACAAGTAAGGATGATTTAACTTCGTTAAAAGTCGTTTTCGACAACCTTTCTGAAACGGATAAAAAATCGAACCTAGCCAAATTAACTGCGGCAAAACTTGGACAGTAAATCGGATAAAAAAAGCCCTAAAAAGAATATTCTTTTTAGGGCTTTTTTTACTGTGCATCCAAAACTAATTTAATTAAAAAAAGCAAAGATAAGATATAGAGTGTTGGACTAACGTCTTTGTGTTGTTTAGTTCCGACTTTGAAAAGAGTAAAACTCAGCATACCAAAGACAATACCTTCTGCAATACTGTAGGTAAAAGGCATGAAAACAATGGTGATAAACGCAGGTAATGCCTCGGAGAAATCGGAGAAATCAATATTTACTACTGAACTAATCATGAATAAACCAACAATGATCAGAGCAGGAGCAGTTGCTGCGGCAGGAATGATTAAGAACAAGGGCGCCAAGAAAATAGATAGTGCAAACATACAAGCCACGCTAACAGCGGTTAGTCCTGTTCGTCCACCTGAAGCTACTCCTGAAGCACTTTCTACATAAGAAGTTACTGAACTTGTACCTAATATCGCCCCAAAAGTTGTACCCAAAGCATCCGTTAGGAGTGCTTTTTTCATTTGAGGAAAGTTGCCATTTGCATCAGCAATTCCCGTTTTTGAAACTACACCTATTAATGTTCCAATTGTGTCGAATAAGTTGACAAATAGAAAAGTAAAAACTACAATCACCATATCAATAGAAAAGACGCTATGAGCCGTTTCAGGTGAAAATAAAAAAGACAAGGCTTTTCCGAAAGTGGGCTCCATAGATGGTGGAGCTGTAATCATACTCGAAGGTAAATGTACATCACCTAGTAAAAAACCAAATAATGTTGCTACAACAATACCAATTAAAATAGAGCCATTGATGTTTTTAATCAGTAAGATTCCCGTCACCAAAAGTCCAGCTAAAGCAATCCATACGCTGTGTTGACTAAAATCGCCCAGAGTAACTAATGTATTGGGATTACTAGTGACAATTCCAGCACTTTTAAGTCCAATTAACGTGATAAATAAACCAATTCCAACTGGAATAGCTTCTTTTAAAACTTTGGGTATATTGTTGACAATGAGTTCTCTGATGTTAAAAATAGTAAGTACTAGAAAAATTAAACCAGCCAGAAATACGCCTGTTAGAGCAAATTCCCAACTGTAGCCCATAGTCAAGACTACAGTATATGCAAAAAAGCTATTCAATCCCATTCCTGGTGCTTGGGCAATGGGTAATTTAGCCATGAATCCCATCAATAGCGTTGCACAAACTGTCGCCAAGGCTGTTGCCATAAAAACAGCTTGTTTATCCATCCCTGCATCAGCGAGAATATTTGGATTGACAACTAGGATATAAGACATCGTTAAGAACGTAATCACCCCAGCCATCATTTCTTTTTTAATACTGGTGTTGTGTTTACTTAATTGAAAGTAATTTTCTAAGAAGGTTTTCATTGTGTTGTTGAATTAGCGGGCAAAAGTAGCAAGTTTTCACTAAAAAGTCAGATCAAAGATCAAATCCTCAAGAGAGAAAACTAGATTTTAATTACTAGTCTAGTACCTCGATCTATGGGTTTATTCCATACCGACTCAATGGCTTCTAAGGGATGAACTTCCGTTTGAATGTGTAGTTTTCCTTGAGCGGCCAACAAAAACATTTCTGGTAAAATTACTTTGTTAAACACGATGAGCTCTTCTTGCGTTAAACTTCCAAATCCAGATCCCATGAGCTGAATATCCGTACTTCTTAGAATGGCTGAAGTTAATTGAATTTCCTTACCTGCCATATCACCCGCTGTGACTATTTTTACAGTAGAGGCCAAGTGATGAATGTCATTGCCCTTAAAAGCATTTAAGATCGCCTGAAAAGGTTTTCCCCATAAGTAGTCGATCACAACATCGATAGGGGTTATTTGATGAATGGATTTAATCTGTTCTTGTAGTGCCTCATTATCTTCAGTGAGCGTGATTGTTTGCGTTGCACCAAAGTGCTTTAACTGCTCTAATATCGCCGTATTTCTTCCTGTGACAATGATTTCTTTCGCACCGTAATGTTTGGCAATTTGTACCCCAACCTGACCAGTTACTCCTGTTGCCCCATTGAACAGTACGTTTTGTCCTTCCTGTAAACGTGCACGTATGATTAAAGGCATGGCTGAACCTAAAATTGCATTAGGTAAAGCTGCGGCAGTCACATCATCGAGGTCTTTGGGAATTGGAGTGTAATTTCCCGAAATAAGGGCCTTTTCTGCGATCATACCTGTAATACCCTGACCATATACGCGTGTTCCATCTTCCAAATAACCAACACCGTCATTCCCCACTACAGCAGGCAAGTCTGTATAACTTGCATAGTGTTTACCACTTGTACGGGCTTTGTCTAAGTTTTTTACGGCAGCTGCTGTTACGCGCAATACATGTTCTCCTTCTTGTTGTATTTTTGGTTCGTCTATTGTTCCATATTGAGGAACTTGACCTAGTTCATATAAAATAGCTCCTTTCATCTTGTTTTCTTTTATGAGATAAAAATACGATTTTTAAAAGTAGTACAGGAAGCTTTTAGCGAATTAAAATGAACGTCGGCGAGCTGTTAAATAATGCTTAATCACATCAAAACAATGGAAAAGCAGTTTACAAAAAACGAGATTAATATGTATCTTTGTTTTTTTGCACAAAATTTATGTCTAAAGTAGAAGATTTTATTGAAGTTTTAGGAGCTAGGGTTCACAATCTAAAAAATATCGATATCCGTATTCCACGCGAGAAGCTCGTCGTGATTACAGGATTGTCGGGTTCTGGTAAATCGTCTTTAGCCTTTGATACGATATACGCAGAAGGACAACGTCGCTATATTGAAACATTCTCTGCTTATGCCAGACAGTTTTTAGGCGGATTAGAACGCCCAGATGTAGATAAAATTGACGGATTGTCTCCTGTAATCGCCATCGAACAAAAAACGACCAATCGCAGTCCGCGATCGACTGTGGGAACCATTACTGAAATTTACGATTTCTTGCGCTTGCTCTATGCAAGAGCGGGAGAAGCTTACAGCTATAATACAGGTGAGAAAATGGTGAGCTATACCGATAGCCAAATCCAAGAACTTATCTTAAAAGATTTTGAAGGAAAAAAAATAAATATCTTAGCTCCCGTTGTTCGTTCTAGAAAAGGGCATTATCGCGAATTGTTTGAGCAAATTGCCAAACAAGGGTTTTTGAAAGTGCGCTTGGATGGTGAAATCAAAGACTTGGAGTATGGAATGAAGGCCGATCGATATAAAACACACGATATTGAAATCGTAATTGATCGCATGGCAATTGACAACAAAGAACAAACGATACAACGTTTAGCCGAAAGTATTCAAACAGCAATGTACCACGGCGATGATACTATTGTAATCCTGGAACAAGATTCACAGGAAATGCGTTTTTTTAGCCGTCATTTAATGTGTCCAACTTCTGGTATTTCGTATGCTAAACCCGAACCAAATAACTTTTCTTTCAACTCCCCAAAAGGAGCGTGTGAAGTGTGTAATGGATTGGGAACTGTTCATGAAATCAACCAAGTAAAAGTAATTCCCGACGCCTCATTATCTATTAAAAAGGGCGGATTAGCACCTCTTGGACCTGAAAAAAGTTCTTGGATTTTTAAGCAATTAGAAACCATCGCACAACGCTATAACTTTAAATTGACTGACGCCATTCAAGATATCCCTAAAGAAGCGATGGATGTTATTTTAAACGGAGGACAAGATAGCTTTACTGTCGAACATAAAGTAGCGGGAATTTCAAAAAACTATAAAATCGATTTTGAAGGAATAAACAACTTTATCAAAAATCAATTTGAAGAAAGTGAAACGGCTTCGATTAAGCGCTGGGCTAAGGAGTATATGGATGAAATTGATTGCCCTTCATGCCAAGGAACGCGTTTGAGAAAAGAAGCCCTTTACTTTAGAATTGCAGATAAAAACATAGGCGAACTTATTCAGATGGATATTGAGCATTTAATAGCTTGGTTTGCTGATTTAAATGATAAGCTGTCTGACAAACAAAAGAGTATAGCGGAAGAGATTTTAAAAGAAATCAATACGAGATTGTCGTTTTTAAAAGATGTCGGATTGACCTATCTATCGCTAAATCGAAGTTCAAGAACACTCTCTGGAGGTGAAGCTCAACGCATCCGATTAGCCACGCAAATTGGCTCTCAATTGGTAGGGGTACTTTATATTTTAGATGAACCTAGTATCGGATTGCATCAACGCGATAATGAACGATTGATTCAATCGTTAGAATCACTTCGAGATATTGGAAATTCGGTTTTAGTTGTTGAGCATGACAAAGACATGATCGAACGCGCAGATTACGTGATTGATATCGGGCCTTATGCAGGAAAACGCGGAGGAAAGATCATCAGTACAGGTACTCCAAAAGAGTTGTTGAAAGAAGATACATTGACGGCGAAATACCTCAATGGAGAATTAGAAATTGCCGTTCCTAAAGAACGCAGAAAGGGCAACGGTAATAAAATAAAACTCGAGGGAGCAACCGGAAATAATCTAAAAAATGTAACCATTGAGATTCCATTAGGAACCATGACATGTGTTACAGGAGTTTCTGGCTCTGGAAAATCAACCTTGATCAACGGAACGTTGTATCCAATCTTAAATGCTCATTTTTTTAATGCAGTGGCTAAACCCCAACCGTACAAGAAAATTAGTGGACTGGAACACATTGACAAAGTGATTGGAATTGATCAAAGTCCAATTGGCAGAACACCAAGATCCAATCCAGCAACGTATACCGATGTGTTTTCGGATATCCGAAACTTATTTGCACAAACGACAGAAGCGTCAATTCGAGGGTATAAACCCGGGCGATTTAGTTTTAACGTGAGTGGAGGACGTTGTGATACTTGTGAAGGATCTGGAGTTCGAACGATTGAAATGGGCTTTTTACCCGATGTTTACGTCGAATGTGAAACTTGTCAAGGAAAGAGATTCAATCGTGAAACACTTGAAATTAGATACAAAGGAAAGTCGATTTCGGATGTTTTAGACATGACAGTGGCTGATGCAACTGAGTTTTTTGAGAATATCCCTAAAATTTATCGCAAGTTAAAGACGATTAATGACGTAGGATTAGGCTATATCACTTTAGGACAACAGAGTACAACCCTGTCAGGAGGAGAAGCTCAACGCATCAAATTAGCAACAGAACTGTCTAAAAAAGATACCGGAAATACGTTTTATATCTTAGATGAACCAACGACAGGTTTACATTTTGAAGATATTCGCGTGTTGATGGAAGTAATCAATACCCTAGTAGAAAAAGGAAATACCGTCCTGATTATTGAGCACAATTTAGATGTGATCAAGTTAGCCGATTATATTATCGATATCGGATATGAAGGAGGAGCGAATGGAGGAGAAGTACTCGCTAAGGGTACACCAGAAGAAATTTGTAAAGTTAAGAAGAGTTATACGGCTCATTTTTTGAAAAAAGAGCTTAAAAAATAGTTGAATTATGAAAGAAAATTTAGGAAATGAAGAGGAGAAAATCCAAGAAAAGTTTAAACAAAAATCTTGGACAGAAATAAAAACAAACGATTCATGGGGAATCTTTAAAATCATGTCTGAGTTTGTTAATGGGTATGAGAAAATGGGTCGTATCGGACCTTGTATTTCTATCTTTGGTTCAGCGCGAACAAAAAAAGAGGATCCTTATTACAAATTAGCAGAAGAGATTGCATTCAAAGTGAGTAAAGCAGGTTACGGCGTAATTACGGGTGGAGGCCCTGGAATTATGGAAGCAGGTAATAAAGGCGCTCATTTAGGTAAAGGAGTTTCTGTCGGACTAAATATTGAATTGCCATTTGAGCAGCATTTTAATCCGTATATAGACAACGATAAAAATATTCAATTTGACTATTTCTTTGTACGCAAAGTAATGTTTGTTAAGTATTCACAAGGGTTTGTTGTTATGCCAGGTGGATTCGGAACACTCGATGAATTGTTTGAAGCGATCACGTTAATCCAAACCAAAAAGATAGCTAAGTTTCCGATCATTTTAGTGGGAACTGATTTTTGGGGAGGTATGTTAGATTGGATTAAAAACGTTTTACTGGCGAAGTATTCGAATATTTCACCAGAAGATATGAATTTGATTCAGTTGGTAGATACAGCAGATGAAGTAGTGGAACGCATCGATGCGTTTTATAAAAAGTACACGTTAAAACCCAACTTTTAAGTTAGACGTAAACGTAGCAATAAAAAAGCCAGTGCAACTTGCACTGGCTTTTTTTATAGGATTGAACTATTTTAATTCCAATTGAACCACATTTTCAACGTGGTGCGTTTGAGGAAACATATCCACAGGACGCACTTTAGTTACTTTGTATTTTTCATCTAGTAAAGCTAAATCTCTCGCCTGAGTAGCTGAATTACAACTTACATACACAATGCGCTTAGGAGCTACTTTTAAAAGCATCTCTACAACATCTTTGTGCATTCCATCACGCGGTGGATCTGTAATAATAACATCCGGATGTCCGTGTGTAGCGATGAATTCATCATTGAATACGTTTTTCATATCTCCAACAAAGAAATCACAGTTAGTGATATTGTTGCGTTCCGCGTTGATTTTTGCATCGGCAATAGCCTCTGGAACTGCTTCAACACCAACTACTTTTTTTGCTTTTTTTGAAACGAATTGCGCAATTGTTCCCGTACCAGTGTACAAGTCAAAAACTAATTCATTACCTGTTAATTCCGCATAATCACGTGTGATCTTATACAACTCATACGCTTGATCTGAGTTGGTTTGATAGAAAGACTTCGCATTGATGCTGAATTGTAATCCTTCCATTTCTTCTAAAATGTAATCACGACCTTGATATAAAACAACATCTTGATCGTATATCGTATCATTGGCCTTGCCGTTTACAACATACTGTAAAGAAGTTATTTCAGGGAATCTAGATGCCAAGTGATCCAATAATAATTCTCTTTCTTGCTTGTTGTCATAGAAGAATTGAATCATCACCATGATTTCTCCAATTGAACTTGTGCGAATCATTAAAGTACGCAATAGCCCTTCTTGTTCTCTCGGATTGAAGAACGAAAGATTATTAGCATTGGCAAATTGGCGAATTTCATTGCGAATCGCGTTAGAAGGATCCTGTTGTAAATGACATTTTTGAATATCTAAGATCTTATCCCACATTTTTGGAATGTGAAATCCTAGCGCATTTTCTTTCCCGATTTCATCTCCGCTTGCAATTTCTTCTGGTGTTAACCAGCGCGCGTTAGAAAAGGAAAATTCCATTTTATTTCTGTAAAATAAAGTCTTCTCAGAACCTAAGATAGGCTCAAATTCAGGTAGCTCTATTTTGCCAATTCGCTTTAAGTTGTTTTGAACCTCTTGATTCTTGTAAAACAACTGTTGTTCATAGGACATGTTTTGCCATTTACAACCTCCACAAGCTCCGAAATGCTGACAAACAGGTTCAATACGGTTCTTAGAAAAGCTGTGAATTTTTATAGCAATTCCCTCGTAATACGCTTTGCGCTTTTTAACGGTTTGGATATCAACGATATCACCAGGAACAACATTGGGAATAAATATAACTTTCCCATCAGGAGCCTTAGCTACTGAAACGCCTTTTGCACCTGCATCAAGGACTTCTACGTTTTCGAATACGATTCTTTCTGTTCTCTTTCTTTTCATGCCACAAAAGTAGCTTTAATTTCTTTTCGTGGGATTTTTTTATCTTTTTCTCCTTTGTTATTTAGTTGCTGTTAATTAGTTGATTATTAGATTATTGTGTATTTGTTTAAAAAGTAAAGACTAATTTATATTAATTCTATTTAATGAAGTTGGATCCACATTACTATAAAGTTGAAGCAATGGGTCATTTGTCCGATGCTGGTTGTGTTTTTTTGATTAATTTGATACTTGTTACAAGAGAAAAGAATATTTGGTTGAGGACTAAAAATCATTCTTGATTTTAATTGGCTATATAAAGTCAATAGGTTGTAAAAGAATTTTATTTTTTAACAAAATAATAATAACAAATACCTAAATAAATCGCAATTATGGATTGATTTAGTCTGCGGTATTGTTTAAATTTACTAAAAAAGAAAAGTAATTATGAGTAACCTTATAAGAAAGATAGGGGTTTTAACTTCTGGTGGAGATGCACCAGGAATGAACGCAGCCATCAGAGCAATTGTCCGTACTTGTTCTTATCACAATGTGATGTGTGTGGGGGTATTTCGCGGGTTTCAAGGATTGGTAGAAGGAGATTTTGAAGTACTAGGACCTCGTGATGTTAATTATATCATTAATAAAGGAGGAACGATCTTAAAAACAGCGCGTAGTAATGCATTTCGCACAGAGGAAGGAAGAAAGACAGCCTATGAAAATTTGAAAAATGCACAGATTGATGCGTTGATTGTCATTGGAGGTGATGGTAGTTTTACGGGGGCGATGTTGTTGAGTAAGGAATTTGATATTCCTGTGATGGGTATTCCAGGAACCATAGACAATGATATAAACGGAACAAGTCACACCATTGGATTTGATACCGCTCTAAATACAGTTGTAGATGCAGTGGATAAGATTAGAGATACTGCCAGCTCACATAAACGCTTGTTTTTTGTTGAGGTAATGGGACGTGATGCGGGACATATTGCCTTAAACGCAGGAATAGGAGCAGGAGCAGAGGAAATTATAATTCCAGAAGAAAATCTTGGATTAGAACGCCTATTAGAATCATTGAAAAAGAGTAAGTTATCCGGAAAATCTTCCAGTATTGTTATTGTAGCAGAGGGAGAAAAGCTAGGTAAAAATGTATTTGAACTAGGGGAGTATGTAGAAGAGCATTTACCAGAATATGAAGTACGTGTTTCTGTTTTGGGACACATGCAAAGAGGTGGAGCTCCTTCTTGTTTTGATCGCGTTTTGGCAAGTCGATTGAGCGTAAAAGCCGTTGAAACACTTTTAGAAGGTGGTAAAAACTATATGGTAGGATTGATTAATGATCAAGTAGCTTTGACTCCTTTAGATCATATCGTAAAAGGACATACAGCAGTCGATGCAGAATTATTGCGTGTATCGGATATTATTACCATTTAAATGTTGAATTAAATAAAAAAGCAAATATGAAAACAAGAGTAGGTATCAATGGGTTTGGACGTATTGGACGTCTAATGTTGAGAGAGGTAGTAAAGAGAAATGATATAGAAATCGTAGCAGTGAATGATTTAATGGCAGTTGATCAATTGGCGTATTTAATCAAGTACGATTCTGTACACGGTCGTTTTGACGGTACAGTAGAAGTTGTGGATGGTCATTTAATCGTCAATGGAAAAGAAATTCGAGTAACTGCAGAGCGAGATCCTTTGTTGTTGAAATGGGATGAAGTGAAAGTAGATGTTGTTGCGGACTGTACAGGAGTATTTAAAGACCTGGAAGGCGCGCAAAAACACATTGATGCTGGAGCAAAAAAAGTATTGATTTCTTCTCCATCTCCAGACGCACCTATGTTTGTTATGGGAGTGAATGAGAAGGAGTTAAAAGCAACGGATACGATTGTTTCTAATGCTTCTTGTACTACAAACTGTTTAGCGCCATTGGCAAAAGTGTTGAATGACTCTTTTGGAATTGTCGAAGGATTGATGACAACCATTCACGCCGCTACAGCTACTCAATACACAGTTGACGGACCATCTAAAAAAGATTTTAGAGGAGGACGTTCAGCGATGAACAATATTATTCCAGCTTCTACGGGTGCTGCAAAAGCAGTCGGAAAGGTAATTCCTGCACTAAAAGGGAAGATTACGGGAATGTCTATGCGTGTTCCTACAGCAGATGTATCAGTAGTAGATTTGACAGTAAAATTAGCGAAATCAACTTCTTACGAAGAAGTAATGGCTGTTTTAAAACGCGCAAGTGAAAATGAGTTGAAGGGAATTATGGCCTTTGTAGAAGATGATGTTGTTTCTCAAGACTTTGTTTCGGATACACATACGTGTATTATTGATGCTAAAGCCGGTATTGCGTTGAACGAAACTTTTTATAAATTCGTTGCTTGGTACGATAACGAATATGGTTATGCTGCTAAAATGGTAGATATGGCTGTATTGTTAACGGCTGTTAAGTAATACATCAAACAAATGAAAATAATCGTCGATAGCGGTTCTACAAAAGCAGATTGGATCTTTTTTGATCAAGAGAATAAAGTACTAACTTCGGTGACAAGCCTTGGGCTTAATCCCGAAGTTATTACATTAGAGGAGTTTCATACACGCGTTAATACCGTACCGGATATTGCTAAAAATAAAGATAAAGTGACTCAACTTTATTTTTATGGATCGGGTTGTGGGTCGAATCGAAGTAAAACAACAGTACGCGACTTCTTTACCTCTTATTTTTCTAATTGCCAGTCGATTAACGTACATGAAGATACGTATGCAGCGGTTTATGCAACAGTAGGTAAAAGTGAAAAGGGAATTGTGTGTATCAATGGAACAGGCTCGAATGTGTCTTTTTACGACGGAGAAACGATCCAGCAAAAAGTGCAATCACTCGGTTATATGGCTATGGATGATTGCAGTGGTAGCGCTCTAGGACGATTGATGATCAAAGCTTTGTTTTTAAACTACATGCCTACAGTTTTGGCAAAGAAATTTACACAGAAGTACGATTTAGATGCGGATGTTGTGAAGTATAACTTTTACAAAAAAGAAAATCCAAACGCTTATTTAGCGTCTTTTTTGCCCTTTTTAATTGAACATAAAGACCATCCTTTTTTTCAAGCAATGATTGAAGAACAAGTCGTATTCTTTGTAGAACATTATATTAAAAGTCATCCAGAAGCGAGTAGTGTACCGGTTCATTTTGTAGGGTCAGTCGCTTATTTTTTACAAGATGAATTTAAAGCGGTTTTGCTTAAAAATGACATAACAGTTGGAAAAATCATTCAGAAACCCTTGGATGGATTAATTGATTACCACAAATAGAAATAAAATGGAAATAGCAATCATTGCCCATGACGGTAAAAAAGATGAAATGTTGACTTTTATTCAAAAGAACAGAGCAATTTTATCTAGAGCAGGAATAACGTTAATCGCTACAGGAACAACGGGAGGTATCGCTCAAAAAGAAGGTTTTGAAGTGTTGCGTATGCTTTCTGGACCACTAGGAGGAGATGCCCAAATAGCAGCTCGTGTAGCAGAAGGAAAGACGAATATGGTGCTGTTTTTTAAAGACCCATTGGGAAAACACGCCCACGAACCTGATATTAATATGTTACTCCGCGTTTGCGATGTACACAACGTTCCTTTAGCAACGAATGAAGCAAGTGCGCAGTTGTTGCTGAAGGCGATAGAGTAGTTTACGGTTACCGGTAAACTGTAAACTAAAAAAAGGGTGTCCCAATCAGGACACCCTTTTTTTTATTTTGTAGCAATCATTGAAATCTCAACATTGACATTGCGCGGTAATTTTACCACCTGAATACACTCACGTGCTGGAGCTGTTTCTGCTTGGAAGAAGCTACCGTAAATTTCATTTACTTGGGCAAAATCATTCATATCAGTTAAGAAAATTGTTGCTTTTACAACGTTTTCAAATGTCATTCCCGCTTCTGTTAAAATGGCTTTTAAATTAGCCATAACTTGTTTAGCTTCATCTCCAATTCCCGTTGTAACTAGTGTTTCAGTAGCTTGGTTAAATGGAATTTGACCAGAGATGAACAATAAATCGCCAACGAATACAGAATGGTTATAAGGGCCAATAGGTTTAGGTGCTTGATCTGAGTTTATGATTGTTTTTTTCATGCTTATATTGAATTAAAAATAGCGTTTATCTGGAGCTTTTCGCTTTTCCCACTTGATATCACTCAACATAGACGATTTGATTCCAATAAAGAAGCCCCAACTTGTATAAGCTCCAATAGGAACCCAAGTGAAGTCCATACGCCAACTCAGTAAATCGCGTTCAAAACGCAACTGAGTAAATGTAACCCCTTTTTGTACAAAATCGTAACCCGAAGAGAATCCTACTTTCCAACGGGGTGTAAGTTCAATGTTTCCAGACATCATAACCGAGTTGTTGGAAATTTCGTTTTGTCTTGCCGAGTTGTTGTAAGTCAACGAGTAAGCAAAAGTTAAATCCCACGGTAGTTTAGCATTGTAAAAGCCTTCAAAAGGACGATCTTCTTTATTGCCAAACATACTTTGTCTGTTGTCGCCAAGATTACCCGCCTGACCAAATAAATCATCACCACGCCCCCCATTGTCAACAGAGTTTTGGTTTGGTTTTTCCGTATTGCCAAAAAGAGGGTCTCGGCTTGACATCGACCAGTTTACTGTTACGTTGGCACTTGTTAAACGGAATAAACTACCACCGTTATTGATGTTGAACATATCAATACGTTGATTGTTGTTGTTTAGTGCATAAGGGTCTAAAGTCATACCCAAGTTAATCTGCATTTTATCTTTGAAAAGTGCCGTACCTGTAGATACACGCATTGGCGCCCATTTCAAGGAATCGGCAGACATATTATAGCTAGTAGAAAGGTTTAAGTTGTTCAGTAACATTACTTTTCTAAACCCATCCTTCTCCTCATCGTCTCTTACCTTTGCCTCAAACGTATTACTTACTCCCATGTTTAACATATTGGAGTTTGTCTTACCTGGAGCACCGAATAATCCTCCTTGAAAACGCGTATAATCTTGCATGGTCATACCCGTTGCATCAATGGCATAAGTGTCGTAGTACTTGTCAAAACTAGGCGTATAGGAATATCCCATTGTTGGACGCATCACGTGGCGAATAGCCTGAATTTTACTGTCCTTGCTAAAATTAAAAGTACCGTAAATTGTAGTACCAATATTGGTACTCAAATTATATGTGCTGAAGCGATCAAACCCATTAACGCGAATATCTTCTACTCTGTTTGTTTCAGCGTTGTATTGTTTTTTTTGCGTATTAAATACCCAAACTTCATTATAACTACCACCTGCTGTTACAGAGAAGTGTTTAAATAGCTTAAAGTTGGTAGTGATGGGAATCGTGTGTTGGAATCCCGTGTTTAAACTGTCAAACATTGCTTGTTTAAAGAAGTTGTCTTCGTGAATATCCACGCGGTTTTCTCCTCTAACGCTATAAGAAAGGTTTAAGTTTTTAATTAACCCTTTTTTAGAACCGTTCTTAGGTGCAAAAGGGAACATACGATCAACACTTACCTGCATAGTAGGTAGAGACATGTTTATACGTCCTGTATTGGTAGATTGTGAATGTGTCGCTGAGAGAGACATATTCACCTGTGGAGTACTCTCAAAGGTCTTAGAATAACTAATGGAAGAGTTCATCGTGTTGTTTAATGAAGCCCCAACGTTGTAAGAGTTATTCGACTGTCTGAAGTATTTACCACTACCCATGTTTACCGAGGCAGAAAAACGCGACCCAGGGTTGGCTTTAGCATCTTGAGAGTGATTCCATTGAATATTGTAAATCGTGTTTTTTTGATAATCGGGTAGACCCCTTTCGCTGAAGACGTTATTTTCATAACGGATTAATACACGACCATTGTATTTATAGCGGTTGGCATACGAACTGCTTGTACGTAAGGCCCAACTACCATTGGTGTAGTAATCCCCTTGTAAGGTTAAATCTGCTTTTTCACTCATAGCGAAATAGTACCCTCCATTTTGTAAGTAATACCCTTGTTGATTAGTTTCCCCTACACTGGGAATAATAAATCCCGATTCTGCCTTTTCCGACATAGGAAAGAAGGCAAAAGGAAGTCCAAGCGGAGTAGGAACGTCAGCGATAACCATGTTCGTTGGTCCAACGACAACTTTTTTATTGGGTACTAATTTTACTTTTTTCGTCTTAAAATAGTATTCCGGATCATCCAAATCTTTAGCGGTAGTGAAGATTACATCTTCCATGAAATAAACCGAGTCATTTTCCTTTTTTGTCATGCCCGATTTAATGTTGAACTCCCCTTGAGAAGTTCTCGACTGCCATACTAAAGCTCGTTGTGACTTTGTGTTGTACACAATAGAATCAGGTTCTACAATTTGCCCTCCTTGTTTGAAAACAGGAGCTTGACTTAAATTTCCTACACTGTCTTTAATACGACCAGCGTAAATTTGATTTTGTTCGTAATTGAATACAATAATACCTGCTGTTAGTTCAAAATCTTGATACTTCAGCTCTGCTTCATTGTATAATGTGATCTGTTTTTTCTTTTGATCAAGCTTATTGTAGTCTTTTGCTTTACGGAAAACAATATCTTCTAGATAACCCTTAACTGGTGGTTTTATACTGTCTTTTACCCCCTTTTTTGCAGCTAAAGAGTCCTGCAAAGGGACAATAGTATCTGTAGCCAAACCATCAAGTGGTTTAGGGTCTTTTGTGTTGACTCTCAGTGAAGTAGTTGTTTTGTTGAACTCTTGAGCTTTCACTCTAGGGAACGAAAATATCCCTAAAACAAACAAAACAATGACGATATTAAAAATATTAGTACGCAAATCTATGAATATGTGCTATTTTTGTAAAATCAAACCCGTTGTTTTTAACGTGTCAAACTTACATATATTTTTTCTGAAAAATGTAATTTAATTTATATTAAACGAATTCTAAACGACTTTTTTATGAACAATAGAGTTGCTAAATTGCTGTTAGTTTTTTCTTTCCTATGCTTTACGGTTGCTACCTTAGGGCAAAATAAAAAATTTAAAGTAGTATTAGATCCAGGCCATGGTGGAAAAGATTCCGGAACCAACCACTCTAGAAATGTAGAGAAAGATATTGTGTTGGCTGTGGCTTTAGAAACTGGAAAGATTCTTGCGAAATATAAAGATATTGAGGTGATTTATACTCGAGACAAAGATGTCTTTGTAGAAGTAAAACAACGCTCAGTCATTGCCAATGATAAAGGAGGAAATGTTTTTGTATCTATTCACTGTAATGGTGTGGATGGCAATGCGGCCTATGGAACAGAGACGTATGTTATGGGTTTGAGTAAAAACAAATCTAACTTAGATGTCGCGAAAAAAGAGAACTCTGTTATTATGATGGAGGACGACTATAAAACAAAATATGCTGGTTTTGATCCAAGCGCTCCAGAGTCAATTATTGGTTTGACGTTGATGCAAGAAGATTACATCCAACAAAGTATCGATTTGGCGAGTCGTGTACAAGATGGGTTTACCTATGATTTAAAACGAAAGAACAGAGGGGTAAAACAAGGACCTTTCTGGGTTTTGCACGGTGCTTTTATGCCGAGTATTTTGATTGAATTAGGTTTTGTCTCAAACAAAGACGAAGGTGCATATTTAACGTCTACTAAAGGACAAAAAGAATTAGCAGAATCGATTGCTAAAGGAATTATCGAATACAAAAACGCGTATTATGGTGGCGATGCAACAGTAAGCTTGAGTACTACGCCGAGTACATCAACAACCACTTCTTCGGAGTCGACTTCAACGAAAACAACAAAAACAAAGACAGAAACAAAATCAACAGCTACAACAACGACAAAAGGTGTGATTTTTAAAGTGCAAATCGCCGCTAGTTCCCGTGTTTTAGAGTTAAAGCCTAAAAATTTTAAGGGGTTAAGTAATGTGACAATGGAAAAAGGTACTTCCGTTAATAAGTATTTTTACTCTCAAACATCAGATTACAATGAAGCTAAAAAACGCCTTGAAGAAGCTAAGGCAAAAGGACATAGCTCTTCTTTTATAGTGGCTTATAAAGATGGAAAGAGCATTTCGGTAGAGGAGGCATTGAAATAAACACTGCTTTTTATAAAATAAAAGTTTATTTTTGCGTGTTATAAAAAAATATAGAGTTTTGAAAATATCTAGAGAAATTAGAACAGCTATTTTAGTATTAGGAGCGATTGCTTTATTTATTTGGGGATATTCTTTTTTAGACGGAAGAAATATTTTTGATAATAGTACTAAATATTATGTTGAATATGATAACGTTGAAGGACTGACAACATCTTCTAATGTAACAATTAACGGATTAGTAGTGGGAAAGGTCTCTCGTATCAATATTAACGCACAAACAGGAAAACTTGTTGTGGAGTTAATGATGTCTCATCCTATTAGCATTGCGAAATCGAGTGTAGCTACAATCTACTCTCCTGGTTTAATAGGAGGAAAGGGAATTTCGATCGATCCAAAATTCGGTAATACGGATTATGCAGAATCGGGTCATTATTTAAAAGGAGAAGTACAATTCGATATTACGGAGAAATTAGTAGGGGAATTAGAACCACTAAAAACAAAAGTAGACGAAGTATTACAAAATGCAAATGCAATGCTACTTGCAGTGAATGGCATTCTAGACGAGCAAATGCAAGCGGATTTAAAATCGAGTGTAGCTGAGTTGAAAGGAACATTGGCTGGTGCGAATAAGTTGATGCGTGGTGTAGAACCACAATTGAACGGAACTATGGCAAATTTAAATGTGATGAGTAAAAATTTCGTTGGACTTTCTCAAGAGTTGAACGAATTGGATATTAATGGAACATTTGCTAACTTACAACAAGCTTCGGCTAATATCGACAAAATTCTTGCTGATATTGAGAATGGAAATGGTTCTGTAGGTAAACTATTAAAAGACGAAGAATTATATAATAACCTAACAGGTGCTTCGAAAGAATTGGAGCTATTAATGCGCGATTTAAAAGAACATCCGAAGCGTTACGTTCATTTTTCTATTTTTGGTAAGAAAGCGACGCCTTACCAAGAAAAATAAGATTCATCGAAATTTAGAACCAATCTAACCAAAAAAACTAACAACTTTACAGAAACAATTTATTACAACTATGCAGTATTTAGGCCAAGCATTATTTTTAGTATTACTTATAGCTGGATTTGGCTTCTTTATTCGAAATGTAAAGAAATTAATTCGCAATATTAAGTTAGGTCGAGACATAGACCGCACCGATAGACCTAAAGAAAGATGGCGCAATATGATTCGCGTGGCATTGGGACAATCCAAAATGGTAAAACGCCCGATACCTGCGATTTTACACATCTTTGTGTATGTAGGATTCGTGATCATCAATATCGAAATGCTCGAAATTATTGTAGATGGATTATTCGGTACACACCGCGCATTTAGCTTTTTAGGTGCAGCCTACAATGTACTTATTGCGTGTTTTGAAGTGTTAGCGTTTTTAGTTATTTTTGGTGTAGCTGTTTTTTGGATTCGAAGAAACATACTGAAATTAAAGCGCTTAAACCAACCTGAACTAGAAGGATGGGCAAAACGCGATGCCAATAACATTATTTATATCGAATCGATCTTGATGGTTTTCTTCTTGGTGATGAACGCAGCAGATCACTTCTTACAAGTAAATAACTATTCTCATTATACTGCCGCAGGATCATTTCCAATTTCAGGTTTATTAAGCCCGATATTTAATGGAATGGATTTTACAACTGTTGCTTTTATCGAGCGTTTTTGTTGGTGGGCACACATTATTGGAGTTATGTTCTTTATGAACTATTTATACTACTCGAAACACTTACACATTTTCTTGGCATTCCCAAATACCTATTATGCGAATTTAGAACCGCAAGGAGAATTTGATAACTTAGAATCTGTGAAGAATGAGGTAGCCTTGATGATGGACCCTAATGCAGATCCGTTTGCAGCACCAGCTGAACCAGCAGGCGAACCAGAGAAATTTGGTGCACAAGATGTGATGGACTTAAATTGGGTGCAGTTGATGAACGCATACTCTTGTACAGAGTGTGGTAGATGTACTTCATCTTGTCCGCAAAACACAACAGGGAAAAAATTGTCTCCACGTAAGATTATGATGTCAACACGTGATCGTTTGGAAGACGTAAGCAAAATATTAGATGCAAACAATGGTAAGTTTGTAGACGATGGAAAAACACTGTTAAACGATTATATTACACCTGAAGAACTTTGGGCGTGTAATACGTGTAATGCATGTGTGGAAGAATGTCCTATCGATATTAGCCCTTTATCTATTATTATGGATATGAGAAGATTCTTAGTAATGGAACAAAGTGCTGCGCCAATTGAACTAAACAATATGATGCAGAATATCGAAAACAATGGCGCACCATGGCAGTATAACCAAATGGATCGCTTAAACTGGAAGGACGAAAACTAATTAACTAACAAGATAAATTGACAACTGCTGTTGATTTTAAATAGACACCAATAAATTATGTCAGAAAATTTAGTAGTGCCTACAATGGCCGAAATGATGGCAAGAGGAGAACAACCGGATGTTTTATTTTGGGTTGGTTGTTCAGGTAGTTTTGACGATAGAGCAAAAAAAATAACAAAGGCCTTTGTGAAATTGTTGAACAAAGCCAATGTATCTTTCGCTGTACTAGGAACAGAAGAAGGATGTACAGGTGATCCAGCAAAACGCGCTGGAAATGAGTTCGCTTTTCAAATGCAAGCCATGATGAATATTCAAGTATTGGATGGATATGAGGTAAAGAAAATAGTTACCGCTTGTCCGCATTGTTTCAATACATTGAAAAATGAATATCCAGGTTTAGGAGGAAAATACGAAGTTGTACATCATACGCAATTTCTAAAATCGCTCTTAGACGAAGGACGTCTAACGATTGAAGGCGGTAGCTTTAAAGGCAAGCGCATTACATTTCACGATCCTTGCTATTTAGGACGTGCCAATAACGTTTTTGAAGCTCCTCGTCAGCTAATTGAGAAATTAGATGCGGAGTTAGTAGAAATGAAGCGTTCTCGTTTAAACGGATTTTGCTGTGGAGCGGGTGGAGCACAATTGTTCAAAGAACCCGAACACGGAAGCAAAGAAGTACACGTAGAACGTACAGAAGAAGCATTAGGAACAAACGCTGAAATTATCGCAGCAGGATGTCCATTTTGTAATACCATGCTTACTGATGGTGTGAAGTTCAAAGAAAAAGAAGGTGAAGTTAAAGTCCTTGACGTTGCCGAGTTAATTGCAAATGCAGAAGATTTATAAACTATGTTTAAGCCATTTGAAGAAATGCCTGATCATTCCAGAGTTTGGATTTATCAGTCAAATAGAAAATTTTCCGATGAAGAAGTAGAAGAAATTGATGCGGTTATGCGTCAATTTACGGAAGAATGGGTAGCACACGCAACACCCCTAACAGCTTCATACGAGATCAAATACAATCGCTTTATCATCCTAGCCGTAGATCAAGATATTCACGCTGCTTCAGGGTGCTCTATCGATGCTTCCGTACGCGTTATTCAAGATATTGAACAAAAATATGCCGTGGATTTACTAGATAAAATGAATGTTACTTATAAAACAGGAGAGTTCATCGCTTTTAAAACAGTCGTAGAGTTTAAACAAATGGTAAAGACAAAAGCAGTATCTGCGAGTACAATTGTGTTTAACAACTTAGTAAACGATTTAGGAGAATATAGAGAATTCTGGGAAGTACCTGCAGAGGAAAGCTGGCACAGTCGCTTTTTTAAATAGGACAAAATGTAACTTCCATAAAAATAAATCAATCACCGTCATTTTTTTGATGGTGATTTTTTTTTGTTCTTTTTATGCCTTCTTTTTCTTTCCAATTGGTAACTCCTGCTATTTATTTTGCAATATGCGATGAAAAGGGATTGATACTAAATGAGTTGGAATGAACTAGATAAATGAATAAACTAAAAATATTCCTATGTATATTGTTCTTTTTACTTTGATAGTGTACTTTTTTTTATAAAATTCTATATTTATTTCAGTTAGAAGTACAAGTTTGGTCTTTTTTATATAAAGCAGATTTGCTAAGTTTGCAAGAAGGACAATTTTCTATTGGTATTTCTTTAGAGGATTCCTATATTTAAAAAAGCTAAAAAATCTATGAAAAGAACATTATTAACACTTTTGTTACTCCCTTTTTTGTCTCACGGACAACCTAAAAACAAACTGTATTCTTCTGAAATTCAACAACGACAATGGGTTGATAGTGTCTATAATTCGATGTCTTTAGATCGCAGAATAGGACAGTTATTTATGGTAGCCGCTTATTCGAATAAGAACGAGAAACACGTAGCAGAACTAGAGCGTTTAGTCAATGTGAATCACGTAGGTGGTTTGATTTTTTTTCAAGGCGGACCACAACGACAAGCACAAATCGCCAATCGCTTGCAAGGACAGAGTAAATTGCCTTTACTGGTGGGAATTGATGGAGAATGGGGATTGCGCATGCGATTAGATTCTACTTATCGATTTCCTTATAACATGACTTTAGGTGCTGTTCAAAACCTAGATCTCATTGAAGAGGTTGGTAAAGCGATGGCTAAACAGTCCAAACGCATAGGAATACACTTTAATTTTGGCCCTGTTGTCGATGTGAATAACAATCCGGATAATCCGATTATTGGCGTGCGTTCTTATGGTGAAACCAGAGAAATTGTTACAGATAGAGCCTTAGCTTTTATGAACGGTTATCAAAGTGAAGGACTTTTTGCGACGGCAAAACATTTCCCCGGACATGGTGATACCTCGACAGACTCTCATCACAACTTGCCTTTAATCGATTTAGATAAAGATCGACTGCATCAAGTGGAGTTGTATCCTTATAAGAAGTTGTTTAAAAATGGACTTTCCAGCGTTATGGTGGCGCATTTGAATTTACCTGCATATGAACCCAATGATGCTATTCCTAGTTCATTGTCTTATAATGTGGTAACCAAATTGCTAAGAGATGAACTTGAATTCGAAGGGTTGATTTTTACGGATGCCTTGAATATGAAAGGAGTAGCTAATTATTTATCTCCTGGTGAAGTGGATTTAGCAGCTTTTAAAGCAGGGAATGATTTACTATTATTTTCTGAAGATGTAGACAAAGCAGCAATAAAAATAAAAGAAGCCTACGAATTGGGAGACATCACTGAAAGTCGATTGGCTTATTCGGTAAAAAAGGTATTGGGTTATAAGTATAAAGTAGGATTGACTAAACCCTTGGTTATTGATCAAACCAACCTCGTAGAAGAACTAAATGACGCAGTATATGACGATCTTAATACCAAGTTGTATAGCGAAGCGATTACTTTGGTAAAGAATAACAATAAGCTTGTTCCTATTCGCAAATTAGAGCATGAGAAGATTGCCTATGTTGCCCTCGGAGACGATGACGGTACGCCCTTCCTAGAAATGATGCGAAATTATACAACCATTGAGGTAGTAGCTGCAACAGATCTTAGTCGTTTGAAAGACTATTCTCTTGTTGTTGTTGGTTATCACAAGGTAGATAACCCTTGGAGAAATCAAAATTTTTCTATAGAAGAGAAAGCGATTATCGGAGAGATTGCCAAAGATAATAAAGCGATCTTGGTCTCTTTTGCCAAACCTTATGCTTTGAGTGGAATCGAAGATGAAATTAAAGAATTGGATGCTTTAGTTGTTGGATATCAGAATAATACTTTTGCAGAACAAGCAGCTGCCCAAATTGTTTTTGGTGCCTTAGGTGCAAAAGGCGAACTTCCTGTAACCATAACGCGTAAATACGATGTTGGAACAGGTATTAAAACAAAATCAATAGATCGCCTTGGTTTTTCAACACCTGCTAATGAAGGATTAGACCCTGTTGTATTGCGTAAAATTGACAGTATCGCTCAATATGCGATTGATCAACAAATAACGCCAGGTGCTCAAATTTTGGTTGCTCGCCATGGTAAGGTAGTGTACAATAAATCTTTCGGCTATCATACGTATCAACCTGAATATCCTGTAAAAAATACTGATTTGTACGATTTGGCTTCGTTGACTAAGATTTTAGCAACACTGCCAATGGTGATGAAATTATACGATGAACACAAGATAACGATGCATTCAAAACTGGGGGATTTGGTACCCGAGTTTAAAAGAACAGATAAGCAAGATATTACCCTAAAAGACTTACTGACTCACCAATCGGGATTAGTGGCGTGGATTCCCTTTTACAAAAGTACCTTAGACAGTGTTTCACGTCCAGATAGCAATTTGTATCGCACTCAATTTTCTCCTGATTTCCCTACACAAGTAAGTGAACATTTATTTATCAAAAAGGGATATACACAAACGATGTTGAATGAAATTGCCAACAGTAAATTAGCGAGTAAAAAAGAATATAAATACAGCGATTTAGGTTTTATTTCTTTAAAGCAATACATTGAAAGTGCATATTATCGTACGTTGGATCAGTTAGTTCAGGAAAAATTTTACCAATCGATTGGAGCTAACCGACTGACTTATTTGCCGTTGCGAAAATTTGATGCAAAAGAAATTACACCAACAGAAGAGGATAACTATTATCGCTATACGACAGTTCACGGTTATGTACACGATATGGGAGCAGCCATGCAAGGTGGAGTTGCAGGACATGCCGGGCTTTTTGGCACGGCTCTAGATGTAGCCAAAATCATGCAATTGTACCTGAATGAAGGACATTATGGAGAAGAGCAATTCTTTTCAAAATCTACCTTCGAAGTTTTCAATGCATGTGTATATTGCGATAAAGGAAATAGAAGAGGGATTGGGTTTGATAAACCACAACTAGCAGGTAAACCAGGACCAACTTGTGGATGTGCTTCACTAACTAGTTTTGGACATACGGGTTTTACAGGTACAATGACCTGGGCAGATCCAGAGAAAGACCTGATTTATGTGTTTCTCTCTAATCGAACTTATCCTGATTCAAATAGCAACCGCTTGTCAAAAGAAAATATTCGCGAAAATATTCAACAAGTTATTTACGAGTCAATTGTAAAGTAAAAATGAATGAGGTGGCAAGAAGTACTTGTGTTAAATAGTTTGTATTCTATATAATCAAAAGATAAATTTTTATTTAGTATAAATAATTCGAAGTATCTTTAAGCACCAAATAATTCATATATGAAAATCGCAATCGTATGCTACCCAACTTTCGGCGGAAGTGGGGTTGTAGCTACAGAGCTAGGTTTGGAACTAGCAAAAAGAGATCATGAAGTACATTTTATCACCTATAGTCAACCCGTTCGTTTAGCTTTATTAAATCCAAAGATTTATTATCACGAAGTTAATGTACCCGAATATCCTTTGTTTCACTATCAACCATACGAATTAGCTTTATCTAGTAAATTAGTAGATATCGTTAAATTGTTTAATATCGATGTTTTGCATGTGCATTACGCTATTCCTCATGCTTATGCCGGTTATATGGCTAAACAAATGTTGAAGGAAGAAGGGATTGATTTACCGATGATCACCACACTACATGGTACGGATATTACTTTAGTAGGTAATCATCCGAATTATAAAACAGCCGTTACGTTTAGTATCAATCAATCGGACTTTGTAACTTCTGTATCTGAATCTTTGAAACAATCAACCTATGAGTTGTTTCAAAGTAAAAAAGAAATCTGTGTAATCCCGAATTTTATTGAAGTAAAAGATGTAGACTGCTCAGAAACGCCTTGTAAACGAAGCGCTATGGCTGAAAAAGGAGAGTTTATTATTACCCATATCAGTAATTTCAGAAAGGTAAAACGCATTGGCGATGTCGTGAAAATCTTTTATGGCATTCAACAAGTTGTTCCTGCCAAATTAATGCTTGTTGGCGATGGCCCTGAGAAAGAAAAGGCAGAGCGTTTAGCGATGGAATTGGGTATTTACGATAAGATTATTTTCTTTGGAAACAGTACCGAAGTCAATCAGATATTAGGTTACTCTGACTTGTTTTTGTTGCCATCGGAAACTGAGAGCTTTGGATTAGCTGCATTGGAAGCTATGGCAGTTGGTGTTCCTGTTATTTCGAGTAATACTGGAGGTTTACCTGAAGTTAACGAACACGGAGTTTCAGGATACCTCAGTGATGTAAAGGATGTCGATGACATGGTTAAGAATGCTTTGGCAATTTTAAAAGATGAAGATACTTTATGTCGATTTAAAGAAGGAGCACGCGAAACGGCAAAACGCTTTCAAATAAGTGAAATTTTGCCGATCTATGAAAACCTATACGACCAAGCAGTAGCTTTAAAAAAGAAGTAAACATTAGTAAGATAAAAGAAAAACTCGTTTCTATAAAGAAGCGAGTTTTTTTTTGATTAAATTGTTCTATTCAAAAGGATAAGTATTAGGAGAGTTTAGACGTATGAATAAAAAATCTACAGCTATAGAGACTTGGAGTCGATCAAAAATAATGGGGGAAGAAACCTGGGAGATTACTTTGTTTCAACATAAGGAAAAGGGGAGAAGTGATTTGATGATTCCCCACAAGCACGATTTTTATTTGATTCTCTTCGTAGAAGAAGGTACTGGAATTCACGAAATTGATTTTACTCAGCTCGAAGTTAAACCGTATCAAGTTCATTTTTTGCGTCCACAACAAGTTCACTACTGGAAACTTTCCGAAGATACAATGGGGTATCAATTGATGTTTTCAACAGGAGCGATTCACCTAGGTAATCGCTTAAGTACGTTGCCTTTTTTTCAAATTGATGTACCTCCCGTTTTAGAACTAACCGCATCTGCCTATGAACAATTAAAAATAGAGTTGGAAAAACTCCATCAACTTTTACCCGATGAAACACCCATTGGTCAGGAAATTAGTGTTTTACAGTTTTTTCTCCTCTTAAAGAAGATTCAACAATTCTATTCTATGGCCTATCCTATTGTAGAAATACAAACGAAAGACCTTAAAATACAGGAGTTTAAAACGTTGTTAGAATTGCATTTTAAGACACAAAACCAAGTGGCTTTTTATGCAGATCAATTAAATATCACACCGAATTACCTCAATATACGAGCTAAGAAAATACTAGGTATTTCTGCAAGTCATTGTATTCAGCAGCGAATTATTCTTGAAGCGGAGCGCTTGTTGATCACGACAGATTTGTCTATCAAAGAAATTGCCTATGAGTTGGGCTTTCATGATACAGGCTATTTCAATCATTACTTTAAAAAATGGCAGAAAAAGACGCCAGGTCAATTTCGGGATAGTTATAATATGTACAATAAAACACTGTAAATACACAAGGGCTTTTTTTATAAGCAATTCTATATTTGTAAAACGAATTTAAATATAAGTAGCTTATGATTAGGAAAGTAGTTTGTGTTTTATTTGTAGTCTTATCCGTTGGACTATCTACTAATCTAATAGCGGGTTGTTCGAATAATAACAATAGTGAATTAGAAGGTAAGATGAATACTACAAGAGAGAAAGAGTTATTCCAAGCAATTGAAAGCAAGGATTTAGCACAAGTAAAGGCAATTTTGAGTGCAACTGCATTTAATTTAGAAGTGAAAAACAGTAAAGGAGAAACGCCTTTAATGGTTGCTACTTATTTGAAATACAATGAAATTGCTTTCTATTTGATTGATCAGGGAGCCAATGTCAATACACAAGATTCGATGTTGAATAGTCCTTTTTTGTATGCAGGAGCAGAGGGCAATTTAGCGTTGGTCCAAAAGGCTTTGACGCATGGAGCAGATTTTACAGTATTTAATCGATACAACGGTACAGCTCTAATTCCAGCAGCAGAGAAAGGACATCTTGAGGTTGTCAAACTACTCGTTCACACGCCTAATTTTCCAATAAACCACGTCAATCGATTGGGATGGACTGCTTTAATGGAAGCAATTATATTGAGCAATGGTGGACCAACTCATGTCGCAATTGTCAAAGAATTAATAGCGGGTGGAGTTGATGTAAACATTCCAGATCACGATGGTAAAACACCGCTGTACCACGCTAAAGCGAATAAATACAAAGAAATGATACAGCTGTTAGAGGCTGCAGGTGCATATTAATGAAAAGAGAACGAATGAATAGGAAAGAATTTCTTCATTTAACGACTGCTGGAGCAGGAGGTTTTTTCATTTCAGGAACGAAATGGGCTAACGTAAAAGACGATGAAGTAAAAACAGTAACAGCAGATACAAAAGAATTTGTATTAGTGAATGCTCGTTTAGAAGAGGGTTTTATTTATAATGACAACGGGCAGGTTAAAGCAACGCAAACCGGATTGTATGACTTATACATAAATGAAGGGAAGATTGTAGCCTTAAAGCCTGCACTAGGTGCAACGTATGATGGGGCTATCTTTGATGCAAAGGGAAAGTTGGTTTTACCAGGTTTGAGAGATATGCATATTCACATCGATAAAACGTTTTATGGAGAATCTTGGCATGCAGAACCTATAAGAGGAAAAACAGTAAAAGATATGATCGACTTAGAACGTCGTATTTTACCAGATCTTCTCCTTCATTCGACGGCAAAAGCGGAACAAGCTATTGAGTTAATGAACCAAAAAGGAACTTATTTCGCGCGATGTCAAACGAATATTGAGCCAACAAGTGGGCTGAAAAGTTTAGAGAACCTTCAAAAAGCGCTAGCAAATAAAAAAGATTTTATGCAAGCTGAAATTGTTGCTTTTCCACAACACGGTATTTTGTATTCCGATTCTGAGGGTATATTGCGAGAAGCAGCACAGATGGGAGTAGATTATATAGGAGGGTTGGATCCTACTACGGTAGATGGCGATATGAAAAAATCATTAGATGTGATGTTTCAGATTGCGTTAGATTACAATAAAGGAGTAGATATTCACCTGCATGAAGGAAAAGCTACCGGACTAGCGGCTATAGAGTATATGATTGCAACAGTGAGAGCAAACAAACCACTACAAGGAAAAACGTTTATTAGTCATGGATTTGCATTAGGTCAATTGGAAACGAAAGACGCAGAGGCATTAAGTGATCAGTTGGCAGAAGTAGGTATCGGGGTGATTTCAACAGTGCCTATCGGTAAATTAAATATGCCGATTCCAACGTTTTATAAACACAACGTTTCACTGATGACAGGTACAGATAGTATTATAGATCACTGGTCTCCTTTTGGTTCTTGTGATATGTTGGAAAAAGCAAAATTAACAGCCGAATTATATGGTTGGCGAGATGAGTTTACTTTGTCTAGAGCTTTGCAAATAGCTACAAAAGATCAATTAACTCCACTGACTGCCGAAGGAAAACAGGTTTGGCCTTTACCTGGTCAAGAGGCTACCTTTATTGTCGTTGATGCATCGTGTTCTGCAGAAGCCGTTGCTAGAACTCCAAAACGAGAAGCTGTCTTTAATAGAGGAAAATTAGTACATAGCGTCTAAAACAAACAGATTACTATATAGGAACAACAAACAACAAAAAGAGCGATTAGTAACTAATCGCTCTTTTTTATTTTCTTATTTTAAATAAACAGATTCTTTTTTAAAGTGAACGGTTAGTAAATAATAGAGAACAGCTCTGTATTTGTGTTTGTTCGAAGCACCATATTGGTCAATTACCTTTTTTAACCCTTCATCTAATTTAGCATCGTCTTTCAATCCTAATTTTTTAATTAAAAAATTGTTGCGTACTGTTGCCATTTCAGATTCCGAAGAACTAGCTACTGTAGATGAATCTTGGTTGTAAATCGATGGACCACATCCAATAGTTACTTTCTCTAGTAATTCCATGTTAGGTTTAACGCCACATTTGTCTTTTAAATCCGCAGCGTACTTTTCAATTAATTCAGCTCTTTTACTCATAATTTTATTTTTTTGTTGCTACAAGTTACTAAAAATAAAAGAGATAGTGTTATAAAAGTTTACAAATTGCGATAATAATTTTTAAAAACTTCATCGTTCAAGAATGTAGGAGTTTGCACCTCTAAAATAGCAGGGCGATCATGGGCTTGGAAAAACGCTGCAGCCTGTGATTCTAACTCATTTTGGTCTTTTGCGCACCAATACGTAAAACCATACATAGCAGCTAAATGTTCTGCAGTAAGTTGATGGGTTGTTTCAAAATAGGTATTGAAGACCTCGTTTTCCTGATGACCGGGAAGGGTTCTGAAAATGCCACCACCTCCATTGTTAATCAAAATAATTTTGAAATTCTTCGGTATATATCCATTCCACAGGGCATTGCTATCGTAAAAGAAACTAATATCTCCTGTCATGAGTACTGTTGGTTTTCCCGATCCCACTGCAGCACCTATAGCAGTTGAAGTACAACCATCAATACCACTTGTTCCTCTGTTGCAAAATACTTCAATACTCGGATCAACAGCGGTTAGTTGAACATAACGAATAACAGCACTATTGCTAACCTGTAATTGACTGTGTAGAGGCAGCTGAGCTACTAAATAATCGATAGCTGTAAGATCAGAAAATTGAGCCGTAGAAAGAAAGTCTTTGTGTTTGGCATTGCGGAGATCCATCAGATGATGGGCCCATGATTTATAGGTTGAATTAACCGGTTGAATAGCAGTTGGAGTTGTCAACTGAGTTAAAAATGACGGTGCATCGCTATAAATACGATCTGTTAAGCAATCATAGGTATCATAATGACGTAGCGTATCCACATGCCAGTGCTGTTTTGGAGTATATTGACGTAGAAATTGCTTTATTTTTTTACTGACTACCATACCACCAAAAGTGAGTAAAATGTCAGGTTGAAGCTGTTGTAAGTCAGCATCGGTCATCGGAATAACCAAGCGATCAATAGCATTAATCACCTGAGCATCGTTGATATTACTCAGCGTTTCAGCCAAGAACAAGGTAGATTCATCCTTAGCCAAATTTGCTAATACTGCAGCAGAAATACTATTTGGCTCATAAGTACCTACCAAAATCATCTTTTTAGAAGCCTTGTTCCATTCTGTCTTATAGTAATCTATATCAACATGAGGAAGGTTTGGTAGTTGCGTTTGCTCTATTTTTGGGTGTACTGTTAGGTGTTCTGTTGTTTGGTACAGAGGTTCTTCAAAAGGGGCATTGATATGTACAGGACCTCGTTTGATTAGGGCTGTGTCAAGGGCTGTTTGGATGAGTTGATCATTTTCACGATTTGCCTCTTCGGTTAGATTGGCACTGTATACGATGTGATTTTGATACACATGCTGTTGACGAATCGTTTGTCCGTCTCCGATGTCAATCTTATGTAATGGTCGATCCGCAGATAAAACAATTAAAGGTGTTTGGCTGTAAAAAGCCTCTGCAACAGCAGAATAATAGTTTAAAAGTGCAGATCCTGAAGTGCATATTAAAATTGTTGGGGTATGCATTTGTTGTGCTAAGCCCATTCCAAAGAAAGCCGCACATCGTTCATCAGCAATGCTATAACAAGTAAAAAATGGATCGTTGGTAAAACCAATGGTCAAAGGTGCATTACGCGACCCTGGAGATATAACAACGTGCTTTATATTTTTTGCTTTACAAATTGAAAGAATACTTTGTGCTAACTGTATTGAAGGATAAACCATAGTAACTTTAAAAAGCTAAAATTACAAATAAAATTACTATGGCATCCTTATTCTAGCTTATTTCTTTTTTATCCAATCCTTGATTTCAGGATCATTGGGAAGTATTCTTGGATTGATTACTTGAACCACGTGTCCTTGCTCATCAATCAAATATTTTTGAAAATTCCATTCTACTGTACTATCAGCAAAACCGTTCAGACTCTTTTGTGTCAAGAACTGATAAATTGGAGCTATATCATCGCCTTTTACAGATATTTTTTCCATCATCGGAAAGGTTACCCCAAAATTAGCCTTGCAAAAGGTAGCTATTTCCGCGTTACTTCCTGGCTCTTGATTGCCAAAGTTGTTGGCAGGAAACCCTACAATGGCAAAATTATCTCCTCCAAATTCTTCATATAAACTTTGTAATAACTCATATTGAGGAGTTAATCCGCATTCAGATGCTGTATTGACGATTAATATTTTTTTCCCTTTTAAGGAGGCAAAGTCAAAATCATTTCCATACAAATCTTTTACCTTAAATTGGTAAATCGTTTGTTTGTTCTTTGATGTTTCTTTCATGGTTGATGTTTGTTTTACGTATTCGTTCGCTTTTACAATTGATGGGCTTAGTGCTAATAAAGCAAATGCCAAAACATAATTTTTCATTCAATGATTTGCTGAGTGGATTTACGCTTGTAAATCTGGTTTTTGATGTATTAAAATTACAAATAGATTTTTTAAATACTAAGGTTTTAACGTTTTTAAAAAAACAACTTAACGGTTGATAATGAATTCGCAAATTTCAATATGAAAATAGAATTAGTATAAATCTATTGGGAAAATAGAAAATAAAGTTGATATGTTTTTTTGTGTGCTACACAAGTTACAGCTCAAAAGTATTAAAATTAGAAGAATCCTAACGAAAAGTGACTTTAGTTGATTTTTGTTTAGTAAAAGAAGGTTGTCGTGTTAATTGCCTATTAAAAAGCAAATGTGATAACAATGTAAGGACGAGTTATTGCGTTAGTTTTCTACAAAGTGAAAGAATACAAAAGATGAAGAAAGTAATTGTGGTTCTATTTCTTGTTATGGCTATTGCAGCGCAAGGAAAGCGAAAACCCAGTTTAAAAAAAGCAGATAAATATTTTGCTAAGATGGAGTATGTGAAGGCTAAAGACGAATATACTCGTTTACTCAGAGGAAGGCATACGCCCAATTATGTCAATCAGCAATTAGCCTTGTGTCATGATCAGTTGGGGCTTTCGGTTCAGGCTGCTCAATTTTATACCAAAGCTTTGGAGGAAGATCCCTCTTTGTCTGTTGCATTTTATTATCGATTGGCGTATAACTTATCGAAGAATGGAAGATATGAAAGCGCAGTATCCGCTATGCATAAGTTTGCACAAAAAGCAGACGATGATCCAAGAGCGCTTTATTTTTTAAAACACGCAGACGACTATCCGCGTATCGGAATGAATCCTTCTACTCACTATATTGAAGAAGCCGGAATTAATGATGTCTATTATGCCGATCACAGCCTTTCATGGTCTACAACGGACACGCTTTTATTTGTCTCTAATCGAACGAAATACAACCAAAAATGGGTAAGGAAACTCTTTGAAGCGAAAGAAAAGGGATCCAAAATGCCCAATACAGCACTTTATCAGACCACCTTAAAATCTAAAGATGAACCCGTTTATGAACACAGCTTGTTAAGTGGGCGAATTAATCGACGATTTATGGACGGCCAAGCAGTGATGCATCCCTCAAATAAATTGATTTATTTTGCCTCTGAGAGCTATCGCCATCGCAAGTTTAGAAAAAATAAAGACGTCAAAAAAAGACAGGGCATGATGAGCTTGTTTTGGGCAGAACGCAAAGGTAAAAAGTGGAAAAAAATTGCGGTATTGCCCTTTGTGCAAGTGGGATATACTTATGTGAATCCCTTTGTTTCTCCAGAAGGAGATTACCTGTATTTTGCTTCTAATCAACCTGGGAGTATAGGCGAGTTAGATTTGTGGCGCGTTCCTATTTTGGAAGAGGGAAAGGCTTTTGGAGAACCTGAGAATTTAGGAGAACGAATCAATACGGGGTACAAGGAAGATTATCCCTTCATTACAGAAGATCAGATGTTGTATTTTACTTCAGATCGCTGGGGTGGATACGGAGGATTAGATATTTATGCCCTAGATTTAAAAGATAAACACGCAGTACCCCAAAACTTAGGGGAAGGAATCAATACCCCAAAAGATGATTTTAATTGGGTGTATAACAGCAAACGCGATTTTGGTTTTTTATCGAGTAATCGCATTGGCAGACAGGATATTTATCGTGTCAAACCACTTTGTGAAGCAGAAGTTAAGGGAGTTGTGATCGATGCTGATACACAAGAAACGGTAACTGGAGTAGCCGTTGTTTTTGTAGATCGATCTCGTCAAACATTAGGACAGGTAGAAACAGATGGTATGGGACAATTTGCTACAACTATTTCGTGTAATAAAGCGTATACAGTAAAATTTGAAAAAGAAGGATATTTCTATAAAGAAGAAGAATACAGCAGTGGACAAGGAAAGGAGCAACTTCTTACTATTGTGTTGCGCAAACAAGTTCGACCGGAGATTAAGGACAATAAAGTGATACTCAATGACATCCCTTTTGATTTTGATCAAGTGACAATCACAACTGTTGGACAACGAGAATTAGATCGATTAGTCAGTTTCATGCAGGAAAATAAAACGATGCGAATTTTGATTGTTTCCCATACAGATCGCGTGGGGAAAGAAACGTATAACCAAAAACTATCCGAAGCTAGAGCGCATGTCACTGCTCAATATTTAGTTGATCGCGGCATATCTTCTGATCGCATAGAAGCGAAAGGGGTAGGGAGTAAAGAGCCAAAAGTGAAATGCGATAGCTGTTCACCAGCAGATGATCAGCAAAATAGACGATCGGAGTTTCATATCCTCCATCCTTAACCAAAGTAAACCGTAGTTGAGGGTTTCCTATTCTGCTGTTACTTTATTGAGTGTGAAATTAGCTTTTAGTTGTTGTATGGTTACTTGTTGTTGTTGCGGATTAAAACTATAAGTAACCGTTCCCTCTGGAGAGCGAAAAGTGTTATCACCAATTGCATCCAATAGGGCATAGCGATTACATCCTGAAGGCTTTAAAAATAATTTGTTTTTCTCAATGACAAAATCAACGGTAAGATCCAATTGAGCATTGCGATACGAGCCAACATATTGTTGTAATTGTTCATTTGTAACAGGCATCGTTTCAAATTCAGGCATCGTATATTTTTTCGCATAGAGGATGGCTAACAGGGCATCAAATAATTGATAATGAGAAAAAGCAGCACCACTAATAGCATAAACAACAGTAAGCTTTTCAGCTTCGTTATAATAAAGCAACGAAAAAGAACCAAAAGTACCACCTGTATGTCCAACGAAATTCTTTTTCTTGTAGACGTAATACATCATTCCACGACCATATTTCTCCTTAAATGGCACGGGTTTCATGCTAGTTAAGCTTTGTTTTGAAACGAGTTTATTTGAAAATAGGGCCTGATTGAATTGAGCTAAATCTCCAATAGAAGCAATGAGATCGTTGACACCATTGGTATTCTCAAAACTAATTTCATCCATGACTTCCCACTGATCAAAAAGTTGGTAGGATTGCACCTCATAAGGTAAAACGTCACTGGATGTATAGGTGTTTTGTAGATTTATTTTTTTGATGATGTATTTTTTTACCGCTTCGTCATAGCTCATCTGGCGTTTTTGCTCAACAATTCGAGCAAGTAGGTAATATCCCGTATTGGAAAAGAAGAAATTTTTCTTTTTCCCACCAAAATGAGGTGTTCCTTGTTGGATAATGTTATCTTCAATAGCCTCTTGCGTTTGAGGTGTTTTGAGCCAATAAAAATCATCTTCATAACAGGTATAATCGTCTAGTCCGCTCGTGTGACTGAGTAAATCGCTTATTTTTAAGGTAAACAGATTAGGGATGTTAATTGAAGGAAAATAAGGAGCAACACGATCATCAAGTTTGAGTTTGCCTTCATCAATCAATTGATAAATCAACACAGCAGTAAACATTTTGGTAATTGAACCAATGTGATACAAGTGAGGTGTTTGTTGTGCTTCTCCCACTAATTCATGTCCAAAGTCTTTCTCATAAAGGACTTTGTTGTTTTTGTATAGTGCAATAGACCCAATTCCTCTGTGATTCGCGTTAATTCGCTGGATGTATTCATCTGCTTTTGTTGAATTAAACTTTTGGGCTATCGAAGAGCACGGAAAAAGAAGAAAAACGAGTATAAGCGATAAAATACGTGTCATAATGCGATGAATTGTGGTCTTTTCAAATATATTGATTTAATTGAAAAGTTAAAGACTAGTAAAAAGAAACTGTATAAACAAAAAAAGCAGTCCAAAACGAGAGGACTGCTTGATGTATAATAGATTATCTAAAAGTATAAGCAACACTGAGCATAAGCCAGTTCTTTTTCCATTTGTCTTTTGAGTTCTCCATGTCGTTGATATTGGTTAAACCAAGATCGTATTTAAGGTTTAAGTCCAAATTGTCAGTCAGTTTATAACCAGTTCCTGCGAAAACGCTAAAGTCGAACATCTTGATTCCCTCCGGAAAAAAAGACATTCCAGGACTATCTTCGTTATAAGGATTTTTACCTAGCATGGTTATTCCAAGATTCATTCCAACAAAGGTTTTTATCTTGTTTCGAAAGGTATAATGTACACTGATGGGCTCTACTATTGCCGTGTGTAGAACAACATTCGTATTGTACTCTTTTACTTTCGCTCCAAGATTGGCATACCCTAATCCAAATCGAATAGCCCAATTATCGTCAAATTCTTTGGTGTTGTAAAAGCCGATATAAAAACCAGGTTTTTCGCTGGTGTCTAATCCGTTGATGTTAGAGACGAGTGCGCCAACCTCAATACCCAAATCACAAGTATAGCAAACGAAGTTGTTATAATGGCCATAGCCATATTGTGCTTTGGAAGAATAAACGCACAAAAAGAGAAAGAGAAGTGTAAGGTGTAATTTTAATTTCATATGGGTTTAATTGTTTGATAAACATGCTTCATACGTTTCAATCAAGACGTTGATACGATTGGATTTTTTTTCATTTTTTTGTGCTATTTCATAGCGCTCCATGATGTCTGGACATTCTGGAAATAAGAGTTCTTTTGCTCCACCTATTTTTGATTCGAAAGATTCGCCAATAGCAGGATCTGTTGAAACTAGTATGTCAGAGTTTGACTTGCTTAAGTAATACCCATAAACTGTGGGGTGGAAAACCACAAGGATGTGTTCTTCATTTTTTTTCTTTTTGACATCGTATAGCATTCCTGCTAATGAGACTGTGATATGCTCTCGAACATCAGTTAACATAGACCATACGTCTACATTTTGTCTTTTGCGGATTTCTCCATTTTTTTTGAAATGTGATATTTTTCCCCTTTTGAATGAAACTTTTGTTTTTCCATTGTTTAGATAAATATCCATATAGGATAAGTTTTCAGCCTCTATTTTTTGTTTTTTACCGTTTATTTTGACTTTTAGTTTTTTTGCATTAACCTCAAAAGGCATCTGAATTTCAACGTTAACTGCTCTGTTGTCCTTTTTGTAATAAATCGTGCCTTTATAGGATCTGGCAACAGATAAAAAAGGCAGTAGTAGAAGTAGTAGGAGCAAGGCGTGTTTCATGTTTTAACATTTTCCGCAAACATAATTATTTCTGTTAATTAGTGCAAATAAAATGTTAATATAAATTTAATATTAGGTTTGTTTTTCTTGTTTTATTTTAATCTTTTAAATTTGTGTTAATTAGATAATCTTTATTTTTGGTTTTTTTGGTTTTTTGTCAATAAAGGTAATTTTGCAAAAGAAGAAAGCATTCAAAAAGATGAGGGCTAGGAGCTGTGGAGAAAGATGTTTATCGGTTCAAGTAGTCTTGGGAATTGGCGGAAAATAAGAAAGGAAGTTGATTTGCTTCTGATATAAGGAAATAGGATGCGTGTTTTGAACAAGCTGAAATCGTGTGTTTTTCTCGGTACAGCTGTATTCCAGCTAGTTTTATGGAAATAAAAAAACGCAAGCATTACCAAAGTAAATGATTGCGTTTTTCAAAGAAGGCGCGGTTAACCAAATTGATTCCTCAAGGTAGAAAATCTTATTTTTTTTCTTCTGTATGGAGATATTCTATAGATTTTACGGATACAGAAGGTGATATTTTGATGTTTTTGTTGCCTTTTTCTAAGTAAAAGTAGTTCAAACTATTGACGCCAATTAAGTGTACTTGCTTCTCCGTGTTGTCAATTTTTAAGAGGTAATCGTAGCTAAGATCTTCTTTTTCGATTCGTTCTTTCGTCTTTTTTCCTGTTCCAATTCCCATACCGAGAAAAAAAGCAATCAATCCAAAAGAAGCTAACAATAAGAATCTATTCCCTAAATAGAGTTGTATCTCCTCTTTCGTTAGAATTGTAAATTGACGATTGGATTTGAAAAATTTTTGAACCCATGGCTTCTCGTGATTCTTAGAAAAGTATAAAAAAACAAAGAAGATAATCGTTAAAAAAACAAGGAGAAACAGAAATACGTTAGAGTGAGAGGTCAAATCGGAAATCGGACTGATTAAGATGTCCATCAAACTCGAATAATCCAAGATATTTATGCCAAATTGATTGTAAAAAACACTTTGTTTGATGATGCCAAGTAGCACCAAAAATAAGTATCCAAGGGGAAGTAGCTTTTCAAAATTGTTGAATTTCATACCCGTTTCGTTTTTAATAAGGTGAAGATTAGGCAATAAATGTACTATTTAATCTGGAAAGAGGAAATCGGAGCACAGCGGAAATTCATTAAATATTACAATAAAATAGCAATTTAATGAGATAAAGAGGAATAGGTTACTAGCACAATAACAATAGTAACAACAATAAGAGTTGCTAAAGCTTGAACATAAGGTTGAAGAAGGTCTTACTTTGCAATAAGACAACACATCTTTGATCAGGATATCCTTCACTGTAAATACTTAATAAAATTTCAATTAAGGTAATACCAATTTGTACGGTTGATAAGAATTTAGTTGGGTTTTCGGATGATTATAATACTACTTTTGCTCCTTGACTTCCGTGTTTTTTAGCATTTTCTAGTTTGAATTTTCACGCTGATATAACATGTTACAAGAAAATTTGTTTAAAAAATGTTGTATAAAGTATTCTAGTTTTCTAAATATTACATTTTTTTTTGATCTACTAGGTAATTGTAAGTAAAATGGGTTATGTGGTGAGATGTTTTTTGGTAATTCACTCTCTGTAAGGTTTTTTTTGTGAAATTAAATTTTATTTGTAATTTATAATTGTTAATTTTAATTAAATAATAACTTTAAAAACTTGTAAATATGAGAAAAATTTTGTTATTAAGTATAGCGTTAACAATGTTTTCCTGTGCGTCGGGAGATGATTCAGTTGTAAATTCTTCAGTAGAAAATGAAGGAAAAACAATAGACACAACTATTAACTATAAATCACCTTATAATTATCGAAAGGGCCTTTATCTTGAACAAAATTATATAAAATATAATTTTGTTAATGGAACAAATGTCGATTTTGAAGTAGTGCCGTATTTTGGTCTCGCTTATAATATAGAGGGATATTATAGTACACCTTCAGGTATGCCAAATTTAGGAGCAAATGGACAGGTGTTTGGAAATTATATGGCAGCTGAAAAAATTAAACTTGCTCCTGGAGGTGTAAATATCATAGAAGGTACTTATGCTGTTCCAAATAATCTAAATAATAACGGTTTAGGATATTTTGATTTTTCAGCTTATCCAAGTATATCAATAGGAGAAGTTGCAGAATTAGGCAAGCGCGGAAAACTGTTTTATGTTGAATTTGCCGTTGATGGCTCTCCAATTTTAGGGAAAGTAAAACTGCCAATTAAGTATGATTTTAATACAAATAATTTGGGGGTATTACCTTATCCTTGGCAAAAATTAGGCCTTTCAGATAATACGTTAGGAGAAGAATTAATTTTTAATGTCGAATCGCTTGAAGTATGTTCTACTATAATTGATGGTGGAACCTATATGGATTATTCAAGATTTACATATAATGGTAGAAATTATTATTTAAAAGTGTATATGAATGATGATAACATCGATGTTGTATTAAAAGAAATTTAATACTAATCAATTTGAAAAAGGCTTTTTATTGAAGAAGCATAAAGAAGACTTAAAATAACTTTTTAAACAAAAACTATACAAATTACACCAAATAAAAAACGCAATCACTTAGTTATAAGTTGATTGCGTTTTTGTTAAGTGGAGAAGATGGGGCTCGAACCCACGACCTCTTGACTGCCAGTCAAGCACTCTAGCCAACTGAGCTACATCCCCAACCTTGTACTTTTTTATCGATTTTTGCTTTCGATTAAAAGTTGTGCTAACATACTCATTTTTTTTTGATATACGTCAGAAATTTCATTGTTTATATACAAATCCATATTGCTAATAGGAATGCTATAAGGTAAAGACCAAGCTCTTAATGCTTTAGCAACATTATCTAGGGCTTGAATCCCTTGCATGGCTTGATTACCTGCAGACCAACAAGTAAAACCAACAATCTTATTTGTTAAGTATGCTGGGGTATCTCTTGCGGTTAATTCTAGCCAATCTAGTGCATTTTTCATTACACCTGTCATTCCTCCGTGATACAAAGGAGTTAACCAAATCAGAACATCCGCAGAACGGAACGCTTCGATAAAGCGGTTAACATCTTGAGGAGGGGTTTCCATATGCTTTGCTTGGAATATAGGGATCTGATAATCAGATAAGTGTACTTGTACTACCTCTAGATTAGCCTTTATGAATTCGTCAGCATAAAATTGTGCAATTCGACGTGACGTTCTAAAAGATTCTTCGTCCAAAGAACCATTAAAAATTAAAGCTTTCATAAAACTATTCGTGTTTTTTTACGGCCTAAATTTACGATAAATAATTGTGATCAGCGACGTTTAAAACGCGAAAAATCGCGTATCCTTACTCTTGAGCGAATTGTTTAGGAATAAAACCAAACATTAAAAGTAGGTCATTGTCTTGATATAAATTTAGAGTTTGTTCCGCAACATCAAACGAATAAGTCTTGCCATCAATGAATTGGAGAAACTCTTTTTCTTGTAACCTTCTACTAGCAGATGAACAAACTTTCTTACTAACTTCAATATCGATAAATTGAATCTTGTTTAGTGTGTTGTTGACAATTATTTTACCTGTAAAATAGTTGCAACCCGTATATCCTGATACCGTGTGTTCATTGAAATTAAAGGTAAGGTAAGGATGGTATACGCGATTGCTGTTTCCCTGAAGTTGAATGAGTTTCCAAGCATGTCGTTCAATGTAATTGAGCAATGGATTTTGAGGTTGCATAGAAAAAATAAAAGTTTCTTTTTTTTCATTGATCACAGTCAATACTCCTTGATCTGTGGTAATTCGCAATTTTTGATCACTCAAAGCCTTGAGAAAATTATCTTCAAACGCATTGACGTGTTTGGTACACTCGTTTGTATTGGATATAATAGCATCGGTTGCAAGTTGCGTATAATGTTTGCGCTCTTTGATCTGTCGAATAGGCAAGGTATAATTATTACAACCTGCAAATCCTTTAATTTCGTAATTTAAGGTGTTGATTTGGAGTGTTGTTTGTCTTTGTATAGGAAGTGAATTTGTCGCTTGCGTTAGTATCCAAGTCGTATTGAGCACGGAATCTTGAGGGATTTGTGCTTGAATGGGTGCAAAGAATGCAAGTATAAAAAGTAAGAGTAAGTAGTGTTTGTTCATTCTTTGAGAAGTTTTTTGTTTTAGGCTCTTAAAGATAGTGAATTAACTCTTGTAATTTCGTTTCCAAAAATACTTAACACCATCCTAACACTTTTACTATCGATTTTGAGTTTGATTGGCTCACGTGCTCAACGGAGATTTTATCTTTTAAATTATTGAGTATAAATTGTGAGAGAAGCATAATTAATTGTAATTTTACCCCCCAAACACAACTCTTTTTTATATGAATCCAAAAGTATTACTTACTTCAAAAGAGATTGATATTATTCTTCACCGTTTGGCCTGTCAGTTGGTAGAAAATCACTTGGATTTTTCTGATACCTTACTCATCGGTATTCAACCCCGTGGGAAATACCTTGCCAAGCGAATCAAAGCTATTTTAGAAAAGGAATATGGTATTACAGATGTACCTCTCGGTTATTTGGATATCACGTTTTTCCGCGATGATTTTAGAAGAAATCAAAAGCCACTTGAAGCAAATCGAACTGAAATTGATTTTCTTGTTGAAGATAAGAAAGTCGTTTTTATTGATGATGTTTTATATACAGGACGCAGTATTCGCGCTGCACTTACTGCTATTCAATCCTTTGGGCGACCAGCAGAAATTGAATTGTTAGTCTTAATCGATAGAAGATTTAGTCGTCACTTGCCTATTCAACCTGATTACAGAGGAAGACAAGTAGATGCCTTTGACCGCGAAGCTGTACGTGTACATTGGTCAGAAGACGGATCAAGCGATTGTATCTATTTAGAAGAATTTGATCATAATTAAACGGAAAATCTACTTGAAGTAATGAAAGAATTAAGTGTAAATCACCTATTAGGAATAAAATATATAAACAAAGACGATATTGATTTAATTTTTGAAACAGCAGATCATTTTAAAGAAGTAATCAATAGACCTATTAAAAAAGTACCTTCATTAAGAGATATCACCATTGCTAATATCTTTTTTGAAAATAGTACGAGAACCAAATTGTCTTTTGAATTGGCTCAAAAGCGTTTATCAGCGGATGTGATCAGTTTTTCTTCTGCTCAGTCTTCTGTAAAAAAAGGAGAAACCTTAATTGATACGGTAAATAATATTTTAGCAATGAAAGTGGACATGGTCGTTATGCGTCATAGTAATCCAGGAGCCGCTTATTTTTTGTCTAAAAACGTAAATGCAAGTATTGTTAATGCAGGTGATGGAGCACACGAACACCCTACACAAGCGCTTTTAGACAGTTACTCTATCCGCGAACGATTAGGGGATGTTGCAGGTAAAAAGGTGGTGATTGTCGGTGATATTTTACATTCACGTGTTGCACTTTCTAATATTTTTGCTTTGCAAATGCAAGGGGCAGAAGTGAGAGTTTGCGGTCCAAAAACCTTAATACCTAAGTATATTGAGAGTTTAGGGGTGAAGGTTGAATCCAACCTGAGAAAGGCGCTAGAATGGTGTGATGTAGCCAATATGTTGCGCGTTCAAAATGAGCGTTTAGACTTCAGCTACTTTCCTAATACCAGAGAATATGCACAACAATTTGGTTTGACGAAAGAGATTTTAGATTCTTTAAATAAAGAAATTGTCGTGATGCACCCTGGACCGATCAATAGAGGAGTAGAAATTACTTCGGATGTAGCAGATTCCCAGCAATCTGTGATCTTAGATCAGGTTGAAAACGGAGTCGCTATCCGAATGGCTGTTATATATCTTTTGGCATCCAAGATTAAATAGCTATTTTAGTGGCATTAAATTAAGTGAAAGATGAAAGTTACAGAAAAAGGACATACCAAAGTAATCCAAGTTGGTACAGAAACGATAACTAGCGTATTGCATAAAATTGAAGAGCAATATCAAGCTTTATTTATGGCTTTTAACCTAGTGATCGACTTATCAAGTTCGCAGGAAGAAGTGACAGAAGAAACGCTTGAATCCATCGAAGCTTTAGCTGTAGAACATATGGAAGAAGCAAATAAGTCTTTTGTTATTGTTACCACAGCCGTTAACTTTAATGACTTTGATGGCGATCTCATCGTTGTTCCTACAAAACAAGAGGCTTTCGATTTAATTGAAATGGATGAAATACAACGCGATTTAGAATTATAACGAAATAGAAAAGGCTTAGTAATTAAGCCTTTTTCTTTTGTATGATCTGGGCTTTTTTGTAACTTACAGGCACGAATTATAAAATTTTGACCCATTGAAACTTACTATATTAGGCTGTTATGCAGCAACACCAAGAACAATGACCAATCCAACTTCGCAAGTTTTGGAACTAAATGGCCATATGTTTTTGATTGATGCAGGTGAGGGAACCCAAATTCAATTACGCAAGAATAAGCTTAAGTTTCAGCGAATTAACCACGTGTTTATCTCCCACTTACACGGAGATCACTTCTTCGGTTTAATTGGATTAATCTCTACTTTTTCTCTACTGAATAGACAAAGTGACTTACACGTCTATGGACCTAAAGGAGTAAAGGAAATTATCTTATTGCAATTGAGATTGAGCAATTCCTATACAGGGTATAACCTGTATTTCCACGAGTTAGACAGCAAAGAGAGTCAGATCGTTTTTGAAGATGATCGCGTTATCGTGCGAACGATTCCCTTAGATCACCGCGTCTATACCAACGGTTATTTATTTGAATCCAAACCCGGTGATCGAAAATTGAGAATCGGCGCTATTGAAGATTTGGGAATTGATCGTTGCTATTATCAAAAAATCAAACAAGGTGGAGATATTACACTAGATGATGGTACTGTTGTACGCAATGCATCTATTACCTATGATCCCGAACCAACAGAAAGCTACGCTTTTTGTTCGGATACTTACTATTCAGAGGCCATCGTACCTATTATAAAAGAGGTGGATGTATTGTATCACGAAAGCACATTTCTCGAATCAGAAGTACACTATACAGAACGTACAAAACACTGTACAGCAAAACAAGCAGCTGCAATCGCAAAATTAGCCCAAGCAAAAACATTAGTGTTAGGGCATTACTCTACTAGATACGATGATATTTCCCTTTTTAAAAAGGAAGCCGCAGAAGTTTTTGATGGAACGATACTAAATGCCGATGATGGTGTTATCTTTGATTTCTCTAAATAACCTATACAATGAACGATTTAAGTAATTATAGAAAGTCATACGAAAAACAAGTATTAACCGAAAGTGAAGTCGATGCAAATCCTATGATGCAGTTTCGCCAATGGTTTTGTGAAGTAGAAGATTTCGGAGGTGTGGAAGAAGTGAACGCCATGACCGTTTCTTCTATTGGATTGGATGGGTTTCCAAAAGCCAGAGTTGTACTGCTAAAATCATACGATGAGAATGGTTTTGTGTTCTTTACCAATTACAATTCAGAAAAAGGAAAAGCGATTGCTGCAAATCCGCATTTGTGTTTGTCTTTTTTTTGGCCTTCAATGGAACGTCAAGTCATCATTAAAGGGATAGCACATAAAGTTGGAGATCAACAATCAGACAATTATTTTGATAGTCGTCCTTTAGGTAGTCGACTTGGAGCAATTGTATCCAATCAGAGTGAGGTTATTGCCTCTTATGATAGTTTGGTTCAGGCATTGAAAGAATTAGAAGAAACCGCAACAGAAGATAATGTTCACCGTCCAAAGCATTGGGGCGGATTTTGTGTAGAACCTGTGAGTATTGAATTCTGGCAAGGAAGACCTAATCGCTTACACGATCGCATTCGATATGTACTAACAGAAGATAAACTCGATTGGAAAATAGAACGTTTAGCACCTTAATCATGATGAAGCAAGTGAAAATACAGAAAATTATACTATCTCTTATTGTTGTAGGATTTATGATCTGGGCGTTAATGGAACAAGCTTCCAACCAACCCAGACTGTGGGTACAGGTAATCGGGGTAGCTTTATTCTTTTTAGCTATGGCACGCTTGATGCAAAAAACACCAAGTAATACACCTAAAGAGGCTTTAGTCGTTCGCTCTGATGCACCTATGGAAAAGCAAAAAACAGAAGATGACTATTCGATAACCGAAGAAAGTAAAAACCAGTAATTGGAAGTAAGATGTTAAGTAAAGGAGATTACGTACAAGTATTAGACGAAGACGAAGAAGGAGTTATCACCCAAATACAGGGAGATCAAGTGACTATTGAAACGAAAGATGGTTTTGTATTGAATTACAAACCTTCGGAATTGCTCAAAATCGGAAAAGACCAAGAAGTAGATTTTAAATCGGCTAGTTCTAAAGGATCTGTTCAAGAAGCCTTGCAAAGTAAGGTAGAACCTCCTAAGCGCTCTTTTGTCAAAGAAAAGAAATCGCGTAAAGATGAGTTTATTTTAGAAGTAGATTTGCATATAGAAAAATTGACCAAAGATTATAAACGCATGGAAAAACACGATATGTTAACCTTGCAGTTAGATTCAGCAAGAGGGCAATTAGAATTTGCGATTCGCAACCGAATTCCGCGTATTGTGTTTATTCACGGCGTGGGAGAAGGAGTATTAAAAGCAGAATTAGAATTTTTGTTTAGCCGTTATTCAGAGGTAGTGGCAGAAGATGCGAATTATCAAAAATATGGTGTAGGTGCAACGCAAATTTACATCAAGCAAAATCCAAATCGATAGTAAAACAACGTAATAGTTGTATGAAATAAATACCAATAAAAAATCCCCTTTAAGGGGATTTTTTTATTTGTGAAGTATCTATTCTTCTGTTGTATTTTCTATGGTTACGGTACCAAAAGGCAAGATGTTTTTATGGAACGTCAAGGTGTTGTTTTGTACTTTGGTGAAAACTAAATTTCTCAAGGTAACTTCGTGAACTAATTTCGCCTTTTCTTCACCTGCAGGGTTGGTCCATCTTGTATTAATTACAATGTCTCCCGAAACTGCTGTCCAATTTTCAACCAAACGGTTGTTGTTTGAAGGTGTGTTACCCGGAATATCTCCATCGTTTTCACAAACCTCTGTCAAGTTAATTCCCGCACGAGCATATTGTCTGTACTCTAAAGGGGTATTTTCTGATAGTGGAATGATCTTCTGTCCTTCATCTGTTGGGAAATCTCCTGCCGCTAATTGAATAAACATCGCCTCTTTGTCCGAAAGGGTTACCCATTTTTCTTGACATGAATTGATGGTTTTAGCTGTATTGTCACTATTTAAAAATTTAAACCCAAGGGTGTTGTTACGGTAGTTATTCGTTCCAAAAGGCATGCGATCATACTTCATATTCGTATCCCCATCCTTAAAATTTGCATTTAAAATAGTGAAGTTGTATTGGTAAGTCAATCGCACCTCATGATTGGCCGTCAATTCTGTATTGTTGGGATTGTTAATCGATACCATACGCTGTGTGCGTAACGTCGCTCCTGGCGAAGCAAGAATTTCTTCTACCACAGATGGATGACTAGGAGCAGGGAATTTACAAATAGATAAAGATTCTACTTTGTCATTGTATTTTCTATAGGCTAAACTCGTCGTCGTTCCGTCGATTTCAACATCTACGATTTGAATATTTTCATCTCGCATGATATTATCCATGTCAGCAACTAAAATAAAAGCATCCGTATCTTTTAATTTATAGAAAACCTTAGCCCCATCTCCAATGTCCGAACAGCGATTTACTGTTGTTACAGAAGAAAAATCAATGTTGTTATAGGTAAGCTTACCATCGTCGCAAGAACTTAACCCGAACAAGAAAATAGCAGCTGCTAGTGTATAAACCTTTTTCATAAAGTAAATATATCATTATCGAGAGTACAAAAATACTTTTTTTATCTTAAGTAAGGACATTTAAGAGCAGATATAGGTTATTTAATTATCTTTGAATACGTTAAAGATAACTTAAAACATAAGCCATTCGCTATGAATTCATTGACAACCAAAACCAATTATCCTGCTTTATATACCTTAGTAACTGTATTCTTTTTTTGGGGATTCTTTGCTGCAGGGAATAGTATTTTCATTCCTTTTTGCAAAGCATTTTTTAATTTGGATCAGTTTCAGTCTCAATTAATTGATTTTTCTTTTTATACAGCCTATTATTTTGGTGCGCTATTACTTTTTTTGCTTAGTGCTTGGAAAAAGAAAGATGTAGTGAGTAATTGGGGATATAAGCGTTCTATTGTTTATGGTTTATTGTTTTCAACGGGAGGTGCAATTGCGATGATTTGGGCTGTTCAAATCAGCGTTTATGCAGCTTTATTGGTAGGGCTTTTTATTGTTGCCTTGGGCTTTTCACTTCAACAGATTGCAGCCAACCCCTTTGCTATTTCACTAGGTGATCCTAAAACGGGAACAAGTAGAGTGAGTTTAGGAGGAGGAATCAATTCGTTAGGGACAACTATCGGTCCTTTGTTGATGGCCTATGCATTATATGGAAGTGCTAAAACACTTACAGATGATCAAATTCAACACCTGAGCTTAGACTCGATGACGGTTTTGTACGGTGCTGTAGGTGGATTATTTCTTTTAGCTGCTCTGTTGTTCTTCTTTTCTAAAAAAATCCCTGATAGCAAAAGTAGTGCTGAAATAAAACCCGCTAAAAAAGCAATGACCCTATTAGTGAGTATGACGGTGCTTTTAGTAGCGGTCTTTATTCCTGTTTTTAATACGTATAAAAGCGAGGCTTATCAACAGGTATCGGTGATGCAAAAGCAAGAAACAACGGTAGTTAATGTGCTGAAAACGGAATTAGATCCGGAAATAAAAGCCAAAACCGAAGCGCAGTTAGAAATCCTGAGAAATGAAATAAAATCCACGTTAACACCTATAGAAAATAAACGCATTTATCTTTTGGGAGGGGCTTTATTTGTGATCGTAGGTAGTATTTGCTTGGCTTATTTTTCAAGTCAGCGAAACAAAGAAGGATGGGGAGCCATGCAATATCCTCAATTGTTGTTGGGAATGCTAGCCATTTTTACCTATGTCGGCGTTGAGGTTGGTATCGGAAGTAATTTAGGTGAACTTTTAAAGTTAGAGGAATTTGGTTCGCTACAAGCAGTCGAAATAGCACCTTATGTGTCGATGTATTGGGGAAGTTTAATGATCGGTCGTTGGGCAGGTGCTGTAAGTGTATTTCAATTGAGTAAACGAAATGAATTAATCGCTTTAATTGCAGTGCCTTTCTTGGCCTATATCGTTATTCTCTCCGCAAATTACTTCGCAGGAAATGAAATCGAACACTTGTATTACTACAGTATATGTGTGGCAATTCAAATTGTTTTCTCTTTCTGGAGTAAAAATAAATCTGCTCGTACCATGATCTTGTTTAGTTTGTTTGGGTTATTAGCCATGATCGTCGGACTTTTCTCAAGTGGAATGCTTGCAATCTATGCCTTTTTAGCTGGTGGATTGGCGTGTAGTGTACTTTGGCCTGCTATTTTTAATATTGCTATTATGGGGTTAGGAAAGTATACGGCTCAGGGATCTTCTTTTTTGATTATGATGATACTTGGCGGAGGAATACTGCCTCCAATTCAAGGCAAAATAGCCGATATTATCGGTATTCACGAGTCGTATGTTGTCAATGCAGTTTGTTTTGGTTATTTAGTATTCTTTGGTTTTATAGCCAAAAAAGTATTAGCTAAGCAAGGGATAGCTATTGATGATATTGATTAAAAAACAAGAATAAAAAGTAAGATTTTTTTACAAGGTAAAATAGCTGATATTATCGGTATTCATGAGTCGTATGTTGTCAATGCAGTTTGTTTTGGTTATTTAGTATTCTTCGGTTTTATAGCCAAAAAAGTATTGGCCAAGCAAGGGATAGCTATTGATGATATTGATTAAAAAAGCTCCAAACACAACTTGTGTTTGGAGCTTTTTTTATGTACTACTTGCAGAGCTTACTGTAGAGATAAGTATATGAAGCTTTTGCTATTGGTGTGATACTAGATCCATAACCATACAATGTTGAGGGCCTTTTACACCTTGATAGGTTCGACCTGAATCGCGATATCCTGTTTTTAAATAAAGATGATAAGCTACGGTGTTTTCGTAATTTACACCAAAAACAAGCTCATTTATACCTGGATAGTGTTGTTGTACAAAATCAGGTAGTATAAGAAGAGCAGCTTTGGCTATTCCTTTTCCTTGAAATTGCGGATTTATGGATAAGGCGCGTAACAAGATCGAGGGTTTATTAGAGGTGTAGATGAGTCGATCATCAGACAAATCTAAAGAAAAAAAACCAATGGGATTTTCATGATATAGAATACAGTATTGCTTGCGCAAGGGATTTGCTAATATAGTAGGATTGGATAAAATTTGTTTTGGTGTAAGCGCAAAGTTGGCTTGTTGTGCATCTAAATCATAAGATACTAACGCATCAAAGTAAGAAGCTTGATAAGGAACTAGTGTAATCATTTTTTTGGGATTGAGAAGTAGTGGTGTGATAAAACTAATCTAATTGAGGCATAAGGATGGGGTATTGAGCAAATAGCTTCTTTGACATGGGGTCTGGAAAGATATCGTGCAATCCTTTTTCAAAGTCAGTACAAATGTTCTGAGCTAACGCTACAAGGGTAATCTTTTCTGTTTGTATATCAGCAGACATAGACGAATCTACATAACCTGGATATACGCCAATGATGTCAACGCCAACTAGAGCAAGCTCCGGACGCAAAGATTGTGTGAGTAAATGAGCCGCAGTTTTAGAAGCGCAATACGTTGCAATATGATTGATAACGGTATGACTGCCAACGGATAAAATATTGAGTATACTGCTCTCTTCTCCTTTTTGCAACACAGGTAAAAAGTAATTGACCATATGTATAATACCAATATAGTTAATCTGCATTTCCATCAAAGCTTTTTTTCCTGCTTGTTCTCCTGTGAAATTAGACTTTAGTTCAACTCCCGCATTATTGATGACAATATCGACATCCTGACATTGTTCAACTGCTTGTCGAATAGAATCTTCGTTGGTGACATCTAGTAAAACGGGAGTAAGGTGAGCCGGAAAGATCGAAGCTACTTGATGTAAACGCTCCTTCGCTATTCCAGTAGCATATATTTTACGCACTTTTCTCGCTATCATTTCTTTGATGAGCGCGGTACCTATTTCACCATCTGCCCCCGTTAGTAAAACGACTTTATTTTCAAATGTTCTTGTCTTCATTTCTATAGTTTTTTGTTGCAGTTCTTTGTTGGTGTATAAACAAGTAAAAACGCAAAAGCAAGGTAGACATAAATTTAAAAGAACATGCTGTTAGTTATACAAAAAAACAACATGTGTTTTAGCTGTTTTTAAACGAGAATTTCTTGGTGAATAAATAACGGTAGTATAAGGGTAAATATGATTTTATACGTTTAAATAATGTGAAAACGATTCGACATATTTAAATAATCTGAAAGACATTTGTATAATATGTAGGAAAGAAATAAAGTCAAAGTACTAGTTTTACGCTTGAAAAAATATGATTTTAAAAAAAATAATCAATGAAAATCAAGTTAGTTCTTGTGGGACTATGTTTTGTCAACACAATTACAGCATATTGCCAAAAGGTACAATTTGCTCCTGTTAATTCAGTGAATGATTCCTTAGTTTTACCTAATTTTTCTATGCCGAAACCGAGTTTCTGGGAAAGTGAAGCGGTGAGAATAGGTTTTACACCGACGTTGCTTTTTGGCGCTGCTGCGGCAACATGGAACAGTAGGGAAGATATACGCGAGAAGCGAAATCGATACATTCCAACCTTTAAGTATCACTTTGACGACTATATGCAATATACGCCAGCTGCTGTAACCTTCGGGTTAAAAGCAGCAGGAGTGAAGGGGCGAAATGATTTCAAGCGCGCTGCTATTACGTACGCAACCAGTGTTGCAATTATGGCTATTTTAGTCAATGGAATTAAATATACGGCCAAAGTAGAGCGGCCAGATGGATCCTCTAAAAACTCTTTTCCTTCTGGGCATACGGCAAACGCATTTAATAATGCCGCCTTTTTAGATCGAGAATATGGATTGGTGAACCCTGCTTACTCCATTGGAGGATATAGCGTGGCTACCATGACAGCTATTGGACGCGGATTGAATAATAGACATTGGGTATCTGACGTTTTCGCAGGTGCAGGAATCGGGATACTCTCTTCTCAATTGGCTTATTTCTTCGTGGATAAATTTTATGGGAATAAAGGTGATAATCTCAGCCTACTCTCTCAGATTGAAGATAGTGAAAATCCATCTTTTCTCGCTCTTAAATTGGGATATACCAGCGCATTTGAAAGTATCGTTGAAGATGATGAAGAAGAAGCACTAGCAAAAATGGGATGGGAAGCAGGGATAGAAGGTGCGTATTTCTTTACCAAGAATTGGGGAGTAGGAGGACAGTTTACCGTTGCAGGTTTCCCCTTTAACAAGAGTAGGATAGATACTCCAAGAAATGAATACATAACTAAACATGTTAAAAGTGCTGATATTGTAACGGAATCTCTAGGGCATTTAACAATGTCAATTGGACCCTATTGCGCTATCCATTTTTCAGATCGATGGAATTTAATGATCAAAGGATTAATCGGTTATAGTATTGGAGCAAGCGGACATATAAAATTGAAAATGAATGCTCCAGAAGAACAATTGACACCAGAAGAAATAGAGGGAATTACAATTGCCTCGTATAAGCCCAAAAACGTCGTACAATTTACCACAGGTTTAGCTGTAACGTATAGTTTTACTTCTAATCTCGGTGTATCGCTCTATTCTGATTTTAATCACAGCCAATCAAAATATATCTATCACTTGAATAAAAATTTTCTCGATGCTAATGAACCAGAATTTCTTACAGACCGAAGTCCATTGAATTACATGACAACGGGTATTCGATTAACCGCTTTTTTCTAATGGTCAATTAGGCTAAATAATTTTGGCGCTCGCGTTTTTGAAGCGCCAAGATGTTTTGTATTTGAACCATATGCCTCAAATTGTGAAAAACAAGAAGCTTAAAGGTGTCTCCCAAACGCAGTTTGATCCATTTATACCGAGCAACTGATGTCTTTATCCTGTTGAGGTTGACTGTTTCTGCTTGCTCTAATAGAGAAATAAGACTAGTTAGTTGTTGAATAAAAACAGTTAAAACACCGCGATCTAAAGCGCTGCTGCTCGGATTCATCGCTTTTGAGGCTTTCATTTTGTTGAGTTTAGCTTTCGGTAACATTCTTTTAGCTAGGTAGTTGCCTAAAAATCCACTGTTGAAAGTAGGAGAAGAGGTTTGGTATTTTGATGTACTCATTTTTATGGTAATTTCAGGAAGATAGAAATGTCCATAGCGATTGAGGTGTTCGATACACTCTACAATACTCCAACTCGCCGGACGTGGTCTCAGCTGTAAAGAAAGATCAGAAAGCTCCTGAAGTTCTTCTACCTCTTTTTTGATTTGATGTGTGAGCTCCAATAAGTTTGAAAGAAGTGTGTTCGTATTCATTTTTTTTCTTTTTGACAAAAATCTCTCAAATTCGCAAGGTAAAAATTGACGAAAGTCAAGATTTTAGAACAGACGAGTTTTAGGAATAGCACAAGTTTTTCTTTCTTTTTTACTGTAGTTCACGTGCCTACAGAAGGACCATGTAACCTTTGTGTAAAACAAAAAAATTGTAGGTTGACTACCATAAAAATAAAAGTTGTGAGATCATACGCGATAATATAGAATTGATTTAAGTATTATCTTTTTTGTTTTTATTACATTTGTATTCGAATAAAAAAATGACCAATAAACGAAGTTGCCTTGTGAAAATAAGGGAACTTGATTTACTATAACTAATTAAGTAATGAAACAAATATATCTGGATAATGCCGCTACAACTTCTGTTCGACCAGAAGTAATCGAAGAGATGGTGAAAGTATTGAGAAATGATTTTGGTAATCCCTCATCTACCTACTCAATCGGTCGGCATGCGAAAGCGTTAATTGAAAGTGCAAGAAAAACAATTGCTAAACAATTTAATGTTAGTTCTTCAGAGATTATCTTTACGTCTTGTGGAACAGAAGGAAACAACTGGATTTTGCTTTCTGCTGTACGCGATTTGGGGGTAAAGCGAATCATTACAACCAAACTAGAACACCATGCTGTTTTAAATACCGTAAAACACTTGGAACAAACGTATGGAATCGAAGTAGTGTTCTTAAATATCAATCCAAGTAGTGAGATTGATTACGCGCAGTTAGAGCGTCTTTTACAAGAAGACACAAAAACACTAGTAAGCTTGATGCATGTAAACAACGAAGTGGGAACGGAGTTAGATTTGGAAAAAGTAGCCAATCTATGTGTAGCTCATCACGCACTTTTTCACTGTGATACTGTACAATCTGTAGGAAAGAAAAGAATAGACTTAAGTGAGTTGCCAATTGATTTTATCGTGGCAAGTGCACATAAATTTCACGGACCAAAAGGAATTGGATTTGCTTTTATCCGCAAGAAAAATGTTTTAAAACCCGTTATTTACGGAGGTGAACAAGAAAAAGGACTACGTGCAGGAACAGAAGGTGTACACCAAGTAGTTGGAATGGCAAAAGCGTTGGAAATGGCGTATGAGTTGTTAGACGAAGAGAGCGCTTATATTGCAACGATTAAATCCTATTGTCAGCAACGTTTAGTTGAAGTTTATCCAGAAGTAAAATTCAACGGAAACCGCACCGGTTTCTACAATATCTTAAACGTGTTATTACCTATGACACAAGAAAAAGCAGCTATGATGTTGTTTCAATTAGATATGAAGGGAATTGCCGTTTCAAGAGGTAGTGCATGTCAGTCAGGAAGTCAAAAGCCTTCTCATGTTTTGGCGCAATTCTTAGACGAAGAAGATTTGAAGAAACCGAGCTTGAGATTGTCGTTTAGTCACGAAAATACAAAAGAAGATATCGATAGACTTATTGAGCTTCTTCAAGAAATTTAAGAAAAAAAATCTACTAATTTGAATTAGTAGATTTTTTTGTTTTTCAATTATTCAAAAAATAAATAAAAAAGAGGTAAAAAAATGTTAATGTAAAAAGCTTTGTTTTACAATAACATTCGCATTAAATTTGCACAAACAACACACTATTTATGAGTTCAAGTAATAGATACGCGCTACGCGGAGTTTCTGCTGAGAAAGAAGATGTTCACAATGCAATAAAGAACATAGATAAAGGATTGTTTCCTAAAGCATTTTGTAAAATTATTCCCGATCACCTAACTGGAGATGAAGAATATTGTTTGATCATGCATGCTGATGGAGCAGGAACAAAATCGTCATTAGCTTATATGTATTGGAAAGAAACAGGAGATATTTCTGTTTGGAAAGGGATCGCTCAAGATGCCTTAATCATGAATATTGATGACTTATTATGTGTGGGTGCAACAGATAATATCTTGTTGTCTAGCACAATTGGACGCAATAAAAACTTAGTTCCTGGAGAGGTGATTTCCGCTATTATCAATGGAACTGAAGAATTAATTCAAGAACTAAAATCATTCGGTGTTACTATTCACTCCACAGGTGGAGAAACAGCTGACGTAGGAGATTTAGTTCGCACCATTATCGTAGATTCTACAGTTACGGCTAGAATGAAACGAAGTGATGTAATTGACAATGCAAATATTCAAGCTGGGGATGTAATCGTCGGATTAGAGTCATTCGGACAAGCAACGTACGAAAAACAATACAACGGCGGAATGGGGAGTAACGGACTTACTTCTGCAAGACACGATGTGTTCGACCATTCTTTAGCTGCCAAATATCCTGAAAGTTATGATGCATCGGTACCTGAAGAATTAGTTTACTCAGGTCAAGTTAAGTTAACGGATGCTGTAGCTAATGCACCTATCGACGCTGGTAAGCTAGTGTTATCTCCAACGAGAACTTATGCACCAATCATCAAAGCCATTTTAGATCAATACAAATCAGATCAAGTGCATGGAATGATTCACTGTAGCGGAGGAGCACAAACAAAAATCCTACACTTTGTAGATCATCTGCATATGATTAAAGACAATTTATTTGACGTACCACCGTTATTCCAATTGATTCAAGAACAATCCAAAACAGATTGGAGAGAAATGTATCAGGTTTTCAACTGTGGACACCGCATGGAATTGTACGTAAACCCTGCAATTGCAGAAGATATTATCGCTATTGCGAAATCGTTCAATGTACGAGCACAAGTGGTAGGACGCGTAGAAGATTCAGCAGATAAAAAATTAACAATTCAATCAACATACGGGACATTTACATACTAGAATGGGACGTTTATTAGCTATTGATTTTGGTCAAAAAAGAACAGGTATTGCCGTAACCGACGAGTTGCAAATTATTGCTTCGGGGTTAACAACAGTCAATACAGGTGAATTGATGTCTTTTTTAAAAGATTATTTTCAGAAAGAAAAAGTAGATAGAGTAATTATAGGAGAGCCCAAAAGGTTGAATAATGAACCTTCGGAAATTACGCCTATTTTAAATGCATTTATCGATACATTTAAAAATGCGTATCCTACAATGCCAGTAGAACGGATCGACGAGCGTTTTACCTCTAAAATGGCCTTTCAAACCATGATAGATAGTGGTTTGAAGAAAAAACAAAGACAGAACAAAGCGCTAATCGATGAAATCGCAGCCACCATAATTTTACAAGATTATATGGGGCGTAATGCGTTTTAATTGGTTCTTTTTTAAAAATTTAGCATATAAAAACGTTTTTTCCTGTAGATAAAAATTAATTTTGCACATAAATAAATATTCGATATAATGTCAAGTATACAAAAATCTGAGGTTGACGTTGTTTTGGTAGGAGCTGGAATCATGAGTGCTACTCTTGGTATCTTACTAAAAGAATTGAATCCGAACCTAAAAATTGAGATCTTAGAGCGTTTAGATCGCGCTGCAGCTGAGAGTTCAGACGCAATGAATAATGCGGGTACAGGACACTCTGCATTTTGTGAATTAAACTATACACCAGAAAAAGCTGATGGTAGTGTTGACGCTACAAAAGCAATTAGCATTGTAGAACAATTTGAAGTATCAAGGCAGTTCTGGTCATACTTGGTAAATAAAAATGTCTTAAAAGATCCTAGAAAATTTATCAACTCCGTTCCTCATATGAGTTTCGTTTGGGGAAAAGACAACGTAAGTTTCTTGGAAAAAAGATATAACGAACTTCAAAAATATCCGTTGTTTCACGGAATGGAGTTTTCAAAAGAAGTGGACCAAATCAAAACGTGGGCCCCTCTTTTGATGGAAGAAAGAAAACTCGATGACGTATATGCAGCTACCTATATGCCAATCGGAACAGACGTAAACTTCGGTGAGTTGACGCGTGAGATCTTTGCTCACCTAACTACAGAAGATGGTGTTAATGTTCACTTTAATAACCAAGTAACGGATATTAAACGCAAAGGCGATAAATGGAGCGTTTCGGCAAAAGACGAAAAAACAGGTGAACAGAGAAAAGTAAAAGCAAAATTTGTTTTCGTAGGTGCTGGTGGTGGAGCAATTTTGTTGTTGCAAAAAGCAGATATCCCTGAAAGCAAAGGATACGGTGGTTTCCCTGTGGGTGGAGAATGGCTAGTTTGTAGTAACCCTGCAATTGTGCAAAAACACATGGCTAAAGTATATGGAAAAGCATCTGTAGGTGCACCTCCTATGTCTGTACCTCACTTAGATACGCGTTTTATCGATGGTAAACACTCGTTGTTGTTTGGCCCTTATGCCGGATTCTCAACGAAATTCTTGAAAAGAGGTTCAAATCTTGACTTGTTTAAATCGTTAGAATTAAACAACATCGGACCCATGCTTGGTGCGGGTATGAGAAATTTAGATTTGACAAAATACCTAATCGGACAAGTATTGCAATCGGATAAATCAAGATACGAATCATTAAGAGAGTATTTTCCAGATGCAAAAGAAGAAGATTGGAAAATCGAACATGCAGGACAACGCGTGCAAGTAATTAAACGCGATAAAGATGGTAAAGGTATCTTGCAGTTCGGAACAGAAGTAGTTAACTCAGCTGATGGATCTATTGCAGCTTTATTAGGAGCCTCACCAGGAGCCTCAACTGCAACAGCAATTATGTTGAAGTTATTAGCAAATTGCTTCCCAACAGAATTTAATTCCTCTGCATGGCAAGAAAAATTTAAGGAAATGATACCTTCGTATGGGTTAAAACTAAACGAACACCCAGAAATGGTTGCTGAAATTAGAGAAAATTGTTCTAAAGTTTTAAAGATTTTTCCCAATAACTAGAGAACACTGATATATATAACACCTTTATTCTTAGAGTAAGGGTGTTTTTTTTTAAATAGCTGTTTGTTGTTTGTCTCAAAGAGATGACGAACAAACAAACAAACAAACAAACAAACAAACAAACAAACAAACAAACAAACAAACAAACAAACAAACAAACAAACAAACAAACAACGCACACCGTACAACATAGTATTAGTTTTTTTTATCTAATTTGGATTTATCATAGTTTTTTCTTATATTAATATAACCTAATGGTATAAGATTATCAACTGTAAAGATATGGTTATTAGTATCTTTGGATTAGAAAATAACAAATAAAGCGTATAACTATGGAAAACAAAAAACTAACAACGGCCTCAGGAAGACCTTATGTAGAACATGAAAATTCAATGACTGCTGGTGAAAGAGGTCCAGTATTATTGCAAGATTACATCTTGCATGAAAAGATGGCTCATTTCAATAGAGAGCGTATTCCAGAACGCGTAGTACACGCCAAGGGATCTGGGGCATACGGTACTTTTACAGTAACCCACGATATTACGAAGTATACCAAAGCAAAGTTATTTAACGAAGTAGGAAAACAGACCAAAGTATTCTTGCGTTTCTCAACCGTTGGTGGAGAAAAAGGTTCGGCAGATTCTGAACGTGATCCACGTGGATTTGCAGTTCGTTTTTATACGGAAGATGGAAACTGGGATGTAGTAGGAAATAACACACCAGTATTCTTTATTAAAGATGCGAAAAAATTTAGCGACTTTATTCATACACAAAAAAGACACCCACAGACGAACTTAAAATCAGCGACTATGATGTGGGATTTCTGGTCGTTAAACCCAGAAAGTTTACATCAGGTTTTGATTTTAATGTCTGATCGCGGTACACCTTTCGGATACCGTCATATGAACGGATACGGAAGTCATACCTTCTCGATGATTAATGCCGAAAATGAACGCGTATACGTGAAGTTTCATTTTAAAACGGCACAGGGAATTAAAAACCTAACAGGTCCAGAAGCAGATCAAATGCGCGCTACAGACATGGATTATGCACAACGCGATTTATTCGAACACATTGCCAAAGGAGAATTCCCGAAATGGAATTTAAGAATCCAAGTGATGACTGAAGCAGAAAGTAGAGTAGCGAAAGTCAATCCGTTTGACGTAACAAAAGTATGGCCACATAAAGACTATCCGTTGATTGATGTTGGAGTATTAGAGTTGAATGAAAATCCTCAAAATTATTTCCAAGATGTAGAACAAGCGGCTTTTGCACCGACGCATATTGTTGATGGAATTGGGTTTTCACCAGACCGTATGTTACAAGGGCGTATTTTATCCTATCCAGATGCACAACGCTACCGTTTAGGCGCAAACTACGAACAAATTCCAGTAAACCGTTGCCCATTTGCTACGAATACCTACCAAAGAGACGGTGCTATGCGTATCGATGGAAACGGAGGAAGTGAACCTAACTACTATCCAAATAGTTTTGATTCTATTGTAGTAGATCAAAGCTACAAAGAACCAGCTTTAGATTTAGGTGCTCATGTGATTGCAGATCACTACGATCGAAACGGAGTAGGAGAAGATGATCACTTTACACAACCCGGAAATTTATATCGAATCATGACAGACGAAGCTAAGACCAATACCGTAAACAATATTGTAGGAGCAATGAGCGGTATCGATGGACCAAAACGCGAAGAGATTATCTTCCGTCAGTTGTGCCACTGGTTTAGAGCCGATGCAGATTTAGGAATGCGCATTGCGAAAGGATTACAAGTTGATATTAGTCAATTTATGAAATAGTTTATATTTAATTATTAAAAAGAAAAGGCGAATTAATTTTATTGATTCGCCTTTTTTATTATTTTAGCTTAAATTTAACTTAAATATTAAGCTGTGAAAGGAAAAATACTTCTTCTTTTTATTCTTCTCCTTGGTTTTTCTTCCTGTGAAACGCTCTATTTTGATGGATCAGAACGCTATGTGGTGAAGGGAACATTTTTAGTAGATGGAGAACCACTACAAGACGAATTAGTCACGATTGATACGTATTCAAGTAACTCTCCACTTGTTAATACAACTTATACCGATAAAAATGGGTTTTTTATGGTGAGTTTTCCCAGAGGAAACTATGATTTTTGGTTAGATGTAAAAAATTATAGCACAAAAATAGTAGATGGTAAGCGTACAAGTGCTCGTGAATTAATTGACTTAGGTGTAATCGATATTGCTAAAAATAAAAGATGATAAAAAATAATATAAGTAGGTTTATTGTTTTAATTAGTGGAATAACAATGTTAAGTTTTCCTGTTTACGGACAAGAAAAGGAGGCTCAGGATAAGGTTATTTGGTTTCGCAATACTGGTATTTCTTTCGGGAATTCATTTTATTTTGGCGATAATATGATCGCTGATTCTCACCGTTTACACAATATGGGGGCTGATATTAAACTCGGTATTGCTAAGTATAAAAATGTAGGATTAACTTTATTTGCGGGATTCACTAGGTTAAAAGTGGACGACACTCAAATGATAGGTGAAGTTAATGCTTCTCAAGAAACAAAAGGAGGGGCTTCCGTTTTTTATCAGATGGATGTAACGGAAAAGAGCACCTTTAAGCCTGAGATAGGTATTTACGATGTCTCTTTCAGATCTAGTGGATATGCAATTGAGGTTGAATCTATGTCGGGTACAGGGTTTTTGATAGGAACAGATTATCAATATAATCTTACAAAGCGATTTCGAGCTGTTGTTGGTTTACATTACCACTGGAATAAGTATAATGTAAAAACAGCTCCTCAGTATAAAAGTTACTTTGAAAACGCACAATACCTGAAGCTATCTGTCGGATTCAACTTCTAACGGATTGATTAACTATTACTCTTCACCATTGATTTTCTTGAGCGCGCGATTAAGTGTTCGCGTTGTAATTCCCAAGTAGGAAGCCATATCTTCTTTGGAGATATCCACCTGATTTTTCTCTTGTAAGTGTAATAGTTTTTCTAAAGCGTGTTCAACGGTATATAATTGTTGAAATGAAGCCCGTTCACTTGTGTGATAAACACGTAAGGCTTCTACGGATAATAACACATTATTGAAGGTAATGTCTGTTTTGAGTAGGTGATCAAAGATAGACAACGGAATTACATAGGCTTCCACATAGGATAAAGCTTCTACCGAGCACAAACAAGGCATTTTACCCAAATATTCTATTTCTCCCATGATTTCTCCTCTACTTAAGAATTCTGGAATATACTCCTTCCCATTTTCCTCTGTAATAAAACACTTCGTTATTCCCTCTCGAATAACGATGATCTTCGTGATCTGTTCTCCTTGAGTTAGTAAAATGTCTTTAGGATTATATTGAATCAGTTGAATTTTATCTGCAATAATGTCTTTATGCGCAATGGATTCGATATAAGATAAAAAATCAAGATTTATTCTTAACATATATTTATCATTGGAAGGACAAATGTCCTATTAAAGGTTGAAATTAATGTGGAATTTTGTTTTGTTCAAATGTAAAGAATTAAATCTTAGCGTTGTGTTGCGTTAAGATAGATTTAAACAAATGGAACGCAAAAACAAGATAGCAAAAATACAACTTAAATAAAAACAGAAGAAATGTGTGTAAGTGATAAAAAATCTTCTGTTTTTTTTACGTATAAAATATCGTGTTGCGTTATATGTAAAAACATATAGCGATGTGTTGTTTTTCAAATGATAAATTTGAAAATAAAAAAAGTGTGGTTAGATTAAAAAAAAAGTCCTTTTATAAGGACTTTTTTTTTGTTTATATACCAACTCCTTATAACCAACTCCTCACAACCGGTCTAGCTTCTTTCTTTAAACCGGATGCCGATTGGCATTTCTGTGTACAATATTTTTGGCGATTAACTAATAAAACACAATGAAAATGATCGATAGTAAAGCGGTTATTCGCAATGATTGGACGAAAGAAGAGATTCAATCCTTATATGATTTGCCTTTAATGGAGTTGGTGTATCAAGCAGCTACCATACACAGACAATATCACAATCCTCTGGAAGTACAAGTCAGCACTCTGTTGTCTATTAAAACAGGGGGCTGTCCTGAAGATTGTTCCTATTGTGGTCAAGCGGCTCGTTACCATACCGATATTAAAGTACAGCGTTTGCTGCCTTTAGAGACGGTATTAGATCACGCTAAGAAAGCCAAAGCCAATGGGTCTTCACGTTTTTGTATGGCAGCTGCTTGGAGAGAAGTTCGAGATAACCGCGACTTTGATAAGGTTATTGCCATGGTAGAGGGAGTTAATGCCTTAGATATGGAGGTTTGTTGTACTTTAGGTATGTTGACAGAAGATCAAGCCAAACGTTTACAAGAAGCAGGGTTATATGCTTATAATCACAATTTAGATACCTCAGAGTCTCACTATAAAGATATTATCTCCACAAGAACGTATGAGCAACGGTTGAACACGATCAAGGCAGTGCGCAAAGCGGGCATTACGGTATGTTCAGGAGGAATTATAGGATTGGGAGAGACGAACCAAGATAGAATCTCCATGTTACACACTTTATGTACAATGGAAAAACACCCAGAATCAGTGCCAATTAACGCTTTAGCACGCGTAAAAGGGACGCCGCTAGAAGACATGCCTAAAACGGATAGTTGGGAAATGATTCGTATGATTGCCACTGCCCGTATTCTAATGCCGACTACTATGGTTCGATTGAGTGCTGGTCGTATGGAAATGAGCGAAGCAGAACAAGGTTGGTGTTTTTTGGCTGGAGCTAATTCAATTTTTGCTGGGGAAGAACAAACGTTGCTCGTTACTCCCAATCCAGCATTGAGTCAGGATCGTCAATTATTTGAAAATTTAGGTCTAAAACCGATGTTTTCCAGTGAAAAAAAGTAGTAGAAAAAAGTATATCCGCTAAATTTTAAAAAAGACCGTATTTATTTTTAATACGGTCTTTTTTTTTATGAAAATCTCATTTTGTGCTTTTTTAGTAAAGAAACAGGTGATTTACTTTCGTTCGTTTACATTTATTTTACATGGATTGACCTTATGTAATGAAATGTTTAACGCGTTTGCCTGTGAAGAAAAAAGAATTTATAAAGATACATTTTGTTAATATATGGTTAATATTTAGGAGTGTTTTAAATAGTGTTGGGATAATTGTTTGATTTTAAGTCTGCTGTGATTCTACCGTATTCGTGCACTCTAAATATCGGCAAAGTATTGTCAATACTGATGATATTTGTCATTTTTACCCGATTAATTATCAAATACTTTTGTCTCAACAAAGTAAGAAATAAAGACGTCTTTTGGAATTTAGTTGATTGTTTTAACCGTTATTTTTTATGTTTTTTACCTAATTAGGTTAAAATGTGATTTATATTGTAAAAATTAGTAAAAAATTTATTTGTTAAGTATTTTTTAGTAAATTAGATACGATGTATAAAAACTAGTTTAAAACAAAAATTAAAATATAACTATTGTTTAACCCCTTAATAGACTATGTTATGAAAAAAGTTTTTAAATGGATGTTGGCTGTCATCGTGTCAGTCAGTATTGGATCGTTAGTGGTGAGTTGCAGTAATGATGAAGGTGGAAATGAAATCGAACAAAAATCGATTAAATCAGTAAAAGCAAATAATCTAGAAAAAGATTGGATTGTTGCTCAGTTTGAATTCACAGAAGATTGTAAAGGAGCAACTAAGTTTGCTTATCAAGTATCTTCTGTACATATTTCTTTGAAGGATAAGATTTTTACAGCTATAGATAAGTATAGTTTAAAAGAAGATCGAGGAACGTGGACCTTAAACAATGAGGTTGTTACGGTTTCAAGTGCCCTGTTTGGACAGGATTTTAAATTTAAGGTTAGAGAGTTAAAAGGCAATTCCTTAATTTTAGATGTACTAGGACATGACGATTTAAAAGTAATCGAATTAGTTACTTTCGATCGATAATTGAAAAAAGCAAAAGAGATAACGAATGCTTTCGTAAGTTTGTATTAAAAATACAAAATACATGGAAAGAAAATTTTTTATTGTTAGAAACGATCAGAAGTATGGTCCTTATACTAAGGAAGAATTAGTTGGATTTGTGATTACACCTGATACGTTAGTTTGGTATGAAGGATTACCAGATTGGACTGAAGCAAAAAACATTGAAGAGTTAAGTGATTTGTTTCAATATCCAATCGTTACCTTACAGAATAAATCGGTTTCGTCAATACCAGAAGAACGAATTGGCAATATTGTGTATCATGCGGATCAAATGCATGTGACACTTTATACACCACAAGGAGAAATCTATTACCGCTATGCTGATTTTGGTGATCGATTTGTAGGATTATTATTAGATCGATTAATTTGTTTGTTTTTAAGTTTTTTACCTATTATAGGACCTTGGTTGTACTATGCTATACTACATTCAAGTGCTGATCAAGCAACGGTAGGACAGCGTGTGATGAATATTAAGTGTCTAAGTGATGAAGGAAATACGATTGATTTTGGACAAGCAACAGGACGTTTTTTTATGTCTATTGTTTCAAGTTTAATTTTCTGTATTGGATACTTCTTATATTTTGGTAATAGTAAGAAACAAACCCTACATGATAGTGTAGCAAAAACGATTGTCGTTAAAGAAATAGGTCGAAAAGAGTATAACTTTTAGATGTACGAAGATTAAAAAATTAAAAAGCTAGCTTCTAAAGCTAGCTTTTTTTTTGCTTTTTTGTGGTAAATCACTTCCTTTGAGGGGGATTTCAAGATACAGTAGTACATTTGTACGATTCAACACATAATTATTCCTGTTGAGTAAATAATCTCAACAGTTCGGCCTAAATCTGTTTACTTTTGATAAAATAATGGAAAGAAACCTGAGAAAAAACAATACAGACCAATCGCTGTTTACCAAGCATTATCGACTTGTTGTAATTCCAGCGGTTTTTATCTTATACCTGTTTTCGCACTTTTTGCTCAATCCGTATGATCCTGAATGGTATTCGACCATTGATGAGCCGGAACTTTGGCAATCGGGAATCATGGTATTGGTGTATTGTACCCTTATTAGTGAAGTGAGCTTGAGATTGAGCCATGCGTTGAACACCATATTACCGTGGACAAAATATGCCGCTTGGCGCGTTATTGTGCAACTGTTATTGTTGATCTTGTGTATCTTTAGCATCTACTGTTTAGTAAACATTATCTACTTGGTTTGGATTCCCTATGAACCAGGTGAAATACTTGATTTAGAAGCTAAAATTGACATTTGGCAATCCTTGTTGATCAGTATTAATACAGGAATTTTTATCAGTGTCATCCACACGGGGTACTTTTTAATTAAAAACTGGAAAAATTCGATGATGGATGCAGCTGAATTAAAACTAAAAGCCGAACAATTTGAACGCATTGCAAGTCAAGCGGAATTAGAAACGCTTAAAATGCAGTTAGATCCTCATTTTTTATTTAATAACTTTAGCACATTGTCTGAATTAGTTATTGAGGATCAGCAAGTAGCAGTTAAGTTTATCGATAACTTAGCTTTGGTCTACCGCTATATGCTTTCCAATGTTAGAAAAAATACAATTAGTTTAAAAGAAGAAATTAGCTTTGTTGAGTCTTACTTCTATTTGATAAAAGAACGTATGGGGCGCAAAGTTAATATGGTTATTAACATTGACGAATCTGTTCAAAATACGCATGCCGTGGCACCAATCGCTATACAACTACTTGTTGAGAATGCGGTGAAACACAACACAGCCTCTAAAGAACATCCGTTGACGATCCATATAGAAGTAGTGGATCAATATGTTGTAGTGCGCAATAACCTGCAAAAATTAATGGTTCAATTGCCTTCAGCAAAAGTGGGTTTAGCAAATATTATCGATCGCTATCGATTATTGAGTAAGTTGGACGTTCAAATCACGAGTAATGAAACATCGTTTCTTGTGAAGTTACCTTTATTAACGGTTAGAGAAAAAAGTTTTACAAATTAAAAAAAGAAGTGGTATGAAGGTTTTAATTGTTGAAGATGAAGAGAGAAACGCAAATAAATTGATGCGTCTTTTGCTTCAAATAGACCCCAATATTCAGGTTCTAGCGGTAGTAGAAAGTATTCAAGCCAGTGTTCATTGGTTGCGCATCAATGCAGCACCTGATTTAATATTTATGGATATTCGCCTCGAAGATGGCTTGTGTTTTGAAATTTTTGAACAAGTTCATATCAATGTTCCTGTCGTATTTACTACTTCTTATGATGAATATGCATTGAAAGCATTTAAAGTCAATAGCATCGATTATATCATGAAACCTGTTCAAGAGGAAGATCTCATTCACGCTTTAACCAAGTACAAAAACCTTAGTGCAACGGGACTTAATGATTCAATTCAGCACATTTTAGGTAGTCTAAACAAAAGAGAAGTAGTTTATCGTTCCCGTTTTCTTATTCCATATAAAGACGGTTTTAGAGCGGTAAAAGTAGAGGAAATTGACTTCATTTATTCCGAATTAAAAATTACACATCTCGTGTTAAAAGACAGAAGCGAAATGATCGTTAGTCAAACAATGGAAGAAGTAGAGGAAGAGTTAAATCCCGCTTTCTTCTTTCGCGCAAATAGGCAACATATCGTAGAGATTGACAGCATTCACAATATTCAAAATTACTATAACGGAAAATTAAAGGTCACGTTGATTCGAGACCCTCAACGCGAAATAATTATCAGCCGAGATAAGGCACCCTTATTCAAAAATTGGTTGAACTCTTAAAGCTACTTCGGTAGCTTTTTTCATATAATCAATACAGATTAGTATTTGTTTTTTACGCTTCAGTCTTCATTTTTTACGCTTCACAACAATAAAAATAGATGGAAAATTCCTTTTTTTCATTTTTGTTGCGTAATATAAAATTTTATGAATAGAATTTATCGAAACCTTAGGGTATTCGCTTATGTAGGAATCACAGCTCTTGTGTTAGTAACTGCAGTGAGTTGTAAAAAAAACTCGAGTGATGCAGCGCAAATAGCGGGACAAATAGAAGTGAAAACAGAACGTGTGGAACGAGGAGATGCTGAAGTGACACATCAATATACCGCAGCTTTACAAGGAAAGGTTAACGTTGAAGTAAGAGCACAAGCGACAGGTTATATTGATCAAATACTAGTCAAAGAGGGAAGTTATGTCAAAAAAGGACAAGCCCTGTTTTTAATTGATCGTCAACCGTATCAAATTAAATTGCAAAATGCAGAAGCTACACTAAAGGCCGCTCAAGCCGCTTTAGTAGATGCTCAATTGGAACTAGAAAAGGTAAAATCACTAGTTGAAAATAAGTTTGTATCGCCTATTCAATTGCAAACAGCTACTGCAGCATTAGACAGCGCAAAAGCAATGGTGGCTCAAGCAAAAGCAGCAGTCGCAGAAGCTCAGTTAAATTTAGGCTATTGTACCGTTACTGCACCAGTGGATGGATTCTTAGGTAGAATTCCCAAACTTGTCGGAAACTTAGTTACTGCTGGTGAAGCAGAACCGTTGACTACAATGTCTGACATTACTCAAATTTATGCTTATTTTTCCGTTACAGAAGCAGATTATTTTGATCTTGTTAAGGGAAGTAATGGAGAAACAAATGTTCTTCCTATGGATATTCAATTGCAATTGAGTAATGGAGATCTATATCCAATCGTGGGGAAAGTAGATATGATTAATGGTGAATTTGACAAAGCAACCAATGCATTGAGTGTTCGTGCTGTTTTTGATAATCCAGATAAACTATTGCGAAATGGCGGAACGGGAATTGTTCGTTTGATCGCTAAGAAAAAAGATGTAGTGCAAATTCCAATTGCTGCAACGCTAGATCTACAAGATAAAGTTTTTGCTTATGTTTTGGGTAAAGATAATCAAGTAGAACAACGACAGTTGCAAGTGGTCGGCAAAAACTTACAAACCTACTTTGTGCAAGGTGGAGTTGATAGTGGAGATATCATTATTACAACAGGATTGGATAAAATTGTTGATGGTGATGTGGTTAAACCATTAGAAACAAATGAAAGTCAACAAATTAGTGCGTTAAAAAAGGAGGGGCAAACAACGCGTGAGCCGTCCGTTTTGTAACGTCAATCACCTCCGAAAAACAAACAACAAAGATTCAATTTAACTCAGTAAATTCATGCTAAAAAAAATAATTCACAGGCCAGTATTGGCTACCGTGATCTCTGTTATTTTGGTAATTTTAGGTCTTGTTGGACTTAAAGAATTGCCCATCCAACAGTTCCCCGATATTGCACCACCGAGTGTAGCGGTGCACGCTTCTTACCCTGGAGGAAATGCAGAAACGGTATTAAAATCAGTTGTTACTCCACTTGAAGAAGTTATTAATGGGGTAGAGCGAATGACACATATCGAATCTACAGCTAGTAATGATGGTACAGCTCTTATCACGGTATTCTTTGAATTGGGAACTGATCCGGATCAAGCAGCGGTTAACGTCCAAAATAGGGTAGCTCAAGTACAGGGAATTTTACCAGAAGAAGTAATTCGCGCGGGAATTAATACCCAAAAAGAACAACGAGGAATGATCATGGTTATTGATTTAATCAGTGATGATGCGGCGCTATATGACGAAACGTTTGTTCAAAACTATGCGAGAATTAATCTAGTACGCGCATTAAAGCGAATCAAAGGTGTCGGAAACGTACAACTCTTTGGAGAGAAAGATTATGCTATGCGTGTATGGTTGGATCCACATAAATTAGCGAATCGCGGATTAACACCTTCTGATGTTGAACGCGCTATTCAAAGTCAAAGTTTAGAAGTAGCTGCAGGTAACTTAGGCCAAAATGCCGGTGGTGCAGTGCAATATACGCTTACTTATCCCGGAAAATACAATACCCCAGAACAGTTTGAACAAATTGTTGTACAAGCAGATAACAACGGAAATGTACTGTATTTAAAAGATATTGCTCGTATTGAATTTGGTGCAGTAGCCTATGATGAGGAAAATAAAGTAAATGGTAAAGAAGCTGTATCTATGGCTGTTTTCCAAACGAATGGCTCGAATGCGAATGAGATTCAAACACAAATTTACGGAGTATTAGAGGAGCTAAAACCTCAATTGCCTAAAGGATTAAATTACAACGTAACCTTCGCAAGTAAAACCCAGCTAGATGAATCGATTAATCAAGTGAAAACAACATTAATCGAAGCATTCCTTTTGGTGTTCTTGATTGTGTATTTATTCTTACAAGATTTTAGATCAACGCTAATTCCCGCTATTGCAGTTCCTGTTTCATTGGTAGGGACGTTCTTCTTTTTGAATATGCTTGGGTTCTCTATTAATATGTTGACACTCTTTGCGTTGGTTCTCGCGATTGGAATTGTCGTCGACGATGCCATTGTAGTAGTTGAAGCCGTTCACGCCACGATGATGATTGACGGACTTAATGCGAAAGAGGCAACTTCTAAAGCAATGAGCGAAATTACCGGTGCTATTATTTCGATTACCTTGGTTATGTCAGCTGTATTTTTACCTGTCGGATTCATGACCGGACCAGTAGGAGTATTCTATCAACAGTTTGCCTTTACCTTGGCGATTGCCATTTTGATTTCTGCCGTAAATGCCTTGACATTAAGTCCAGCGCTATGTGCATTATTGCTTAAAAATCACTATACAGAGGAACATGGAGAAACAAGTAAAAAAGGTTTTTTAAAGCGTTTCTTCTCAAGCTTTAACAGCGGATTTAATGCGTTGACTGATCGTTATGTTGGGGGAATTAAATTCTTACTCAAACGCAAAGTATTAGGCGCTTCTCTTATTTTGGGCTCTATTGTAGGAATGATTATCTTAATGAATGTAACACCTAAAGGGTTTATTCCAAATGAAGATCAAGGTTTCGCTATGTTTGCTTTGTCTCTGCCTCCAGGATCTTCTATTGATCGTACAACTAAAGTATTGAAAGAAGGTGATGAAATCATGCGTAACCATCCCGCTATAAAATCCGTAACGACGATTTCGGGATTTAATATTTTAGGAAATGCTGCCAGTCCTGCTTATGGAATGGGATTCATCGCTTTTAAAGATCGTGCTGAACGTGGGGAAGTAACCGATATTAATGAAATATTAGCGGAGATTAATGGTCAATTATCGTCCATTAAAGAAGGAGATTTCTTCGTGTTTGCCAACCCTACAGTACCGGGATTTGGAGATTTTGACGGATTAGAATTAGTCGTTCAAGATCGCAAAGGAGGCACGATTAATGAATTTGCAGATGTAGTAACGCAATTCAATGCTGATTTAAGTTCTTCAGATGAGGTAGTACAAGCTTTTACCATGTTTAAGTCGGATTTCCCGATGTACAAAATTATTGTAGATCCAGTAAAAGCTAAAATGCACGGTGTGGAAGTTAGTGAAATGATGGCTGCCGTTCAATTGTTTTATGGAAGTGCACAAGTAAATGATTTCAATCGATTCGGAAAACAGTTTAAAGTATTCGTACAAGGTGACGCTCCTTTTAGAGCCAATGAAGATTCTTTCAAAACACTTTACGTCAATACAAATTCTGGAGAAATGATACCGATTAGCTCGATGGCTAAATTGGAAAAAGTATACGGACCACAAGCAATCAGTCGTCATAACCTTTTTAATTCCATTACGGTAAATGGAATTATTAGCCCAGGGGTAAGTACAGGGGATGCTATGGCAAAAGTAGAGCAAATAGCTGCAGAGAAATTACCAACAGGATATGGTATTGAATGGCTGGGACTGAGTAAAGAAGAAAAGCAATCGGGTAATCAAATGATTTTCATTTTTGGATTGTCTATTCTCTTTGTATACTTCATCTTGGCAGCACAGTACGAGAGCTACATTCTGCCATTAGTTGTGTTGTTCTCTCTCCCTGTAGGAATTATAGGGGTGTTCATCGCTATTGGATCCGTGGGAATCGCCAATAATATTTACGTACAAGTGGGGCTCATTATGCTCGTCGGATTGTTGGCTAAAAATGCCATTTTGATTGTAGAATTTGCCGTACAACGACGAAATGCGGGATTGTCTATTGTCGAAGCCGCTCTAGAAGCTTCGCGCTTGCGCTTGCGTCCAATTTTGATGACTTCCTTTGCTTTTGTCGCAGGTTTAGTGCCTTTGATGTTCGTTCAAGGATCTTCAGCACAAGGAAATCACTCGATCAGTATTGGTACTGCAGGAGGAATGTTCTTTGGTGTGGTATTAGGCGTTTTTGTTATTCCAATTTTGTACGTGTTCTTTCAATACTTACAAGAGAAAATTTCGGGAGCACCAGCTGCTGTTGAAACAAACTCAGCTATTTAAAAATAAAGTAGAAATGAAAAAATATCTATATATAATACCCGTTGCTCTTGCTTTTACGGCTTGTAAAGTCGGAAAAGATTATGAGCGACCTTCTCTAGAAACGCCAGATCAGTTTTATGCTGGAACGCAAGGCAACTCTACTGAAAATACGTTGGCCGAATTGTCGTGGCAAGGTTTTTTTGCTCATGATGAGTTAGCTTCTTACATACAAGTTGCTTTGGAACAAAATACCGACTTGCAACTTGCAATCAAGAATATCGATCAAGCGAATTTACTGTTTAAACAGTCAAAGATGGCTCTACTTCCCGATTTGACCATGCAAGTTGCAGGTACACATAGTGAGTTATCCAAAAACAGTGAGGTGGTACGAAGTGGTGCCTCTCGCACAAATAAGGATTATACCGCTCATTTAGATTTGTCTTGGGAATTGGATGTTTGGGGAAAAATAAGACGCGAAAAAGAAGCAGCTTTAGCTTCGTATTTACAAACACAAGAAGTAAAACGCGCCATTCAAAATCGATTAGTAGCAGAGGTAGCTACGGCTTATATCAATTTGTTGATGTTGGACGAACAATTGAGAATTGCAGAAGAGGGATTGACCTTGCGCGAGAATACCTATGCCGTAACGCAAAAAATGTACGAAGTAGGAAATGAATCAATTGTAGCTGTTCAACAAGCTGAAGCCCAATGGCTAGAGGCACAAGAATTACTGCCTCAAATCGAACAAGAAATCGCTTTACAGGAAAGTGCTTTAGGTGTTTTGTTGAATCATTTTCCACAGCAAATAAAACGCACTTCAACGTTGAATGCTGTTCAGTTCTCAACAGAATTAAACACAGGAGTACCAGCTTCATTTTTAAGTCAACGCCCTGATATTCAAATTGCAGAATTGGAGTTGAAAAAAGCCAATGCGAAAGTAGGTGCGGCACAAGGTGAAATGTATCCTAGGCTTACCATTTCTGCACAAGGTGGATTAAATGCTATTGAAACCTCACAGTGGTTCAATACCCCTGCTTCCTTATTTGGAACGGTGGTTGGCGGATTAGTTCAACCTATTTTTCAAAAGAAAAAGCTGAGAACTGCCTATGAGGTTGCGGTAATTGAACGTGAAAAAGCAGCTATTAGTTTTAAAAACGCTGTAGTAGTTGGCTATGCAGATGTACACGATGCCTTAGTGAAAATTGATAAAATGCAAGAAAGAGAGCAAGTTGTACAACAAAGGGTAGACCTGTTAAATACATCTTTAGAAAGTATACAAGTTATGTTTGGATTGGATAAAGCTTCGTATTTGGAGGTGATTAACGCTCAAGCCTTAGCGCTACAAAGTAATTTAAATTACGCAACGTTAAAACGCGATTATTTAGCCTCAAAGATTGATCTATACCGCGCTTTAGGCGGTCATTAAAGATAATGTTATCGTTGTTAAAAAAGCTGATTCCTTTTTGTTTAAAGGAGTCAGCTTTTGTTTTTTATAACCATTGTATTGTGTTAAAATAAAAAATACAACTCTGTTGAAAAGAGCTTTAAAAAAGGAGGATAGTTGTTATATTTGTACCTCTTATAGATGCATGATATGAAGAATAGAAAAGTTAGAGCGCAACAAATAATAATGACTGTTGGTTGTATTGGTTTCTTGGTTTGGGTAGGTCTTCGCGGAATGAATGAACGCCAAGGAAATAACAAAAGTACGGATACAACAACGTCTAAAGCGTTGTCTCTTGTTTCTGAAGGCGTGCGTGTAGAACCAGCAACGGATGAGATTGTCGTTGTCAATCAAAGTTATCCTACGCAAATTAGTACGGCACCATCTTTTTCTGTTTTGGCAGATCAAAGTGGAGAACTTGTTCAGGTTATGGTTGATGTCAACAGTCGTATTGAAGTAGGACAAGATGTTGCATTGCTTCGCGTGGCGGTGACACAAGGGGATACGTTAGGACTCGGTAAAGCTACAAAAAAGGTTAAAGATGCTAAACAGCATGTTAAAGAACAATTAGAGCTATTACTAGCAATTGATCGCGGTGAAGAAGGTACAGCAGCAAAGGAAAATTACGAGAAACAATATGCTTCGTATAATGAAGCTAAAAAAACATTGACGAGCTACGAAGAACAGGTAAATAAGATCTCTTCATCTACTCAACAGAAATACGTTGAACATACCATAAAGGCTAAACAAACAGGAACTGTGAAACAGGTATTGGTAGGAGCAGGAAACAGCATTAACCAAAAGCAACCTTTATTGACGATGCAAGCAGGACAAAGTCAAGCGGTACAAATTCAGGTAACCAGTGAAAACTACTTACTCCTTCGCAATTATGCAAACCAATTAAAGGGTAGCTTACTTTTCAAAGACGAGTCGACCTATGCATTGCCAAATTCGGTATTGGCTACCTTGAATCAAAAATCAATTAACGAAGAAGGCAATATCGTAATGACTTTAAATGTTGCTTCTATTCCCAACAGACAAGATATTCAAAAATTGACTTTGAGCGTACTGAATGTGCCAACACGAGTGTTCAATGAAAAAGCTATTTTCATGCGTGACAATACAGCCTACGTTTGGACAGTAAACGAAGAGGATCGTATCACTGCTGTTCCAGTCATGATCGTGAAAAATGAAAACGAAAAAGTATATGTTCAACGCGGTAATACCCCGTGGAATCGCGTGTTAGTTGGCGATCTTACTCAGGTGAAAGAGGGAGATAAATTGACAAATAACGAATAGGCTATCCCTTGTTCCAATCAAAATTATACAATAGATAGTAAAAATTATGTAATATTCTTTTGTAGGTGAGTTGATATCTTCGCCTAACATATGAAGAGAATATTAGTCATACTTTTTAGTGTTATGTACTTGTTTTTGGCCTCTGGCTTTAGTACATATCAGCACCTCTGCAAAGGGTTAGTGCAGCAAACGAGTATGGCTTTTGCTCAAACAGCGGAAGATAACTGTGCTTTTTGTAGTAAAACAGGAAAAACAGTCAATGACCCTAAAAAGAATTGTTGTAAAGACAAAGTTGAAGTTGTAAAAGTAAAGTCAGAAGTACAGCAAACTAGTTTTAAGGTTTTAAAAGTATCGTTTTTTGTCGATGCTATCTTACACCGCTATTTTGGTGCGGTATACGAATTCGTATCTGCACCAAAACAGATATTAATTCCCCACTTATATTACTCGGATCACACAAAGGATATCCCTTTGTATATCAAACATTGCGTATATAGAATTTGATTGTTACAAAACTTTTTAGTGTATCCTCTAAAAGAGAGATACCATCTAGTTATTGTATAATTAAACGCGTGATTTGAAATGAAATTCAATATAATAGCGTGCGTTGTTTTATGGGGTACATTCAGTACGCTATCTGCTCAGACATTGACCTTAGAGCAGGCAATAGAACACGTTACTCAACGCTATCCTCTTATAAAAAGTAAAGAAGCTCAACTGGAAGCTTCGAGGTATAATACCCAAAATCAAAAAGGGAACTACTTTCCCGATTTAACCTTCGGTGCTCAACAGAGTTATGGAACGATTAATGCACAAAATGGTCCTTTGTATGCGTATGGCGGATTAGGATCGGCAGCTACTTCTATGCCCTTAGCGGAACAGAACTGGAATGCTGCATTCGGATCTTTGTATTTTGCCAATATCAATTGGAATTTGTTTTCTTTTGGAAAAACTCGTCAAGGAGTTGCTTTAGCAAAAGCACAACAAACTGTGCAGCAACAAGATCTTGCACAAGAAATTTTTAAACTACAAGTAAAGGTAAGCGCGACTTATTTTAACCTGTTAGCAGCACAGCGTATCGTTGAGGTACAAGAGCGAAATTTAGAACGAGCAAAAGTGTTTTATACCCTTACAGAGACCAAGGCAAGAACAGGATTAATTGCTCAAGTCGACGAACGTTTAGCTCAGGCAGAAGTGGCTTTTGCACAGACCACGTACCTTAAAGCTCACGATAGAGAACTCGAGTGGAATAAGCAACTTTCGGATTTACTGGATCAGGAAAATCAGCCCTATCAATTGGATACCCTTTTTGTTGCTCAACAGCCGTTGGTATTTGCACAAGAATACAACCCCGCAGCGCATCCTATCTTACTATGGCAAGAAGAACGTGTCAAACAAAGTCAAACGATGGAGAAACTAGTGCATCGCAGTAGTTTGCCCCAACTCAATGCTTTTGGTATTCTTCAGGGACGCGGTTCTGGTTTTGATTGGAATTATGTACAAGACAATACAGCATTTTCTCGCAATTATAGTAAAGGCGTGGGAATTGATCGAAGCAATTATTTAGTTGGTTTACAAGTAACATGGAATATTTCTCATTTTTTCCGAACAACGGCTAAAGTAAAAGAGCAAGAGAAAATTTCTCAAAGCTTGCAGGAAGACTATGCAAAAATGGATCGTGAGTTAGCGAATCAGGTTGATTTGACCAAAGCCCAATATCATAATGCAACAGCCATATGGACACAGAGTTCTATTGAGGTTGAAGCAGCGACAATTGCATTTAATCAACAAAGAGCTTTGTATGAAAATGGATTGAGCGATCTAGTCGCTTTTACCCAAGCCTTGTACACCCTACAACGTGCTGAAATTTCGTATGAAGTTGCCCAAAATAATGTGTGGCAAGCTTTATTGATGCAAGCCTCTGCCCAAGGTGATATCCAATTTTTAATCAACGCCATTCCCCAAAAATAACAAAGTATGAATTTAATTCGTTTTGCCTTGCGCAAGCCGATATCAATTATGGTATTGGTTATAGGATTGTTGTTCTTTGGCCTTAAATCATCCAAAGAAATTCAGGTTGATATTCTACCTGAAATGAACTTACCCGTGGTGTATATTGCCCATTCTTTTAATGGATATACGCCTCAACAAATGGAGGGGTATTTTACCAAAATGTACGTGAATATGATGCTTTTTGCCAATGGTATTAAGAGTATCGATACGAAAAATACCCAAGGTTTAACCCTGATGAAGGTTGAGTTTTACGAAGGTACAGATATGGGCGAAGCGATTGCTTCTATTTCTGCCCTGTCTAATCGTTCTGTAATTTTCTTACCTCCAGGAGCACCACCTCCCTTTATTATTCGCTTTGATGCATCTTCTCAACCGGTAGGACAGCTTGTCTTCCGTTCTGAAACTAAAACAAATAACGAATTGCAAGATATTGCCAATTTCGTAGCGCGTCCTTTCTTGATTAAAATTCCAGGAATGACCACAGCACCACCTTTTGGAGGATCGCCGCGTACGATTGAGATTAATATCGATCCTAGTAAGCTCCGAACGCATCAAATGAGCCCAGAGCAAATTGTTGAAGCCATTAGCAGACAAAACGTAACCATGCCTTCAGGGAACGTATATGTAGGAGATAAAAACTATTTGACACCTACTAATAACACCCTGAAAACAGTGGAAGAGTTTGGCAATATCCCGTTGTTTAAAGGGCAAGTAGACAATGTCTATTTGCGCGATGTTGCAACGGTAAAAGACGGTGCGGATATTACAACGGGATATGCCCTGGTGGATGGAAAGCGCTCTGTATACATCAATATTGCCAAATCAGGAAAAGCGTCTACTTATGATGTGGTACAGCAATTGAAGAAATCAATTCCTCGTATCCAGAATAATTTACCTGACGATGTGAAAATCTCCTATGAATTTGACCAATCTGTCAATGTGATTAATGCAGTAAAAAGCTTGATTTTAGAAGGTGTATTAGGTGCATTATTGACAGGGTTAATGGTTTTGCTTTTCTTGCGTGACCCAAGAGGAGCATTGATTGTAATCACCACGATTCCCATTGCCATTATTTCTTCCGTTTTATTCTTGAAACTGTTTGGACAAACCATCAATATTATGACTTTGTCCGGATTGGCCTTAGCGATTGGAATTCTAGTTGATGAGAGTACCGTTACCATAGAAAATATACACCAGCATTTCGCCCTCGGCAAACCCAAAGTACAGGCAATTTGGGATGCATGTAAGGAAATTGCCTTTCCTAAACTGTTGATTCTATTTAGTATCCTCGCCGTATTTGCACCTGCTTTTATGATGACAGGAATTCCGGGGGCATTATTTATGCCTTTAGCAATGGCTATTGGATTTGCCATGACGGTTTCGTTTTTGTTGTCTCAGACTTTTGTGCCTATTATGGCCAATTGGATCATGAAATACCATCCAGAAAAACACGCCATTTCAGATCAGGCGAAGGGGTTTGATAAATTCAAGAATCGAGTAATTGCACAACTTGAAAAGATTATGCCTTTGAATCGAATTATAGCAACAGGTTCTATTTTACTAGCGATACTTGCCGTGGCATTTATGTATCAAAACATCGGAAAAGACGTATTGCCGACGGTGAATTCTAGCCAAGTGCAAATGCGCATTACTGCACCTGAAGGAACGCGTATTGAACATACGGAAATCAAGGTAAAAAAACTATTAACTGAGTTAGAAGACTTGTTTGGAAAGGATAAGATTGCTATTTCTTCTGCTTTTGTTGGACAACATCCTTCTTCCTTTGCAGTAAGTCCGATTTACTTGTATAATGCAGGGCCACATGAAGCATCGATGCAAATAGCATTTAAGGATTTTAACGGGAATACAGATGAACTAAAAGACCAAATTCGCCAGCGCATTCACGAAAAATTACCAGAACTAAAATTGACCTTTGAGCCCATTGAACTGACGGAGAAGATTTTAAGTCAAGGTACAAATACGCCAATTGAAATACGCATTTCAGGGATGATGCGTAAAATGAATATGATGACGGCAAATAAGTTACTAGCAAAGCTTAACGAAATCGATTATATGCGGGATCAAAAGATGCCTATTTCGATGAATTACCCAGCGTATGAGATAAATATTGATCGCGTACGCGCTGCACAATTAGGTTTAGATGCAATGGATATAGCGAAGTCACTTGTTGCAACTACAGCATCTTCTCGTTATACCAACCGCAATATGTGGGTAGGAGGTATGATGGGTATTGCCTATGATGTTCAAGTTCAAATGCCACAAAATCAATTAAATAGTAAAGAAGAATTAGAAAATATTCCGTTGAGTAAAAATGCAGATCGCCCTGTTCTAAGTGATGTAGCAACCGTTGTAGAATCTAAAGCTCTAGCAGAGAGTTACAACGAAGGAACAATGGGCTATGTAACTGTCGTTGCTAATGTACACCAAACAGATTTGAATCGGGCGAAAGTTGATGTAGAGAAAGCGATTGCAGAACTTGGCGAATTGCCCAAAGGAGTGAATATTGAACTAAAGGGAATGGCTCCAGTACTAGATGATACGATGAATAGTTTAGCAGGAGGATTGCTCGTGGCGATTGTAGTAATTTTCTTGATGTTGACAGCTAATTTCCAGTCGTTCAAAGTGTCGTTTGTTATTTTAACGACAGTACCTTTCGTTATGTTGGGGTCATTGATTCTGCTAAAGATTACCGGATCAACAGTAAATCTTCAATCGTATATGGGTATTATCATGTCAGTTGGTGTGTCAATTGCCAATGCAGTATTGTTGATTAACAATGCAGAAACACTGCGAAAAACAGGCTGGACAGCTACCGCAGCAGCAATTGAAGCCACCAAGCTTCGCATTCGACCAATAGCCATGACCACGTTAGCCATGATTGCAGGTATGTTGCCAATGGCTATTGGCCACGGAGAAGGAAGCGAACAAGTTGCACCATTGGGAAGAGCTGTAATCGGTGGATTATTAGCATCTACAATTTCTGTACTTGTGATTCTGCCTATGGTATTTGCGTGGGTCATGAACAAAGTAGACCGACAATCCCCTTCCTTAGATCCAGAAGATCCTGAGAGTATTCACTATTTACCGACTGAAAATAAATAAAACGATGAACAGATTATATATAACCTTGGTTAGTCTAGCTGTATTAACCGCGTGTACAGATAAAAAAACAACAGAAACAGCTGCTGTAGAAGCCCCAAAAGGAGGGATGATGAATAAAATGGAAACGATAGGGATAGAAAAAACAAATCCCGTAGTTCCCTTGCAATTACCAGCCGAATTAAGAGCAGATCAACGTACAGAAATAGTAGCGAAGATCAATAGTTATGTGACAGATTTACGTGTGGATATCGGTGATTTTGTCAAAAAAGGGCAGGTGCTGATGGTATTAGAAGCACCAGAAATTCAGGCACAGGTTTCTAACGCACAAGCTAAGTGGAAGGCACAAGAAGCCCTGTATATTGCAACAAAGGCAACCTATGATCGCACGCTTAAAGCGAATGAAACACAAGGAGCAATTGCCCCCGATTATCTAGAGCAAATCACGGCGAAAATGTTGGCAGATAAAGCGCAGTTAGCTGCTACAGCCTCCGCGTATGAAGAGGTAAAAAACATCAATCAATACTTGGTGATAAAAGCACCTTTTGACGGAATGGTAACGGATAGACAAGTTGATAAAGGGGCTTATGTCGGACCAATGAATCATCAACCTTTGTTGATCGTTGAGGATATAAATAAGTTGCGTTTAAACTTGGCTATTGCCGAGGCACATACTCCTTATATAAAAGTTGGAGACACCGTGTCTTTTCAAGTGAAAACCATTCCTCAAGAAGTATTTACCGCTGTTGTTACACGAAAATCTGGAAGTTTAGATCTCAAGCTGCGCACCGAACAAATTCAAGCAGATATAGACAATAAAAAACAAGTATTAAAACCGAATATGATTGCAGATGCCACACTGAAATTACAGCGTCACGAACCTAGTTTTTTTGTGCCTAAAACAGCCTTAGTAGAAAGCAATTTAGGGTTATATGTAATTGAAGTACGAGAAGGAGTGGCTTATCATATCAAAGTAGCTAAAGGAAGAGTAATGCCGATGCTGGTTGAAGTATTTGGCGATTTAGAAGCGGGAACTCAGATTCTCAAAATGGCAACAGAAGAAATTATGCATGAACAAAAAATTAAATAAGAAAATGAAAAAACAAGGAATTAAAATGATAGCGATAAGCACATTGAGTTTGCTGGCGATCGCTTGTGGAGAAAAAACAAAAGAAACACAACAACAGGCCGAAGTAGCATTAGAGCAAGTAAAGCAAGACATGAATCACAATATGGCCGCAACTACTAACACAACTGAAAAGTATAAAAAAGGAGATGTCGTACCCAAAGAGTTAGTCTGTATGGTTAACGATGCTTTTATGGGAAAAGAACAACTTAAAGTTGAACATGAGGGTAAGGTATATTATGGCTGTTGTGCTATGTGTCAATCTCGAATTCCAGAAGATGAAACAGTGCGTCAAGCTAAAGATCCATTGACCTTGGAAACGGTTGATAAAGCCGAAGCTTACATTGTGATGATAGGGGATAATGGAGAAGTTGCTTACTTTAAGAATGAAGCAAACTATCAACAATTCGCAGCGGAAGCTCAAGTTAACTAATTTGTTTATACGGGAAGTAGATCCTACTTCCCTATATTTTTCTAGGCATGAAAGAGTCTTGCATTTTACAAATAAAAAACATGGTATGCCCAAGGTGTATTCTCTTGATTCACCAAGAATTTCAAGCTTTACAGGTGGAGGTTAAAACCGTGCGTTTAGGTGAGGTAGAAGTGTTTCGTCCATTAGTTGATACTCAATTAAAAGCACTAGAAGAACGCCTAGTACAGCTGGGATTTGAATTATTGGTAGATGACGTTGCTATTATTGTTGAACAAATAAAAAGAAAAATTATTGAATACGCAGAAGCACAACCCATACTGCCCGTAAATTTATCCGACTATATCGCAACAGTTGCAACTATGAGCTATGCCCGTATGGCAAGATTATTTGTACAACATACACACTTGACCATTGAAAGATATTACATCTTATATCGAATTGAAAGAGTAAAAGAACTGATTTCATACTGTGAATATTCTTTAGAAGAAATTGCCCAACAATTGCATTATAAAGATGCAAGCCACATGAGTAAACAGTTTAAAAAAATAGTGGGAATTTCTCCATCTATTTACAGGAAAAATCAAAGTTTTGAACGGAAGTTTTTAGATGATATTATTACTTAATTACGAATGCTATGCAAGTATTTTGCGTAGATTACTAGTTTGTTGCTAAAAGAGGACCTTGGACCGTCCTCTTTTTTTATTTCTGTGATTTGTCCTGTTTTTACTCCAATATTCATCAGGAGTATCAGGAGAAGGGGGAGTACTTTTGTTTCAAATAAAATGATAAGCAAGATGAATACAATACTACAACTACTGGGATATTCTATATTTATTGGAGTGAGTGCTACTATTTTTATGGATGTATATGCACTTGTACTTCGAAAAATCTTTCAAATACCCTCACTAAATTACGCTTTTTTAGGGAGGTGGATGGGGCACTTTAAGCAAGGTGTATTTCGTCATCCCAACATTGTGCAAGCAACTCCCGTTGAAAGAGAAAAAGCAATCGGATGGTGTGCTCACTATCTGATAGGAATTGCTTTTGCCTTTGTACTCCTGTTGATTTGTGGGATACAGTGGATTGAAAATCCTACATTACTCCCTGCTTTATTGGTAGGTATACTAACCACAATAGCTCCTTTTTTTATCATGCAACCCGCTTTCGGTTTTGGTATCGCTGCCTCAAAAACACCGAATCCTAAAACTGCGAGAATAAGAAGTTTATTGACGCATACTATTTATGGCATTGGTCTTTTTTTAGGAGGAGTTTTGTTGCACGCCATTCTTATTCAATAAGTCAAAAGTTATTGTATCTTTAAATAAACAAAGGAAAAGAATGAAAAATGAAGATATAATCAAGGAAATTCAAACACTTGATGATTTTAAATCTTTGTATTTTACCGATCAAGATGGCCATAGTAGTTGCGAAGAGTGTTGCACGCTTGCGCATCAAAATGGCGCTGGATTTTTAGAAGTATTCACCCTTGAGTATCTAGCTCAACTACCCGCTTTTGGAGAGGGAAAACAGACGCGAAAGCAATTTTATACCTTAGTACTTATTACAGAAGGACAAGTAGAAGAAACAATAGGATATACAAAATACATCTTTACAGCAGGGAATATGTACTTTGTTGGAGAAAATCAATTACACCATATCCAACAATGGAGTGAAGGAGTAAAAGGATTCATGTGTTTGTTTGATGCAGATTACTTTTTACTCTGTTTAAAACATCAGATTAAATTAAATAGTTTTCCTTTCTTTCAATTTGGGCAATCGCCTTTTATCGAGTTGTCGGAAAGAGAAGTTGTTATGATGGAGCATTTATTTTGGAAATTAAACAGTGAAAAATGCCACAAACAAACCTTCAATGATGATTTGCTTGTGCGTATGTTTTTAAATATTATTTTATTAGAAGCAGAACGCATTTACAACCATAAAAGAGTAGAAACACCGTTTGTCTTGTCGCGTAAAGAGCAATTGGTTGCGCGTTTTCAGCTTTTAGTAAACCAAAAAATTCAAACAGTTAAACAAGTGAATGAATATGCAGCCGCATTACATGTTCATCCGCATTATCTCAATGATGTAGTGAAAGAAATAACAGGTAATTCAGCAAGTTATTTTATTCATAAACAGCTTGTAGATGAGATTAAGTCTCGGTTGATTCAAACGAGTGATACAGTAGCGATGATTGCAGGTGATCTCAATTTTTCTGAAGAGTCTTATTTAGGGCGATTTTTTAAGAAACAAGTAGGATTAACCCCCATTCAGTATAGAAAGAAACACAAACAGCATTGAGGTTTAATCTACTAGATTAAACCTTTTTTGTTAGCTGTTGCAGTAGAAACTAGCTATTTAGTATTCCTGAAATTTGATGTACTTTTAGCTAAGCAATAAAAATCTAGTTAATTCCCTTAGTAAAAATAAAAGTGAGTGTCATGGAAAATTTCATTGTATTGGATCAAATGAATTTAGATCGAGAGCATATTTGTTGTGCTATTTCAGATAAGAAAAGTACAGAAGGTACTCAGTTAAAAAAAGAGTGGTTGAGAAGAGAATTAGATCATGGCTATGTTTTTCGTCGATTAGATGCTAGAGCTAAAGTTTTTATGGAATACGGACCCGCAGCAAAGGGATGGGTTCCAGTTCTTGCTCCTGATTACCTGTTGATCAATTGTTTTTGGGTTGCAGGACAATATAAGGGCAAGGGATATGCTAAACAATTACTTCAAATGGCTCTTGAAGATGCCAAAGAAAGGGGGTATAAGGGCTTAGTAACAGTTGCAGGTACGCGAAAATTTCACTTTATGAGCGACACCAAATGGCTTTTAAAACAAGGTTTTACAACGGTTGATCAAACGAGTTCAGGTTTTAGTTTATTGGTTTATAAAATAGAAGAGGCAGAAAACCCTCAATTCAATGAAAGTGTAAAAACAGGATGTTGTAAAGAGACCACAGATCTAACGGTTTACTATTCTAATCGTTGCCCTTTCTCGGAGTTGCATGTTCAACATATTTTAAAAGAGACAGCAAAAAAGCGCAACTTATCCTTAACAATTGTCAAACTAGAGTGTAGAGAACAAGCACAACAAGCCCCGAGTCCAGCTACTATTTTTAGCTTATTTTACCGTGGCAAGTTTGTGACTACTGATATTAGTGCTTGTTTAGATAACCGTTTGGACAAAGCCCTTCAACCTTTTTTGTAAGCATACTTTATTGCTTAGTAATATAAAGTGAATGACGTTTACAACTTCAGTTTTAGATTGGTTTTTAGTTGTAGTGCATCATATTCTTTATCCGTAAAGAAAACGGTATAACAAGCGAGCATAATAAAAGAAAAATTGTCAATACGCATGAGAACTAATATACCGAGATGAAGGAGAATTCCCAAATACAGAACAATCTTTCGCGTTTTTTTGCACCAAACTAAAAAGGGAAACGTCAATTGAAAAGCAATAGTACACCACGTCAAAAGGTATACTAAAAAAGGAAATTGCACAAAAAGAGTATCTAGTGAATATGCAGCGAAATCACTGGAGTTTAAAATGTAATATAGAGCAGTTCCGTCTTGCCATACCTCACCTTGAAGTTTGTGTAAACCTGCAAATAAATAGATGTAACAGACTTGGATCATGATACCCAAAATCGCTAATTTATGAAGAGTATCGAGATAGTAATTATTTTTTATTCTCCATTTTTCTAAAAACGCGTTGTAAGTAGCACAGAGGCTTGTTGACTGAATAAAGAAGAAAAAGGGCAAGAGAACCATGACAATATTATCCCCACCATCCAATAAAAAAATATTTCTGAATTTAAAGATAAACGACAAAAAAAACAGAAAGAAGGCTGAGGTACGCGATAAGATACCCAAGGTAAAAGTCAGGCTAAAAAAGATACCTAGTAAGCAGAAGAACACACTGTTATTAGGTTGAGTAAAATCGATATTCAACCATTGCAGATCGTAGTAGTTGATAATATCTTGATAGGTTTCGTAAGAAACGATACCATTTTTGTCGAATAAAAATTGTCTATTGCTAAAATAGGTGATGAAATCTTTGAGAAGGGCCAACCCTAAAAAGATACGAAGGAGGAGGATACCCGTTTGTCTATTTTCCATGATTATTCCTTTTTGAGTAAGTATATTTTATCTAGTTCACTGTATAAAGTTGTATAGCTTTTCTTTTGATGTATGTCTTTATTTAGTTGTTCATCAACGAGATAGATGTTTACGAAAACAGAATCTTTCGGTTGGAGTTTACCTTTGAAATCCGTTTGATTTTCAAAGACAAATTTGGAGTAGTTGAGTAGAGATTCTAATCCTTGACTCTTATATGCGTGAAGAGAAAGGTCGACACCAGCGTTTTGTATTTCAATAATATCGTTGAAACAGCCAGAAAAGTATTTTTTTAACCGTTGGTCAATCGAGAAACAACGAGAAAAACTGCGTTCTCGAATTTTTTGTTGGATATCAATGTATCCACTTGTTTGTTTTTGCGTGCTAAATTTGAGCAGAAAAAAATGATTGCCACTAGGAGGATTAGGAGAGAACATGCTCCAATTTTGTTCAAAAAAAGGAAGTGCATAGTTTTCCTTTAATTGATTAAGTGGTTTAGATTCAAAGTAATTAAGATCGTAAAGCTGAACAGATCCAATAAATAAGAAGTAGACTATAACGATAAGTATACTAAAGAGTTTGAATATTTTTTTCATAGTAAAAGGATCAGGATTAGAGGATATATAAAAAAAATAGATTACAGCACAAGTCGCGGTGTTGTATAAATAAGGTTGTTCCCAAGGACGTTTCTTGTACGTTGAGGTACCTAAGGAATTTAAGGATTTCAACTAGGTGATATCCGTGTTTCAAAACAACAAAGGCAAGGTTTATGAGCCATAAACCTTGCCTTATTTACCTATCTTCTAGGTCTAAATACTTCTAAAGTAGTTGCATTTGCAGTGGCAGCCGTATTGCGACTTTCACTTAAAATGCTGTTACTTTTTTCTCCAGCTAAATCTGATTTAGCACTAGTTCCAATGGAGTTAGCACTGCTAAATCCGACAAGAGCAACAAATGCGAATGCTACTCCCAAGAAAATTGATTTTCTCATGGTTTAAAAATTAAATTGTTAATAAATAATACTTGTATTGCTTTTGATAAATAAAGCCATTGTATTGCAGTCTTCAATAGGCGTTTGACGTCCTATTTAAAACCAAGAGTAAGGTGTTGGTGAGTTGCAATTTGTGAATCACATATGCTAGAAATTCAATTAAATCTCAATTGGAGGCTTTTTTTGATTTCGTTTTTTAAAAGTAGTCTAAAGAAATGAATAGAACAAGCGTTTTATTTTGTTTTTAAGGTGTTTATTTGAATATTTAATGTAATTTATGTTTTTTTATTGAATTTTATTCATTTTTTTATCCATTTAGGTAATTGAAAATAAACTTCATATTGTCATCCTTATCACAATTATAAAGCCTAAAATTCGCAAGGTGTTTATTGTGATATATCACTTATTCCGTTTAGCTTCGTATTATATCTTTTTGCGATTTAACTATACGCCCTAAAATGACAGATTTAAGAAAAAAAATGCACTTGGTTTTTTGGCCTTTAGTAAGGTTTACTTTTCTCATTGTGATTGGATATTCCTTCGTTCATTTTTTCTTGTTTATTGAAGGAAACCTCCCTCTTCGAGAAGATATGTACCTCATTTTCTTACCTATTGTGGTTACTGCAATAGGGGTGTACTTTTTTTTGCGTCCTAAGCTTAAACAACTCCAGTTTAAACGCGATAATACATTGGGTTTTTATTGCACTGTTTTTGCAATCGCTGTGCTTGTTCCTACGATAGTTGCCCAAAATTACCTTAGTAAAGCCCTTGGTAAACAAACCGTTGTAGAAGATGTTTATCAGATAGAACAAACCCCCTTTTCAAAGTATTATACGGTTAATCGATTTCATATAGACACAAAAAAGGTTGGGTGGCATACAAAAACGAGGATATCAGGAAAAACGAGTTCGGAGCTGTATTTCGATGCTTATGTAGTATTTCCAATTGTCAAGCGATTTACAGAAGAGCCAAGTGAAACGCATGTGTATTGGCTAGGGATGAAATATCAGCGATATGGAATGAATCCCAAGGATAGTCGTCAAGAAAAATGGATGACTCAACGCTTTATGCGAGAAATACAAAATGAGTTTAATCTAATTGATTTTAGAAGCTTTACGTTTTTAGAGCGCTTGGATCATTCACGCGATCGAGGAGATTATATCTCAGCTTTGCACCAAGTAGGTCATAGTAAAACGAGTAAAGCGTTGATTTTACACCCTCATTTTGAACCTTATGAACAACGCACAGCACATTTGTTGTTGTGGTTCTTCCTTTCTTTAGGTGGTGGATTTGTAGTATGCTTTACCCTTGTTTATTTTGCTAAATTAAAACAAGAAAAGTAAGGTTTACCAGAACAAAAACGCCATTAAAAAGTAAAGTCTTGCAAATCTTCAAAATGGTGAAGCATACCATTGGCTTGCATGATTTCTCGGTTAGAATTGCCAATGCCTATAAATTCGAGAGCTAAATTTTTTGCGGTGAACAAGTCCCATAAGCCGTCTCCGACAGCAATGATCCGTTCAAAGTACGGTGTATTGTAGTATTGCTTAGCATTGTTGATCGCTTGGTTGACAATGTTTTCTCTCTCTTCAATGGTGTTAGAGGCAACTAGTTGAAGCGGATCAAAAGCAATACCAATGCGGTTGAGCTTTAGGACAGCAGGTTGATACAAAGAACCTGTTGCAAAGCACACACCAAAATCGGAGTGCTGTTCGAGTTTTTCTACGAGTTTCTTTGCTCCATTTATTTCTTGAATGGTTGCTTGTTTTATCTCTTCGTATAAAAAGGTTTCAAAAGTATGAATGGTAGTGGGCAAAAAGGAATTTCCCGTACTCGATTCGTAAATGACTTTGGCAATGTGTAAATCTGTGTGGTGTTTATAGGTGGAGAACGCATCGTTAAATGCACCAACACCGATGGATTGTAACCCTTTTTTGAACGCCACTTGATGAAGGTGTACAGTGTCGGTTAAGGTACCATCAATATCGAAGACAATGAGATTCTTTTTTTGCATTGCTATTGTATTTAGTAGTTGGTATAGGGGTTACTGATCTTGTAAAGTAGAAGATTGGGCAACTTCCAATTCTTTTCGTTTGTATTTTAATCGGATGAGTTTTCGTTCTACATCGAGCATTTCTTCATTGACTTCTTTGATGCCAAAATAGATGCTAAAAGGCAGAAGAACAAGAAAGAGAATGGTTGTTGCTGTAACGGCTTCCCAATACCCCATGTATCCCATGTATCCCATCATTGTATTATGTCTTAGAGGGATATAAGGCCCAATAAAGATGAAAAGAATACAAAGGGGAATTCTACCTAGAAATTTCCATTTTTTTCTTGGTAGTTTAGCTAATTGTTCGCGAAGTTGTTTCTCTTCTCGGTCAATGTGTAAAAGCGTACTCATAGTGTATAAATCCAGTGTTAGTAAAAGGTGTTTCAATTGCTTGTCTCAGCAAAAAAAGCTAGGATACCAAGAAGAAAATCTTTAGGAAAGGTATAATTTAAACCCAATATATCCAAAAAGAGTAAGTAAGGAAAAACCACTTACTCCTCGAGTATTAGATTTTAGTTATTAGGCTCTTTTGTAAAAATCAGCGTACGTGTGTACTACTAGATAAAAGTTAATTATCTTAGCGTTTAAACCACCAAAAAACATGAAACACTATTTTATTTGGATTGTTCTACTGTGTTGTACCACAGGAATGGCACAAGAAAATTATACAAAATGGATTGTTCAAGCAGAGAGTTTAGTAGAAAAAGAAGAGGAGGCAAGTAGTAAAGAGGCTTTATCTCTTTATAAAAAAGCTTTTACTCAATTTCCCGATAGTATTGAGGTCGAAGATTTGTATCAAGGTGCTATTCTCGCTGCATCCCTTCAAGATAAAGACATCGCTTTTGCATATTTGAACCAACTTTTTGGAGATAAGAAAGATAGTAATGGATTTCCCGGCTGGATGAATATCACACATGAAGATGCTGTAGAGGAATGCAAAAATCTCCTAGATGATCCCCGTTGGAAAGTTGTTGTACTAGAAGCAAACAAACGCAAGCATGCTTTCGATCTCATGTTAAAAAGCGAAGAAAAAGCCTTTTTTCAAACGAAAAAACAAATCGATTACTCGTCAAAAAATGGCAAAGAACGATATGAACAACTAAAGAATGACCATCCGTACCTGCCGAAAGAGCAACGCGATTATTCAATTGGTTTTCAACTGAACGATACCACAAAAACATCCTATTACGTTCATTTACCCCAAAATTACAATCCGGCTAAATCATATCCCTTGTTGTTCTTTTTGCATGGAGCCGTTCGATATAGCCCTTTGCTCGATTTCCAAACCCCCGAAATGAATTTGGGCAATTGGAATCGCTATTACACGAAATATGCGGATCAATACGATGTAATTCTCGTTTTTCCACGAGCGAATAAACAGTACAATTGGATGACGTCTGATGAAGGATTCTTTATGGTTCCTGCTATACTGAAAGAGATCAAAAGTACAATTAACGTTGACGATGACAAGGTATTTCTAGCAGGGCATTCCAATGGTGCAACGGGAGTTTTCTCTTATTTGATGAAGAATGCAACGCCTTTTGCTGGTTTCTATGGATTTAATACACAACCCAAAGTGTTTACTGGAGGTACCTTTGTAGAAAATGCTAAGAATCGAAATTTTATTAATTTTTCAACGGATCAAGACTATTATTATCCACCCAATGCCAACGATGATTTTACAGCGTTGATGAATCAAATACAAGTCGATTACAAAGAAGTTCGCTATGACGGATTTCCTCATTGGTTTCCGCAATTTGACGAATCAGAACCTGCGTATCAAATTCTGTTTGCCGATTTGATGCAACGAAAACGAGAAACGTTTCCTTCATCTTTGACTTGGGAGTTTGACGATGAAACTAATGGCAGTGTGGATTGGTTGCAAAATATAAAATTAGATACTGTACAAACAAAAGCGAGTTGGCACCATCAACCGTTGAACTTTAAAATTACAAAATGGTTGGAATACGAAAGTGACGACGACGACGATGATACGATGCAAGAAGTAGAGGTCGATAAAGATGCTTTTGACTTTCCACGCGCTTCTGGTAAAGTTGTAGCGGAATATAAAGACAATGTGTATCGCATCAAAACATCTCGTATTAAGTCTTTTGCAATTGCAATTTCTCCAGAAATGATCGATATGAAGAAAAAGGTAAAGGTGTATGTCAACGATCAGTTGTACTATGATAATAAGGTGTCTTATAATGGGGAATTTATCCGTAAAAACTTTGAAAAAAATAGAGATAGAAAACAATTGTGGATCCATTTGATTCCCGTTGAATTAAAATAGAAAGGAGGCAATAGCCTCCTTTTTTTATTCTTTGTTTTTTACGATGATCGTTGGTTGATGGTGAACCGGAAAATTAACTGAATTTGCAATAAAGCAAAATTCGTTCGCTTTTTTGTGTAAAGCTAAGGCTTGTGCTACCATGTCTTGACTTTGAACCGTTACGGTAGGATGGAGCGTTACTTCGATAAAGCGCCCTTTTCCATCTTTTTCTTCGATCATTGTTCCCGTAGCGGTATCGGTATAAGCTTCAACAATAACTTGATGTACAGAACAAAAGTGTAAATACCACAACATATGACAGGAAGAAAGAGAGGAAACAAACAAATCTTCAGGATTGTGTTTGGTTGTATCTCCCCGAAAGGCAGGATCTGAAGAACCTGCTAGTAAAGGCTTGCCTTCAATTTGAATTGTGTGACTGCGTTCGTAATTCGCATAATGATCCGTTCCTGTACCTTGATTACCTGTCCAATCAATCGTAGCACGGTAGTGATGTTCTTTCATGTTTATCGGTTTCGCTGTTGAAGAATTAGTGTGTTAACTTCTCTTGAAATAAAGGCCAATGCTACATGCACAAAAAAGGAAAGTCAATAGCTGTTTTTTAGTGTGTGAACTAGCATACACAAGAAGAAGTTGAGTCAAAGGTACGCATTAACAGGAGATAATTAGGGAGTTAAAATTACCAATAAACAAGTTGAAAAGGGGAAGTGTTGTTGTAATATGAACGGAGTTTTTGTTTGTTTATTTTTATGTAATTGCTAATTTAAAGTTAATTTTTTAACTTTAATAGGTTAAATTAACTTTTAAAACCCCTTAAATTATGATTAAAAATTATTGTGTATTTATCGCTTTCTGCTTGACGTCCACCTTGTTTGGACAGCAGATAGATCCGCCTACGTTTTCGGCGAATAGCGGCTTTTATGATCAAGCTTTTTTACTGCAATTACAACATCCCAATGCCAATGCAACGGTGTTGTATACGTTAGATGGTTCTGAACCTTCCCTAGATAACGTGAATGGAAAAGTGTATTCGTTTAAAACGAAATACCCCCAACACGGCGGACAACTTCCTTTTGAGATGCATCAGGACACGTTGTTTACTTTAGTATACCAAACACCAATTTCCGTCTATGATCGTTCAACAGAGGCTAATCGATTAGCAACTATTTCTACGACATACGAATACAATCCTTATGTTCCCACTACCTTGTTGGATAAGAGTTTTGTTGTTAGAGCCAAAGCTTATGTCGATGCAGATCGTGTTTCTGAAACGGTTACCAAGGTGTATTTTGTTGCGAAGAACTATCCTTTTCCCGTGGTAAATATCAATGTAGACGACGATTTGTTATTTAGTTATGAAAAAGGGTTGTGGGTAGCAGGAAAAACATTTGATGACTGGCGATTGGACAACCCTCTAGTAGATAATTATGAAACAACGGTTCCTGCTAATTATTGGGCGAAAGGATCGGCTTCTGAAGTTCCGGTTAATTTTATCTACTTGGATAATGGAAGTGAAGTAGTTAATCAAACCGTTGGAATACGCAATCACGGAAATGGATCGCGACATTTTAAAAACAGGTCATATCGCCTTTATGCCAAAGCTGATTACGGAAAAAAGCAAATGGAACACTCCTTTTTTGCCAACTACCCTTATGATTCCTTTAAGCGACTTATTGTACGCAACTCGGGTAATGATACTTATCGAACCATGTTTCGCGATGCCTTTATTCAAAAACTCAACGAACACCTCCATTTTGAAACGCAAAAATATCAACCAGTCGTAACGTTTGTCAATGGAGAGTATTACGGATTGATGAACCTAAGGGAACGCTATGATGAAAAGTATTTTGAAAGAGTGTATAACATCAAAGAAAAAGATTTAGATTTTTTGGAAAATAACGGAGTTGTAGAAGTAGGAGATAGCCTGAAATACGCAGAAATGGTTACTTTTTTTCAAACCAACAATTTGAATTCAACCACGCGCTATAATCAAGCGCTTACGTATATTGATGAGGTTAATTTTACAGATTATCAAATTGCAGAGATCTATGCCGCTAATTTTGATTGGCCGCACAACAATAATACGTATTTTAGAAAAAGAGTGGCGTATACCCCTAATGCCCCTTTCGGTCAGGACGGTCGTTTTCGATGGGTTTTTAAAGATTTAGATGCTGGTTTTAATGGCATTGACGAATGGATAAACAATTCGTACAACCACAATACCCTTGCATCTGCGATTGCTAGTGAAGACCATATTTTAAGCGGACTGTTGAGCAATACGACGTATAAAAACTACTTTTTAAATCGTTTTGCAGATATGTTGAATACTACGTATAAGCAACAACGCGTGCTCGATTTGATCGATGTAATGCGCGACAATATCAGTGCTGAGATGCCGAGGTATATTGAGCGTTGGAACTTAATTCAATCGATGCAGGATTGGGATAACCGCATTGAACAGCTCAAAGAATTTACGCGTTTGCGAACAAATTATCAGTATCAACACCTACACGCGCAATTCAATTTGAGCGGAAACTATCAATTAACGGCTCAGATTAACAATCAAGCAATGGGATTTGTCAAAGTAAATACCATTGAAATTAACAACAGTACCATTGGGGTTGATGATGATTATGACAATTGGAAAGGAACGTACTTCAAAGGTGTGCCAATTACTTTAGAAGCAGTAGCTTTACCGGGATATAAGTTTTCACATTGGACAGGAGATCGATGGTCATTGCAACAAAAAATAACGGTAACGCCTTATGCAAACTTCAAAATTAAAGCTGTTTTTAGACCTGATTTTAGTGTAGGAGATATTGATCGCGTTGCTTTTATTTTATATCCAAATCCAGCAACAGATGTATTGAATATCACATCTAATTCAGATTTACCTGTAACGTATCGCATTTTTGACTACCTCGGTCAAACTATACAAGAAGGAACACTGGTGGATCAAAAAATACAAGTAAGCCAATTCAATAGAGGAATCTATTTAATTGAACTGAAACAAAACGGTCAGAAAGTCGTGAAGCGATTTATTAAAAAATAAAAAAAACGCTTCTCTTATCAGCATAAGAGAAGCGTTTCTATTTTCATTTCATGCCTTAGCATGGTATTTTTTATCCAAAAACTCCATTGATGTAATTCTTCGTCATTTCGTGTTTGGGATTTTCAAAGATGTCTTGTGTCAATCCGCTTTCTTTTACTTCACCGAGATACATAAAATAGGTATGATCCGCGATGCGTTGAGCTTGTTGCATGTTGTGTGTTACAATTGCAATGGTATATTTTTCTTTTAGATGGAGAATTAACTCTTCAATTTTAATCGTACTCACCGGGTCCAAAGCAGAACAAGGTTCGTCCATTAAGATTACTTCCGGACGCAGCGCTACTGCTCTAGCAATACAAAGACGCTGTTGTTGTCCTCCTGATAAACGATGGGCGGGCATTTTTAAATCATCCTTTACTTCATCCCATAAAAAGGCTTCCGTTAAGGCTTTTTCAATCACACTCTTATCATGCGGAAGGTTATTGATTTTTAAGCCATAAGCGATATTGTCGTAAATGCTTTTCGGAAAGGGATTCGCTTTTTGAAACACCATACCAATGCGCTTTCTAATTTCCGTTACAGGTATATTTTTTGCGTAAATATCTTGATCTTCTAGCTTGATTGAACCTTGTATTTTGGCATAAGGAACCAAGTCGTGCATGCGGTTAAAGCTGCGCAATAAGGTACTCTTTCCACAACCCGAAGGACCGATTAAAGCCGTGATTTTATTTTCTTCAAATTGTACACTTACATTTTTTAAAACGTGTTTGCTTCCAAAGCTAATATTTAAGTTGTCAGCAGATAATTTAGTTTTCATTTTTTCTGAATTTATAACGGATATAAAATGCGCTTAGGTTTAATAAAAATACCACAACAATCAAGACTAATGCTGTTCCATAGGCAATGGGTCTTACTTCGTCAATGGATTGATGCTGGGTAGATAACATGTATAAGTGATACGGCAATGCCATGAATTCTTGATTGAGGTATCCATTGGTATCACTGATGTAAAAAGCTGCTCCAGTAAATAGGATAGGGGCAGTTTCTCCAGCGGCTCTAGATAAGGTTAATACAACTCCTGTTAATATTCCAGGAACGGCAGAGGGAATCACTACATCTTTGATGGTTTCAAATTTAGTAGCCCCCACAGCTAAAGCGGCTTCACGTGTACTATTTGGAATTTGCATTAGGGCTTCTTCTGTTGTGGTGATAATATAGGGAAGAGAAAGTAACCCTAAAGTCAATCCAGCAGCTAAGAGAGAAGTTCCCAATTGGAGTGTCTGAACGAATAAGGCCAATCCAAATAAACCATAAATAATAGAAGGCACTCCTGATAAATTTCGGATAGCCGCGCGAATGATACGCGTTAACCAGTTGTTTTCTGCATATTCATTTAGATAAATGGCACAACACACACCAAAGGGAATACTGAATAAAGCAGTGATTAACGTAATTAAGACCGTTCCAATAATTGGGGTTAAGATTCCTCCTTTAGTCATTCCCTCTTTGGGAACGCTAGAGATGAATTCCCATGAAAGGCTTCCTGCTCCTTTGCTTACAATTTCCAAAATAATGACAACCAAGAAAAAGCAAACAATAAGCGTTGTTCCAACTAGGGTTCCCCATTCGATAATAGAAGATAATTTAAATTTATTAAGCTGCATGATATTTTCTTAATCGGTTGATAAAATATTCTCCCACAAGATTGGCAATTAACGTCATAAAGAACAAAACAGTCGCTAAAGCGTATAATCCGTAGTAGTGTGTGGTTTGGTAAGGTACCTCACCCATCTCAATGGCGATGGTTGCAGTCATGGTTTTTACCGAATCGAAGAATCCTTTGGGGATTAAAGCGGCATTACCTGTTGCCATTAGTACCGTCATGGTTTCTCCGATAGCACGTCCTACACCTAGCATAATGGCGGAGATAATTCCTGGAGCTGCTGCAGGGATAATCACTTTGCGAAGGGTTTGCCACTTCGTAGCTCCCACACCATAGCTTGCTTCTTTGTAGGTTTTAGGAACCGCGTGAATCGCATCTTCCGCAATAGTGATAATGGTTGGTAGAGCCATTACGGCTAGTAGAATCGCACCATTTAGGGCGTTTAATCCATTGGGTAAACCGGCCATATCCGCTAATCCTGGACTCACAACCACAATTCCCAAAAAACCAATCACTACAGAAGGAACAGCGGCAAGCATTTCAATCGCAGGTTTCAAGATATTTTTGAGTCGTGTTCCAGCATATTCAGAAATGAAAGCTGCAGTACCAATTCCCAAGGGAATTGCAATTAGCATGGCTCCAAAAGTAACAAGCGTTGTACTCAAAATTAGTGGTAGCATACCATAAGCTGGATTTTTTGCTGTTGGATTCCATTCCATTCCCGTAATAAAATCGAGCGGTTTTACTGCGGTAAAAAAGGAAATCGAATTGTAAATCAATAGCGCTAAAATTCCACCTAACAAGCAAAGAACTAATAAGCCCGTTGCTTTAAAGATATATTGAAAGGCAATATCTAAACTTATTCTAACTTTATATTTCATTTTATGGTCGTTCTATGATGTAATATCCATGATCTTTAATCAGCTGTTTACCAGCTACACTGTTTTCAAAGTCGATAAACGGCTTTACCTTTTCCCAAGAATCCTCCAGGATAAATTGATATAATGGACGTTGAAAAAAATAGAGACTGTTGTTGATGGCGTGTGCATCAATAGGAGAGTAGGCAGTTGAGGTAGGAGTTTCTTTGATACTCAATATCTTAACCGTTGGATTAGTAGCGGTTTCATGTGAGATATAACCGGCACCTACATAGCCAATACCCGATTTATCCGTTTTGATTCCCTCTAGAATCTGAGCATTACCCGTCATTTCTTTAGCTGCATTAGAAAATTCTATTTTGAGCTTCTTCTTAATGAACGAATGGGTTCCTGAACTACTTTGGCGTCCGTATAGGTTGATGGGTAAATCTACGTCCGTCAGCTGGTTCCAATTGGTGATTTCACCTTTCATGATCTTGGCTAGTGTTTCTAGGTCAATCACATCGATGGGAAGATCTTTGTGAACGACAAAAGCGGTGGCATCTTCTGCAAAAATTACCGTTCTTACCTTGATTTTTTTGTCTTCAAATTGTTGAATTTCCTTCTCCGATAAAGGACGAGAAGAATTAGCAATATCTGCCTGACCGTTTAATAAAGAGGTAATTCCGATTCCCGATCCCCCTCCAGAGATAGCAATACTAAAATCGGCATCTACTTCGGTGTACTTTTCTGCTAAGTTAACTGCAAGATTAACCTCCGTATCCGATCCTTTCATCTTGATCGAATGATTCTTGTCTCCACAGGATAACAACAGCAAAGACGAGAGAATAAGCAGATTTTTTCGTGTTAGAATGTATAGCTGTTTCATTGGCACAAAAAACAGCGTTTCTTTTAACGTAATGGTTACTCTAATATTATCAATGTGTTAAGAGTATATTGAAATGAAACAAAATTTAATGTAGAATTCGCACTGTAGTTAAATGAGCGGACAAGTAAAACATGATCCAATTGTGCAGAAAGTAGATTGGTTTTTTCAATCAAAGAAAAAGCGCTAACTAGTACAGGAGACTAGTTAGCGCTTTTTTATAACGGGGAATTAATTTTTATTTCACCCAATATTGAACAATTCTACCTTCATAAACACTCGAAGTACCAATTCGATTAAGTCTATGTGGTCTCCAGTTTGACCAGCCTGCTCTACAGCTACTTGCTCCACCAAAATCATCTGTACTGTCACTACAAGTTCCAATGTGGTGATTTAATTGTGCTTCTGTATTCATGTAAAGACCAAACAAGTCATTGATATCGTATTTGCGGAAGATAAACGAGTTTCCAGCTCCTGCAGTTCCCGAAGGATAAACATAGGCAACTGTAGTAGACGTATTTCCTGCATATCCCAATGCTCCATAAAAACCAGTAAAGAATCCTGATTGACTATACATACCTGGAGGATTAGCAGCAAAACGAACGCTATCAAAATAGTAGTAATAGTCTGGGCTTGTTGTACCTGACTTAACTAGTGTTTTTCCGAATATTTTACCTTCTGAGGTGTTGTTACTTAGCGATCCTGCAAAATTTGAAGTTGCTGGATTACCCGTTAAAGTAGTAACGTTCCAATAGTTGTCTTGTGTCCAACGATCGTTAATTGGCGCTACAGTTGTACTTTCAACCTGTTGATAGGTTGCATTCGGATCGGTTGTATGTCCTTTTTCCTTAATGGTAAATCTAAAGTGTTTGGTAGCTCCCAAACTGCTTCCTACATTGTTTACCGTTGCTGAAGGTAAAGAGAAGTTATACTCGTTAAATTTGCCGTTTAGGGTGGTCACCATTCCTCGTCCTGGTTGACTTCCGATCGATTCATTTTGACTCTTGAAATCGACTAAAATGAATTTCTCCGACATTGATTTAACCAAAGTCCAACCACCATTGCTCATATCACAATACGTTTTGTACTTGTTGCTCGAACCATCTTGTACCCAATAGTAGCCATCAGCGGCAGTCGGGTTTTCATTGAGAATCTGGATGCATCGATCCGCTGGTTGAACAAAAGTACCTCTTCCGCTTTTGGTTTGAATATTAAATGAACACTGAGCAGCAGGAGAAGTTGGGATCGCAAAGGTATAGGTTGCATTTCCTACAGCCGATGGAGTTCCCTGTGCATAAAAGCGAATAGACGTTGTAGCGTTGGTTATATTAATCGATCCTGTCGAGAATTTCACTCCATTAATTGTAGGTGTTTCAAGTAAAATAGAACCCGTAGTAATCACATTGGTTACAGGAATATCTACATAATGACCACCTGTAACCGCTAAGTTTGCATAGTAATCACCTGATACAACAGCCTGACTACAGTTCATGTTAAATTGTGTTGAGGCACCAAGCACTGTTATTTTGGGCAAACTACAGTTGGCTATGACATTAACTCCGTTAAATTTTACCGTAATATCATCAGTTGCAGGTCCATTTATAGGAGATCCTTGTCCTTCAAGTACCACAAGTTGATTTCCAGTTTCTGTAAAAACACCAGAGCCAGAGAACGAATAACCATTTCCTGTATGAACTAAGATTTGGTAGGTTCCTGGTTCTGATATATTTAAAGATAAAGTATACGTGTTGGATGTGTTTAATGCTGTTCCTTGTGTATAGGTTCCTTGTGGTCCAACAGGTGGATCACAGTTCAGGAAGGTAAATTGCGCAGGATCATACGTACCACACATACTTAACCAGCGTTTAACCTGACCATCGTAATAGTTTAAACAGTTGGTTGTTGTGTTGAAAATCATTAAACCATTCGCTGGATTTTCCATGTTGTTTCGTTGAGTTGTCGATAAGCGCGGAATTAATATCCCTTTGGTATTGGATGTTATTTCTAATTGCGCGTTTTCATCAATCATATTGGTTCCGATTCCAATACTTCCATTTTGATAAATGCTTTCGTGATTCATCGAAGCAGGAAGACCTGTCTCTACAGACATCCAAGGCTCAGAATCCATTAAATGCCACATGCCTGTATAGGCATTAAAGACATAGAAGCCAGGATTGTAAATATAAGAAGTTGCTGAAGTTTTTCCATCCATATCTGTCACATAAACCATGGCACCATGTTGATCTTCTCCATACTTGTCAATATCAGCGTCTAGCTGCTCTACGCTTACACGTGGCAGCAATAATCCATTAGGAGGACCAACTGATGTAGTTTTAATTTCCATACTCACTTTAGGATCTCTAGTATAAACACCCACTTGGGCAAGTGCACTAAAGGTAAAGAGGATGGATAATAGAATAAATACTTTTGTTTTCATAAAAAAATGTGTTTTTATTCAAAAATTATTTTAAATTCTAAAATTATTATATTTTTATGTTAAAAACAATGTATGTAATTCTTTTTGTTAAATAAATAAAAAAAATATGTAAATCTGTTGAATTATAGCGAATAAAATCGCTAAATTGGTATTTTAGGATGTTAAAAAGTAAATTTACTATAGAATGTGTTGTTCGTTTGAAGTAAATTTTATAAGAAACTTGCTTCTATTTTTTAATCATTGTGTATGAAATGCGATTTTTTTACGAACTAATGCTTTGATTATGATGAAGTTTGTTTTTTGTGCTACAAGTTTACTTGCTCTTTGTTGCAGTGTATGGAATTGCTTTTGCACTAGTTTATCTCCATGTTTTAATTGCTATATTCGCTTGAATTACCTAATCATCGTTGCTTTTGCTATTTTAGACTTAATCATGTATCGCTTCAGGAACGATTAAAACAAGAGATTCTATGAAGAAATTTTTCTTACTTATTTTACTATTGTTGTTACATCCTTCGGTGAGGGGACAAAATAACGATATTTGGACTGCTTTTTGGGCTGCGGATAGTATACATATCGGTTATAAAAATGAAGCTGGAATTATTCAAATCGAACCCAAGTTTATGGGGGTTACATTAGCCCAAAAATTTGAACATATTATTGCCGTATCAGAAGAAGTAAATGGAGCGTGGCAAAGTTATTACCTCACCAAAGAGGGAACCATTGCAGGAAGAGATAGTTTGTATATTTTCGATAATGGAGCCGATTGTGAAAGTGAGGGTTTTATTCGTTTTACCGATCCTACTACTAGACAAATAGGATTATTTAATCGCAAGGGTGAAGTTGCTATTTCTGCTGAATACAATGCATTATCAAGAGTGAGAAATGGGATGGTTGTGGGCTTAAGGGGAGCTGAGAAACGCTATTGGGACAAAACAAATCACGCAGGTTGTAATCACTTCAGTTGGTCGGGTGGAGAAGAGGTGTTATTAGATACACTAAACAACGTGTTAGTCGAAAATTTTGAGCATAAAAAAGCACTTAACTTTTTTTCACTTGAAAAAAGCGAATCTCCCTCTACGGATTCTAGAAGAAAGAGTTTTTTGGCAGTTGATGGCAAAACCTATTACTCCTTTGTGGAGTATGAAGAAGAATTTAAACAATGGCTGTTCAACGATCTGTTTGTTGATTTAACGGAAGAAAAGTTACTAGCGGTTTCTTATAAAACTCTCTTTTGGGAGTCTGCTACAGGTTGGGCTAATTCACCAAGTGATTCATTCATTAAAACTAATTTTGCAATACTGAAAAAGGGATTGTTGGAAATACAAGAATCCAAGTGCGATTATTTTATTACTCAAGATGGTCTCAATCCATTTATGTATGAAGGCGCTGAATTTGAAATGTATTTTAATAATTGCAGAGAAGCGAAAGAAGGGCAGTATCCAACAATGACGATTGTGATTTCGCATCAAGATAAAAAGAGCTTTACACAAAATCACTTTGAGTTTTTGAGAATGGATGAAGGCTATCGATTGATTGCTGTTACTGTGCGAAACAAGAAAATAAAATGAGATTCAGAAGAGAGGAATTAACGCTCTTTTGAACCCCATTTTTAGTTTCTGTGCTATTTGTTTGATAAAAATTGAGTTGAACAATAGTGATTGCATCGATCCATCAAAAAAACTACTGTACTTCAGTAGCTTCACCCATGCCTGCAAAAATAGCTTTTTCAAAGTCTAATTGAGCATCGGTAGCTACTGTATGATCTTTTACAATGGCAACGTTGACAACTGTTTTATTTGCGCCTTTTTGCAAGGGTGCACCTTGAAATCTACCACCCACGATAAGATAATCTGTATGTTGAATAGGAGTTGATTCTGATTCACTATATGCCAAACTTTTATCTAGTTTGAGCAGGTAATACTCACTGCCATCTGAACCTTGCAGTTGTTTGATGATTGAACCATAAACTTCTTTTCCGTCTGTAGAGTAGTTCTCTAAACCACTTTCTCCTTCGATCGTATTCAGTTTGAGTTTATAAGGATTAAATTCTTGGTTTGCTGTCATTTGTTCTGAATTTTGAGTTGTTGATTCCGTAGATAAACTGCCCTCTTTTTTCTTGACGCATCCGACAAATAAAAAAGCACTACTCAATAATAAACTAGCTGTTTTTTTCATTTTATTTTTTATTTAAAACACTTCAGTAAGGTACTATACCTCATTTTTTTTGATGTATATTGTCTTGTGCCTTACCCTATATTTGGCGTAAAACAACAGAAGATAGGTGTCTTATTTTCCAAATAGATTTTGCCAAAATCCCTTTTTCTTCTTTTCAACGACTTCTTCCGGTGTAGTTTTTACATATTCTACGTTGTGTAGTATTTCGTTTTCAGCTAAGTTTTCGTCTGTTTCAATCTCTTTTAATTGCTCCAATGCTGCTGCTTCATACAACAACGCTCCTTCTGTGTCGCAATTGAATAAATTAGAATAACACGTTGATTCATTGAGATCTATAGGGTTGGGTTCTATTACTTCAGTAGCCTCTAGCAGACCTAGATTATGCTCTTTAGCATAGGTTAAGGCACGGATAAAAACGTTGATTCTCCCATGTGAATAAAAATCGTCTAACTCCTTTTTCAAACTGTCATTCGACTGGTAATCTGCTAGTAGTTCCACAACATTTGCTGCTGACATATAAACACCAGAACTGTAGTTTTCACTTATTTCATTGAAGATGGGGTTAGGAAGCTCAACGGTTAAAACTTCCTGCCATGGGGTTGTGTATTTTTTTAACAAAGGATTTTCCTGCATTAGAAAAGAAAAGGCAGAACCTCGGGTGTAAAAGAACGTTCTGAAAAAGCCTTGAATTACGGCTAAAAAGTACCCATGCGTTTTGTCAAAAATGGCTGTAGGAAGCGTTTGTTTAGCTACGTTGAGGGTATCTTTGTATTTCTCTATATAAAAATCATCCATTTGATGTTTTTGTGATAACTCCTCAAGAGTTGAATCGTCTTGAAGCAGATCAAAATACCATTCTTGTATTTCTTGTTCTTTTATTGGGTGGTAGCTTATGTCAAATCCCATAGTTTATTTTTTTTGTGTTACTGAAAAATCTTTCTTTTGTATAGGGCGATAAACCACATATCTATATCTAAAAAAGACTTAAGCTAAGGTAATTAACATTTAGTATTTTTAGAAAATAAAATAGAGGGAAATTAATAAAAAGGTAGAGGATATGTTATTGTATTTTGAAATAGGGAGGACCAGTAGTTTCTTTTGTACAAAAGTTTTCCAAACAAGTCAGTATTAGTCTTTAGTGATGAGGAAAAGTAATGCAAACCACCTTAAAACAGCTATTGAATCAAAATATCGAAACATTAACACAGATGGCCTATATCATTTATTTTGATATCCCCATTATTTGCTGTTCGTTTGTTGTAACTTTGTTGCTTCGACTGACTCCCAATCGTTTAACTATTTGTTTTTCTTCGTTTGGGTGATGAAAACGATCAAAAGAGAATGAAGAAAGAAAAAGAGGAAAAAGAACTAGTACATTGGACGGTATGTATAAGCTGTCATGGCCTTGGAAAGAAAAACAAAGGACCTAGAAAAAAAGCGAAGTTGACCAAACAAATACCAGTTCATTCCATGGAGGGTAAAGGGCTTTTGCCTTCTTATCTTCACACTTGTTCTAAATGTGGAGGATCGGGTATTGTTCCTGCTCCTTTTCCTCCAACTCCAACGGAGAAATACCCTCATGTTGCTATCATTGGTGGCGGTATTGGCGGCATGGCATTAGCGGTCGCTTGTTTACACCGTGGAATTCCCTTTACTTTGTTTGAACGCGATGAAAATTTAGTTGCTCGTTCTCAAGGGTATGGACTCACGTTACAACAAGCGAGTAAGGCTTTGAAAGACTTTGGTATTTTAACTCTAGAGGAGCAAGTAGTCTCTACCAAACACGTAGTTCACCAAACGGATGGAAAGATTCTCGGTAGCTGGGGACTCCGAAAATGGCAACTTTTAGACCAAAATACAGCCCCAAAAAAGAGCAATATCCACATAGCTCGTCAATCCCTTCGCTTAGCCTTATTCAATCAATTAGGAGAACAGCCAAAGGTAGAATGGGGACACCAATTACTCGATTACAATCCTGTTGCAACAGATGAAATTGAATTGACATTTCGAGTGAATGGAGCCATTAAAAAAGAGAAAGCAAATTTAGTTGTAGGTGCTGATGGAATTCGCAGTTCCGTTCGTCGATTGAGCATGGGAGAAGAAGTCACACCGCTGCATTACTTGGGTTGTATGGTTATTTTAGGGATTTGTCCTTTAACCGCTGTAAAGGATTTGACAACCAGTACGTTGTTAGATTCTATGACGGTTTTCCAAACCGCCAATGGTCAAGATCGCATCTATATGATGCCTTACACGCATGATTCAGTGATGTGGCAACTTAGTTTTCCTATTGAAGAAAAAGAAGCGATTGCCTTATCGCAATTGGGGTGTGAAGCGCTCCTAGCAGAAGCTTCTAGAAAGACCCCATGGCATGATCCCATTCCGCAGATTGTTCAAGCTACTTTACCCGCTAAAGTTTCGGGTTATCCTGTATATGACAGAGCATTACTAACCTCTGAAAACTGGAAGGAAAAAGACGCTATTACACTTTTAGGTGATGCAGCTCACCCCATGAGTCCGTTTAAGGGACAAGGCGCAAACCAAGCATTACTAGATGCTTTACTCTTAGCTCGCATGATTACTAAAGGATGTGCAGCAACACCATGGAGAGAAAATGGTTTAAGAACTACGGTATTAAACGACTTTGAAGCGGCTATGATCGCACGAAGTGCCGAAAAAGTAAAGGGCTCGGCTCAAGCCGCTCAACTGCTTCATTCCGCTTTTGTTTTAGAAGAATGCGATCAACCTAGGGGTTCCGTTGTAAAATCAAAAAAACAAGTGTAGAATTCGAAACAAGAACTAATAGGGGAGAGACCGCAATTTAGTTTGGAATGCCTCGAATGATAACTTGGAATTTTATGTTTTTTGATTTTGCAGCTACAAAACCAGTCCTAAATGAAGCGCGAAACTTGCTGCTTTTGCAAACTGCTGTTGGTAGATGGTTTTATCTTTTTACTTTAGTATTGTCATATTCAATTTTTCTACTGGTGTCATTAATTGCCTTATTCCAATCTACAGCTGGTTGTAGGGTTTTTAGAGCATTAATGTCTTTTTCATAATTATTTTCATACAAAACTCGGATATCCTTTACTTTTGAATGTTCATTGACAATGATGTTGCCAACGTAGGTGATTTCTCCTTTTTTAACATCAAAAGGAATGGAAAAACCATCTAAATAATCTGTTCGTTGTAGTGCAGGGAATCCACTATTTGTAAATAGTCCTAGACTTGAAATTTCATATTTTCCCTCAGGTCTTTCGAGTGTAAATAAATAGGTTAATCCATTGTCTAATTCGCCCTTATGTTTCATTTTCCAAATTTGTTCTGGGCTTATATGTATTACAGTTGATTTTTTTCTGGCAATTTTCTTATCGGTATCTTTTGAAGTTACTCCTATGAGATATCCATTAAATTTAGCTTTCTCCTTTGGAAAAGTTATTGAACCTATAAGTAATCCATTTTGAGCTGTTTCTTCTTGAAAATTCATCGACTTTTTTGAAAGTCCTGAAACTGCACAGCTTTGGACTAAAATAATTGTTGAAAATAACGCAACTGATAATGTGATAAATTTGAATAACTCCTTTTTCATTTTGTTTAGATTTTTTCTCATTTCTGGTTGATTCTTTTGGCAAAATAGCTGCCCATAGTATTGTTGGATCAATCGTTTAGGGGCTCTTCCTCAGTTTTTAATAGCAAAGGCTCCACTTTCGCATAGTTACTAATCACTTTTATGGTAACTAAAGCAAGAGGTATACCTAGTAGGTTAGTAACCATACCGATTAGTGTACTTGTCGTTAACTCGTCGATGGTTTCAGCATTTTGTGTGTAACGAAATACAAATTGTCCTAATAGATTACTTGCAATCCAAAGCAACCACCATGATCCTAAGAGTCCTGTACTGAGATTTAGATTGAAGGTGATTTCTTTTTTGATTAAAAGGGCTTTTGTTTCAACATATAGTTCTTGCATGATCTGATAAGGTCTAAACAAACAAAGAATTGGAACAAACCAACTACCTGCTGCCCAGCCTTCTGAGTGAGATAAATTACTAACTCTTTGATGTAAATTGTAATACGCACGTCTGAACCATTGAATGAATGTTACTGCTGAGATGATATAGGTGATCAAATAGAGTAGGCCAATTATTTGTTCTCTGGTATCATTGGCATTAGCTCTTTCTATTGAGATTTCACCTCCATTGGCGACAACTTGTAGCAAGTCATATTGAAAATACCCAGAAATTAACGATATAACTTCTAGTATCAACATTATCCAAATTAGGATAATTGCATTTTTAGCCCTTTGTTCATTAGGTTTTAATGTATTCATTCCTATTATTGCTTCTTTTATATGTTTGTTCCTTGACAATTACTGCCTTTTATAAGCTTAGTGTTTGCGGTTAAAAATTGAAGGTAATAACCTTGCTTCAGCAACACCGCTAGTAAATTCATTGAGCGTGCTAAATTAACATAAAAGTTGTGATAATTGGGATTTCAATGAAAAAGAAAAAGACGCATTGCAGGGAGATCGTCTTACGTTCCTGTTGAGGTAAACCTATGTTATTGGTAGTTAGTTGTTTTCAAATACAGTATTTTTTACTTTGTAGTGTTTCAACTTTTTCAATGGTTTTAATTTTTGTTTTAACTCTTCTGCATCATACTTGAAATAATCAATTTCAAAATGCTCAAGATTAGACAGTTTTTCAAGTCCGTCTAGACTTTCAAGGCTAACTGTTTTTCTACTTTCCATCGTTGATGCAAAAAGAGTTAGTGTTTTTAACTGTTTAAAATCCTCAATTCCATCAAATTTTGTAAGTTTTGCTGTGTAAGTTAGATGTAGGTGTTTGATCTTTTCTTTTTGTGTTTTAGTCAAGAAATGGAAATCAGTTATTTTATTTACACTGCTTAAAACAACAGTTTCCAATTGGTGTAAATAATCTAAACCCTTGAATGAAAAATCAGCTTTGCGAATATAGGAAATCAAGAGATGGGTAACGTTTGGAAAAAGTTCAAGTAGTTCTAGATCGGGCTGCTTGCAATTCCAAATGTTGAGGAATTTTACGTTTTCAAATACAGTTTTGTATTCTTTGAGTATTTTGAGTCCTTTTTGATCTAGTTTGTAATTGTTTATTGTTACAAATTTGATGTTGCTGTAATTCACAATGTTTCTCAAATCGTGGGTTTCAGGGAGAATATATAAAACCTCAGAATGAAATGCAGTTCTTGCAATGGCATTGCTTTTTTCTTCACTATCGTGAGGTAAAAAACAATCCGTTACGGTGGAAAGGAAATGAATAAAGTCGCTTGTGCTTTTTATGTCTTCGGTTTTCATCTGTGTGTTGGTAATATAGATTTTTAATTTTCTTGTGCTTGGTCAAGAGGTAATAGTAAAAGCAAAGCTTTAGAATAAAACCAATGAGAATACAAAATTAGAAATTGCAATGAGAACTCTCTTTTAGAATTTCGGGAATAGAAAGCTGAACTTTAAAAGTTCGCTTTACTCCATTATTGAACCAGAAGCTTTTTTGCTGTTTTAGGTATCCCAATTTCTTTCAATATATTTTATTTTCCACTTTCCATTTACCTTTTCTAAATACATGGATATACCGGAACTAATTTCATCAGAGTAATAGTCAAATTCTAAGTATGCTTTAGTATTATCTTTTGAAAATATTGGAATAGAAAATTGAACATATTTTTCAATTACTTTTAAACTTTCAGTTAATTCGACAGTAGTAAATTTTTGAGTTACCCTTTTTGGGATTTTGAGTGCTTTAATGGTTTCATTTTGCTTAACGATATCAAGAGAATCGTTTTTTAAGAAAAATGAGTTATCAATAGATTTTGATCCGTATAATTTTTCGATGCAAACGCCTCCTAGCCTTGTGAATGTTTTCTCTGGGAATTGTATTTCTACTACTTCATCATTAGCTTTTATTTTTTCGAAGCATTTAGTGTTAACAATATTTTTTTTTAGATTTAAGCAGATCGGGAGCTTTTGTTCAGAATAAGAATCTCGTACCATTTCTAATCCTCTTTCTTCAAGTAAAGTTTGAATGATAATAATTGATTCTTGCTGTCGAATTACTTCTTCCTTCTTTTTTGAATTACAACTTAACAAGGTTAAAATAAATAGTAATAGAATATTTTTCATTTTTCTCAATTATTATTGTTCCCGTTGAATTCTGATAGTATAATACTATTGGGTAAATCTTGTTGTATGTTTTTATTACTAGTTCACTTTTACATAAATAGTTCCTATCTTTTTTTCTCTTTTAAAAGGAAAATAACAATAATAGTTAATATTAAATTAACAACTATTATAAACCCGATGTCTCGGATTTGTAATCCGTGACTTTATTTATACACACGAGCTACAAGTCCGCGCGATCGGGGGGTGTATTTGGATCTATTTTAGCTTGTGTAAAAGTATATGCTGAGGTATTAAATGTTTTTTATTTCACTTTTTTGCACCTAATCTCGGTATATTTAATTGCGTTATTTTCTTCATTTAGAGGATTGGGAAAGCTAGTCATAAAAACTACTTCATCTGAGGTTAGATTCGTTAAGAGCATCTCGTCTTTCATACCGTTATCGTCTAGGGTATGGATTGTATTGTTTTGAAGGGTGTATTGTAGATGAAGCACTTCTTCAAGGCATTGCCCATTAGGATCTTTACCTGTATACCTATGAACTTCTATTCGATCTGAAGTGAAAACCCAAGTTATCGGTCCACAACCATATTCATCCTTAGGACTCGTATCTGCTAAGAATTTTGCTTCTCTATCGTAAAGCTTCGCTGAGGAGAGCTTCCAAGTTCCTACTAAATCTTCTAGCTCATACACTTTAGTCGCTTCTTGTTCTTTGCAACTTTGTAATCCCAAGGTCAAGACAACTAGTAGAAATAGGTTAACTATTTTTTTCATATCATGCTGTTTTAGTTCAAAAGTAAACCTCTCATAATCAGGTTAAATCCGTAAGATCGGGGTTAGTTGTATTCAAATAATTCTATTCAGTTTCCACTTCGGTTACATCTAAAAAAAGTGTCATATCTTGTTTTAATTTCTTCCCTGGCCTATCACCAGCTCTTTTGAATATTCCATCTCTGTTTTTTCCCGTCTTATAGGTAATTCCAAAACACTTTGGTGACTCACCTTCTATTAAACCACCAATCCATTCTAGCGTAACGCCTAATTCTTTTTTATCTTTTATAACTAAATTATAGCGGTCAAGATCTAGCTCAAATAAACCTTTTTGTTCTTCTTCAACTGTGATAATAATATCTTCTCTATTGAGTAATTGCCCCAATTCGCCCTGATCTACCTCATAAAATTTTAGACGCAATTTGACCATTTTATATTCATTGCAACCTATAGCAAAGCTAATTTTATTGATCAAAAAATCATTCTCAATATCGAAAATCATTCCTTGTTCCACACCTAGTAAATCATCCACTGAAGTATCGTGAATACTATAAAACTTCATCAACATTTTTCCAACTTCATCATTGCCAATTCTAAACTTTTTAATTTGTTTTTTTACAATTAAGATTTCATGTAAAACATCAGATTTTGGAACCAAATAAATGGTGGGATTATGTATAAGAGTATTGACAGAAACTATGTAATCTTCGTATCCTATCATCGAAATTTTGATCTTATCGCTATCCTTTAAATACGTATTGCTTTTTATTTTATAAGTTCCATCCTCCCTTGAAACAGTCCCTAGTGTTTTACCAACTACCTCCAATGACACATAGGCAAGTATGCTGTGATCTTCTGCATCTTTTATTGTACCAGTAATATCTTGAGCTATGATCAAATTAGTCCAAATCAAACTAAGAAATAGTAGTAAAAATCTATTCATATTGTTCTATAAATTAAATAGTTAAAAAATAAGCATCTTACATGTCTTTGGAAGTTGCTTAAAGCTCATTTCAAGTGGATAAAGTTCTCTAAGACAAGAGGTTTTTCCCCAGTTGATGACCAACAGAAATACTTTATCCGTGACTTTATTTATACACACAAGCTAAAAGTCCGCCTAATCAAGTTAAACCTTGTTCAATTAAGCTTAAAGCGAGAGTGTACTCCCGTATATATTAAACACAGCCTCAAGATAATTATTTAAATCTGGATATTACATGCCAAACTGAAATAATTATGTTGTATGTACAGCCACCTTTTCTTTTACAATTTAGCGCACGGATTTGCACCGAGGCTTTAGCTGAATTGAATGAAGTTAAATCTGCGCGATCGGGGGGTATTACTTTTTTTTAGAGTCACAGCTAGTAGCTAGCTTTACTACTGCACTTGATACAAAACTAAAAAAAACAGAAAAACAAAGACAATTCCCCTTTGTGTTCTCTACCATTTATGGGATAAAACAAGTGTTTTTTACCTTTCTTTTCTGAATTAAAAAAATAAGTAATTGGTTTTTAATAGCTTATAATGTATTAGGTAAAAAGCATATATAGGGTTTGTAAGGGAATAGTTAATAGCAGCAAGGGTTTTGGACTTTTTACTAATACTATCCCTTGCTATTCTTTTACAATCTCTTTGCCATATACCTATAATCTCACACTTTACTAATCTGTTAATCAACGTTTGTTGCACTACTAGTTCTTCCACAGCGTGATGTCAGCACAAGATGTAGCTCTTCGTTGCATTAGGGTGATTACTTGGGAGATTTTCATGTATTCAGGACAAACCAATTGGAGTAGTGTAGGGGGAGTGGGCCATTCACTCAATAACCTGAAATTTTATTTCAAAAGAACGAAGGGACAGGACATCCCAATAAGACAAATAGATATAAAAAAACCGATAACTCTCGTTATCGGTTTTCTTTGCGGAGAAAGAGGGATTATAACCTATATATTAATAGACTTCTTTTAAATATTATTTACTTATATATCAATAAGTTAAAAAATGGAGTGTTTTATAAAATGTGATTAGATAGTATATGATAGTATAAAAATTGGGTGTATATTTGGGTGTAAATACCTATCATTATGACTATAAAAAGAAAAGTAACTTTCGCTATTGAAAAAAGAAAAAAGGACAATATTCTTGTAGTTGAGAATGTTCCTATCAGAGCTCGTGTTGTGTATAATGGTGGACGAGTTGAGCTCTTTACGGGTTATCGAATTGATGCATCCAAATGGGATGAACAAAAAGAAAGAGTCCGTAATGGTTGTACCAACAAACTTAAACAAAGTTCATCAGAAATCAACACTGCAATTAGTGAACTATCTACAATCATTGATAGAATCTTTAAAGAGTTTGAGCTAAAGAATGAGATGCCTTCTTTTAAAATCTTTAAAGATGAAGTAAAACGATACTCAGATAAACAAACAATATCTGCTACAGAAAAGAATCTCTTTACTGCTTTTGATGAGTTTGTAAAAAGTAGTGGTAAACGCAACGATTGGACTGATGCTACCTACACCAAGTTTAACACAGTTCGTTCGCATCTAAGTAACTTTAAGAGTAATTTTCAGTTTTCTGATATCAATGAGAAAGTACTCCTTGATTACGTTACCTTTCTTAGAGAAAAGAAATTAATGAGAAACAGCACCATTGAAAAACAGATTAGCTTTTTAAAGTGGTTTTTAAAATGGTGTAGAAGTAACAACTACACTATTGCATATAACTTTGAAAGCTTTAAACCCAAGCTTAAGGAAACCTCTAAGCGTATCATTTTCTTGACTCAAGAAGAACTAGAGAAAATCAAGGCAAAAGACTTAAGTGACAAACCTTATTTAGACAGAGTGCGTGATGTACTTCTTTTTTGTTGCTATACGGGACTTAGATATTCAGATGCTTATAATCTTACCAAACAGGACATTAACAATGATGTAATTGAGTTTGTAACCAAGAAAACAAACGATCTTCTACGAGTGGAACTAAATAAACACAGTCGAGCTATTTTAGATAAATATAAAGATGTACCTTTTGAAGATGATAAAGCACTACCTGTTATCTCTAATCAAAAGATGAATGACTATGTTAAAACACTTGGTCAAGAAGCTGGGATAGATGAGCCTATTAGAGAAACATATTATCAGGGAAATAAACGAATTGATGAAGTAAAACCTAAACATGAACATCTTAGTACTCACGTAGGAAGAAGAACCTTTATATGTACTGCTTTATCTTTGGGAATACCTGTACAAGTAGTAATGAAATGGACAGGACATTCTGATTATAAATCTATGAAACCGTATATTGATGTAGCCGATACAATCAAAGCTAATGCAATGACTAAATTTGATACGATATGAGCGATATAACTTCCATTAAGCTAAGTCAGTACTCTAAATTATTAGATAGGCTTTTAAATGAGCTAAAAACAGATAAATTCGTTAATGATATTTGGCAATGTTATAAGCAAGAATCTTATACTATCGTTTATAAAGAACTTGATTCAATCGATTTTGAAGTTTTGCTCATTGAGCTTAGAAATAACAACTTCTCAAAAGGAGTTTTATACAACATCGTTTCAATTATAGACAAGCTTAATTTACTGTTTGAAGAGTATAATACTCAGATACAAAGCTTAGATTTATATAAGCTATATCACAAGGTTTATATATCACATTTTTTTGATGACAAGATTAAACTTGCCATTGAAGATTTAAAACATGTACAAGAAAGAGAAATTCCTTTAGAAGCGCCTAAGAATCTTAATGAAGTAGATATTGAATACTTTAAAAATGAACTAGAGAAAATTAGAAATGAAAAGTTCCTATTCGAAAAAGAGAATACTCATCTGCTAACGGACTATTATAGTTTGTTTAAAAGTCATATCAGTAAAACCAAAGGTTGGATTACAACCTACTTTCCAGAGGAACGATTAAACTTAGACGATGATATTTTTACAAGTATGCAAGTTAACCTTCTTTATGAAGAGTGTATCTTGATGCAATGCTTCACAACTAATGATTTGAGTTTTGAAGATTTCTATCTAATTTTAAATAGAAGAAAACCTAAAACTCCCTTTACTCAATCTTTTAAACAAGTAACCAAGTTTGCTAAAGAGTTAAAGCCATATACAGATAAGGTTGATAAACAAATTAAAGACCATTGGAGAGAATTTGTTTGTAGTGAGCTTAATTTAAATGTGAATACAATTAAGTCTTATGGGCATAGAACGAAGCTATATTAAAATACTTTAAATTAATAATATTCCTTTTTTTTAAATGTTTTAAGAAAAGTAAAAAACTCATCAAAGTCAACTTCATTTGTTAATAATCCATCAAGATAGTATTTGGATTCATCTTCAAATTTTCTTGAATTATAAGGAGAGCCTTTAGCTGCAATGATAAAATTATACTTAGATAGGTATCTAATACGAAGTTCAGCATCACTTGCGTCTATTATTTTACCCCATACTTTAGTTGCTCCATCCTCATAGTGTTCTCTTTTTATTGGTTTTTTCCAAAATAGTAAATACTTTATTAATCCATACTCCTCTTGATAGTAACCAAATTCTTTGATATACTTTTGAATTTCTTCCTTTGAAATTTCTCTCACCCCAGTAGGAAGTTCAGCAGAAGTTTCTACATAGACAAAGTCTCTAAAATATGAGTCTCCATGATATGCTGCAATTTTTTTTATTTTTAACTGACTAATATCCATTAAAACTTTACTTCTCCCTATTTTATTAAATTTACTTATAAAGAATGAAGAAGTCCCTCTAAACCACCAAATTGGGTCACTTTCACAATTAAGTGTACCATTTTTATATGTTAAAGGGTTTTGTAGCAACATTTGTAGTCTATTGGTTGATTCTGAAGGACTATTAAACCATTCTAATCCTCTTAATCCGGGAAAAGTTTTGGCCATCCTGGATGAAAATAAAGTCGTTGAAGGTTCTGATGCATTAGGTCTTTCTTCTTTTATACTATTTTCTTTATAAAATATTTTTTTCTTTACATTAGATAAAAATAAAAGAAGATAGTTTATAATTAATATTATTAAAACGAGAGATGTTAATAAAAAAATCCACATAGATATTTCTATTCTAATCAACAAGAAAGTTCTTATTGATTCATAAATTTCTTTTAATGAAATACTTAAAATAATTTTCTTCATCAAATAAAATAACCCTCCTAAAACCGCAAGTACTCCAGATGCGATTACTTTACTCCAAACAGGATCTTTCCAGTATTCCTTTATTTTATCTTTTATCTTATCCATTACTATCTGATATCTTTATTTTATAAAAACAATTTACTCTTTTGAAAAAGCAAATCTACTAATAAATAGAATCGATATTAATCTATTAGGGTGGTTTAAAGTCTACTTTAAAAAAACAAGGTATTTAAAATCACACATTAAATATTTAATTAAATACAATATATTTATTATCAAGACTTTGTGTTTAATTACAATTCCATTTATCACATACTGTCACAGAGTTTGATAGGTAGTTTTACAATGTTCGAACAAAGCAATTGTACAACCTAAAAAACTTTATAACATGTATTTAAACGAATTAAAAGAAAAGCCTGTTTGGCAAATGACGGGGCAAGAGCTATTAAACTTATTAAAAGAAGTAGCTATAAACGAATCACCAAATTCTACTACCAACCAATCAAAAGAGACTCTTAGTAAACGTTACGTTTATGGAATACGAGGTATAGCTGAATTATTTGGTTGCAGTATATCTACTGCCAACAAAATAAAAAAAGATGGTAAAATCAAAAGTGCAATCTTGCAGTATGGTAGAAAGATCATTGTAGATGCCGAGCTGGCATTAGAACTCTTTTCAAAGAAGTAAAAGGATAACTACTACAAAACATCCTTTGTAAGAATTATAATCAATTAATTTAAATCAAGAAGTATTATGTCCTTAGATATACCTTATATCCGAGTAGGAACTTCTTATTTTAAAATTATCGAAAAACCGTTAATATCGGGCGATAAAGTTAAAGTAAGGGTTCGTTGGAACCGTGAAACTATTGTGTCGGATCACGGAAAGTCCTACTTGGAAAACATTTTAAAACTAGATGGGTTCTGCTGTATTCCTGATCATCTAAACTATCAGCTCTTAGTAGATAACTTTTACAATACCTATCATGAACTTCCAATAAAGCCAAGTGAAGAAAAGTTGAGTTTACAGCAATTAGAGAACAACATACCCAATTCTTTACACTTTGTAAAGCACATCTTCGGTGAGCAGTATCTCTACGGATTAGATTACCTAAAGCTGTTATACGAACAGCCAACACAGCCTTTGCCTATACTTTGTTTGGTCAGCAAAGAAAGGGCAACAGGAAAGAGCTCTTTTATTAAGTGGCTTAAGACAATCTTTGGGCTTAATATGACCTATATCAAAGGAGATTCCTTTAGCTCTCAATTCAATGCCGATTGGGCAAGTATGTTACTTGTAGCTATAGACGAGGTCTTCTTTGACAGAAAAGAAATCACAGAACGCCTAAAGTATCTCTCCACCACCGATAAAGACAAAATAGAAGCCAAGGGAAAAGACAGACAAGAGATTGAGTTCTTTGCCAAGTTTATCCTGTGCTCAAACAACGAGGACAACTTTATTCAAATCGATGAAGAAGAAATCAGGTTTTGGATCCGAAAGATTAAGCCCATTGAATCCGAAGATGTCTTTTTTGTAAATAAACTCAAAAGTGAAATACCATATTTCATTGCGTTTTTGCTTCTAAGACCTTTAGAGTCGAAGCAAAAAACACGAATGTGGTTTACACCCAAGCAGATACTCACTGAGTCATTGTTAAAGCTAATCAGTAAAAACAAAGTTGAAGTAGCTATGATAGAGCTCATACACCTTTGTTTTGAGAAGATAGACGAACAATTACTTTGTATTGCCCCAAATGATATACTGCTTTTGCTTCGAAAAATAAACCCAAAGCTTTTTATCTCTGCAAGTGAAATAAGAAAGACTTTAAAAAAATGGAATTTCACTCCAGAAGATAACACAAAATCTTATCAAGGAATAGAACTTTTATCTCACGGAGAGTTTGTAAAAGTAGAACGCAGAGGACGGTATTATACCATAGAAAAACCTTTTTTCTATAAAACATTTGATGCTTTGATGCAAGAATAGATTAAACAGCTGATAAACAACACCTTGGCTTGCATCAAACTCTGCATCAAACTTAAAAAAGACCTTATTTGATGCAAGAGTGATGCAGAAAACAAAATCAGTTTGATGCAGTGATGCAAGACTGATGCAGGGTAATTAATTGAATTTCAATTAGATACGTGTTTTTTGCATCACTGCATCAAATAAAACACATTTTTAACCCTTTAACCCAAAAGACTATGAATTGCAATACAGCCAAACAAATAAGAATAATTGACCTACTTGAAAAGTTAGGTTATAGCCCCAAGAGAATAGCCAGTGAAAGTTGGTGGTATATCAGTCCGTTTAGACAGGAAAAAACACCTTCTTTTAAAGTCGACTTAGCCAAAAACCTTTATTACGATTTTGGAGAAGGTACTGGCGGAACAACGCTCGATTTTGTGATGCGTTATAATAATTGTGATCTAAAATCTGCTTTGAGCATTTTAGACAACAATGTTTTTTCATTTGTTCAGCCGACTGTTTTTAACATCCCCCCACAAAGTGAAAAGAATTATGAAATAATAGCCGTTACAGAGATAGTTAACCCTCATCTTATACAATATATCAAAAGTAGAAAACTGTGTCTTAAAACGGTTAAGAAGTATTGCAAACAGGTACACTATACGCTGAATAATAAATCGTATTACGCCATTGGATTTAAAAACGATGCGAACGGATATGAACTTAGAAACAAGTATGTAAAGATGTGTTTAGGATCTAAGGCTGTTTCTTATATCTGTAATAATTCTAAGAAAGTAATCCTCTTAGAATCTTGGAGTGATTTTATAAGCTTTTTGACTCTTTACCCAAATGCAGAATACCAATTCGATTATATCATACTCAATTCAGTTACAACACTAAATAGTACACTACTGAGTGAGTCTAATACTTACCTGTATAAGTTTGATAAAATTAAATACGAATTGATTGTTTGTCTTTTTGACAATGACAAGGCAGGTGATTTAGCCACTGAAAAAGCGCTTGATACTTATGGAAATAATGTTGTTGATGGACGCTTATTCTATCAAGAGTACAAAGACGTAAATGATTATTTACTAACTATTAACCCAGACAATTCGGTGTGAGAAGTACAGGGTGTTATTTGACTTGTGGATGCTGCAAAGGTGATTTGACCTGTGGATTATGCACTGTGATTTGACGTCCTAATTATCGAGATGTGTCTTTGTCCTTACAAATTGAAAATTTGAATCGGAACAAAGACCACTCGTTTTTCTCCCGAAGGTCGCAAAATTGGTAAGACGATGAAAAGAGAACACAAAATAGAATTTAGAGTTACCCTAACGGAATCTCTGCTTATAAAAAACAAAGCAGAGAAAATTGGCTGTAGCGTTTCTGAGTATTTACGCAGTACAGCTTTGGGGTATTCTATAAGTTATAAACTAACACAAGATGAGATTGAGGTTTACAAACTACTAAACAAGTTTGCTGATAACTTTAGAAGAATTGGCAACCTGTTTAAACTTGGTGATACTACAGGGGTTAAAGAAATTACTGTTGAAACAGCAAATCTTATTCGAGCTCATCTTCAAAAACTAAAGTAATATGATAGCTAAAGCAAAAACGTGTATTGGAGCAGCTGCTCTGTTTAATTATGTGATTAATCCAAACAAGGGTTATGAACTTGTTAGAAACAATCTTTCGGGGGAAACTCCGAAAGATATGTTTCAAACTATGCAGATACTGCAAAATCAAAACTCACGTTGTAAAAACAACACAATCTCTGTTGTTATTTCTCCTACTATCACAGATAGCAAGAAGATGACTGATAAAGATTTAAACAATCTTATCCATGATTTTTTAGTTGGTTTAAAGTTAGATCCAAAAAGCGCGCAGTACATTGCTTACATCCACACAGAAAAAGAGCATAAACACATTCATATACTCGCTAATCGCATTGATGAAAACGGAAAAGCGCTAAAGGATAATTATATCGGATTTCAAGCTCAACGAATCGCACATGAAATAGCTTTAAAGTATGGTTGGGCTTCTATAAGACAAGAAAACGAAAACAAGAAAGAGCAAATGAAGGCTAATCAGAAACAAGTAGCCCAAGAGATTAAAGAAGCGCATTACTTTGTTTTAAAAGAGCATCCTAAAAGTTTACAACGGTACATTGATATGATGCGGATGCATCAAATAGAGGTGAATCCAAGTGTAAACAAACAAGGGAATATTCAAGGGTATCGATTTATTCACTTACCTACTGGCACAAACTTAAAAGCAAGTGAGATTGACCGCAACCTAAAACTAAATGAACTGTTTGAAAATAGCATACCTAAACGAAATGATGATTTATTTCACACCGTTCTGTACAAAGATCAAGGCAAAGAAATTTCATTTGAGAATTGGAGTACCAATACAGTGAGTCTATTTAGTTTTCTAAACTCCCACAGCAATCACTATGAAGATTACGCCCCTGATATGACTAAAAAGAAAAAACGAAAACAAACACTAAACCTTTAACTATGGCCAAGAAACAACCTACACTTATAGAACTCACTGAGCTACTCTTTAAGCAAGTAGTTTACTTACAAGAAACAATGAAGCAAAATATCGCTCAGCAAACGGAGCTATCTAAAAGGATAAAGAATATTGAAGTGAAAGTAAACGTGTCTGAACTTAAAAAAGTAGAGGAAGAACAGACAGAACGGCTTCACTCTTATCTGAATCATTTTTGTGTTAGATTACAGGCAATTAATGAACAACATTACAAATTAAATAGGTCTATTAACTCAAAGAAGATTCTGTACTTAGTACTGCTTAATATCTTCTTTTTCTTGGTTGCTTGTTTGTGCATATACAAACTGAAATAGCAACATTGTTAGGTGAAGTATTTCAAATATTTAGTTTTTTGTGTAACTTTACAATTCAATCTTTTTTAAATCAATGGCTTTATCTTATGAGCCTTCTTAACTCATCTATTAATTATGGAACATAAAGTACACCAAGGAAGAAATGTAAAGCGTTTTAGAGAAATGCTTGGAATTAAACAAGAGGTTCTTGCCTTTGATTTAGGAGAGGATTGGAATCAAAAGAAGATATCTATGTTGGAACAGAAGGAAGTAATTGATAATTCATTACTACAACAGATTTCTAAGGTACTTAAAGTACCTGTTGAAGCTATTGAAAACTTTGATTCAGATCAAGTTCTAAACATTATCTCAAATACATTCCACGATCATTCAGTTCAAAATTATAATTGTGATATTAACCCTATTGAGACAATTGTACAATTACATAATGAAAAAATTGCTTTATATGAGCGTATGCTTAAAGAGAAAGAAGAAATGATGAACCGCTTAGAGAAACTGATTCAGAGTAAGTAAACATTAGTTTATATCGTATATAACAAAATAAAGGTAGAATTACTATGGATGGTATTCTACCTTTTTTAGATAGGCATCTTTATTTTCTTGAAATATAGTCGTATCAAAGATAACTTACTATTCAAAATCTTCTATCTCACTAGTATTCCAGTAAATATTACTACTATAATACCAATTTAAATGCCTTGATAATCCATCCAAATCAGGATAAATACTAAGATTATTTACGCCATAACTATGTAACATAATTAGAACTTCATTCTTCATTTTATGAGGAATTATAATTTTTTCTAATGCATTTTTTTCTAACACATCTTCCAATGGGATTTGAGGATTTTTATGCAATGTAAAATACCCATGTTGATTAGCTACTCTATTAATAGGTGTTGTTGGTTGTAATATATTGTAGTCTTCATTGATTTCATATAGATCATTGATTTCATTCTTTCTTTCCCTTCCATCATTAAAAACAAAAACAGCACCATCTTTATCAATATTTGTTTCTACTGCAAAAAATAAAGCCACTAAGGGATTTAATGACCAATCTAGTAATCTTGTAGCTAACCCTGTATGCTGAGCTATGGTAAGTAATTCTAAATCTGTAAAATTTTCCTTCTCTAAAAAAGCATTTGCTCTCCTCTTCCAATGCTTAAAGGCATCTTTATCTTTTGATGGTAAATAACCATCTCTCCCGCATTTAGGTATTAATGTCCATTTACTATTACTTTGTCCTCTGAAAAGCGCATACATAGTATTTTTTCTAATTTCCTCAAGTTTCTTATGTAAATCAATTGTGCTTTTTATCGTAATTTCTTTCATCTTTATTGGCTTTTTACAAAGATATCTAAATTTCACTTTACTAAAATAACATCATTTTTAAAAATGATGTTATTTTAATTAAAAGGAAACGAATTGTTCTTTTAATCTATATCATGTTGATTGTCTGAGATATTTACCTTATAAATAATATACTTTATCTCTTAATTGGATAAGTTTACAAGCATCCAATATCTTATGGAAGTTGAGTATTGAAACATTACAGTAATAGTCTTTATGACACTCACTATTAGCCATTGTAGCTAAGGTTAGATTAAAGAATGATTTATGGACTTGCTCTATAGTAAAACGGTCAAAAACAGTCTTAAAAACTAAATATGGGTTTTTAAACTCTTGTTCATTTAAGTATTTTATTCCTTTTAACTCTTCTTCAAATACTTTTGAAACAGTGAGCTCTTTATCGTTAAACTCATCAGGATTCAAATAGATTCTATATACTGCTTTGAATAGAGATTGTAAGACAGTACTATCATAGATAACAACAGAAGCGCTGACTTTATCATACATATTATGGCTTAGAGTATAGCAACAGTAGGAACGTATCTGTTCTTGGAAATATTCTACATCTGCAAGTTCTGTGAGCCAATTAAGTAGTTCATATGGACATTCAACTTCGTTTTTTGTCCAGTAATACGATTCTAATGAAAATACTTGTGTTGCCATAGCTATTCCATTCTTTCACATATTAACCAACATGCTTCTATCAATCTATTCACATTAATAAATGAAACATTGATTTCTACTGAAGGCGGTTCTATAAAATTTCCAAGTGCAAACTCTATAATTTCAAACAAATCGATCTCTATATCAATTACTGATTGCTTTTCAAAAACATCATCAAACACTAAGTAAGGGTTTAAATATTCATCAAATGACAACGCTCCCAAAAATACAGTAGCCATCGGTACAATTGATTTATTTAATGGCTTTATGGTATAGTACTTGCTTGAGTTACTTCGTATTTTGTAACTTCCTCGTACGATTGAACGCAATACAGAATAGATTAAGAAAACTACGTGAGGATTCTCTTGGTGATATATTTCACTCTTATGAGTATAAACCATTAGCTCACTTAGATATTGTTTTAATTCAGAAGGAATTACAACATTAAATAAACGTGGTAACATATCATAAGGGTTCTTGATAGGCTCTCTATACCATATATGAGCCTCTAAGGAAAGTTTTACTGTTTTCATAATGTAAGTATTTAAAGTTTTATTTAAAAGTACCTTTCTGTGCAATAGTAAACTATTCTATATCAGAGATAAAATATGTGTTCATTACATTTCAAGATTATCTTTATCAGCATTTAATTCAACTATACAAGCGATCAAATCAATGAATACACGTATCATCCCAAACCAAATAACTATTTCCTTGTTATATTGCATTACAGAATTGTCAGTGAATAAATTATCCTTTTCTAACATTGATATATCTTCGTTAGAAAACAATTTAGTTATGATTTTGTAGTTATCTTCACCAACTACAAGGATTACGAGGTTGTAAATGTGAGTCATAAAGTACTTGAAACCTAACATATTTATAATGCTTTCGATTGCGTAAATCCTGAAGTTATTCTTCTCAGCAACTTCTTGTCTATGCTTGTTATAGTCAACTAACTTACCCTCTTTGATTAGTTCAAAAGCGCAACTAATAAGTAATTGTAATGCCATTAGCATATTTGCAACTTCAAATTCAAACTTATCATTCTCTTCGAACTCAACTTTCCGTTTTAAAAGATTTTCAATCCCATATTCTTCAATATACTTTGGGTAGTTATTGTAATGCTCCATTACAATTGGATTGTTTAACGCAAACAATATGTTTTCTATCATTTGCAATAGAATAGCTTCATCTTCACTGATAATACTTACAATCTTACTTGCTTGCTCTTGATTGTGTACAAGCCTCTTAACACTCTCTTTATTATTCATGATAATATAATTTTAGGTTTATAAATTTGCCCCCTTTACAAAGGATAAGCTATTCGTTTATAAACTATAATATCCTTTATTCGAATAGATTACCATAAATCAAGGTAAGAACTTGCAGTAGTTAACCTTAAATACTGTAATTATGAAATCAATCATTAACAAGCTTGCAAGTTTGAAAATATCAAGTGAACTAAGACACGAACTTGAAGAGCTAATCGAAAAAAAATTAGTGGGGTACATTTTCTACTCAAAGGAGAACCTACTCAATCATCCAATTTTCACTCTTTGCTTTTATGATACTGTTGAACTAAATAATATCCGTAGGAGTAAATGGATTACTAAGGGTATTAATCACTATCAGGTAAACATATACTGTTTGTGTATCAAAGACTTTTATCAGTCTGACTCTTTTCAGAATATAATGTATTCAACATTAAATTGCCAAAAAGAGGATCTTGTTTATGGTTCTTTACTTGATAGCGAACCTTTGTTTAATTTACATCGTTCTAAACAAGAAGAAATTGACTTTGAAAAGTTTGTTAGCAAATGGTTTATAAAGCTCTACAAGAGAAACAATAAGTTTTTAAAGTCTTTAAAAAAGGAGTTGAAAGCTAACCTCATAGATGAACAATCAGCTATGCTTGGTATAAAGCAAGTAATACAAGATACTAAAGAAAGAGTTCAACCTATATTATCAGCGAGTATTCAGTGTAGTACTGCTTCTTTTTTAAATTTCGTATTTAGTCATTGTTCTACAGTACAAGATATTTTCAAAGAGGACTTTGATTTTTATGCGAGAGATATGACTTCATTATTTAGAGAAGAACTAAAACCAAAGAAAAATGCTGAACATACAGCCCCTGAACAGCAACCATTGGTAGGATATTTACTTAATATAGCTCAGGATTTTTTAGAAGCAATGTATGTAGAAATACCTCAGAGAATACTTAGCAAGTATAAGCTTATGGTCAACAAACAAAAATTACTCTCCCTAAATAATCCTAAACAAATAACGGAAATACAAGAAGAACTTGAAGAGCGGACAAGAAAGGCTTTAGAGAAATATAAAAAGGTAGATTCATTTTATCTGATAAGCAGAAAGACTCACGATCAGATACTATTAACCTCTGAGGATCCCACTCCACATAAATTACATTTACTGCTACTTGCCAGTATAGAGACGTTGCACATCAATGAAGAGGGGAATATAAGGCAGTATGTTAATGCTTATACAGAAGATTTGGTAGATGTAACGGTAATCTTGATTAAAAAATCAAATTGGCATTTACATATACCTGTTTACCACTCTTTCTTTAAACAGAATATAACAGAGGATAAGCTGTGGATTGGAGCACCACTAATAGCTGAGAATCCAGATTTAGAAACGTTTCCTGTAAGTGAACTTAAATTAAAGTTTTGGTCAGAGTGTAAATCAATGGTCAAACCAATTGTCAAAAAGCTCAGTTATCAAATAGAGGGCTGTCAAAGCGATGCTGATGTGATTTTCTATAAGTATGCCTTACAGCAACTTTCAATGGCTATACTCTTTGCTAAAATGGATTTTATGCCACAGATACATACTACAAATTACCTATGGCGTTTAATTCAATGGTATGCTCCCGAATTAGGTCTTGTTATTGACTGTAGTAAGGAAATAAAAGAAATGCTATTTGAAAATTACACATGCCTTAGAAATTATCCTAATATAAAATACCCTACAGTTAAATACACAGAAGAACAATGGAGCAAAGTTTATTATTTCATTGGTAGACTATATTCCTTTGCTAAAGAGTGTTATCAGACTAGAGATTAAGATACAATGATTTATAGGTTTATTTTTTATTAATAGTTGCACAAAGTTAGGCAATGCCTAGCGGTTCGCTAACAAGAAATTCCCCCATAAATGCTTGACTAAAGTCTTCGCTTTATTGCGTTGCTTCTTGCGCTCGCTAAGCCATTACCAATTGTGGCTCCATAATTAATTTAAAAATTTAATATTATGGAAACTACAGTTTTAAACACAGAATGGCTTATCGCATCAGAAGTAGAATTGATTTACAAATCAAAAATCAAGGCTTCAAAGAGACCTCAGATTACATCTTCTTACAGTGCATATCAAATAGCATTAAAAGCTTGGGATAGTAATAAGATTGAATTATTGGAACAGTTTAAAGTTCTTATGCTTTCAAACAACAACAAAGTACTTGGAGTATTAGAAGCTTCCTCAGGAGGGATAACAGGTACAATAGTAGATTTAAGAATCATCTTCTCAGCTTTACTAAAGGCTAATGCAACGGCGTTCATTATAGTACATAATCATCCATCTGGAAAATTAACTCCAAGTGATGCAGATAGACAAATCACGAGAAAGATTAAAGAAGCAAGTAAGATGCTTGATATTACTCTTTTAGATCATTTAATTATAACAGCAGAGAGTTACTACTCTTTTGCAGATGAAGGCATCTTATAAGGTGCCTTTATTTTTTGAAGTATTAAAACTTTAAAAGATGCTTTTACAGTTCTAATACTTTGTGTTTTTATATGAGTGATTATATAAGTACTAATTTACAACCTAATATAAGTATCTATGTAGGTACATATGAACTCAAATAAATATCAAAGTAATAGTAAACTCCGACAGATAGAAAAAGAACAATGTCAACGTTTACAAAATGACTTTGAAGAGTTTCATCGAGAGATAACAAAAAATAATGAAGAGCTTTTGAGTGTTCACAAGGCTGTTAGCTTTAAGAGGTTATTATACTTGATTGTATTGAATATATTTTTAGTCTAGACAACAGTATGGTTATTAAAAATACTATTGAAAAATCGCAATATGAGCAATTAATAAATGAAAAAGAACAGTTGATGAATCAAATTGAAAGAGTAAATCAGTTTTTTTTATAAAAATCCTAAAATAACTAAATTCTTTAAAGAGAGGAGGCAAAAGCAGTAATACTTTAAAATATTAATCAAAGTTATTTCGTAAAATTTTTTGAGCATTGTGGGCTCAAAATTTTAAGGCAATAACTTTGGGGGATATGTTCATACTATTTGCTAACAATACTTAACAAAAGTCAATTTTATAGGCTTTTGCTAAATACAAAACAGAAGCTATCAATTTAGACTAAATTCCACCTTTTTACAAAAAAATGTTGAACATCTCGGTAGCTTTTAGAAACACGATGACTTGTACTTAGCTGTTTAAAAAAGTAAAAAAAAAGCAGTAATCCGAAAATTACTGCTTGTTATATCTTAAAGCTACACTTCAAAAACACCATATTAGATTTTATGGTTTTCTATGGTTTAACTCATTTATTGGTATTCAATGATTTTCAACTCATCTCTAACCTATCTATTCTTCCAATGTAATGTTTCGGAAAAAAACTTATATATTTTCAATTTTAGAGTAAATTTGTAAAACTTCTTTAGAAAAATAATAGCCTCTTTCTTTTGCTCTGTACCAAAATAGTATTACAACTATTAAAGATGAATAAGCTCTCAAATCATCATAGTAATTTGCTATTATTACAACAGTTGATAAGATTGAACAAGTTAACATAGTTCTAGAAAATGCGTAACTATTACTAAAGTCTTCCATTCTTGTATCTTTGGTAGAAAATACTACTCGCATAGCTATGCTAAATAGTTCTTTATTACAGGGTGTTGGATTTTCAGTTTTAGAAATTAAATGACTTTTTAATTTAGAATGATTATATTGTTTTATTTTCCACATACCTTTTCCTTCAAGTAATTTACATGAAGGACGCCCACACCAAGTGAAAAAATAAAATTCTTCTAATAAACTACTAATGATATTCAGTAAATAACCTAATCCAAATGCTATTGCTGTGTAACCAATTACATAATCTTTGTTATATTCGAAGCCTAAAAAAGGTAAATAGCACAATAGCATTATAAATCCAGGAACAAGTGATGATAATATATCGTAAGATTTAAAATTCATAATTCTTGTTTATTTTGCGGTATATTGACAAAGAAAAAATGCGTCATTATATTTACAAAATGGTGGGTCTCCTTCCCAATTTTTTTTATGTCTAAAGTCTCTTGCAAATTCAAAATTTTTAACATAAATCTCTAAAGATTCGGGAGTAATATTCAAGACTACATATCCTGCTTGGTTATTTGTTATTTTGAGGCCACTATTATATTTATTATAAGCAAGATGTTTTGAACTAGCGTTTCCAAAAAGAGTAGTTTTTGGATTTACAACTGTTAGAAAATTGTAATTACGACCAGAATCTCTTCCGTGATGTGGAGCAAATAAAACATCTACATTTGCTACTTTTTCTGAATAATTTTCTATAATATGTTCCCAAGTTAGATCTTCACTATCACCAGCAAACAATATTTTCCATTTACCTCCTCCTAATTTTGGAGGAGTGTACAAAATTACATAAGATGAATCGTTCCAATTCTCCTTCTGATTGCATTGCTTTAGAATTTGTGGTGTTGGGGATAAGATCTCAATATAATCTTCATTATAATACAAATTTGAATTACCTGAAAAATATGTTAATCTCGTAGCTGGTTTTTTTATACCATCACGTATTGACTTATAAAACTCCCAATCATCCATATTGTAACCTCCAGAACCAGCCTTATCTGAAATTTCCTTTTTATTATCTGTATCCCATATATTTGCAATAGAAAACTCATTAAACAAATCTTCTATACCATCTAAATGATCCATATCTGGATGAGTAACTATAAAACGAAAAATTTGGTTAATATTTAATTTTTTTAGATAATGGATTGGGTTATCAGGAGTTTTTTTTTGCTGATAATCTTTTTTGTTTGAGGGAACTTGCGTCCTTTCATACATATCCTTTCTACGTTGAGAATTTTTTACAGCTACTTCTGCTTCTGTGTCATAATCATTATAAGCATTACTAACATCAATCACAGTCTTTCGACCTGAATCATGCTCAATAATATTACAATCTCCTTCTAACACATTTAAAAAATGAATTCTTGACATTTTGTTTGGTTTTAACATAAGTTAGTATTGATATTAAGTAGATTAAAATCTATAAAATAAACATATCTAATTAAATTTTAGCCAATTTACTTAAATAAATCCCATAAAAAAACCCAACGTTACATTTTTGGGTGTAAAATTGGGTGTTATAGTTGTAATTACCTGATAATCATGGCAATCTGCGGAGAAAGAGGGATTCGAACCCCCGGACCTGTTACAGTCAACAGTTTTCAAGACTGCCGCAATCGACCACTCTGCCATTTCTCCAGTAGTCTGCTTTACTTCCGTATTGCGAGTGCAAATATAGGATAATTTGCATGCAATACAAGGGTTTTCAAGGGATATTTGCTTCTTTTTTTACTAAAAAAATGTAAGTGTTTTATTCTCTGTGTTTTAATTGAGTGATTTTTTTTGTTTTCAAAAGAGTGTTGCTTTGGAAATAAAAGAAAAAGAAAGATTCACAAATTAAAAGTATATTTAACCAGCAATGCAATTAATATGAAAAAGAATACCCAACCAGAAATCTACTATAGTGAGTATGGTGTTAGTTTAGCAAATTCTCGTGCTTTCTTTTGTGACAACTCTAGCTTTGGTAGTTTTGTTTATGACTTTGAAGAAGAAAAGAAGTACCTCGTTTCCAAGAACCCCAAAACAAGTGAAATAATGTCTCTATCTACTGATGGAAAACGGGTGCTCACTATTGATACCACCTTTGACACCCGTAAGCGGTTCATTCGTCTTGTGGAAGTAGAAACACAGCAAGAGCTTGTGGTTACAAAGGTTGCCTTTGGGTATGAAGCACTATTTTCTCCTGTAGAAGATTGGATTGTCATAAGAGGGGATATAAAGAGAAGGGAGAAAGTGTTTGTATACAATTTGAAAACAGAGGAAATAGTGTATACTTTTCCAGGAGCTCATCCGCTGTCTTATGGTCATTTAAATGAAGAACTACAAACCTTCGTTTTACCGAATCCCAGAAAAAAAGCAGAAGTCTTTCACTTCGATTTTCAAACAGGAGAAGGGCGTGTTGTTGCCTTGCCGTCCAAGCGATTGATTCACCGTGTATCTTTGATTGCGGAGGAAACCTATTTTTATATCGATGGAGATTATATCGCAACGTTGTGTAAGGCAGGTGAGGTGATTTGGCAAATTAAACTCGATTTCGATTCTTCCCTCTATTATGCTCCTGAGTATTTTATCTGGGAAGGAAAGGTATATTTTTCTCATGTATACGATATTGTAGTGGAAGGAAAAGAGGAAAGGCAACCTTGTTTTTATACCCTTGATTTAGAAAAAGGAAGTTTAGAGACTATTGTCATTCCCAAAGAGAAAATATTTGGTTCATTTTTACCTTTTTTGGGTAATCAAGTAATAAATAAATTTGGCGAATGCATCGATTTACAGACATTAGAATCTAGTCGATTAAGTGCTGTGATCTTTTAAACATCTTTTAGGTGTAATTTATATTTTTAAATAAGAAAATCATGATCAACTACAACGACAAAATATTTAGAGCAGCAAGTAATACACCCAATGGAGAGACCTCAAGTGAGACGGTGTTTCACTACAAACAAGAGGGAAATATTTTAACGGCATCGTATCAAGGAGGAAAGATTGTCTGTGGGCAATTACTCGGGCTTGTAGATGATAAAGGGAAAATTGATATGCGCTACCATCAGATTAACGATAGAGGAGAGCTGATGACGGGGATGTGTCAATCCATACCCGAAATGTTGGCCAATGGAAAAATCCGATTACATGAAACGTGGCAATGGACCTCAGGAGATCAGTCAAAAGGGACGTCCATGCTTGAAGAAGAATAAGACTTATAGCACAAAAAAATCCGCCTATTGGCGGATTTTTATTATTTATATTGTTCTAAAATCTTTTTGTTGATTGCTTTAATCAATGCAGGTCCTTCATAAATGAATCCCGTATAAAGTTGAATAAGAGAAGCACCAGCTTCTAATTTTTCTATTGCATCAGCAGGGGAATGGATTCCGCCTACACCGATAATTGGAAACGCGCGATTGCTTTTGTCCGCTAAGAAGCGAATTACTTCCGTACTGCGGTTTGTTAGGGGTTTTCCACTTAATCCACCTGTTTCAATCTTTTTCTCTGATTGTAAACCTTCGCGGCTAATTGTGGTGTTCGTTGCAATTACCCCAGCAATTTTCGTTTCTGCTACAATATCGATGATATCCAACAGTTGACTATCTGTTAAATCCGGTGCGATTTTCAAGAGAATCGGTTTGCTTTTGGGTTTGCCGTTGTTTTTAGTTTGCAAGGCATTTAGTAAAGCCGTAAGCGGTTCTTTATCTTGTAAAGCACGCAGATTTGGCGTGTTTGGAGAACTCACATTCACCACAAAATAATCTACATAAGGGAAAAGCGCATCAAAGCAAATCTCATAATCGTCAATAGCTTGCTCGTTTGGTGTTACTTTGTTTTTACCGATATTTCCACCAATTAACGTTCCTTTGTTTTTCTTCAGGCGTTCAATCGCTTGCTCAATTCCCCCGTTATTGAATCCCATGCGGTTAATTAGAGCGTGATCTTCTACTAAGCGGAACAAGCGTTTTTTCGGGTTTCCATCCTGTGCCTTAGGTGTAATCGTTCCGATTTCAATAAAGCCAAAACCGAAATTCTCAAGCTCACTGTACAGCTTAGCATCTTTATCTAAACCAGCGGCTAAACCAACCGGATTTTTAAACTTTAAACCAAATACCTCTCGTTCTAATCGCGGATCATTTACTTGAAATTTTGAGCGAATCATCGCCGATACACCCGGAATCTTGTTGATGAATTTCAGCGAATTAAACGTAAAATGGTGTGCCTTTTCAGGATCTAAAGAAAAGAAAAACGGTTTGAGAATACTCTTGTACATAAAAATGTGTGTTGTTGCGTTGTAAAATACCCTGCGAAAGTACACTTTTTGTTATAATTTTTGAAACCTTCTGCAAAGAATACTTCCATCGTTTCTCGGATTTTCTTTTTTTATCAATAAATAGGGGTGATTCAGGTAGCGTTAATGTACGGGAACTCGATTTGGTGAACGACTATATTAACTTTAACTAGTTGTTGAGGTATTTAATGATAAGGGAAGAAAGTAGTAAGAAAGTGCCAATAAAACGCCTGCGATTACCATGGGAACTAAAGAGCGGATTCCTTCACCCACAGCAAGGTGGGCAATAGCTGCTGCAATAATGTTGATGGTAAACCCGGCATAAGCAAATCCTTTGATTATACGGGGTAAAAAGGGAAGAAGTAGGGCGAGTACACCTAGTATTTTAGCCACTCCTAGTTCAATGCGGAAGTAATCAGGATATCCTAAATATGCGAAAGCTTCTTTAAACGAGGGATCCGTAAAATAGCTATAAGCGCTGAATAACATAAAAAGGCTGAATAAACTGGTTGATACCCAGTAGATTATTTTTTTTGTTCATGGTTTTTGTTTTTGATTTGTGAGACAAAGTTAGGGCGATTAAAGGGAGAAATAGATGGAGCTAACCAATAGGTAAGTGGTTACTTTTTGGTAACTAATCTGGAAGGAGTGGAGCTATATCGGCAATATGTCGTATCTTTACCTATAGCGCAATTGTAAAACAAGATATGAAGGAACAACAAGCAAAGTGTAAAACCAATGTAATGGGAGTTAAGGATAGTATGTCTATTTTAAGCGGAAAGTGGAAATTACATATCTTGGGGACGTTATTGATGCATGATAAATTGCGTTTTATGGAACTTCAACGTATTTTAGGGGATATTTCAGCCAAAGTACTCAGTAAAGAATTACGCGATTTAGAGCTTAATCAATTGGTTATTCGAACGGAACTTGATGGTGCTGTTGTAGCAGTAGAATATGCCATTTCTCCCTTTGGAATTACCCTGACTCCGGTGATCCAAGCCTTGGCCAATTGGGGGAATACCTACCGCAAAGAGATTATCCAGCAGATGGAAAAAAACAAAGGATGACAAACCGAGCAAAAGAGAATGACTTGTTTTCTTATAAAAGCGTGTAAAAGCGCATAAAATGTATTGTTATTATTCGCTAAAACTTGTATCTTTGCAACTCATTTTTTAAAAATAATTATGATAAAAATTACATTACCAGACGGATCAGTGAAAGAGTTTGCCTCAGGGGTAACTCCTTTCGATGTTGCTAAAAGTATAAGTGAAGGTTTAGCAAGAAATATTATTTCTGCCAACTTCAATGGTACCACCATCGAAACCACCACTGCTTTGACCACGGACGGTAGTCTAGTTTTATATTCATGGAATGATGCAGAAGGAAAGAAAGCATTTTGGCATTCTTCTTCTCACGTAATGGCGCAAGCGTTACTTGAATTATTCCCAGGCATCAAATTAACGATTGGTCCAGCAATTGAAAACGGATTCTACTATGACGTGGATTTTATGGATCACAAAGTAACAGATGCTGATTTTAAGAGAATTGAAGATAAGTTTTTAGATATTGCTAGAGGGAAACACGAGTTTTCTATGCGATCTGCTTCCAAAGCAGAGGCATTAGCGATGTATAAAAAAGAAGAAAACCCATACAAAGTAGAGCTAATTGAAAACCTAGAAGATGGTACAATTACGTTCTGTGATCACGATACATTTACAGATTTATGTCGTGGTGGGCATATTCCCAATACAGGAATTATCAAAGCGTTTAAAATCTTGTCTATTGCTGGTGCATACTGGAGAGGAGACGAGAAAAACAAACAGCTAACACGTGTATACGGTATCTCATTCCCGAAACAAAAAGATCTTACAGATTATTTAGCTTTACTAGAAGAAGCTAAAAAACGCGATCACCGTAAATTGGGGAAAGAGCTAGAATTATTTACATTCTCTCAAAAAGTAGGACAAGGATTGCCTTTATGGTTGCCTAAAGGAGCTGCTTTAAGAGATCGATTGGAGTATTTCTTGCGTAAAGCACAGAAAAAAGCAGGATACGAACAAGTCGTAACACCACACATCGGACAAAAAGAGTTGTATGTTACTTCAGGTCACTATGCAAAATATGGAGCAGATAGTTTCCAACCGATTCACACACCAGTAGAAGGGGAGGAGTTCTTGTTAAAACCAATGAACTGTCCACATCACTGTGAGATTTACAACGCAAGACCTTGGTCATACAAAGATTTACCAAAGCGTTTTGCTGAGTTTGGAACGGTTTACCGTTATGAGCAATCAGGAGAGTTACACGGATTAACACGTGTACGTGGATTTACTCAAGATGATGCACATATTTTCTGTACACCAGATCAATTGGATGAAGAATTCAAAAAAGTAATTGATTTAGTCTTGTACGTATTCGGATCTTTAGGATTTGAAAACTTTACAGCGCAAGTATCAGTTCGCGATTTAACCAATCCAGATAAGTATATTGGATCAGTAGAGAACTGGGAAAAAGCAGAACAAGCGATTATCAACGCAGCAAAAGATAAAGGATTAAACTATGTGATCGAGAGTGGAGAAGCTGCTTTCTATGGTCCGAAGTTAGACTTTATGGTGAAAGATGCGTTAGGTAGAAGCTGGCAGTTAGGTACAATCCAAGTAGATTACAATTTACCAGAGCGTTTTGAATTAACATATAAAGGATCTGATAACGAGTTACATAGACCTGTGATGATTCACAGAGCACCATTTGGATCTATGGAGCGTTTTATCGCAATTTTGTTGGAGCATACAGGTGGAAATTTCCCACTTTGGTTGATGCCAGAACAAGCTATTATACTGTCTTTGAGTGAGAAGTATGAAAAATATGCGAAAAAAGTTTTAGATTTGCTAGAAAATGACGAAATTCGCGCGGTCGTAGATAACAGAAATGAAACGATTGGAAAGAAAATCCGTGAAGCCGAGGTACAAAAGTTCCCTTATATGTTGATTGTAGGAGAAGAAGAAGAGAAAAACGGAACAATCTCAGTGCGTAAACACGGAGAGGCAGGAAAGACGAATCAAACGATGAAAATTGAAGAATTTATTGCTTTTGTTCAGAAAGAAGTGAGTTCATCAATGAAACAGTTCGGAGAATAAGAACAATTATGTATAACGCTTGTAGAACCAAGCATTAAAATTTTTAAAGCCATAGCAGTAAGACAAAGAGGAGGATTTAGACCTCGCGAAGAGAAGAAGGATTTGCACAGAGTAAACAACGCAATCCGTGTTCCTGAAGTTCGACTTGTCGGAGACAATGTCGAAACGGGTGTATATAAACTAGCAGACGCTTTGCGTTTAGCTGAAGAGCAAGAATTAGATTTAGTGGAGATTTCTCCCAATGCAGAACCGCCCGTTTGTAAAGTAATTGACTATAAAAAATTCCTTTACGAGCAAAAGAAGCGCGAGAAAATGTTGAAAGCTAAATCAACGCAAATTACCGTAAAGGAAATTCGTTTTGGTCCTCAAACTGATGAGCATGACTATGAGTTTAAGAAAAAGAATGCAGAAAAGTTCTTAAAAGAAGGAGCTAAATTGAAAGCATTCGTATTCTTTAAAGGTCGTTCTATCATCTACAAGGATCAAGGACAAATTTTGTTACTTAGATTAGCACAAGACTTGGAAGAATTCGGAAAAGTTGAATCAATGCCAGTATTGGAAGGTAAACGTATGACCATGTTCATCGCTCCTAAAAAGAAAACAAAATAATTCTTTAGCAATAAAGAATAAAAATAGAATTAAGTAAGATAATCATAATACCTAGGAACAAAATGCCTAAAATGAAAACTAAATCTAGTGCTAAAAAGCGTTTCAAGCTAACAGGTACTGGAAGAATCAAAAGAAAACACGCTTTCAAAAGTCACATTTTGACTAAAAAATCTAAAAAGCGTAAATTAGCTTTAACTCACTCTACTTTAGTATCTAAAGCAGATGAGCACAGCATCAAAGATCAATTAAGATTAATCTAATTCTAGGTAACTAGAAAAAGATTCGGTTAAATTTATTTAATAACCCTGGAGTGGCGCTTAGTAATTTAGAAGAACTTGTAAAAGTCGCCCACTACAAAAAACACTTGTAAAGAAATGGCAAGATCAGTAAACTCAGTAGCTTCAAGAGCAAGAAGAAAAAGAATTTTGAAGCAAGCCAAAGGTTACTTTGGAAGACGTAAAAACGTTTGGACAGTAGCTAAAAACGCGGTAGAAAAAGCAATGCTTTATGCTTACCGTGATAGAAAACAAAAGAAAAGAAATTTCCGTTCTCTTTGGATTATGCGTATCAACGCTGGTGCAAGATTACACGGATTAAGCTATTCTGTATTCATCGGTAAATTGAAAGCTAATAACATCGAATTGAACCGTAAAGTTCTTGCAGATTTAGCTACAAATCACCCTGAAGCTTTCGCAGCTATCGTTAATAAAGTAAAATAAGAAACGTTTGTCAAATCAGATTAGTCTTACTTAATATAGTAAAAAGCCCTACTTACAAGTAGGGCTTTTTTTTGTTATCGATTATTGTTTACTGTAGATTTTTATAATAATAGGTAGTATTTTCTTTCCAACAACAAACGAACAGCAAACAACAAACAACGAACAACAAAAAAAACACCTATATTTACTTTTCTAAAGCACAATTTACCGATGATATCATTTTTAGATTTACAACAGATTAACCAACGCTACGAAGCGGCTTATCTTGATAAGGTAAAAGAAGTGTTCCAAAAGGGGAGATATATTTTAGGCAATGAAGTAGTTCAATTCGAAGAAGATTTTGCTGCTTATTGCGGTACGTCTTTTTGTATTAGTGTGGGCAATGGATTAGATGCTTTAAAGTTGATTTTTGACGGTTATATCAAACTGGGAAAATTGAGTAAAGGTGATGATGTCTTAGTTCCAGCCAACACGTATATTGCAACGATTTTAGCCTTGTTGGATTGTGGGTTGAATCCCGTGTTTGTTGAGCCCAATCTCGATAGTTATACGGTAGATGTAAGTGGAATTAATTATTCCATGACATCTTCAACCAAAGCAATTCTCGTTGTACACTTATATGGTCATGTCTATGAGATGGATAAAATAAAAGCCTATTGTCAGGATCGTGGATTATTGTTGATTGAAGACGCAGCTCAAGCCCATGGTGTCGTGGCTTATAAAGGAAAGGCAGGGGCTTACGGTGATGCAGCGGCTTTTAGTTTTTACCCCAGTAAGAATTTAGGATGCGTGGGTGATGGTGGTGCAATTACAACGAATCATTTGGATTTGGTAGAGGTACTTCGCGCAACGCGAAACTATGGATCTCACATCAAGTATCAGAATAAATACAAAGGATTTAATTCTCGTTTAGACGAGCTACAAGCAGCAATGCTCAATCTGAAATTACCGCATTTGGATGCAGACAATCAAAAGCGATTGCACATCGCCTATCGCTATTTGAGAGAAGTGAAAAACGTTAAGATTATTCTACCGCATTTGGTTGCAGGAGCAGGACACAATTTTCATTTGTTTGTTGTTCGCGTAGCCGAACGAGAACATTTTCAGCTTTACTTGCTCAAGAAAGGAATTCAAACGCTTATTCACTATCCCATTGCACCTCATCAACAACCAGCGCTAAGTGATTTTCGCTATCTACAATTACCCGTAACAGAATTGATTCACAACGAAGTTGTGAGTTTACCTATGTCTCCAGTATTGACAGATGACGAAGTAACGCAAATCATTGACGCTTTAAACGCATATTAATGATCAAAGACCTTTGGCAGAAATACAAGAATAGCGAGCTCACAGCAGTTACCCTTCTCAATTCGGTGGGAATTGTTGTGCGTTTAGTTACGGCTTTATTTTCTGCTAAAATATTGGCCTTATTTGTTGGTGCTTCGGGTATGGCCTATATGGGAAATTTGCGAAACATGTTAACGGCAATGGAGGCCTTTACTTCTTTCGGTTTTGCCAATGGCATTGTACAATATGTTGCTTCTCATCGCGAAGACAAAACTCATATTGAGCGATTTATTAATGTATTGTTGCGCTTTATGTTAAGCGTGTTGCTTGTTGTGTCTTTGCTATTTGTTGTTTTTAGAAATCAACTAGATTCCTATTTGTTCGAAGGAACCTTCTCCATGCCAAGTCTCTTCCTCTTTATTGCATTTGCTTTTCCTCTACAAGTTTTGAATGGTATTTTAATTGCCTTTTTAACGGGATTAGAACAGTTTAAAAAAGTGATCTACTTAAATATTATTGGCAATATATCAGGCTTGGGAATAACAATTTACTTCGTGTATACTCAAGGTATAAAAGGTGCTTTATTAGCCATGGTTATCAGTCCTGTGATCTTGTTTTTTATTTCGCTTATCTGGGTCAAAAAAGAACTGAAATTGAAATGGCAATCTTTTGATTTCAATCTGATAAAACCGTTGTTTTCTTATGCTGTAATGGCTCTTTTTTCTGCTGTAGTAAATCCGTTGTGTTTGCTGTGGATACGCAAGTTATTGATGCAACATACAGGGGTTGAATTAGCGGGAATTTGGGAGGGAATTCAACGCATATCGGGAATTTATATGCTCTTTATTACCACATTGGCTTTTACTTACTTTTTACCAAAATTAGCTAAAACTAATATATACCAAGAGAAGAAGACGATTATTCGCCTTTATTTAAAGGGAGTTTTACCGCTATTTGCTTTGGGGCTTCTCCTTGTTTATTTGACGAGAAGTTGGATCATTCCCCTTATTTTAGATGATAGTTTTAGCCCGATGATCGATTTGATGCAGTGGCAGTTGATTGGTGATTTTATCAAAGGGGCGATTTTAATTTACGGTTTACTCTTTTATACAGAGCGATTGGTTTGGCCTTATTTGATCTGTGAAACCTTATTTTTCAGCTGTTATTACGGCTTTACTTACTTGTTAATTCCTGCATTAAAGGTCGAAGCGGCTACCTTGGGCTATACTTTTGCATATATAATTTACAGTTGTGTTTTAGTTGTCTATTTTTCTTGGTATTTTAGCCGTTTGGAGTCCAAACACAACCAAACATAAATGAAGAAGTACACCATTTTTGATTGCAGCGAAATTAATATCCCGGAAATTATCGATGAAAGAGGCAATCTTGCGGTTATTCAGGAGGATACAGTTCCCTTTGCAATAAAGCGTTTATTTTTTATTTATGACGTCCCACACGGAAAAAATAGAGGGGGGCATGCACATAAAGAACAAAGTACAGTTCTCTTTGCGTTGCACGGTAGTTTGGATGTGATCCTCGATGATGGGATACACAGTAGAAAAGTACACCTACATGAACCCACCACAGGCTTACTCTTACAACCTGGAATTTGGAGTAAACTGGAAAATTTTGATGCAGGAACAGTTTGTTTAGCGGTTAATTCAGATGTGTATGATGAAGGAGACTACATCCGATCGTATGAACTTTTTTTAGCCCTAGTTGCTTCAACGCAAGAGGTTTAACCACTGCTTACCAATCGAATCCATATCATATTGCTTTGCTGTTTGCAGGGCGTTTAGCTTTAGTTTATTTCGTTGTTCACTAGAGGTAGCCAATAGTTCCATCCCTTCTTTTAACGCTTTAAAGTTTTGATTTTCAATTAGTAATCCGTTGTAATCAGATGTAATTATTTCACGTGGACCAGTCGGACAATCAAAGGAAATGACAGGTAAACCGCAAGCGAAGGCCTCAAGTAAAACAGTAGGAAACCCTTCTAATCGACTGCTGTGAACAAAAAACAAAGCACCCTTAAAAATAGAAAAGGGATTAGCCATAAAACCAGGGAGACTAACCCACTGTTTTAAACCTAATGTCTCTACTTGATGTTCTAGGTTCTTTCTTTGTATGCCATCTCCCAAAATAAGCAAGCGAATTCCTAGATCGGGTAATTGACTTTGACTATAGATATCAATTAAGCGATCAAATTGTTTGAGATCGGTATCCATTCTTCCGCATGCCACAATATAAGTTGTGTCTCGAAAAGGATTGGGTGCAGAGGCTTGTTCTTGAATTGAGCGAATCGTAATGGGGTTGTATATCGTGCGAACATTAGTATAACCATAAGTTGCACGCACTTGATCTGTTATAGCTTGACTAACGCAAATCACTTCTTTAGCCTTGCGGTAAAGTCGCTTCCCCAAAAATGTACGAGAGGTAAAATACCATGAAAGCGCTGAACTGTGTACCGTTGGAATATAACCAGTATTAAAAACGAGGTAGTGTAACAACACTTCTGTTGTAGGTTTGCTTCTCGTTCTGAAGTCGACGATATAGTCAAAGGCATGGGTTCGGATATAATTGCGAAACAGTTGGTATCGTTTCCATTTATTGAGTAGCGAAGAAGAGGCCGATTTGTAGATACCTAGGTTGTACAATTTACCTCCATACGGATATGAAATAGCGTCTAAGTTGATAATGTTATGCACGTCAAATCCCATCCGGTCTAAATAGATGGATAAGGTGCTGTGCACGCGTTCTGCGCCTCCATAGGCAAGGGTATCACCCAGTAATGCTATTTTTATTTTCTTTTGTGACATAAAAAGATAAACGTACATTTGAACAAATCACGGCTAAGATAATGAGAATACTTCTAATTGGAGATTATAGCGGATTACATTCTGCCTTAAAAAAAGGATTATTGCAACACCCTTTGGTGAAGGAAGTTGTAGTAGTTGGCGATGGAGATAAATTCAAAGATCTAGCTGTTGATATATCTATTCGTCCGCAATGGGTTTCAAGTCGATGGGGAACCTTTTTTCGCAAAGCTATTCACAAGGTTTTTCGTTGGGACATAGCAGAAATAGAAAAAGGATGGAAGGCACAACAACGATTAAAGAAAATGCGCGATTTTGATGTTGTTCAATTGATTAATGATCGCCCCATTCAAACGATAGCTTCTTGGGAAAGAAAAATCTTACGGAGACTGTTTGATCAAAATAAAAAAGTATTTCTACTTTCTTGCGGTATTGATGTCTATGGATTAAAATACCTGATTGAACATCCTAACGAAATATCCTTGTTACAACCTTTATTGGCAAACCCGAAGTTAAAATCGCAGTATGAATATGTAGATGTTTACCTCAATAAAGGAGTTATTCAAACCCAACAAATGATTGTAGATCGTTGCCAAGGAATCATTGCAAGTGATATGGATTATGTCAATCCCAATAAAAAACAGTCCAAATATCTAGGATTGATTCCACATCCCGTTGTAGTACATTCAGAAAAAGAAGAAATACAACCTTTAGAAAATAAGGTGTGTATATTTCTTGGAATTAATCGTGGTAACTACTATCAAAAGGGGATTCAGTTCTTTGAAGAAGCTTTGCTGCAAATCCAAGAAAAATACAACGATCAGATTGAGATTATTATAGCAGAACAATTGCCCTACCAAGCCTATCAACGCGCTCAACAAAAAGCGACTATCGTGTTGGATCAAGTGTATTCTAAAGATCAAGGATATAACGCATTAGAAGCTATGGCTAAAGGGAAAGTTGTCTTTACTGGAGCAAATAAAGAATTTTTAACGCACTATCAGCTCAATGCAGATGAAGTGTGTATTGAGGCAAAACCCGATGTAGGGTATTTAGTAGAAAAGTTGAGCTGGTTAATTGAGAACAGGAATGTTAGTACAGCAATAGGTAAACGAGCTCAAACGTTTGTATATGAAACGCACGATTGTAAGAAAATTGCTAACCAATATATGCACACATGGAATTTAAAAAACTAAATATCCTGTATATTGGCACTTCCCTTAGTGGAGGTGGAGGAGTCGCTCGGATCATCAGTCAAAAAACAGCAGCATTTGTTCAGGCAGGTCATCGCGTACAAGTTGTAAGTACAAATGATGCTTCTTCATTGCCTTTTTACACCTTTGATCGCGCAGTTCATTTTGTTTGGTACAAGCAACCTATCCGCACCCTTTTGCAAATGAAACGCTATTATGATTTTATCAATCAAGAAGTTGTATCTAACTTTCAACCCGATGTGATTATTGTTGTCGACAATGGAATAAAAGGATATTGTGCCTCTTATCTACTGAAAACCCAAGCACCGATATACTTTGAAGTACACGGATCGCGCAATTTTTTGTTGAGTCCGATAACCTCAAAGATTAAACGCGTCTTGGTTGATCGTCTTACCCTAGCACTAAGCAAGCGATTTACAGGACTTATTTTGTTGAATAAGAGTTCGGCAAAAGATTGGCAACATCGCAATGTGACGGTGATTCCCAACTGGATAGAGCAGGAAAATACGAGTGTAGTACCAGAGAAAACACACACTAAGCAAATACTGGCCATTGGGAGAATAGTTCCTGAGAAAAATTACGAAGAACTTTTGGCTATTTGGAGAGAAATTCAACAGCTGAGACCAGATTGGCATTTGGTAATTTGCGGTACAGGAGAAGTCGGTTATGTCGATACAATCAAAAAAATAGCTACTGATAACGTAACGTGGAAGGGCGAAGTAGAGCTTATCCAACAAGAGATAGAAAACAGTGCCTTTGTACTTCATACTTCAAAAATGGAGGGCATGCCCATGGCGTTTTTAGAAGCGATGGCTTTAGGTGTTCCTGTCGTAGCATATGATGTACCTTATGGTCCGGCAGATTTAATTACATCTGGAATAGATGGGTATTTAGTGCCTTTTGGCGATCAGCAAAGAATGGTTCAATGTTGTTTGGAGTTCATGGATCATCCTGATGTAGTACGACAGTTTGGAGAACAAGCCAAACAAGCCGTAAAGACTTATGATAAATCTCTGGTCTTACAACAGTGGTTTAGTTTTTTGAATAGCTTGGATCGCTTTGTGGTAAGCAATCAATTTAAATAATTTGAATAACAACATAGAGGGGGTCTCGCTCAAAAGATTGCGTGTAATCCATTTTCCTATCAACAAATCTATACCTGTGAGTAAAGCGGTTAAATGACTCTTTTGTAATTGACTATAGCGATGGCTCAATTGAATTTCTTGCGGATGTATGGTTTGGTTGAGGACTAATGTTGCTAAAACATTACAGGCTTGTTGTGTTCGCTCTAAATACGTTGCGTTTGACTCTGTACTTAGATGTGCCACTTTATTGTTTAATCGCGTTATAGCAATGTCGCGTTTTTGTACTTGCAAAAAAAACAAAGTGTCTTCGTAGCCATAGGTTTGAATAGACTCGTCAAATTGTAGCTGCAATTGTTGTTGATTGAAGAAAAGATTGCAACAAGAATGTATGTGTTTATGCTGTTCAATCTCAATGCCGTATTTCAATCGCAGAGTCTGCTTTTTTTCTGTAGACTGATAGGTAAATCCGCCTTGAAAAAACAGGCCCTGATCGCGTTGAGTAAGGTAGGTTTGTATAAAATTGGCTGCAAGGGGATAGGTATCTGCATCCAATAGTAAAACCCACGGATATTGCGCTTCAGCCAATAATCGATTCCGCGTATAAGCAACATGACGATTGACTTGATTCTTTAGTAAACGGGTATGCTGTAATTGTACGATAGATTCATTGTCAAATACCGAATGAGAAGCATCGTCACAAACCAAGATCTCAAAGGGAATGTTTAATGTTGAAGCTTCTTGATGTAATCGTTCTACCAAGGGTAGAATAGGGTAATTATATACGGGTATTACAATGGATAGCATACAAATTACGAGGTGCGGTGAATCACTTCAAATAGTGATTTATCGTCGCATTTCAATGTTTTAGCAGGATATTTCAATAACAATGCATAATCGTGTGTAACCATGATGATCGTACGACCGTTTTTGTTAATCTCCAAAAGTAACTCCATTACTTCTGAACTAGTTTGTGGATCTAAGTTTCCTGTTGGCTCATCGGCCAAGATTAAATCAGGATCGTTTAATAGTGCACGAGCAATAGCGATACGTTGCTGTTCTCCACCTGAAAGTTGGTGGGGCATTTTTTGTAAATGAGACAACATACCTACGCGTTCTAATACTTCTTCAATACGTCTGTCAATAGCCTCTTTTTCAGACCATCCTGTCGCTTTTAGCGCAAATTGTAAATTGCCGTAAACTGTGCGATCGGGTAAAAGCTTAAAATCTTGAAATACAATTCCCAACGAACGTCTTAAATAAGGAATATCCTTTTCTTTTAGCTGACGCAAATCGTAATCTACAATTGTTCCTTCACCCTCTGTTAAGGCTAAATCAGCATAAAGCGTTTTCATAAAACTACTTTTTCCTGCCCCAGTTTTACCAATAATGTACAAGAACTCTCCTTTGTTCACTTCTAAGTTTACATTGGATAATACCTGATGCTTATTTTGATAAATGTTTACATTTTGTAAGGATAAAATTACTCTTGACATAGTTTCGTATGAATTAGAAGGTAAAAATACGAAAAAGACCTGATTTTAAGAAGTAGATGTGGCAGATTTATGCATTCGTTTTAAAAAGAGTTAAACAAGCGATTTTTATTGGGTGATACGTGAATGTTAAGCAAAAGTGCGAATCTGTTGGCTCTAGGTTAACTCTACTTTAAATTATTGGTTCGCATCGGTTTAGCAATCTCATTCTTTATACTTTTAGCCGACGAAAAAACCCAGATTATTAGGTATACACACCATAGCATAAGAGAATAGAAATGAAAAAAATGAGTTTTATTTTAGGATGGTTTTGTTGTTGCACTTTTATACAAGCGCAAGAAAGAGAAATTAAGTTCCATTCACACAATGATTATGATCGAAATGTTCCGTTTTGGAATGCCTATAGCCAAGGGATGAATTCGATTGAAATCGATTTAGTTTTGGCGGATCACGCCTTATTTGTAGCGCATGATATAGAAGATGCAAAACCCCATCGAACAATTGAACGCTTGTATTTAGAACCCTTAAAACAAGCCGTTGAATTAGCCTTAGGACAGCCGAAAAATTTACAGTTTTTGATAGATGTAAAGGGAGATGCAGAAACTACCCTGGCGTTGTTGTTGCCTATTTTAAAACAATACGAACCTGTGATTACACAAGAAAATATTCAATTTGTCCTCTCAGGAAATAAACCGGAACTCCGCTATTTCTTGAACGTGCCTTCGTATGTAAAAGTCGATTTTCAAGTACAAGACACATGGAATGGGGATATGGATCTTTTGGATAAAATTGGCATGGTTAGTTATAACTTTCAGTCCTTGTCTAAGTGGAAGGGAATAGGTGAATTACCTCAAAATGACAGTGCAATATTGAAAGAAAAGATCGCACAAGCCCATCAAATGAACAAACCTATCCGATTTTGGGCTACTCCAGATACTCCAAAAGCTTGGCAAACGCTTGATGAGCTACAGGTTGATTTTATCAATACCGATACGCCAGCAGCATTGAATATGTTTTTTAAAATGAACAGGGAGTAGATGAGAAAGAAAATATACGGTCTTTTTTTGTTGTGGACTACTTGTATCACTGCACAAGAAGTAAAAATTGGGGTAGTATCTGATCCTCACTTACATCAAATTTATCTCAAAGAAGCGACAACTTTAGCGCCTTTTTACAACAAAGAAACCAAGACCTTCGAATTTGTTCGGTCGTTGTCTGGTCAAATGGCATCAACACGTCTGTTTAACGAGAATTATTTTGCCTTTCGACAAGCGCTGACAGATTTGGCAGCTCAAGATGTGCGTTTAGTGCTTATTAGCGGTGATTATACAGATGATGGACAAGCGCTGAACCTCAAGGCAACACAGGAGTTGTTGACTGAGTTTGAGCAACGATATGGCATGCGTTTTCTATTGACTAATGGCAATCATGAAGCCGTAAATCAATTGGATCGCGAAAGTGGAAAATCTGACTTTTTAACGCAAAAAGGAGCTGTTATTGGTGTTTATTCGGCTGAGCATTTAGTAAAAAAAAAGGAAGATCTCCTATATCCTGAGATGAGAGAACTGGGATATGAATCAATGTATCCCTTCATCCAAAATTTTGGATTACAACCTAGAGAGACGGATCTTTTTTATACTACGCCTTTTCAACCTTTCGCATATGAATCGTACAAGAAAGGGCAAGAATTTCGTCTAACTGATCGAAAATACGAAAGTCAAGGTGTTGCCTATTTTGACTTTACGTATCTTGTTGAGCCTTTGGATGGGGTGTGGATTTTAGCGATAGATGGCAATATGTATCAACAAGTAAATGAAACAACCTACAAAAATAAAAGCGATGGCTATCACCAAATTGAAGAGCGAATGTATTTATTGCATTGGATTAAAACTGTGGTAAATGAGGCCAAGCTAAGAGGTAAAAAACTCCTCGCTTTTGGTCATTATCCTCTTTTAGATTTTAATGCGAATCAAACGACAGCTCTACTTGATGTATTGGGTAAAAATCAATTTCAATTGCATCGCGTTCCTACATCAGAAACGCAATTACGCTGGTTAGAAACAGGTTTGTCGCTGCATTTTGCAGGTCATATGCATATTCATCAAGAAACCGTAAAAAAACACGGAGATCTAGAATTAAAAAATATTCAAGTTCCTTCTTTAGCCGCTTTTCCTCCAGCGTATAAAATTGTGGAAATAGAAGAAGAGGATATTGATATTCAAACCGTTGAATTGAAGGAAGTACAGCATTTTGACGCACTTTTTTCACTGTATCAAAAAGAAAATACACAGGGAAAATACGACGAATTTTTACAGGCAAAAAATTATTATGCCCTGACTAAAAGTCACTTGAAATATTTAAGTGAACATCGTTTTTACCATAGTGATTTTGGTGATGTGAAGTGGACGGTGTACAAAGAAGCAACGAGCTTGGATGCATTCATGCCTCCCGAAATGCTAGCTTCTCTTACAAAGGCTAGCTTGAGAGAAGCGCAACGATTGGATTTTAAAACACTGCTTTTTGATTTGTATCTGCTCCGAAATGGCAGTGATATTGGTAGGAAAGAGATTGATCCTGCTCGAATTGAATTATATGTTATTTGGAATCAATGGATTACTAAGCAAGAGGAACGCAGTGATTTAGATAAATTGATTGAAATAATGGTTGGGTTTTTTTAATTGTTTGTCGTTTGGTGTTTGTTGTTTGGTGTGAGATGTGAACATCCCTAAATACGGTTGACCGTTTTCTAAATACTAACTTCACGAATAAAGGATAGTAATAATTGGCATAAGCTTGCACTATGCTTTTAAATACGCCACAATAAAGAGTAGATTTAGTAGGTATAGAGTTGTACAGTTATAGTAGGATTAGACCTATTTCGTTTGAGATAAATCGATAGTGCGTCTATTAAATAATTGTTTTAATAGACGCACTATGAAAGAACCATGAAGGTATATTTGACTCCTATCGAAGGAAGGACCTCTATGGTCAGTTTCTGTTTTAAATAATCACTTGGAGGTTGTTTGGTGGTGGTAATTTTGCTGAAATAAGAAGATTTCCCCTCTAAACGAAGAGGATAAACAACAATCAACAATCAAACGTCAACAATCAACAATCAAACGTCAACAATCAACCGTCAACAAACAACCATCAATCAATTAATCCTGTATCCTAATGTAAGTATGATCGTCAAAAATCACTTGATACGTGGATGGAAATAATTGACTTGGCAGGTAGTAATCAGTAGTAATAATTTGCGCCTTTGATTGTTTAGCTTGTTCAAATGTTGAATAGTCATTTGTTCGCGCTTGTTTGGTACTGTCATCGGCTCTCGTTCGAATGATTACTCCCTTTTCTGCCAGTTGTGGTATAGAGGTATCATATGGATTATTGAGAATCATACAACCCGCTTTTGGGTGTGTAAAAGGAACATTCAAAAACACAGCCAAATCAGCTAGTGCAATAGAGTCAAACAAATCCAATCGGTAATCCGTATTGTCGATGATCCACACAAATTTACCCCTACCCTCATCTATTGTTGGCCATTGGATAAAATCAGCTTGTCGTTTTAATTCCTTTGGTGTAATAAGGTGTTTTTCGGTTAATTCTGTTTCAATGAGAGTGTTAATCTCCTGGATGTTAGCTCGTGTAAACAACGTAGAAGGATCTTTTTTCTCGTCTTTTAATTCTAGTGTAATGAAGATCGTTTCATGCGTTGGATTTTGTTCTGACCAAGCTTTTAACTCTCGTAATTGCTGTATAAAACTCGGTTGATGAGTTTCGTAGTCTACATCGGGCATGTGAAAAATCTTATAACCCGGTTGAGCCATTGCTTCTGACCATTCGTAAGGAATACCTGAGATCGTAGTTCCAGTAGGAGAGGCATATTTACTACCTTGCTCGTCCTTCCAGATGTCAATCTCTAAATTTCGTAAACCCAGATCCAATTGAGTTGTGATTGATGGATGTTCGTAGTATAGGGTTTGAACTTGGGCGTCCTTTTTCAATAAATACTCATAGAGTTTAGGATTAATAGCTTTTTTATAGCTATTGTGAGAGCCGATTACTTGGATGTGATGTAAGGGTACATTTTGAGCATAACTCGTTAGTGAACCTCCCACAAGGAGAGTAAAAATAAATAATTTCATGTTTTTAATTTCTTTAGGCCTAAAATACAGGGATGTATCTGACCCAGAGCTATCTTCTTTATTATGTGATTGTTATTCTTTTTCAAGGAATAGTCTGTTTTGGTAATAATTTCATCAAGGTATCATAAAGATGTTGTAAACCTTAGGTAACATAGGATGCATTCTTTTGCAATACTGAAACTAAAACTAAATCATGAAAAGAAGACTCATTCATTTTCATTTATTAAGAGCCCTTTTTAAATGGAAATCATTAGGTACTTGTGTGGTTCTTTTGTGTTCAACAACAGCATTTGCTCATTTAAAACCAGGGGCACATGTCATTACAAAAGACGAGCTAACATTTGTACAGGAGGAAAAAATCAAGGGAAAAATTGTAGACGAAAAAGGTTTACCTGTTGCATTTGCAACGGTTTACATTAAAGGAACCCAGCGAGCGGTGCAATCCGATGAAAACGGAGCATTTGAAATCAAAGCCCATAAGGGAGAAGTGGTGGTGGTTGAATTTATAGGCTACCAAACACAAGAAACGAAGATTACCCAAAACACAGTGCAAATTGTGGTGAAAGAAAGTCAAGAAATGCTAGATGAATTGGTGGTTGAAGTTGGGTATGGAAACAAACACAGAAGCGATTTGACAGGGGCAATTTCACAATTAAGTCCTTCGACATTTAAGGATGGGGTAAACATTTCACCAGACCAACTTTTGCAAGGTAAAGTTGCGGGGGTTCGCGTCGTACAAACTAGTGGAGAGCCTGGAGCGGGAGTAGATGTGTCTATTCGAGGAATCGGATCAATCCGAAGTGGTTCTACACCGTTATTTGTGGTTGATGGAATGCCTTTATCTAATGAAAACGTATCTCCAGGTGGAAGTAATGTCGGTTTCGGAAGCTCGAGTGCTAAAAATCCACTGAATTTCTTGAATGCTAGTGATATCGAATCCATGACGATTCTAAAAGATGCTTCTGCAGCTGCCATTTATGGAGCGAGAGGTTCGAATGGTGTCGTAATTATTACAACAAAAAAAGGAACTTCTCAAGAACCAACCCTGACCTTTGACAGCTCGATAGGTTTTTCGAGTGTGATTAAAAAATTAGATGTACTTTCCGCTGACGAATACCGCAGTAAAATTACAGAACCTGCATTTGATCACGGTGGGAATACAGATTGGCAAGATGTAATCTTAAGAACGGCTATGACAAGAAATAATAGCTTGTCTTTTGGAACGCGTTCTAAGTCTGGAGGGAGTTACTTTGCCTCAATTTCCAACCTCAAACAAGAGGGAATTATTCAAAATAGCGAATTTAATCGAAACAGTGCTCGTTTCAATGGAGAGGAAAAATTCTTTGATGACCGCTTGACAATTAAAGCTAATTTAACTGCAAGTGAAATCAAAGACAATGGTGTTCCTACTTCAGACGATGGTGGATCTGATGGGCAATTGATGATTCATACCTTAATGGCTAACCCAACGTGGAGTGTTAGGGATAAAAATGGAGAGTTTACCAATTTTAATATGAATGCGCATTACAATCCGGCTTATCTGTTGGATATTTATGAAGATGAAACACGAACGCTGCGTACTTTGGCTAATTTGGAGTTGGGCTATAAAATCTTACCTAACCTAAACTACAAATTCAACTTTGGATATGATTTGAGTAATTCAGAACGAAATACAACAATCTATCCGAATATCACCGACCGATCTCCACGAGGACAATACTACCAAGGAAATGTTGAGAGTAAATCGCATTTATTAGAGCATTACTTGACCTATGATTTTTCTATTGATAAGCATCAATTTGATATTTTAGGAGGGTTCTCTTACCAGTATTTCTACAATACAGGAACTACAATCAATTTTACGGAAATAGCCAATCGTGAGGATGGGGTTTCACCAAAAGACAATCCTGGATACAAAGGAAAGTTTAATGGTATTTCGGGGTATAGCCAAGAAAATGAGTTACAATCGTATTTTGGACGATTTAATTACTCTTATGACGGTAAATATTTGTTTACAGCATCCGTGAGAGCCGACGGTTCTACTCGTTTTGGAGATAATAATAAGTATGGGTATTTTCCTTCTTTTGCTTTAGGATGGAATGTAAACAGGGAAGAGTTTTTGATGGATTCGGATGTAGTAAATAACTTGAAAGTAAGAGCGAGTTGGGGACAAACAGGAAACCAAGAAGTGAAAAATAAAATTACTCAAGCAAGTTATTCGCAGTCGTATAGTGATGGATATTACCTCAATGACGATGGAGAGCTTATGCCGGGAATCACCATTTCTAGAACACCTAATCCTGATTTGAAATGGGAAGTTGTAACGCAGTTTAACGTGGGGGTAGATTTTAGCTTGTGGAATGATAAGTTGTATGGAACGTTAGATTATTTCAATAAAACAACAACAGATGCTATTTTAAATATTCCATCAAAACCGTTAAGTCCAACGGCTGATGTTTGGGTGAATATTGACGGAGAAATTGTCAATAAAGGTCTTGAATTTATGTTGGGATCGAATGTTATTGATCAAGGTGACTTTTCGTGGAACTTGGATGTAAATGGTACATTTTTGTCTAACAAGATCAAAAATTTACCAGTTTCTCAAATTTTAGCAGGTAACATCTCCGGGCCAGGACAATCAGGAGTAACGGCTAATATCTATAAAAGTGGCTATGCGTTAGGAAGTTTTTATGCGTTAGATCACATTGGTTATGATGCGGAAGGAAGAGACATGTATCGCGATGTAAATGAAGATGGTATCATCAGTATGGATGATCGCGTGATTATTGAAAGTGCGATTCCCGATTTTACGTTTGGTTTAAATTCTTATATGAAGTATAGAAATTGGGATTTCTCTTTCTCAATTATTGGACAAACAGGAGGATATTTAGCCAACAATACCATGTTGAATGCATTGAATATCAACAACCTTGCTTCAGATCGAAATGTAGCAACGGATTATGCTAACTCTGGTGCAAATAGCAGCAACCCTCCACAGTTTTCGGACTTGTATATTGAGAAATCGGATTTCATTCGCTTGAATGCTGTTCGTTTAGGATATACGCTTCCTTTGAAAGACCTAAAGTGGTTGGATAGCTTGAATTTTTATGTGAGTGGACAAAATCTACTGACGATTTCAGGGTATTCAGGGTATGATCCTTTGATCAATTCAAACAAAGCAACAGGTGGAAATCAATCAATTGGCGTTGATTACACGTCGTATCCAACATCAAAAACATTCCTATTTGGATTAACTGCGAAATTTTAATTATGAAGAATACAATTTTCAATAAAGTAAATGGATTACTTGTAGTAGGGGCTTTATTGGCAGCTACTTCTTGTACGAATTTGGAAGAAAAAGTTTTGGATGAGAACCTAGGATCATCTGAAATTAACCCAGTTGCGGCTTTAACTTCTGCCTATGCGCGAATGGGACAAAACTTGTTTGTAGGTACAGGTGGATTATTTGCATTACAAGAGTTGAGTAGTGATGTCGCTATTTTACCAACCAGAGGAAGTGATTGGGGAGATGCCGGAAAATGGAGAGCAATCTCAGAATTTACATGGGCATCAGATAATGGATTAGTTCAAGGGAATTTCAATGACTTGACCAATGGGGTAACTCGATCATATACGGCAATTGAAGCAATTACGTTAAATGGAGAAGGGGCTTCTAAAGACTTTTATCTTGCTGAAGCTAAAGGGTTGCTGTATTTCTATATTGCACAATTGTTAGATTTATATGGACAAGCACCTTATAAGGATCTTACAAATTTAAAAGGCCCTATCCGCGTTTTAAAAGCGGAAACGGATATTGATTTTGTCATTGCAGAAGTAGAGGGATTAATCCCTTCTTTACCGAGTTTAGGGGAAAATCAAACGCATGTAGGACGTTTTACTAAGCAAGCAGCTTATGGTTTGTTGGCAGAATTATACATGAATCGCGCGGTATACAAAGATCGCTATAACGCTAGTTCTTCTTTTGATTTTAATGCAAATACAGTAGACGGATCTAGTTCAAATATGGATAAGGTTATTCACTATACGAACTTGCTCATCAATGAAGGACGCTTTCAGTTGGAAGACAATTATTTCCACAATTTTGCAATGGATAACAATACATCAAAGGAGATGATCTTTGCAGTGGTTCAACGTGTATCAGATATCAAAGGATCAAGTAATGATTTGGCGTATAATACAATGGAACGAAATCAACGCGTAACAGCTAAAAATAGAGGAACAAACGCCAGTGCAATTCGCCCTGAGTTTTTCTATAGCTGGAATGGAAATCAAGATGATCCTCGTTTTCAACGCAACTATCAGTATGAAGATGGTACTTGGTTTAAAAATGATGGAACAGATGTTTCTGTACCTGCAACGTCAATTGCTCCTGGTACTTCAGAACCTTGGTTTCACTTTAATAGAGGGATCCAATTTGGTCTACAACACGGACCTAAGTTAGTTCAAGCTACGGGTAAATTTGAAATGACTGCTGATGGTCGTATTAAAGTAATGCCGTTAGTGATGGAGAAAAGTTCAACTACTCCCATGAATTTTACACCGGAGTTTAATTTCGACAACCCTACAGAAGCAATTTTTAAACAAGATCAAATCAATCGTGGTGCTCGTTGTTTTAAATTTGAATTTGATGCTTCTAAGGGAGAAAATGGTTCTTCTGAGGTGGATATTCCGATTTATCGTTTGGGTGGAATGTATATGTTACGTGCAGAAGCCTATTTTAGAAAAGGAAATGTAGGTATGGCGTTAAGTGATATTAACAAGGTACGCACGAGTCGTTCACATGATGCTTTACGTGCTTCTGCTGCAGGAAAACCTATTGGTAGTTTGGATGCAGAAATCTTATATAAAGAGTTGGGGTATGAATTATACTGGGAAATTAAGCGAAGACCACAGATGGTTCGTTTTGGCAAGTTTGATTTGCCTTTAGCCCAATCGGCAAAACCACAATCAGAACCGTATCGTCGAGTTTTTCCTATACCGCAAACCATCATCGATATAGATGCTACGTTTGAACAAAACAAAGGATATTAGTTGGTTAACGGTAAACTAAAAAAGGATTTCTCATCAGAGAAATCCTTTTTTTATTACTTTATTGTTGCGGTTGCGGGAAGCAACATACTTCTCACTTCTCCGAATCCAATTCGGATTTCGTCATTTTGACAGAATCCTTTCATGGTAATGGTATCATAATCTTCGATGAATGTTCTCGTATTGCCATCTTCTAATGTCAATGGATTTGCACCAGCCCAAGTAAGCTCTAACAAAGATCCAAAACTAGTAGGTGTAGGTCCGGAAATTGTTCCTGATCCCATTAAATCACCTGCGTTTATTTTACAGCCATTGATGGTGTGATGCGCTAACTGTTGACTCATGGTCCAATACAAATACTTGAAATTAGATTGGCAAATTAGCGTTTCTTTTCCATTTTCAGGTTGAAGGTATACTTCTAGATTGATATCGAATGTTTTGTCTCCTTTTTGCTGTAAATAAGGCAGCGGAGTAGGTTCTTGTTTTGGGCTTGCTGTTCTAAAAGGCTCTAAAGCATCTAAAGTGATGACCCAAGGTGAGATAGAAGTTGCGAAGTTTTTAGCTAGGAAAGGACCTAGTGGAACATATTCCCACGTTTGAATATCACGTGCACTCCAGTCATTGAGTAAAACCATACCAAAGATGTGATCTTCTGCTTCGTTTACAGGAATACTTTCTCCAAATAAGTTGGCATCAGTAGTGATAAACGCAGTTTCTAATTCAAAATCAATGCGTTTTGACGGTCCAAAAACGGGTTGTGTTTCACCTTTGGGAAGGGTTTGTCCCATCGGACGTTTAACGTTGATTCCCGAAGGAATAACTGTCGAACTTCTTCCGTGGTATCCTACGGGAATGTGAAGCCAGTTGGGCAACAAGGCATTCGCCGGATCTCTAAACATTTTACCAACATTGGTTGCGTGTTCCTTACTCGAATAGAAATCGGTATAATCACCAATGTAAACAGGTAATTGCATTTCTACTTCTTCTATTTTAAAGATAACTGCTTCTCTGTGTTTGGCGTTGTTTTGTAAGGTTGTGTTCGCTTTGTCGAAGATATCTGCAATTCTATTTCGAACCGCACGCCACGTTTTTTTTCCACTAGAGATGAAATCGTTTAGATTGTCTTGTAAAAACACATCGTCAGTTAACTCGATTCCCTTTAAGTATCCCAACATCTGAAGAGCACTTAAATCGATGGCATAGTCGCCAATACGAGTTCCAATTGTTACAATATCATCTTTCGTAATAAAAACCCCAAAAGGAATATTCTGGATTGGGAAGTCCGATTGTGCCTGAACTCCTAACCACGATTCTCTTTTCGGATCATTTGCCGTAATCATCATATTTATTGCTTAATTAATTGAGTGAATAGTTTTATCAAATATATAATTATAGGGCAAATTAACAAACGAATTTTGTACATTTGAGGTCAATTTAACGAAATATACAATTCAGATGAGAAGAGATACAGAAATTTTCGACTTAATCGTAGAAGAAGGGGATAGACAAGTACACGGTATTGAGCTAATTGCTTCTGAAAACTTTGTAAGTGATCAAACCATGGAAGCTGCTGGTTCTTGTTTAACGAATAAATATGCAGAAGGTTATCCCAACAAACGTTACTATGGAGGATGTGAAGTAGTAGACGTAGTAGAGCAAATTGCTATTGATCGCGCAAAAGCTCTTTTTGGTGCTGAATATGTGAATGTTCAACCTCACTCTGGATCACAAGCAAATACAGCTGTTTTTTCTGCTTGTTTAAAACCAGGAGATAAAATCTTAGGATTTGACTTATCTCATGGAGGGCACTTAACACACGGATCTCCAGTGAATTTCTCTGGAAAATTGTATAATCCAGTTTTCTATGGTGTAGAGCAAGAAACAGGTTTATTAAACTATGATAAAATTGCAGAAATCGCGAAGAAAGAGCAACCAAAATTAATTATTGCTGGTGCATCTGCTTATTCTCGTGATATGGATTTCAAACGTTTTAGAGAAATCGCTGATAGCGTTGGTGCTCTTTTAATGGCTGATATCTCTCACCCTGCAGGATTAATCGCTAAAGGTTTGATGAATGATCCAGTGCCTCACTGTCACATCATCACAACAACTACACACAAAACACTTCGTGGACCTCGCGGAGGAATGATCATGATCGGAAAAGATTTCCCTAATCCATTTGGCTTAACAACTCCAAAAGGTGAAGTACGTATGATGTCTGCGCTATTGGATAGTGCGGTATTCCCTGGAAATCAAGGAGGACCTCTAATGCACATTATTGCTGCAAAAGCTGTCGCTTTTGGAGAAGCATTGTCTGATGAGTTCTTCACTTATATGTTGCAAGTACAGAAAAATGCAAAAGCAATGGCTGATGCATTCGTGAAAAGAGGATATAATATCATCTCTGGCGGAACAGATAACCATATGATGTTGATCGACTTGAGAAATAAAAATATTTCAGGTAAAGACGCTGAACAAGCGTTAGTAAAAGCTGAAATTACAGTAAATAAAAACATGGTTCCATTTGATGATAAATCACCATTTGTAACTTCAGGTATCCGTATCGGAACACCTGCAATCACTACTAGAGGATTGAAAGAAGAAGATATGGATGCAATCGTTGCTCTAATTGACAGAGTAATTACAGACCATACCAATGAAGCTGTTATCGAAGAAGTAGCAGATCAGGTAAACGAAATGATGGCGGAACGCCCTATGTTTGTTTGGTAATCAGTTAACGGTTAACGGTAAATTTTCTGAATAAGATAATTACATCAATAATAAAAAAAAGGATAAACTTTGGTTTATCCTTTTTTTTTATCTTGTTTGTCGATTGTTGTTTGACACCATCTCAACGCCTCACCATCTCAACATCTCAACATCTCACCATCTCAACGCCTCATCATCTATCTCACCTAGTTTATATTTGTTTCGGTGTTCGATGAATCTACACTGCGTTTCGATTTTCACTGCGTTCCGATTTCATCATCTCAACGCCTCACCATCTATCTCACCTAGTTTATATTTGTTTTGGTGTTCGATGAATCTACACTGCGTTCCGATTTCAACACCTCACCATCTCATCATCTATCTCACCTAGTTTATATTTGTTTCGGTGTTCGATGAATCTACACTGCGTTCCGATTTCAACACCTCACCATCTCATCATCTATCTCACCTAGTTTATATTTGTTTCGGTGTTCGATGAATATATCTCACCTAGTTTATATTTGTTTTGGTGTTCGATGAATCTACACTGCGTTTCGATTTTCACTGCGTTTCGATTTCACCATCTCACCATCTCAACGCCTCATCATCTATCTCACCTAGTTTATATTTGTTTTGGTGTTCGATGAATATATCTCACTTATTTTATATTTGTTTTGGTGTTCGATGAATCTACACTACGTTTCGATTTTCACTGCGTTCCGATTTCACCATCTCAACGACTCATCATCTCAACGCCTCACCATCTCATCATCTATCTCACCTAGTTTATATTTGTTTTGGTGTTCGATGAATCTACACTGCGTTTCGATTTTCACTGCGTTCCGATTTCACCATCTCATCATCTATCTCACCTAGTTTATATTTGTTTTGGTGTTCGATGAATCTACACTGCGTTCCGATTTCACCATCTCAACGCCTCATCATCTCATCATCTATCTCACCTAGTTTATATTTGTTTTGGTGTTCGATGAATATATCTCACTTATTTTATATTTGTTTTGGTGTTCGATGAATCTACACTGCGTTTCGATTTTCACTGCGTTTCGATTTCACCATCTCAACACCTCACCATCTCAACGCCTCAACGCCTCACCATCTCAACACCTCACTAAACACCAAAAAACTACTCCACTTCCATCAAACAATAGAAATGCACTACGCCATCTACGCAAATTTGGTAATGTAGTTGGTGGTTTTCTTGTAAGAAATGAACCTCGCACTTATCGTTGATACGGGTTTCTTTTAAGAAGTGCATATCAATCACTTGTATTTTATCTACTTCTTCCTGGCAAGCAAAAGCTGCGTCAATGCACCATTCGAGGTATTTGATGTTTGTGACGTGTTTCACCATATCCAAATCGGATAGTTTTACTCGAAGTTCATCAATTTTGTTATAGGTCCCTTTGTATAGCTTCGCAAATTCAGCTTGTGTTACCTTTTTATCGGTGTATTTGATAAAATGTTCATGGGGTAGTGCTATAAGTTCAGGTCGACGGCGTTCGGTATTGATAATGACCCATAAAGAAGTAGCCACCGCGATTAGTTGATCTTTGAGGTATACCTCAAAATTACGGATAGAACGCACCCCATCTAGGCGTTCAATCCACGTGTGAATAGTGATTTCATCTTGCCATTGCGGGAGTTGTTCCGCTTTCTTCTCAATTCGAAATTTGCTGAGTACCCAAGCTTGGTTGTGTTCTTTTAAATCCCAAAAACTAATTCCGCCAAGTACCGAGTGATCTGCCGAAACACTTTGAATGAGTTTACATAAATCTACCCACTTCAGATGTCCAGAAGGAGAACATGCAAAGAAGTCGATTTCGTAGGACTGTTGGTGAATGGAGGTGAATTGATTAGAAATGGGCATAATGATTTAGTTTAGTTGCTTGGTAATAGCAGCAATAATTTGCTTGGGATCTGTTTGATAATCATACCAAGTAGCGTTTGGCGTTCTTTTAAACCAAGTAATTTGTCTCTTGGCAAAACGACGCGTGTTCTTTTTAATTTCTTCGATAGCTTCTTCCATCGTACCGTGTCCATTAAAATAATGGAATAATTCACGATAGCCTACCGTTTGTAGCGCGTTTCGTTCTTGATGTGGCAGTAAGGCTTGAACTTCGTCAAGTAAACCTGCTTTTAGCATGAGATCCACTCGTTTATTGATTCGTTCGTACATCATCTCACGTGGAGCTTCTAAGCCAACAACAATTGGTACAAAGTTTCGGCTGATCTTCTTTTTTGCTAAGAAACTAGAGTAGGGTTGTCCTGTTCCGATAGAAACCTCTAAAGCGCGGGTAACACGCTGCGGATTGTCTAACGCTACTTTGTCATAGTGTACAGGGTCTAGTTCTTTTAGTCTTTCTTGTAAATAAGGCAACCCTTTTTCTTCTAAGGCTTGGTTGAGTTCTTCGCGTATACGAGGATCGATATCCGGAAATTCGTCTAATCCCTCTAAAATGGCATTGACGTATAGACCAGAACCACCGACCATAACTTGTATGTTGTGCTGTTCAAATAAGCGATCTAAAAGGGCGATACCTTCGCGTTCAAAGTCACCCACAGAGTAGGAATCTTGAATGCTAATATGTTGAATAAAGTGATGAGGAACCGCAGCGAGTTCTTCAGGTGAAGGAACTGCAGTGCCTAAGGTCATTTCTTTAAAGAATTGACGGCTATCGCAAGATAAAATTTCACATTGAAAATGTTGGGCTAGTTGGATGGCCAAAGCTGTTTTTCCTATTGCTGTAGGACCAATAACCACTAGTAAATAATTTGTTTTATCGGGTAAAGACATCTCCTAATTTTTGTCCGCAATTATAGCAATAATTAGCGTCATCATCATAAATAGTTGTTGTACAAGAAGAACATGTTCTTCTTCGTCTAGCATCGACGCTTTTATTGCGTTTTAGACTAGTAAATTCTGCTGTTACAATTCCTGTCGGCACGGCAATAATACCGTATCCCATAATCATAATAAAGGAAGCAATCATCTGACCTATTGTGGTTTGAGGAGCAATATCTCCATATCCAACAGTAGTTAGTGTTACAATACACCAATAGATACTTCTCGGAATACTTGTAAAACCATTATCCTTGCCTTCAATGACATACATCAAGGCACCTAGTAAGATAGAAACCACGACAATGAAGTAAATGAAAACAATAATTTTCGTTCGACTGGCTTTGATGGCTAGTTTTAAATTCGATTCTTGTCCGATGTAAGGAACCAAGTTTAATATACCAAATAAACGCAGTAAACGAAGAGCTCTAACAACAGATAGAACACCTAAATCCGAAACGAAGAACGACAGATACATCGGCATAATCGAAATCAAATCGACAATACCATAAAAGCTAAAGATGTATTTTAACGGCTGTTTGTTACAGATAATCCGCAATACATATTCAATCGTAAAGAAGATTGTAATCACCCATTCCAATACCTTTAAAAGGGTGTGATGTTTCATGTCGTAACTCTCAATCGATTCCAACATAACCAAAATCACACTCAACAAAATCACGGCTAATAAAACTAGGTCAAATAGTTTACCAGCAAAGGTGTTGGATCCATAGATGATGATATAAATCTTCTGCTTTAGAATATCCCACTTATTTTTTAGTCTGCGTCTCAACGTATATACTTTTTAATAATGGATTAATTTATAACCTGTTTTTTTATTCAAATAATTGAGAATAATATTTCTGTTGTTTCTGTGAAAGGTAATTGGAGTGATGTTAGCTGCGATTCTCGCAGGATCGTTGATTTGGTAATTTAAATCATAAAAACAATACCCCGATAATTTTCCATTCTCTAATACAACTGCGCTTCTCTCATTAATTGTACGTCCTTTATCTAAGATAAGCACATGGCTGTCATCAATATTGTAATTTTGTAACAAGCTAAGCAATAGTTTGTTGTATTCTGTATAATCCAAATCAAAAGTAGTGCAAAAAGTTTCTTCTGTTACTTTTTTTGATTTTTTTTCATGAAGCACCTCCAGATAAAACGGAACTTCGAGTTCAGCCGTAATCTTATCCACAAATTTTCTTCCTTCCGCTAGGGAGGTAAAAGCCATGTGGTTCTTCTTTCTGCCGTCTGTTTTTTCAAGGCTGAAATAGAAATACCCTTGTAGGTTAGTTTTTACATATAACGAGTAAGGAAATATTCCTTTTTTAGTAATCTTGTTGTATTTCGGTTTATTTAAAAGTACCTCTTCTGCTTCTTTTAAGATGGCAATTAACTCGTTTCCTGTTTTTTCAAAGGTTACGGTGTAGGTTTCCTTTTGAACTTTTTTGAACAACACAGAGTTATTAGTAAAATGCTGCATGATTTTCTTCTTGATGTTGCGGCTTTTACCAATGAAAATAATAACACCTTCTTCATTGTGGATGTAGTATATACCTACAGAAGTAGGAAGGTTGTCTGTAATGTCAAAAAATTTGGGATTAAGTCCAGTTTTAATATCAGACTTAATCATGCTAGTTAAGATTGTTTTTTCTGTGTCTTTGGATAAAAGTAGCTGAAATAGTTTAAGCGTTGCGAGAGCATCTCCATAGGCACGGTGACGATCGGCTAGGGGAATTCCCAAGTTTCTAACCAATTTACCTAGGCTATATGAAGGCATTTCGGGCAATAGTTTTTGTGCTAATTCCACTGTACACAGGGTATCCTTTTGAAAGTCGTACCCCAATCGGCTAAATTCATTGCGAAGTACGCGGTAGTCAAAAGCGGCATTATGTGCAACAAGGACACAATCTTCCGTCATTTCAATAATTCGTTTAGCTAATTCGTAAAACTTAGGTGCAAGGCGTAACATCGCGCTGTTAATACCCGTGAGTTTTACAACAAAAGGTTGTATTTCTTTTTCAGGATTAACTAAACTAATGAGTTGATCCACGATTTGGTGACCATCAAATTTATAGATGGCAATCTCGGTTATCCCTTCCTCATTAAATTGACCACCAGTGGTCTCTATATCTAAAACTGCGTACAATACTATACTTATTTGTTTAATTCGTAATTGCGTTCTCCAAAAATAGTACTCCCTATTCTGATCATGGTACTTCCGCTAGCAATAGCAATAGGGTAGTCGTTACTCATCCCCATTGATAAAGTATCACAAGCAACATTAGGCAAGTGATTGTAGTTTGTTTGTACCTTTTCAAAAATAGTGTTTAGCGTAGAAAATTCTTGTTTAATTTGATCTTGGTTTGCTGTGAAAGTTGCCATTCCCATTAACCCTTGGATCTTAATATTGGTAAGAGCTTTAAACTCATCACTGTTTAGCAATTCAAAAAGTTCGTCTTCACTTAGTCCGAATTTCGTTTCTTCATCTGCAATAAACAGTTGTAGTAAACAGGCAATTACGCGATTATTTCGCTTCGCTTGTTTATCAATCTCAACGAGTAAACGCAGGCTGTCAACAGCGTGAATTAAAGCAACAAACGGAGCCATGTACTTCACTTTGTTGCGTTGTACGTGACCTATCATATGCCAGGCTATATCCTTGGGTAGAGCCTCATATTTATCCGTCATTTCTTGTATCTTATTTTCACCGAAAATTCTTTGTCCTGCCTCATATGCCTCTAAAATAGCCGCATTGGGCTTCGTTTTAGAAACAGCTACTAAGCTTACTTCTGTAGGAAGTTCAGCCTTAATTCGTTTGAGATTCTCAGCAATCATTGACATTATCTTGTTTTTTTTAAATTTCGTAAGTTAATAACCCATTCATGAATTTTGGTTCAATATAGGTGCTTTTTGGCGGCATGATTAAATCGTGGTCCGCAACTAGTTTGATCTCTTGTACATTCGTTGGATACAACATAAAGCCCACTTCATACTCCCCGTCATCAACTAGTTCTTTAATGGCTACAATAGATTCATTTCCAGGAATGTAATCAATTCTAGCGTCATTTCTTAAATCGTCTAACCCCAAGATAGGATTTAAAACAGCATCATACAATATTTGTGCATCTAATTGTAGCAATATATCGTCTGTTTTTATTTTTTCTTTGAGTTTGAGCGAGTAAAAATCACCGTCTAAATACATACCAAATTCCATCTTTTTAGAAGGTTTCCACAACTGTTGTTGTTTGTTTTTTACTGTAAATTTTTCACTTAGTAGAGCGATAAACTCTTCTTTGGTATGATTGTTTAAGTCGTGAATAATTCGATTAAACTCGTATATTTTAATATTGTTCTCTGCAATTAAATAGGTCATCACTGTATTGCTATGCGAATGCGGTTCAAACCCATTTTCTTGTTTGAGTAAAGCAGCAGAGGCAAAGCGGTGATGGCCATCAGCGATGTACATTTCCGGAATGTTGTCAAATTCTTGACATAACCAATCAATACACGCCTGATCGTCAACTTTCCAAATCGTGTGTCTCTCTTTGGTTACGGTTGTAAAATCGTAGATAGGTCTGTTCTCTTTGTATGCCGCAATCCAAGCATTGATATTCTCCTTATCGGGATACATCATCAATACAGGTTCCGTATTAAATCGACTGTGGTATAAGTACTCTTTGAACAAGTTTACGCGATATTCTAGGGTATCTTCATGTCGTTTAATAACATTATTCTCGTAATCTTCGATGCAAGTACCTGCTACTATACCAGTAAATTTCCAGCTTTTAGTTTCTATTTGATAGAGATATAAAACAGGATGATCTTCCTTTGTTAGAATACCTTCTTTTTTGAAATCATTAAATTTCGCAGCCACCATTTTAAAACGCTTGTCGCTAGTTACCTTTTGTGGGTTAACGTAAGCAGGGTGCAAAACGTGTATGAAAGAAAAAGGATTGTAATCTAAAAGATAGGCCAACTCTACCGCATTGTAATCTTCAAAAGATCGACAAGTGACTAAATTAGCTTTATCTCGTGTGGGGCGTATACCCTGAAAAGGAATTATTTTTGCCATTCTTTACTATATGGTATCAAAAAATAAGACAATCGACAATGAATATCGATTGTCTTGATATGATTGTTTGTTTTTGTTACTTTTCAATTAAGAAAACATTTTCGCTACTTTTTCTGCTTTTTTGCTTTCTGAATAATCATAAAATCCTTCGCCTGATTTTACACCTAATTTACCAGCCATTACCATATTAACTAGTAAAGGACATGGAGCGTATTTTGGATTTTTAAAGCCATCATACATTACATTAAGGATAGACAAACATACATCTAAACCGATGAAATCAGCTAATTGTAGAGGTCCCATTGGATGAGCCATTCCCAATTTCATTACTGTATCGATTTCTTCCACGCCTGCAACACCATTGTATAGGGTTTCAATTGCCTCATTGATCATTGGCATTAAGATGCGGTTTGCTACGAAACCAGGGTAATCATTTACCTCTGTAGGTGTTTTGTCTAATTTTAATGACAAGTCCATAATGGCTTTAGTTACTTCATCTGTGGTATTATATCCTCTGATGATTTCTACTAATTTCATGATAGGCACTGGATTCATAAAGTGCATTCCTATAACGCGCGCTGGATTTTTTACTACAGATGCAATTTGCGTAATAGAAATAGAAGACGTGTTTGAAGCTAAGATAATATCCTCTCTACAAACAGCGCTTAATTCTTTGAAAATGTTTAGCTTTAAATTTATATTTTCTGTTGCTGCTTCAATAACTAAATCCGCATTAACAACGCCATCTTTTATTTCTGTATAAGTAATGATATTTTCGATCGTTGCTTTTTTATCTGCTTCTGTGATAGCACCTTTCGCAATCATTCGATCTAAATTTTTGCTAATCGTATTCATTCCTCTTTCAATTGCTTGTTCAGAGATATCGATTAAAAGTACTTTAAAGCCTTTTTGAGCGAAAGTATGAGCAATTCCATTTCCCATTGTTCCTGCACCAATTACAGCAATATTTTTCATAAGATATGTAGTATTTACGTGTTAATTTTAAAGTTAGTTTTTAAATGCTTCTATGATTTGGTAGGCTAAGCGCAAGGCTTTTGTACCGTCTTCTAGTGTTACGATAGGTCTTGTTTTGTTGACAATGGCATCGTGAAACGTTTCTAGCTCATCTAAGATAGCATTATTTGGTAAAACCGTTGGATTGTCATAGTAAATTTGTTTCTTTAATCCTTCGGCATTTTGTAAGATAAGATCGAAATCACCTGGTGTTTCAGGGGCATCTTTCATTTTTACTACCTCACATGTTTTTTCTAGGTAATCTACTGAAATATAGGCATCACGTTGAAAGAAACGCGATTTTCTCATATTTTTCATAGAGATTCTGCTTGCCGTAACGTTGGCAACACAACCATTTTCAAATTCAATTCGCGCATTGGCAATATCGGGTGATTCACTTAAAACAGAAACACCACTAGCACTCACGTGTTTTACAGGAGAGTCTACCACGCTTAAAATTGCATCTAAATCGTGGATCATTAAGTCTAAAACCACAGGAACATCTGTTCCTCTAGGGTTAAACTCAGCCAAGCGATGTGTTTCGATAAACATTGGATTTTCAATCTTTGATCGAACAGATACAAAAGCAGGATTAAAACGCTCCACATGTCCTACTTGTCCCAAGACGTTGTATTGTTGTGCGAGTTCGATAATAGCTTCTGCTTCTGCAACAGTTGTGGTAATTGGTTTTTCTAAGAAAACGTGTTTTCCCGCTTCGATCGCTTTTTTAGCACAGTCAAAATGAGAAAGGGTAGGAGTCACAATATCAATAACATCAACAGCCTGAATTAATTCGTCAATGCTGTCAAATTGGGTATACCCAAATTCTTGTGCTACTTTGTTTGCATTTTCTTTAAAAGGGTCATAAAAACCTACTAGTTCGTATTTTTCTGATTGGTTGAGCAAACGCAAGTGAATTTTACCTAAATGCCCAGCTCCCAATACGCCAATTTTAAGCATAAAAAATTATTTTGAACAAAAATAAAACTTATTTATGGAATGGGTAAAATTTAAGCTTTAAATCTTTTGCAATACTTTGTTTGGATGGGATTAAAAGGTGCTTTTTATAAAAATATTGGTTACTTTTGTGTAAATTATTTAAATACAGTGAAGGATTCTACGAAGCATCAGGGATTGCGCAATCAGTTGGTTGAAGCATTGAAGGAGAAAGGCATTGAAGATCAAGCCGTACTTCAGGCGATTAGACGCATTCCTAGACATTTATTTATAGATTCAAGTTTTGAAAATTTTGCCTATCAAAATACAGCTTTTCCCATCGGAGCAGGTCAAACGATCTCGCATCCGTATACTGTAGCTTTTCAATCGCAGTTGTTACAGGTAAAACCCGAAGATAAAGTATTGGAAATAGGAACGGGAAGTGGCTATCAAACGGCGGTTTTGGTCGCAATGGGAGCTCGTGTTTACAGCATTGAACGTCAATTGGAGTTGTATAAGAAAACATCTCTATTGTTGCCTAAATTGGGTATTCGTCCCAAATTATTAACCTTTGGAGATGGATATAAAGGATTGCCCAACTATGCACCTTTTGACTCTATTATCGTAACTGCAGGTGCCCCTTTTATTCCTCAGGCCCTAATGGGACAACTCAAAGTAGGCGGACGTATGATAATTCCTGTTGGAGAAGATCAACAAACCATGATTGAACTTATCCGTTTAAATGAAACCCAATTTGAAAAACACGAACATGGAGATTTTAAATTTGTACCCATGTTAGAAAATAAAAATTAGATACAAGCAAAAAGCATCTCATTTGAGATGCTTTTTTTGTTGAAAAAAATTATTAAGGTTTGTTGTTTGTTCTAGATAGAAAGCGTGTTATATTGCTTTTCGTTTAGTTGGAACATGTACTTGTGTGCATTGGGAGTTCCTACAAAATACGCAGGTAAATCTTGCAAATCCACCCCGTATACTTGAAGCGCAAATTCACATACTACAAGTTTGATTCCCGCTTTGTTTGCTCCATCTAAGATTGGTCGTAATTCTTTGTCATTTAGTTCCTGTACCATTTGTCCCATAATGACAATTTCAAAGGTAAGTGCAGGATTCGCTTGTTTCATCTCAGAGCCCGTCATAATGGAAGCACGTAAGTTTTTGGTCGATTGTACCAAAATGGCATATTTATCTCCTGTGGTTACTTGTAATGCAGATTCGTTCTTTGCATGCGTAAGGTTTGTCGCATTTACCACAGTCGTGGCTCCAATTAGCACGGCAATAGCCCATAGCATTGTTTTCATACTTAACTATTTTGATGTTTGTTTACAGCAAATCTACTTCGTGATAACAAAGATTACAGTAACAAATGTTACAGTACAGGAAAAAAAATAAAATTATTTTTGAACAATCAAAAAATGAGAAAAACATGAATACCGTTATCAACTTTTTTAAAACGTGGACTCCAATTCGCTACATTCGATTGGGACTCGCTTTGTTATTGTTGTTCCAAACCATTGACTCAAAACTGTGGGTGTTGGGAATCCCTGCCGCTTACTTATTTATACAAGCTGTTTTTAACTTCGGCTGTAAGAATAATTCGTGTCAAAGGTGAGTGGGAAGGATTGTTGTTTGTTGGGAGTCAAATAAAAGAATACTTTTTCTAGACAGATGGCGTATTTGCCCTTTCCACAATATTTACCTTACACTGTTCAATTTGTTTTTTCATCGCGCGAAGTTCTTTCATTTTTTCGTCAATTTGCTTGATTTTGAGATTTAAAACGTCTAATTGAGCTTTTGTTGTCCATTGTTTATCATACCAAGTATCGATTACTTCTTTAATTTCAGCTAGGGAAAACCCAACGGCTTTCGCCATCTGAATGAATCGCAGTTTATCAACGGTATCTTCTCCGTAATAAGCGTAATTGTTGGAGGTTATTTCTTTTTTTGTTTCGCTGTTAATCAATCCCTTTTTTTCATAAAATCGGATCGTTGCAACAGGCATTCCTACTTCTTTGGCTAATTGGCTAATTAACATCATTTGTTAAAGTATTTTTAAAAAACAAAGTATGAAGTATACTTCATGGTTGTGAGATGTAAAAATAGTATTTAGTTTTACATATATCAAATGAAAAGCAACTAAAAATAGAAATTCGGTTATGGAAAAATATGAAAGTAATTCGTTGTTAGTTAAGGAATTAAAAGGATTTAAGAGTTGTTTTGCAACGGTGAATACTACTACATTGCATTATGTTATGGGGGGAGTAGGTCAACCTCTCGTTTTGATTCCTGGTTATCCTGAAACTTGGTGGGGCTACCACAAAGTGATGCCTCTTTTGGCAGAACATTTCTGTGTAATTGTTGTCGAAATGCGAGGCATGGGTGAGTCCGATAAACCTATTGAAGGTTATGAGAAAAAGAATATGGCGAAAGATGTTTATGAATTGGTTCAACAATTGGGGTATGATCAAGTAAATATTGGAGGACATGACATTGGTGCACATGTTGCTTTTAGTTTTGCACAACACTATCCGCAAGCCACTTCAAAATTAATTATGCTCGATACTCCGCATCCCAATGTCGATATGTATCAACTGCCCATGTTGCCATTCTTAGGCAACCCTTATCTTTATCCTTGGTGGTTAGCTTTTAATCAAGTAAAGGAATTACCTGAACAGTTGTTAGAAGGACGTATGAACCTTGTTATTGATTGGCTGTTTGATCACCTTATTCACGATCAATCGTGTATTACTGCTTTTGATAGGGAAGTATACAGCTCAGCCTATAATACCAAAGACGCTATTCGAGCATCTAATGCTTGGTATCAAGCTTTTCCACAAGATATCGAAGATAGTAAATCGTTTAACACGTTAACAATGCCCGTATTGGGATTAGGCGGTAGTGGGTTTGATCTACTCCTACAGTCTTTAACTCCCTTAGCACCTAATCTTCAGCTAAAAAAGCTGGAAAACTGTGGGCACTTTATTTTGTCAGAAAAACCGGTAGATGTAGTGGATGCAATTATTTTGTTTGCCGGTTCTTAGTTTAAAAATTGTCTTTTAAAGGAGGGAATCTAGCTCAAAGTGGTTCAACCGCTCACCAATAAGTCCTACTAGCTTACTCCTAACTTTAGAAGGGTTTCCTTTGATGTGAGTCTAACTTAACTTAATGGTGAGTCCATTAAAAATACGATTTTAATGGACTCACTATGGACTCACTATGGACTCACCTAAAACGAAATAGCACTAAAACTACTATAACAATACAACTGTAAGTCAAGATTCTCCGTATTATTACATCGTTTTTGTACGTAAATCACGCGATAACTATTATGTCGTCTTTGCTACTGAAGTTAAGCTGTAAAAGCAGTCAGCCTTATGTAGAGGCGTTTCATTGACTGTTTTTCGTTTACCTTACTAGCAGTATGTAATTCTCGCTAGGATCGGATTGAATAGAACCTCGGATGTACAATAGCTCTTCTTTGTTTGTTTTGAGGTTGAGCTTGATTAAACCAACCTCACAATAGAAGTAAGCCGTGTTTTCATCTTGTATTTCAATATTGGAAATTGGGGTGTTTTGCAAGTCAATTTCCTTTTCTAATTTTCCGTTTTTTTCATTCACAACAAAAAAAGTGCTCTTGTTGTTGTACGCGTATAGTTTAGTGTTGAATGCCGTCAATTGCTTTATTTCGAAGCGCGATTCCGCATGTTCTTTGCGCGGCACTTCTGTTTGCCAGATGATAGCACCTGTTTCTGGATTTAGCGCGTAGAAATTGTGTGCTGTTGCCAGTAGCAATTGATTGTTTTTATACGCCATTTTATGATCAATTGCCCCTTCAGGTAGTTCAATTTGCCAAAGGATATCCAGTTTTTCAGGATCTAAAGCAAAGAGATCACGATATAAATCTGCAATAAAAACGCGTGTACCATCTGTTACCGCTCTAGAATACATACCCGTTTTAAAACCGCGGATGTATAGTGCTTTTCCAGTTTCGGCGTCAAAACTGTAAACATATGGGGCGTTGGGAACGAATATTTTATCACTGCTATATAAAACAGGCATGTGGTTATAGGGATATTCTAATTGATAGTTCCAAATGTGACGTCCCGTTTTCTTATTTAAAGCGTAAATATTCTTGTTTTCATGTTGGGTAACCACATACAGTTTATCCCCGTGAATCACTGGAATTTGATTGATCATCATTTTGTTGAGGGCTCCATTTTTCAAACCAATTTTTACCTCCCAAAATTTCTTTCCTGTTTTGTGGTCCAAGGCGTAAAGTTCACCATTGTGAAAAGGAACATACAACACCCCGTCTTCTAAGGTCATTTTATTGCGTGCATAGGTGACCGTTGAATCACTTGCAGCAAAAGACCAGTTGATTTTTTGGGTTTCTAAATTGAAGGATTTGACTGTTCCATCATAATCATAAATGAGGATTGCGCTTTTATCTAGTGGTACCTTTTCATACTCGCGATAGCGATCGTTGAGAACGAAATCGTATTCCGTGCCAATTTGATTGTTTGAATATTGATTGGTTTCGCTTCGAGGAGCTCTTGTTGGTGATACAGGTTCTCCGTCGCCTGTTTTAGGGTAATTATCTGACTCTTTGTTTTGTCCCAACGCCAGAACAGTTAGCAAAAAGGCTAGAGCACATAGTAGATTCTTTTTCATTTTTCAAGTTGTAATTTTTGGTAGTAGTTATAAAAAAAGCACCCAAAGAGGATGCTTATATGAAGGGATTACAGCATTAGTACGCTTTTTTCAAGCGATCCAAGGCTATTTTATTGTCTCGATCTTTGATTGTTTCTCGTTTGTCGTAGTTTTTCTTTCCTTTACACAAAGCGATATCCATTTTAGCTAATCCTTTTTCATTGATGAACAAACGCAGTGGAATGATCGTTAATCCTTTATTCTGAACACTTTTGTGTAAACTCTTCAACTCTTTCTTATTCAACAATAGCTTGCGCTCCGTCTTGGCTTTATGGTTAAAGTGACTGCTATTGGCATATTCTTCAATTTGTGAGTTAATCACAAAAAGCTCTAAATTTTGAAACTCACAGAAACTTTCTGCAATACTAGCTTTCCCTAGTCGCAACGATTTAATTTCTGTACCTGTAAGTACAATTCCAGCCGTATATTTATCTAAGATCTCGTATTCGAACTTAGCTCTTTTATTTAGAATATTGATGTTCTTTTGCATAGCACAAAAATAATAAAAATTTAAAGTAAAACTACTTTTGAATAGAAACACTTCTAGCGTACGGCGGAAATGTGGAAAAATAAAAAAAGGCTATCACTAAAAGAAGTAATAGCCTTGTATTTTTAGTAGTAGAGATTAAATAAATTTAAATCCTACAGATAGGAACCAAGTGTTTGGTTTAGATGAAAAATCTTTGCTGACATTGCTAAGACCTCCGTCGTATGAAACGTCAAAAGTGAATTTTAAAACATCAACTCCTGCACCTAAACGGTATCCAATATTTGATTTGTCGAATTTATCAAATGCATGATCAACAGAACCTTTAGATAAGTCGTTTAAAACTACAGAATATACACCACCACCATAAACTCTTACGTTATACAAAGGGCTTTTCAATAGTTTATATCCGTATACTACTGGTATTTCGATGTTTTTCATCTTTGTTTTATCACTTCCAAGCGCAGATTCAAACTTAACGCTCTTTTCTACATACATTAAATCTGCTTGAATATAAGAGCGATTTAAATTAATACGCGCCATGGCACCTACTCCAAATCCCGAAGCGGTCTTACTGCTGTAATCTTTTGGATTACTTGAAAAGTCAGTGAAGTTAGCGCCTGCCTTAATCCCTATATTTAGAGGAGATTGAGCATAAGAATTGAACGCAAATGTCGTGAGTATAATGCTAAATAGTAAACCTAATTTTTTCATAATTTCCTTTTTATTTAACTGCTAAATTAAATAAAAAAGAGTCGCTTACCAATAAAGATCATCAAAAAAACGCAAATGAGTTTGTGCTACTGTCAAAATGAAATTGAAATATCGCGACTTTTACCAATAAAAACGTTGAATTGACGTCATTTTTTATGGGGTTTAGTTTTCATGATCGTATGGTAAGAAGCAGAAAAAGCGGATAAGCTTTTGTACCCAATTTGATGTGCAATTTCACTGAGTGTATATTGCTGTTGATCAATGAGTTCAATGCTCTTTAAGATGCGGATGAGTTGGGTGTATTTTTGAAGGGTAATGCCTGTCTCTTGTTTGAATAATCGCTGTAAACTACGTGTTGATAACTGAGCAATGACAGCCAGATCGTCAATTTTGCACGTGGAGTTATACTTTGTATTGATGTGATTGCAAACGTCTAATAAGCGCGGATGCGTGGGTACAGGAATCTGTAGGGATTCATTTTCTTGGCAAAATTCGGGTAAATTGCGTAAAATGGCTTGAATGAATAAGACTTGTTCCGGATGTTCTTCCAGAACTTGATTCCACTTACTGGCATATAAAAGCATCTCTTTCAGTACAGGGGGAGCAGAGAAAACATGTACATGCTGAAAAAAATCGTCTTGAGGAACGGTTTTAAACAAGGCAACGCGCAAATGAACAGCTTGCGCTTCTGAACTAATGCGGTGTTCAAAATTAGAGGGAATCCAAATGACGTGATTTTGAGGAACCAAGTAGGTTTTTGTTCCCAAGTGAAAGTACTGATATCCTTGCTCTACATAGGTTAATTGGTATCGTTGATGTGCGTGAATATAAGGATCGTGTTGCCAATTTTGTACATACCAAAAATAGGCCTCACTGGAGATGTTATCTACATAATCACCCTTATTTTGTTCCGTTAATCCGCATTTAGTTGTGTCGTTTTGCATCTACTTTTTGGCAAAGTTAATAAAAAAACCAAGCTTATCTTTGACTATCAAAAAACAAGAGAAGATGAAACAACTCATTATGTTCCTATTGGGAATCACTATTATGCTAAGTTCACCTATTATGACAGGACAAGATAAACAAGCTCATATTTTGGTACTCATTGATTCAGATCATGGGGGTACCTATGCTTTGGCAAAAGAAATTGCGCAAGGTATTGAACAACAACAGGGGGTAAAAGCAACAATCAAAAAAGTAAAAGAAGATCATCTTGCGGTGTTGCAAGAAATTCCAGTTGCAAGCGTAGAGGAATTACCGCTTTATGATGGAATTGCTTTTGGTTCGCCCGTATACTTCGGAAATATTAGCACGGGAATGAGTGCGTTTTTAGCAAAGACCGTTGATCTTTGGACGCAACGTGCTTTAGAAGAGATGCCAGCAACAGTGTTTATGTCGGGGGGAAGTGGTGCCGCAAATGAATTGGCTTTACAGTCGTTTTGGAACAGCTTATCCGTTCACGGTATGTTGATGATCCCTAATGGGATTAGTGGATTTGATCGCATAGACAAAACCCTAGTACAAGGTAATTCTGTCTTGGGAATTACAAGCCCGGCTTCTGTTTCGCATATTGCACGTCCTACAAAAGACGAGCGCTTTTTAGCACAGCAACAAGGAGAAAAATTAGCGAGAATCGCTTTAGCTCTCCAAGGAAGTAGAAAGAAAACACAGGTGAATTTGAAAGAAACGGTTTCCACATCTACAACTATCGATCGCATTTTAGAAGAAAAGAATATTGTATTACCCACCTTACCCAAGCCTGTTGGGAATTACGAATTGTACGTGCGTACTGGAAATTTAGTGTTTATCAATCAAGTAGCATTGAAAGACGGCAAAATATTCAATCCAGGAAAAGTGGGAATTGATGTTACCGAAGAACAGGTTCAAGAAGCTGCAAAAGTTACAATGCTTAATGTGTTAGCGATACTGAAAGAAGCTGTTGGAGGTGACTGGAGTAAAGTTAAGCGTTGTGTACAACTCATCGGAGCCTTTAATACGGTAGATACGTATACACAGCATGCTGTGTTGATGAATCCGGCTTCTGATCTTGTTGTTGAGGTGCTAGGTGAAAAGGGAAAACACACAAGAAATACAGGAGGAGCAAGCTCTCTACCTTTGGGATCTAGCGTTTCGATTCAAGCAGTATTTGAGGTGGAATAATTTTTTTTAGAGAAGAGAAAAGAAAGAAGAGAGGATATTCATCTCTTCTTTCCAATTAAAAATCAAAAAAATGAAAACTCAAAAACACATTTTTTTGTACTTTTGAACAATCACCCATCACCTTACGCAAAAATAAAGAAACAAAAATTACAAGTATGCGTAAAGCCTTTGGCCTATTTTGGCTCCTATTTTTTCTGTATTTTATCTTTGTACACCCAGCTATCATTTACTATAACAGTGAATATCCACATCGATATTTAGATCAGGTTAACCCTTCAGAAGCTTTGATTTATCTAGGGATTAGTTTGCTTTTATGGGCATTTATTCTCTGTGTTTTGTTTGTGATTATTTTCAAATACACCATTCAAACGAAAGGGAATATAGCTAAGATTAATCAAAAGGGAAAAAGACTAGAAGCCCGTATCGTTCAAGCGAGTAGAAGTGTTGTTTTCAAGCAAAATGAAGCAATTAAATCACTTGTATTAGCCCTACATAATTTGGAAGGAGAATCGATTCGACATACCCTAGAAGTACGAGATACTAAACCCAATGAAAGGCGTTTTGAAGAGGGAAAAAGAATCCATCTTCGCGTAGATTCTACTTTTACTCAACGACCTTATGTTATTGTTGAAGGGACAAAAGGAAAAGTAAATGGTTGGTTTTTTATAGGTTGGTTGTTGTTTTTGGTCGGAATAACCTATTACTACGTGTTTTCTTATCAGTTGGAAAATCAAGGGTATGGTTGGCGTTTTTTAACGTTGAGTCACCCCTTACTTAGTAGTGCTGGTTTTTTAATTCTATTTACTGGAATTATTTACGTGATAGTAAAGTTTTTATTCTTGCGAAAGATGAATATTGGAACGTCTAGTTTGGCTCTTAAATTTAGAGGAAAACGCGCAAATGGAACAATTCTGAGCGTTCAACAAACTGGAACTTACATCAATGAGCAACCAGAAGTTAAATTTGATGTCGAATATACAGATGATCAAGGATTAACCCATCAAGTAGTAGTGAAAAAAATAGTGTCTTTACTCGAAGTGGGAAGCGTTAAAACTCAAACCAATTGCCTGTTGTTTTATGATCCTAAAGAACCCCAAAAAGTACAATTTGAATCCGATCTTATTACAATGTAAATTATGAGAAAAAGAACTATAATTACCAGCCTATTGTTGCTATTTTTTGCTTTTTTGAGTTCTTGTGCAGATTTTTTAAAATCTATTGAGGATACAAAAAATGGAAGTACAGCAATAGGTTCAGTTGATGAAACAGCTGTACAGTTGCCTGAGGAACTCCCAGTAGCCAAGACGATGACGAATCAGACTCAAAAAAAGAGTGAATTTGCGGCACATAAAGAAGATTTACACGAAGTAGAAGTTGCACTGCGCAATCTTCCCCAACTCAAAGGGAAACCCATTTATGTGTATCAATCCATTCATTTTTACGATAATTATCGTGTTTTATTGCAAATTCAAAATCCAGATCATGCCGATTATGTGGATGAATACTATTATGTGGATGGACAATGGCAGCAACCCAAACCCATTGTATTATCTAAACACACTAAAATTGAAAACGACTTAGTATCTTTAGATGAGATTCCTTTTGTTCATGCAAATAATGTATACGAGGCATTAAAAGCAAAAGTAGAAGAAATAGGTGGAGATTCTTCTGATTTGATGGTTTATGTTATCACGAGGAATAATCGCGTGCGTTGGTATCCACGAACGATTAGCAATGAGCGTTCTAGATATGCTATCGAATTTAAAAAAGACGGAACTTTGCTTTCTTTTGAACAAGAATAAAAAGTGTAAAGATGAAAATAAGAACGATGGAAGATAAAGATGAAATTGTCGTTGCAGATTTATTAAACCAAATGGGCTACCCTGATACGATTGATTTTTTACCCGCCAAAATTGCGATAATGAATCAAAGTCAACAAGAAAAATTGCTAGTTGTTACAGAGCAAGATGAAGTGGTAGCCTTTATCTCCCTGCATATTATTCCTCAACTTGCGGTGCGTGGAGATTTTATGCGTATTAGTTATTTTGCTGTGGATGAGAAAGTAAGAAGTAAGGGAATTGGGAAAAGGGTTGAAGATTATGTTTCGGCCTTAGCAAGACAAATGGGATGTGATCGCATCGAATTGCACAGCCATAGTCGAAGAACTAAAGCCCATGATTTTTACTTTAGACAGGGGTATGAGGATGTTCCTAAGTATTTGGTGAAATACTTAAAATAAACTTTAGGTGCGATAAAATCCAATTGATCCTATAATGAATAGAATACAAAGGAATTGTCATACCTTTGTGCGATAAAAATATAGAAGAAAAGAAGTTATGGGAATTTTTTCGAAAACTTGTGAATATGCATTACGAGCGGTTTTATACATTGCTAAGCGAAGTGAGCAAGGCTATAAATCGGGAATAAAAGAAATTGCGCAAGAAGTCAATTCTCCCGAACATTTTTTGGCAAAGATTCTTCAAAAATTAAGTAGAGAAGGCCTTATACAATCTGCAAAAGGACCCAATGGAGGGTTTTATCTCGAAGGGGAAGACTTCAATCGCCCACTTGCAGAAATTGTAGAAGCAGTGGAAGGAAAAGAACTTTTTGTTGGCTGTGCAATGGGATTGAGCTATTGTTCAGAAACAAATCCATGTCCTTTGCATCACGATTTTAAAAAGATCAGAGACAATTTAGCGTGTGTTCTGAAAACAACCACTATTGGCCAGTTCAACCAAGGTCTTATTGATGGAGCATTTACTCTGAATAAATAAAAAAATTAAAATTTAAGTCTGTTTTAGTTGAATAAAGGATATAAATATCTTTTATTTGTATTGCGATATGATTTCTTTCAGAGAGATATATTGAAATAAGGGATAAAAAACTCTTTTTATCTTGTAATTTAAAACTAAAGACAAATGACAACAAATCAAAAAGAACTCGTAAAATCGACTGTTCCTATTTTAAGAGCACATGGGGTAGTGCTAACGAAGCATTTTTATCAACGTATGTTTGAGCATAATCCAGAGTTAAAACACGTGTTTAACATGGGGAATCAACAAAATGAAAAGCAACAAACAGCTTTAGCAATGGCCGTGTTGGCTTATGCGGAGAATATTGAACAACCTAGTGTGTTGCTTCCTGTTGTAAATGCGATCGGACATAAACACACAAGTTTGGATATTCGAGCTGAACATTACGCTATTGTAGGAAAACACCTTATTGCTTCAATAAAAGAAGTATTAGGCGATCTAGCAACGGATGAATTACTTGGAGCATGGGCAGTGGCTTATCAAGAGCTAGCGGATTTAATGGCTGGTCATGAACAGAATATTTACAATCAAAAAGTAAGTGAGAAAGGAGGATGGACAGGATGGAGACCTTTCGTTGTTAAGCAAAAAGTGGTGGAATCTAGTGAGATTACTTCTTTTTACTTCTATCCTGCAGATCAAGGGCCTATTGCTGATTTTAAACCAGGTCAGTATTTGAGTTTACGTTTATTTTTACCTGAATTAAATTTACTGCAGCCTCGACAATACAGTATTTCTTGTGCTCCGAATGGAGAATATTATCGCATTTCTGTAAAACAAGAAAAGGGAAGTCAACATCCTGATGGATTGATTAGCAATCGTTTGCATCAAGTTGTGCAGGTTGGAGATGTAGTGGAATTATCAGCGCCTTCTGGTGTTTTTGTTTTGCAAAATAACACAGTGAAAGAGAAAGTGTTCATTAGTGGTGGAATTGGACAAACCCCTTTGTTATCGATGCTTGAATCGCTAATTCAACAAGAAGAAGTACCTGCTGTTCAGTGGATTCACGGTTGTAGAGAAGCGGAAGTTCACGCTTTTAAGGATAGATTAACCGAAGTTGTACAACAGCATGTTAATGTGAAACAACATATCTTCTACGATATAGTTAGTGAAACAGCAGCGCAGGTGAATCAGGGGTGGGTTGAGCTTGCTCAAGTACCCGATTTTATCGTATCTCAAGATGCGGAATATTACATCTGTGGCCCTCGTGGATTTATTGAAAAACACTATCAGTATTTAGTGGATCAAAAGGTCGATAAAACCGCAATTTTCTTTGAAGAATTTGGCCCAGCATCTTTACAATTGTAACTAAAATAAAAATAAACCTCCTTTGACAGTATAAGTGAAAGGGGGTTTTTATTTTTTTGAATCAATTTGCTGTACTGAAGATGGAGTAGGTATCAATGCACTACCCGCAACTCAAAGTAAAGGTTCTAAACCGAAAAATGCTATAGCCAAAACAAGAAATACAAGAAGGTAAATTTTCTTGCCTCATTGGTGCAAGTTGTTGATCAACGAGAAATAAGACGGTATTCGATAGCGTTAATTTTTACTTTTTTTATCCATGTAAATCAAATTGGGTTGGATTTTTTTTAAACATGCAATAAACGCTAATTTGTTTTCAGGAGAAATAACAATACTATCATATTTAGCATAGTAAATTTCTATGCGTTGTTGTGATAAAGCAGGGGCACTAATAAGGGTACGTGTATCTTCTATTTTTCGAATTTCTTTTATTGATAGTGTTTTTTTAAAACCAATACCAGCCTTGATTTGCAGTGTTTCCTTTTCCGTATCAATTGTATAATAGGTTTGGTAGTACGAGAAAACAAGAAAAGCAATAGTCAACAAGGATATTATCCACATGGACCAATGCGGACTAAAAATAGCCGCTATTATAGCGGCAACACTAATACTGATAAAGAGAATATAAATAAAGAGAGAAACTTTAGTTTTGTATTTGATTTGCATCTAGTTTTTAGTTGTGTTGGATGTCAAAGATAAACAAGTTAGGAATAAAAATAGAGTAAGAATAGAGTAAGAATAGAGTAGAAATGTTTCTTTGTTTCTAAATCTGGACTATTTACTAGTTTAAAACTGGTGTACAATACTCATCCAAAAGGATAGTATTTTTGTGCTATAAAAATGACGTATGAACACCAAAACAATTGTTATCCACAGTAAAGTAGCCTACGGTTATGTAGGGAGTAATACTACATCATTGGTGTTGCAACTCGCTGGTCAGGATGTTATTTCGGTTCCTACTGTTGTTTTATCCAATCGATACGGTTTACCAACAGTGGGAGGAGGTTTAATGCCTGCTTCTTTATTTGAAGAGGTTCTCGATGGTATTTTACAACTTGCTATTTTAAATGAAGTTTCCACTATTATTACAGGTTACATAGGTTCCGCTAAGTTAGTGGAACTGACGGCCTGTTTTATAGCTAAGATAAAAGAGAGTCATCCGGAGATAGTCTACGTTTGTGATCCAGTGATGGGAGATCATCCTCAAGGGCTTTATGTAAAAGAAGAAGTGCCCCAAGCACTTTGTAAGCATTTGTTGCCTTTAGCGGATGTATTAACTCCCAATCAATTTGAGATGGAAACCATCTTGCAGCGAAAGATAACGACTTACGCTAAGCTTCAAGAAGCAATACAGCAAGATCCGATGTTTCAGAGGAAAGATGTTTTGGTAACAGGATGTAGATTTAGCGATTTAACGCATCAAGCCCTGCACATTGTAGTGAAAGAACAGCAACAGTATGATGTGGTTACAATTGATTATGTTCCTGTAGATCCGCCGGGAACTGGTGAACTTTTCGCGGCTTTGGTACTCGTATTACAGGCGAGAAAATCAGAATCTTATAAGGATAGTGTGAAAGAGGCGAGTAGGTTGATTCAACGTGTATTGCATCGCATTGCAGAAGAAGACAGAAGTGAGTTTAGCTTGCATGATATTTTATCAATTCATCCCATAGGGATGTATATAAATTTATCTATGTATTTGGATATTAGATAAATAATTAGTATATTAAGGACTAATGGTTTGCTATAAACTGCAAAAGGTTCCGTGGCTGAGTGGTTAGGCCTGATTACGCAATAATCAGTAGATTGGTTCGAATCCAGTCGGAACCTCAAAATGGTTGACTGTTCACGGTTAACTGTACACTGTAAACAAAAAAGCCTTTCAATGAAAATTGAAAGGCTTTTTTGTATGTGGGGAGAGCAGGATTCGAACCTGCGAAGGTTTCCCAACGGATTTACAGTCCGTCCTCGTTGGCCGCTTGAGTATCTCCCCTCCTTATATTGTTAAACTAAAATAGCATATGTATGTTTTGTGGGGAGAGCAGGATTCGAACCTGCGAAGGTTTCCCAACGGATTTACAGTCCGTCCTCGTTGGCCGCTTGAGTATCTCCCCCTCCGGTATTTTGTATTTTAGTTTAGCAATAATGTATAAGAACTTTAATGTGGGGAGAGCAGGATTCGAACCTGCGAAGGTTTCCCAACGGATTTACAGTCCGTCCTCGTTGGCCGCTTGAGTATCTCCCCTTCAGCGTATGCCTCAGTTCTGTATTAGAACGGTGCAAAGATAGCGCTGTTTTGTTAATCTGCAAGAGATTTGTCGCTTTTTTTTACAGAACAAGTCTTCAGAAATCATTAACTCTTTGGTTATAAAAAACTAAGCCGTTAAAAATTTTCTAATCTATTTTTTGTAAATAAGACAGAATAGGATAAAATTCAGGTGTAAAGTTGCTTTTTTGTGTAAACACAAGGCTATTCTAACGCTCTAAATTGTGCAGGAGTCAATTGAGTACAACGCTTAAAATAACGACAAAATAAAGACGTATCAGCAAAATGAAGTTCATAGCTGATTTCGTTAATAGATAAATCCGAAGATTTCAATAAAGATTTCGCATGTAGAATAACCACATGCTCGATCCAATGTGTCAGCGAATGACCTGTTTCTTTTTTAACTAAGGTAGTTAGATATTGAGGGGTGAGATGTAATTTTTCTGCATAAAAAGTAACCTGCCTTTCTGTTTTGTAATGCTGAGAAAGATGAAGATAAAAATCGTCTACCAGTTGAGCTTTTCGCGTTTTTACAATTCCTCGTTGTTCACATAAGGTTTGGTACGAATCCGAAATGGCCGTGATTAAAGCGAAAATAATATATTGAATGATGTTTTTTTTGTTTTGAATCGTTTGTTTAAAATAGTAGTCTTCTAAAAGATAAAGAAAAGAATCCAACGGATGATTGTTTTGTTGTCGAGGACAAATAACAGGATGATGACGCACCTCATTGTTGGTAATAAACTCGCGTAATATGGGGTATGCACTGATAAAATCTAAAGACATGAGAATAGAAGTAACCTCAAAATCATCAGAAACTTCTTGTGGATCTAAAATGAGCTGTGGCAATACAACAGCCCAATCTCCCTGGCTAATGGTGTATTCCTGAAAGTTGATATGAATGCGTAAACTACCTTTCGAACAAAAGGAAAGCAATAAACCATCAAATTGATGTTTGAAATCAGTATAGTGAGGATGTAACCGATGTACATTTTTGACTAAAGCAATGCCTTCAATTTTAACGTCTTCTTGAATGTTGTGAAATTCGTAGATGTGTTGGATGGTAATGAACTGTTGCATTTTTTTGAATAAAAATAAAATAAATTACAGAACGAATATTGTATGTGATTGTTAATGTTTTATTTGTATGTTGTTTTTTAGCTTATTGCAGATTTTAATATTACAATTTGAACATAAATGAAAACATTTTGCATCAAGAGATTCTCTTGTTTTCTTTATTTTTGTTATTCGTAAGTAAAACCTAATCCCCACTAATTTCTATTTGATGATTTTACCTTTTGAACCTTACACTCCGCAGTGGAAAACCCAGTTTAATTCGATTCAAACTGGGTTATTCGATTCTTTGCAAACGCTAACCCTCACAATAGAGCATATTGGAAGTACAGCCGTAGAAGGGTTGTCTGCAAAGCCTATTATTGATGTTTTAGTGGGTGTACAAGGAGAAGCTGAGCTCGATTTGGTACCACCTTTAGTAAAGGGACAGAACTATGTGTATTATGAAAAGTATAATGAAGAGATGCCTTATCGTCGTTTTTTTGTGCTACTCAAAGAAGCTCCAGCTACTTTAGGTTTACCCGAAAGAGTAGGATTGGGAGAGGATATTCCTGAGCGATTAAACGATCATCATTTGCGTTTGGCACATATTCATGTGATTCCTATTCATTCTGAGAATTGGATTCGTCACATTGCTTTTAGAGACTATTTGAGAACCCATCCAGAGGTAAGAGCGGCTTATCAAGCTTTAAAAGAGCAATTGGTACAACAGCAGTGGAAAACTGGTAATGATTACAATGAAGGAAAAGATCAATTCCTTAAAAGAGAAGAAGAAAAAGCGGTAAATTGGTATACAAACAACTAAAAAAGAACATGAAAATAATAGCCTTAACACACGTAGATCTCCAAGAGATCGTCCAAGTTTTGAATGAGTCCTTTGCTGATTATATCATTCCCCTTCAGTTAAAAGCGGATCAACTGGCCATAAAGATAGCCGTTGAAAACGTTCAATTAGATCTTTCGGTGGGAGTGGTCGATCAGGGAAAATTAGTAGGATTCATGTTACATGCAATTAACCAAGTAGAAGGTAAATTAACCGCATATAACGCGGCAACAGGTGTAGTGCCTACACATAGAGGTCAAGGGTTAGTGAGTAAAATGTATGCCTTTCTACTGGATCGTTTGCAACCTTTACAAGTAGAACAATTGGTTTTAGAAGTGATTGAAGGCAATCAGTCGGCTATTCGCGCATATGAGAAAATGGGATACCACAAGGCGAGAAAACTCATTTGTTTTGAAGGAGAAGCTCAGGTTATGCCACGCAATTCACCAGTTGAGGTAATTGAATTAGATGCGTTCAATTGGCCTGTCTTTACTGCTTTTTGGGACGTTCAGCCTTCGTGGCAAAACGCTGTCCCTGCTATGGAAAACAGCAAAGCGCGCTGCCGTATTCTCGGTGCGTACAAAGAAGATCAATTGGTGGGATATTTGATTTTAAACCCAACATCAAAACGCGTTTTACAATTGGCTGTAGATTCAAAACACAGAAGACAAGGAGTTGCTACTCATTTAATTCAAACGATGAATGAGATCACAGCTTCAAAGGAAGTATATGTTTACAATATTGATGACACCTCAGAAGCAGCCGCCGCTTTTTTTCATCAGTTAAAATTAAAAAATGACCTCGCTCAATTTGAAATGAAACGAATCTTGTAAACGAGATTACTTCGATTGGTATTCTCTTTGTAAGAGACTAAAAATCTCAGCATCAACAAATTTTCCTTTTTCATAAAAGTAATCGCGAAGTACACCTTCCGATTGTAGGCCTACTTTTTCTAGTAATTTTCGCGAAGAAATATTGATCGGATCGATAAAAGCTTCAATGCGATGTAAATTAAAGGATTGGAAGCCAAAGGGAATGATAGCTCGCACAGCTTCAGTCATAATACCAGTTTGCCAAAAATCAGGATGTAATTCATAGCCTATTTCAGCTCTGGAATTTTCAATTGAAAAATTGTGAAATCCACAAGTCCCTATCAGGTGATCTGGTCGCTCTTGTAGCGTAATAGCCCATCGAATTGCATCCTCATTGAAGTAGCGCTCTTGCCAAGCGAGTAACAATTCATGTGCTTCTTGGATCGATTGAAAAGTGGGTAGATCGTAAAACGCTGTGACTTCATCTTTGGAAAAATAATCAAATAGAGCAGGTGCATCAGTAAAATGTAGTGCTCTTAGTAATAAACGATCTGTTTGTAGGGTTGGAAATTCTTTGAAAAACATCAGTTGAGTGGAATTTAGTTACTCGTAAAAAGTAAAAGTAAACAATTATAGCTAAACGAAAAAACGAGTCGAACAGACTCGTCTTTATAACGTAATTTTTATAGCGTAATCTTGTATTTGTTGTGTTGCGATTGAAAATCTTTGGTGATTAAACTTCCAAAATTAGGACGATTAACGGTACTAAGGTCTAGGTCTACTAGTGCTAGGCATTCGTCATTTGACGCTTTAACGATGACGTTTCCATCGGGATCTACAAGTTGACTCTCTCCGCGATATGATTCTAACTCACCTTCAAAATACTCTTGTCCGATGCGGTTGCAACTAATGTAAAAACATTGGTTTTCCAATGCTCGAATTGGTATGATTGTAGGGGTTACAGGACCTCCAAAACAAGAAGAATGACAGATAATCTCTACTTCTTGAAGTTTGAGTAACGAAGTATGTTGCGGAAACCAACAATCAAAACAAACAGATAGTCCAATTTTTGCTTGTTCACTTGCATAAACTACTGCTTGATTTCCAGGTTGAAAAATTCGCTTTTCATAATCAGGAAGGTGAATTTTTCGATACGAAGAAACGAGTCCATTTGCATCTACCAGGATAGCGGTATTATACAAAATTCCGTTGTCAATTTCGGGTATCGTACCCGTAATAAAACCATTGCCTGTTTTTGCTAGAAGTTGAGCTAAAAATTTTACTGTTTTACTATGGTTGAGGTCTTCCACAAAAGGTAGAATCTCTTCTTTCGTATCCATAGCATAGCCTGTGGTAAAAAACTCTGGTAGCACCAGCAAATCAAATTTTTCCTTTTGAATTGCAGCGGCAATATAGTCTAGATTCGCTTGAATGTCGCGCCAAATTACGGCGTATTGAAAAAAACCTACTCGCATAAACTAATGTTCTTTAGCTGTTGTAACTACCGCAAAGGTAAGCAGAATTTTACAAGTGATTACTTGGTCCGAATCTGTCCTGATCGATATAGATCCAGAGCTGCAGTTAAGATTTCTTGAACAATGGCAAAAGGCAAATCTTTTTTAGGGTCAAAAGACAAAGTTTTCATGCGTTTTCTCTTTCCAATTTCCAAAAGAGGGTGTTGGAGTAGATGACCTTCTACCACTAATAAATACGGTACTTGTGGTGCTTTGGTCAATGCTAAAAAGCAAAACATGCGGTTGCGATAGGAAAAACAAGGAGTTCCCCACTTTATAGTTTCCGTTATAAGGGGATCTTGTTGTAAAATAAAGTCTCGTAGCGCTAGCAAACAACTTTGATTGGGTTCCGGTTGTTTAAAATAAAAAGAATCTATTGTATTGAGCATTACTTAGTCGATAAATAAATTTCTACTTCTGCTTGATTAGGATCTTGTGCTTTAGGTCCGTAAACTTCAAAATCAGACGTATAGGCACGTTGTAAATCAGGAGTATTCCAAATCTTGATCCATTCATTTAGTACAATATTGTCCATTAAATTTCCTTGAGCTACAATTTTGGTATACGAACCTGACGGAATAGTATGAGCCACCATGCCTACAGGGATGTTTGCTAGTGTGTGAACTTGATAGCCAATAATAGTGGTATAAGATGCGGTAAAATCACTTTCGTAATCGGTATAAATGGCATAAATATTGTCGTTGACAAGATTGGGAACCTGCATTTTAATTTGTTGGTTGTGGAATTTATTCCACAAGTTCGGAATATCTACAGCAGATTGGTTGTTCTCATTGGTTGTTCTAACGGCAATACCTATAATGAATAGGTCTTTTACGTGTATTTCTTGCATAGTGTATTTCTTAGGATTGATACAAAAATAAGTCTTGATTGTGACAACCCTATGTCAATAGGAAAAGTACAACTTGAAAAGACGGATAGAATCATTTTTGTAAAAAATATAGATTCGTCAATTTAGTGATAAAAATTTGAGAAATAAACAATATGGTTTTTGTTTTAGGATCAATTAATAACTATATCTCACTTATTAGAGTAATGGGAGTAGTGGCTACTCCAAAAAAATGATTAGTTTTGTTGAAAATTCGAGTACTTTTAATTCTAACCTTATATGAATTTATACAATCCTGTATTTCTGGTTATTGACGATCATCCGATGATCTTGACTAGTTATATTCGCTTACTTCGCGAGAATTTTTTAGAAAGTACTTTTTACTCCAGTGAAACAATTCCAAAGGCAATAGAGTATATTGATGAATTGCCGAGCATTGATATGTTGATTATCGATTACAATCTAGCGAAGAACTTTGATGTAAACTTGCGTATATCAGATGGGCAAAAACTTGCTTTGTACGCACAAGAAAAGTTTCCAAAGGCAAAAATTATCATGATAACGGGACATGAAGAGGCGTTACTCATCTACAGTATTCACAAAAAAATACGACCTGATGCCTTGTTGATGAAAGCAGATGTGACAGATGAGTTACTTATCGAAACTATCCGTCAATGTATGATAGGGCAAGTTTTTTACAGTGTTGGAGTAAAAAATGTTTTAAGTCTATTAGCAAAACGCCAATTGATGCAACAAGAACAATACATCGAGATTTTGATGCTATTGGACAAAGGATACAAAGTGCAGGAAATATGCGAGATCGTTTTTAAGAGTCAAAGTACAGTACAACGCATGCTAACTACAATGAAAAAAGAATTTGGAGTGAGTGATTTATCAGAGCTTTTGAAGCAGGTAAAACTCCAAGGATTCATCTAATTTTAAGAAATCAAAGAAAAACTAGGTCAAAAATGAATGTTCAACTTTCATTTTTGTTAAAAGAAAGGACCTAGGTTTTGAAAAATAAACCGATATATCTACTTTAGTCCTCGATAAAATCATACAAAAAAGTTTGTGTTACATTACTTCTTGAATATATCTAGCAATGGAACGTTTAAGTTAGGTTACAAATTTTATGAAAAATGAATATCTATTGATTAATTTAGGTGAATAGGGATTGGTTGTGGGGACATCAATCCCTATTTTATTTTTGATAGGATTACTTCTAATATAGTTCCCTTTGTAGTATTCGAGTTAATGGTGAGTATACCATTCATTTGGTTGACGCGCAACTGAATATTTTTTAATCCAATTCCCTTTTTTACTTCGCTAACTTTAAAACCAATTCCATTGTCTTGAATCTTGATGTGATAGCTTGATGTTGATTCTACAATTGAAATAATAGAACGTGTCGCTTGTGCGTGTTTGATGATGTTTTGCATTGATTCTTGAATAATGCGGTAGATGTTCATTTTTGTTTCGTAATCAAACGTGCTCCAATCGAAATTGCGAGAAATTAGCAGTGTAAATGCATGTTCTTTTGTGGTGTTTTTATTGATTAAGTTTTCTAAGATAGGAGTAAAGCTACCTACAGCAAGTGTTTGGTCTTGTAGGTTGTGTGATATTCTCCTAATTTGTTTTTGGGCCTCTTCGATTTCAGAGCCAATCAATTGTCTGTTTTCAGCATTACACTCGTTAGAGAGCATAAGGCGAATGTTGAACAAGGTATTGATGATACCATCGTGCAATTCTGTGCTGATACGTGTTCTTTCGTCTAAAAGAGTCTTTTTAGCGATTTCTTCTTGTTGGAGAATAAGTTTGTAAATTAGTTCTCGGTCTTGCTGTTGATCTTGTTGAAACAAAAGGCGTTTTTGGATCATCTTTTGTTTGAGTACAATGTAGATTAAAATAGACAACAATACCGCTAGAATCGACAGTATACTAAATAAGGTGACGCGTTGAGATAGCAGTTCGTTTTTAGCTTCAAGTTGAGCAGTTTCGTATTCAATTCGCGCAAATTTTGTTCTATTCTCTATTTGAAGAGTTTTTAAGCTGTCGTTAATTTCATAGTAGCGCTGTGCATATTCTTGTGCATTTTTTTGATCATATAAGCTGAGATAACGCAAATTGGTTAAAGCCGTATTGCGCGCTTTAACTTTTTCAGATGTTTTAAACCCTTTTTTCCAATATTCAACAGCCTTTAGGGTGTCTTTTTGAGCTAAATAAAGTTCCCCAAAACGACTATAGCTTGAAATAAGTCCTTGTGGAATTTGCAAACTATCTCGGATGACAAATGCTTCATGTACTAATTGTTCCGCTGTTTTTAATTGATTGGTTTTAATATAGGTAAGTGCTAAGTTGTTGATCAACATAGCATGAACAAGACTTTTCTTCATGTCAGGAGGGAGCAAAGACAAACCGTCTAGCAAGGTTTCTTCTGCTTTTCCATATTTCTGTATACCATTGTATAAATATCCGATGTTGTTGTAAATGGTAATTTTAGGATACGTTATATCCTGTTTAGATTCCAAAGAGTTGAGTAAGTTAAGCGCTTGCTTGTAGTACAAAATAGCTTCTTCACTTTGCGAGTTTTGATCCAAAATGTTCGCAATGGTCACATAGGCTTCTAATAGTAGTTTGGTATCCTTATAGGGCGCGATTTTTTGTAGGGCAGCAAAGGCCTCTACCTCGGCTTGATTGAATAGTCCCTCTTCATATAAGATGAGGGCCATTGATTTCTGCATGGTACCTACATGTAATGTATCGTTTGCCGCTAAATAAAATCTAGCTGCATAAGAATAGGAAGCATAAGCGCTGTCTAGTTTGACAATATCTTCGTAATAATCTCCCAAGTAGTGATAGGCTTTCGCCATGTCTGCGGTGTCTTTCGCTTTTTGAGCAAGGGAAAGTATATTCTGACTAGTTTTGAAGTAGAGATCGGCTGCTTCGATATTATAAGCTGTTCCAGCTAGTTTAAACAAAAATTCGCGGTATGATTTTGCATTTCCGTCTTCTTGAACGGTTTGAAATATAGAATCGAGCTGTTTGATTTTTTGTTTTTGATCAATCGAAGAATGCTCTAATTGAGTGAGGTAATTAGACAAATCATTGTGTTTTTGCTTGTCGAGCTTTTTGGTGCAAGAGACAAAACAAAAGAAGATAAAAATGACAATGTAAGGAATTACTCTCATAAAACTTTCTTAAGAGAAACAAAGAAAGTTAAAAAAGAATTAATCCCCAATTTATAAGACTACAAAATGAGGATTAATAGCATATACAATTTATTTTTTCTTGTCTTTTAGATTGCCTAAGTCACCATTTTCTAGTGTTTTAGAGGCACTGTTAATCACCTGAATCGGTGTTGATACTGAATCTATTTGAATGTTGATACTCGCATTGTTATCATTTTTTATTTCTTTAGACTCAACGTTGTTCATTTGATATGCACTTCCATTTGCTTCTGTAGGCATGCTATCTGTCGAACATGAAGCTAATAAAAGCAAAGCAAAAACTGAAACGGAGGTAAGGATCGTTTTTTTCATAAGGAATAAATTTAAAAATTAAGTATTTTTAGTTTTTACAATAAAAAAAAGATAACTTGAGCGTATATTTAAGGTTTAGAAATGAAGAACCTTCTTTTTTTATTATAAAATCTCTAGATTGTCTAACAAACATATTTATATTTTTAGACGCCGATGTGCAGAAAAACTGTATTATATGTTAAAAAAAACAAAGTATTTTGAACTTCACTTTATTAGTTGTGGATGATCACCACATGATTGTTGATTGGTATATCCAAGTTTTGCGGAAAGAATTTGAAGCGTTTACACTCTTGCGTGCAACGTCTATTCAGGAGGCTAAAGATCAGGTAGAACAGATTACCCGCTTAGATTTAATTGTTGTCGATTATAATTTAGGGAAAGGGGAGATAGGCGGAGAGGATAAAGATGGGGTTGATTTGGTCCTCTTTATAAAAAAGAAATTTCCTGATGTCAATACCGTTTTAGTTACTGGACATGAAGGTGTTTTAGTTCTTTACGATATTCATAAAAAAATTGTACCTCAAGGCTTATTGTTGAAAACGGATGTAACAGAGATAGTTTTAAAAAATGCAATTCATCAGATTTTAAGAGGCGAGCGTTTTTACAGTTTTCGCGCCAATGAAGCATTAAAAGAAATCTATAAAAAAGAAGCTTTGCTACAAGAACAAAACATTCAGATCTTATTGTTGTTAGACAAAGGCTTTCGTATCAAAGAGATAAGTGAAGCTCTTTTTTTAAGTGAAAGTGCTGTTAATAAGCGAATTGCTGGATTAAAACAGACATTTGATGTTTTGGATAATGGAGGATTGATTAAAAAAGTAAAGGAAGAAGGGTTTATCTAATAGCAATCTTTTTCAATAATTATTTATCATAGGATAAAAAAAATAGGTTTTATAATTATACTTTCGCAAAAAAAATAGAATGAACTGGATTTTATTAATTATCGGAGGTTTTTTTGAAGTAGGATTTACCTTTTGTTTGGGAAAGGCCAATGAAACAAAGGGAACAGAGTCAATGTGGTGGTACGGAGGCTTTTTGTTTGCATTAGTTATGAGTATGGGACTGTTGATGAAAGCTACTCAAACGTTGCCATTGGGGACTGCGTATGCGGTTTGGACAGGAATAGGAGCAGTAGGAACTGTTCTGGTTGGAATTTTTGTTTTTAAGGATCCCTCTACTTTTTGGCGCTTGTTCTTTATTGCTACTTTAATAGGTTCTATTATTGGATTAAAAGTGGTTTCTGCTACTTAACGAATTAGAGTGCTTTACGGCTTATCATTGCAATTATTTCTTTTTTTATTTATATTTGGTTCATTAAAATAAATAAAAGATTTAAAAATTGCAAAAATGAAAAAAATTAAATTTTTAACGGTTGGGTTAATGGCTTTAGCTTTAACAGCTTGTAATGAGAAGAAGAGCACTGAAAAGGCACCCGAAACTGTGGAAGAACCTGTGGTAGAGACAGCAGTAATAACTAAAGCAAAGTTGTTCGGAAGTTGGGAGCTGATTGCAATTCACACAGAGGAAACAACAGATAAAAAAATAGAAGATTTATTTCCAGGGAAAAGACCAACCTTGAGCTTTGAAGGAAATTTAATGGTTCACGGAAATGATGGATGTAACAATCTAAATGTAGAATACGAAATTAAAGAGAACAACGGAATTGTTATTGGAGATAAATTAGCTTCGACGCGTATGTTCTGTGATGGAGTTTCTGACTTTGCTTTTACAAAAGGATTGACTGAAGTAACGAATTACGAAATTACCGAGAGTGCTTTAATCTTTAAAAAAGGAGATCAAGTGGTAATGGAGTTTAAACAAATATCACCGGATATTCAACCAGAAGTGAAATAAAATAAAATTTGAAATACAAAAAAAGCGACGTTTCTTATCGTCGCTTTTTTTGTGCTTTTTATTTGGTATAGCCAAAGAGTTCTTTTTCTTTAATCATTGTTGCAATTCCCGGAGGAAGTTTGTTTTCCCATCCTTCTTCTTTGCATTGTAAGGCACGGAGAACATCGCGTGAAAAAATGTCTAAATTACTTAATTCGTAATTTTCAATATCGATGATTTGATTGTTCTTTTTAAAGAATTTGTACAATTCTTTAATGTGTAAATCAACTTTTAGATTCGTAGAATTGATGATGTTTCCATCTGTATCTCGCATCGGATAGAGGTATATTCTCATCTGATTGCGGAATAATTTTCCTAGTGCTTCTAAAATTCCACCTGTTAAGTTCGCATAGTATTTTTCTTCAAAAATATTAAGCAAACTACTAACACCCATTGACAGTGCTATTTTTTCTGTCGTATATCTTGAGAAATAAGCCGTTAGTTTATAGTATTCTTGAAAGTTTGAGATCATTACGGTCTGACCTAATGAACACAACAAATCTGCACGGTGTAAGAAGTCATTTTCGTCTAGATCTCCTTCCATCAATAAATTGGATAAAGTGATTTCGAAAATAACGATGGTATCTTGACGAAGCAATTGGTTTTCACTAATAAAAGAATCCAATGCCTTTTTGTACATATTCATGTTTACTAAAGTAACAGGACGGAAACTTCCGCGCAAGGCCAGAATATTTTTTCGGTACAATTCGTTGGCAGCCAATCTACTTTGTCCGTCAGGACCAAACATAACCGCTTCGGTCATTCCGTTCTTTACCAAGAGTAAACTCATCAAGCGGTTGTCAATATGGGCAAATAAGTGCCCCGTAAAACTGATACTGTCAATTTCTATTTGATCGCGATCTAAGTGATCATAAAGACAACTGATTAGCTTTTTAGGTTCATGGTGTTGGTAATACGCCCCATAAATAAGGTTTACGCCCAAGATACCCAAAGTTTCCTGTTGAAGTTTAGAATCAGTTTCTTTAAATTGAATATGAAGGATTATTTTACTGTAAGGTTCATTCGGTGCTGTTTGAAAGATGATTCCCACCCAACCGTGTCCTTTGTTCTTTTTGGCATAGTCAATGGTTGCTACTGTATTAGCATAACTAAAAAAAGTTTTAGTTGGATTTTCAGCACGGGGAATACGATCCTCAATTTTCTTGGTTTCATAGTCCAACATCTTGTTCAAACGACTTTCAGTTACATAACGTCCGTCGTCTTCTACACTATAAATGGCATCGCTAAAAGATTTGTCATAAGCCGACATGGCTTTGGCAACTGTTCGAGATGAGCCGCCTGCTCTAAAGAAATGACGCACGGTTTCTTGACCTGCACCGATTTCAGCAAATGTTCCGTAAATATTATGGTTGAGGTTTATGCGGAGTGCCTTATCCGAAATAGCAGGTTGATGTTCTATAATTCGATCCCCTTCTAATACTAAATCTTCTGCAAAATGTTCCATTTATTAGCTTTTGAAACAAAGTAACAAATTCTATACAACAAAAAAAAAGATAAAGTGTACTTTTGTATAAAAAGGAATAGGTTTTGGAAATACGATTTTTAGGAACAGGTACTTCTCAAGGAGTTCCTGTAATAGCGGTGGATCACCCAGTAGGTAAGAGTTTGGATAAACGCGATCATCGATTGCGTACCTCTGCTTTGATTACGTGGGATGATTTAACCCTTTTGATTGACTGTGGTCCTGATTTTAGACAGCAAATGTTACAGGCTGAATGCTCGTATCTAGACGGGATTTTGTTTACGCATGAACACGCAGATCACATTGCAGGATTAGATGAAATACGCCCTTTAACTTTTTTATATGGACCTATGCCTCTTTATGCATCAGAACGTGTAATGAACGCGCTAGAAAGAAGATATGAATATATCTTTACGACAGAAAATCGCTATCCTGGGGCACCTAGTGTACAGCCAACTATCATTAGTGAAAATGAAACCTTCTATATCAAAGGCAAACCAATTATTCCTCTTGCTATTCAACATGGAGACTTACCTATTCTGGGTTTTCGATTAGGAGATTTAGTGTATATAACGGATGCAAAGTTTATAGAGGAAAAAGAAATCGAAAAAATAAAAGGCTGTAGCGTTTTGGTTGTAAATGCCTTGCGAATCAAAGAACATCCCACTCATTTTAATCTAGAGGAGGCATTGGCGTTTATCGAAAAAATCAATCCTCGTCAAGCCTATCTAATTCATATTTCTCAAGATCTAGGTTTTTGCGAAGAAATCGAAAAGATATTGCCAAAAAATGTATCTTTGGCTTACGATGAACAACAAATAAAACTACCATAAACATGAGACATAAAGTCTTTTTTTACCTTTTTGTATTTTCAATCTTAATCATAGCCTTGTTGTACAATACAAATCGTAATATGATGAAGTCTGAAGAAAAGAAAATCGAAATAGCCCACAAGCGCATTGCAATTGTGCGAGATTCTTTGAAATTAGCTTCTAAAGAATTAAACGATGCGAAATACTTCACGTTAGATTACAATAACGATGCACAAGAGTATTTCAATTTTCAAACTCTTGATCAGGATGTTGACAAAATCCGCGAAGAAATTTTAGCACTTAACCACCTTGAAACAGGTAATCCCCTAGTACCTTATGGTGCAATGAACGGACAAAAGTGTATTATTAATAAAGTTCAGTTTATTAATCATCGATGGATTATTGCTGATTTTTACTCTGGAGAAGTTCACGGAGAAGTATTGATTAAATACTTTTACGATCCAGCAAAACCAACTAATTTTTCAACTATAGAAACTGTTTTGTATTCAACACACTAAAAAAATAATAGGATGAGAAAAATTGGACTGGTATTAGGAGTACTCTTAGCTGTTAGTTTAGTTTCTTGTGATTTTATTTTAAAGGATAATAAGCATAAATCTGAACGAGATAAAACAGTTGCAACTGATGGAGGAACCACAGTAATAGGAGATGAGGACGGGTATGGATGCGCTTATTCTGCGGGTTATCGCTATAGTTACTTACTTACAGATTGCGTCCGCGTTTTTGAAGTAGGATTTCGTCTTAATCCCATTGAAGATGAAGGAAGCCAAGAGAATGATTTGGAAAATAACGAAGTAAGTTGCTTTGCACTCTTTTCGAAAGATGGCAAAGAAGCTGAAATTTTCTTGCCACAACAAGAAAAGAGTATTGTGCTTGAAAGCGATAAAACAAAAACAATCTACCTCAAAGACGGATGGCAATTGAATGTAGAAAAAGGAATGGTGCTTAAATTTAAAGATGAAATTAAGTTTACTGCAGCTAAAACAATTGATCTTCAGTTGATTAATTCAGATCAGGCAATCGAAGGAGAAGAAGAGCTTTTTTAAGTGAATAACGGTTAACAGCAGATTTAACTAGAATAGAGTATATACTCGCTTTAAAAAGAAATCTCATTGTACTTCACCTTATAACCAACTTTCGGCGTCATTGACAATGTATTGTAGGTCATTTAAAAACTCAGAGGTGTGATAACCATCAGCTATCGCATGATTGACATAGATAGACAGTGGAATCAGTGTTTTTTCTTGTTCTTGGTAAAATTTACCAAATCGAATAATGGGTTTTAAAAAATCAGAATCATGTGAAGTATCTTGGCTAATGCTTTCGAAGCTGATCCAAGGAACACAAGATATAGGAACAAAATTAGAAGGGAGTCCAGGTTTTACCTTGATTCCCTTTACATTTTTATAGCGTTCGATATCGTTTAGAATGTTTTGATGAAAGATGTTGAAATTGGGGTGATAGTCACTCCAAAGATCCGAGAAGGTTTTATCATCTTCATGAAAGAGTGTAAACTGGGGAGATAGATAATCCCATGTACCTAATTGGCCTTCGTGTATACAAGTTCGAAGCGCTTCACTATTGTTTAAGGCTCGCATAATGGCATAGAGAAAACACGGAAAGAATTTGTATTCATTCCTTTTGTATAGACCGATGAGGATTGTAATATCAATTTTAATACTAACCGTATATTTCGTTTTTAGAACATTGCGGTAGTAGTCGTAATAAGGGGTTCGATTCCATGTTTCTCGATCGATAGGAGTGAACGTAGGAAGTTGTGACATCGTTTATTTTGTGTAAAAAGGTTGATCCTCTTTGTAGAAGAAGTCACTGAAATTACCGTTGGGCTCCAAGCGAATAATGTCAATATACTCTTCTTTCTTCAGATGAGGTTTGCATAAGTTAGAGATTACATCCGCAATTTCTTTAAATTCAGCACCGTTTTTTACTGCGCATTCTACTGCAAAAATATAGTGCGGTTTTTTGTCAATACGCTCATTAAAGGTCCATCCTAAATAAGCAGAAGAAACTGTAGCAATAGAGGCGAAAGTCTTTTTTAAGTCCTCTAATAAAGCGGTAGGTTCTACTTCTGGTTTGCCAATGAGTACCTGCATGTGAATATGAGCAACATCGTCTTGGATAAAGTTGAAAATAGATCCATTTAGCATGTCTGCTACTTCATTGGGAACAAGTTCTTTGTATACTTTAGAAAAAGGATTAACAACAATAGTATGTCCCATTGCTAATTCTAAAAAGGCTCTTCCGTTTACTTTCATGTAGTTCATCTCATCTTGGATCGCTCCTTGATCATAGATGTGCTTTGGCTCGGTAAAAACAGGGATTTGTTGATTTTCAAAAGTAATAATAGGCGCATTGGCGTTGAAACTATTGGCTTCCTTGTTGGCATTATAGCCTTCTTTTACCAAAACATAAATGTCGTTTTTTAAAAATTTTTCGTAAAAAACAGTGCGATATTCTTTTATTGTCCCTGCTTTTTCTATAATATCTGCTAAAGGTAAGCTTTTATTGATCTTTACCTGTGTTGATTGAGTCATAGTACCTAATTTGTCTTTGCTCCTCAAACTTACAATTAATTCTACTTTAAATACTTTAAAATAATCTTAAAGATTGTATGGGGGTGTTTCAAGTAGGTATATAGTTTTGACTCAGCTATAGAATCTCAGCTGTTTTAAATTTTCATTTTGTTTTTGAGAATTTATTGCTTTCTTCTATCTTTGGAGCACTATGAAACCAACAGTAAAAATTATAGAATGTCCTCGCGATGCGATGCAAGGCATTAAAATGTTTATACCGACAGAAAAAAAAGTACAGTACTTACAGGCTTTATTGCGTGTAGGGTTTGATACAATTGATTTCGGAAGTTTTGTGTCGGCAAAAGCCATTCCTCAAATGCAAGATACTGCTGAGGTGTTAGCTCAATTAGATTTGAGTAAGACACAGAGTAAGCTATTGGCAATTATCGCTAATACAAGAGGTGCTGAAGAGGCAGCGGAACACCGTGAGATTCAATATTTAGGTTTTCCTTTTTCTATTTCTGAGAATTTTCAGATGCGAAATACACATAAAACCATTGCGGAGTCTTTGGTGACACTACAAGAGATATTAGAAATTGCCAATAAAACGGATAAAGAGGTTGTGGCCTATCTTTCAATGGGCTTTGGTAATCCTTATGGGGATCCATGGAATGTGGATATCGTAGGGGAATGGACAGAGCGCTTGGCCAAGATGGGAGTAAAGATTCTCTCTCTATCAGATACGGTTGGGAGTTCTACTCCAGAAGTGATCGATTATTTGTATAGCAATTTAATTCCCGCTTATCCAGAAATTGAATTTGGAGCACATTTACACACAACACCAGACTCGTGGTTTGAGAAGATTGATGCAGCGTATAAAGCAGGTTGTTTGCGTTATGATGGAGCAATTAAAGGGTATGGAGGATGTCCGATGGCAAAAGATGATTTGACTGGAAATATGCCAACTGAAAAGATGTTGAGTTACTTCACTGCAAATAAGATAGATACTAATTTAAGTGCGATGTCTTTTGAAAGCGCGTATAACGAAGCGTTAAAAGTTTTTAATTTTTACCACTAGGATTTTTTTAGCTGAATAAAAAAAACTAAATTTGCGTGCAATTCAACTACAATTGCACATGAAAGCACACACAACCAAAATCATCGGTCAAGGATTAACTTACGATGATGTTCTTTTAGTTCCAAATTATTCGGAAGTTTTACCACGCGAGGTAAGTTTAAAAACAAATTTTTCAAGAAATATTACGCTTAATGTTCCAATTGTATCTGCGGCGATGGATACGGTAACAGAAAGCGAAATGGCTATTGCTATTGCTCGAGAAGGAGGAATTGGAGTAATCCATAAAAATATGACCATTGAAGAGCAAGCGAAGGAAGTTCGAAAAGTGAAGCGCGCAGAATCAGGAATGATTATCGATCCTGTAACGCTACCTTTGACAGCAACAGTAGGGGATGCAAAAAAAGCTATGGCAGAGTATAGTATTGGAGGAATTCCGGTGGTAGATGAACATGGCGTTTTAAAAGGTATTATCACGAACAGAGATATGCGTTTTGAAAAGGAAAATGCAAAACCTATTACAGAGGTAATGACAAAAGAAAATCTTGTAACTGCTGCGGAAGGAACGACATTAGAGCAAGCAGAAGGTATTTTACAAGAAAATAAAATTGAGAAATTACCTGTAGTCAATACAGATTATAAATTGGTGGGGTTAATTACATTTAGAGATATCACTAAATTGACATTAAAACCCAATGCAAATAAAGATCAATTTGGTCGTTTACGCGTTGCAGCGGCTTTAGGTGTTACAGCGGATACGGTAGAGCGTGCAACAGCTTTAGTAAAAGCAGGTGTTGACGCTTTAATTATCGATACTGCTCACGGACATTCACAAGGTGTTGTAGGTGCATTGAAATCAGTTAAACAAGCTTTCCCGGAAATTGATGTAGTTGTAGGTAATATTGCTACGCCAGAAGCTGCTTTATACTTAGTAGAAGCAGGTGCTGATGCTGTAAAAGTAGGAATTGGTCCTGGATCAATTTGTACTACACGTGTTGTAGCAGGTGTTGGATTTCCTCAATTTTCTGCAATAATGGAAGTTGCAGCTGCATTAAAAGGAACAGGTGTTCCTGTTATCGGAGATGGTGGTTTACGCTATACAGGTGATATCCCTAAGGCTATCGGAGCGGGTGCTGACTGTGTTATGTTAGGATCGATGCTTGCTGGTACCAAAGAATCTCCAGGGGAAACAATTATCTTTGAAGGAAGAAAATTCAAGGCATATCGCGGAATGGGATCTGTAGCTGCAATGAAGCAAGGGTCTAAAGATCGTTATTTCCAAGATGTAGAGGATGATGTGAAAAAATTAGTTCCAGAAGGAATTGAAGGTCGCGTTCCATACAAAGGAGAATTAAACGAAAGTATGTTACAATTTATCGGTGGTTTACGTGCAGGTATGGGGTACTGTGGTGCAAAAGATATTCCGACGCTACAAGAAGTAGCTCGTTTTGTGCAATTGACTGCTTCAGGTATTGGAGAAAGCCACCCGCATAATATTACTATTACAAAATCAGCTCCGAATTATTCAAGATAATTTTTCGGATTTACTAAATATAAAAAGCTATAACGCTCTGTTATAGCTTTTTTGTGTGCAATAGAAAAACGCCTTTACTTTTGTAAAGGCGTTTTTTTTTGTCTTTTTTTTGTTGTTGGAGATTTCTCGTTTTAAGAAAGTCTCAATCTATTTTAGCAAAATTTACTATTTGCCTTTTCGCTTGATCATAACTCTCATCGTCTTACTATTTGGTGTTCGATGAATCTCCGTTTCACTGCGATTTACTCTTTCTATTTTCCCTTTTCTTCAAACATTTTTTTTATTAGTTCCTCTTGTTGTTGCATAGCTTTCATCATTTCCATCATATCAGATTCGCCGAAGTCAAAATTATCGCTGCTTTCATCTGAAAGTAAATCATTTAGTAATGGAGTCGCAGTTGTTGTAGCTAAACCTTCGGTACTGTTGGCTATTTCTAAGTATTTATACCCCTCGGCATTCTCGTGAATTTTTACAGCAAAGGGACGAATTCCCTGTGAGTTGTATTCACTTTTCTTTTGAGAAGATCCTCTTTTATCATTGAATTGAGTTGTGATACCTATGATTTCATTCTTCTCATTGCGCTTCACGTTGGAAAAATGCAACGTAGCTACTTTTTCAGCGTTTATTTCTTTTTCAATTGCTGTAAGATCATCCGCTGTGGTTTCTTTTGATACTTCGTAAGCGAAAGTCTTATTTTTTGTTGTAAATTGTTTTTTCTCTTGCGCGAATCCTGTTACTGATAAAGAAAATAGACTAAAGCAAGACAGAATAGAAAAAACAGCGAGCGTTGAATTTAGTTTTAATAGATTAATACGTTTCATTTTTTACTATATAGTTTATTGATTAATAAAAAGATTTGGTATTCGCTAAATTAAAATTTGAATACTTAATAATGTTTTAAAGAAAACGATAAAATTGTTAAAAATACGATGTATGCAAGTACTTACTCATGTAACGGATGTTATCTCCAATGAAAATTCACCGAAGATTTTGGCAGACTGCTATTATACAGCTGAGGCCAAACAACCGTTGGTTTTATTTTGCCACGGGTATAAAGGTTTTAAAGATTGGGGGGCTTGGAATTTAGCAATGAAAACAATTGCTCAAGCAGGTTTTGTGGTAGCAAAATTTAACTTCTCTCTAAATGGAACTACAATAGATCACCCGAATGAATTTGTAGATTTAGATGCTTTTGGAAGGAATACCTATAGCCAAGAACAAAAGGATATTGCGGCTGTCATTGATTTTTATAGCAAGCAACCCTTTGTTGACGCATCTCGTGTATTTTTAATTGGGCATAGTAGAGGCGGAGGGGCAGTTTTGTTACAGGCTTATTACAATGAGCAAGTTACTGGAGCCATTTCATGGGCTGGTGTAGCGGATTTTAAAAAGCGCTTTCCACAACGTGACAATTTTGAACAATGGAAGAGCGAGGGCGTTTTTTACAGTATGAATGGACGTACCAAACAGCAAATGCCTCATTATTTTTCTTTTTGGACGGATTTTGAAGTCAATGAACAGGCTTTGACGATACAATACGCTGCTCAAAATTTGAGAAAACCGGTGTTGTTAATTAATGGTACTGAAGATCAAGCGGTAGGCGTTAAAGAAGCAGAATTATTGCACTTGTGGATAAAAGATTCAGACCTGTTTATAGTAGAAGGAGCAGATCACGTGTTTGGAGCACGACATCCATACGAGGAGAAGCTATTGCCTTCGGATTTACAGCGAGTTGTGGATCGCACAATCGAATTTATGAAAAAAAATTAAGGGGTTGTTTTTTTTCGATTGCTTGAATGATTAGAATGGAGGTGTAATTTAAAGTGCAATCTCGTCAATAGAAAGTAATTTGTTTTGCACGCCATACACGATCAAACCAACGACATTTTTAGCTCCTGTTTTTATGAAAAGACTATTTTTATGACCTTCTACTGTTTTGGGTGAAAGAAATAAAATATCGGCAATTTCTTTCCCTGTTTTTTGTTGGGCGATGAGTTGGAGTACTTCTATTTCTCTCTCACTTAAGGCTAGTTTTAAATCTGTGGTTAAGGGTTGGTTTTTAATGAGTATTTGCTCTCTCAATTGTTCAAATTGGGCAGGAAGCAAGTAAAATCCCTTAGTATAAACTTCATGTATAACTTCAATGAGTATTGTAGGTTTAATATTTTTGGGTAAAAAGGCTGCAAATCCTGTTTTTACAATAAAGCTAATTAAGCTGTCGTTGTAGTGAGAGGACAACAGAATTACGGGTATATTGATTCCTCTTTGGCGCATTTTTTTTAAAAGTTCTAATCCATCTGTATCACCTATTCGATAGTCAAAAACAAACAGATCAGGCAATGCAATTTGTTGTTCAAGTGCATTTAGGAAGTCTTCTCCTTTGTTATAAGCTGCTAATACCTCAATTGCAGCGTCTTGTTGTAAGAAATTAGTTAATAACTCTGTGATAAGTGTTTCATCATCAACAAGTGAAATGTTTATTTTCATGTATTTAGTTTTAAAGGCATTACGAATATAAAAGTTGTTCCTGAAGAAACGTTTTGTTTGTATTTATAAGTTGCTTGTAAAAGCGTTGTTCTAAGTTGTATGTTTTGTATACCCAATCCACAACTTGTCTCTCTAGTAGGAAATCCCCGACCATTATCTCGAACTACAAAAGCCACCGAATCGTTCGATAGCCGCAAATGAAAGTCAATTTCACTTGCCTTTGCGTGTTTGTATACATTGTTGATCAGTTCTTGTATAATGCGTAAGATATGCATCTTTTGTTCTGTAGATAGGTCTAGGATTGTCTGTTTATTGATGTATATGTTCAATGTATAGAAGATCGCCCACTGTTGAAATAAGTCTTTGACTAAGTTTTCGAGTGAAGCATATGCCAAAAGCGGAGGATTTAATCCATGCGAAATGCGTCGAGTTAGCGAAATAGTCTCCTGAATCCCATCAATGAGGATTTGTTCATCTTGAACCATTTGAGATTTTAAAAATAAGACATTCAGCGAATTAATAACTGAGTCATGCAAGTCGCTTCCTATTCTTTGTCTTTCTTTTTCTTGAATGTCTAAAGAAGAGCGCTGCAGTTTTTCAGCGTGTTGTTGATTGAGTGTTCGTATTTTCTGTTTCGTATCTACGTGTTTTTTATGATTAGCTTTTAAGAGAATAAGAAAGGCAAGACTGATAAGAAAAACAAGAAATAATCCAATAATCAGCCAACTCAAAATTACATACTCATTTTCTTTGGGATATGGCATAGTGCATTAGTCATTAAAATGTAAAATATGAAAGTGATCAAGCTATTAACCATCCAAAACACCAAGATCTTAGTAGGATTTCCACTAACTAATAGTTGAAGAGGAAGGTAATAGATACAGGTAAAAGAAGCATAAATGAGTAAGGAAGCATTAAATACAAAAACATTTGCATTGTAGTTTTTCCATTTGTATTTCAATAAGCTATAAGAATACCCTAAAGTAAAGATACACAAGGTTAGAGCAGCAATACTCCTTGTATAGGATTGTAATTGGTTTAACGTAAGAAAATCAATCCGGTTTAATTCGTAAAATAAACAAATTAAAACCGGAATATTGCTGTATAGAAAAATAGTCTTTCGCGTATAGTAAAAGTATATGTATGAGAACCAACCTAGTTCGATTGCACCAAAAATGGGAATCAATACAAGATTGTTTCCCTGTATTCTACCTAGTATTTCTCCAAGTAAATAAAAACATAGACCAGTCGCAAGATAGCCTATTAAGGCTTTCTTATATAGATCATACGGTTTTTTTGTTAATACATAGGCAATGAGTATTACTAATACAATTGGAATAAAATCGGCTAGATAAGTTACAAATTCAAGCATACTATTTTATTTTAAGCTACTAAATACTCCATATCTTTATTTGATCTAATAGGGCAAATTGACTTTGTATTAATGTTGGTTTAAAAGGAGGAATAGGTTTACAAGTATCTAAATAATTGTTCATTGTGCTCATTTGAGTGAGTACTAAATCAACCTCACCATTGTGAATTCCGAAATTTATCATGAGAGGAGTATTGTCTTGAAAGTTTTCGTTGGGAATCCAAAAAAGTTGGAAAAAAGTTGCTGTGTCTAAGATTTGGTTTCGATATACTCGATCATCCCATTTAAGCATTCGTATTTCTGCATCATTTTTTTGTATAGGTGCTTTGTTTGCACTTTTCTTTGTTACGATACAACTGTGTAATTCAACAGGAATAATTGTTTTATCGGTAAAAGAACTTGTAACGTCGATAGAACTCGGAATAAAATGAATGTATAAACGATCATTGTAGTACCCAAAATACGCGTGTATATTATCGGTCTTATTTATTTTTCCCTGTAAAAAGAAAAATGTGTCGTAGTCCATATCAGCGATTGCCTTTAGTTCAGCTCTATCTGAGGAAAAACTGGCCCAATTAACCATACTTTGGTATACCCAATGTAAATCTTTTACTGTTTTTAAGTGATTTGATTCCATACTTTAATTATTTAATTTTTATTATATAAAAAAGAAAATTACAGATAAATTAATGGGACTTTGAACTATTAATGCTAACAAATTTAAGTAAAAATTATGTTTTTTTATCCTTTATGTATAAATAAATAGTAAATGAAATAGTATAAAAATGTTTTGTTTTTTTAAAAATTTTATAAAATAATGGGTTTGTGGTGTTTTTTTTATTTTTTTTTATTTTTCGTTTAACTTTTCGTGTTTATACTTAACGTAGGGTACTTTTGGAAGGTAAATTATTGGGAGGGAAAACCTCCATCTGTAAAAATGAGGAGTTACCCTATAACTTTTTTACTTTAACTCATTTACTTTTGTTTTGTTGATGAGCTGAAAAGAACAAGCTTTATCACCGTAAAAACTTTACGATAGAATGAATTAAATCAACAGTAAAGCTCCAAGAATGAATCAAAAAGTGGTGTGTTGAGCAGTGGGATGCAAAATATGTTTGTTGTTTGTTTTGAATGTGTCTATGTGAGCTTTACTTGTTAGATTAAATTTATATTTCAATTAGATCCCCACAACAAGTTTTAATATCTTGAGGAAAGAGTGCTTTAGTTTTACTACTGCACTCTTTTTATTTGGATATGTTTTTGTTTTTATTAAGAAATAATTAGTATTTATTTTAAAAAAAACTACCTTTAAATTAAATAACTGGTTATGAGATCCACACGTGCTATTTTACTTTTTTTATTTTTGGGACTAATAGTTGAATTGGCTTATGGTCAAAGAAACAATGTACTGAATCCTAGCTTTGAAATTGTGAATGAAACTAATTTGTTGTGTAACTATTATCAAAGTTCACAAGCTTTTAACCAGGCGATTGTAGATTGGACAGCACCGACAGGCGGAACACCAGATATTTATCATACAAGTCTCGATACTCGATGTGTTTTACATCCTTTAAGTGTTTCCAATTCTAATTTAGGTAATCGCCCTCCTCGAACTGGAGAGAGTATGGTTGGGGTGTTGTTGTATTCTCCCAATGCTAAGCGAGAATATATTCAAGGCAAATTGAGTGAACCACTACGCGCAGGACACCGCTATGAAATTCGTTTTTATGTGTCGTTGGCGAGGAAAAGTCGTTTTGCATCGAACAATTTTGGGGTGAAGTTTTACGATACTTCTTTTAGTCAAAGTACTAATGATGTGATTGATGCCATTCCAGATGCGAACAATACGGAGGTAGTTACTCAAAGATTTGGTTGGGTACTTATATCTTTAACTTATACACCTCAAAATTCAGGCGCCACTTATTTTGTGATTGGCAATTTTTTTGATGATGAAAATACACTATTAGAAGAAGATCCTCTTGCACAAAATCAAGAAATTAGAGCCTATTACTATATTGATGATGTAGCTGTTATTAGTCAAACTCCAACCTTTGATCCTATTGCTTCAATTTGCAAAGGAGAAGATTTTCAACTCCCCGAACAATCGAAGGAAGGTCATACAGGAACCTGGTCTCCCGCGATAAATAATCAACAAACAACTACGTATGTTTTTACGCCTGATGACGTTTTAGCTGATACAGCAACCTTAACTGTTGAAGTAAAAGAACCTTATATCGAACCCTTATTTACTCTGCCAACTAGCCTCTGCGAGGGAGCGCCTCTAGAACTTCCTATAATCTCCGAAAATGGCTATCACGGTAGTTGGTTTCCCGAACCCAATACAAGTGAAACGACTGACTATACATTTACACCAGAACAAGGACATTGTGTTTTACCCAAAACGGTTACTATTGTAGTGAACAAGAAAGTTGAACCTGTTTTTGATCTTCCTGCTTTCGTTTGTAACGGAACCGTTTTTGAACTTCCCGTAGTGTCCAATAATGGCATAGAAGGTACGTGGTCTCCGGCAATCGATTTTAGAAAAACAACAACGTATACGTTTACTCCCTTAGCTGAATATTGCGCTTTGACTGTATCTAAAACTGTTGAGGTGAAACATGCAAAAATTCCTCGTTTGGAGTATTATTGTTTAAAGAATAATTTATATGTGGAAGCGCATGAATCTTCTTATTCTTCTTCTACCTCATTTCAATGGTTTATTAATCAACACGCTGTAGAAGAGAATAAACCTCGATTGAATGTTTCTAGTTATCCCCACTTACTTGGTGAAAACGCAAATGTCATTGAGTTAACAATAGTAGATGAAAAAGGATGTAGTGCATCGACAACACTCACTTTGAATGATGCACAATCATTGTGTTTTATTCCTAGAGGTATTTCTCCTCAAGGCGATAAGCTCAATGATTATTTCGATTTAGAAAATTTCGGCGGTGTCTATCTTCAGATTTTCAATCGCTATGGAAAAAGGGTCTATCGCAAATCAAATTATACCAAAGAATGGGAAGGACAATCAGATAGTGGAAGTCTATTGCCATCGGGTACTTATTTTTATCAGATCCATACCAATAAGGGAGAAGAATTTACAGGGTGGGTTCAGCTAATGCGCGAATTCTAACGCACAAGTTTGTGTTTCCACCATAGAAAAGTGTATCGATATTGAGGTAGGTTAACAGAAATACTCTTATCTTTCCTTTTCAAATACAGATCATCATGAAAGTTGCGATTATAGGTGCAGGAATTGGAGGTTTAACTTTGGCAATTGCATTAAAAAAAGCGAAAATTCCCTTTGTAGTATACGAGGCAACAGCGGAGATTAAACCTGTTGGAGCAGGAATTGCAATCGCTAATAATGCGATGCAAGTATATCGACATTTGGGAATTGCGGATCAACTCAATGAGAAAGGAACGAGAATTTCCACTGTATTACTAACGGATTTGGCTTTGCGAGTCCTCGATCAAACCTCTTTAAGTTTCTTTGAACAAAAGTATCAATTGGCAAATATTGCCATTCGTCGAAGTGCGCTACATCAGGTGTTATTGGAGGCTGTTGGAAGAGAACACATTCAATTAAACAAGCGATTGGAAGAGGGCTATAAAGAAAACGGACAATACACCTTGTGTTTTACAGATCAAACAACTGCTACACATGAATATGTAATGGGCGTTGATGGATTGCGTTCGCAAGTACGTCAGTTGTTTTTTGGATCTCATCCGCTACGCGATGCGAAACAAGTGTGTTGGCGTGGAGTTCTTTCTTTTCAATTACCTGAAAAATATAAAAATGTAGCTATAGAGAGTTGGGGAAAAGGCAAGCGTTTTGGTTTTGTTGAATTAGAAGACCAACAAGTATATTGGTATTTCTTGGTAGATGAGGATTTGTATAAATCAAATACAACCGTAGAGGCTTATATAACAGGATGTCCACTATGGGTACAAGATATGATTGGCCAAACGCCCAAAGAAGTGATTCATTGCGATAAAATATATGATGTAAGCCCCTTTTCAATTTGGTATAAAGATAAGGTTTGCCTGTTGGGAGATGCCGCTCATGCAACTACGCCCAATCTCGGACAAGGAGCTTGTCAGGCTATTGAAGATGTTTATGTTATTAGTAAGTTACTGGAAATTCATCCTTTAGAAGAGGCTTTACAGCAATTCCCTGCTATTCGTCAAGCTAAGGCACATGCTATTGTTCGCGACAGTTGGAGGCTGGGGCAAGTAGCCCAATGGAGAAATCCGGTAGGAGTTTATTTGCGCAATTTATCTTTTCGTTTATTGCCTGCTGCGATGAAAAAACAACAAATCAAAAAAATGTTCGAGCTACAACGTTTATGAGTTTTTCTACCTGTTGTTATTCTTATTGCTGACTATCTAGTGTTGCTACAGGTAAAAAGGTGGAGCTGAAATAACGTACCGTTAAATCCACTTGGATGCGATTGTCGTTGTATGAAATGAGTTCTTGCTCCTGTTTTTTTGTCAATTTTTTTGAGTAACTGGGATCTTTACTGATGATTATGTTTTTGTTGAAGAAAACAACATAGGATTTGATTTCTAGATTTTGGTCCATTTGAGAGGCTAAAAAATGGGCATAGTACAACACAGAGGGAATAGAAGAAAAATCAACAGAAAAATCAACACGTTGCTTAGTTATCGCAATTCCACTCTCGCCATGAACAGGAAGAATGAACAGAAGTTCGGGCGCTGATTGTAGTAATGCCCATGTTGGAACTGCATAGATGTATTTATTTCCATACTGTTGGTCTAGCTCTTTCTTGATTAGCTGAATGATTTGTGTTGTTGGATATTCCATTCGTTGTTTTTTTGTGACATTAAATTTATATCAAAAGCAAAGTTCTAAAAAAAATAAGTAGAAGTACTCACTGATAAGAGCCATTTTTGGTGCTTTTTCAAGTTGATATAAAGAAAAAAATGTTTTTCTGAAGCGAGTAGAGATCGTATGTTTGGTTGTAGAACAACGGTGAGGTAGCGTGATTTAAAAAGCAAGGAGAAGCTAATGATTTAGTATGCAACACGATGTGAATTTTGTGACATTGTTAAATAGTTAATGTTAAGTGAATGTTGTTTGATATTTTATATGATATGGTTTAATTTGATGCATACTTCTTATAAAAAAGAAATATAAATTAAAGATTGTTTTTTAGATCAAATCTTATTTTGCCTTACTAACAGAATAAATTAGACAGTAAAAACAGTTTGTAGTATGAAAAAGAAAATAATTATTGGGGCATTTATTTGCATTACTTCCTATGCTAGCGCACAAACGAAGGTAAGTAGCACGAGTATAGGGGTTAATTTGGGAGGTTTAGTATCACTAGTTTATGATGACGCTTCCGTTTTAGGGCTGAATGATAATCAATGGAAGCAGGTACGACAATATCAGAGAGATTACGAAAGTCAGTACAGTAGTTGGGTTGGCAATAATCGATACAGTGAATATGAACGCAATCGAAAAAGAGATCAACTCTACAAAGAAATCAGAATCAAAATAGGGGATATTCTAACGATTGAACAACAAGAGAAATGGAGAGATAGCGATAAAATATATGTTTACAATCATTATCATCCTTATGATCACAAAAAAGATCATCATTACCATAAAAGCAATAAGTATAAAAATAAGCACAAGAAAAAACACAAGCACAAACACGAGCATTGTGATTAAATAAAAAAGAACGCCCAAAAGGCGTTCTTTTACTTTTAAGTTAGTGTTATCTATTTAAAAATAACTTTAGGCATTCCAATTTCACCGTACAATAAAGATTTTACGATTGGTTTTAGTTTTTTGGCAGCGGTCATGTACAAGAAAACAGGAATATCGGGATTCGCTCGAACCACTACTTTTTTGTCTTCATATGCCGTAATATCCGCATTTACTACATTGGATTCCCAAAGATCATGTAATAATTCTTCTTCGGAACAAAACTTGAAAAGCGTTGTTTCCGTGTACAATTTATCTGCGATAACCATGTGCACCCATTGCGGGATAATAGCATCTACAGAGCAATAAACAGCTACTGCTTTACCGTTAAAAGCGGTAAAATCAACTTCAGCGAGTGCAGTTCGAAATTCTTTCTCTTTTACAATCAACTCCATATAGAGTAGGGGTTTAAGGTCAAAGGCAACAATTTCAATTTCCGGTTTAAATGTTGCTAGGTCAAAAGCTATGATACCTGTTTCGTTTACTTTGTTTCGTATAGGATCTGTTTCCATGTTTATTTATTTTATAACGAGGCTTGCTTTGTTTTCTATTGGTGAGATACAATCTTTAGATGAAAATCTCAAACGGGATAAACAACCTCTTCCAAACAAAAGTAGCGGTTATTTTTTATAAAAGTCTTCGCTATGACCCTTCGTTTTGTTGCCGACAAGCATTTTTACACAAACCATACTGAATTGCTATCCAACCTATAAATTGTGTTATTATTAGCGTAAAATAACGATAAAATGAAAAGGCGCTGGAGTATAACTCCAGCGCCTTTTTTACAGTAAACTAAAAATCAACGGATTTAAAGTTTAGTTTTTAATGAGTGTTACAGTGGCAACACGTCTACCATCTGCTTCTAATACAATTAAGTATGTTCCATTCGTAAGATGTCCCACAGCTAAGTTTATTTCACCTTCAGTGCCACTTACCGCTTGTTGGTAACGTTGAATACCTAATAAATCATATACTGTAATGCGTTGAGCTTCTGTAAATTCTTCGCCTAATTGATAGCTTACGGTTGTTTGTTCGCTTGCTGGGTTAGGAGAGAGTGTAACCGAAGTTATTGCATTGGCTCTTGCGCTATTTGTTGCGTAAGGGTCCTTGAGATAAACTTCTACCATTTGTACACAATCAGGTCCAGTGAGAATAAAGGTATCATATGATCCATCCGTAAACGAATTATTCGCAAAGAATTCTATACCTATGGTACTACTACCTGGACTTAATGTAATACTTGTTGGGTTAAAAGTTCCGTATCCCATCAGACTACTCAGAGAGACTGTTATTGGATAATTGTATGGATTATAGGCATGTAAATAAAAATAAACATAGGTTGAAGACCACTTTAAGATTTCAAAATCTGCTTTAATTTCACAAGATTTAGGTGGACACTTTTTGTAATCTCTTGAGATAACAGGAGCATTACTTTCATATGTACAACCTTCTTGTTCAATGATCAATTGATAGGTACCATCTCTAATGATGTGTTGTTCTGGAATTATAGGGCTACCTTCTTGAACAACGCCGTCATTAATCTCCCATTTATAATACGGGAATGGACCTAACGGACCTAAGATATAAGCTGGCTCACAAACGGTGTAACAACCAGAAGGAATAGACCACAATAGCGTTCTATCAATATCATGAGGCGTTTGAATGTAGGCAGTAGCACTACATCCTGTAGGAGCAGTGTAGGTAACACTGTATGCCCCACCATGTGGTACGGTAATTTCTTTACCTGTCATTCCATTACTCCAATTGTACGTTCCTTCGTTAGGCCCCGATGCAGTCAGTCTTATTGTATAAGGGCTACACAAAATTACATTGTAAGATACAGTAGGCATCTGTGCTGCAGGTTTTACTACAACAGAAACGGTTTTACTACCGATGCAATTCGGATCATTTGGCAAACGCGTTTGGAAGGTAAACGTATAGGTTCCTGGAGCAAGATTGCTGATGGTTAATACTTTATTGGTATTGCCACTTACCCAGTTTGTATAAGCTACAGGTACCTCATTTCCTATCCAACGATGTTCTACAGTTGTATTGGTTGTTTCACCTGTTAAAGAAACTGTACCACCACATACGCTTAAACTACCAGAAATTTTGGCAACTGGTGGTTTTTTCAAGATATAATTGAATGGATTAGTAGCCATTACATAGCTTTTACAACCATTTTGATCAATTAAAATAGGCCAATAACTACCACTTTGTGTAGGAGTGTAGCTTGTACCTGTTCCTACTTGTTGATTGCCGTTCATCCAAATGGCATTTTGTAAAGTAGATAGTGTAGGTACATTGATCTGACCCATTAGTCCAACTGTTATAGGAACAGCGCTGCCTTCACAAAATGTATTGCCCCTCAGATTGTAGAAACCACCTTGAAAATCTGCTTTCGTTATTGTGATCGTAGGTCTATTTAAGATATGCGTTTCAACAGTACAACCCAAAGGAGTAGTTATTTTTAACGAGATTCTATACGCGCCAGGTTCTGATAGTTGAATCATTGTTGTTGCTCCAGAAGCAATATAAGTTGTTATACTTGTACCTTTTGTAAATTTCCATTCATAGCGATTACTTGCATCATAATTTGTAATAGACAAAGGAATGACTTCATTTGAACAATAAGGAGTAAATTGATTTGGTAGACCAAAGAATGCATTAGGCAGTGCTGGTAAATTGACAGATACCGTCGTAGTACAAGTTGGTTTACCAGGGGCACTAACGGAAAGTGTATAAGTATAGGTACCCGGTGCTACGTTGTTAATTGTATAACTGTTTCCAGTTGCATTTAATGGAACGTTTGGACCGCTGTACTTGAATGTCAAGGTACTTTCATTGACATTAGCAATTAAGCTGTTGTTTAGCAAGGTCACATTGTAGGTACCATTGCCATTACAAGCAATCGAAGTTAATAATCGAGGTTCATATTGTTTACTGATACTAAATGTTCGGTATAAAATACAGGCTCCATAGTTAATTCTCGCTGTTACAACATGTGTTCCTGGTACAGTAGTATTAAATTTGGCTGTTGTTGTATTTTGTGTACTTTGAACCAGTGAAAGATGTTCACTTCCCATCCAAGTAATAGAGGTTGGAGTAGGATTACTTTGTAGTACAGCTGTAATTTGACCACAACTTGACCACGTAGCCGTTACACTTGCTGTTTGTTCACATACAATTGGATTGGATGGATCTGGAGAAGGACAGTATGCATTGACATGTACCAATTCAGAGCGAACAACACAAGAGTTAATATCTTTAACCTCTAGATAGTAAGTTCCACCAGGATTAGGACCTGAAATCGTCAAGTTTGGTTGGGTGCTCAATACCGTAGAACTTCCATTCTTATACCATTTAAACTGAACAGAGCTTGTAGCCCCTGTTGAAAGTGTTGAGGTTAGTTGTATAGGGGGATAATTCGTTGGACATACAACATAACTTGTCGATGGAGAAATACTAATTTGTGTATTCGGAAAAACGTTTACAATTTTAGTTGCAAAGGATGTTCGGTTACAAGTAACAACTTCCAATTTCAATACTTTAGAAGCATTTGTTGACGAATTGTTTACAAAGGGATTAGGAATCTGTAAAGAGTTAAGATTATTTGTATATGTATACGTACCGTGAAGCACATTATCAATAAATACCTTAATCTGGGTAGATGGTAATGTCGCTGGAGTAATGCTAAATGGAATCGTTATGTAGCTTTGCGAAGGACAAACATTGCCAATAGCACCGATGGTTATCACTGGGTTTTGAAGTAATCTAATTTGGAAGGTGCGTTCTACTGCTATTCCACATTTGACTACTTTTACCTTTAATGTACCTGTAGGAGAGGTATTAATTTCATTGAATGCCACAGTAACAGTTGCTGCATTCCCGCCATTAATAATTCCACCAAAATTACCAGAGGTCGCATCGCTAGTCAAACTCCATTCAATTAGATCTGGGGTGATGTTACCAAGATCTACAGTGAAAGTAGCCGTACTACTAGAGCAGAATTCATCCAAACCACTGTTGTTGACAATTACGGGGTTTAGCTCATACTTGTTCACTTGTAGACTCACAGGGTCAGAAGTACAAGTGATGTTGCCATAGGTTCTATTTTTAATGACTTGTACTGTCGCAGGCGAACCTGTGAATTGTACAGTAATTTCACTTTGCGTGTTGTCTCCAACGATTGTACCATTGGTTACGGTCCAGAGATAGCTAGCGTTAGGGTCTGACTCATTAACCCTATATGTATATGGGGTATTTAAACAGATGAGTCTGTCTCCTTGTATACCAGAATTGATATAGGGCTTATCTAGTATTTGAACTGTAATAGGAGCCGAATTACATCTTTCATTATCCGTTTGGATCAAATAGGTTCCTGGTCTATCAAAGTAATACGACATGGTAGAACCATAAGACGTGTGTATCACATTGTTATAGTTTGTGATTTTCCAAGCTACATCAGTTCCATCAAGGGTATAGAATGACATATCGGCTCTTTCGCAATGGATGAGGTTGTCATCTGTGGCTATTTTAGGACGTTTTTCAACAACAAATTTAAATTTTGCTTCTCCTTCACACTTACCTTCATTAATTAATGTATTGTGATATTTTACGCTTAAGGTATATGAACCGGGTATAGTACCGTTGACAATAATTTCGTTGCGTTGATCCGATCGCGTTAGCAAAGGGTGATTCGGATCGTCGTTAATGGCCCATACAAAATCAGTTGTTGGCCATTGCGGAAGTTTAAAACGTGCTTGTTCACCTTCGCATAAATGAGTAGGACCTTGAATCTTTGCTCTTGATAAAATTACAGGGACTTTAACCACCGCGGGAACCTCACAATTACAAGAAGATCTGTAAAAGATATAACCAAAACCATCTCTTGGATCTACGTTATCCCAAACGATATCGACAGAAGTTCCTTGATCGGAAACAATGGTCCCACCAATAACATTCCACTTACCACCACAACCATCGTTCACACTATAGGTTACTTGACTATTTTCACAAACCACACTAGGACATGAAATTTCGAAGGGTTTATTGTCTAAAACACGATACTTTACCTCATAGGTATCTGTACAATTACAACTATTGGTTACTGTTAACCTTACTGTATATGTGCCAGAATTTTCATAAGTATGCGTTGGCTCAAATTCACTAGACGTTGTACCATCTCCAAAATCCCAATGATATTGAACGATATCAGAACCTCCGTTGTTGTCCGAATCGTTCGTAAAGGTGACAGGAGTCGCACGACAAAGCGTGTTTTCTATTGTACCAAAAGCTTGGAATTTCGCACCTGGACGCGCAATTTTTTCAACACAAATTTTTAGTACTTCAACAGTTCCGTCTTTGTACGTAATGGAAATAATTAGCATACCATTTCCCGCATTTCCCCATGTGATTACAGCACCCGAATTGCTTTTGTCATTCACTTCACCACCAACAACATCCCATTCGACTAGTACAATTTCTTCGTCTCGCAAGGAGTACTTGATCTGGGTGTTTTCACAAACACGCAGGCAGACACCAGCCTGAACTTTCTCAATAAATGTGAGGTGCTTTTGCTTTTCACTTTCTTCATCACTGTACTTAATACACCCAACTTCATGATCCCAAGTCAATACAGGATTCGGACTTGTTTGTGCTTTCACCGAGAAAGACAACAAAGTAAGCAATACAACGAGCCAATAGCTCCGCATGCTGACCAAAAATCTAGTTTTTGTCATAAAAAATAAATTAAGTTAATAAATGTGAATAATACAAATACGCAACACTTTTGTATGTCCGACTTCGTTTGGGTGTAAAGCGTTTTTTGTTCAGAAATTAAAACAAAAAAGAGAAAAGAAATAGCTTGGGGTGTTTTGCAGTAAACGTAGTTTGAAAAAAGCTTTTTCTCTTTATTTGTATTATAATTAACTGAATTAAAGTGTTTTGTTGTTTTGTAAGGTATTATATTTCTCTAGTAAAAGAAAAAAAAAATTATCTAAAATCCTAATATTTTCTTAATTAAAATGAAAAATAATGTAAAATAAAAATTAAATAGAAGGTGGCTTTCTTATAAAAGTAGACAGAATGAGGTGCTTTTTTAGGATTTTTTTATTTTATGAATTAACAAAAAAAAGGTTTTTTTATAAAGAAAGTTGAGGTGTAGATTCATCGAATTCCAAAACAAAAATAGTGACTCGGTGAGATAAACTAATAACTCAGTGAGCTAAAGAGGAAAGAAATGAAATGCAGATCTTGTTGTCGAGTAAAGCATAATGTTTCCCTAACAATTCAATAACCTTAAATTCTAGGTGTAAAATCAATTATTTCACTCCTTTACTAAACCAAACTTCTGATTTGTTTTGAGTGAACATGAATTAAATAAACAACGCTGTATCCTGTATCTCGCAAAAGAGTACTCGGAAGAAGAGCGAATTACCTTCGAAATTGATCTGCTTTTTGATGAAACATTAAAGCGTACCTATGATACGTATTGTTTGCTGTGGAAGTCTTATCCAACCAATCGTGAAATCTTGCATAAAGCCAAGTGCAAAGGCAAGCAAAAAGCACGCGATGTGGTGAGGTACGGACAAATAGCCTGTACAATTTTAGTGTTGATCAGTAGTTTTATCACCACCTATTTGTTGTTTCAGCCTGTTGAGAATCTAGCTCATGCTGAATATCGTATCTATACTAATTCGCAAGGCATTCGCAAAACGGTCACCTTAGAAGACGGTAGTGTTGTTGTTCTCAATGGACTCGCGCGTTTACAGTATACGCAAAACGATTCTACGCGTATCGCCTGGTTAGAAGGCGAAGCTTTTTTTGATGTAGTAAAAAATGTCCATCAAAAGTTTGTGGTGAAGCACGAAGACTTAGAAGTTGAGGTGGTAGGAACGCAATTTAGCGTCAATACTATAGGACAGGAAAAGAAAGTATCGCTACTCTCTGGAAAGGTATTGGCTAAACTAGGCAACGGAGAACAACTCTATCTTAAACCCAATGAACAACTCATATGGAATACGAGTTTAGGAGAAATCACTCGATTAAAAGCAAATGCAGAACAACAGATGAGTTGGCGGTATGAACGCTTAGTGTTTGACAATATTCCTTTAGCGCAAGCCTTGGTACAAATCAATCAATTTTACGGTGTATCCTTTGTGATTCACGACCCTGTACTAGCTCAAAAACGCATTACTGGGGTATTCCATCAACAACCGCTAGAAGAATTCATAGAGGCCCTCGCTTTTATCGCTAATTGTTCTATCACCTTTACTAATACCAACTATTTAATCGAACCTTATGCCTAATATCCTCTATCAAAAAAGCAACCCTAAACCAGAGGAAGATCTGGTGTTGTTTCAAGAAATTGCTCAAGGAAATAGACTTGCTTTTGAACAGTTTTACGTCAAATATTACCAGTATTTATGCCGCTTTGCGCTGAGTTATGAAAAGGAAACATATCTCGTTGAAGAAAAAGTATCCGATGTTTTTTACTACATCTGGCAAAAGAGAGAAGAACTAGGTAAGATCCAAAATCCTAAGGTCTATGTTTTTACCATGACAAAAAATATGCTGTTTCAACAGAAGAAAAGCACCCGAAGATTACGCGTTGATTTGGAATTTGAGGCTGTGGAACACAAACATTATGTCTCCGCAATTGAAGAGGATATCATCCAATCTGAACAAGAAGCTGATTTGAGACAGGCACTTCTTCAAATTATCGATAAGATACCACCTAAATCAAGGCGCATTTTTGAAATGAGCCGTATTGATGGACTTAAATATCAGCAGATTGCAACTATTTTGGATTTATCAGTCAAGACCATCGAAAGTCATATGCATATCGCACTGAAAACGATTTCCCTTACACTAACCCAAACGAATAAAAATAAATAACTACACCATGATGAAAAAAAGCGTCTTACTAGCCACCTTAACCTTGGCTAGTATAGCAACACAAGCCGCTCCTTTATCTGCTGTCCCAAACGAGCAAATACAAGGACAAGTAAAGAAAACGTCTAAACTAAAATTAACCAAAAATCAAGCAACACTGAAGCAGGTGTTTGATCAAATAGAAGCGCAAACTCAACAGCACTTCGTGTATATTACGGAAGATATTCCCGTAAGTAAAACCTATGAATTTGTAGCGGAATACGATTCATTAGAAATGCTCCTTCACCATATTGCAACGAAAGCAAACGTATCTTTTCAAGCACAAGGAAATCAAATACTGGTGAAGTCAAACACGCAGGTACAAAACCAAATTATCGAACTCAAAGGAAAAGTTGTTGATCAGGAGGGACTCCCTATTATTGGTGCCAATGTACGCGATAAAAACAATGAGTTTATTGCCGTAACGGATGTAGATGGACAGTTTAAGCTGACGGTAACAAAGGCACCCATTATCCTTTCGTTTTCTTTTATGGGATACAAAACCAAGGACTTGAGTTTTGCGAAAAACAATCAAAATATCTTGGTTCAATTGGAAGAAGACAACCAAATGTTAAATGAAATTGTGGTTACAGGACAAGGTGCTGATGTACAAAAAAAGAGATTAGCTAATAATGTAACTGTAATTAAAGCTAGTGAGTTAGAGAAAATCCCTGCTCAACGTGTGGATCAGCTCCTGGCTACTAAACTACCCAATGCACAGATTAACCTGACTGGTGGACAAGCAGGGTCTACTTCTTTGATTCGCTCTCGCGGGGTAAATTCTGCTTTTTTAAGTAGTACACCTATTATTTATATCGATGGGGTGCGCTTAGATAACAATAATACGCGAGCTTCTCTTGGAGGTAGTGCTCAAGGGGCTTCTATGAGTTCAATAGCGGATATCCCGATGGATAATATCGAAAAAATCGAATTTATTAATGGAGGAGCTGCAACTACCTTATACGGATCTGATGCTGCGAATGGCGTTATCCAAATCTTTACAAAAAAACGTGGAATGCCCGGAACTTACGTCAATGTGTATACGGAAATGGGTGTGGAAACACCCACAACAGATTTTTTACACTTTGACCGTACAAAAGATCTGTTGTTTGAAAATGGATTCTATCAAAAATATCGCTTAAACCTCAATGGGGAATCGGATAGCGGCTTTGGCTACAATTTTTCAACGAGTTATCAAAACTCTTCAGGGGTACAAATTCACAAGCAAAATGAGAATCAAAAGTTTGATCTAAGTTCTGGTTTTCACGCCAAACTTTCGGAAGATGTAACCTATGAGAGTTCATTCCTCTATGTACACAACGCGTACAAACGCAATAGAAACGGTAATCAAGGAGGGTATACAGGACTTTGGTTTGCAGAGGATGGCGCTTCTAAAATTACGGGACCAGGATTTAAAAATCGCTTAGATGAACTGACGGATGAAGAGTTTGCAGTAATGAAAGAATTTGTCAATAATGCTGAGCGATTACAAGACAACAATATTACCGTAAATCGATTTACAACGTCTCAACAGTTTAAGTATAATCCCTTGGAAAATCTATCGTTTAAATTAGTAGGAGGATTGGATTATCGCATTCAAGATCAAGAAAATATTGAAACAAATGAATATCTAACTGCTACAAAAGGACAATTAATCAAAGATCAAGGTAGTATTCAAAAAATACAGCGTAAGTATTTGGGACTGACAGTAGAATTCAACGGTCAGCACAACATCAATGTAGGTGATTTCTCCTTTATTACAACGATTGGAGGACAGTTGTTTCGAAATTCAGACAACCAAACCCTCATTGAAGGACGCAATATACGCGATGGAGCGTATTCTATTTCAGAAGCTGCGATTCGCACGAGTGATGAGTACATTAGCGAGGTACTGAATTATGGATTCTATCTTTCTGAGAATATAGGGTATAAAGATAAACTATTCTTGGATTTGGGTGTGCGCGGTGATCGTAATCCTTCTTTCGGGAAGAATATCGGCGTACAGTATTACCCTAAAGTAGGGATGTCGTATATGTTATCTCAAGAAGAGTGGTTTGCCAATAAGGTAGTTAATTCCTTGCGTTTACGTGGAAGTTATGGGGTAGCAGGTAATTTACCACCCGCTTATGCTAATGAAAAAACCGTTGCATTCGATGGTTATTTAGGAGAGCAAGCCACGCGTTTTAGTCAACCGGGAAATGACGACCTACGTCCGGAAAAAACACATACCTGGGAAACTGGGGTAGATGCTTCTTTTTGGAATAATCGGCTGACACTTTCTGTAGGATATTACTACTCTAAAACCAAAGATGCTCTATTCTATGTTCCACCAGCACCTTCTAGCGGATATACAAAAAGCCAGCTGTACAATATTGGAGAAATTGAGAATAAGGGATTTGAAATGAATTTTGCACTAGAAGTAGTGGACACTCAAGATTGGAATGTTAGTTTAACCGGATCGGTAAATACTTTAAAAAATAAAGTGTTGAGTACAGGTGGAGCACCAGCGTTTAATATTAATGGATTCAGTTCTAGAACCTTACAAACGGTAGTGGAAGAAGGAAGACCTGTAGGATTTATTCGTGGAAACTATGGAATAATAGGAGAGGATGGAACCTTACAAGAGACTATTCCACAAGCGTACTTAGGAAGTACTATCCCTGAAGTATTCGGTAATATAGGATTGAACTTACGCTATAAAAATTGGAGCTTATTTGCCAATGCCAACTACCAAACAGGAGGGTATGCAGCGAACTGGGATGCTCAGTTTAGATACAATTATGGCGCTTCAGATGATTTTGTTCCAATGGAAGAAATTGAGAAAAATGGCAGAACAAACTGGTTAAACTTAACCAATCGATTTGTAGAGAAAACTGATTATCTCAAAATTAGAACAATCGGATTATCGTACTATTTAAGACCATCAAACCCTAGTTTCTACCAATCGATGACCTTCGGATTTACGGTAGCCAATCCTTTCAACTTTACAGCTTCTTCTTTTGATCCAGAAGCGACAATCAGCGGTGCCGCTCAAGGACAAGGAGGCGCTTCAACAGGTGGAATTGCTTATGCAACGTACTCTGCACCAAGACAATTTTTAGGATCTATTAAAATTAATTTCTAAGTCAACTATCATGAAAAAAATAAGTATTGCTTTAAGTTTGGTTTTTACCTTAGCCCTAACAACTGTGAGTTGTGTGGATAATCCGTATGTAACTGAAGACAATTATTTAAATAAACCCAATGCGGGACATAGCTGGGTAATTGGTTTGCAGAAACAGCTGGCACTGACCACCAATATTATCGTCATCAATGCAGAAATTACCTCAGATAATTACTTCAATAATTACACGCAATATTCTAAAGTATTTGATCAGCCACAAATTGATTACTTCGACCCCGACGTAAACAACTTACAAGCGAGTATTCAAGCGCTACGCGAAATGGCTACCTACGGTTTGGAGGTAGTTTTGCCTAAAGATCCTACTTTAACTGAGGTAGATATTGCTTTTATGCATTTCTGTAAGGGATATGCGCATCTTTTGGGAGGAGAACTTTTTTTGGGATTGCCAGAATCAAATTTAGGTAAGGTAATTACAGCCGAAGAAATGCTAAAACGCGCAATAGATGAGTTTGCGAAGGCGTATGAGATGGAAACCAAAGTGGATAGTAAAAATGCATATGCCTTGTTTATTGCTCGAGCAAATTATCGCTTGGGAAATAAAACAGAAGCGCAAGACTATGCAACTAGGGCTATAGCTACTCCTAACCTGTTGTATAATATTCAATTTGACGGAAAAAATAGCGTACCCAATGAAATGCAAAATGCAACGTATGATGCTTTGCCCAATCGCTTGGCTCCCTTACCGCGTTTAGATTATCTTGACCCAAAGTTTTTCTCTGTGGGAACACCACAAAATGATCAAAAGTCATTGGCTTTAGCCAAAGGAGAAGAAGGGTATTTAATTTTGGCTGAAATTGCCTTAGCAACACAAGATTTAGCCGGAAGTAAGCACTACCTCAATCAATTATTGGATTTAGTTGCCCTTCGACCAACGGAATTAGTTGACGATAAAAGGGAGACGCGAAATGGTGGAATTCGTTCAGATTATCCACTCAAGGAAGTAAACGTTCGTTTTGATGCTACTTCACCAGAAAAAGAAGGTTATGTATTGGATCGTCAGAAAGGAAAAATTTCGGTAAGTAAGGTTTCGGGAACGAAGGTTACTAAAGCGGATATAGCATCCATTACTTCTACGGAAGAGTTGTTGTATCTCATTTATTTATTGCGTCAAGAAATTTTTATGAGCGAAGGACGTCGTTTGAGTGATTTGGGGATTAAATTTCCTATTTCTCAAATTGAAGCTGGGAATAATTCTCATGTATCTGCGGAGTATACAAAGGCATTAATCCCTGATTTTATACCAGCTAAAGCGGGAATGGACGATTTTACAACTGATCCAGCTACAGGAACGGTAACGATGAAATACGATATGAATAAAGTATTGGTTACACATAAAAACAGCCCATATATTATGCCTTTATTTAAATAAATCCAGACAATGAGAAAAGTAATTGTAACACTATGCTTGAGTTTCCTGTTGGGTTGGACCAGTTGGTCTCAAGAAATAAAACACGTCATTTTAGTGAGTGTTGATGGGTTTCGTCCTGAATTTTATCAAGAAGAACAGTGGGGAACTCCTAACTTAAAACAGATGGCAAAACAAGGAGTGTCAGCCAATGGAGTACGTACAATTTTTCCTTCAGTAACTTATCCTTCTCATACAACACTGTCAACGGGTACCTTGCCTCATAAACACGGAGTACATTACAACACAACAGTTGGAGAAGATGGACAGCCAGGAGAGTGGATTTACGATAGTAAAGATGTGAAAGTCTCTACCATTTGGGAAAAAGCAAAAGCAAAGGGATTAACCACAGCTTCTGTTTCTTGGCCAATTACCTTACATAACCCTTTTATCGATTACAATATTCCTGAAATATGGGATTTTAATCGCCCAATGGACCGCATTACGCCTACAAAGTTATATGCTACTCCAAAGGGATTGTTTGATGAAGTTTTGACACAAGCCTTAGGTCAAATCCACTACAATCAGTTGAACTTAAGTAGTCTGGCTATGGATGAAAATCTAGGGCGTACGGCTGCATATCTAATCCGAACCTATAAACCCAATTTACTAACAGTACACTTACCCAATACAGATGGTGCACAACACAGTGAAGGAAGAGAAGGAGATGAGGTAGCTCGCGCAATTGCTGGAGCAGATAAAGCGATTGGAAATATCTGGGATGCAGTTGTACAAGCAGGATTGGAAGAGGAAACACTGATTTTAGTAACAGGCGATCACGGTTTTGTATCCACAGATTTTAGTATTGCACCCAATATCTGGTTAAAAGAAGCAGGATTATTGGAACGTGCTTTTTTCTTCTCAACAGGTGGAAGTGCTGTATTGCAAGTGAAAAATATCAAAGATCAAAAGATTGTTGAAGAAGTAACAAAAGTGATTCACCAGTTGCCTGAGCGTTATCAAGCAATGTTTGAACTTATTGACGAGACGATGATTCGCGCAAGAGGAGGAGAGGCTAAAGCGAAATTAGCTTTATCAGGAAAGTTAGGTTATGCGTTTTCTAATCAATCTACAGGAGAAGTACTCACTTCAAGCAAAGGAGGAAAACACGGGTATTACCCCAATTTCCATGAAATTTATACAGGATTTGTTGCCTATGGTAAGGGATTAAAAACGGGGCTAGTCGTCGATCAAATGAACCTTGAAGATATTCCCGTATTAATTAGTCGGGTGTTGAACTTTAATTTGGAGGAAGCAGAAGGCGTGTATATGCCTGTTTTTCAGACAAAAAATATAAAGTAATAGATTTTTTTTAACGAAGAAAAGGAGTGAGTGTTTTATGCATTCACTCTTTTTTTTATAACAAAAAGGATCTGTCGGCTAAAAAAGGATAAGCTTTAATGTAATAATTTTGGAAATAATTTTTTTGTAGGGTCGTTTAAAAAAATATTTTAGATTTGCTTAACATAATCAATCACCTCAAACTATAGCGAAGATGGACCTTAAAAAACTTCACCTGTTTCTTTACACTTTTTGTAGATATTTTATTGCAACAATTATTATTTCGTATGCTTTTGCAAAGCTTTTAGAAACGCAATTTACCTCTCAGCCTAGTGTATACGATCAGCCCATTTCTTCTTTATCCGGTTTTCAATTGACGTGGTATTATTACGGCTATTCTTTTTGGTATGGGGCAGTTATTGCTTTTGCCCAGATCGCAAGCTCACTTCTTTTGTTTTTTCGAAAAACTACACGTGTGGGGATTGTATTGTTTCTCTCCTATATGGTGAACATCGTTTTGATGGATTATGCCTATGATATTGAAGGAGCTAAAGGAATGGCCACGTTGCTTTTGCTCATGGGAATTTTTGTTTTTGTTTCTGATTATCGCGTCTTTTTTAAGCTGCTTATTCAAGAACCGCCTCTTTTTTCTAATGCAGATCGACCGAACTGGATGAATAAAGGAAGCAAGGTAAAATTCGTTTATATTCCAATGGTTTTCATCGGATTCTTCGTGTTACTTACCACACTAAATACAAAATACCTCAAAAAGGATGAATTTACAGGGGCATGGGAACAAGTAGAAACGAAAGATCGCCTTTATTTCGAAGCAGCCAAGAGTTTCCAACTGAAAAAAAGCTGTGAAACAAATAGTTATCAAAATGGCGTTTATGAGGTAACAGACAATCAAATTACCTTAAAAGCAGCTAAAGATGCTACTGAAGCCTACTTAAAAGCTTCGTATACGATCAAAGAAGATGTCCTTACTTTGATTGAAGGAGATAAGGCTACCGTTTATAAACGTGTAAGATAGTTGGATATATAGATACTTTTTATGTATTAATACCCATTATCCACTTTTTGATTTTTTATGAACCTTAAGTCTGTAATCCACTGATATTTACAACTTCGTGTTGATGGGAATACTAAGTCGCAATGAAGTTGTAAACCCTCTGATAGAACCTAATTCCCCTTTGTTGGCAAGGGGAAAACCATACCCCAAATCTAACTCAATAAAAGTAGCAAAAGACAATCCTACTTTTGGCGTTAAGGTATAAGGAGTAAGTTCTGTTCGTCCAAATAAACCAATGTAATACATTTCCGAATAGTAGGTGGCTGCTACTTCAGGAATTACCACAAAGTTATTTTTCATCCACGTGAAATTAGCAGTTGCATCCACTTTGACGATATGGTTTAAATTGAGCTCCGTAGCATAATAGATTCCTGTTTTTAGCATGCTTCTATTCTGATATTGATAGCTAAACGACGGACCAAAAAGGTGATTTTGTGCCTGCATTTTTGTACCTATACCTAAAAATAGAAAGAGTATAGAAAAAACAATTTTCATCTTGTATGTTTTTATTGGATCGTATCCTTTTACGCTAAACGCTAAAGGGTTTCTTCCTTTACTTTTAGTACTCATGTTAAACAGTATAATCAAATTTTGCGTTGAGGTATTTGAAATCGATTTCGCGTTGTAACAGATTGTCTACTTCCTCATAGGTCGTTAATCCTTCTGCTTTTTCTATTCTGCCGCTTGGCAATGTATAGGTATACACGTTTAAATCTCGGGTGTAAATTTCCTCTAAGATTTCAATTTGTCGCTCACTGAGATAAGGACGATGCGTGCGTAGCTGTTGTTGAAAGTTAGCTTTAATTTCTACTTCCTCTTCTTCAAAAACTAGAGAACAATCGTCAATTTCTCGAGTAGCTTCCACTAGTTGTCTAAAAATAAAATCTTGTAAATTTTTGGCTACTACTTCTACTTCACAATCGTCGTGTGGGAAAAAAGTAATGGGAATATCATTTCCATCTTGTAAATCAAATTGAAAAACATATAAATCACCAGCACCATTTTTAGCAAAAGGAACGAATTGAAATCTCTGCGCAAGATCGTAAACTTCTGGATCAAGAATCTCCAATATTCCCGCCTTATATTCGATTGGATTCCAAATTTCGATATCTTCTGCAAATAAGAGCAGAGGAGGATTTTGCTTGAGCTTTGGAAAACTATCTTTATACCAATTGATTCCGGTTGGTCCTGAGTCTAATAGGCCATCAGCAAATAGTTTTTTGTAAAGTACAGGATACTGTATGTTTAATTCTTTTTCTATGTCTTCTAAGCTATTCATCGTACGGACTATTATGTGGTTTGAATTTACTTCATGTAAAAGTATCCTTTTAAAAGGAAACACAAGCTCCCTAAAAATAGTAGTTTTTTGTCAGGGGTGCATATACCAATATACTCAGACCCGTGAATCCAAAACGAAAATAGGAGAACTATTTTTAAACGAATGACTTATAGTATATTGAATCTTATAATTAGTAAAAAAAAATCAACATCAGTAAGCCATTAGTTTACTAAAAAGAGAAACAAAGTTCCATTGTTTAAAAATATTCTATTAGGAGAGTCTCACAGTATGATTTGTACCCTATTTAATTTTGTGAAATTGATGCAACTTCAACTAGAAAGCAGTAATCCGTTGATAAAAACTGAAAGTTATAGATGCCCTGAAAAGTACAGGGCATCTAAAGTAAATAATAGTATGGAAGGTTGGTTGATTTTAGAATTGATTATCCTTGACGCAACAAAGGTTGAGTGCTACAACGAAAAGAACCTCCAAAGCTACGTGTGATTTTAAAATCAACGTATTCGACTTTGACGCCATGTTGTTCAATTTGATCACCGATGTGCTTAAAAACAGGATCCGTTATGTATACCTCAGGAGACAGGGGCAAACCGTTCGTTGCTAACTGACTAGCTTCTTCTAACGTTACGGTAATAGCAGTCCAATCTTGTAGGGTAGCTGGAATTCCATCTAAGAAAGCTTCTTTACAAACGATCATGACTTTTGGTTTTACGAGACTTAAAGCACAATCTAAATGTAGAATGTCAGGATGTAAGCGCACTTGTTCGACAGTGTATCCTAAAGGGGTAAGTAATTTTGATAGCCACAGAAAACCGCGATCATTAGAAGCTAAACCAGAACTACCAACAAAGACATGTTTGTCGAGCACCAATACATCACCTCCCTCAATGAAGGGACCTTGACCCAATGTAAGATCATCGGCCTCTGAAACTTGTGGAAAAGGCGTGGCTACATAGGTACAATCTGCATCTTGTACGGCAGTCCACAGTAAATCGCGAAGAGGCCAAATTTCATGTCGACGGTGTAAAAATCGCATACCTGCTTCTATGACATAATTGCCAATGACAAAAAAGGGATCTCTGGTAAAAAAATTAGCATATCCATCCTTCGGGTTGAACTGTTTTTCAGCCGGAGTTAGTTTACGAGCTTCTACCACTTCTACGCCATAGCGCTCAAGCATTTTTTTAAAATTTAGACGTTCTAATTCCCATTGTGCTTGAACTTCTGGATGTGCTTCTCGATAATCCTTCCCGCGATTAGCTAGAGAATCTTCTACAGCAGAATCTTGTAAAAAACGCAGATCTTCTAGTCTTACTTCTAGGGGATATCCGTATTCTGATGCGGCTAAAACCACCTTTTCTAGAGGTGCGAATTCATTTTGTACATAAATTTTATTCGTTGATGTCATACTTGTTATCTTTTAAGGTAAACAGTTTCTTTAGGTTTTCTTCTCCTTGAATTTACGATTTTTTTCCAAATCGCTTGTGGGCGATTAAGACCAAAATAGTGCAAACTAGTCCAGTCCATACCACGCCTTCCCATTGAAAGTACTTCCAGGCAAGGGAGGCCCAATAGGTACCCAAAGAACCACCAAGGAAATAACTGAACATATAAACGGTATTTAATCTATTGGTAGCCCCAATATTGAGGGCAAAAAAAGAAGACTGATTGCTGATATGCATGGCTTGTAATCCTAGATCTAAACAGATGATGCCAAGGATCAATCCCAAATACGTATAACCCATAAATAGAAAGATAAACCAACTGAGGATCATTAGGTAGATGGATGCAGAAATGACCGTTTGATTTGAAAATTTCTTTTGTACTCTACCTACCATGGAAGCGGCTAAAGCACCAGCAGCGCCTACCACACCAAAAGCACCTGCGATTGCTGCACCCGCATGGAAAGGTTCGTTTTCTAGGTGAAATACCAACGTAATCCACAGCCCACTAAAACCAGCAAAAGCCAAAGCACCGCGAAAAGCTGCTAGTCGTAAGATAGGTTGTGTACGTATAAGATGAGCCAAAGAACGCAAGAGTTGCCCGTAATTTCCTTCAAAATTGGGTTTTATATCCGGTAATTTTACAGTTAGTAAAACCATCAATATAAACATGGCACCAATAGCCATATAGTAAACCATTTTCCACCCCCATAAATCACCAATAAAACCTGCGATTACACGAGATAACAAAATACCAAGTAGTAAGCCACTCATGACCATACCAATGGCAGCACTTCGCTTATCGTCAGTAGCTAATTCTGCCGTTAAGGGTACAAACATTTGAGGAACAACAGAACTAAATCCAATGGAGAAACTGGCGAAATAAAGCAAAGGTAGATTTGGAGCTAAGACCATACCAAATAAAGCTAAAATCATAGCTACAAATACCCAAAGAATCAATTTCTTTCTGCGGACCATATCGCCCAAAGGCACAATCAAAAGTAAACCTAGTGCAAATCCAATTTGAGTTAGCATAGCGATCAGGCTAATTTGTGTTTCTGAAACAGAAAAATCTTTAGCCATCAAACTCAAAAGCGGTTGGTTGTAGTAGTTATTTCCAACTACTATTCCCGTTGTAATAGTCATAAGCCAAAGTAGACCTCGAGTTAACGTTGGTTTCGCATTCACTTCCGTTGAGCGAAGGGTTTGTACTTTTTGTTGTGAATTTTTAAAGATTAAACTAAATTTCATAAGCTCTTTTGTTTAGCATACAAAAGTAGAGCATGAAGGAGTTGAACCTATTGAGGCATCGGCGCATTGACTTGTAAAATCCGTCATTCTGTTCTGAAGTCACTAGGATTCATTCCCGTTGCCTTTTTAAAGAAATTCGTAAAGTAAGGAGCATCTGCGAAACCGAGTCTAAAAGCAATTTCTTTAATGGATAGATCGGTTGATTTCAACAAGCGTTTGGCTTCCAAAACACTGCGTTGCTGGAGGAGTTGTGCGGGTGAAGCAAGGAGGTATTTACGACAGATTTTTGATAATTGGCTCGCTGAGATGTGAAGCTTATCGGCGTAAAAGGCAATGCTTTTTTCTTGGTGAAAATAGGTGTCAATCAACGATTGAAACTCCATAAGCCTAGCGCTATAGGGATTTTTAGCCCCGTTGAGCCTTGTATTTGTGATTTCTTTACTCAAGATAGAAGCAATAACTGCAGTTCTCGATTGGACAAGTGCCGCAAGTCCTTGGTGATTAGCTAGTTCTTTTTGAATGGCTTTAAATTCGTACAATAAATCTGTAAATACATCAGAAGAAAGCGAAATGACGGGATGTTGTTGGTAGTAGGCAAAGGAATGTCTAAAATGCAACGAAAGCTTTTCAAAGTAAACCTTGTCTATCATCAGTTGATAGGCTTTGCTCGATGCGTGTACATCCCAACGGTGTACCTGATTGGGAAATAAAATATGAATTTGACGATCGCTAATTGGATAGCTGTTGAAATCGATTACATGTTCGCCATCTCCATGCTCAAATAGTACCAATAAGAAAAAAAAATGCTGATGAGGTTTATCGATATGATGTGGCCCCTGTAATTCGGAAAACAAAAAACCTTCGTTGCTTACTGCTTTCTCATGGAGAAAATGGTGTAAATCGATAATTGGATAATCCGTCATTTTTGAAGCTAAGTTACAATTTTTGATGATTGTTTAGCATGGATCTACTAGAATCGCTGTTTTTTCTTTTCTTGATTGTTGTGTAGAGAGCGAAATTACGGTCAATTAAATCCCTGATAATAGCGAGTTTTTGGTGTGATGTAATTGTTTTACTTTGTATACCAAAGCAAGAAAAAGTACATGGAAAATAAAGAAACATGGATAGAGGGAAATACCCTTTTTTACACCGATCATCAAACCATTGAAACAGTAGCAATTGACAACTTAAAATACGCCTATGTACAGGTTTTAGGACATATACCTTATCTCTTTGTTTTTGCGGATCATCAGCACTATATTTCCACAGAATTGATTGGATTTGAGGCAGTGTATCAAGCTTTATCTCAGCGCTTTCACTTTGACGATGCATCCTTTTTTGCGGTGTGTAAAGCTAAAAAAGAAGAGGATAAAGTAAAAATCTGGATGCAAAAGGAAAGACAGAATTATCAAATCTTACCAGAATATATCTTTGATGGCGATTTAGGTTATGAAGTCTATACAGAACCTAAACAAAAGGTCTCTTGGGATATAACTTACGAACAATTAGAAACGTCGGGATTGGTAGAGACTTATTTTACAGCTTATGGTTCTAAGTACTTTCGATTTAAATATGCCGTTCGAGTAGAGGGAATTCTCCTTAATCAATTGGAGGTATATGCGGAGGATGGTAGTGCCAATCTGCCTGTACAAGAGTATTTTGTCAATCTGTATGATGAAAGCAATAGCGATAAAAGTTATCTCGAATTGCGTGAACTTTGGATTGATGATAGCATAGACATTAGTCAATATGGCTATGAGAGAGAAGATCAATGCTATTTGCAACTTGCATTGGCTGAGGGAATAAGTGCTTCTATTTGTTATACCTATGATTCAGAACACAGCTATGACGATGGTAGTACTTCTCTGCATTTTTACAACAAACGAGAATACGACTATTTCTTGGAGAATAAAGCATATGAAGATGTAATAGACCTATCAGAATACCTGTCTTTTCCGAACGATTTAGCACTTCAAGTAGGCTATAGAGAAAGAGAGGAAGTTAAGCGCATTCCTGAAAAGGTTAGAGCAATTAAAGGAGATACGTGTGGGGTTTGGCTTGATAAGAGCAATAAAAAAGTTGGGTTTGTAGGTACAGATACGGCCTTGATTTTAGATCTAGACACAATTGAAAATTTTGTATTTCAGAACGTTCTGCCAGCAAAGGGTGGAGGTTATGCCGATCTTGTTGTTTATTTTAAAACAGGGGATTATCTCTATGTGTTTTCAGCGGACGATACGTATTTCTTTGATTCCTTTGCAGAGCAATTGGAACAAATGACAAAGAAAAAGGTTCGTATTCCAGAGGCATCTTATAATTGCTAGGAAGGAGTAGAGCAAGTAAATAAAAAAAATGAGGTAAAAGTAAAAGACAATTGTGCGCTTTACTTTTACCTTTTTTTGTTTTTATTATCTTGAGAAGACGCTATTTTGATGAGTTGAAAGCAAAATCAACAACAGCTTATAGAGCCGTGTTTACTTGCTAAAAGCTGTTCGAGTACTGACGTGAAATTACGCTTGAAATAGGATATTTATCTCGATTTATGTAGGATAAAAAAGAAGATAAATGTATCTTGTAAGCTTTTAAATTTCAAAGATTACATTGAAGATGTTATGGAAATTATTTTTACTTTTTACTAAGATTGGGGTTTTTACAATAGGCGGAGGTTATGCAGTTATTCCCTTAATTGAAAAAGATATTGTTTCTAGAGCTTGGCTTTCCCATGAAGAATTTTATGAACTTTTGGCGATAACAGAATCGCTTCCAGGTGTATTTGCTACCAATATCGCTGCTTTAGTTGGATTCAAAATAGCGGGAATAAAAGGTGCTTTTTTAGCTGCCCTTGGAACAATAGTAGCTCCTTTTATCATCATTTTATGCATTGCTATTTTTTTTAGTCGTTTTCAAGAAAACCTATATGTAGCAAAAGCATTTAAGGCACTAAGACCTGTGGTGGTAGCGTTGATAGCTGCCCCTTGTTATACAGCAATTAAAGTAAATAATATGAAACTAAAGCATTTGGTGTTGCCGTTTATAGCCTTAGTTTGTATGTGGTTTGGTGGAGTATCTCCCATTTGGATCATTCTCGCAGGTTGCGGGGGTGGAATCGCCTACCATCAAATTGCCAAAAGCTGATAGATATGATTTTTTTCAAAATTTTTTGGGTATTTATAAAAATAGGAACCTTTGGATTTGGAGGAGGATATGCTATGTTGTCTTTGATACAAGAAGAAGTTGTAGACAACAATAAGTGGATCACAAAGAGTGAGTTTACAGATTTAGTTGCTATATCTCAAATGACACCTGGTCCTATTGGTATTAATTCAGCAACTTATGTTGGATTTAGTGCTTTACACAACCAAGGCTATTCTCCTACAATAGCAATACTAGGTTCTGTTATAGCAACTGTCGCGTTGTGTTTACCTTCTTTTTTGATGATTTGTGTGATCTCCTACTTCTATTTTAAGTTTAGAACGAATAAGTACTTTTCATATGCTTTGTCAGGAATCAAACCTTTGAGTATTGCCTTAATTGCTTTAGCAGCATTGAGTATGGCAACGGAAGAAAACTTTATTGATTATTACAGTTTTGCTTTTTTTGGATTAGCATTGGTTTGTTCTATTAAATTTAAAATGCATCCCATCGTCATTTTGTTTGTAGCAGCAGTTATTGGAATATGTATCTATTAAAAAAAGGAGAGTAATGCTCTCCTTTTTTATTGTTTGTTGATTGTCGTTCGTCGTTGGTTGTAAAAGATTATCGTTTAAAGAAAGGGGCTTTCTATTTCTGGACAATCTACCGATACCTCATAACAGATCACTGATAACTCCCAATCCACAACAATCAACCGACAAAAAACAAAAAATCTAAGATAACCTTAAATAAGAGTTTAGTGTAGCTTATCTCCGAGGTGCCTTAATGATGAATCCATGGTGAGTCCATAGTGCGTGTATTAAAACAGCTATTTTAATGGACGTACTATGGACTCACCATGGACGCACTATGGACTCACCCCTTATAAAACATAAACAATCTCGTTCTACTATAAGTACAGTTAATCGATTCTATTTTCTCTTTATATATAGGTATAATTTTTTTTGCTTGATACAGTAAACAAAACAACAAACAAAAATTATAAGTCTACCGATTACAGATAACAGATAACTAATCACTGAATATTCCTAAATAAGGACGATTGTTTTTGCAACGAGAATCTTCTTAACAAACGACAAACGACAAACAACCAACAACAAACGACGAACAACAAACGACGAACAACAAACGACGAACAACAAACGACGAACAACAAACGACGAACAAAAATTATAAGTCTACCGATTACAGATAACAGATAACCAATCACTGAATATTCCTAAATAAGGACGATTGTTTTTTCAACGAGAATCTTCTCAACGAACAACGAACAACGAACGACCAACAAAAACTTTAACATCTAACACCCGTACTACAAGCGAGTTGCGAAAAACTTTGAAAATACTTTAAAAAAAAGGTTTAGAATAATTTGGAAGTGGCGAAAAAGGTACTACTTTTGCATCCGCATTAAACAAGCAGACGT
>NZ_JACHTC010000050.1 GCF_014145635.1 Myroides sp. WP-1
TTGAACTAAACCTTCGGTAGCTTTTCCGTTAGAAGTCATATATTTAGGATATTAAAAAAATAAAATTATGGTAACTAAAAAAAATCTCCGGAGGAATTAAGAGCGAACAAATATTTGAATCGCGCTTGTAGTGAAATTAATGGTTTCTCTGAACTTCTGCAACGTTTCGAACGAAATATTTCCATTTTAGGTAGAAGTAAACGCACTTTTGATAATTATTCCCGCCATGTGGCTGCAATGGCACTTCATTTTGGCTGTTTACCTACCGAATTAGATCCCGAACAAGTTAAAGACTATCTTTTTGAACTACAACAACGGTCGAATTCTCCTTCTCAATCGTATTTTAAACACACGGTTTACGGACTAAGGTTTCTATTAAAAACCGAAAATCTTCCGTACGATTATCTTCATTTACCTTCCATTCCTAAAGAAAAAAAACTTCCCGTAATTCTTAGTCGAGATGAGATTTGGAAATTGCTTCAACATGCCGATTTACTTAAACATCGCATTTTAATTGGTTTGATTTACAGTTGTGGACTTCGTTGTATGGAAGTGAGAAACATCGAATTAAAGCATTTAGATTTTGATCGGAAACTCCTTCATATCGTTCAAAGTAAAGGGAAGAAGGATCGTTATGTTCCGCTTTCTGATCATATCATTCGAGGGATTAAAAAATATATTTCAGTCGAACATCCCACCACATTTTTATTTACGGGTAATACCAAAGATACCAAAGGATTTGATTCTCGATACAGCCAACGCGGGGTTCAATGGGCGATTCAATCGGTTTGTAAAAAAGCAGGCATTTTAAAAGATGTGCATACACACACGCTGCGCCACAGCTATGCGACCCATTTATTGGAAGATGGTGTAAATATTCTGCAAGTTCAGAAATTGATGGGGCATGAACGCATCGAAACTACGATGGAATATTTACATGTTTGTCAGCTCGAAAACCAAAAAATACACAGTCCAATTGATACCGTTTTTGCGCTATGCAGCCGCAATGGGAAGTAGCTGATGTGCTGAGAAAAGTTGATTTATCCCATCAAAACTTCACGGTTCATCAGGAGAAAACACTCCGAGCACTGACTTTATGCCGAACTGCTGCTTTGGGCGGACATGTAGATGCGTGTGATACCTGTGGAAACATCAACATCAGTTACAACAGTTGTCGCAACAGGCATTGCCCGAAATGCCAAGGTCATAAACGAGAAGAATGGATTCAGGCGCGCGAACATGATTTATTGCCCTGTTCGTATTATCATGTGGTTTTTACTATTCCAGATTCGCTTAATGGTTTGGCGATTCATCAACCACAATTGATTTATAAAATCTTGTTTGATTCGGTTTGGGCAACGCTTTCTCAATTTGGTAAAACCGACGGTTTGCAATTGGGTATGATTGCTATTTTACATACTTGGGGACAAAATTTGAGTTTGCATCCGCATCTACATTGTATTGTTCCAGGTGGAGGAATTGATGCAAATGGTAAGTGGAAACGAAAGATAAAAACCGATAAATACTTGTTTGCAGTAAAAGCCTTGAGTAAGGTTTTTCGTGCCAAATATGTAGCCTTGTTGCGCAAAGAAAAATTGGCAGATGCTCAAGTCTTGCTAAGTTTGTTTGAAAAGGATTGGGTGGTTTATGCCAAGCGCCCCTTTGGTGGTCCCAAACAAGTCATTGAATATTTAGGGAGATATACGCACAAGGTGGCTATTAGCAACCATCGGATTAAAAACGTAACTCATCAAGAGGTTACCATTCATTACAAAGATTATAAAGACCACAGTAAAACCAAGCAATTAACATTAAAAAACGAAGAATTTGCCCGCCGCTTTAGTTTACATATTCTGCCTAAACGCTTTGTTCGAATTAGGCATTACGGTATTTTAAGTAGCAGTTGGAAACGGGGTAAATTGCAACAATTACAAGAAGATTTAAATATCATTCGACCGATAGTTGAACCTAAAACACAACATCGAAAATGTTATTGTTGCAAAGTTGGTAATTTGGTTACGTTACATGTTTTTGGGCAAAGAGGTCCGCCAAAAGCATATCTTATCGAAAACACAATTGCTTCTGTGAATTAGGTTTTACGGGTAAGGGAACTTGTGTTTAATTGTTCCAAAAAACACCAAAAAACAATTGAAACAGCACAACTTTAACCATAAAAAAAGCAGTAATCCTAAAATTACTGCTGGTATATCTTAAAGTCATACTTCGAAAACTCCATAATACGTATTAAGCTTCCTACGGTTCCGTTCAACGGGCTTTCATCTCGTGCCCTCCGGGCAAGACGAAAGCTTAGTTATT
>NZ_JACHTC010000051.1 GCF_014145635.1 Myroides sp. WP-1
TAAAATTACTGCTCGTATATCTTAAAGCTGCACTTCGAAAACTCCATAATACTTTATTAGCTTCCTACGGTTCCGTTCAACGGGCTTTCATCTCGTGCCCTCCGGGCAAGACGAAAGCTTAGTTATTATGTGAAGGAATTTTTAGTATCTTTGTCAGATGAAATTATCAGATTAGCAAATTTACTTTACGCAACGTATAGGAAGAGAATAGTTTAGTATTATTCTTCGTTTCCTTATTGTCTCTTATTGTAAATTAAATATGTTAAATAATGAAAAATTACTTCGAAAGTCCTTTTAAAGGAAAAATAATCAAAGACCACATAACTAATCCCAATATAATTTCGGGTAAATATTCTTATTATTCTGGTTATTATCACGGTCATTCATTTGACGATTGTGCTCGTTATCTGTTTCCGGACAGGAATGATGTCGATAAACTAATTATCGGTTCTTATTGTTCAATAGGGAGCGGTGCAAGTTTCATAATGGCAGGTAATCAAGGTCATAAATATGATTGGATTTCCAGTTTTCCATTTTTTTATATGTCTGAATTTGATGTTTTCAGTAAAAGCCAAGATGGATTTCAAAAAGCAGGAGATACAGTTGTTGGGAATGATGTTTGGATTGGTAGTGAAGCTATGATAATGCCAGGAGTTCAGATAGGAGATGGAGCTGTTATTGGCAGTCGTGCTTTGGTTACAAAAGATGTTGAACCTTATTCAATTGTAGGGGGAAATCCAGCCAAATTGATAAAAAAGAGATTTAGTGATGATGACATCCAAAAATTGCAGGAAATGAAATGGTGGGAATGGGATGAAGAAACCCTTTTTGAAGCAATGCCAATTCTTTGTTCAAATAAAATCGATTTGTTGTACAAGTTTTTTAGAAAAATGAAATGATAAAAAGAAGGTTCCGAAATTCGGAGCCTTTTTGTTTTAACTGCGTTTGCGGCTAAAATTACACATAACGACCGAGGCTATGGGCACGGGCGGGTTGCGGGCGTATTCGCTGTCGCACAGCGACAAGGCGAATGCGGGCGCAAAACCTGCTAAGTGCACGTCAGCCAGCCTGTGAACATAGGCGTGTGTTAGGTGGTCGTAGTTTGTTGTTTTTCAGTCGTTTAAATTTCGGCCGTTTAGTGAGCTTTCACTTCGAAAACCACAATTCAGTCGCTTGTTAAACCGCATTTTCCAACCGAAAACGCTCAAATTCGTTGTAAATTTTATATTTTCTTTTTTCTTAAAGTCTAACCGCTAAACTACGCACAAATTAACGAATAAAAACTGATTTTTTTGTCTTAGAATTCATGTTTTCCGACAGTTTTAAAGTCGAGAAACTCAAATTAAATGAACTGAATGTCAGTCGGAAAGCAGAAATAGAATCGAAAATTTTTCCGTTTAAGCACTTTCACGACAGCCCGAAACGGGTTTTTTATTTTCGGGTTGTCCGTGAGTTTGTTTTTCTTTTTGTTTTTTCGTCAAGTTTGTTCGTTAACCACTTTCAGTCCGCTAAAGAGCAGAGTCTGCAAAAAATGAACTTGGTTTCCTTATATTCAAATCGGAAATCTCCATTTCCAAAATTTCGTTCGTTATATGTCGTAGTCTGAAAAGTAATAAGTCTAATTTTCTTTCCTTTAAAATCTGCGAGGAATTGTCCGCCGTGCAAACTCCCGAAAGCCAGCAAATTCAGTCTAACCGATAAGTCAAAAAGTCGAGAAGAAGCGGACAGTTCCTCAAAGATTTTTCAGCAACAAATCCGTCTTTTTCCTTTTTTTACTATGACACCTAACGACCGAGGCTATGGGCTTGGGCGGGCTGCGGGCGGATTTCCTGTCGCCACAGCGACAAAGGAAATGCGGAACGACCTAAATCAGTCAGAAAATACTCAGTACGAGGTGGTTGTTCTGCATAAATTTTTCTATCTATAATCTTATACTCCAACAATTCTTTAAGTTGTTGATTTATTACACGTTCTGTTGCATCAGGCACCTCCTTGAATATCAGACTTGGGCGTAGTGGCTTATCTCGAAGTGCTTCTATGATGCAAATTTTCCACTTTCCGCCAAGCACCTGCATAGCAATGCTATAACCACATTCTAGATATATAGGGATTTTTCTTTCAGACATAATTGTATAGTTAATTTGTAGGAACAAGATACAAAAATAGTGCGAGAATGCATTCTTTGATTATTTTGCTTATCATTCTCTTATCCTAATTCCTTCTCAAACATATACATCAATTTATCTTTTTCATTCAGTTCTACACTTCTGCTTACCTTTTTATTGGTGATTTGA
>NZ_JACHTC010000052.1 GCF_014145635.1 Myroides sp. WP-1
GAGAGTTATTGGTGAACTTTTACTTTAAATATCAGATCATCAAAATCATCATCAGGACATCCATCATTACAATAATAAACAAAACTATCCTCTATCTTTTCAATATAGAAAGCAGCACCATTATGCCCATAATCTACAGTTCCATCAGTTGTTCTCCAGACATTGTAAACATTTACTTTTTTATCCTTGGAAAATATTTCAATTGAAACTTTTTTAGGAGCTGTATCTTCCCATAATACAATTTTAAATGGTAAGATTTGGTTATTCACTTTAAAATAGCCCTTGGTTCCGATAACAATTCCTTGTGCCCATTTGCTATTTGTTGAAATAAACTCTACATCTACTGTTATTTCGTTTTTGGTCAGAAAAATTTTATTTGCTAAATGTAATTCTCTCCCTTTATAATAAATTGGCTGTCCCTTGGACTCCGTAAATAATGTTTGAAATTCCATAGTACTATTTTTTTAATATCTGAAAGGATCTAGTTTTCGGTGTTCATCAGGCCAAACTTTAATAAAATCGAACAAACCACCATTGCGCTGAGGAACTTTATGATGATGTAATTCCATGCTTTCAAGTATTCCAGTTTTTGGGTTTTGTTGTTGAGGAGCAAAACCTTTTTGCATACGCAAAACATTAGGTTCTGTATAAGCCTTTGAATTATAAAAGGCTTCATTCTTCCAAAATCGTTGTCTCACTGTACTCCATACAGGTAACGTTCTCTTATAAGTAAAATTTGTTATTGGTTGCCCAACTTTCCAACCTATATTCCCCCCACCAACGGTAATTTCATCTAAAACCGTATTGGGAATAGTAAGTGGACCTCCCTGAATACCACCATCGACTACCGATAACGAAAAGTTGTGCTGTTCTTAGTAAATTCTTTACAGAAAAGAACATCTAAGAGCTGCTTGCAAACAGCCCTTAGTGTCTATGGAATAAGCGAAACAGTATACAATTTCGCTATTTTTTTATCCTGTTTATTACTTTCGATTTGTTTTAGAAAAGTCTTCCGATGAGATTTTAAAGCATACAAATTTTGAAGCCAATCCTCAGCCTTTCCATACTTCCATTCTATATACTTTTTATCATATGTAGAAACCAAATAACCCAATCTTGTAAATATCTTATCAAACAAATCTTCATTATTAAGATATAAAGCAACTAAAAGTTGAGCTTCCAAAAGTTTTAGTTGTCCAACAGGACTAGCTACTACAATCCCTTCTGAAAATTGCTTTTCAATAACACTTATTAATTGATCTATGGAAACGCTTTTATACATTAAAATAGAAGCTTGTTCAGTAGTACAGGTTAAAGCTTCTTGAAAAAGTGCTACATGTTCAGTATAAGGAATATCAAACTGTAAACCTTTGTAATTATATATTCCTTGCATGAAGACAGGCTCATCAAGACATTGTTTAATGTCCGATTTCCATAAAGGAAAACAAACAAAAAGAGGTCGGTACTCTTCTACTCCAGGAAGTTTTAATAATTCTATACCCAACAAAAAAGGCCCGCAAACTTTAAATAGTTTGTTTACAGAATAAACAGGTAAGTCTACAAGATTATCTGACCAAGCTTTTATGATTTCTTTTTTTATTTCTCTTTTTTGTTTCATGGTTTTATAATTTGGGTAGGTAATCCAAAATTTCTTTGGTATTTTAGTAATTGAGGTGTCATATTTAATTGGGCAGGTGTCATATTTGGATATCCAAATTTCCAATCATAAATTATCCCCCCAGATTTATCAAGTACATCTAAAAATCCACGATTTCCAGGACCGTTATTAAATAATACTTTGAATTCCATTCCACGATATCCATACATATTTTGATAACGTTTTAACAAGCCTGTTGCATACGTGTGTTTCGCAGTACCAGCAAATCTACCAACACCTCCAATTGCTGCTTCAGCTTTTATAGCTGCACTTTGAACTAACTGAACATTTGAAAGCCCTGATGCACTTCCTCCAACGGTAATTTCATCTAAAACCGTATTGGGAATAGTAAGTGGACCTCCCTGAATACCACCATCGACTACCGATAACGAAAAGTTGTGCTATTCTTAGTAAATCCTTTACAGAAAAGAACATCTAAGAGCTGTTTGCAAACAGCCCTTAGTGTCTATGGAATAAGTGAAACAATATACAATTTCGCTATTTTTTTATCTTCTTTATTACTTTCGATTTGTTTTTTCCACTTCTTCATAACTATATTCTATTTCCCTTAAATGCTCTATAGCTCTAATCTCATTTGGTGTTCCTTTTGAGT
>NZ_JACHTC010000053.1 GCF_014145635.1 Myroides sp. WP-1
ACCTGGTTTTTACTATTGGGATAAAACTCGATGGGTTCGACTTGTTTCAGACGCAGAGGCCCAAGAAGGAAGTGGAGGGAATGTATATTATGATGGTACTCAATTTGAATATGAAGACGAGCAAGGGGTAAGACATATAATTAATCTAGCAGATTTTGTCAAAGCTCGCGAAACGATTACTACATTGATAAACAATCGTAATGGAACATATACCTATACTTCGGAGAATGGTACCCGAACAATCATTAATGTTCCACAGGATGTTATAGATCAGTTTGAAACGATTATCAACAATGAAACAGTAAAAAATCAGATTTTAGAGCTTCTAACTGTTGTTGGTGGAGGTAATGTGTATTACGATGGTAGTAGGTTTGAATATATCGATGCCAACGGGGTAAAGCGAATCATTGATATTTCTGCAGTGGTTAAAGCCAATGAAACGATTACTACCTTAGTGAACAATGGCAATGGAACGTATACCTATACTTCGGAGAATGGCACAAAAACGATTGTTAATGTACCACAAGATGTTATAGATCAGTTTGAAAAAATCATCAACAATGAAACAGTTAAAAATAAAATATTAGAACTACTAACTGTAGTGGGTGGAGGAAATGTGTATTACGATGGTACAAGATTTACCTATGCAGATGCCAATGGTGTTGTTCGTGAGATTGATCTAAGCCAGATCGTCAAATCCCTCGAAACACTTACTACCTTAGTAAACAACGGAGATGGAACGTATACCTATACTTCGGAGAATGGCACAAAAACGATTGTTAATGTACCACAAGATGTGATCGATCAGTTTGAAAAGATCATCAACAATGAAACAGTTAAAAATAAAATATTAGAACTCCTAACTGTAGTAGGTGGCGGAAATGTGTATTACGATGGTACAAGATTTACCTATGCAGATGCCAATGGTGTTGTTCGCGAGATTGATCTAAGCCAGATCGTCAAATCCCTCGAAACGCTTACTACCTTAGTAAACAACGGCGATGGAACGTATACCTATACGTCAGAGAACGGCACCCAAACGATTGTTAATGTACCACAAGATGTGATCGATCAGTTTGAAACGATTATCAACAATGAAACAGTAAAAAATCAGATTTTAGAACTCCTAACTGTAGTAGGTGGCGGAAATGTGTATTATAATGGTACAAGATTTACCTATGCAGATGCCAATGGTGTTGTTCGTGAGATTGACCTAAGCCAGATCGTCAAATCCCTCGAAACGCTTACTACCTTAGTAAACAACGGAGATGGAACGTATACCTATACTTCGGAGAATGGTACAAAAACGATTGTTAATGTACCACAAGATGTTATAGATCAGTTTGAAAAGATCATCAACAATGAAACAGTTAAAAATAAAATATTAGAACTCCTAACTGTAGTAGGTGGCGGAAATGTGTATTACGATGGTACAAGATTTACCTATGCAGATGCCAATGGCGTTGTTCGTGAGATTGACCTAAGCCAGATCGTCAAATCCCTCGAAACGCTTACTACCTTAGTAAATAACGGAGATGGAACGTATACCTATACTTCGGAGAACGGCACAAAAACGATTGTTAATGTACCACAAGATGTGATCGATCAGTTTGAGAAAATCATCAACAATGAAACGGTTAAAAATCAGCTATTAGAACTCCTAACTGTAGTAGGTGGCGGAAATGTGTATTACGATGGTACAAGATTCACCTATGCAGATGCCAATGGCGTTGTTCGCGAGATTGACCTAAGCCAGATCGTCAAATCCCTCGAAACGCTTACTACCTTAGTAAACAACGGAGATGGAACGTATACCTATACGTCAGAGAACGGCACAAAAACGATTGTTAATGTACCACAAGATGTTATAGATCAGTTTGAGAAAATCATCAACAATGAAACAGTTAAAAATAAAATATTAGAACTCCTAACTGTAGTAGGTGGCGGAAATGTGTATTACGATGGTACAAGATTTACCTATGCAGATGCCAATGGGGTTATTCGTGAGATTGATCTAAGCCAGATCGTCAAATCCCTCGAAACGCTTACTACCTTAGTAAACAACGGCGATGGAACGTATACCTATACGTCAGAGAACGGCACAAAAACGATTGTTAATGTACCACA
>NZ_JACHTC010000054.1 GCF_014145635.1 Myroides sp. WP-1
GCGAGAATGCATTCTTTGATTATTTTGCTTATCATTCTCTTATCCTAATTCCTTCTCAAACATATACATCAATTTATCTTTTTCATTCAGTTCTACACTTCTGCTTACCTTTTTATTGGTGATTTGATAGCCCGAAAATCGAGTAACAAAAATGCCCAAGCCTTGAGTGTAGGAGCTGACTTCTGCTGAGTATTCTTTACTAGTATCTAAAGGAATTTCACCCAAAATAGTAGTCCAATCACCATCTGAAGTAATAGTAGATATTTCGCCTTGCATCTTGTTGATGTCTGTAATAGCCCTAGCATTCACAGCTATTGGAATTTGCAATTTAAAATCTAAGATTGGCTCCAACAACTCAACATCAGCTTGTTGTAAAGCCAATCGAAAAACATAGGGAGCTAAACTTCTAAAGTCGGCAGGTGTGCTCACTGGACTATAATAGATTCCGTGAGAAAAAGTGACTTTAAGGTCGGTTACTTCCCAGCCATACAAACCCGATTCACAGGCTTTCTTGACTCCATCGAATACTGCATTCTGAAAAGATTGATTCAAGTAGCCCAATGAAATATCGCTCTCTATCGTAAGTCCCGCACCGATTGGCAAAGGTTCTATAATCAAGCCAATAGATGCCCAATAAGGATTAGGTGGCACTTCGATATGAATGGTGTATTCCGATTTCGTTTTCAGACGTTCCTTATAAATCGTTTTCACCTCTTCAAAGTAAGCATCTACCGAAAATCGCTCCTCCAACAAAGTCAAAATAACTTCCCGTTGAGTTGCTCCATAAAGAGAAACTTCTAGCTCATTATTATCAGCATTGATACCAAACGTTAAAGATGGATCTTCTACCGATAATACATTCATAGCAGAAATTAATTTACTCCTATCCTCTACTTTGGCAGGATGTATAGATGATTTGAGAGCAGGACTAGGAATATTCAATTTATCAAATAAACTTGGCATTGTTCCTAAATAATCACCTACCATCAGACTTTCGGCATGGTCTAAAATTGCAATATCGTTTGTAGAAACTTCATCTACATCTATTTCGTTTCCAGCGTAAAAGGTCTTTAAACTTCTTATTTTCAGATTCTCATCTGAGCCATTGAGGTTGTATGATTTTCTTGTTCTAAGGCTTCCCCCTATAATCTTTAGATAGGCTCGTTTCTGTTCCTTCTTATTATGCTCAATTTTATAGACATAGGCAGATAAATCGTTCTCTTGAGGTAGAGATGTTTCAATAAAAGTAGTGATTGAGTTTAGCAAATCTTCGATACCAATGCCATACATTGCTGAGCCATGGTAGATAGGATGTAGTTTAGCGAATTGAACAAGATGAATCATTGAACTCCAATAGTCTGAATTTGAGAGTTGCGTATCGCTTAAGTATTTTTCAAGCAAAGAATCATCTTTCTCCAAAATTGTTTCTCTGTCCTTTTCTGATATGTTGTGTATTGTACAGCTAGAAGTTAAAATCTTGCCATCAACGGATTGCATAAGAAGAATATCTTTTGAAAGGCTATTTTGTATTTCGAAATAAAGCTGATTTAGATTTACTCCCTCTCTATCTATTTTGTTGATAAATAGAATGGCTGGAATTTCTAGTTGTTGCAAGACATTGAACAACAATCTCGTTTGAGCTTGAATACCCTCTTTAGCAGACACCACAAGAATAGCACCATCTAGCATTCTAAAAGTGCGTTCCACTTCTGCTAGAAAGTCCATGTGTCCAGGAGTGTCGATAATATTAATCTTTGTATCGTTCCATTGAATAGACGTTGTAGAAGCTCTAACGGTGATACCTCTTCGTTTTTCAATATCCATCGAATCGGTTGTGGTATTACCTTTGTCCACACTTCCACGTACCTCAGTTGCTCCACTAGCAAATAGCAAGTTCTCAGTAATGGAGGTTTTTCCTGCATCAATATGTGCAAGAATACCTATATTTATAGTTTTCATTTGATTTTGTAAATAATATAGCGGATGCTTTGTAGAAATGCATCACATAAAAAATACATCCTTGATGGTAGAATGTACCACAAGAACTTGAATTCGTATTTCTAATTATATTATTTACTGCCGCATAGTGTGACAAAGGTAGAAAATAAATTTTAAAATCAAC
>NZ_JACHTC010000055.1 GCF_014145635.1 Myroides sp. WP-1
TCGCCTCTGAGAGCCTAGGCATTCCCCATACGCCCTTATTTTGCTTATGTGCTTACAATTCTTTCGAATCGTACTTTCTATAAAATTTTTGTTTAAATAATAATATTATTACTATCTAACTGTATTTGTCGTTACAATATGTCAATGATCGTTTTGTCCTTTCGAACTCGTGGAGAATATCGGAGTCGAACCGATGACCTCCTGCGTGCAAGGCAGGCGCTCTAGCCAGCTGAGCTAATCCCCCGTTTAAGTTTACAGTTAACCGTGAACTGTCGTTTTTACGGTTAGCGCAACCTCTAGAATTTCCTTTTGTAATACTGAGTAGTCCCGGGCAGACTCGAACTGCCGACCCCTACATTATCAGTGTAGTACTCTAACCAGCTGAGCTACGAGACTCTGTATATTACTTATCTTTTATTTGAACAAACAGCGAGAGTAAAATAAACCAACTCCTTTTTTTCTCTAGAAAGGAGGTGTTCCAGCCGCACCTTCCGGTACGGCTACCTTGTTACGACTTAGCCCCAGTCACTAGTTTTACCCTAGGCAGCTCCTTGCGGCGACCGACTTCAGGTACCCCCAGCTTCCATGGCTTGACGGGCGGTGTGTACAAGGCCCGGGAACGTATTCACCGGATCATGGCTGATATCCGATTACTAGCGATTCCAGCTTCATAGAGTCGAGTTGCAGACTCCAATCCGAACTGAGACCAGCTTTTGAGATTCGCATCCAGTTGCCTGGTAGCTGCTTTCTGTACTGGCCATTGTAGCACGTGTGTAGCCCAAGACGTAAGGGCCGTGATGATTTGACGTCATCCCCACCTTCCTCACGGTTTGCACCGGCAGTCTTGCTAGAGTTCCCGACATTACTCGTTGGCAACTAACAATAGGGGTTGCGCTCGTTATAGGACTTAACCTGACACCTCACGGCACGAGCTGACGACAACCATGCAGCACCTTGTAAATTGTCCGAAGAAAAGTCTATCTCTAAACCTGTCAATCTACATTTAAGCCTTGGTAAGGTTCCTCGCGTATCATCGAATTAAACCACATGCTCCACCGCTTGTGCGGGCCCCCGTCAATTCCTTTGAGTTTCATTCTTGCGAACGTACTCCCCAGGTGGGATACTTATCACTTTCGCTTAGCCACTCAATCCGAAGACCGAACAGCTAGTATCCATCGTTTACGGCGTGGACTACCAGGGTATCTAATCCTGTTCGCTACCCACGCTTTCGTTCATCAGCGTCAATAAGTACGTAGTAATCTGCCTTCGCAATTGGTATTCCATGTAATATCTAAGCATTTCACCGCTACACTACATATTCTAATTACTTCCATACTATTCAAGTTTAGCAGTATCAACGGCAATTTTACAGTTAAGCTGCAAGATTTCACCACTGACTTACTAAACCGCCTACGAACCCTTTAAACCCAATAATTCCGGATAACGCTCGGATCCTCCGTATTACCGCGGCTGCTGGCACGGAGTTAGCCGATCCTTATTCTTACGGTACCGTCAAATAATTACACGTAAT
>NZ_JACHTC010000057.1 GCF_014145635.1 Myroides sp. WP-1
TAGGTACGTGCTTCAACGAACTATTCCGTCAGTTCGCGGTGCTTTCATCACTGTGTCACTCCATCACAATTATTAGTAGTACGGGAATATTAACCCGTTGGCCATCGACGTCCCCCTTCGGGTGTGCCTTAGGTCCCGACTAACCCTAAGCTGATTAGCATAGCTCAGGAAACCTTAGTCTTACGGCGGGGGTGTTTCTCGCACCCCTTATCGTTACTTATGCCTACATTTTCTTTTCTATAAACTCCACCATATCTCACAATACGGCTTCAGCGTCGATAGAATGCTCCCCTACCACTCACGTTTAAAACGTAAATCCATAGCTTCGGTAGTATACTTATGCCCGATTATTATCCATGCTCGATCGCTCGACTAGTGAGCTGTTACGCACTCTTTAAATGAATGGCTGCTTCCAAGCCAACATCCTAGCTGTCTGGGCAATCAAACCGCGTTTTTTCAACTTAGCATACATTTGGGGACCTTAGCTGATGGTCTGGGTTCTTTCCCTCTCGGACATGGACCTTAGCACCCATGCCCTCACTGATGATTATCATTAATTAGCATTCGGAGTTTGTCAGGAATTGGTAGGCGGTGAAGCCCCCGCATCCAATCAGTAGCTCTACCTCTAAGTAACTATGATCATCGCTGCACCTAAATGCATTTCGGGGAGTACGAGCTATTTCCGAGTTTGATTGGCCTTTCACCCCTACCCACAGGTCATCCGAAAACTTTTCAGCGTTAAACGGTTCGGTCCTCCATTTAGTGTTACCTAAACTTCAACCTGCCCATGGGTAGATCACACGGTTTCGCGTCTACCACTACTGACTAAAGCGCCCTATTAAGACTCGCTTTCGCTACGGATCCATGACTTAATCACTTATCCTCGCCAGCAACGGTAACTCGTAGGCTCATTATGCAAAAGGCACGCCGTCACCCAACGAATGGGCTCCGACCGCTTGTAGGCGTATGGTTTCAGGTTCTATTTCACTCCGTTATTCACGGTTCTTTTCACCTTTCCCTCACGGTACTGGTTCACTATCGGTCTCTCAGGAGTATTTAGCCTTAGCGGATGGTCCCGCCAGTTTCAATCAGGGTTTCACGTGCCCCGACCTACTCAGGATACCACTATCCTTATCTTCTCTTACTTATACGGGACTGTCACCCTCTGTGGTTAACCTTTCCAGGTTATTCTAATTCAATCCGCAAGAAATCTCGTGGTCCTACAACCCCAATATTGCCGTAACAACATTGGTTTGGGCTATTCCGCGTTCGCTCGCCACTACTAGCGGAATCACTTTTGTTTTCTTCTCCTCTGCCTACTTAGATGTTTCAGTTCAGCAGGTTCGCCTCCTAT
>NZ_JACHTC010000058.1 GCF_014145635.1 Myroides sp. WP-1
GTTATGTGCCATTTTTGAATGACAATGCGAATAGATACAGACAAACAAATGAATTTACTTAGTGATAAGAACGTTGCAATAATTGGTGGTGGACCCGTTGGACTGACTATGGCAAAATTATTACAGCAAAACGGCATAGACGTTTCAGTTTACGAAAGAGACAACGACCGAGAGGCAAGAATTTTTGGTGGAACCCTTGACCTACACAAAGGTTCAGGTCAGGAAGCAATGAAAAAAGCGGGATTGTTACAAACTTATTATGACTTAGCCTTACCAATGGGTGTAAATATTGCTGATGAAAAAGGCAATATTTTATCCACAAAAAATGTAAAGCCCGAAAATCGATTTGACAATCCTGAAATAAACAGAAATGACTTAAGGGCTATCTTGTTGAATAGTTTAGAAAACGACACGGTTATTTGGGATAGAAAACTTGTTATGCTTGAACCTGGTAAGAAGAAGTGGACACTAACTTTTGAGAATAAACCGAGTGAAACAGCAGATTTGGTTATTCTTGCCAATGGCGGGATGTCCAAGGTAAGAAAATTTGTTACCGACACGGAAGTTGAAGAAACAGGTACTTTCAATATACAAGCCGATATTCATCAACCAGAGATAAACTGTCCTGGATTTTTTCAGCTATGCAATGGAAACCGGCTAATGGCATCTCACCAAGGTAATTTATTATTTGCTAACCCCAATAATAATGGTGCATTGCATTTTGGAATAAGTTTTAAAACACCTGATGAATGGAAAAACCAAACGCAGGTAGATTTTCAAAACAGAAATAGTGTCGTTGATTTTCTTCTGAAAGAATTTTCCGATTGGGACGAACGCTACAAAGAATTGATTCATACGACGTTGTCATTTGTAGGATTGGCTACACGGATATTTCCTTTAGAAAAGCCTTGGAAAAGCAAGCGCCCATTACCCATAACAATGATTGGGGATGCCGCACATTTGATGCCGCCTTTTGCAGGGCAGGGAGTAAATAGTGGGTTGGTGGATGCCTTGATATTGTCTGATAATCTAGCCGATGGAAAATTTAATAGCATTGAAGAGGCTGTTAAAAATTATGAACAGCAAATGTTTATCTATGGCAAAGAAGCACAAGAAGAATCAACTCAAAACGAAATTGAAATGTTTAAACCCGACTTTACGTTTCAGCAATTGTTAAATGTATAAAATGGAATAAAACGGCACATAACAAACAAATTGGCAATAGAGCCGGTGAAGTACTTCTATTGAACTTTTGTGCAATGTTGAAGATTAGTAATTCTATTCAACATTTGTGCTAAAAGTCGGCTCCATCGCCAATTTGCCAAACGTT
>NZ_JACHTC010000059.1 GCF_014145635.1 Myroides sp. WP-1
GACCTATGCCCAACAAGATCCACAATATACACAATACATGTACAATCACTCAAACATCAACCCTGCTTATGCGGGTAGTAATGAGGGATTAAACATCTTTGGCTTGTATCGCACCCAATGGGTTGGGTTAGAAGGAGCTCCCAAAACAGCAACCTTATCCGTAAATACTCCCTTGGGAGATTCAGGATTAGGATTAGGAGTAAACTTTGTCAATGACCATTTAGGGGTAATGGATGACAATACCTTATCGGTAGATTTATCGTATGCTATTGATTTGAATTACCACTATAAATTGGCCTTTGGATTGAAGGGATCAGCTAATTTACTGGATGTGAACTACAGCAAGTTGCACATTTACAATCCATCCGATCCTGTCGCTGAGAGTGATATCAAGAACAAATTCACACCCAATATAGGAGCGGGCTTGTTCTTGTACTCAGACAAAGCCTATGTAGGTTTATCTGCCCCGAACTTGTTGACTCGTTCTCGCTACAACGACAACGACGTTAAAACACTTCGCGAGAAACTGCACGTGTATGCAACAGGGGGCTATGTTTTTGATTTGAGTAACGATATCAAATTCAAACCAGCTGCGATGGTAAAAATCGAGCAAGGCTCACCATTGCAAGTAGACGTATCTGCGAACTTTATGTTTGTCAATAAGTTTACAGCGGGTATTGCTTACCGTTGGGATGCTTCGGTGAGTGGTTTGGTAGGCTTCCAAGTTTCGGAGAACATCTTTGTAGGTTATAGCTACGATGCAGAGACGACAAAGCTGGCTAATTACAACTCCGGATCACACGAGATCTTTATGCGCTTTACATTGTTTAACGGCTTTAAGCGCATCACCGCGCCAAGGTTCTTCTAAAAGGAAAAAGAATGGTAAAACAGATCATACAACTGGGTATCTTAAGTGCAGCTTTGAGCTTTAGCTTTGTAGGATACAGCCAGATAAAAAAAGAGAAACAAGCGGACAAGAACTTTGATCGCTTGGCTTATGTGGATGCAATCAAAGTATATGAACGCATTGCAGAAAAAGGATATGTGAATACGTCTATCTTACAAAACTTGGGGGATGCTTACTACTTCAACGGAAAATTAGCAGAAGCCAACAAGTGGTATACAGCTCTTTTTGAAGGAACGTATGAGGATAAAGACACGTCACTGTTGCCCTCAGAATACTACTATCGCTATGCACAAACACTAAAATCCGTAGAGAACTACGACAAGTCGAAAGAGTTGATGGATCAGTTTGCTGCGATGGAAAAAGAAGATTCCAGAGCGGAGTTGTACAACAAAAACCGCGAATATCTTACCCATATTG
>NZ_JACHTC010000005.1 GCF_014145635.1 Myroides sp. WP-1
AAAACCCACATAGGTTCCATAAATAAAATCTCCTAGTTTTCTTTTCGAGACATTGATTTCTAAAGGAGGTAACCACTCCAACATACTAAGAAAAGCTCCACATGTTTCACATACTTTTGCGACTCCTGTTTGATAATTCATTTCCCTTTGTTCTCCATAGGCAAATTCTGAATTCTCGAATAAATTATTTTTTATTATAAAATAGGGCATCATCATTCTATTAAATTAACGTTTGGTATTCTATTTTTCAGCCAAGGTTGTTGATGGAGATTATGAAGGTATCTATCAAATTGTATAGGTGTTGCTGAAGGATTACTTTGAAGCCATTTAACAACTGTTGCATCATATTCCCTATGCCAAGTTTGATATCCTCTATGAGACGCATCATCTGAAGCTTTATAAATATATTTAGCATTCATTCTGCTATAATCAAATGCATTCTTCAAGGTAGGGTGGTTATTTAAAACTCTTGTTATTCTATTCCCTAGTAAATGATGAGCTTGTCCGGTAGCTATCGTACTTTTCCCACCCCCACCAACGGTAATTTCATCTAAAACCGTATTGGGAATAGTAAGTGGACCTCCCTGAATACCACCATCGACTACCGATAAAGGTACAACTTTTGTTGTACTATTTTTCACTTGATTGGTATAGTTCAAATCGGGAACGCTCTTTGCGTTTGTGGCAGTACTGAGATTTACTTCCGTTTCTTGCGAGACAACACCTGCGGGGTTGATCGTTACAGGCAGTGGATGTGCGATAGGTGCAGCACCTGTCCAAAAGTTTCGTCCATTCAATAGGGCAAGTATACCGTTAGAGAGGCCTCCTAATACACCTCCGAACCCAACACTGGTATAAAAATCTTTTGCAGAGATCATGGGATCGCCTAAATAGAAGGAATTACCTAAAGAAGTTATCCCCACTTGAGTTGCTGTTCCAATGATACCAGATCCCATTCCTGCGAGAGCTCCTCCAGCAGCACCTCCCATTAACCCAAAAGCCACACCACCAGTAAGCATTGCTACTGCTCCTCCTGTTGCTCCGATACCAAAGGCTAGGAGTCCGTCCTTATCCATTTTAAAACCGTGGATGCCCCAGTTAATCACTCCTCCAACTACAGCCGCTATAATAATTGGCACAAAGAGGAGTTCTCCATCCTGATCAATATAGACTAACGGGTTATTCCACACATAGCCGTAGCGATTAAAATTTTGCGTGTAAGTGATGTCTTGTACAAAATTATCTGGTGCTAAGAAGCGATGCACCGTTGGATCGTATAAACGTCCATTCATTTGCACTAAAGACACCCCTTGCAAATGCTCATGCCCCGTGAATCCTCTGTCTAAAACGGTCAATCGGTTGCGCTCATTTCCTTGCCCATCTTCGGCAATTACCAAATTTCCCCAAGCGTCAAAATGGCGCTTTTCAACCAGCTCTCCTCTTGCATTGGAAATCGCCAAAATGCTACCTAAATAATCTCGATGAAAAAAATGGTGTACCAAGCGATTATCTCCTTTCTCCATTTTGGCTATTACTGTTGCGGAATACGCATCGCCATCGAGATAGAAAACGAGGTCGATTTGATCTGCCTCAATATCGTAATTAACCTCAATGGATCCATCGGCTGAATAGTAGCGTCTAAAAGGACTCTGTTCCTTACTTGCGGCCAAATCTCCGTGGTACATCACACTCCTTTGATTCAGCGGATTATAATCAAAGTAGATATTTTCCTTTCCCTCTTCTTTAATCCAAACTGGTTTTTTAAAAGCATTGTACAGGACTTGCTGTGTAGGATGTACTTGACCATACGCATGAGCTTCGGGATTTAAATCAATTGAAGCTACTTGATACGAACTTTCGCTAGGATATTTGTATGTTCCGATTTCATTGCTGAGAATACGTCCTTTGCTATCATACTCTTGGGTTTCTTGGATACCTTCTCTATTGGTGAAGGAAGTCACTCGATCTAACTGATCGTAAGTAAATGTTTCCGTTCGATTGAACATTCCATTTGTTCTACTCAACAGATTTCCTCTTTGAACATCGAATTGATTCGTTAATTGATACAAATCTATACTGTGAAAGTCTTTTAGTTTATGTCGTATCAAATAGCCATAAGCATCGTAGGTATTGTTAATTTTCAATCCGTTTCCCAGTTCGATTTGGGTTAATTGACCATAGGCATTAGCCTCTACTTTGGTAATTAGTTTTAAACCAGTGGCAACATCAACTACCTCACTGTGAAAGCCATTTTTATACTGATGACTGATCTTAGTTTCCTTTGTTCTTCCGTGGGTTTGTACTCCTATAGTTTCTTCGAATTCCCTTCCGAACGCATTAAAAGTCAACTGTTTGATAAACGTCGCCACTGGAGTTGTTTCTGTTGTTTTGATCAATCGATGCAAGGTATCATACACATAATCATAGGTATAACGATCGTCATTTACTGTTGCGGTTATGTTGTCAAGTAGTTTGCTCCCTTCCGCATAGGTATAGGTGATTTGCGTATTGGTTTGCTCACCTGTTGTGTTTTTTTGGATGAGTTTCCCTACTGGATCCAGAGTAATTGTCGTTATTCCTTTAGGGGTTGTTTCTTTAATTAGCTCCCCTAACGCATTATACTCATAGGTATACGTTCCTGCAGAAGGGTCAATTAACTTGGTTTTTCTTCCCCAACCATCTTGTTCTAGAGACACAACAGCTCCATCATACGCGGTTGATTTTAAATTGCCATTGGAGAAATACGCATAGTTAATTTCACCTCCTGCATCTTTTCTAGTCACAACATCACCTGCGGAATTGATTCTTGTTTCTTTGATCGACACTCCATCATCAACTTTTGTAGTGGTAACGGTATAGGTTGTTGAAATGGTTTTGTCTTTGCTGCTTGTTGTTTTATATACTCTACCTCGTTTGTCATATTCTATAGTATTCCACAACGGCAAAATTGTCCTATCATAGGGTTCACTTTCTTTAATCAAACGATTAAAGACATCGTATTCAAAAGACTTCCAAACCAAGTCATTTCGAATATCAATAAAAGCACTTTGCGTCTTATTTCCACGCGTATCGTATGTTTCTCTCTGCCATCCACCTTCTCCATCTTGGGTTGTAATTTCAAAACCCTGATCCGTTTTAACGTACTCTGTTTGAGTTGTTTTTCCGAGAAAATTTGTTACTCCCGTGGGTTGTCCCCAATTGTTATAGGTATATGTTGTTGTACGTCCAAATACGTCTGTTGTTTCAGTTAAGAGTCCTCGAAAACTTTGGTATTTATAGGTTGTTTTCAACCCCTCAACATCTGTTTCTTCTGTCAGAAAACGTCCAAAATATCCATATTTATACCCTTGTTTACGTTCGGGTAAATCGCCTGCTTTAACGATTTTCTCAACTACATTACCATACGTATCATATCTGTTTTTTTCAACGATAGAATCCGAAGTATTATTTCCTTTTTTAATCGCTAGTATTACTCTTCCTTTATCATCATAGCCATAGCGTTCTTCTGTTGTAAATTCCTCTTCTCCTGTTCGGATTTGCGTTTGTTTAGACGCTGTAATGCGACTTCTGAAATAATTGGCTTCTGTATCGTTACTATAAGCATATGTTATTGCTGTTGTTTCTGTTTTATCCGTAATTGTACGAGGACCACTTGGTTTTGCTACGGCCAAATTGCGTTTGTACACTGAAGACTCCTGTACAATATCATTAAAGGCATTGTAGGTATTGGTCGTTTCCTTTATGAAAGAATCAGCAATCGCCATTCCTTCCATCACTTGATTCACTACCTTAGTCAGTTGAGGAATAAATACCTTATCTGCGGTAACCTGTGTATGATAGGTATAATTTGTAATGGTTTCGTATGCTTTAACAGCAGTAATTCCGCTAGGAGATGGTTCTTCTATAAACGCTTGCCATTGATTACCTGTAATCACACTTTCTCTCTTCAACAACCCTCTGTTTTGCACTTCCATTTCTTGGATCTTCTTAAACATATTTTCTGTTGTGTCGTACCAATTGGTGCGTACAACTCCTTTAAAACCTAAAAATCCAAGTCCCTGAAGATCTATAACAGGCGATGCGTAAGCGAAGGTTTGTTTAAGTGCTGTAGCTTGATTATTTGTTACTTGTATCGACGTAACGAGATAAGTATTGAGTAAAGTATTGGGTTCTATCAAGGGATATTTTTCCTTAACAGTCGAGTACTTCATAAAAGAAGGGAAATCTGTTTGATCTTCTGGATTTTCATTTTTCACCCCATATTGTCCATACGTTAGGTGATAGGTGTCATCTCCTTGTTGAATGGAGGTAATCAATCTGTTTTTGGCTTGATTATACCGGTATTCAAACGTATACATCCCTTGGTTAATGAATAGCCCCATTCGAAAACTATTGGTGGTATAAGCCACTTTACTAAAAGGAGATAGGTAAATAGGAATGGGAATGTATTGAATCGCTTCGTCTTCTGATTGAATGGGCTTAAATACCGAATCAGTAGAATAGGCATCTATTACAGCAGCCGTATTAAAAACGGAATTCCCTTCATTTTTGACAAAATCAATCATAAAGAGCGTACCTCCCTTTTTAAACCCTTCGTGATCTTTGGGAACAACGAAATATCGAAATTCGATCATATCTGTTTTCCCGTCGTTATTAAAGTCCGCCGCAATGTGATTGACATATTCTAAAACGGGAAAATTGTTGTTGTAGTGATCCGTAGTTACATAATCTTTGAAAGTATAAAATCCTCCTTTTACTTCTACTCGTTCAAATCCAGTTCCTGTGCAATAAAATATCCAATTAGCCCCTCCCTCTGCAGATAGCATGACATCTGTTTTTCCATCGCCATTAAAATCTCCTACATGAACTTGATTACCTATGCGAATATGCGTGTTTTCATAGTCAAACACTTGGGTAAACGCTGTTCCTGTATAAGTATACAGTGTCATTTTTGTATCGTTCATGACTAAGACATCCGTCTTACTACTACCTAAAAAATTACCTGTAACTACTTTGGTGTCTTCCTTGTAATCTCTTATAAATCCCGAATCCGTAGGTTGTGTTGTATTTTCATTTAAATCGAGTAAATAAGCATCCCCTCCAGGTAGATTGATTTCTTCATAACTTATGGATTGCGTAGTACAATTAGGTATTCTAAAATCAGCTGGTTTTTGAATTGCTAAAATATCGGTTAGTCCATCACCATTAAAGTCTCCACTGTAATAGTCATTAGGCAATGTAAAGTCATAGGATTGATGACAATTTTCTGGTGTAGGCTGAATTTTAAACCTAGGAAAATTATAACTTCGAGTAAATTCACTTTTGATCATTCCGTCCATCAATGATCGAGCTTGAAAAACATAGCCTGATATTTCCAGCCATCCTTCATAAGATAAAACTTCGTTAGTGGTACTTTTTAACTGAATGGGATAAACCGCATCGAAAACTGCGCCAGTACCAACATTGTGGTGTGCATACGTTCCCTCTTGTTCAGCTGAAGAATAGTATACCCAATATTCTTTACGATCTTTTTTATAGACTAAATAGTCTAAACTGCCATCGCCGTCAAAATCACCACTAATTGCTCCAAACTTATTCGCTGTTACATCTCCTTGTAGATTTGTGGGAATTTCACGTTGTAATACTGTCGTGTTTTCAGATTCGCTTTCTTCTTTATAGCTTAAAAGAATAGGTTGTAATTCTTTTGTATCAAATCCATTGTATTCTTTAATGCTCTTCAACAACTTAAAATGTAAAGGTGTTGTTAAGTAGTCTAAAAAGTATCTTCTAAATAATACACCTTCACTTTTTACTTCTATTTGACTGAGGTAATCTAAGTTTTCAAATTTTTCGCCACCTACATAAAAAGTTTGCTGACCAGCCTCCAACGTTTGATAGACAAATTCAATTTCATTTTCATATGCTGCATAAATGGGATCAAGAGTTGTTGAGAATTGTTGCAAATCTCCTTCTTCTATAGTAGGTAAAAAATCGCGAATACGCGAAACATATTGAATTGAAGAAATCAACTGCATACCTCCTCTTTCGATATAGTGATACACTATTTTATTTTTGGAAGGATCCTGAGTACTGCTAATTGCAAAGGCTAACTTTGAACGAGAATCAGCTGTTGCTCCATATAGAGAAATACTTCCATCTGGATGTTGCACTTTAAAATAAGCAGGACCATACTTAACGCCATACGGAGAAACGCCATGAGAGGTAATTTTCAAATTGGAGTAGCGTTCGGTTTGATATTCTGCTCCATCTCCACCATACGTTCCTGATTTCAAAAGCAAGCGTTGTCCATCTAAGGTAAATCGATCCGTTTCAGAAAAATTAACCCCACTTATTTCTCCATCATGATATTGGGTTGAGGCAATTCGATTAATTGTAGAAACGCCCGCAACAGCCCACCCTAATCCGACTACTCCGTTCCCTGCTTGACTATTATACACAAAACTGAGTTGAGGTGTTAAAGCATTTACTCCTTTTGCAACTTGAAGAGGAATCGTGTACAGAGCACCTCCTGTTGGTCCTACCTCTAATTGTCCCTCTGTTTTACCAATAGGCCATTCATCAGAAGGAAACGACTTGGAATCAATCCTTTCCTCTATTGGTTGTCCATAACACATTAAGGTTGTTAGTATATAAAACAGCCATAGAATATTGTTATACTTCATTTCCCTACTGTTTTATGATTGTACCATTTTCTTTCGTTCCATCAGCATACTGTACAACCATAAAATAAGTCCCCTTAGGTAAGGCTCTTACATCAAATTGGGTTTGTTCCTTTGCAAGCAAATTTTCATTCTTGCGAATCACTTGATAATTGGAGGTATACAAAAAAATCGCAGTAACCTCTTTAACTGTCCTATCCCATAGAATAAACAACACCTCTTGGACGGGATTAGGATAATACTTTAGTTTCGATTTCTCTTTCTGTGCTGTTTCCTTCAATAAGGGTCCTTTATTGATATTTTCCAATAAGGAACGAGAAGTACTACTGTCTTCTACCACTCCTCTATAAATCTGATTCCCTGCTCTATCATAATCAAACACAAGTTGTTCTGGTACAGTTTGCGAAGTTGCATACCACGGAAAAAGAAGTACTAGTAGTTTTACGTTATTCTTCATATCATAATTTTTGGTTAATTATTTAACAAAAACAACAATTAATGCACCAAAAAAATGATAGTACTTTACCAAACTAACTATTCAAATAGATATGTTTGAATAGTTAAATAAAAAGCTAAACAATTAACAATCAAACCTTATATCACCTATTGTCCCCATTGAAAAAGAAGAATAAAAATTCTCAATACATCCTGTTCGCCTATTTAGTTTTGCTCACAGGATATAAACAAAAAAGAGCGCCCCTTAGGACGCTCTTTTGCTATGATTTAGTATGCTTTAATATTGATTTGAATTGCGTTGTGGTTCTTTAGCAACGGGCCATTGTTGCTGTTCTCCTTGGTCATTTGTTGGTAAAACAACCTTTTCTCTAGATACTAATTCCTCTTCTTCACTGGCTTTATAAGCTAAAATAGCCAAGAGAATCGCATTATTTTGAACATCGTCAAATACAATTTTATCTGCTGTATCTCTATTGGTATGCCAGGTATAATTTCCATATCCCCAGCTTAGTGAGCTCATCATAAATCCGGGGATATCCTTACTAACAAAAGACACGTGATCGGATCCACCTCCTGATGGAGAACCTGGGTAATGTGTTTTAAGATCCTTTTTATAAGTCTCTGGTACAGCGGATAACCATCTGCCTAAAAAATCATACGCATGTAAAAATCCTTGTCCTGCAATATTGGCGATACGTCCAGTTCCGTTATCTTGGTTGAAGACCACCTGAATCTTATTTAGCAATTCGGGATGATCCGCGACAAAAGCACGAGAACCGTTTAGCCCTTGTTCTTCACTTCCCCAGTTTCCGATTAAGATAGTACGTTTAGGATTAGGTAAAACCGTTTTTAGGATACGAGCAGCTTCCATCATAGTAATAATTCCCGTTCCGTTATCTGTTGCTCCCGTTCCGCCATCCCAACTATCTAGGTGAGCGGATAAAATTACATATTCGTCTGCTTTTCCTGTTCCTTTTAATTCAGCGATGGTGTTATACGTTTGTGTGGTTCCCAGATTCTTCGATTGTACATTTACGTTGATTCGCGGTGCTTTTCCTCCTTCGGCTAAACGATATAAAAGTCCATAATCTTCTAGGGCAATATCAATGGTTGGTACTTGTGTGGTTTGTGCGCCAAAGATGCGATTCGCCCCCATAATTCCCGTCCAATAAGACATGACCACTCCTGCTGCTCCAGCTTCTTCTAGTACTTTAGGCAATTCTTTTACTGTATATCCTGTATTTTCAATGCGTTGATTCCACGCTTTTTCCGTTGCTACTTTGTCTTTTTTATAGCGCTCATAGGAAGCGTCGGTAGCGTATTCTTTCCATTGATACTCAGGGCGTCCACTCGGTGGCAACTGAGAGATCATCACGTATTTTCCCTTTACAGTAGGCAACCAGGCTTGAAAATCAGCCGAACTTTTAGCATCTACTAATACAATTACTTCTCCTTCAACTCCATTTTTCTTTGTAGCTGGACTCCAAGCTAATTGTGTTCCCTCTAACGATTTAATACGGGGAGCAGTCATCGTAATTTGTGAAGTTCCTCTTTCCCAAGATTTCCATGTTCCATAGGCTTCATTACGCGCTTCCAATCCCATTTGTTCATACGTGTTTTTTACCCAATTGTGCGCTTGCATCATTTGTGGTGTTCCTACTAAACGCGGTCCTATAACATCTAACAATTCAAAAGCATATGTTTGAAGTTGAGAATTTGAGGTTCCCTCCTTTACAATAGCATCTATAATGGGGTCTTGTTGTTGTGCAATACTTAAACTACTCGTAATAAGAGCTATCCCCAATAAACTATGCTTGAGGGTTTGATTAATTGTTGTGGTAAACTTCATTTTTTTTGGTTTTCGTTTGTTTATGGCAAAATACTCGAATATCTACTGACACACAACATTTTTATCGGATAAACCAAATAAAAAAATAGGCGGGATAATCCCGCCTATCTCAACCAAATTAACACATTCACTTCATGAAATGACTTTACGTCATCTCGACTTACTTTATTTTTGTGCTCTTGCTTCTACTCTAAAGGTTTTAACTGTCGTGTATACACGTTGAAACATATCTTTTGTTCTCACCTCAACCTGATGACTCCCCACACTTAAATTTGCTGGAATTCGCGCACTCCATAAATGGGGACTATTTACTGGATTTGATGGTCTTTTCCCGTCAACAAGGGTTTCGGATAAATCGTATTTTTGCACTTTGGCGTACAGCGCAGGATCCAGTGTCACTTCTCGATTCATCTTCTTCCATTCTTGTTGATCAATACGGTATTCTACCTCATCAAATTCAGTTCCCATAAATATATTGGCATAGACATATGAATTCCCACCTTTTTTATCTGCTACGACTTGGGGTAAAAACACTTCCATGCGGTAATCTTCTGATTTTCCAGCTACTTTATAATCCAACTCATAGGTATTATCCTTGACTGATAATATAGCGTATCCCTTAGGAGTACCATCTCGCATGGTCGCTACAGGTACATTTTCTTTATTATATTCTCCAGAATACCAATCTCCAGAAGTGGTTCCTACGTTATATTCGTGAAGTAATTTAGCCTTATTCCACCCCTGTTCTTTTCCGTAGAATTGATGGGTTTGTGTATGCATATGAGCTGATAATAATAAAACGTTGTCAAATTCTGCCAATACATCCAATAGTTCTTGTCTTGCTTTAGCCTCAAAGTGTTTCTCCTCCCCCACATATAAAGGAATATGGAAGGAAACAACGATTAAACGATCTTTATCTACTAGTTTTAAGTTGTTTCGCACAAAGTCCAATTGATCTTTTCGAAATCCTCCCCAATATCCTTTTTGCGTAATAGGATGTGGATATAGAACATCATCCAATACAATGAAATGCGCTTTTCCGTAATTAAAAGCATAATTAGCTGGTCCAAAATTGCGCTCAAAGGTTTCGTCTGAATGAATATCTTCTGTTGCATCGTAATTCATATCGTGATTTCCCAATACATTATACCATGGCAATCCAATCTCTTTCATGACTTCCTTGTAAGGTTGATGTAAACTTAGATCATCACCTACAATATCTCCTAAACTAATTCCAAAAGAAATACCTGCTGTTCGCTCCTTTGCTTCGTCGACAATTGCTCTTTTGTAATATTCCATTTCAGCCATTGTATAAGGTTGTGGATCACCAAAAACAAAGGCTTTAAACTCATTGCTCTCTTCTTGTGGAAGTAACCCAAAGTTGACTTCCTTTGGCAATTTCCCCGTTGGCTCTATTCCTTTATACTTCAAGTGTTTGGGAGATCCTTTTGGCTTGTGCATATAATAATAGCGCGGTAAATTATATTCATCCAATAAAAAACCATAACCCGCAGGCTTGATGACAAAAATAGGATTGTCATCAGACAAGGGCAATTCATATTTACCTTGTGCATCGGTCAAAACGACTTCTGTTCCATTGCTTACGGCTACATTGGCTAATGGTCGTTCTTTTTTTTCTCTTTTGCCATTAGCGTTGGCATCCTCAAAGACATAGCCAATTACTTTCGTTTGAGCCCCTACAACCAAAGAAGTTAAAAGGGCAATACTTACTACAATATTTTTCATTTTTATGTTTATAACTTAATTAATCGATCTGATATTTTAGCTGCAGAAACGTAGTTCCACGAAACGATAGGTTCTCCTAATTGAACGGGTGATTGCCCATACCAAGGTGATTCTTTCCCTGTCAATTGCAACTCATCCGACTCTATTTGTACGTGCGCCCACAATGGATCTTTGTAATATCCCATATTGCGTAAATAAGGGTATTTACTATAAGCTTCTTGTGAAAATGACGTATTATTATAAGGTTCCCCTAGCCATCGATATACGGCACTGTTAATTTGTACATAGTGAATTTCATTGATTACATTGGTATAATCCATATGATGATGTCCTGAAAACACTACTTTCACCTTGGTAAATCCTGCTTTTTTATTGCAATTATCCAATAAGATACGCACCGCTTCTCTATTGTGAACCCCATTGTGATCCAATCCTTGGTGGATAAATACAATGGTAGGCAATGATGTGCTATTGATGTCATATTCTAACCATTCTAATTGTTGCTTGTGGAAATAGGATGGATAGCGAACCCCTTCGTTACCAGGTATTTTCCCATTACCATCTAACACAACAAAGTGATAACCTTTGCGATCAAAGCTGTAATAATTTTGTTTTAGGGAAAAGAAATCCATTATTTGTTCTAAGGATTTACCTTCGTCAAATTCGTGATTTCCAATCACGTGAAAGGTATCCCCTTGAAAAGAATTCCAAATATCTAAAATGATTTGATTCTCCTTTTTAGGAACACAAAAATCCCCCAGTTGAATGATAAAATCTACTTTTTTTCGATTCATTTCATCTACAAAAGCTTGCAATCGCATTGGAGCATCAAAAGTCAAATCCTGATGTAAATCGGTAATAATTCCAAAGCTCAACGTCTCTTTTTTCTTTGCTCCTTCTACCGTATTAGCCTGAATATCAAAAGGAATAGCTGTAGCTAAAGTTCCTAAAGCAACGGCTCTTAAAAATTCACTTCTTTTCATTACTAATTAATCCACCAAATTTTTGAATCCATTTTATCTCCTCCTATACGTTGACTTGCTTCGGAATAATTCGTAGGATTATATACTTTTTGATCCGAATGATAGAGTAAGCGATACGGCATTTTCCCTTCATTTAACATAGAAGAAGTTGTTGGTAATACAGGGAATCCAGTACGTCTATATTCAGCCCATTGTTGGAAATCTGTAAAGTAGAGTGAGATGTATTTTTGCAACATAATTTGCGCCAAACTACCGTCGTATTTTACTATATCTTGTTCTAAATAAGTACCTTCAGCGGGTTTTCCAGTTACGAATAAAATAGCACTTTTTATTCCATTGATATAGTATTGCTCCGCCTGACCGCTATTGTAATAACCGCGTTGGGCTAATTCCGCTTTAATGAATTCCACCTCTGCATGCATTAGGATAGGAATACTCATAGGAGCAACCACTTGTTTATTATTCATATATGAAGGAGAAAATTTAAATTGAGAATTATCTCCTACATAAGCACTTGGTATTCCAACATATCCGATTGGTTTTCCCTCTAGGTCTTTCGCTTCTGTAGCATATACTCCAATACGAGGATCTTTCAACGCGTTGAGATGGTCAATAAAAAAAGCAGAGGCTGACTGATTGGTAGAGAAATCTAGCGCTCTTGACCAAGGTGATAAATTAGGGGTAATTCCTGTTACCTTTAAAGCTGCACTTTGTGTAAAATCACTAATGATGGGGTATTTATCTTCTTGGCTCAACATCGTAACCATTTCTCCAAACGCTTGTGGATATACATTAGAGATTCTCAACAACAAACGCAAGCGAAGTGAATTGGTAAATCGCTGCCAATTTTTAGTATTGTTGTCAAATAAAATCTCTTTTCCGTATAACATGGGATTCGTGTGATTATACAGGGCGTTAGCCTTTTCTAGATCTTGCAACAACGTCATGTAAATCTCTTGCTGGGTATCGTATTTGGGTTTAAGCCCACCTTCATCTCCTTTAGAAGCCTCTGAAAAAGGGATGTCTCCAAATGAATCGGTTAGGTTAGAATACACCCAAGCGCGTAAAGTTAAACCAATGGCTTTATAATTAGCATCGTTGGGATTCGCTTCTGACACGGCTAACATTTCACGGATATTCTTCGCCCATTTATAACTGGCATTCCACTGAGAATTTCCTGTATTATCTAAAATTTCATAGCGGTGTTTTCCTCCATAAAAACTGGGATAAGGCAATTTTACCTGCATGAGTTCTGCTGTGATATCATAGTAATTTCTCACGTTGTTATTTGCCATGTTATAGATAACCTCATTCAATAAGGTACCCGGACTAATTTGATCAATTAAATTGGGATCTGTATTAACTTCTTCAAAATTTTCTGTACAAGAGAGAAAAAAGAAAACTGAAGCAACTAAGTAAATTATTCTTTTCATGTGTGTTGATGCGTATTAAAATTCTACTTTTAAATTAAATCCATACGAAGCGGTAGAAGGCATTTGCCCTGTTTCCATTCCGGGAACAATGACACTTCCATTCATGGTTGCTGCTTCTGGATCATAAATTGGGAAATCGGTAAATGTTTTTAAATCGCGTCCATATACAGTTAGTGTCAAACTTTCTAATCCGATGCGTTTCAATTGTTTCTTCGCAAAAGAATATGACAACGAGATTTCTCTAATTTTCAAGAAAGAAGCATCAAAGGTATTGGACTCGACATTTTGGTATTCATAGTATTTTCTATAGTAATTATCTACGCGAATTGGCGTTGTATTAGGTGAGTAAGTTCCATCGGCATTTAACACCACTCCTTCCCCTATTAATTCTCCTGCTTCACGTCCATTCAGTGTATGTTTCAATTGTCCTGCTTCTGTGGCTTTGTGGTGTGTATGAGAATAAATCTTTCCTCCATATTGACCATCAATTGTAAATCCAAAATTCCAATTCTTATATTTGAAATTATTGACTAATCCCGCTTTCCATTTTGGAGCTACATCACCAATATACTCTGGGTCAGCTCCTAATACAGGAACACCATTATTATATACTATTTGTCCTTCTGGGTTGCGGACAAATTTTCGCCCATATAAAGCTGTTGTTGTTCCTCCCACCTTCGCAATTAATCGTCCATTAACTACTGTTGCCAAAACTTGTTCTTCTAAGTTATCTTTTAACTCTAGTACTTCGTTTTTATTTGTAGACCAGTTGGCAGAGACATTCCATGAAAAATCAGTATTCTTTATTGGCGTTCCATGTAGCACCAACTCCACTCCTTTGTTTCTCACCTTTCCGGCATTGATAACCTGAGAACTAAATCCTTCAGCTATATCCATTGGCAAGACTAAAATCTGATTCTTTGTATCTGAGTTATAGAAAGTCACATCAAATCCCAATCGATTTTGCAACATCTTCATTTCCACTCCTGTTTCCCAACTGGAGGTAATCTCGGGTCTTAAATTTGCATTGTACAACGTGCTTGGCATAACAGCCGAACTTGGAAAATTACTTTGTGCATAATATTTGGATACTTGATATGGATCTGTATCACTTCCTACTTTTGCAAAGGATACTCTGTATTTCAAATAATCAATCGTTTCAGGTAAAACAAACATATCTGATAGAATAGCACTTGCACTTACCGAAGGGTAGAAATACGAATTATTTCCGCTTGGTAGTGTACTAGACCAGTCGTTTCTTGCAGTTACATCCACGAATAAGAAGTTGTTGTACCCCACCGTCATCATTCCATAGGTGCTGTTTACTTTTTTCAAGGCATCAGACGTATTGACAATCGGATTATTCACGCCATTAGACAACTTATACACTCCTGGTACCACTAAAGCATCCACAGATGTTCTGACATTTCGATGGGTATATGACATATGGTTTGCTCCTACCATGACTTGATAATCTAATGCTTCTGAAATTTTATCCTTGTACGTCAATAAGAAATCGGCATTTATTTCTCTACTAGATATATCTTGACGAGCATAGAATCCTTCTGCATGGCGTTTACTTGAGAAGCCGCGTTTGGTCTCTCTGAATTGAGTGAGGTTATTAATGGCTAAACGCCCCATAAAGTCCAATTTATCTGTCAGTTTAACCTCAGCTTTTGCGTTTCCGATAAACTGACTGCTATCTAGAGTATTTTGATCGACATTTGTAATAAAATAAGGATTACTAGACCAAGGTGAAAAAGGGTTTAACTGTTCTCGATCTTCTTTTCCATTTTTCCACATGGGTTTATACCAATTAACATCTACGTTGGGCAATAAGAACATCATGAAATAAGCCAATGACCCGTTATTATATCCCAAAACGGGTAAGTTATCACTCTTCCTGTTGTTGTAATTCATCACTGTGGATAATTTAACGCGATCTGAAATCTGGTAATTTCCATTGAATGAAGCCCCGTATTTTTTATACCCCGTATTGGGAACAATCCACTTATTATCTGTGTGTGAAATATTCAATCGCATGGATCCTTTGTCGTTTCCACCTTGAAAAGCGATAGCATTATTAACCGTTACTCCTGTTTCAAAGAAATCTTTTCTGTTGTTTTTATAAGGCCTCCATAAAGTACGTTCTGGAGTTTGTCCTTGAGTAGCAGGGTCATATTGATAAAAATATTGATCTTGAAATTTAGGTCCCCAAGCTTCTGGGTGATTTCCAGTATCTGGGCCATCAGCTGAATTTCCAAAAGAGTAGTATGGATTTCCATTCTTGTCAAAATACCCTCCTGATCCTTGTCCATATTCATATTGATAATCGGGCCACTTATTAATTACATCAAAAGCTATTGAGCTATTATAAGCAATGCCAAAACGATCGTTTTTCTTTCCTGATTTTGTCGTGATGATTAAAGCACCATTTGCTGCTCTAGAACCGTATAATGCCGCAGCTGTTGGTCCTTTTAAAACCGTTACACTTTCAATATCATCTTGATTCAAATCAGAAATAGCATTTCCATTATCTACGGGAGAATCATTTCCAAAAGCTGCGGTATTATACCCATTGGAATTAATTTCTTGATCCATCGGCACTCCATCAATAACGATTAACGCGTAGTTTTTGCTAGCGTCTAAAGAGGTATTTCCCCTCAATTGAATGCGTTGAGAATTAATTGGTCCCGTTCCTCCTGATGCAATATTCAATCCGGCTACTTTTCCCTTTAATCCACTCGACCAGTTATTAGCTACTGCAGTAGATAACTTTTCCGCATTAACCGTCTCTTGCGCATACCCTAAACGCTTCTCCTCTCGTTTGATTCCCAATGCGGTTACCACTACCTCATCTAAACTCGTCTGATCATCTTGTAAAACAATGTTTAAATTTTGTGCAGCTCTAACCACTTGTGTTTTATAACCTATAAATGAAATCTCTAAATCATCTACCCCTAGATTAACCGTTATACTAAATGCTCCATTGATATCTGTAGCAACTCCTTTATTGGTTCCCTTAATCACAACAGTAGCCCCAGGAATAGTGAAACCATCTTTATCTTTCACCACTCCTTTAATCTGTTGATAATTTTGTTGTTCTTTCACTGAAATCGTAGTACCTGAGATCTGATATGTAAGTCCATATTCACTTGAAACCTCATCAAGTACATCCGTAATTTTTCTGTCTTTTACGGCTATAGCAATTTTTTTATTGGTTTTCAATACATCGTCAGAAGCTACAACTGTATAATTGGTTTGTTTTTTAACGTCTTCAAATACTTCCTCAATGGACAATCCATCTACATAAGAAGGAAGAGACTTCTCGTCTTTTTGTGCGTGTACACTCAGACTGAACGTACTGCTCAACGTTAGGACATACATCCATGTTGGGTAGGATTTACTCCTACGTTTTACTAATTTTCGGTACATTTTATTATCTTTGGTTTTTAGTTAATCAATATTCTTTTGATAATTAATGGAATACACCTGTTTATAGCTGCAACTATAAGCAGGTTTTTTTATTTCTATTTTACACTTATTGCTATGGTTCCATCTGCTTTTTGAGCATAATTAATACCATACAAAAAATTCAGACTGTTGAGTATTTCCTCTATACTATTGTATTTAAAATCTCCCGTAATTGTCAACGTTGGTACTTCCTGTCCCTCCCAAATTATCTTTCTATTTAACCTTCTATTAAGTACGTGAATGACCTCTTGAATAGTAGCTTTTCTGAATTTTAGATGGCCTCGATGCCATTGATCCAAATCTTTTTCTTCCATCGCATAGGATACAAATTGTTGTTTTGAAGTTTGAAAATCTACTTTCTCATTGGCTCTCAAGATTACGTTCTTTGATTGCTCCGCATTGCTTACTTCTACCTTTCCTTCATGTACACTTACACTTATAGTTTCTCCACTCACATCATTGACGTTGAATTTTGTTCCCAATACTTTTACATGTAAATTTTTACTTTCTACTCGAAAAGGTTGTTGAGGGTGTGTTCGCTTCACTTCAAAAAAGGCTTCACCTTGTAAATAAACGAGGCGTTGATCTTCATCGAATTTACTAGGGTATTGGATGGAACTCCCTCCACTGAGATAGACTAAGGTAGAATCACTTAGATGAAAGACGAGTTGTTCTCCTTTTTGTGCTTGCTGGGTGATCCACTGTGGATCTGTTTTTACAAAAAAGAAAAAATATAGTACACCTACACTGGCCAAACAAGCAGCAAGTGAAGTATAACGCAAGAAATACGTTTGAAATATTGAAGGTTTTGTTTTGGAAGAGATGGTGCGATGCAGTCGATGGTATAACGCTTTATCGCGTTTTACTTCTTCTGCGGTGATTCCATCCACTTGAAGAGCATTGAAAAATTGATTGACCACAGCTCGTTCGGATACTGAAGCTGTTTCTTTGTTGTATTTAGCTAATAGCGTTTTAAATTTCTTATACATTATAGTCTTGTGATCTAGTACTATAATGAAGTACGCTAAAGGGTGGTTTTCCCCTATGCTAAAATTAAGGCTTAATCATTCCTTAAAACACATAATATTTAGGTAATATTACTCCATAGGAGTAGAAGAATAGCGCCAGAAATATCGGCTACATAAGGCGTAGATTCTTTGAGCATTCGCAGTGCTTTCGTAATTTGATTTTCAACCGTACTCTCCGTAATACCCAAACATTGGGCAATGTCTTTGTAGGTACGCTGTTCATAAAAACGCATTTTAAAAATCAACAGACAACGATCAGGAAGAATAGCTAAAGCTGTTTTTTCGATTTCATCTAAGAGCATCGCTTTCACTTCATCGTATTGGGCATCCTCTAAATCGGGAATGAGCGTTGCTAGTTTTTCCACCTGAACGGAATCAAACCGGCGATTACCCAAGGCTTTTGCACATTGATTTCTCGTTGCCTGAAATAAATAAGCACGTGGCAATTCGGCAGAGACTTGCCTATTCCAAAAGTCGATAAATACTTCTTGTACAATATCCTCTGCAACGGCTTTGTCTCGCATTACATTATAGGCAAAACTATATAGTTCAGCCCAATGTTTTTGAAAGATCCGATCAAAATCAGCGTTATGGCTTACCATTTGTATATGAATTAATAAATTTATTCAAACAAATGTAGCGGTAAAGAGCACGTTGAATTTTAATTCACTGTTAAGTTTTAGTAATTCCTAAGCACCCATTTACTCATAATACTCATATTCAAAAAAAGTTGTACTATATGTTTGATTATATTCATCATACACCTCTTTTTCAATAATATTACCCTGAGAATCAAATACTTTATTTTTAAAAGTTAGTACCTGAGTATCTCCATAAGGTTGAAGTGTTTGCTGTTTAAACTGAATTTCATATCCCTTTGTGTCATATTGATGAAGAGATTTCGTTTCAAATACAATATTCCCATCTTCTTTGTTGGTGATGGTTAAATGAATTTCTTTCACTTGTGCTTGAGGAGTAAACAACAACAGCATGGTTCCTTTATTCTTCGGTTTATTAAAATACGTGTAGGTAAATTCACAAGTATTATTCTTAGACCATTGCTGAACAATTTCAGTAGCTTTCGTTCCATTTGCATTCAAACTCAAGCTGTGGCGTATATTATTTTGATACTCAAAAAACTGAAGCTCTCCTATTTTGGTATAGACCATAGGGACTGATTCTTTCTCTTCTTGTACGCCGATATAAATCTCTTTCAACGTAAAAAACCCTCGTTTATCAAAATGTACGATTTGTTTTTTCGCTTCTTTTCCTTCACTAGGATAGTCTATACTAGTTAGTGTCTTTACTTTACCTTTGACATTTTCCATCTGCCAATCCGTCAAAACTTGCGCCTGACTTTGGTTATATCCGAACCATACGAAAAGAAGAAATAGATAGTGCTTCATCATTGTTTAAACTTTTATCAAAACTCAAGCTAATCGTTTTTTAGCTCCTGCAGTAAAAATACATTTTTTACTAAAAAAAGAAACAGAAAGAAGACGTAATCTATTATCTGATTCTAACTTAATTGCGAAACAAATTAAAGAGTTGTTTTTTATTTGAAGGAATAACTATCGAGATTTCTAAGCAAAGCCATTTGTAATTACAATGTTGGCAATAGTTCTATCTCAATCTTTCGCCCCATTTAGAAGCTGTATCTTTGCGCGGAATTTTTATATTTTTTTACAATGAAAAACCTGAAAGGAATTTTGTTCGCCTTAATTTCCTCTGGTACATTTGGATTGGTTCCGTTGTTTTCGCTACCACTACTTGTACCGAGTTTGCGACCAGAAGGAGTGGCGGCTATCGGCATACCGACCATTCTATTTTATCGATTTTTGTTTTCATCCGCTACCATGGGTGCTGTTTGTATCTACAAAAAAACAAGTTTAAAAATTTCTATTAAGGATTTAGCAGTCGTCTTTTTCTTGGCTTTGTTGTATGCCGCTACCGCCAAGTTTTTGGTTGACTCTTACGAATATATTGCTAGCGGATTGGCAACAACCGTTCATTTTTTATATCCTCTTTTCGTTAGTATTGTTATGATTCTCTTCTTTAAAGAAAGAAAATCAACGGTATTGATTGTAGCCTCTATCCTCTCACTGCTTGGTGTTGGTATGATGTGTTGGCACGGAGAAGCTTCTCCTGCTCTTTTCAAAGGATTGATCTTATCTGCTTTGACCATCTTTACTTATGGACTTTATATCGTGGGGTTAAACAAATCAAGAATTTCTAATATGAACTTTGATTCTCTAACTTTTTACGTCTTATTGATGGGGTGTTTGATTTTTCTTTTTTACGCTTTATTAACAACGGGAATCGATACCATCACACTCAGAGCCGATTGGATGAATTTGATTTTATTGGGATTCTTTGCAACATTTATCTCGGATTTGTGTTTGGTTTTAGCTGTGAAACACGCAGGCTCAACCATTACTTCTATCTTAGGATCTATGGAACCTGTGGTAGCCGTCGTAGTGGGAACACTTTTCTTTGGTGAATTCTTTAGTTGGATGTCGGCCCTTGGTTTGTTCTTCGTGCTACTTTCCGTTACCTTGGTTATTGCTTTTACAAAACAAAATGCTACATAAAACAAAAAAGTCTTTAGTACAATACTAAAGACTTTTTTTATTTCAACAAGAAAAGTATATTATTTCTTTACATCTACATTGTGTTGACCATGCGCACCATGTCTATGCTCCACTACTTGTAAATTCTCATCTACAAAATAAGCACTTCCGAATCCATTCACATAAGATCCTTTGATTGGTTTTAAATTGAACATGATAAAGTCTTCTAAGTTTCCTAAAACCTCGATTACTTTTCCGTGTCTCTCTCTCAAATCAACCATTGCTTGTTCATATAGAGGATTTTCCTTTTCAACTAGCTCCGCTTCTGTCTCGATAGTCAAACGGTGTCTTGCATATAATTGTTTTGAAGTACTCTCATCTTCTACAAACATAAAAGATACTTTTTTGCGATCTCTTAAGTTCTTCGTATGCTTCGCCATGAAAGAAACTAAAATTTGGAAATCATTCCCAACTCTAGAATAAGGAGCTGTACTTACTAAGGGAGAACCATCTTCGTTTATTGAAGCAATCATCACTGATTTGCACTCGTTGATAAGCTCTTCAACTTTAGGTGCCTTTGGCTTAACTTTGTGTTGATCGAAGTTTGGATTAAGTGTATCTGTACTCATTGTAATTGTATTTATATTGTCGCGCTAAGATACAAAATTATTTAAACTAAATAAAAATAATACATTAATCTGTGTCTTCTAGCTCAAATAAATCTTCAACCTTTACTTGGAGTGTTTTCGCCAATTTTAACGCCAATATCGTGGAAGGAACGTAGCGATTTGACTCAATGGAATGAATGGTTTGCCTTGAGACTTGAATCGCATCAGCCAATTCTTGTTGGGTAAAATAACATCGCACACGTTCTTCTTTTACTTTATTCCGCATCGAAACTATTTTTTATTTTTCGGTATTCTATTTCGTACATTAAATTAATAAAAATCATAATTTTCATCACAGCTCCAGCTGTATTTTCTGCAAATGCGCCAGGTTCAATACAGTTCCATATCGCTTCGATAAATATACTGATAATAAGTAGCAATACACCCCCTGCTAAGGTTTTCAATCGCATTAAAGCGAGCATTTCGTCATCCTCTTTTCGCCTCGTAAAAAAATACATCAACAAACCAAGGTTAATCATGTTCGTTGAAATGGCCTTTGCCGCTTCGCGATACTCCCACAGATAATCTTTAAAGACAAAACTCAGTACGACAGCAGAGATTATAAGTGCTAAGCCAATCCATTTGAATCTACTCGGTAATAAAGGAAATTGTTTCATATTTTCTTCGTTTATTTAGTTGATTCAAATGTAAAACAAACTTTACACTAATGCAAAGTAAACTTTACATAAATGTAAAACAAACTTTACTTTCAGAATTTTATAGTTTTCACACTAGATAATTACATTAATTAGTGTTAATTTTGCAAAAAATTTAGTTAATTAAACATGAAAAAATATTTCATTTTATTAATTTCTTTGGTGCTAAGTCTTACATCTTGTAACCATTCGGATGATGATGCTACACCGGAATCTACTCACGTGTACACCAATAGAGTAGAAATCACTTCTTATCAAGACGAAAAGACTAAGGAAATTGATTATAACCATTTCTTTGAATCTACCTTAGATTTTAAATACAATAAGCTCAACCAGCTTTATGAAATTAACAATGCCATTACCTATAGAAATATATGGAGTATTGATCCAGAAACAGAAACTTTTCCAAATCGTATAATCAATACCACAACCACGCGTTCTTTCAAATACGATGGAAGTAACGAGCGTATTTTGGAAGAAAAAACAGTAAAAGATGGCAAGACTACAATAAACTTTTTTACCTACAATGACGCCAAACAGTTAATAGCCATTCGCAATGACGAAAAAGAAACGGCGTTTAACTACACGACAGCTGGTCAAGTAGAATCTATCACAACCACATATACCAAAGCCATTGAAAACAACTCTGTTCAGAAGTTAACCTTTGACAATAATAATAATCTAGTATCGCTAGAATACATCGATACCTCATCACCATCAACAACGTACTATTTTAAATACAGCGACCTTACAAGTGTTTATGTAGGTAATCCTATCAATTATACATTACGTGGTGAATATAATGACTCACCGTCTATTATTGGGACTGTTCAATTTATTAAAAGCTATGATATAAACTTTTTAGATTACATCGAATTTGTGTACAAGGGCTTTCACTTAGTCTCTGAATTAACAGACATTGATGAATCAGATTATATTTTTCACATACGTTCTATGGAATCTCCTTATAAATATGAGATAAAAAGAACTTTTAAATATGAAAATTTTTACTACAAAAGTTCAATGATCGTAAAATAAAAAGAGGAGGGAATTTGCTTTGCAATTCCCTCCTCTTTTTATTCAACCGTATACCTTACTGTTTCAAAAAGTAATACGAATCCCCAAAGTATTTATTTTGCTGTATATAAGCCGTTTCACCAGCTATATCGATAATCCAATTAAATCGATGAATAAAATCTGCACCGACATAACTTGTGGTTTGATTTTTTATTTCTCCAGTGAATACATTGACAGGTACTGCTGTAAAACGGAAGGAGTCTACTGCAACCACGGGCATCTCAACAATTAAATTCGTCAACTTCTCTCCTGCTGAATTCATCAGCGTTTTTTCGTCTAAACGCGGTAGTAGCTCTGCTAGTTGATTGTCATCTCCCACTTGATTATTGTACAACAGCATGCCAGAAAATCCCGATTGTAAAAGAAACTTTGTTTTGATTTCTTTTTCGTTTAAACGACTTGATATTTCGATAAACAGTCGTCCTTGTTCATGAGTTAAAGGAAGGGCAACAAATCCACTTGTATCAGGTAAATGATCATACAATTCAAACTGCCCTTGATCAAAATTAATTGCAAAAATCTTTCCGTCAAACAACTGTGTTCCGATCTTTCCTTCTGCTCCATTGCCAGTGTATTCTTTATCCCATATCCAGATTTTATTTACGATTATATTTCCAACCTGAATGCGATTGTCTTTACTCAACCCTTCAGGAAAATCAGTTGTATCAAAAACCACAGACTCCACCTTAGTCTTTCGATTAGACGCTAAAGAAGCTTCTCTCATGGCAATCTGGAACATCAACACTACACTATCCCGTTGATTGATTAACCCATCAACCAATATATTGTAATGTTCATTTAAGCGAAAGGGAATTTTTTCCTGACTTTTTACGGTTGAAAAAGAAAACAGGGAAACAACAAAAACAATCAAAAAATTTGTTTTCATACTTTTATTTTATTGGTATCGAAGTCTACTCGATTTCAATCTGATAAATATAATCATCCATCACATAGCCGTTCCCAATATCGAAAGTCTTCGATTCTATGCACTGTAATCCATTGCGTTCATAGAATTCAATCGCTTTAGCATTGTGTTTATTTACTGTTAAATAAACAGAACTTGCATTATGTTGACGAGCAAAATCGAGTACATGGGCTAACATTAACTTCCCTAATCCTCTTTGTTGTTGGTCTGTATCCAAATAAATTTTAGATAAAAATACGCGATTGTCTTCCATCAATTTATAGTCTAGATACCCTAAAACTTTTCCCTCTACCACAAGTAATTCCCATACATATCCTGCTTCAATTTCATTTGTAATTCGTTCGTGACTGTACATCATTGGCAACATATAGTCAATTTGTGCAGGATCTAATAACGGTCCATAAGTTTTTTGCCAAATTTTTTCCGCCAATGGGCGAATTAAATGCATGTTTTCAGGAGTTACAGCCTGATATTCTATTGAGATATTCTCCATTTTCACCTTGTTATATCATGAGATAAAAAAAGCAGTAAATCGAAACTTACTGCTTTCATATAAAAATCAAATATAAAAAACTATGCTTTATAATTTGTTAAGTAATCAACTAAAGTACGGATTCCACTTCCAGTTCCTCCGTTTCCTTTGTAATCTCTAGGTGCATCCATCCAAGCCGGACCTGCAATATCAATATGTACATAAGGTGCTTTGGCGAAATGCTCTAAGAATTTACCTGCTGTGATTGTTCCTGCGAAACGACCACCGATATTTTTCATATCTGCAACACTCGATTTCAACAAGTCTTTGTAATCGTCCCAGAAAGGCAATTGAGCCAAACGTTCATGCACTTTATATCCTGAAGCAATAATTGCTTGCATTGTTTTTTCGTCATTCCCCATAATACAAGAAGCGATATCTCCTGCAACTACTAAAGCAGCACCCGTTAAGGTAGCGGCATCAATAATTACTTCAGGTTCGTATTTTGCTGCAAAAGCAATCGCATCTCCTAAGATCATACGTCCTTCTGCATCCGTATTCAATACTTCTACTGTTGTTCCATCGAACATCGTGATCACATCGCCAGGTGCATAAGCATCTCCTCCTGGGCGGTTATCTGTTGCAGGAATTAATCCAATCACGTGAACGTTTACTTGGTTTAATGCTGCAGCGTAAATTGTTCCCGCCATACAAGCAGCTCCTCCCATATCACTCTTCATCGAATCCATTGATCCTGCTGTCGGTTTCAAACTCAATCCTCCTGTATCGTAAACCACTCCTTTACCTACTAAAACAATTGGCTTTTTATTGATTGGATTCGCAGGTTTGTATTCCATAATTGTAAAAGTAGGTTGCTCTACTGATCCTTTGTTAACAGCCAACAAACCACCCATTCTCAAGGCTTCAATCTCTTTTTTGCCTAATACATTAACCGAAAACTGCGCTTCATTTCCTAGAGCTTCAATCTCTTTTGCTAATTGCGTTGCAGTTAAATAGCTTACAGGCTCATTTACCATCGTACGCGCCCAATAAACAGCTTTGATGGTATTGTTTAAATCACTGATTTGCTTAGTCTCAAAATTTCCTTTTACTTCAATGTTTTCCAACGCATATTGCATGGTTTCTCTTTCTTTGAAATACTTTAAAAATTGGTAGTTTGACAACGCTACACCTTCTGTCAAAGCTAACGTAGATTCGCCATTTCCTACTACCGTTAAAGTAGCTGCTTTTTTATCTAATTGTTTGCGGATGTTGAATCCAGCCAAACGCATTTTTTCTAAATTTGTATTCTCTTTAACGAAGAAGTAGTATTGAGTTCCAATTTTCGCAAAATCCTCTTCTTTTTCACCTGCTTCAAAAGCCTTTACAAAGTCATTCAATAGAGCAGGAACCTCAACAGTGTTGTCATTTCCTAAAACGAAAACAATATTTCCGTTTGATTTAACGTCATTTACAAGTTGTATCATCTTTGTTGTTTTTATAAGTACAAATATACATTTTTTTAGACTTAGCTAAAAATCTCTTGCGAAAAGATTGAGATCATTTCCGAGTAAATTTGATCTTTTATCCCTCAAGTAAAACTAAAATCCACCAATAAATCGGAACGCTTTCTACCCAAAACAAGCTAAAATAAGTACTTCGCTTGGGTGAAGCTAACTGAATAAAAAGTAGGGTAATACTGACAATAATCAAATTATTCCACGCCTGGATGGGTTGAAATCCCACTTTAAAAAATTCAATCACAAAAAAGGGAACCAACAAAAGAGCGAGTAGGATTTTGGTTTTACGCGTACCTAACAGTTGTGGAATGGTTTTCAAATACTTTTCATCATACTGTAAATCGACAATTTCGAATATTCCAATAAGAATCAGAACCAAAATAAAGCGTTGTAAGAACTTGATCCATATATCTAGGGATAGCTCAACATTTGCATTTAGAATGGGGATAATCAGGGTTACTGTTGCCCAACATAAACAGACGATATACACCTTTAGCCCCGACCAATTGCGCAGATTAGGTATGCGTTTGGAAATGGGAACAGCGTATAAAACGGCCAATACCAATAAAGATACGGTTACCAACTGTGCTTGGGTATTTAAAAAGAAAAAACAACCAACCCCCACAAGTAGCGCTAAAAAGCTCATATAGGTAATTGTTTTCATCTTAGGGGACAAGTTGCGACGATGAATCGCCACAAAATCGGCATATTTAATAAAGTTATAGGAAAATAACGTACCTGAAAACGCGAGAAAGGATACGGTCCAATCGAAGGGTAAACGACAAAAATAAAAAGTCATTTGCACCAAGGCGAACACAGCGAAAGAAACGTGTACGCTCGCTTTGAGATAAAAATCAAATCCTGTTGTAAGGGCTTTTCTCATCCTGTTTTTTTGAACCTAAAAAGGCAGAATATTTAGATTAACAAAATTACTAGGAATATACTTAATATATCTCAGATTTATGGTTATTTTTGTATGCTTATACACAACTTATTATTTTGCCCAAATGAAAACAAATGCATTTGCTTTAAGACACATTGGCCCTCGTGCTGAGGACATGGCACAAATGTTCAAAACTGTAAAAGTTGATACTATTGAACAATTAATTGATGAAACTTTTCCAACTTCAATTCGCTTAAAACAAGATTTAGCTCTTGCTCCAGCAATGACAGAATATGAGTATTTATCTTATATTCAAAATTTAGGGAACAAAAACAAAATCTTTCGTTCTTATATTGGATTAGGATACAACGAATCTGTTAGCCCTGCTCCTATTATTCGCAACGTATTTGAAAACGCTGGTTGGTACACGGCTTATACGCCTTACCAAGCTGAAATTGCACAAGGTCGTTTAGAAGCGCTATTAAATTTCCAAACTACAGTAATTGAATTAGCGGGAATGGAAATTGCAAATGCTTCTTTATTAGATGAAGGTACTGCAGCAGCTGAGGCGATGATGTTATTATACGATGTTCGCACGAGAGATCAAAAGAAAAATAAAGCGTTGAAATTCTTCGTTTCTGAAGAAATTTTACCTCAAACTCTTTCTGTATTACAAACGCGTTCAATTCCTTTCGAAATTGAATTAGTAGTAGGAGATCACCAAGCCTTTGATTTCTCAGAAGACTTCTTTGGTGCAATCTTACAATACCCAGGAAAATATGGTCAAGTATATGATTATGCTGACTTCATTAATACAGCTAAAACAAAAGATATCAAAGTAGCCGTTGCGGCAGATATCTTGTCTTTAGTAACATTAACTTCTCCAGGTGAAATGGGAGCTGATGTAGTGGTTGGTACAACACAACGCTTCGGTATTCCATTAGGATTTGGAGGACCTCACGCTGGTTTCTTTACTACGAAAGAAGAGTACAAACGCAGTATGCCTGGTCGTATCATTGGTGTATCTAAAGATGCGGATGGAAACAGAGCTTTGCGTATGGCTTTACAAACACGTGAACAACATATCAAACGCGAAAAAGCAACGTCAAATATTTGTACAGCTCAAGTATTATTAGCTGTTATGGCGAGTTTCTACGCTGTTTACCACGGACCAAATGGCCTTCGTTTTATCGCTAACCAAGTACATGCAAAAGCAAATACTGTAGCAGAAAACCTAGCTAAATTAGGTATCGAACAAACAAATACTGCTTATTTTGACACAATCGTTGTGAAAGCAGACGCTGCAAAAGTGAGACCTATCGCTGAAGCGAACCAAGTAAACTTCTACTACATCGATGCCAATACAATTTCTATCTCTTTAAACGAGACAGTAAATGTAAACGATATCAATACAATCATCGCTATCTTCGCTCAAGCAGTAGGTAAAGAAGCCTTTACTATCACAGCTTTAAATGAAGAAGCAGTAAACTACCCAGCTAAATTAAAACGTACTTCTAAATTCTTAGAGCATGACGTATTTAATAGCTACCACTCTGAAACAGAGTTAATGCGTTATATCAAGCGTTTAGAGCGCAAAGATTTAGCGTTAAACCAATCGATGATTTCATTGGGTTCATGTACAATGAAATTAAATGCCGCTGCTGAAATGTTGCCTTTAAGCAACGGTCAATGGAATAACATTCACCCTTTTGCTCCACTAGACCAAGCACAAGGTTATATTGAAATGTTGAAAGACTTAGAGCATAAATTAAATATTATCACAGGATTTGCTGGAACAACTTTACAGCCAAACTCAGGTGCACAAGGAGAATACGCCGGATTAATGGCTATTCGCGCTTACCACCACTCAAGAGGGGATTTCCAAAGAAATATTGCTTTAATTCCTGCTTCTGCTCACGGAACAAACCCTGCTTCTGCAGCAATGGCTGGAATGAACGTTGTAGTTACGAAAACAACACCAGAAGGAAATATCGATGTGGCTGACTTAAAAGCTAAAGCTGAGTTACACAAAGACAACCTTTCTTGTTTAATGGTTACTTATCCTTCAACTCACGGAGTATACGAATCAGCGATCATGGAAATTACACAAATTATCCACGATAATGGCGGACAAGTATATATGGATGGTGCGAATATGAATGCACAAGTTGGATTTACAAACCCAGCTTCTATTGGTGCTGACGTTTGTCACTTAAACTTACACAAAACATTCGCTATTCCTCACGGAGGAGGTGGACCTGGAGTTGGACCAATCTGTGTGGCTGAACATTTAGTTGAGTTCTTGCCTTCTAACCCTTTAGTGGCTGTAGGTGGTAAAAATGCTATTACTTCTATTTCTTCTGCTCCTTATGGATCTGCTTTAGTATGTTTGATCTCTTACGGTTACATCTCAATGTTGGGAACGGAAGGATTGAAAAAAGTAACACAAACGGCTATCTTGAATGCCAACTATATGAAATCTAGATTAGAAGAGCACTATGCTATTCTATATACAGGTGAAAAAGGACGTGCTGCACACGAAATGATTGTTGACGTTCGCGAATTCAAAGAAAAGGGAATTGAAGTAACTGATATCGCTAAGCGTTTAATCGATTACGGTTTCCACGCACCAACAGTTTCTTTCCCTGTAGCAGGTACTTTAATGATCGAACCAACAGAAAGCGAAAGCTTAGCTGAAATCGATCGTTTCTGTGATGCGATGATCTCTATTCGTCAAGAAATCGAAAATGCAACAATCGAGAATCCAGTAAACGAGTTGAAAAATGCTCCACATACGTTAGCATTATTAACTGCAGATAATTGGGATCTACCTTACTCAAGACAAAAAGCAGCTTATCCATTAGAGTACGTTGCTGAAAACAAATTCTGGCCTACTGTACGTCGTATTGATGACGCTTATGGAGATAGAAACTTAGTTTGTTCTTGTGCACCTATCGAAGCATACCTTGAAAACTAATTCATTGTAATATACTAGAAAAACGCCATCAAAACTGATGGCGTTTTTTTTTGATTACCTTAGGTAATACAATACAAGTAAATTTAAAATTTAAACTGTACCCCAAAATATAGCACTCTTCGTTGAAAATCTTGATAATACACTTGAGTGTAATCTGAGGTATAATATGGTTTTCTTTGATTCTTTCTGTCCAATAAATTTACAATCGAACAGTAAGCAATCAAATAATGCGTTCCTATTGGAAACAATCGATTTACGGTTAGATCCATCCGAAAATACGAGTTCATATGTTCTTTTTTTAAAGATTTCACTTGAGGTATAAATACATTTAAATGAGGTTCATATGCAGTCGCTCCAAGGGGAATATACGTATCACCTGGGTGACTCGTACAGACAATCGAAGCTGTTATGTATTTTGGATTCGAATAAGTCAACTGTACTTTGCTAAATAACGTCCAATCGAGATATTGTTCTTCGTTGATTCTTTGTTCTCGGCTCAAAACAGAATTGGAGATCAACAAGGAAAAAGAGCGATTGAATATATGTGTATAAGACCATTCAAAACCTAAAACCTCCTGATCTGATACTTGTTCCAGTATAGAATGTTGTTCTGTTCCTTTATCTTTTTTCCAATACAAAGCTCCCGTTAGGCTGGTATTCCCTTTTTCATAGTAATAATCAACCGCAAGTTGCTTACTGCTCATTACGTCAATTTGATGATTGTAATAATTTGGAAGGGTATAGCTGTGATACGTTCCTATCCCAACAATAAACCGATGATTGGCATTTACTTTATAAAAAGCAGAAACTTGATGACTCCAATAATCAAATCGCTTCTTGTGGGTTCCTGTATTTTTGCGAATTCCAAAAGACACACCTAGGCGATTACTAAACTTGTAGTCTGTATACAGATACAAAGAACTTGCCTCAAGTTGCCTATTTTCTTGTTGAGCAATTGTGGGATGATCTTCATCCATCGCGTAGTAATAAAACGGCTTTACTTCTTTATAAGCATAGTTGTTTTTTAGAAATGCTGCACCATATTGAAGATTCCAACTGTAGGTAAGGCGATATTTATGGGAAATCCCCAAGTATACCCTTTGCTTTTTCACTTGAGAATCAATGGTTTTAAACTGATAAGATGTCGTACTCCAATCGCCCAAACTCACCAAATTAAACAGGGATTTTGAACGAGTATACTCCAGTGTATTTACCGTAAAAAAACGACTTTGATCTGCCTGTGCATCAGCCTGATACATCAGATTATAACTTTTAGAATCATAACGTTCATCAAGCGCATAACTATAGCTATTAAATACTAATTTTGGAGTGACCTTAACCCTGACATTCAATCCACCATCTTTGGATTGAAAGGAATTTAAATCCTCTAAACTTCGTTTGTTTATTGCTTTAAGTACATCCGAAAACTGCGTATTGGCATAAAACTGAACAAAATCAGTTTTGTTTATTTTTTTATTGATTTGCACTCCCAATGTAGATAATGCTACAACAGCTTGATAAGAATCTCTTTCTATTGCCTTTGAACTTTCGATGGAAACAATTCCTGCACTTGAATTTCCATACGTTAAAGGAGGATTACTCGCATAGACATACTGATTATCGACCATTTCTGCATTAAACAGAGAAAAACTCCCTACGCCATCCTCTTGGGCATGACGAATGGGATTGAATATAGGTGCTCCATTGAGATACACAAGTGATTGATCTGCCCGTGCTCCTCTCAACATAGGAGCAGCACTTTCACTTGTATTGGTTGAAAGTGGCAAAATTGTTATTGCCTTTAATGGATCTCCACTGGAAGCAGGATTAAAATATACGTCCATTTTATTGAGTTGAATACTTGCGTATTTTTCAGCGATCGGATTTGTATTGACAATAACGATTTCTCCTAAAGCTTGAGGTAAAGAATCTGTTGTGCTTTCTTGTGCGTACGAAAACAAACAGCTCCCACTCATTACCACCGTTAATCCGAGTCTCTCAAAACGGAAAAACATAGTAAAAAAACAACAGTAAAGGCGTAGCAAAACAAAACCACGCTCCAGCAATTGACGCACAACTCAGCAAGAAAAAAATACTATACAACAGCTGTTTTAAGGTAATTTTTCCCTTAAAAAAATTAAAAAATTCGAAAGCGGATACGCGAAACAACTGCTCTTGATTCAGCCAATCACTCAATACATAATATCCGTCCGTTTGTGGCAAAAAAACATTCAAATTAAACAAAGAACGAATGAATACAGAGAGTAACATGGAGTAACCTATAAATACCAAAACAGGAACTTGATCTCGAAAACAAACTATACTTCCCAAAATAAACAAGACAAAAAGCACATCAAAAACAAATCCCCCCGCATAAATCAACATTCGATGTCTTCTTTCTTTAACTTGGCGGATAAATAGTTTATTGTAAAACACAGGAATCACAAATAGCAGAAATCCGATACCAAAAACGGAACCTTTACCCCGACAGCGTTTATAGAAATAATAGTGTCCTAGTTCATGAATAACCATACTGAGCAAAGCCCCTAAATAAATAAAAATAAGCAGGTTACTAAAAGCATAAGGAACTAAATACAAGGTTTGCTTATAATGCTCAACAAAAGAAAAAGGATGTGATAGTAAATACAGTAAAATGGCAAAAGCCAAACAGATAAGAGTAAGAAGAACGACATCTTGTACGTTCTTATTTTCTCCTAGTCGCTCTAAACGTCGATGAGTAAAATCTACTATTAAAACTTCCCATATCGCTTTTTTTCGTTTTCCTTTGATCTTAACTATGGGTGTAGGCAATACTGTGGCGGGATCAACTAGAAGTTTCATCTGTAGCGCTAAATCTAGTAACACATCTAACTGTTTTTCAGTGATAAGAATCCGATCTTCAAAGAAATGAATAACCTCACTTTTATTTAAGGTACAACTATAATGAGAAATAATCTCAAATTCTATTTTAGACAGCTTAACCAAAGGCGTAACATCTCTCAGCTGGAGTACTAAATAATCTTCATTTTCCTCCATGTACACAATATCATTGAGTTTCATTCTTCCGTTTTTTTTAGATTGCCAATAGCCATACACAAAAAAGGTTGATGCAACTTACTCTTCAATTCAAGTAACTGATTCAATTGATTGCTCAAAACACCGCCAAAAGCACAACAACCCAGTTCTAAAGCAGCACCTGCTAGGTAAGCTGCATGAACAAATTCGCCAATTTCAATGAGCGATAACACAACTCCAAAATCTTTATACTTAAAAGAGTGTTTATTCAATACAGACGAGAACACAACAAAAGCAGATGTTTGTTCAAAATCTATAGCTGCTGTTGAAGTTTTCATGATCACTTCATAAAATTCATTCATAGATTCCTTTGTCTCCAAAGGTTTAATTAACTCCAATGTAAAATCAACAACATTATAGCGATAAGCTCCGAACGGCAACTCTTGTATTCTATGGTTAATCAGGTATATTTCTGTAGGGTATAAAGCCCCACCTGAGGCGATATTTCTCGAATATTTGGTTATTTCAGTTCCTTTAAAATTAACTATTTCACACCCTGTAAGCGTGTAAAACAGCTGTAAGAAACCACTAATATCTTGTAGTGTTAAAGGCTCTGGAGCAAACACTCGACTGCTTTTTCTCCTCTTGTTGAGTTTATTCAATGCTACAAAAGCAGCAGATGGGTGAAGCACAGAAGGGAGAGAAAAAGTTGGGCAAAATCCAACATCATAACAAGCCTCATGTATTCTTTTTTGGAGTTTTGGATTGCTGTTGATATAACTAATTAAGTTAAACTTATCCCTAGATTCCCTATCATATCGCTTAAACTTAATTTGATCGAGAAAATCTAAAGTCGACGTACTCAACTGATGTTCCGCCAACAAATTTAAAATATCTTCTTGTCTCATAACACTAAAATTGAGTAGAATACTTTTTCTTTACTTCTTCTAGATCCGATGTTCTGCCTTCTAATTCATAATACTGGATCAAAAGTGAATACAACTCTGCACGTCCCCAAGAAGGACTATAGGGGGTTACATCTAATGCATTCGGGCAGGCTAAACCTTGTCGCGCGTACTCCTCTACCTTTTCCATGCCTCCAAACATTTTTGGAGTATGAAAATTATGAGAAGCCAGAACCCAATATGCCCGCATATTTGCCTTATTTAAGGTTAGTGATTTTTGTGCATAAGCAAGAACATTGGAAGAAACCTTACTCAATTTAATTATGTTGACATACTGAATAGAAAAAGAAGTACAAGCAGCTAACAAAGCATAATACTCTGAATTTTCATACGTTTTGGCCTCTAAAATAGTTAAAGCAGCATCAATGGCCTCTTCAGCTTTTTTCTCTTTTTTTACTATAGTTTTGTAGTAAACGGCTTCGTAATAGTGTAAATAGGCTTTCCAATATGCCTTATAAAACCCTTGAAGTTCTACATCGTTTTTTCTTATCGCTTTAGTCAAACCTTGAATATCGTGGTGCTGAAACAATTGGTCAACAATCTTATCCATTCGTTCTTGATAAACTGACTGTTCTTGTGATTCAGTACCAATCGCAGGGCTGAGCAAAAAGTAAGTCTCCCAAGGACACACAACAACACCTCTTGTTGTACTTCCTCTACTCGTTGCGTTCCAGAATAAAATGAGGAGTAACCCCCCTACCGACAGAGGCAGAGGAAATCTATTTTTTAATGATTTCATTGTTTTTAAATTAAGGAAATGGATGAGGAAACTCTGTAAACAAATCCGCTTTCGAATCAAACAATCCGAGATACGGATAATTAAAATCACCTGTTAACAGATGCAGTTGAGGCGTAATTACTTTGATAATCTCAAAACCTAACTGTTTCGTATCAACAGTACTCAAATTGGAAACATACACTTCATTGATTCCCTTTTTCAGTAATTCGCAAGGAGAAAAATTGTTCAGATGATGAGCATGCGTTTCCTCCCAAATACTGGTATAATCACTATCACCAATAACATCCGTTAACAAGGGAACATAGTGTTTCAACTCTGGATAAAGGTTATATATGGCATAGTGTTTTTTAAACGAATCGATTTCAGTAAAATTAAAAGCTCCAATTTTTTCTCTTAGAAGTACATCTTTAAATTGATTAGACGTAAATTCTGTATAGGCAATTCCTTGATAAGCTTCAATAGTCGCTTTGATCAAAGCTTCCCTTTTTTCTAATCGAGAAGCCGCACCAACACTTTGATAGATCTTTCCATTCTTCTTGAATAGAATAAACACAACAAAAGTGGGACAAAAAGCATCTTTACAAAGGTCATAAGAGACAATCTTCACCCGATTATTATCGAATAAATTGCGAATGATCTCATCAGTTTTAAACCTATTTAGAATAAAAGATTGCGCGTACTTTGTATACCTCATTGAACGTTGAGTATACCAGAACTTAGCAAAGGCATCCCGTTCAATACACTCCAATAAACCTCCCTGAATAGCAGTTTCAACAAGCGTGTGACAAGCAGTTCCCGTAGATGTATTTTTATGATACAATCCATCTCCGACAATATTTTCAACGTTTACCATAAAGAAAGGTAAGAGAAGTTCTTCTTTGGTAATGTAGTTTACACTTCGGATCCAATGCGTTTCACTAGTTGCTGTTAAGCGTTTTAGCGCAAAAGTTGGTTGTTGATACTGTTCTTCCGAGAAATACGCAATATTTTGAGGATTAAAACAAGTATAGTTCTGTTTCAATTGCGAATAGCTTCCTGTTATCAGCTCGTTTGAGAGCTGAAAGCTAGAGGCATAACGTTCTAAGTATTCCCCTAATGCTGCAATACTTGCTTGTTCTTTGGTTTGGGATATTCCGCCTCCTAAAATAGTTTCTCGTTGATTGTTCACAACAAATAAATGATCCGAAAAACACACCACTTCATGTAAAAAAGCAGGCATATACAAATTTCGAGGAATTGTCAGTTGCGGTTTATTTAAAAAACCTAACTCACCATATAGTGTACTTGTCATAGTGGATTGTATAGAGATAACGTATTGCAAATTTCACAAGAAGGCGATTTTAACACGCGAAACGACTGGTTGTGATACTGATTAAAATCAATAAAGAGGGCCTTGTCATACAGAACCTTGTTATTGCGCAACAAGATTCGCTTGAGTTCATTGTAAATAAACGAAGTATAAATAGGCAAAGGACCTATAGTAAGTACAGAAATTGGATGATCTTCAAGCCTCTCCTTCGTCCATAAGTGATTAATAAGTAGATCGGGATTAGATAGATTGAAGATCTTTCGCGTCTCAATACAAGTTAAGCAAACCGTATCTTTAAAACTATTCATTAAAGGACCGAGGAGCAATCCGTTTTCATAAAGCTCTACAAACAAAAAATCTGAAGTTCTTCCTTTCTGAAACAAGCTGATCTGTTCTACTGTCTGTGCATTGTAAAAAAAAGGCCCTAGTAACAACGTTAAGGCTACTTTTTCTCTTTTTTCTTCAAATTCAAAATTCACCCCTTCAGACAAATTATAAATCTCCGCAATTTTAATCTGTTCCGGTAATCCTTCAATAAAAGTATTCAACAGGTGTTGTTCCTTACCAAATTCTCCGATAAGATCAATATACACGGGTGGTGACGGGGTAGATTCGAGATGGATAAAGTTATTTTCTGTTAACCAAGATACGATATCTTCTCGCTTTTCTTTTTGCAGGAAAGAAGGGCAACCATCAAACACGAGAGAGTCTAACGGTTTTTCCTCTTGAATAGAAGCTAATACAGCAACCATTGCTGGAGCAGATTTTCCTTTGATTTTCTTTATGGTAGTGGAATCAGATAGTAAAAAATACTCCTCGCTATCCGTTTGTATAATTTTCCATTTTACTTTTGTTGTCATGATATAAGGGGATAAAAAGCCAGTAATACCAATTCATTTCAACTAGTATTACCGGTATTAATACTAACAGCAACAGCAACAGCTGCAGCAGGCGTAAACATCCATTTCGCTAGACATAGGAACTGACATAGACGAAATCTCTTTGGTTTCAATTGTTTCGATAGTGAGTTGTAATTCTTTCATTTTGTTATAAAATTAAATTGGTTAAATCAAGCTAAGTTTTGAGACTTTACTCGGTTATTTCGGTCTATCTCTCAATTGAGAGAATATATAAAACACCTTCGCGAATGGTTTTTATCCACAAACAATTCACACTCGAGTATTTCCTATTTGAAATACAAAAACGAGGAATAACTTTGTCCTTAAAAAACGAATTGATACAATAGACAAGAGATAAGTCTTGGGAGAAATAAATTAACTGATTGTTTACTTGCAACAACCCCGTTAATGAAGCTTACCGTGTTTAATGTACATAAAAATGATCATGTGATCTGAATTGTCGCTGATTTTGCAGGATCAAACAGGGAGATAAATACATCTTACCTCAGCGACAAATTAAAAGTAAATAAAAAAAACATAGGTCGTGCTATCGCACGCATAAACACTTTGATATTTTAACGAAAAAACATCAAACAAATTGATTATTATATCACTTTTTATCATTTGTTTGGTCTCAATTATCTTATTCTTGAATTCGATATCTTCGAATCAAAAAATAAATTCCACTTAAAACCAAAAGTGCATAACAAATCAATTCCACGTGGATATACCCAAAAAAATCAAATAGGTTTAACACAAGTACAATTGTAATTAACAACACTAAACCTTTAACTAACTTATCCATTTATATAAAATTGAAATTAATTTCCCTTTACCTGAAATAACTTCTTTCAAACCCATTTAGGTTTTTCCTTCTAAGGTTACGAACCCAAAAAACATTATTTATGTTGAATACATATAACAACAAAAAACATTCCACTTTTACACTACCAATTTCTAAAAACTAAAAAAGAATTTAAATTTTAACCTAATTAAACACTACATGCCTAAATAAAAACAAATAAAATTCACAAAATAGAAAAATTAAACTAAAAACACACTTAATAAACTAAGTTTTGATGTTTTTAATTAAAATACACATAAAGTGTAAAAAAAGTTTTTTTTATTCTGATGTTCTCATTTTTAGTTGATCGGTTGTTGGTTAAGGCATTTTGGGAGATACAAATTCTCGTTTAAAGAAAGTATAGTTTCCTTTCGAAAAAGCCATTGATAACTTTTGTGAGAGGCGGAGAGAAATAGTGTATAACGAAGATTTTTAACTAGTTTAGAAAAATCTACCGATACCCCATCACTCATAACCGATAACTTTTTTAATACAGAGTTATGAATCTCCACTTCACTGCGATTTCCTCTTTATATTTATTTGATTTTCGTAATTTTACATGCTCCACAAAAACAGCACTACAAATGAGTAAAGATCTAGAAACCATTGCCGATTATTACAAAGAGAGAGCTTCTGCTTCTCTTTCGCAAAACTATGCCTTTAACATCAAGGAATACAAAACTGGGACATCTCATTTTAACATCAACATGCGTAAATACTGTAGTTTTACCACACCGTATAATCGACGAGACTTTTACAAGGTTGGTTTGATCATTGGCCGAGGTGAATTGCATTATGGTTCTCATTCTATCACGATTGATCAACCAGCCTTATTTCTGCCTTGCCCAACTACTCCGTATTCTTGGACGTGTATTGAAAAAAAACAAGAGGGATATTTCTGTCTATTTAACTATGAATTCTTTACTGAAAATCGAAATTTAGAATCGTTTAAAAAAACGTCTCTATTCAAAGAATGGGGAAAGCCTTTAATCTTTCTAACCCCAGACCAATTGGAGGTTGCTCATCTCTATTTCCAACAGATGTATGCGATGGCTCAATCTGATTATCCCTTGAAAGACGAGGTTATTCGAAACTTATTAGCCCTTCTCTTACATCAAGTACTTCAGTTAAAAGTCGAAGATGTTGCTTTAGAAGATCAAAATGCATCCATGCGTCTTTTTCGGTTATTCGACCAATTACTCAACAAACAGTTTCCTTTAGATTCTCCTGCATATCCCTTACTCTTACGCAGACCAATCGAATTTGCTCAAAGACTTAATGTACATGTCAATCACCTCAATTCTTCGATCAAATCTGCAACTGGAAAAACGACTTCTCAACACATTGCAGATCGCGTTCTACTTGAGGCTAAAAATCTATTGATCAACACGGATTGGGACATTGCTCAAGTCGGTTATACGTTGGGATTTGAACAACCCTCTCATTTTACGCACTTTTTTAAAAAACACCTCCAAGTAACTCCCTTACAATACAGAACTCATCGATAAAATTCTTTGATTTATACAATTATACCTTTGGCTTTTTTAAGGTATGTAGCTTTCGCTTCTTTTACATTTGTAGCCATTAAAACAACAATTCATCTTATGCTTAGAGAAGCTACAAACCAAAGAAAAAAGCTAGCCACAATTCTAGCATTTAGTTCAATTCCCCTTTCTGGATTTGTAACGGATATCTATTTACCCTCTTTTCCTTCTATGGCTAATGACTTAGCAATTACAGAAAAAGAGGTTCAACTCACCTTAACCTGTTATTTATTGAGCTATGGAATTTCTCAACTTTTTATTGGCAGTGTACTGGATAGTATAGGTCGTTATAAACCGCGTTTAATTGCCTTGCTGTTTATCGCCTTATCGAGTACACTTATTGCATTTACCAATGACATCTTATTCATCTGTTTATTGCGCATTATACAAGGAATTGCCATCTCTGTTTTAGTAATTGCAACCCGTGCCATATTCATGGATATTTACGAAGAAAAACAACGCATTCACTACTTGAGTTACTTTACAGTAGTTTGGTCTTGTGGTCCGATATTAGCGCCTTTCTTAGGAGGATATCTCGATGCACTGTTTTCTTGGCATGCAAATTTTTACTTTTTATCCTTCTACGCGTTATTGCTCTTTGTTCTGGACCTATTAATCAGTGGAGAGAGCATTGCAGAGAAGAAGAAATTTAATTTCAAGCAAACACTTCAAGTGTACCAAACAATGCTGAGCAATAAAAACTTCATCATGGGAATTTTTATTTTGGGTATGAGTTATTCTATTGTAATGATTTTCAATATAGCTGGTCCATTTCTAATTGAAAACACCTTCAATAAAAATTCAATTGTCATAGGTTATTGTACTCTTATATTGGGGTTTTCTTGGATGCTTGGTGGACTAATTGGCAAAAAGAGAATGCACCTCGCTTTTAAACCGCGTATCACGCAACCTATATATGCACAATTAGCCCTAGTACTTGTTTTGGTAAGTGCGAGCTATTACATTGAGAATTTATATCTTTTGATGTTTGGATTATTTTTAATTCACATCTGTTCGGGTACGTTATTCAACAACTTCTTTACCTCGACAATGCTATCCTTTCCAAATAATTCAGGTACAGCTGGAGGTTTAATGGGTGGACTAACCTATGTAATTACCTCTTTTACAAGTTTTGTAATTTCATCATCTGGTGCCATTAATACTCAATTCCAATTGAGTATTCGCTATACTGTTTTAATCTTTTGTTTGTTGTTGTTGATTCTCTATGTGGTACAACTCAACAAAAAAACACAATAGTCAAACGAAAAAAAAGATCATTTTACGTGGAAATACGTACCTTTGCAGCCGCTTAGCTTTATCGAAGCTAAGCGGTTTTTTTATTTAATAATCTGTATTGCCTATTATGGGACTAAACAATAAGTTTCTAGGTTTCTCCGCAGCTATCTTTGCTGCTGCACTTTGGGGTGTTTCAGGAGCATTTGCTCAATTCTTGTTCAACGAGAAAAATTTCAATGCCGAATGGCTCGTAACAGTTCGTCTCTTAATTTCTGGTAGTATTATGCTGTCATTAGGAATCCTTAAAGGCGATAAAGATGTATGGAACATATGGAAAAACAAAAAATATACTTCGCAATTAGTTATTTTTAGTTTTCTAGGCATGCTCTTAGTGCAGTATTCTTATTTCATCACTATTTTTCACTCCAACGCTGCGACAGCAACGGTTTTACAGTATATTGGTCCTGTTTTTATTGCCATTTACTTGGCATTACGCTTGAAAAAATGGCCAAAACCAATTGAAATTTTAGCTATCGGATTAGCCATGTTAGGGACATTTCTCCTTGTTACTCATGGTGATATCAACAGTCTAACAATCACACCTACGGCTCTTGTATGGGGGATCATCTCCGCCATAGCCTTAGCAGCCTATACTATCTTACCTGTACATTTGCTGAAAGAATATAGTCCTATTGTTATCATTGGTTGGAGTATGCTAATTGCAGGAACGGGAATGGCAATTGTTTATCCTCCTACAAATTTTCCTGGAATATGGGATATGGAAACCTTTTGGGCAGTAGCTTTTATTATCCTTTTCGGAACTTTAATTTCTTTTTATATCTTCTTAGATGCCATCAATAATATCGGTCCTCAACGAGCAAGTCTACTCGCTTGTGCTGAACCTTTATCTGCAACGTTAATTGCCGTTTTTTACTTTGGTGTTCAATTTGAATTTTTAGATTGGTTGGGAAGTAGCTGTATTATTTTCACTATCTTATTGCTGACGAAAATTAAGAAAAAAGAAATTCCCGAAAATTAGTGCCAATAGCGTTTAAGCAACAGGATAAAACGCTGTTGAATTAAAGCTACCCACGACGTCTTAAAAATTAAGAAGACTCCACAAATCAAGATAAACCCAACGCGAATAACTAAGGTTAGCAGATTACTGTGGTTTAACACTGGGATAAAATAACCTACAATAAGAATGAATAACATACTGCTAAATAACTTGCCGAACTGTAAGTCAAAAGGCCATAATTTCATTTTGAGGTAAATGTAAATTACTTTCCCAAAATTAAACAACGTCAAACTGAGTAAAGAAGCTAATCCCACACCCAAAATACCATAAGTTGTTTGGGTTAAAAACCAATAGTTCATTCCAACATTTAACACCATTAAAAAGAGAATTGATATCAAATTAAAACGGTAGTACTTGGAATAAGAAATTATTTCGGAGTTAAATCCCGTTGACATATTAATTACGCCATTCATTCCCAACAAATAAATAATTGGAATGGAAGGTGCTAGTTTTTCATATGTTGGCAGTAATTTAAATAACGGTTCTATCCCAACAACCACACAAGAGAAAAACAACATACCAATAAAAAACATCACACGAGCAACTTCTTTATACTTCTCGTTGAGTTTTTTAAGCTGTACGTTTTTAATCAAATCTGAAATAACAGGTGCATACAAAGCAAAAACACCAGTAGCAGGAATAGCTAATGTTGAAGCCAAAGTAACGCCAATATTATACGTCCCATTGGCTTCATATGAAATGAAATAAGGTATCATGAGCGAATCCACTCGAAAGGCAAAAAAAGAACCAAAACTCCCTGCAAAAGCAAATAAGCTATAAGCATAGTAGTCTTTTTTCTTTACTTGATCAAACAAATCGCTATAATTCTTGCTCAATCTATATGGATATAGTTTATAGATGTAGCTCCCTATCACAACTGTTATTATACCATAGCTCAAAATGTAAAAAACCAACCCTTGATCAATAGTAATTGATGTGTAGATGGCAAGTAAAAATATACTTGGCAAGGCTATTTTAGGAATGATTTTTTCAAAAAAAGTAGGGAAAGATATTTTCTGCAAATTGGTAGCCTGTCTTCGAAATAACTCAATATACGCCATTGCAACTGCCAAAGGAAAAGCATATGCCACATACGCAAAAGACGAATCGCGATAAAACAAGCCAATCACCACTAAGGCAAGTCCAACACATACACCCAATTTTGCAAGGGAAATCAAACTGTAACTAAAAAGTTTTTGTTGCAATTTTTCAGTTAATTGCGGGTAAAAATTAATCAATGCATGTGTACTTCCCAACACAATAATGGGATATATGATTTGAGCACAGGCATCGACAAAACGAATAATACCCAACATTTCCTTGTCTTGGGGATAAATCAAAACTGTTGAAACTACTCCAATCAATACCCCTACGTAATTGATTAAAGTAAATAAAAAAGCTTGTTTGGTTGAAATACCATTCCCCATGATATGTGTTTCCTTGATTCGTTCTTACAAATATACTGGCTATTCTATGCTTAACTACATTTTTTTATATTTTTGTGTGTCAAGATCGAGAAGAAACATCCTTCTTCCTCCTTCACTTGTGTAAATATTCAATTCCATGAAGTACATTGCGATTATTCCTGCTTACAATGAAGCAAACTATATTGAAAAGACCTTGCAAAGTTTAGCAACGCAAAGCGTACTTCCCACCTGGGTGATAGTCGTCAACGACGGATCTACGGATCAAACGGCTACTCTCGTTGAAGCTTTTACCAAGCAACACGAATGGTTACATTTCTGTACCAAAGAATCACAAGCAATTCACTTACCGGGAAGCAAGGTCATTCAAGCTTTTAATTACGGCTTGAAGCAACTACCCAAAGAAGTTTCCTATGACTATATTGTAAAGTTAGATGCAGATTTAATCCTTCCTTCTACTTACTTTGAATCCATCAGTCATGAATTTCAACGCGATCCTAAATTAGGCATGGCAGGAGGTGTAGCCTTAATAGAAAAACACAACCAATGGGTTGTGGAAAACCTCACCGGTAAAGATCATGTTCGAGGAGCATTCAAAGCGTATCGCAAAGCGTGTTTCGAACAAATTGGGGGGCTTCAACCGGCTATGGGATGGGATACTGTGGATGAATTACTTTGTAGATATTACAATTGGAAGATTCTCGTTCGTCAAGATTTGCAAATTAAGCACTTAAAACCAACAGGAGCTCAATACGATAAAACAGCAAGGTACAAACAAGGAGAAGCCTTTTACCGCTTGCATTATGGTTTCTTAATTACCCTTATTGCCAGTGTAAAACTAGCTTCCAAAAAAAACAAACCCCTATTATTTCTCGATTATATCAAAGGATATTTCAAAGCAAAGACTAGAAAAGAGCCTTATTTAGTCAATGAAGAACAGGGGAAATTTATCCGTCAATACCGCTGGAACAAAATAAAGTCTAAACTGTTTTAGTACTTTTTTAAATTTATAAACCTGAAAAATCATTTGTAATTGGTAATTTAGCCGATATTTATTTTTTATGATTAAAACTGGATTAACAAATATTGGTCAATACTTTATTATGCTAAAAGAAATTTTTAGTAAAATGACCAAATGGAAAGTAATGAAAGAACTAATATTCAAAGAAATAGACGATCTAATCATCGGATCTTTGGGTATTGTATGCTTCTTATCTTTCTTCGTTGGAGGTGTTGTTGCTATTCAAACAGCCTTAAACTTAACCAATCCTTTAATTCCGAAATACCTTATTGGATTTGCAACCAGACAATCTGTTATATTAGAATTTGCACCAACATTCATCTCGATCATTATGGCGGGAAAAATGGGTTCTTTTATTACATCAAGTATCGGAACCATGCGTGTAACAGAACAAATTGACGCCTTAGAGGTAATGGGAGTGAGTTCATTAAACTACCTTGTTTTTCCTAAAATGGTGGCGGTACTTTTATATCCTTTCGTAATTGGTATCAGTATGTTTTTGGGTATTTTAGGTGGATGGTTTGGTGGTGTAATGGGAAATTTTGTAACCTCTGAGCAATTTATCGTTGGATTACAAGATACTTTTATTCCTTTTCACATCACCTATGCTTTTATAAAAACAACACTTTTTGGTTTCCTTTTAGCAACGATTCCTTCTTTCTTTGGCTATTATATGAAAGGTGGTGCACTAGAAGTAGGAAAGGCGAGTACAACAGCTTTCGTATGGACCAGTGTTGCCATTATCCTTACAAACTATATATTAACCTCTCTACTTTTAAGCAATTAACAAGATGATTAAAGTAACCAACATAGAAAAGTCTTTTAATGGTTCCATGGTTTTGAAAGGTATTTCTACAACATTCGAAACAGGAAAAACCAATTTAATCATTGGACAAAGTGGATCAGGAAAAACGGTATTCTTAAAAACACTTTTAGGAATTCACGCACATGACAATGGACAGATTCTTTTTGATGGACGAGATTATGCAGATATGAACAAAAACCAACGTCGTGATCTACGTACGGAAATCGGAATGGTTTTTCAAGGAAGTGCTCTTTTTGATTCCATGACAGTAGAAGAGAATATTGCCTTCCCTATGCGCATGTTCACCAATAAGAGCGATAAAGAAATTATGCACCGCGTAAATGAGGTAATTGACCGTGTCAAATTGATTAACGCCAACAAAAAGAAACCTTCTGAAATATCAGGGGGAATGCAGAAAAGGGTTGCTATTGCACGTGCAATCGTAAATAATCCAAAGTATTTATTTTGTGATGAACCCAACTCTGGACTGGATCCAAAAACAGCAATCGTTATCGATAACCTGATTCAAGAAATCACACACGAATACGATATTACAACTGTAATTAACACCCACGATATGAACTCTGTTTTGGAAATTGGCGAACATATCGTCTTCTTAAAAAACGGTGTCTTAGCTTGGTCAGGAACGAATAAAGAAATTATACAAACAGACAATGAAGATGTTGTAGACTTCGTCTACTCCTCTGAACTTTTTCAAATGGTTCGAGATGCCATGCGTCACATTGGCTCAACTAAAAAATAAAAAAAAGCCGAAGCAAATGCTTCGGCTTTTTTTTATGGGGTTCGTTGATTGTTGTTTGTTGTTTGTTTGTTTGTTTGTTGTTTGTTTGTTTGTTTGTTTGTTTGTTTGTTTGTTGTTTGTTGTTCGTTTGTTGTTCGTTTGTTGAGATGATGAAATCGGAACGCAGTGCAGATTCATCGAACACAAAAAACAATATAAACTCGGTGAGATATATTCATCGAACACCAAAACCATTATGAACTAAGTGAGATAGATGGTGAGATTTGTTTAAAGAAATACCTTCTTATTTTAGAAAAATCTACCGATACCTCATAACCGATCACTGATAACATATTCTCCTCTCTCCATTCTTGTTTTAGATTAAGTAAATTTCGTCTTTGATGAAGTAACTTTGAGTATAAATAAAAAGGATATGAAAACAAAAAATATTGAACAAATCGCAGCACCAAGACCTGCACATTTTGTAGGTGATGGTTTTAGAGTACACAACTTTATTCCAGGTGTTCCAGGAATGAGCATGCAACGCATGGATCCCTTTATTATGTTTGATTACAACGCTAAATATCACTTTGGACCAAGTGAAATTCCAAGAGGAGTTGGTGTTCATCCACACAAGGGGTTTGAAACGGTTACGATAGCCTATAAAGGGCGCGTAGAACACGGAGACAGCAGCGGAGGTGGTGGAGTTATTGGTGAAGGAGATGTACAATGGATGACTGCAGCTTCAGGTGTATTACACAAAGAGTTTCACGAAACAGAATGGAGCAAAACAGGGGGTGAATTCCAAATGGTTCAATTATGGGTTAATCTTCCTGCAGAAGCAAAAAAAGGTCAACCGAAATATCAAGCCATTGAGCATGCACAAATGCCTCATTACAATCTAACGGACGGAAGAGGTTTTATAGAGGTAATTGCAGGAGAATATCAAGGTGTAAAAGGTCCGGCAACTACCTTCACTCCAATCCATATGTCAAACCTAAAAGCGCAAGTTGGAGCAAACGTCACTTACGAATTTCCAACTACCTACAACACGTTATTATTGGTTGTAGAAGGACGCATTAAAGTCAACGGTTCAGAAGTACAACAAGATCACGTTGCGGTTATGGCACACGACGGAGAGCAATTCTCAGTAGAAGTAATCGACGATGCTGTTGTACTTGTCCTTGCGGGGTTGCCTATAAAAGAGCCTATTGCACATTACGGTCCCTTTGTCATGAATACACAAGAGGAATTACTACAAGCTTTTGACGATTTTAATACAGGTAAATTCGGAACTTGGAATTAATCTCCTTTCAGAGGTGTTGCTGAGCAACACCTTTTTTTGTGTTTTATTTTCTCAATTTGTGAATTCTATTACATTTGCAAATAAAAATATATGCGCAATAAAATTATAATAACGAGTTTACTTCTTGGAATATGTATTGCATGTAATTCCAAAAACACCAAACCAGAGGAGCAACAACAACCAGCGTTAGTCAATCAAACTACTCAAGCTGAAACTATAGCGAAAACTACTCCAGAAGAAGAGATTAAACTTATCGGTACTTCACCCGAATTATATGCCGAATCAGAAGAGAAGATGCTCAATATGTTGAATGAACCTGATCAGATGCGTTTGCAAAAAGCGATCCAGATTGTTTCGAACAAAATAGGAGAATCCGAAGATTTATACACAGAAGAAGATGATATTGACTACGATAAATGGAACGCCATTTTTTTCAAACAAGTTCATGGGCTCACATTTACAGGAATCACAAACCTAGCAGAACAAATCTTACAAGAGATTAAAAATAAAAATATTCTTCATTTACAGGAAGAAATAGCGGATTTAAAAACAAATCCTACGGAAAACCAGGAAGAATCAATGTCTTTTTTACAAGAAGAGCTCCAAAAAGCGAAACAATTACCTACTACAATAGACACATATGTTTATTCAGAAGAGTGTTTTCTTTAATAATCGAATTTTTTTCTTTAATTTTTATAAGAATATCTCAACAAAAGAAAGAGTCAATTTAAAATCAGTGATTTTTTCTGTTTTTATTTGTTAATAAATTAGTTTTATATTATATTTGACTATAGATTTTAAAATAAAAAGTCAATTAGGTAGTTAAATTGTCTTTCTTTTAAGTTTTTTAACTCTGTAAGAAAAATAAAATACAATCCTTTTAGGGATTAAAAGATAAGTTGAAAAAAGAAAAAGTGATGTTGTTAAGTGTAAAAAAGAGTTCCAAAATAATTTGGAACTCTTTTTCATTTTTATGCTAATAACCCTGCTCTTTTCAATAGAGCTTCAGGTGTAGGCTCTTGTCCTCTAAATTTTTTATACAATGTCATGGGATGATCCGTTCCACCTTGAGACAGTACATGATCTTTAAATGCTGTTGCTACTTCTTTGTTGAAGATGCCTTTCTCTTTAAAATACGCAAATGCATCTGCATCTAAAACTTCCGCCCATTTATAGCTGTAATATCCCGATGAATACCCCCCTTGAAAAATATGTGAAAAAGAAGCGCTCATCGCGTTTTCGGCCACGTCTGGATATTGTTGAGTTGCTTTAAATTGTTCTTGCTCAAAAGCTTTTAAATTGGCAATTCCTGTAGGATCTTGTCCATGCCATCCCATATCTAACATACCAAAACTCAACTGTCGAAGGGTTGCCATTCCCTCTAAAAAGGAAGCACTTTCTTTGATTTTTTCGACATATTCCATCGGAATTAATTCGCCTGTTTGATAATGTTTTGCAAACAGCGCTAGCGTTTCTTTTTCATAGCACCAATTCTCTAAAATTTGGCTTGGCAATTCCACAAAATCCCAATATACATTTGTACCTGATAAAGAAGGATAAGTTGTATTGGCTAACATACCATGCAGCGCATGACCAAATTCATGGAATAAAGTTGTCACCTCATTAAAAGTTAACAAAGAGGGCTTGGTTGCTGTTGGTTTGGTAAAATTACACACAATTGAAACATGAGGTCTCACGTTTACGCCATCTAATATATATTGATTTTTAAATGAAGTCATCCAAGCACCATTGCGCTTTCCTTTGCGCGGAAAGAAATCAGTATAAAACACAGCTATAAATGCACCTTTTTCGTCCGTTACTTCAAAAGTACGCACCTCATCGTGGTATTTTTCAATATCGAAAACTTCGGTAAACAAAAGACCATATAGTTTATTTGCTACTTGAAAGGCTCCATCCAAAACATTTTCTAATTGGAAATACGGTTTTAAGATTTCATCGTCTAAACTAAAACGCTCTTGCTTTAATTTTTCGGCATAATAGCTTCCATCCCATTTTTGCAACTGATCTATACCATCTATTTGCTTAGCAAAAGCAGTTAGTTCTTCAAACTCTTTCGCTGCAGCAGGTTTTGCCTTCAGCAATAAATCATTCAAAAAGGCATTTACTTTTGTCGGTGACTGTGCCATGCGTTCTTCTAAAACAAAATCAGCATGTGTTGCATACCCTAAAATAGTAGCGCGTTGATGTCTCAATTTTGCAATGGTCAACACATTTTGTTCGTTGTTAAATTCATTTGCTTTAAACGCTTTTGTTCCCGCTGCTATGGCCAACTCTTTGCGCAAAGCTCTGTTGTCAGCATAAGTCATAAAAGGGATATAACTTGGATAATCCAATGTAAAAATCCACCCATCTTTGCCTTCCTGTTTTGCAAGTGCATGGGCTTCCTCCCTAGCTCCTTCAGGCAATCCTTTGAGGTCCTCTTCCTTGGTAATATGCAATTGGTAATTATGTGTTTCTGCCAATACATTTTCTCCAAATTTTAGCGCCGTTGTAGCCAATTCTGCATCAATAGCACGAACCTTTTTCTTTTGCTCTTCAGAGAGTAATGCCCCATTGCGAACAAAGTTTTTATAACTCTTTGTCAATAGCGTTTGTTGTTCTATCGTTAGCTCCATCTGGTCCATTTGCTCATAAACTGTTTTTACGCGTAAAAACAACTTTTCATTCAGCAAAATATCATTCCCCAGTTCAGATAACAAAGGCGCTACTTCTTGAGCAATTTGCTGCATTTCATCATTGGTTTCTGCAGAATTCAGGTTAAAAAAGATACTAGCTAGAATATCTAAATCCATTCCTGAAAAAGCCAAAGCTTCTATTGTATTAGCAAAAGTTGGAGCTTCTGGATTGGTTGTAATTGTATCAACATCGGCTTTTGACTGTGCGATGGCTTGATCAAATGCTGGTTTGTAATCTGTAATTTTTATTTGAGAAAACGGTGCAGTACCGTGTTTAGTCGTAAAGGGTTTGCCAAAAATAGCCATACTCATCTAATTTTTATTTGTTTTATAAAATTACAACTTTATTAAGCGATTAGGTACAAGAATTTAAGTCTTAACATCCTATTATCATAAAAAAAGGGCCCTTGCAATAAGAGCCCTTTTGTTGTATTGAATAAGCCAAAATTAAGCTTGGATTTCTTCTTGTACTGGTTGAACTGGTAAGTCAGCCTTAGTTAAGAAAGAAGTCACCTCTGCATCCATTTCAGCGATTGTTTTCTTAAACAATTCGAATGCCTCGAATTTATAGATCAACAATGGATCTTTTTGTTCGTGAACAGCTAATTGAACCGATTGTTTTAACTCGTCCATTTTTCGAAGGTGTTTCTTCCACGCCTCATCTAAAATTGACAGTACAACATTCTTTTCAAAATCATCAATTAAACTCATTCCTTGCGTATTATACGCTGTTTCTAAGTTTGTAACAACATTCATTGTTTTCATTCCATCTGTAAATGGCACTACAATACGTTCGAAGTTGTTATCTTGATTTTCGTATACGTTTTTGATTACTTTGAATGCTTCTGCGGCACTGCGTTGTCCTTTTTCACGATACGCAGCAAATGCTTTCTCATACAATCTATTCGCTAACGTAACAACGTCATCTTTATTAAATTGATCTTCTGTTACAACATCGTTAATTCCGAAATTGCGAATCATATCTAAATCAAGATTTTTGAAGTCGTTCGCTAATTTATTGCTTTCGCTAATGCGCTCGCATAAATCGTACATCATATTGGCGATATCTACTTTTAGACGATCTCCAAACAACGCGTGTTTTCTACGTTTATAAATTACTTCACGTTGTGCATTCATCACGTCATCATATTCTAATAAACGCTTACGAATACCGAAGTTATTTTCTTCTACTTTTTTCTGTGCTCTTTCGATTGATTTAGTCATCATCGAATGTTGGATCACTTCTCCTTCTTCTAATCCCATTCTATCCATGATCTTCGCTACGCGTTCTGATCCGAATAAACGCATTAGGTTATCCTCTAATGACACGTAAAATTGAGAACTTCCTGGATCTCCCTGACGTCCTGCACGACCTCTCAACTGACGGTCAACACGTCTTGAATCATGGCGTTCTGTACCAATAATAGCTAAACCTCCTTTGTCTTTTACTTCTTGAGAAAGTTTAATATCCGTACCACGACCTGCCATGTTGGTTGCAATAGTTACAACCCCTGGTTTCCCAGCTTCTTCTACAATTTGAGCCTCTTGTTTGTGTAATTTCGCATTCAATACGTTGTGTTGAATTCCACGCATTTTTAACGATCTACTCAATAACTCAGAAATTTCAACAGAAGTAGTACCAATTAACACTGGACGTCCTGCTTGTGATAATTCCACAACATCGTCAATAACGGCTTTGTATTTTTCACGTACTGAACGGTAAATTTTATCTTCTTTATCCTTACGTGCAATTCCTCTATTAGTTGGAATTTCAACTACGTCTAATTTATAGATTTGCAAGAACTCTCCTGCTTCTGTAATAGCCGTACCTGTCATACCTCCTAACTTTTTGTACATACGGAAGTAGTTTTGTAAGGTAATTGTAGCAAACGTTTGTGTAGCTGCTTCAATTTTTACGTTTTCTTTTGCTTCAATCGCTTGGTGTAATCCGTCAGAATAACGACGACCATCCATAATACGACCCGTTTGCTCATCAACGATTAAGATCTTGTTGTCAATTACAACATATTCTGTATCTTTTTCAAATACAGTATACGCTTTCAACAATTGATTTAATGTGTGAATACGCTCACTTTTTACCCCAAAGTCTTGGAATAAGCGCTCTTTTGCCACAGCTTCTTCTTCTCTAGATAAGTTTTGGCTTTCGATACGTGCTACTTCAGTTCCGATATCTGGTAATACGAAGAAAGTCTCATCTGTATCTTGTGATAAGAACTTAATTCCATTATCTGTCAACTGCACTTGGTTATTTTTCTCTTCAATTACGAAGTACAATGCTTCATCCACCTTATGCATTTCTCTGTTGTTGTCTTGCATGTAGTGATTTTCTGTTTTTTGAAGCAATTGTTTTACTCCTTCTTCACTCAAGAACTTAATAAGCGCCTTGTTCTTAGGTAAGCTTCGGTATGCTCTTAACAATAAGAATCCACCTTCTTTTGTGTTTCCTTCGCGAATTAATTTTCTTGCATCTGCCAAGAAGTTGTTTGCCAATTTACGTTGAATCTCAACTAAGTTAGCCACTTTTGGTTTTAGCTCGTTAAACTCATGGCGGTCACCTTGTGGAACAGGTCCTGAGATAATTAACGGTGTTCTGGCGTCATCCACTAATACTGAATCGACCTCATCGACAATAGCATAGTTGTGAACGCGTTGCACTAATTCTTCTGGCGTATGTGCCATATTATCTCTCAAATAATCGAAACCAAATTCGTTATTTGTTCCATACGTAATATCTGCTGCATAAGCGGCTCTTCTTCCGCTTGAGTTTGGTTGGTGATTGTCAATACAATCTACTGTCATTCCGTGGAACTCAAACAGCGGTGCTTTCCACTGGCTATCCCTTTTTGCAAGGTAGTCATTCACTGTAACTAAGTGTACACCATTTCCTGTTAAAGCATTTAAATACAAAGGTAAAGTTGCAACTAATGTTTTCCCTTCCCCTGTTTGCATCTCAGCGATTTTCCCTTGGTGCAATACGATACCTCCGATTAACTGTACATCGTAGTGGATCATATCCCAAGTTACTTCTTTACCAGCAGCTGACCATTTATTTGCCCAGTTTGCCTTTCCGTCAACAACCGTTACATAGGGTTTACTATCAGCAAACTCCATGTCTTTTTCAGAAGCTGTAACAGTAACCGTTTCATTTTCTTTGAAACGTTTTGCCGTTTCTTTTACCACAGCAAACGCTTCTGGTAGAATATCTAACAATACTTTTTCTGTATTGTCATAAGCTTCTTTTTCTAAGCTATCAATACTCGCGTAAATAGCTTCTCTTTTATCGATATCTTGAGTCTTCTCGATTTCTTCTTTGTACGAAGCGATTTTCGCATCTTGACCGGCTCTAGATTGTTGAATTTTTTCTTTGAAATAGATGGTCTTTGCTCTTAACTCATCATTAGATAAGCTAGATAAAGACGATTCATACGTTTTAATTTTTTCAATTAGAGGTTTTATTTCCTTGATATCTCTTTCCGATTTATCGCCGACAAAAACCTTTAATATAGTATTTATAAGACTCATAGGTTTATATGTTTTTTAACTCTTTTTTCACTTGCTAAATTAAACAAAAAAAAGCCTTGTAGAAGGCTTTTTTCTATATTAATACTCATCCTCGTTCCAAAGATAATCTTCGTCCGTAGGATAGTCTGGCCATATTTCTTCCATAGATTCATAGATTTCTCCTTCATCTTCGATGGATTGTAAGTTTTCTACTACTTCAAGGGGTGCACCTGTTCTAATAGCGTAATCTATCAACTCATCTTTAGTAGCAGGCCATGGAGCATCACTTAAATAAGATGCTAATTCTAATGTCCAATACATCTCTTAACCTTTTTTAAATTTTATTGCAAAAATAAATTTTATTATGAAATAAGCAAGCTTTTTTCATAGTATTTCACTAAGTTTAAAGAACGTCTTGCCTTTTCACAACAAAAAGTCGCAGTTTTCAATGGTCTTCCTTCAATTTTTCGGGTATCCATTTTATTTCTTCTGCTTGTAAATCCAAAGTCAACTTTCGTGCCAACACAAATAGATAGTCAGAAAGTCGGTTGATATACTTCAAAATTTCTTCTTCTACAGGTTCTATTTGGTCTAATTGCACTGACAAACGCTCTGCTCTACGACAAACGCAACGTGCGATATGACAGAATGACACCGTCGGATGACCACCTGGCAAAATAAAATGTGTCATTGGTGGTAGATGCGATTCCATTCGATCAATTTCACTTTCCATACACACCAGTGTATCAGCTGTGATTTTGGGAATATTCAAGCGTTCTTTTCCGTTTTTCAACAGTGCTTTTTGCGGATCTGTTGCCAACATTGCTCCCAAAGTAAAAAGTTGATTTTGAATAGACAGTAAAAATTCCTTCTCAATTTGAGGAATCTCTTGATCGCGAATCATGCCCACATAGGCGTTCAACTCGTCTATCGTGCCATATGCTTCAATTCGAATGTGATTTTTAGGTACGCGAGTTCCGCCAAACAAGGCTGTCGTTCCTTCATCACCAGTTTTGGTGTAGATTTTCATTTTTTACTTGTTAGATCCAACAAGCAAAATACAATACTTTGATCGAACTACAACAGGTTTCCCTTATTTTATTCGTTCATCGCTTTCAATCACTCCATCGCGTAGACGTATAATACGATGCGCGTGTTCTGCAATATCTTCTTCGTGGGTTACCAGAATAACCGTATTGCCTTTGCTGTGAATTTCATCGAATAACGCCATGATTTCAATCGAAGTCTTCGTATCTAAGTTACCCGTTGGTTCATCCGCTAGAATAATAGAAGGATTATTCACTAGAGCCCGAGCAACAGCCACGCGTTGTCTTTGTCCTCCAGATAGTTGATTAGGGTGGTGATCCATACGATCGCCTAGTCCTACCATATGCAACACATCTGAAGCGCGTTTGTTGCGATCTTCTTTCGATCTACCTGCGTAAATCATGGGTAAGGCAACATTGTCTAAAGCTGTCGTACGGGGCATTAAATTAAAAGTTTGAAAAACAAATCCGATATCTTTATTTCGAATTTCTGCCAACTGATCGTCATCTAATCGACTGACGTCTTTATTATTTAAGCTATAGTAGCCTGATGTTGGCGTATCTAAACAACCGAGAATATTCATCAATGTAGATTTACCAGAACCCGAAGGTCCCATCAAAGCGACGTAATCCCCACGTTCAATCTGTAAATTCACACCTTTTAAAACCTTGACCGTTTCAGATCCCATTTTAAAATCGCGTTTAATATCTTTGATATCGATAATTAATTCTTTAGACATAATCCTCGTATTTTCTTTTCTATAAGTGTCTAAAAGCGTTCTTTTGTTACACGCGCAACAAGCGAAAAACTCGATCTGGGTGTAAACGCAATTTAAACTGTTGCTTCAATTGCTCCTTTCGCTTAAAAGCCACTCCAAAATAATAGAAATCTAAAGTTACAATCATTTCTTCGGATGCGATCACTTCTTGCCAATATTTTTCGATGGATGCTTCTTTTCTCCTACGATCAATTATCCAAATCGAATTATTGCGCATGCTTTGAGCAACTGTTTGAACTTCTGGCCAAGCTTTTGCATCTTTTCCTTGAAAGAGAATTGCCTCATAGCACTTGTCTGAATCCACCTGATAAGATTCTACAGAAATCGACATCTTTACTTCTTCAGGAATACGACCATCCAAAGTAGCAAGTTGCTGGGAGTCAAAATACACCAATAGACGAGTAAAGAATTGCTCTTTTCTCGACTGTCCTTTCCAACGCTCATCGACAGGATAAAGTCCACGTGTCAATAGATTAAACACAAAAGGCGAATGAGTGCCGTGTTCATTGTAAGCAGAAAACCAAAAGCGAAGATAATCGAGGATCATGTTGTAACCAGTTGTTTTTTACGGTAAAAAAAATCTTACTCAACAAAGGTAATTTTTACTTTTCGCTTTCTATATAACTAAATGAAATATTTTGCTTAGCTTTAAATTCTAACCTATATAAAATTTATCACACAAAATGAGAAGTATTTTTATTGCCATTTTCTGTATTTTTTTCCTGTCCTGTTCTTCTGATAATCAAGTAACAGACAAAAAACAATCCAAGGAAATTCTCTCCATGATATACAATGACAAGCTTTTAGATTTCAAAGAAGTCCGCCAAGGGAAATTCACAAACACAGATAGAGAACTTATCGGGTTCTTTATAGAATCCGAAATAATCATCGATTCTACTCACAAAAATAAGTTTCTTATGCTTTTTAAGACAGATTTCATTTCTCACATTGAATTTGAAGGAATCGAATTTTCTCCTTTTAAGCCCAATCCTGTGAATCCTAATACAACTTTTGCTTATGTTTATCAATATACTTTACCCGAATACAATTCTCCTTTTACGATCAACCTAAAAATTGAAAATGGACGAATTATAGGTGACTTTGAGGGATACGTTCACCGATCCAATGACCCAAATGACATGAAGTATATAGATCCAATATACTTATCTAATGGAAAAATAGATATAGAACTACCAAATTTTAAGTAAAAGAACAAATGATCTTATTTAGAAAAAAACTCAGTTAATAGTGTGTAATATAGTTTGATCATAAAAATTAGTGAAATAGCACTATTTTTTATTACATTAAGTTAATGTAACTTTGTATTCGTTATTATTAACTTTATTTTACTATAAATTTTAACTTATGAAAAAAATTACCTTATGTTTATTTGCACTATTTACTTTTAGTGGAGTTGCATTCGCTCAAACCCCAAATGTTAAATATGGGGCAAAGGCTGGTTTAAATTTTGCTAATATTTCTGATTTATCTGGTTCGTCTAATAAGACAGGATTTCACATAGGAGGTGTAGCAGAAATTTTTATCAATGAAAAATTCTCTATTCAACCCGAACTTTTGTATTCAACTCAAGGAGCAAAATATGATGTTGATATTGACTTTGAGAATATCATGGTGAATGCTAAAAGCACGATAAAATTAAATTACTTAAACATTCCAATTATGGCAAAATATTATGTCATGGATGGATTAAGTCTCCAAGCAGGACCACAAATTGGTATAAATTTAGCAGCAGAACAGGAAGTAAAGGCTTTAGGTCAAAAAATGACTGTAAAAATAAAAGACAACACAAACGCAATAGACTTTGGTTTAAATTTTGGTGCTGGTTATGAACTACCTGTAGGTGTTTTCTTCGATGCCAGATACAATTTAGGTCTTACCAAGATTATTGATGAGGGCGAAACTTCTAAACATAGGGTATTCCAAGTTTCTATTGGTTACAAATTTTAATCATAGATAGAAGATATTTATCAAAAAAGAGTCACTCAATTGGGTGACTCTTTTTTATACTACACAATACGAATAAACGAATTGTCTCTTTTTATCGCGTTTGAATTTGATAAATTATTCAACTAACAATCAAGAGTGGTAAAGCTTGTACGACTATTGTACAGCAAAGGGCGAATGGTTTTATTTACTCTTTTTGTTTTATTTTAATCAATATCTCTTCGACTTTTTTATATATTATTGGAGTTTTTTTAATTAAGAAATTCACTATTCCAATAAAAGTAAAACTGATTTTTGTAAAATCATTTAAAACAACTAAGACTTCAATAAAATTTCTCATAGTATTTCATTTAAAATTAAGTGTAAATAAAAGACTTAGAAATTTTCTTTTTGTGACAGGTATTTTACTTCTATAGGATGATGGCAGAAGGTAGACGCTTGCCCCTTGAGAAAGGTTGATCATGGTAGCACCTGGCCACTAAATTATGCGGAATGATGTAGGAAGTAGAGAGCCAAATCTCACTCTTGATACAAATGTTTATGCTTTTAAAAATGCTGTTTTGTTTCAGTATTACGGGAATCTACAAGACGACAATAGACCAGAACGGAAATTCAAAACAGAAAACAGAAGTTACTTCTTTTTTGATGCAGTAAAAGTTGATGCGGTTTTCGTTTCCGTTTATTTAAAAGCAGATATAGAGAGTCAGTATGTTTTTTCCGTCCACTATATACTAGCTGATCAAAAGTATTTTTCTACTTATATTATTTCTCTAAATTTTTAATCATCGTGTTCTAAAGTAATGATTTGCATCCGTGATAAAATTAAGATTACCTCGCTTATATCATACATGACAATCCACTTAAAAAAGCCAACCTATTTTCAAACAAACTTTCATTTATATTAGTTGGACTTCTAACTCAGCTTACTAGAGTAATAGATTCATAATAAGAAAGTAAAAGGTATAATCCCTGTAAGGTCCACAACTCACATTTCGTATTTTTTTGTTGGCACTAGTTTGTTACTTCTCTAAAAAGTTATGATAAGGCGAGTTTGCTAAAATTATTCAGTAATAATATCCAATAATTTATTATTGTTATTAGACAGTATTTTCATGCTAACAACTATTTCTTTTAGTTCATATATTTCATGTTGTTGATTAGCAATCATTGTAATTAAACTTTCAGAAACCGAAACAAGACTATTTATTTTTCTCTATTTTTCTTTATCTTTTTTACCAATATGATAAACACCATTATAGCACCAGGTATCGAAATTGCAGCAGCTATACCTTGTAACATATCTGTCCATAAAGGGGAGGACCTCGATTAAAAAAATCTAGATTTTTTTGTTTTTTATAAATGTACGACATTTACCAAGTTTAACATAAAAACAAACATAATTTATGAAATTTAAAGATCAAGAAGAGCTCGTTGCTCTATTAACACAAGGTATAGAGTTAGGGCAATTTCCAAACACATTATATCAGTTTAAACCATTAACAAAGTATACTGAAAATATTTTTCAGAATGATGAAATATTTTTCTCATCTATAACTAATTTTAATGATCCCTTTGAAGGCAAATTTATTCATGATGTAGACTATAAGGATTATGAGGTATATTTATATCTACTTGGACTTAAATATCAAAAGCATAATATTGATATTGATATTAATATTCTATATAACGCTGTTATAAATGATAGAATAACCTTTAATAAAAATAATTTAACGACTATAAATAATTTGTTAGAGAATTCTGGAGTTGGGTGTTTTGTCACTAATTATAATAATCTTTTAATGTGGAGCCATTATGCAAATAGTCATAAAGGAGTATGTATTGAATATGAAATTTTAAAGAGCCCTGAGACTTTTGTTTCTCCTATCCCAGTTGAATATAGTAACAAATATCCAAAGTTAAATTATATCAGAAATCAACATGATTTATTAGAAAAAACAATATGCCGTAAATCTACAGAATGGAGTTATGAAGATGAATTTAGGATATTAAAACCAAAGAATGGTGTTTATAAAATAAAAAAAGAATCTATAAGATCTATAAGTTTTGGCGTAAAATGTAGTGAAAATGACAGAATTGAACTTGTTAAAATATTAAAAAACAATAATTATAACCACGTTAAACTATATCAATGTTTATTATCACAGCGTTCTTTTGAGTTAGAAAGAAAAGACGTTACAGTTGATCTTTTTAGTAAAGTTTAAACTCTTACAATCCCAAAGCGCTTTCACTGTCTTAATCTTCTCTTTTTTATTGAGTTTTTCAATGATTTCAACCTTCATCAAATCCCTTTTAGAGGCACCTTTTACGTTATAAAGTTCAATAGGTATATCTACTCCCCAGTTAACATTTCGTGCATTTCTTGGCAAATTTGACGCTCTTTTACGGGCATGATATAAAGATGCTCATGTTTGTTTTTGTCTTTAGCTGCACAAGATACATATCCCATTCGGATAAGGCAGTCGATATTTTTGTAGGCACATTAGGTCTTGATTTTATACTATTCGATAATTCATATTATTATATACATAAAAACAACTTTATGGAAAGCTAGAAATATTGAAGGAGTTTGCGTTTTTGATTGGTTATTACATCTAATAGATAAAAATTGGAGTAAGGAGAATATAAACAGATTTAAATATAGCTTTTTCTTTTTGTTTAAATTAAATAAACTATCTAGTAAGAGGGAAATTTCTTCCGCTCAAACATTATATATCCAAGAGTATATGGTTAAAATTGATGAAGAACATAATAAGAATAACAATAATCAATATTCGAAAACACTTGTTGATTTTAATCCCTCTCATTTACTTCATGCTCTGTCAAAAAAAGCTAATATTAAAATCCTAAACTAAAAAAGCCCCAAGTAAGGGGCATTTTTAGTTTTATGGTTTATGTCTATTATTCTTAAGGTAATGCTACAATTGCTGCTTCTAATTGTTGATAATTCGTTGTATGAATTAAACTATTGCTAGTTATGGTATAAGTCGAATTATTTCCAACAGGTGCAGATAAAATACTATATACGTAATTTCCATTCACTTCAGCTACGAAAATAAGGTGAACATCTAAACCAACAGATGCTAAATCTGAAGGAAATTGAAATGAATTATTACCTGAATCAAATGTATCCAGTTGAAACATCATATTATTTTGTCCTTCTACAGCCATGTATACAGCTGAGTTTGTATGGTTAAATACTTGTGGAACAACTACTTTAATATTTGTTTTTTCTCCTGGAAATTTAATTAATTTATCAACATTACACCATCCAAAATTTCTAGAGTTCTTAATTAATACATCATACATTACTCCTCCTTCTCTTCCACTAAAAATTTGTCCATCATTTTCAAAATTTAAGTCATTTGGATCTGCTGGTAACCAAGTTAAATTATCATTTTGATCAATATCTCCATTCCATAAAACCATCCCGCGAGGTTCTGCCTCTGAGTTCCATGTACCAATATTGACTTTAATAGGGCTAACTATTTCTACTTGCTCTCTTCGATATCTAATATCTAAGTAAAACTCGCCACCTGTTACTAATAACTCTTTTTGTCCATTGACTAAAGCCATTGTAGGTGTATTAGCTACTAGCATTTTACTTCTATCAAAAATCTCTATGTAATCAATTCTTAAAACTCCATTGATATCTTCACCTCTCTTAGTTTTAATTGAAAAAGGTGGAATTACAATGCTAGATTTACTTTTTGTATGAAAAACAGCTCCTATTTCTGCATAATAATAAATTTCCCCTCCCTGGTTAAGATCATTCAAAGCCTCTCTTCTAAGGGCCCTTAAATTGTCATTAACCTCTGATGTTGATTTTAATAAAAGCTCATTTGAGTTTCCACTATCAGTACTAACTGAATCCGAACTACAAGAAGCAAGCGTTAATGACAAAGTCAATAACATAAAAAAAATTTTTTTCATAATTTAAGATTTAAATTGGTAATTATCTTTAATTCTACTCACAATAAGTAAAACCTGCTACTATATCTCATAAAATATTCCGGACTAAGTTTAAAAGAAGTTATAGCGACATAAATTTAGTTAAATAAAGTTAATTTACAAATTATAAATAAATTATATTTACTAAAAAAATATTGTTTAGGTATTTTTTTAAACAATAAAACAAGAGAATACACAGAAAAACACGCTATTTAACAACTTATATTGAATAATCAATATTCAAAAAAAAGCCCTAATCAAGAGACTTTTCTTGTTTATTTAGTATCAACATTCATCAGCTTTATTTGATCTTTGCCTTCAAAGTCTATTAAAAGATCGCGCAATTAACTTTTCTATTCTTTACCGCAAGAATGTTTTTGATTTGCGCTTTTTTGAATCCCAGTGATCAGGATTAATCGAAATTTGTGTTTTATGAAACACATCTATTTGTTTTGTATATAAAAATCTTAGATACAAAGTTGAGGGGATAGAATTCTCTTTGATAAGAAATTTAGAAGTAGCTATGTTTAATAGGGTTTTACTTCGATAAAATATTTTCACAACAGTCAAGAGTAGTAAATCTTGCACGACTATTGCACGATAAGTATCCTATTTACTTTTATTAAACAATGAAATCACATAAAATATTCTATGTAATTTGGCTAAAAAGCACAAAAAAAGGTTACACAAATGTGTAACCTTTTCTTTTTGTGACGATGACAGGATTCAAACCTGTAACCTTCTGAGCCGTAATCAGATGCGCTATTCAGTTGCGCCACATCGCCGTTGTTATAGTGACCACGGCAAGAATCTATAAAACATTCTTAACACTGTGGAAAACAAATGGTTATCATACCTTTACTTGTGTTTTGCACAACCCTTGTACAGCAAACCGTTTGTTTAACCGGTGCAAATATAGGTAAATAGATATAACTACCAAAACTATATTGTGATTTTTATATGTTTACAAAAATAGATTTAGCTGTAATTACTTATTTACAGACACTTAAATCAAATATTTTTTTCAATTTATTTGTTGGTGACACTCAAATTCATCCATAAAGCTTCTAAAAACAGCTCCAAAGTATCTAAGGAAAAACTCTTTTCCCATTTTCATAGTTAGGAATTTGAGCTCTCTTAGTTGGATCTCCCCAAACAAGTATCGCGAGTTCTTTCATGTAAGGCTAAGTTCTATTTAGGAATTGGCTATCTCCAAAAAGCCCTAATCCGCTTTCTGTTTTTTTTACAGTTTCATTAAAGATAACTGCTTTATAAACAACAAAGTTCTGTATTGATTTCATTAGTAAAAGTTATTACGAATTAATTCAAAAACAGAAAAATTCTATTTAAAAATATAAGTTTTACAGAAAACAAACAATAATGATTCACTTGTTGATATCAAGTTAACCTATTAAGTTTCTTTGATTAATAATAAAGTTATCATGAGATAGAAGATTTTTGAAGTTATTTGTTTGAAATCATCACTTTTCTTAATTAAAAAAGCCTATCATAATACGTGATAGGCTTTTTTAAATATTTAATACTAACTTGGTTTTTAAATTTTAATCATTTTAAATTCAACACCAGAAGTATTCACTTCAGCGGAAATTTCGTAAGAGCTTCCCTCATATACAAATTTCAGATAATCTTTCACTACATCAGTACTTCTTATTGTAGAACAAATTTCTAAAGATTCCCTGTTATAAATTAATTCATGTCCAAAAAAACTATCATTTATATTCAGAGATTCCCATGGATAGCTAAGTCCCGTAGTACTATCAAAATCATATTTAATAGGTATTTTAACATAGCCTATAAGTTCATTTCTGACATAAACTTCTATAAAATACAACTTCCCTCTCTTAGTTAAAATTGATAAATCTTCACCTGTATTTGGAGAATACAATGGAAAATTAAAATATCCTTGTCCTCCATTCCCAATATTAGTAGGAACAGAAGTTATATCAGATTTATTACTATACGAGCTATTTCCTTTAATAGTAAAATTTTCGGAAGACATAAAATTAGTGTATATCACTCCATTACTATTTAGTATTGGAAGATTTGAATTACTATAAGTACTATCACCGGTATAAAATGCTATTCCAAAGTAAGGAGTAATACTTATCTCTAGACTAGTGGTATTAGAAAAACTATAGCTAATAGAACCTGATTCCAAATTATATAGTTTAGTGTAATTATACGGCGACTTATACCCAATATTCGCATCCTTCGTTTTAGTTTCTTTCTCTGATTGATAACTTTCTACTAAACCATCTTCTTTTGAACAAGAAAAAAGCATTAAGATTAAACCTAATATTAAAAATTTCTTCATGATAAATATATTTGATTGATTTTATTTAACTAAAATTAACAACTATAAATTAATCATTTCTACAGTTAAACTACACAATTTGTTAATCATCTAAATTTTAATATACTACTCACTTTCCGAAGCTATCCATCCTACTATTCCCAAAACAAATAACACAATCATCCACTATCTCTACCAATCGAGATCAACTCCCTTTCTTATTTTAACATTAACTCTAATCATTATTTTAGTGATGACATCAACCCGTAATATCAGTTCATGTGTCAAAAAAATTGTAGGCAGAGTAACTTTACAACAAGGTTTTAAAAAAAGTGAGTAAATACAGTTGCTCTAACCACTTTATTATTTTCAATGGAAATCGTTGAGCAAACGTAGCGTTTCAATACTACCAATTACAAAGGCACATAAATTAACTCCTTTTGGTTTGAAGATTTTCATCCCCCAAAATATCTAGACCAAGGAAATGCACCATCCTATATTGCAAATCCTATTTGTTACCAGCGATTATTAGGATTTTGTAGCCTTCTTTTTTACAGTTGAAAAATTAAAACTCCTTGGACTAGTTTACCAAGGTCTCCCCCGCTCTTCGAAAGCATATAAAATATCTTATACTCTTTGAGTTAAAAGCATAAAAAAAGGTTACACAAATGTGTAACCTTTTCCTTTTTGTGACCACGGCAGGATTCAAACCTGCAACCTTCTGAGCCGTAATCAGATGCGCTATTCAGTTGCGCCACGTGGCCTAATTGCTTATTGCGAGTGCAAATATAAGACGATATTCTGTAAAACCAAACTAGAATAAGGAAAAAATAGATGTTTTTTTATTTCTCCCTATTAATCAATTAAGACATAGCTTTTTAGCAAAAAACTTTTTTTCTATCCCAACCCTTTTTCTTTTTCTGCGTCTATCCTATAGTAATTAACCCAACACATAAAACACAAACGAAAAAACGATGAAAAAACGCACACACACCTTAGCCTTTGCTTTTTTAGCCCTTTGCCTAACCAGTTGTAGTTCTGATGATACTACCTTAGAGATTAAACAACCGGAGCCAACCTATGAAAAACACTATTTTATTTCACAAATACAAACCGCTTTGTATTCTAAAGAATTTAAGCACGAAACCAACGGTTCTTACGAAGTACTTCCCATTCTAGAACAAGAGGATCTATTTCAACTCACCTATACGGAAGATTTTAAACTACAAACACTGCGTGATGTTTCAACGCTTTATAAAGACACAAAACCCAACAAAACCCACACGATCGACTACAACTTCGAACTAGACGAAAAAGGGCGCTTACAAACGATGGAAAAACAAACAGGCAACATCCTCATCAGCCATCTAGGTTTTGCGTATAAAGACAATTTGTTGCACACAAATATCATGCAAGAGGAAGGAGAAACATTAGAACAAACCTTTTTTTACAACCAAGCCAACCAATTTACCAGTGCCTTAGTCAAACCTTATAGTGTTAAATTTGACTACACCTACAACGACAAGAACCAAATGATTTCCATGAAAACCCAAGGCCTAGCGATAGAATTTGGCTATACAGATGGAAAAAATCCCTTTTCACACTTGCCTTTTGATATGACAACCCTCCTCCTAGACGAGTTAAGTTTAATCCCTTTAACCTATCACTTTCCCAATCTTATCCATTCTCTTGTCAGTCCTGACCAGGAAAACTTTACTATCGAATACACCTTCAATGAAGATCTGTACCCAATAAAAGCAACCATGTATGAGATTTTAGGCAAGAAAAAAGTAATTTACAAAGAATTCACCTATACCTATACGATTCAAAAAGTAGAAACAACAAAGCCCTTAAATTAAGGGCTTTGTTGTTTTGATGCTCTACTAGCATGGAGTACAGAAAAACTGTACATTATACTAAAGTTTTTAAAATGTATTTTATTGACTAAAAATAGTTAGTATTTTAACAATACCAATTCTATTAAAATACAGTATTATGAAAAAATTATTTTTAGCTCTTGCCTTTGTATTTGCATGTGGAACAACAACAGCTTTCGCGAATGAAAGTGATAGCCCAGAACAGATTTACAAGTATTTTAAACAATATGACTACGAAATTGTTGTTTGGAAACAATTGAGAAACAATGGTTCTGGTCCAACTATGATGCAGATACTTCACAAGGAAGTAGGAAGAAACACGATGTCTTTTATCAATAATCGCATCAATGCTTTAAAGCAATCCTATCCTGGTACTCCACAAGAACCCATTACGGTGATGAATATGATACCGTATGAGTATGAGCCGGGGGATTTTTATGATCCAATAATTACAAATCCAAATCCTAACGTTCCTTTTGAAGAAGTTATACCAAGAGGCTAATTTCAACTAAGTCAATGCGCTAACTAATCATTTTAAATAAAGCATGAGGAAGTCGTTTTAACGAATACTTCATGTGGTTTTTACACCTTAAAAGTTTATCAGTAATGTTCTAAATTTTTTTTGAACTTCTGATAAACTTTTTTTTATTACTACATCTTGTTGTAAAACAAGTAGATCAGCGTTGTAATTAAAAAAATAAGTAGGTAAAAATAGAGTGGATTTCCTGTAAACATTCCGATAATCAAGAACAAAAAAGTGGCTACCGCACCTATTAACAGGAAGTTAAACGTTTCTTTGTCGATAAAATCATCGAATTCATCTTCTTCTTCGCGTATTTCCTTTTCTAGTTGTTGGGTGCGTTCTTGCAGTTGGGCTCTTTTTTCTGCCCATGTTTTTTTTAGCGACTTATCCTTGAATTTTTTTGCCTTTTTTCGCACTACGAGTTGTGACTTACCGTAGCGATATCCTAGGTAGTCAAGTAATAAAACAAGTAATAGAAAGACAAATTTAATCATAGAATATAATAATTCACCCAATGGCAAAGCGCAAAAATAGTAAACTATCTAGTTTCTCTACAAAAAAAATAAAAAAAGAGAGTGTTTCAGCTGAAACACCCTCTTTTCAATTATATTCAAAATCACTAATTATCCTTGAATTTCAGCAAAAAACTCTTCGTTGTTTTTTGTGTTTTTGATCGAATCAATAATCGATGTCATCGCTTCAATAGAGTTCATGTCATCCATTACTTTTCGAACGGTCCACGTGCGTTGCAATGCATCTCTGTCTAGCAATTCATCATCGCGACGTGTACTTGATGAAGTAATATCAATTGCAGGATAAATGCGTTTATTCGCCAATTTACGATCCAATTGAAGCTCCATATTTCCAGTTCCTTTGAACTCCTCGAAAATAACCTCATCCATCTTAGATCCTGTATCAACTAAAGCCGTAGCAATAATACTCAACGATCCTCCGTTTTCGATATTACGCGCTGCTCCGAAGAAGCGTTTTGGTTTTTGTAGTGCATTAGCATCTACCCCTCCACTCAATACTTTTCCTGAAGCAGGTTGTACGGTATTGTAAGCACGTGCTAAACGCGTAATTGAATCTAATAAAATTACAACATCATGTCCACACTCCACCAAACGTTTGGCTTTTTCTAAAACGATATTGGCCACTTTTACGTGACGTTCTGCTGGTTCATCAAATGTTGAAGCGATTACTTCTGCACGTACGCTACGTTGCATATCCGTAACCTCTTCTGGACGTTCATCAATTAACAATACAATCAAGTAAACCTCAGGGTGATTGGCAGCAATTGCATTAGCAACATCTTTTAACAACATGGTTTTTCCCGTTTTCGGTTGGGCAACGATCATGCCGCGTTGTCCTTTTCCGATTGGAGCAAACATATCCATAATACGCGTTGAAGTTGTACTTCTCAACTCGTCTAATTTAAATTTTTCTGTTGGGAAAATAGGTGTTAAATGCTCAAATGAAACGCGATCTCTCACACTTTGAGGATCATGTCCATTGATTTTCAATACGCGTACCAAAGGGAAAAACTTTTCACCTTCTTTTGGTGGACGCACCACTCCTTTTACAGTATCTCCTGTTTTCAATCCAAAAAGGCGAATTTGAGATTGAGACAAATAGATGTCATCTGGTGAAGATAAATAATTGTAATCTGCAGAACGCAAGAAACCATAACCATCAGGCATCATTTCTAATACTCCTTCGCTTTCAATAATACCATCAAACTCATAATCAGGTTCTCTGAAATTATTCTTTTGTTGTGCGTTATTGTTGTTGGATTGGTTTTGATTTCGCTGTTGATTTCTATTGCCTTGTTGATTGGGATTTTGTTTTTTAGTTTCCTGTTCAACTGAAGGCTGTTCACTTACAACTGAAGGCTCAGTTTCGTTTTTTGTAGTATCTTGTGCAATAGGTTGACGTTGATCTTCTCCTTGTTGCTTTTTGTTATTCTTGAAGTCGCGCTTTTGGAAATCGCGCTTTGCGTTGTCATTTTTTTTCTTTGGGCTGAATTCTTTGCGGTTATCACGTGGATTCGCTTTTTGATCAGCTTTAACGGTATCTCGCTCTACTATTGCATTTTCTTCCGCAGATTCAATGACTTTATGTTCTATTTTTTCAGTCTTTTGTTGTTGTTTCCCTTCCACTGGTGTTGTTCCAACCTCCGTTGTTTGTTTCGCTAGTCTTGGGCGTTTAGTTTTTTCGACTGTCGTAGCTTCTGCTGGCGCTGTTTGCACTGCCTCTGCTTGAACTGCTTTTTCTTTTTGTGCAACAGGCTTCGGCGCTTTAGCTTTAACTTCTGTTGGAGCTTGAAGCGATATTATTCGCTCAATTAATTCTCCTTTTTTTAAAGTCGACACCTTAGTCAGCTTAGCCTTCTTCGCGATCTCCTGAAGGTCAGAAACCTTCATTTTTTCTAATTGGGAAATGTCAAACATATAAATGTTTATAGATTATAAATAAATGAGTTGTGTCTTAAAAATAAGAATGGAATTTTTATTAGTAGAAGTGTCGTATTATGAAGTACTTACGACATAACTGTTGCAATAATACGAATTATTTTTAATATTTAATATGTTTTTATAAAAAAGAAACCTTACTTTTGTGTGAGTTACAGAAAACCAATCATCATGCTACAGCGAATTCAAACCGTATATATGTTATTAGCCTTAATTGCGCTAGGCGTATTGCCCTTTGTTTTTCCTTTATGGTACAATGCACAACAAGAGGAAGTTTACTTTATGTTTGTTCCTAGTTTCACCATCTTATTTGGGGTGTGTACAGCATTGACAGCCGTAAGTATTATGAACTACAAAAATAGACAACGACAGTTTGTTTGCAACAGACTGACTATGATATTAAACGTTATACTATTAGGATTATTTGTTTATCGAACACTAACTGTATCTGGAGAAGCGTCAGAAATCGTTTCTGAGAAAGGTATTGGGATGTTCCTCCCTATTGTTTCTATCCTGTTGCTTGTATTAGCAAACAGAGCCATCAAAAAGGATGAGGATCTTGTAAAATCTGTGGATCGTTTGCGATAAACCTAACATCTTAGTTTATTAGTGCGTAGAAAAAACCGAACAATTACAATTGTTCGGTTTTTTTGTTTTTAGACCATTCTATTACCTCTAAATCCTTGATCGTACCCTGATCTACTACAAAACGCAGCATGGTTCGAACTTGATGGAAGCCACTAATACCTGCAGCTCCTGGATTTAAATGCAATACTTTGTATTGCGGATCATATTGCACTTTCAAAATATGGGAATGTCCACAGATATACAAACCTGGTTTTTCTTTGCTCAACTGATTCTTTACTTGCGTGCGATATTTTCCTGGATACCCTCCGATATGAATCATGTACACCTTCATTCCTTCACAAGTAAACAACTGTTCTTCTGGAAATTCAACGCGTGCTTCTGCATCGTCGATATTGCCATATACAGCGCGCAACGGTTTGTGTTTTTTTATCTCATCTGTCACCTCGAGATTTCCAATATCTCCTGCATGCCAAACTTCATCGGCTTGTTTGACATATTTAAGTATAGACTCATCCACACAACTATGTGTATCAGACAACAATAATATCTTCTTCAATTTACTCGTTTTAGTTGCTGTTAATCTATATAAAAATGAATCAATTTTTCAATCGCGTTTTGACAAACTACACAAAATTCATGGTGTTGATTGGTGCGCATACGACACTCCAACGCACCTTTGTAAATTCCATTCCCAGGCAACCCTTCATATACTCCTAATGGATATTTCTTCGCCTGATCCAACGATGTTGGCACAGGGGTTCCCTTCTTTAGCTGTCCCTTCCATTTAGATTCAAAATCCTTTAATGTCGTGATATTTTGTTCCCATGGCTCCGTCTGATTAGAAATGAAATCACTCAATACGTCTTGTTCATAAAAGTATTCATCTGCCAACCCAGCAAAACTATGTCCAAACTCATGAACTACCACAGGTTTGAAATCTTTGTGTCCTGTAGTGGTCAATGTATACGAATTGTAAATACCTCCTCCACCGTACACCTTAGTATTCGCCAAAATAACAATATGTTCATACGGAATTCCCGCTAAGAGATCGTGTACTTTCTTCAGGCGATTGGTCGTTAAATAACGTTCAGAATAAAACGTGTCAAAGTTAGACTCTACTGCTGTTTTCTTCCATTCTCCAGTACGTGGAACACTAACTCCTGAATCAATAGAAGTGCTCTTAACAGCAATAAAATTAAAATTATCCGAGAATTGATCAAAAGGTTTATGCTTGAATATTTCTTGTACAGCTATGCGTGCTGCTTCCATAAACTGATCCATTCCTTGTTCTGTGTATCCTTCTGCCATTAAAACCACATTGATCGCCTTGTTAGTATCCTTTGCACGGTGAAGATATTCATGAGGTGTTAACTCTTGTATTCCTTTATCGTGAATCAGGATATCATTGGGTTGAATAACGTGAGATAGCCTCGTTTTCTCTGCTCCTGATTCATCAAACAAAACAACTTCTACTCGCGTTTTTTGTTTGGGAAAAGGAACTAAAAATACATTTTCAAAACTCTTTATTGTCGTTCTGGCTTCTTCTGTTGATAACCATTCTTGAAATAAAGTACTAAAACTCGTGGTGTAAATTAACTGATTGGTTGCTTCATCGTAGAGGTGTATTTGTCCGTTACCTCGTAAAGCATTTTCCCCTAAATGATGTGTTCGCCCTGCCCATAAAGGATAACGTCCTAGCTCATCCAAAGAGATAAACTGTTGCGCTGCATTTCCTCCAAAAACATAATCTAAACGCAACGTCTTATTCTCAAAATACTGATCAAAATCTTGCGCTTGCATTGTTGTGCACATTCCTCCTAGTAATAGTGCTAAGGCGAGTTTTTTTATCGTTCTCATGATATCGTTTCTTTTCAAAAAGTAAAAATAGGATTATTTCGTTATTGTTTGGTATTTGTTTGATGTTTGTTGCTTGATGAATTCTCAATTAAAGATGATATCGCCTAACTTTAGCTAATACTCTTCATAATCGATTACTGCTTCCTGCTAACTATTTTCCACTTTTTTAAAGTATATTTGTAGCCTTATAAACTGAATTTATTTTGAGATATTTTATCGAATTTGCATATAACGGTACGGATTATCACGGTTGGCAATTACAACCCAATGCCCCTACTGTACAGCAAACGCTAACTGAAGCTATTTCGACTTTACTACGTCAACCCATCGAACTTGTTGGTGCTGGTAGAACAGATGCTGGTGTACATGCCAAGCAAATGTTTGCTCATTTTGATTATGAGCTACCGTTGGATAAATCTGCTTTAATTCAAAAAATGAATTCTTTTTTACCCCCAAATATAGTGGTCTATCAGTTTCACGATGTTGCGGCTGATGCTCATGCGCGATTTGATGCAACAGATCGAACATATGAATATCACATTCACCTGTTTAAAGATGCCTTTGTCCATCCGTTGAGTTATTATCACCACCGCCCTTTAGATGTGACATTGATGAATCAAGCGGCTCAAATCCTATTTGAATATGAAGACTTCGAGTGTTTTTCAAAAACACATACGGATGTTTTCACCTTCAATTGCACAATCTACAAAGCTGAATGGACTATAATCAACGACAATCAATTGGTATTCACCATACGTGCCAATCGATTTTTGCGCAATATGGTACGCGCTATTGTGGGGACTTTAATTAATGTTGGTTTACACAAAATCACATTGGATGATTTTAGAGCCATTATCGAAAGCAAAGACCGAGGAAAAGCTGGTTTCTCAGTTCCCGGAAAAGGCTTATTTTTAACAAAAGTAGGTTACCCTTATTTATGAAAAAACTAAACTCCATATCCCTGCGCAAAACCTTAGCATATGCCAAACCGTATCAAAGTAGATTTCGCTGGGTCATATTCTTTGCTATTGCCCTATCAATTTTTGCCGCGGCTCGTCCGTATATGGTTAAAGAAACGGTGAATCAATACGTTCAACCTCAAGATCAAAATGGTTTATTAATCTATGTTGGGTTAATGGCGATTGTGCTCTTTTTAGAGGTGATGTTTCAGTTTTTGTTTACCTATTGGGCAAGCTGGCTAGGTCAGGATATCGTCAAAGATATTCGCGAAAAGTTATTCAAGAAAATTATCTCTTTCCGCATGCGATACTTCGACAATGAACCTGTAGGAAAACTCGTAACTCGTTCGGTATCGGATATCGAATCAATTGCCAGTATCTTCAGTCAAGGACTGTTTATGATTGTCAGTGACTTATTAAAAATGGTTGTTGTTTTGGCGATTATGTTTTACATGAATTGGAAATTGAGTTGCATTGTTTTACTAGCGATGCCTATTTTACTGTATGCAACGCGTATTTTTCAAATCAAAATGAAAGATGCCTTCCAAGAAGTACGCACCCAAATTGCCAACCTCAACACTTTTGTTCAAGAGCGAATTTCGGGAATGAAAATCGTTCAACTATTTACTCGTGAAGAGATTGAGTATGAAAAATTTAAAGAAATTAACGAGAAGCACAACCAAGCATGGTTGAAGAATATTTTATATAACTCTATCTTCTTTCCCATTGCGGATATTGTCTCTTCTTTAACTTTAGGTTTAGTGATTTGGTACGGGGGAATGTCTATTGTACAAGGCGATAACCTAACAACCTTTGGAGATTTATTTGCCTATACGATGTTAATCAGTATGCTATTTAACCCATTGCGACAAATTGCAGATAAATTCAATGTCATGCAAATGGGAATCATCGCTGCAGAACGCGTATTTGAGGTGTTGGAAATGGATGAGACAATTGAAAACAACGGTACAATTCAAGCTACGTCATTCAAAGGAGATATTTCATTGCACAACGTTCACTTTAGTTATATTCCAGGGGTTGAAGTACTCAAAGGCATTGATTTAGAAATTAAAGCAGGACAAACCGTTGCCATTGTGGGTTCTTCTGGTGCTGGAAAATCAACAATTATTAACTTGTTAAATCGCTTTTACGATATCAATGCTGGAACTATCAAAATTGACAATATTGATATTCACGATTTTGAGTTGGCTTCACTTCGCAAACAAATTGCCATTGTTTTGCAAGATGTCTTCTTATTTAGCGATAGCATTATGAATAACATTACCCTTCACAACCCTGCTATTACTAGAGAATTTGTCATCGAATCAGCTAAAAAAATAGGCATACACGACTTCATCGTAAATTTACCTGGAGGTTACGACTATGACGTAAAAGAACGCGGAGTCATGCTTTCATCTGGGCAAAGACAATTAATTGCTTTTTTACGCGCTTATGTAAGTAAACCTAGTATTTTAATATTGGACGAAGCTACCTCGTCTATTGACTCTCACTCGGAAGAACTACTCCAAAAAGCAACCGATTACCTCACACATAATCAAACGTCAATTATCATTGCACACCGCTTAGCCACTATTGTTAATGCAGATGTGATTATCGTAATGGACAAAGGAAAAATTGTAGAAAAAGGTACGCATCAAGAGTTGTTATCCTTTGAAAATGGATATTATAGAAACTTATATGAATCGCAATTCAAGGTAGTAGAATCTGCTTAATGCGTTCTATTTATCAAAAAAAGGTCTGTTTATGTATAAACAGACCTTTTTTTTGGCTTCTACTTTTATTGACAAATCAAAAAAAACTTTCTTAAAAATATAATTTGGCTCACTTATTGAGGTTAGTATCTTATTAGGTAAGATAAAGAAGGTAAAACACTTTATTTCAATCTCTTCGCATGACTCTGAACAACAAAAAAGATGGAAGACAGCTTGATCTCAACTCTAGTAAACTTTTTCATCTGGATTACCTCGGGTAGTCTTAAATACTAACGCTTTGACCAATGGTAATACTGTATTACCCCGTATTGTTTTATTTTGATTTGAGCGTGAGATTTCTCCATAATCTCACGCTCTTTTATCGCTACACAAGGTCAATCACATTTAAAAAATTTATCGCATTTTAGATTAATAGTTAACAATCATCTTCCAAAACTCACACAAAAAGCACATCCATTTACAATTCGACAATTTACGGTCTATCAACTTTTCAAACCGAAAGTTTCAAGAACGGAAATAATTGATTATTTTCGTAGCGTAAAATATAGAAATACATACATATGAAATTCGATATTATTGTTTTAGGAAGTGGCCCTGGAGGTTACGTTACTGCAATCAGAGCATCTCAATTAGGCTTTAAAGTCGCAGTAGTTGAAAGAGAAAATTTAGGAGGTATTTGCTTGAACTGGGGATGTATTCCTACAAAAGCGCTTCTAAAATCTGCACAAGTATTTGAGTACTTGAAACATGCTTCTGATTATGGTTTGACAATTAATGGAGAAGTTGATAAAGATTTCGACGCGGTAGTTGCACGTTCACGTGGAGTTGCAGCAGGAATGAGCAAAGGTGTTCAATTCTTAATGAAAAAGAACAAAATTGAAGTTATCGATGGATTTGGAAAAGTAAAACCAGGTAAAAAAATTGATGTAACAGATAAAGATGGGAAAGTAACAGAATACAGTGCTGACCACATTATCATTGCAACTGGTGCTCGTTCTAGAGAATTGCCAAACTTACCACAAGATGGTACGAAAGTAATCGGATACCGTCAAGCCTTAACTTTACCTAAACAACCAAAGAAAATGATCGTTGTTGGGTCTGGTGCAATTGGAGTTGAGTTTGCTTATTTCTATAACGCAATGGGTACAGATGTAACTGTTGTTGAATTTATGCCAAATATCGTTCCTGTTGAAGACGAAGATATCTCTAAACAATTTGAGCGTTCATTGAAGAAAGCTGGAATTAAAGTGATGACGAATGCTTCTGTTGAGAAAGTTGACACAACAGGTGAAGGAGTTAAAGCAACAGTAAAAACAGCTAAAGGAGAGGAAATCATTGAGGCTGACATCGTTTTATCTGCTGTTGGTATCAAAACAAATATTGAAAACATCGGTTTAGAAGAAGTGGGAATTGCTACAGATAGAGATAAAATCTTAGTAAACGATTTCTACCAAACTAACATCCCAGGTTATTATGCTATTGGAGATGTTGTTCCTGGACAAGCATTAGCACACGTTGCTTCTGCAGAAGGAATTTTATGTGTAGAAAAAATTGCAGGTCACCATGTTGAACCATTAGACTACGGTAATATCCCTGGATGTACATATGCTACTCCTGAGATTGCTTCTGTTGGATTAACAGAGAAAAAAGCAATCGAAGCTGGTTATGAAATCAAAGTTGGTAAATTCCCGTTCTCAGCTTCAGGAAAAGCTCAAGCTGGTGGAACACCTGACGGATTCGTAAAAGTTATTTTCGATGCTAAATACGGTGAATGGTTAGGATGCCACATGATCGGTGCTGGTGTTACTGATATGATTGCTGAAGCTGTTGTAGCTCGTAAATTAGAAACAACAGGGTATGAAATCTTAAAAGCAGTTCACCCTCACCCAACAATGAGTGAAGCGGTAATGGAAGCTGTTGCTGATGCTTACGGTGAAGTAATCCACTTATAGTAGTAAATTCATTATAGTTTATATATAAAAAGTCTGTCGTAATTCGACAGACTTTTTGCATTTGTCTCTTTTCTCAATATAAATATTTATTCCTCAATCTTTTGAAATAAAAACATAATTAGCTATATTTAAACCTATTAACTATAAATATTCTATTTATGAAACGTTTTTCAACCTCCTTTTTACGGAGTCTTACCTTTTTATTTTTGGTCGTCGGTATGATACTAATGGTTCAAAATATCGATCACTTTCTCTATAAACAAACATTAGAATTCGGATCGTTAACCCTTGCTCTCACCTGCATTGCCATTAGTATTTATGGACAGCGAAAACTGAAGAAATCAACCCGCATTTCTCCTCTATAAGGATAGTCTAAAAATAGATCTACCTTCAAGAAATGGCTGTAAGGTAGATCTAAAATTGTATAACTCTATTTTATTCAATGCTAGTTAAATCCTCGTATTCTAGTTCTCTCTAAAACTCATTCACTACCTCATGTCTGTATCGACGCAAAAAAAATTGAGCTAATCATTAAACAGCAACCTAATGAGGTAAAAAAAGCAACCTCACAAACTCTTGTTGAATTACTCAATTAAAATCTGATACTTTCTACCAACCGGAATTTCGATATGGGTATGTAGTGTTACTTTCCCTAATTCTTTTTTCACAATCTGCTTGCGATTGACGATAAACGAACGATGTACCTGAATAAAATCGTCGGATAACTCCGTTTTAATACTCACTAAAGAGCCATAAACGAAATAACTCTTACTTCTATTCTCAACAAAAATCTTGATGTAATTCCCCGCGCTTTCGACAAAAATAATCTCGTCCATATCGATGGCTACATCTAATCCATCCTCGCGTATTCTCAATACATTGTCTTTGAATTCTTCTGTCGTTTCTTTTCTATTCTTACAAAAGATCTTAGCCTTTTCGATCGCTTTCAAAAATTTGCCAAACGAAATTGGTTTCAACAAATAATCTACTGCATCTTTTTCATACGACTCCAAAGCAAAATCAGAATAAGCTGTTGTAATAATTGTAATAGGCTTAACCGCCAACATATCTAAAAACTCCAACCCTGATATTAAAGGCATATTAATATCCAACAGCAAAATATCCACTTCGTTTTTTTGCAAAAAAAGCAGTGCTTCTTTACCCGAAAAAGCATTGCCTATACATTCTAAATCTTCGCATTGACTAATGTGGCTCATCAAAACTTGATGCGCTGGCTTTTCATCATCTACAATTAAACATTTGTATTTAGTCCCCATAATGTAAGTTTTGCTTTATAAATATTTTTTTGATCTTCCGATACAAATCGAGCGTGTATACCCGATACTTCCAATCGCCTTTTTAAATTACTCAATCCCAAACCTGTTCCTTGCTTTTGCTTTTCTTTAGATAAACAGCTATTAATAATCTCGAAGTAAATCTTTCCTTCTACCTCTTTCCACGAAATAGTAATAAAAGGGTTCTCGGTTTGTAAACTGAACTTCACCGCATTTTCTACTAAGCTAAAAAACAACAAAGGAGGAACGTTATATGCTTCAAGATCACCTTGATAATCAATATTTACCACAAGTGAGTCGCTGGTAAATTTATAGTAATCCAAATATTCATTGACAAAATCAATTTCCAACTCTAGTCGTACCTCTTCTTTTTTACTTGCTTCAATTTGATAGCGAAATAAGTGAGATAACTGCAAAATACGATTGGGTGTATCATTGGGATTCGTCAAGGCTTCTCCATACAAATTATTCATTGCATTCAATAAAAAATGCGGATTGAGCTGCATTTTCAAGAACTTGAGTTCTGCTTCGGTATTGGCCAACTTTCGTTCGCGCAGAGTGATATTCTGGAAAGCCCATTGGTGAATAAAATACGTTCCTGTACCCAAAATAGTAAAAAACAAGGTGTTGGTTACCTCTAGAATCAAAGACTTAAACTCTCCTACGTAAATGGCGTATTGACTCAAACAAAATACACTAAAAACCAAGTATACCAAAAACCACAGTAAAAATGAATCATACTTTTTGGTCAATAAAAATCGCTTGATTACAAACACGTTGTTGATATAAAGCAAGGAATAAATCAAAGCGATTGCAGGAACCATCTCCAACAGAATCTCGCGGATACTTTTATCACCTATCGTTGTGTATTGAATGAATCCAAAAATCAAACACAAAGTTAATAAACCAAAAATATTGCGATACCATATATTAGAATACCATCTCCACATGCTAAAAACTTTATGGACTAAAGATAGTTAATCCAACACATTGACTGCAAAAAACTTATACAAAAACCATTAAGATAAAAGTTCTTCCTTTTATATATTCTTTTCTTAAAAAACGCTAAAACTTACCTATTTTCGTACTCGAATTAATTATCAAATTATGATGATACATAATCAAATAAGAACAGTATTTCTATGCTGTGTATTGTTTTTTATCACTTTAGGAATGAAAGGTCAAGCGACTTATCTGCTACAAGGAACAATAAAGGACAACCATGAACCTTTAATTGGAGCTACGATTTATATCAATGAAATTAGCAATGGTGCCATCACCGATGAAAAAGGGCATTATTCTATTGAATTAAAAGAAGGTTCTTACACCTTAAAAATATCGTATATCGGCTATACAGATAAGTTCACAAAAGTTAACTTAACCAAAAACCAAACGTTAGATTTTGTACTATCTACAGATAATTCTGAGTTATCTGAGGTCGTGATTGTGCAAAACAGAAACAAAGCAGACATTCGAAAACCCGAAATGAGTGTCAATAAACTAACGACAGAAGAAATCAAAAAAATGCCTGTTGTATTAGGTGAATCTGATATCTTAAAATCTATTCTTCAATTACCCGGAGTGACAAACGCCGGAGAAGGTGCAGCGGGATTTAATGTACGTGGTGGAAGTGCAGGGCAAAACTTGGTTTTATTAGATCAAGCTACGGTATACAGTTCGTCACACCTTTTTGGATTCTTCTCTGTTTTCAATTCAGATGCTATACGTGATTTAAAACTCTATAAAGGAGGAATTCCTGCTCGTTTTGGAGGAAGAGCCTCTTCTGTACTAGATGTCAATCAAAAGGAAGGAAATAAAAACGATTACGCTCTTGAAGGAGGGATTGGAGTTATCTCTAGTCGATTACTTGCGCAAGGTCCTATTCAAAAAGGAAAATCGTCTTTCTTGATTGCAGGACGCGGGTCTTATGCCCACCTATTCTTAAAAATGACAGATAATAAAAACTCAGCTTATTTTTACGATATCAACACCAAATTGAGTTTTGAACTCAATAAAAAGAATAAAATCTTTTTCTCTGCCTATTACGGAAAAGATATTTTTAGCTTTACCGATTTGATGAAAAACAGCTTTGGAAACTTAGCTGCAACATTGGATTGGCAAACAACCTATAACGATAACCTAAGAGGAAACCTCACTTTATCTACTAGTCATTATACCTACGATTTAGACTTGGATTTGGTTGGATTCAACTGGACTAACGGAATTAAGAGTACACAATTGAAGTACGATTTCTTACACGATATCAACTCAGCCTTACAATTGCGCTATGGAGTTGGTCATATGGAGTATATTTTCTATCCTGGAACAATCAAACCTACAAAGAGTGACTCTTCAATCAATTATAAAAAAATTGACAATAAATACGCTTCAGAAAGCAGTGCATATGTGGAGGCCGAACAAAATTTTGGTCAGCATTTTAGTGTGAACTACGGACTTCGTTTTTCTCATTTTAATGCCAAAGGAAAGGGAATTGAACATACCTATGCCAACGATCAACCTGTTTGGTATGATCGCGAATTAGGTATCTATAAAATGGCTGATATGTTAGATCCGATCTACTACAAAAAGAATAAATCTATCGAACATTTCAACAATATTGAGCCACGTCTGGGAGTAGCGTATATCATCAATGACAATCAATCGATCAAGGCGAGTTATAACCGCATGACACAGTACATTCACTTGATGTCTAATACGGCTGCACCAACTCCTTTAGATATTTGGACACCTAGTGGAAAATACACCGATCCAGAACTAGTAGATCAAGTGGCTCTAGGGTACTTTCAGAACTTTTCAGAAGGTAAGTACAGCTTAGAAACAGAGGTTTTCTACAAAAAAGTAAAAAACAGCATCGATTATATTGACGGTGCTCAATTAGTGGGTAATGAAGCTATTGAACGCGTGATCCTCAATGGAGAAGCAAGAGCATATGGACTAGAAGTACTCTTCAGAAAAAACTTAGGCAAATTAACGGGATGGGTAGCCTATACTTTATCAAGAGCAGAGCAACGCACTCCAGGGAGAACTGCTGACGAACCAGGAATTAACAACGGAGATTGGTATAGAGCTTCTTATGATAAATTACACGATTTATCTATTACTGCCATGTATGAATACAATCCGAAATGGACCTTTAGTGCAAGTTTCACCCTTCAATCCGGACGTCCTATCACGTATCCAGAAGGACAATATGAATACTTAGGACTACGCGTACCTAAATTTGGAGATCGCTATGCAAACAATATGCCTGCTTATCACCATTTGGATGTTTCTGCTACGTATACGCCAAAACCAAATTCAACAAAACGCTGGAAAGGCGAATGGGTATTCGGCATTTACAATTTATACAGCCGATACAATGCTGCTTCTATCTCGTTTAGAGAAAATGAAGATATCCGAGGAAAAAATGAGGCAGAAAAAATGTCCATCTTCGGCTTAGTACCAAGTGTTACCTATAATTTTAAATTTTAAGCAGATGAGAATTTTACCCTATATACTTATTCTTTTCACCTTATCCTTTACTTCGTGTACAAAAGTAATTGATATTGATTTACCAACGGCTGAACCGAGATTAGTCGTAGAAGGAAATTTAGATTTCAACAAAATGGGAGATACAGACACTGTATTTGTAAAACTGAGTTTGACTACGGATTATTTTAATACAGAAATACCTCCCGTTAACAACGCGATTGTGCGCATTAGCGACAAACAAGGCAACCAATTTCTATTGCGTGAATTAGCACAAACAGGAAGCTACTACACCACAGAAATTGCCAAACCAGTAGATGGTGATACATTCAAATTACAAGTAGAATATGACAACGATTTATATGAAGCTACTGAAACCTATAGCTCAAGTCCCGAAATTCTTGAAATTACACAAAAACGCGAAAGATACTTTGAGAAAGATTACTATGTATTACGCGTCTATTACCAAGATACACCACGTGCAACTCAAAACTTAAATTACTACTATTTCTTTTATCAATATGCCTCAACAGCTCCACAACCGCGTGTATTGTCTAATGAATACTCTAAAGGCAATAAAATGGAATCGCTGTTCATCATTGATGAAGATGCACGTCCAGGAGAAAAAGTAGAAATCGAATTCGCACAAATTTCTAGAAACTACCACGATTTTGCCATGAGCTTTTTTGATGCTATCGGCAATGGTGGCGGACCGTTCCAAGTACCAAGCGGGCGAATTATAGGAAACATGAAAAATAAAACAACACCTGAAAAAGAAGCCTTAGGCTACTTTAGAGTGATTGAAAAACAAACGGCTACGCATACTATTTTTGAACAGTCTAAACAATAAAAAAAAGCGACAAAAACATTTCCGTTTTTGTCGCTTTTTTTTCAATTATCAGTGATTTGTCATGAGGTATCGGTAGATTTTTCTAAAATAAAAAGGTATTTTCTTTAAATGAAAATCTCAACGTCTCACCACCTCAACGTCTCACCACCTCAACGTCTCACCACCTCAACGTCTCAACACCTCAACGTCTCAACACCTCAACGTCTCACCACCTCATCATCTCACCAATCAAACAAGCAACACAAAAAAGCCATCCCTACAAAGGAATGGCTTTTCTATATTTATAACTGCTGTTAACCGTTAACTATTTAATAGTTCTTTCGCGTGTTGCAAAGCAGATGCGGTAATATCCTTTCCGGATAGCATTTGCGCAATTTCTTCTACCCTATGAGCTTCATCTAACTGAATGAGCTTCGACGTTGTAGATTCGCCTTCAGAGGCTTTAAATACTTTATAATGCTGATGTCCTTTAGCGGCAATTTGCGGTAAATGTGTAATAGCAAATACTTGCATGAGTGTACTCATATCCTTCATGATTACGCCCATCTTATCCGCTACTTCACCAGAAACTCCCGTATCGATCTCATCAAAGATAATGGTTGGCAAATTAGAATAGCGAGCTAAAATGGCTTTAATGGCCAACATAATACGCGACAACTCTCCACCAGAGGCCACTTTCTTTAGTAATCCAAAATCCATTCCTTTATTAGCAGAGAATTGCAACTGCATTTGATCTTTTCCGTTAGTCAAATATTGCTCTACTGTTTTAAAATCAAATTGAAACAACGCATGAGGCATCCCTACTAAGGTCAATATCTCAACTAACTGGTTTTGCAGTGCAGGAATTGCTTGCTGTCTTGCTTGAGACAATTGATTCGCTAAATCATCGAGTTTTACAATTAGCGCAGCGATTGTCTTTTCTACCGCAATAATCTTTTCCTGTACCTCTCCTACCTTAAATACTTTGTCGTTTAGTCCTGTTTCAATAGCGACTAATTCCTCAACCGTACTAACTTGGTGTTTCTTTTGTAGCGCATACAAGATTTGCAAACGTTCATGTAAAACGTTTAAACGCTCTGGATCTGAAACCACATGATCTACTTCGCGTTCAATTTCATTTGCCAAATCTGCCAATTCAATTTCAGCACTTACCACGCGATTGTATAATTCTTCGTAATCTTTAGAAACAGTTGCCGTTTTTTGAAGCGCTTGACGCAATTCTTTGAGTCCTTGAATAACGCCCATTTGATCCGCTGTTAAAATTTGCGTCGCTAAAGCAAAACTCTCGCGTACATCTTCTACATTATTCAATTTTTCAAACTCACTTTCAAGTTCCCCTTGATCAATGGTACTCAACTGTACTGCTTCTAATTCTTCTAATAGAAAGGCATTGTAGTCCTGTTCTTTTAGCAATTCTACTTCCTCTTCTTTGAGTTGTTTAAGTTCAGTAAGAGAAGCTTTGTATATTTTTAATTGCTTTTGATATTCTTCTAAAGTTTCTTCGTTGTTTGCAATGGCGTCGATCACCTTAATTTGATAGGTTTCTTCATTCAACTCACTCGTTTGATGTTGGGAATGAATATCGATCAATACGGCGCTCAACTCTTGTAAATCTGTTAGATTTACTGGAGAGTCATTGACAAATGCTCTTGATTTTCCAGAAGGTAAAATCTCTCTTCGAATAATGGTTACAGGTTCGTAATCCATATCTAAAAAAGAGTACAACTCTTCTAGCTTATAGGGATCAACGTGAAATTGACCTTCAATCACGCATTTTTCCTCTTTATTTTTTAGTGAACCCAAGTCTGCTCTTTTCCCTTGTAAAAGTCCTAATGCACCTAATACAATTGATTTTCCAGCACCAGTTTCACCAGTAATAATAGAAAACCCTTTAAAAAATTCAATTTCTAAATGGTCTATTAAAGCGAAATTTTTTATACTCAAAGAAGTAAGCATAATCCGAGATGATTTAATTTTACAATGGAAAGATACTTATAAATTATTCCACTTCGAAGCATTTAAGGGAGATAATGCGTGTAAAGTTTCAACAACGCGTTTCTTGTTTTGATCAGCAACCCCCGTATAAAGGTTTAGTAATTCATCTGTTTTTGCATCAAAAAACACGCGTATTAAAAAGGCATTTGAACGTACAGCATTGTACTGCTTTAGATCGTTTAGCGCGAGATAAATACCATTTCTTCCTTCTTCTAAACTTTCACTCATCAAATCAAGTCCTTTTCTATGATAGTTGTATAATGCTTCTCGAAAAGGTCGACTAGCCCCTGAAGACAAGTCGTTAACTAAAGTATAGCGAGACGTAGGTCCGTCTCCTTGCTTCCATCCTTTTGCACCTGATTGTTGTGCCATAGAGGCAATTAAAGATGCTTCTTGATAGTAAGCCGTTCCACCTTCTTTAGAAAAAGTATCACTATCCATGCCTAAAATCATATTGACATAGAAAGACACTAGAGAAATTAGGTTCGACTCGTAGCTACCTGCACTATAACGCAGTGGTTCAAATTCGGTATAACTGAAAGCAATATCCTTATCATTAAAATTCATGACAGGGCTCATATATGTAGTGTTATAGGTAGGGCGACCAAATTGCACCTGTAGTGTACCTGAAACATTGGTATTATTGTCAAAAGAACTCACTGTTAATAAAAACGTACAATCGATCTTCTCATTGGGATTGACGCGTTGCGATGTCCAATTCGTTTGATTCAACAATTCTTTAAGCGACTTTTCTAATGTACGAAAATAATTCTGATGCGCATTTCCCACCTGTGCAAAGTTCACACTTACATTAGCGTTTAATTCTTGTGCATGGCAAGTTCCGATCCACAGAAAAAAACAAGCGAAAAGTCCAAAAAGTTTATTCATAGTGTTGAATGATTTTATTGACAATGTCTTGAGCAACGGCCTCTTTTGATTTAAGTTCCATCGGTTGTACAGTAAATGCACGATCGATAAAGGTAACTTTATTCGTTGGTTTTCCAAAACCTGCCCCTTGATCATTAAGGGAATTTAATACAATTAAATCTAGGTTTTTCTTGGTTATTTTTTGCTTGGCGTGTTCTACTTCATTTTCCGTTTCCAATGCAAAGCCTATTAAGTATTGCTGTTTTTTGATCGCACCTAAAGAAGCTAATATATCTGGATTTTTATCCATTGTAATGGTGAATTCCTCGGCGTTCTTTTTAATTTTCTGCGTCGCAATTTCCTTTGGTCGATAATCTGCTACAGCAGCTGCAGCTATTACTGCGTCGACTTGGTCAAAATAACGATGGCACGCCTCATACATTTCTAGTGCAGACATAATCGACACTACTTTCACTAGGGGATGGTCTATCTTTTGGTTTGTCGGTCCACTTACTAGAATCACTTCACCACCTTGTTTGGCTACTTCTTTCGCAATATCATATCCCATTTTTCCCGAAGAGTGATTTCCTATAAAACGCACAGGATCTATTGGTTCGTATGTGGGACCAGCAGTAATTAGCACTTTTTTACCATGAAGAGGTAAACGTTGATCGAATGAAGCTTCAAGTACAGAGACGATCGTCTCTGGTTCAGACATTCTTCCTCTTCCGATTAAACCACTTGCTAATTCTCCTTCTTCAGCGGGAATAATCACGTGATTATAAGAAGCTAACGTCGTTAAGTTTTTTTCTGTTGAGGGGTGAATATACATGTCTAAATCCATAGCAGGCGCTAGGTAGACAGGGCATTTTGCGGACATATAAACCGCCATAAGTAAATTATCACAGAGTCCATGAGCCATTTTAGCTAACACATTAGCTGTAGCTGGTGCAATGAGCATTAAATCGGCCCAAAGCGCTAACTCAACGTGATTGTTCCATGTACCTCCTTCGCCTTCATTAAAAAACTGAGTATAAACAGGTTTTTTAGATAACGTTGATAACGTATAAGGAGTGACAAATTGATGAGAAGCAGGTGTCATGATCACTTGGACCTCGGCACCTGCTTTAATAAGTAAACGTACTAAATTTGCCGTTTTATAAGCGGCGATTCCACCAGTAACACCTAGTAATATTTTCTTTCCGCTTAACACTGACATTTTGTAGTATATGTTATTGGTTAACTTCTTTGAATGAAACTTTTCCTTCCAACCATTCTTCAACTGCTAACGCTTGAGCTTTTGGAAGTTTTTCATAGAACTTTGATACTTCAATTTGTTCTTTGTTTTCAAAAACTTCATCTAAGCTGTCATTGTTAGTAGCGAACTCCTCTAACTTATCGATCAATTCGTTTTTAATTTCAACGTTGATTTGACTTGCTCTTTTTGCGATAATAGTAATAGCTTCATAGATATTACCAGTTGGCTCTTCAATTTTACTTTTGTTGTAAGTAATTGTGTTTACTGGAGCAGTTGTTTTCTTTAAATCCATTTTACGCTTAGGTTATTTTGAAATTTTTTGTAATTCTGTGTTTATATCTTCAAGCATATCATCTGCTTTTTCTTTGTATTTTGTTTCACTGTTAAAGCGAATCAATGCATCGTACATTCCCTTTGCATTGTTTAAACGCTCTTCCATGCGACTGTGAACACTATTCATGGCCAATTTATAGGCAGAATCCAATTTGTAAAAAAGCGCTTCCTCTTTGAATTCCGTTCCAGGATAATCATAGATAAAGTTGTCTAATGCTACAATGGCTGCTCCATAATTTCGAGTGTATGGACCGATTGTATTCAATTGTTTTGCATTTTCAAAAGCTTTTTTCTCTAGCTTTTTGTTCATCGAACTCATGATTGAATTAGCTTCGAAGATAAAATCCGAACCAGGATATTGATCGATAAACTTTTGCAATTTATTAATTGTTGTATTTGTAATTGTTTGGTCTAAAGAGTAAACAGGAGATAATTCCACTCCACATTTAATCTCTTTTAACAACGCATCTTCTCTTTTCTCACTTCTAGGGTAGGTTGCGGCGAACAATTTAAAGCGTTCTGCGGCAGTCATGTATTCCTTAGTTAGATAAGTAGCTTGTGCGAAATTAAAATACATATCCTCATAATCTGGTCGACCTCGAAACGAAGTCTCTACTTGCTCATATAATCGGATAGCTTTTCTATACTTTTGTTGTTCGTAATATTGATTTGCAACTTTCGTCTTAAATTCCAAATCTTCTGATTTCATAGCTTTTTGCAAAGGGGAACACCCTACAAAAGTTAACGCTAAAAGAGATAATCCGACGTATTTTTTCATTTCGTTTATTCGGTATTAAACAATTGCTGCTCGAGTTAATGCACTTCAAAAGCAACTGCAAATTTAGTTATATAATTGCATTATACAAAAACCTTTCTTTACTAAAAAGAAAAAAAGCCCTTTTTTGTTTTATTTTAACAAGATATTTTAGTAAGCGTTTGTTCATTTGAACAGACATTCGTTCTATTTTCTAACCAATTAGCCCAATATTTTTTATCTTTTATCGAGAGAAAATAGTCTTTATCTGCGGTTTTTACGCATAAAAAATCACCCGAATCACTAAAAACATAAGCATATCTTCTTTTAAATCGACGATATCCATACCCTCCAAATTTCCCCATATAATCGAGATTTTCAAGGGTAATTTCTTCTATCTCCTTCAGTAAAATCGTGTGTTTCTTACGCCATCCAAACACTAAGGCGTCAGTCGTATGTGCGATGGTATAATCGAATGACCGAGTATACAAATGGACGACTAGTATCAGAACTGTCATAGATCCTAGAAACAAGTAATCTGTGGTCAAAATAGCGAAACTCAACAATATTATACAAACAAAAAGCACAATAAATTGGGCTGATCTTTGTTTATAAATATTCATTTTTTCCCTATACATGCTTGCTTTCTTATTTTAAAGATAAAAAGATGCCAATTGGCATCTTTTTATCCCTGTTTTTTTCTTTATTACACGGTTGCAGAAGTTGCACCCGCATCTCCTCTAAAGCTCTTCATGTCATTGTCGAATAAATAAAGTCCTCCTTTATCATCTCCAATTAAATTGATTTTATCTAAAATCGTACGCGCTGTTGCTTCTTCCTCAATTTGCTCAGATACATACCATTGTAAGAAGTTATGTGTAGCATAATCGCGTTCTTCTAAAGCTATATGCACTAGTTCATTAATACTTTTTGACACAAATACTTCATGTGCAAATAATTGTGTAAAAAGCGTTTTAAATGACGCATAATCCAACTCTGGTTTTGCTACTGCAGGAATTGTTGCTTCTCCACCTCTTTGATTGATATACTTAACTAATTTAAGCATATGTGTACGCTCTTCATTCGATTGATCATACATAAAAGAAGCAATTCCTTCAAATCCTTGAACTTCTGCCCAAGTTGCCATCGCTAAATAAATTTGAGATGAATCTCCTTCTATTTTAATCTGTCCGTTTAAAGCATCTTGCAATTTTTTCGATAACATAATTTTACTTTTTGAGTTTTAAAAATTCTTTTTCTATACGTTGTTCTAAATCTTGGTCTACAACTACCAAAGGCAATCGCAACTCATTGTCAATTACACCTGCCTTTGTCAATACTGCTTTTATTCCGGCAGGATTTCCTTGTTCAAAAATCATATCGATAATAGGCATCATTTGATATTGTAAATCAAAAGCATCTTTAATATTCCCTTCTAATCCCAGGCGAATCATGGTTGAAAAAGGTTGTGGGACACCTTGTCCAATCACCGAAATAACTCCAGCTCCTCCAGCTAATACTAAAGGCAATGCAATAGCATCATCTCCAGAAATCACCAAGAAATCTTTACGCGTTGATTGTCTAATCAACTCCATTCCTTGAACGATATCTCCTGCTGCTTCTTTTATCCCAACAATATTGGAAAACTCATTCGCTAAGCGGATTACCGTTTTAGGGCTCATATTACTTCCTGTACGTCCTGGTACATTATACAACAAGATTGGCAAACTACTTTGTTGTGCAATCGCTTTAAAATGTTGATAAATCCCCTCTTGTGTGGGTTTATTGTAGTACGGAGATACAGATAAAATAGCGTCAAATCCTTCTAAATTCTTCGGATTCAAATCGTCCAATACTTGTGCCGTATTATTTCCTCCAACACCTAAAACTAAAGGTAATTTACCTGCATTCGCCTTTATTACAGTCTGTTTTACCACTTCCTTTTCCTCCGTAGTTAGCGTAGCTGATTCTCCTGTTGTTCCTAAAACAACAAGATACTCTACTCCTCCTTGTGTTACGTAGTCTACCAAACGCTGTAGCGCTTCAACATCAACAGATTTGTCTTTTTTAAATGGAGTAATCAAAGCTACTCCCGTACCTTTTAGCGATTGCATAGTCGTTTATTTCGTTTTAAAAATTGTTATATAATTCATTAAATGCTTTACATATTGCGAAGCCTGAAGCTCCTGCATATCCAAGCTAAAGTGATTGATTCTTGGGGTAACCGTTGCAAGTCCAACTTTAAATTTCGCCTTAGATTTTGCACTTACCCATAGTAAAGGTACGATATCTTTGGCGTAAAAATTAATCAACAAGTCAAAAGATTGTTCCATAAACTTTTTCGCTTCTTGATTGTGAAGATCTCCAATCAGAGTAAAATCCTTCATACTAAAAGAAGGATCCAGCAACTGCTTAGACTTCGTTAATCCGGTATAAACCAAAACGTGTATTTCTTTTGCTGCTGCCCCATTTTGACGTAGTGCTTGAATTAATTCATCCACTTTCGCTACTTCACTTTTTTCGATCAATATCCCGATGGTCTTTAAGGAAAAATCAAAATTCGATTCCAATCCTTTTAGCGTGGCTTTATTGATCGCTTTTCTTAATGTTTTCTTTTTGAAAGTACTAAACATAATTCTTTGATAAGAAGTAAAGTTAGAAAAAGCTTAATAATAAACTAATGACTTTAACAACAAATTATTTAATCATCGCCAAAAATTCATCCTCCGTCAAAATGGTAATCCCCAATTGATTGGCTTTTTCCAATTTTGAAGGTCCCATTTTATCACCCGCAACAACGTAATCCGTTTTTGAACTGATAGAACTCCCATTCTTTCCACCGTGATCTTCAATCATCTGTTTTAGCTCATCTCTACTTACTTGAGTAAATACTCCTGAAACAACGATAGTCTTTCCTTTTAAGAGATCTGACACAACGGTTGATTCCTTTTCTTCTAACACCATTTGCACACCATACGCCTTTAATCGTTCTATGGTTTGTTTGTTGATATCATTGCTAAAGAAATCGATTACACTTTGCGCAATTCGCTCTCCAATTTCATCAACCATCATCATTTCAAGCATTGGCGCTACAGCTAAAGCATCGATTGATTTATAGTGATTGGCCAATTTTTTAGCCACTGTTTCCCCAACAAATCGAATTCCCAAAGCATATAAAACGCGTTCAAACGGAATAGCTTTTGACGCTTCAATTCCCTTGATTAAATTATCAGCTGATTTTTCAGCCATTCTTTCTAGGGGTAAAACATCTTCTTTCTTTAATTCGTATAAGTCGGCATAATCTTTCACTAAGCCGTTTTTATACAATAGCACAACTGTTTCTTCGCCTAGTCCTTCAATATCCATAGCTTTACGCGAGATAAAGTGCTGAATTCTACCTGCAATTTGCGGTGGGCATCCATAAACATTTGGACAATAATGCTGAGCCTCGCCTTTGTTTCTCTTCAAAGGAGTATCGCATTCAGGACAGGTAGTAATATAAACTGTTGGTTGAGATTCTGCCGTGCGAACATCGGTGTTTACCCCTACAATTTTAGGAATAATTTCTCCTCCTTTTTCCACGTAAACATAATCTCCAACGCGTATATCTAGTTTGGCAATTTGATCTGCATTGTGCAAAGATGCACGTCGAACGGTTGTTCCTGCCAATTGCACAGGTGCTAAGTTCGCTACAGGAGTAATTGCACCTGTACGTCCTACTTGATACACGATCGACTCTAGCAGTGTTTCGCCTTGCTCTGCTTTAAATTTATAGGCAATCGCCCAACGAGGAGATTTAGCTGTGAATCCCAATTCTTCTTGATCATGTAAGGAATTCACTTTAACCACAACGCCATCAGTTTCATAGGGTAATTCATGACGATGTATGTCCCAATACGCAATAAACGCCAAAACTTCATCCATGCTTTTAGCCAATTTAGAAACAGTTGGCACTTTAAAACCCCACTGACGTGCTTTCTCTAATCCTTCATATTGCGTTTCGAAACCTAAATCTGAACCCGTTAAGTTATACAACAAACACTCCAATGGTCGCTTAGCCACTTCTGCACTATCTTGTAATTTCAAACTTCCAGAAGCTGTATTTCTCGGATTTGCATAAGGTTGTTCTCCAATCTCGATCAACTCTTCGTTCATGCGTTCAAATCCAGCAAACGGCAAAACGATTTCTCCGCGAATATCAAAACTCTTCGGATAATCACTTCCTTTTAAGCGAATAGGAACCGATTTTATTGTTTTAATGTTGTTCGTAACATCATCTCCTTGTACTCCATCCCCACGGGTAACCGCACGAAATAAAACGCCATCTTCATAGGTAATACTTATTGACGCTCCATCGTATTTTAATTCGCAGGTATATTCCATCGGAACATCGCCCAAAACTTTTTGGATGCGTTTTTCCCAATCTAAAAGATCTTCTTGTGAATAAGAATTATCCAACGAATACATTCTATTTCGATGTACAATAGTTTCAAAGTTTTTGGTAATTGTTCCCCCCACGCGTTGAGTTGGTGAATCAGCATCAAAAAACTCAGGATGCTTTTGCTCTAAAACTTCTAGTTCCTTTAGTTTTTGATCAAATTCAAAATCAGAAATAGTTGCATTATCTAATACATAATAGTTGTAATTATGCTCGTTTAATTCTTTTCTAAGGGCTTCTATTTTGCTTTTCACTTCCATGTCACCTAAATTACAGCTTCAACATCTCTTTAAACTGAGTATACAATACGCCATCGCTGAGAATTGCCCCTTGGCGAATGATATCAAAAATCTCTACATTGCGATCAGAACCAAAGTTCTTTCCTCCGTGTTTCACTTCCACCTCGGCTGTAAAAACAGCTTCAGAGAGCCATTGCAACCCCTCTTGCGTCAAGAAATCAATATCCTGTTGCAGTGTTTTAATCACAATGGTATTGATGTATTGCTCATCAAACCCAAATAAGAAAATATGATTTTTTGAATAGTGCTCTAAATATTGAGCTTTGGTCAATACACCTTCCCAGATCAAATCTGAAAACACATCTAATTCTTGTTCAGCAACTTCTGGCTTTTCTTCTTTTAACTTATCCCATTCATTTTTATCGATTTGCTGTGCAGCTAAAAATTTTACAAATTCCGGATGTAATTCCTCAAATTGTTCTTTCGTCAGACGAGAATACTTCATAATAATTTCTTTGAAAGACAAAAATACTAATTATAAAACGTAATTTTCGCTTTGAAACGTTAAGCAAAAAAAATATTTTTTCAAAACAAACATACTGACAAACCGTTGTCAACTCCCATTTCTACATTTGTGGTATAACAAATAAAAATATACTTCAAATGAACACCGTTATTATTACAAAAGAGCAATTTTTACAGTACTGGCAAGGACAAAGAAATTTAACAAGACGAGTAATCGAAGCTTTTCCTGAGCATGATTTATTCAATTTTACTATCGGAGGAATGCGTCCTTTTTCGGATATGTGTGCCGAACTAATCGCTATTGCGGTTCCCTCTTTGACTTCTATCACATCTAATCAAATAACCAAATTTGACGAGAAACCAACTTTTACCTCAAAAGCCGAACTTTTAAAACAATGGGATGAAGACACTGTTCAGATAAACACGTTATTTCCACTTCTTACTGAAGCGCAGTTTCAAAACAACTTTGTGCTATTTGGAGAATACGATTTAAAAATCCAACAACATTTCTTTTACTTTATTGACAATGAAATTCACCATCGTGGGCAAGCTTATGTTTATCTACGTGCATTGGGGATTGAGCCTCCTTTTTTTTGGGAAACATTCTAATATAATAAAGTCCTTTCGCTATTGTGAAAGGACTTTATTTTTTGTGTTTTTGCAAGCTGTGTTCTAATAACTGTACTACTTTTTCTTGTAACTCTACTGGCTCTATAATCTCCGCATGATCGGCAAACATCAAGAACCAACGGGGAAATCCGTTGTTAAAATCTTTCATTTTAAAATGCATTTCAACATGTTCTCCTCGCTCAATTTCTTCGACAAATCCATAATATTTACGCTCCCAAACCAAATAAGCGGCCATTTGTTTTGATACTAAAATACGAGCTTCAAGATTGCGCTCCACATTTCGACTAGGCAAATACAATTCTAATTCTCCATGTTCTAAAGTAAACACATCCTCTAGTAATTCGATAGACTGAATTCGATCAGATCGAAACTGACGATAAGATTGACGCAAGTGGCAATACGCCATAAAATACCAAAAGCTATTTTCATGAAATACACCTATAGGTTCTACTTCTCGAATGGTAGCCTCTGTTTCCACTCCCGCTAAATAAGCAATACGAACTTGTTGTTTAAGTGATATACTCTTAAATAAGGTAGCTAGTGCTGAGGGCACCTTCTTATTAAAAACCGTCTTATTTGAACGCATAACAACCGCAGGAGCAATACCCGACACTTCTGCTTTTTGAGAAGAACGCAATACCGCTTTCATTTTAAATAGAGCTGAAGTAAAATGCTCGCTGAGTTCTTGATCCACATAGACTTGCATAATTTTCTCTGCAGCGACAAAACTCAAAGCTTCCTCTCTTGTAAACAACGTCGGTGGAATCTTATAGCCATCAACAACAGCATAACCAACACCAGGCTCACTATACAATGGCACACCTGCTTGCTCTAAGGAGCGAATATCTCGATAAATAGTACGCAAACTCACCTCAAACCGATCTGCCAACTCTTGAGCTGTCACAATTGGTTTGGACTGTAAATGAATAAATATACTAATGATGCGATCAAATCTCTTTTTTATATCCATAGATTGGTTACGGTTTACGGTATTCAAAAATACAAAAAAGCCTTCCTGAAAAGGAAGGCTTTTTATATAAGTTATATTTACATTGAACTGAAAACAGTTCAAGTGAATTACTCTTGTTCAGCGATTACTTCGTAATCTACTTCAACAATTACGTCACGGTGTAAACGTACTGTTGCAGAATATTTACCTAAACGTTTGATAACACCTGAAGCGATGAATTTTCTATCAATTTCTTGACCGTTTTTAGCAAATACTTCAGCTAAATCTTGGTTTGTTACTGAACCAAACAATTTCTCTCCACCAGCTTTAACAGCGATTTTGATTTCAATTGCTTTTAATGCTTCAGCAATAACTTTAGCGTCAGCGATTAATTTAGCTTCTTTGTGCGCTCTTTGCTTTAAGTTTTCAGCTAATACTTTCTTTGCAGAAGGAGTAGCTAAAACTGCAAGTCCTTGAGGAATTAAATAGTTACGTCCGTATCCTGGTTTTACAGTTACTACGTCATCTTTAAATCCTAATTTTTGAACGTCTTGTTTTAAGATAATTTCCATGTTGATGTCCTTTTAATAAGAAGTTAGGTTTCTAAGGTGAAAACCAACAACTTGTTTTTTTTATATTATTTTAATAAATCCGCTACGTATGGCATTAAAGCTAAGTGACGAGCTCTTTTTACCGCTACAGAAACTTTTCTTTGGTATTTCAAAGAAGTTCCAGTTAAACGACGAGGTAAAATTTTACCTTGTTCGTTAACGAATTTTAATAAGAAATCAGCATCTTTATAATCGATATATTTGATTCCTGATTTTTTGAAACGACAATACTTTTTAGTTTTGTTTGTTTCTATGTTTAAAGGCGTTAGATATCTGATATCTCCGTCTTTTTTTCCTTTTGCAGATTGCTCAATAGTTGACATAATAATTAAGCTTTTTTAGATTTTAATTTTTCTCTTCTTCTCTCAGCCCAAGATATAGCGTGTTTATCTAAAGCAACAGTTAAGAAACGCATAACTCTTTCGTCACGTCTGAATTCTGTTTCAAGGTTGATGATCACATCTCCAGCAACTTTGTACTCAAACAAGTGATAAAAACCACTTTTCTTGTGTTGGATTTCGTAAGCTAATTTTTTTAAGCCCCAATCCTCTTTAGCTACCATTTCAGCTCCTCTTGATGTAAGAAATTCTTCGAATTTCTGTACTGTTTCCTTTACCTGTGTTTCAGATAAAACGGGATTCAAGATGAAAACAGTTTCGTATTGATTCATAAAATAAAAATTTATTTTGTTATAAAATTGAGTGCAAAAATAGTACTTTATACAACATCAACCAAAGTTTTTTTACTTTTTCTTCTTTGTATCTTTTTGTTCTTACGCTTCTTCGCTTTTTTGTTGAATTTCTTCGTTTAAAGAAAGTATTCTTTTAATACTCTATATCTCATAATGGATCATTGATAACTTTAAAAAAAGGAATATGTATTTTTCTCTCCCCCTCAGATTTAAGTCCACTGTATAAAGCTAATCCATAATTGCAGATCACTAAGATAAAACCGAGACCTATTAACCACTCAAAAGTATAATCCTCATGATTTCCCAACTTATTAAAAACAGCATATATAATGAGACTAGTAACACATAGACTATAAACCACTTGGGTTAAGATGATGTTCTTTCCTTCTCTATCGAAATTAGCACTCCCTTTCCGATGAATACTCCAACCTATCAATGGAGCGATGATATTACCCAAAGGAAGGACAAGCCCCAAAAGCACTAAAAAATATATCGTTCTAATAGACATCACTGAAGTTGACGGAATGTGTTTTCTCTCATTAAACAAATCTTCTATGTTTATATGTAATACCTCACCTAATTGTTGCAAGCTATTTCCTCGCGGCATCGTTTCTCCCTTTTCAATACGCTGAATTGTACGCACAGACAATCCTGATCGATCTGCTAATTCTTCTTGAGAATATCCTTTAACTACACGCAATTCTCTTATTCTTTCTCCAATGTTCTTCATCCTTAATTTCCTTAAATTATTTAAACAAACCTAGTGATTCACAACCATATCCCTTCTGTCATTAGGGCGACATATTACTGACATTTCTTTGTTTTTTTGCTCTTTGTTCTTTGCTCTTTGTTCTTTGCTCTTTGTTCTTTGCTCTTTGTTCTTTGCTCTTTGTTCTTTGCTCTTTGTTCTTTGCTCTTTGTTCTTTGCTCTTTGCTCTTTGCTCTTTGTTCTTTGCTCTTTGTTCTTTGCTCTTTGTTCTTTGCTCTTTGCTCTTTGCTCTTTGCTCTTTGCTCTTTGCTCTTTGTTCTTTGTTCTTTGTTCTTTGCTCTTTGTTCTTTGCTCTTTGTTCTTTGCTCTTTGTGAAGTCGTAAATTCTCTGCAAAGTACAAACCTCACAAAGTACAAACCTCACAAAGTACAAACCTCACAAAGTACAAACCTCACAAAGTACAAACCTCACAAAGTACAAACCTCACAAAGTACAAACCTCACAAAGTACAAACCTCACAAAGCACAAACCTCACAAAGTACAAACCTCACAAAGCACAAACCTCATCAATTATTCTCGCTCTACTTTTTTGCCCAATAGCTGTTCTGCATAATCATACATTTCATCAATTGATAAGACTAAAAGTTCTGGATGTTGTTTCAACCAATGCGCATTCAAATCAATTAAATCCTCTTCAATATTGAAAAAAGCATCGTCATTTAAAAGATCGCGGGTTGGATTAGTTCCGAAATAGTCACTTTCAATAAAAGCTTCTAAAACCACCTCATCCATATTTTCAAGCACTTCCAAACGCTTTTTCAATAAAGCCAAGTGCGCTACAGATCCCATTTTCTCCAAGCCTTCAATAATCCAATCAATCAATTCCAAATCAGCACCTGTATTGTAAACAAATTGAGAAAAATTTCCATTTTCATATTGAGATAAATAATAGTCTACATAATAACTTAAAAAAGCATCATGTGGAATCATTTCATCTACGCGGTCTTCTTCTGGATCTTCTTCCTCTGCTTCTTCGCGGATTAAATTGATAAAAGTAATATTAGAATAGATGATATCGTAATTATCTTGACTTTGTGCCGCTTCTTGGGACACTACAATTTTCGGTTGACTCATTTTCTTTCGAATTTTATTTGGTTTGTGTAAAAATACTATATAGTAAAGCATTCTGAACAAGCAGTACTGTTATTACTGGCTTAATAAAAATCAACATTCGCTACCACGTGAACGGATCGATACGCTCCAATAGATTCAAAACTCTTTAAAATACGTCTTACTTGTCCTTTGGTTTGGTTGAGCATGACTTGTTGTGGAATCTTAATTAAAATTACGCGAATATATTGATTTCGAATGCGGTTAATTGCGGGTTCTTCTGGTCCTAATACAGGAATCCCCAATTGGCCTTTAAGGTTGTTGTACAACCAGAAAGAAGCTTCTCTTAACTTTTCAAAATCGCGGTGTTTTAAAGTTAAGCGAATTAAACGGTAGAAAGGCGGATATTGAAAATTGTGACGTTCATACATCTGCTCTTTATACATGGATTTATAATCGTAATTGGTTACTTGCTGAATAATATTGTGGTAGGGATTAAACGTTTGAATGACCACCTTTCCCTTTTTGTCAAATCGACCTGAACGCCCTGCAATTTGTGTCATCATTTGAAAAGCGCGTTCATGGGCTCTAAAATCGGGATGATACAAACTATTGTCGGCATTCATAATTCCCACTAAGTTTACATTGTCAAAATCAAATCCCTTGGCTAGCATTTGCGTTCCTACCAAAATATCAATTTGTTTGCTTTCAAAGGCCTCGATCAACTTTTCATAGGCATATTTTCCCCTAGTCGTATCTTGATCCATACGGGCAATGCGCTTATTGGGGAATAGCTCATTCAATTCCTCCTCTACTTGCTCTGTTCCAAAGCCTTTTGTATTTAAATCAACGCTATGACAACGCACACATTGTTTGGGCATCGGTAAAGTATAACCACAGTAGTGACAGCGCAATTCATTTCTGTATTTGTGGTAGGTTAAACTCACATCACAATGTGGACATTCCGGAACAGCACCACAGGTCATGCATTCTACCACAGGAGAAAAACCTCTTCGGTTCTGAAAGAGAATCACTTGCTCTTCTAAGGACAAAGCCTGATTGATCTCGTCGATCAATTGATCTGAAAAATGTCCTGTCATCTGCTTGCGTTTGTACTTATCTTTAATGTCAACCAAAAGAATTTCTGGCAACAATACATTGGTATAGCGCTTCGTTAGTTCAACTAATCCATATTTCTTTTGTTCTGCATTGTAATAACTCTCCAAACTCGGAGTTGCTGATCCCATCAGTACTTTAGCTTTGTGTTGCATCGCTAAAACTACCGCTGCATCACGCCCGTGATAACGAGGTGCTGGATCGTGTTGCTTGTAATTAGCATCGTGTTCTTCGTCAATCACCACTAAACGCAAATCTTGAAACGGCAAGAACACCGATAAACGCGTTCCGATTACTACTTTAGCCTTTTCCGATTGTTGTAAGACTTGATTCCAAACTTCCAATCGCTCATTGTGTGAGTAACGCGAATGATATACTGCCACTTGATTGCCAAAATAGGCCGTTAATCGCTGAACCAATTGCGTACTAATTCCAACTTCGGGCAACAAAAACAACACTTGTCCTTCTTGAGCTAAGAATTTCTCAATAAGCTTAATATATACTTCCGTCTTGCCAGAGGCCGTCACCCCATGCAACAAGACCACTTCTTTTTCTTTAAATTGCTGTTCAATCTCCCAAAGCGCCTTGCTTTGATCGTCTGTAAGTTGAATCGTATCTGAGGTAGCATCATTAAACACAACGCGATCATGATTGAGGTAGTAGGATTCAAAAACGCCTTTTTCCAACAAAGCATTGACAATAGCTTGGCTACTCTCTCCTTCTTCTATTAGCTGTTTTACGCTAATAGGGTTTTTATTCATTGCCTGCAATTGAAAGTATTTCAATACTAATTCGCGTTGTTTCGCTGCACGATTGACTACTTCCATTAGTTTAGTCAATCCATCTTCTTGTATATATTCTGATGCCAAACGCACGTAACGAACCTGCTTAGGCTTGTATTTTTCGACCATTTCTTCTTGCAGCAAGATAGCTCCTTTGGTCAATAAGCTATTAATTACAGGAAAAACTTGTTTGCGGTTGAGAATGGCAATAATTTCATCTAATTTCAAAATCGACTGGATCTGCATAGCTTCATACAACAAGTATTCTGCATCATTCAAATCTGCTGGTTTTAAATCTGTTTTGTCATTCCACTGGATGATTGTTTCACTCTCTAAAAGTAAACGCGAAGGCATAGCTCCTTTATACACGTCTCCAAGTGTACACATATAATACTCTGCTAGCCAATGCCAAAACTTAATTTGATCTGGCGTGACTACAGGCTCAATATCTATAATTTCGTGAATATCTTTTGCTTCGTATAACGCAGGTTGTCGATGATGTTTTTCTACAACCAAGGCAGTATATACTTTATTTCGCCCAAAAGGCACTGCTACCCGCATCCCGATTTGAATAAAATCAAATTCAACTTCGTTGATTTGATACGTAAACGTAGGATCTAGGGCTAAAGGTACAATGACCTCAACAAAATATTGCATGTTTGGGCTTGTTAATCAATACAAAGGTGAAGACCTTCATACAAAATGAATTGAAAAAGAAATTAATTATTGGTTTTAGCTGAAACTATATTTCCTTTTTGATCAATGTAAAACCACGAAGGACTATCCCAATAGTGATATTCACCACGCGATCCAGCTACTTCTCTACTTCTTCCTTCAAAGGTAGCTTTTGCTACACCATTTTTAAAAGGAAATACAAAAGCAAATTGAGGTTTGATTACAACTTGCCCTTTGACATTTGCAAATCCCATTTTCCCTTCTTCATCTACAATACGATACATGCCTTCTACAACAAAATCAGGTCCATTGTCATACAAATATGGAGAATGTGTAGACTTTGATGTCATACACCCCATAGTCATAACAAGTAGAAAACACACCAATACTCTATTCATCTAATACTATAATTAATTTGTATTTACATTTGATTTTTTCAATTTCAAAAATACATGATTTATACCGTATTTCCATAGCATATATACCATATACTTCTTACTCTTTAGATATTTTAGCATAAATCATACTAGAAAAAGTTTCCTAATACGATCCTTAATAAACAAAAAAACTACCTTTTTGAAGATAGTCTCTTCTATTTTAGGGTTGTTTTGTCCATGTTTGCGATCGTTTAAACAATAAAACACTCGAAATACCGCTCACTTCTAACTTACTATAACCGACTAATTTTAACGAACATTTATATTCTGCTCCTGTTTCTGGATCAAAAATCGTCCCACCTGAATATTTATTATCCTTTTCTTTAACTACATTCTTCATGATTGTAAGGCCTTTATATGTCTTCATCCAATCCTTTCCCTTACAATTTTCACATTTCGAATCCTTACTATCAACAGCTAAAACCTCAATGATCTTGCCTGAATATTTTCCTTTATCTTCTTTGATCTCAATTACCGCTGTTGCATTACCCGTAGTATCATCAATGGCTTTCCATTTACCTACAATTGAATATTGAGGTTGCGCCTGTAGGTTTAGGAAACTAAACAATAGAAAAAGTAGAATAAAGATTAATTTTCTCATCTTGTTTTCTTTTTAAACTGTCCAACGAGATTAAAGGTACAATCCTTGTTGGGGCAGACCTAAACAATTAACAAAAACAAAACACTTAACACACTCAAATTCAAAACAAAACAAAACAAAACAAAACAAAACAAATCAAAACAAATCAAACTGACTTAGATAGCTAAAAAAAGGCTACCCAAATGAGATAGCCTTTTTATTTACATTTTTGTCCACGTTTGCGTTCGTCCAATTAATGAAATTCCAACATAACCGCGTACTTCTAATTTTGTTTTTCCATTCGTTTTAATGGAGCATTTATATTCTTTTCCAGATTGAGGATCAACAATTGTTCCTCCTGTATATTCTTCTCCTTTTTTGGTCAGATTTTTAATAATCGTCAACCCTTCAATTGGTTTTCCCTTATCTTCTCCTGAGCATTTTTCACATTTAGAATCCTTTTTTGCTGGATTCAATATTTCGATAACTTTTCCGTGGTATTTCCCTCCTTTTTCTGAGATTTCTACGATCGATTTCGCATCTCCCGTTTGATCGTCAAACGTTTTCCATTTCCCTACAATGGATTGGGCTTGTGTTGTCAACAATCCGCCCACTAAAAACAAGAGCACTAGTATTGAGTTTTTCATATTATTTTCCAGTTTTTAAATTAAACATCACAATCAAATATACTTATTTTTTCAATTTAATCTTACGAATTGCCAAATTTAATTCAAATCCCAATAACAGAATCATACAGTTGATCCACAAATAAAACATGACGACTAATAACGTTCCAATAGACCCGTATAATTCGTTGTAACGCGCAAAGCGAAGAACGTAAATTCCAAATCCATAAGAAGTCAATACGTAGAGAATTGTTGTAAATACGGAACCGATAGATATAAAAGAAACGCCTTTCGTTTCTTTAGCTCCAAACTTATATAAAATAGAAGTTGTCAGTAGAACCACAAGAAGTAAATAGATATTTCTTACCCAAACAAGCCAATTCACACCAATACTAAATCGATAGATCAACACTTCTAATATCACATAAAAGGCAACAGAAAAAATTAAGACAAAAGACAAGATTAACGATAAAGCTAATGCTACTAAATACTGCCTGATAATATTACGCGAAATAGTAATGTGGTAAGAAGATTCAAATCCACCAATAATAGCAAACACTCCATTAGTCATTAAAAAAATAGAGAGTAAGAATCCCGATGACAGGAGCGATTTATAGCTATTATTCATAATATCAAGAATAATAGACTGGATGGCTTCATACGTATTGGGAGGAACAGAATTTTCAATAAACTGTAGAAAATCTGCTTGGAAATTATCAATCGGGATATAGGGAATCAAATTTAAGATAAACAGTGCAAACGGAAATAGCGCCATAAAGAAACTGAAGGCGATCGATCCGGCGCGATAGGAAAATGCGCCCTTAATGATCCCTACCAAATACAATTCAATCAAGTCATATAAAGAGTACCCTTCAAGAAAAGAAAACTTTACTCGTTTTAATCCTCTTACAATTTTATTGATGATCGGTATCCGATCCAGTTTATTTTCTACTTCTGACATGCACTTTTTTTAGCGCTGCTATACAACAGCTTTTAAACTTAAATCCATATTGTAAACGGAATGTGTCAATGCACCTGAAGATACATAATCTACTCCACAAAGGGCGTAGGTTCTCACCGTTGTTTCATCTATATTACCAGATGACTCCGTTTGGCATTGATTGCCAATTAAAGCTACTGCTTGTTTGGTTGTTTCAAAGTCGAAATTATCTAGGAGAATGCGATGTACATTATCACAAGCTAAAATTTGTTGTACTTCGTTTAAATCGCGTGCTTCAACAATAATTTTCAACTCTTTGTTGTTGTTTTTCAAATAGGTATTTGTTTTTTCAATCGCTTCTTTGATACCGCCCGCAAAGTCGATGTGATTGTCTTTCAACATAATCATATCATATAAGGCAAAACGATGATTTTCTCCACCTGCAATTTTTACGGCCCACTTTTCAATGGCACGTATTCCAGGTGTCGTCTTTCTCGTATCCAGAATTTTAGTACCTGTTCCTTCTAATAAATCAACAAATACGCGTGTTTTTGTAGCAATTGCACTCATGCGTTGCATGGCGTTTAACATAAAGCGCTCTGCTTTTAAAATAGATTGAGAAGATCCCGCTACACAAAGAACAACATCTCCAATTCGAACCGCTTCTCCATCTTGAATAAACACCTCAACTTCTAGTGCCGGATCAACATAGTTCAAAATCATAGTAGCAAATTCTACACCTGCTATTATTCCCTCTTCTTTTACTAAAACCTGTGCTTTTCCTTTGGCAGTATCAGGAATACACGCTAAAGAACTATGGTCGCCATCTCCTACATCTTCGCGAATAGCATTGACGATAATTTGATTTAATTCGGCTTGAAATTGTTGTTCTGAAATCATAAATAAAAAATTTGCGCTGCTAAAATAAGAAATGTTTTACAAGTGTTCTTCTTTTAGCCTCGCAAACTGTCAGGTAACGATACCCTACTTATCCGATTTTTATTCCTAACAATTTATAGAATTCACTGAGGATTGCAGGATGTCCTGGCCAAGCAGGCGAAGTCGTTAAATTGCCATCAGTAATGGCCTTATCCGCATCTATTTCTTTATAAATTCCTCCGGCTACAGTAATATCTGGCCCTACTGCAGGATAAGCCGTCAGTGTTCTTCCTTTTAAAACATTGGCTGGAGTCAATACCTGAATACCGTGGCATATTGCGGCAATAGGCAGATTCTTCTCAAAAAAGTATTGTACAATTTCAATCACTCTTTTGTTTAAGCGAATATATTCTGGTGCACGTCCTCCACATACATAGAGTCCCGCGTAATCTTCTACTTTAACCTCATCAAAGCTTTTGTTGATAACAAAATTATGTCCTCTACTTTCAGCATAAGTCTGAAAACCCACAAAATCGTGAATGGCCGTTGCAATGATATCATTTTTTTTCTTTCCCGGACAAACTACATCTACTACTACACCTACCGAAAGCAAAGCCTGATAAGGAACCATTACTTCATAATCTTCAACAAAATCTCCTGCTAACATTAAAACTTTTTTTGCCATAACTTTTATTTTTTTGATTTATTCCTCCTAATTTACAACAATCTATTCAATTCAAAAAACACCTTCTTTAAATGACGATCGAAAATTTTTTATCTCCAACTTTCCAAACTCTACACATTTTGCCTTAACTTTAATTTTTCTTTATTTAAAATTTGTGTTCAAATGAAAAAACTACTCTTTATTCTTTGTGTAACCTTGGGAATGGCTAGCTGTAATCAAAAAGTAGCACCTCCTCAAACGGTAAGTGTGAACGATCAGTTCTCAATGGAAATACCAGCTACTCTAGCTGTCATGACAGATCTGTATCCTGATGCAGCTATTCAATACGGAAATACGTTCAGACAGGTTTACATCATTGCTAAAGAATCTCCTAAAACAGCGGACGAGTCTTTTGCTGCTTTTACACAAAAAGCATTAGCGACGTATGCAAGCAGACCTGATTATGAAATCACAAAAGAAGACGACGTTCGAATTAATGGATTACAAGGAAAAATCTATAAAATATCCATGTCACAAGAAGGAAACTTCATGTTTATGATTCAGACCCTGATTGAAGGAAAAAAAGGAAACTATGAAATCATTGGTTGGACCATAGGCCAAAACAAAGATTATCAAGGTGACGAGTTGATGAATATTATTTCGACATTCAAAGAGATCTAGTACTCTTTATATCGTATACTAATAAGAGAGGATGACTTCAAGGTCATCCTTTTTTAATACAATCAAATGAGTTTTTTACAATAAATCAGGTGTTCTATTTAAGAAAAATTCACGCAAGGAAAATCTTTTTTTATCCCAAAAGACACCTATTCAAGCATAAAAACAACAAAAAATGCGTCCTTAGTTCAAAAAAAGCCTGTATTTATAACTTTTTAACATTCAGTATTTTAATAACCTATTGTATATCCATTTTTGTATTGTACATTTGAGGAAACAAAATAGCGAATAACATGAAAAAAATTTTATTATCAGTAGCAGTAGTAGCTGCTCTTTCATTAGCATCATGTGGAAATAAGAATGCTGATAAAGTAACAACTACAACTGAACAAGAAGTAGCAGTAGAACAAGGAGACAAATACACTGTTAACTTAACAGAAAGTAATGTAACTTGGAAAGTAGGACACAAAGGAGGATTAAACCCTCGTTTTGGTACTTTAATTTTAAAAGCAGGAGATATTGCAATTGATGCAAATGGACTAAACGCAGGTTCATACACTGTTGATATGGCTTCTATCAAAGCTGACCGCGCTTCTGTTGATGCTGATGAGGATGTAGCAAAATTAGAAGGACACTTAAAAAGTCCTGATTTCTTCGACGTAGAGAAAAACCCTACAGTTGATTTCAAAATCACTAAAGTTGAAGATTTTGATGCTGCAAAACACACAAGTACAATCGAAGGTGCAAACAAAATTGTAAGTGGTAACTTAACGATTTTAGGAAAAACAGTAAACATCACTTTCCCTGCTAAAGTAACAGTAGAAAACGGAAAAGCGGTTATGGATGCTTCATTCATCGCTGATCGTACAGCATGGGGATTAGTATTCGGAACTACAGATAAAGAATCTGGAGCTGCGCTTAACCCTGCTGATTGGGCAATTAGTAAAGACATGGAAATTGGAATCCATTTAGTTGCTGATAAAGTAAACGAATAATCCATTCTAAATCATACACAAAGAGGATAATCCACAGGGTTATCCTCTTTTTTTATCTGGTTTAAATTGGGGGTTTCTTATGCTTTTACTTCCCCTTACCAAAATAATTCAATATTTTTGTTTAGGCGAACAAACATATCCCCGCGTGGGTTTATTAAAAAGAGAATGAAACATACAGATGTACTAATCATAGGTGGAGGTCCGATAGGGATTGCCTGTGGTATTGAAGCTAAAAAAGCAGGACTATCTTATCTTATTATCGAAAAAGGTTGTTTGGTGAATTCACTGTATCACTATCCGATCAATATGCAATTCTTCTCTACTTCTGAGCTATTAGAACTTGATCAAATTCCATTTATCAGTGCAGAAACAAAACCTAGACGCAAGGAAGCATTGGAATACTACAGACGTGTATCTCATCTGCACGACTTATCGATCCACTTGTTTGAAAAAGTTCTTCATGTCAACAAACAGGTAGAAGGTCATTTTACGATAGAAACTTCTAAAGCGAATTATACAGCCAAACAAGTCATTGTAGCGACTGGTTTTTATGACTTTCCAAATTTGCTTCATATTCCGGGAGAAGATCTTTCCAAAGTATCGCATTACTACAATGATCCGCATTACTATGCCAACATGAATGTAGTCGTTGTAGGAGCGAGTAATTCGTCTGTAGATGCGGCGCTTGAATGTTATCGAAAAGGAGCAAACGTTACTTTAGTTGTACGAGACAAAGAGATTAGTTCTCATGTCAAATATTGGGTTAAGCCTGATATTGAAAACCGCATAGCAGAAGGAGCCATTCAGGTGTACTTCAACAGCAATTTAACGAACATAACCCCTACTACTGTTACCTTAGAGCAAAAAGGAAAATCAATACATATTGCCAATGATTTTGTCTTAGCCTTAACGGGATATCGCCCTGATTTTGATTTCTTGCGTCGACTGGGAATCACCACACAAAACGATGATGAACAATTGCCGACATTCAATGCAGAGACGATGGAGACCAATATCGAAAACCTCTATTTAGCAGGTGTTGTTTGCGGTGGATTAAATACCCATACCTGGTTTATTGAGAATTCAAGAGTTCACGCTAAGTGTATTATAGAACATATAACGAAGCGTTCATCAAAGAACAACTAAACTTGACAATGTTCACATATTCCCTTAGCTACTACTTCAATTTCATTTAATTGAAATCCGATTGGAATATCAATTGTAGGAATTGCTACCTGGGTAAGGCAAATTGTTTTTTTACAATGATTACAAACAAAATGCAGATGCGTATCTCTGTGGTTATCTTCAGAGCACTTGGAAGAACACAAGGCATATTGCGTTACATTGTTTGCTGTTATACTGTGGAGTAAACCTTTACTTTCAAATGTTTTTACGGTCCGATAAATCGTTACACGATCTGATTGATCAAAGCTATTTTCTATATCCGCCAAAGACACGGCTCCTTGCTGCTGTTTCAAAAACTTGAGCACTAAAATTCGCATCGCGGTAGGTTTGATGTTTTTGGCAACTAACTCTTCTTCAATATTCTTCATTTCTCATTGCTTTTAATTGATTCAAAGGTAAGCATTGTTCCTCAATTCCCTCCTTCACAAAAAAAGGAATTAATTGTCTTTTTTATTTATTCTCAGTAACATCATCCTCTCTCACTCCTGATACTCAACACCTTCTATTGCTATACTTGTATATTTCATTGAAAAATAATCATTGAAATTCAAGAGAAAATGCAACAAATACTCGCTTCATTTCATTTACTGTTAGTTTTTGATGATTTTTATCGCAAAAACTACAAATAAAACATATATTTATTTTTTTTAGATTCATTTCAAACAAAAAGAGAAAAAGAATAAAATAGAGGTATGATTCTTGTGTACGTGTAAACAAGTAAGTCTTTTTTCGAAACAAGATCGATGACAAAGTAATTTTCAAAACAAAACAATAAATTTTAAACAAAATGCAAAAAATTATCGGAAGTATTCTTATTGTAGCAGGTACTACAATAGGCGCAGGAATGTTAGCAATGCCCATTATATCGGCCAATGTTGGTTTTTTATTTATGTCATTTATCTTATTCTGTATTTGGTTTGCTATGTTTTATACTTCCGTTCTCTTAGTAAACGTCTATCAATACAACCCTACTTCAGCAGGTTTTAATACACTTACCTTAAAATATTTGGGCAAACCCGGTGCATTTATTACGGGTTTGAGCATGTTGACGTTGATGTATGCTTTGGTGAGTGCTTATATTGCAGGTGGTGGAGATATTTTGAGGTCTAACCTCAGTCAACTAATGCACCTTGAGGTTTCACCTCAACTCAGTGCCATTCTCTTTACACTTTTTTTTGGAGGTATTATTGCTTTTGGAACAAGAGCAGTAGACTTTAGTACGAAAATAGTTTTTTCCATTAAAATTATTTGTCTTTGTTTGGTACTTGGTCTTTTATTACCTCACATTGAAATGGCGTATTTAAGTTATTTACCACAAAGTCCACTTCCTGTATTAGCGACGATTCCCATCATATTTACTTCCTTCGGATTTAGTGTTGTTATTCCGAGTTTAGTCAAATATTTAGATGGCAATTTACGCCAATTAAAATGGGTCTTCTTTATTGGAAGTATTATTCCATTGGTCTTATATTTAATCTGGGAACTTACAATTCTCGGTAATATTGAAAGTAGTGTATTCAGTGAAATTTTAAAAAATAACGCAGGTTTAGAAGGCTTACTTGTCTCAATAAAAGAGATCAATAGTTCTCCATTTATTAAAGTTGCCTTTACTATTTTTGCGGCAGCAGCCATCTTAACTTCTTTTTGGGGTGTGGCTTTATCACTAAATGATTATATCAAGGATTTGGCGAAAGATCGTCCTAAGATCAAGCACAATCTAAGTGCGTTTATTTTGACTTTTTTACCGCCTATTCTCTTTGCTTTATTTTATCCTGATGGATTTGTTATTGCTTTGGGATATGCCTCCATTTCACTGGTTATTTTGGCTTTGATTATTCCCATGCTTATGTTGCAAAGAGCAAAAAAACTTGCAGGCGTCAAGACCAATCCATTTCAGTATATTATTTATGGTTTCTTGTGGATTTTATCCCTTTTAATTATTGTCTTACAGCTATTATTAGCCTTAAATATACTTCCTTCATAAGAAGGTGAAAATTCATAAAAAAGGGAGTTCCATCGAGAACTCCCTTTTTTTGTTTTCTTATTTTGATAATAAATGGCGAATCACATTTTCTGCCGCATGCAAGCCAAATAAAGCAGGCATCCAGCTATTCGTTCCGAAGAACGACTTTTTAAAATTAGTTCCATCCGTCATTTTCAAACTGCTTTCATCTGGTTTTTCTGTTGAAAAAATAGCCTTAACACCTGAGGAGATCCCCTCCTTTTTCAAGCGCTTTCTGATTTGTTTAGCTAAAGGACAAACATCTGTTTTACTAATGTCTTTTACGACAATTTTCGAAGCCAACATCTTTCCACCAGCTCCCATTGCACTAATCACTTTTACGCGCTTGCGCTTGGCTGCCAAAATCAGATTAATTTTAGGCGTAATGCTATCAATACAATCCAACACATAGTCATACTCTTCCGTAACTACTTCATGTGTGCGTTCGGGAGATAAAAACTCCTGAATACGCGTTAATTTTAATTCAGGATTAATATCCATCAAACGATCACCCACGACATGTACTTTCGCCATGCCTACTGTTGAATGTAGGGCAGGTAATTGTCTATTTATGTTCGTAATGTCTACTGTATCTCCATCTACAATTGTCATTGTTCCAACACCTGCACGCGCTAAAAACTCAGCGGCAAATGATCCAACTCCACCTAATCCTACAACTAATACATTAGCGTTTTTTAATTTTTCTAGTCCTTCTTCTTTAAAAAGCAAGGCTGCTCTTTCTTGCCAAATAGCCATTCTATTTCTCGTTATTAATCACCTTAAAGGCTCTAAATTAGTATTATATCCTAAATATGCGTTTAAAATTTGACGCTACAATTTGCTCAATTTTTGGTTGATATTCCGCTGCTTTATTATAGATCTCTTCAATGGAAATGATTTGATCATCATCTGTTTCCAAAAAGATATACTGTTCTGGTACTAAAGCTAACGTATCCTGTAATCGCTTGCTACCCAATAAAGCCCGACCGAAAGACAAGTGGAATCCATTTTTCCACAAACTCTCCGCTACTTGTTGGTGTTTATTAAATCCGTGCACGATCAAAGGAACGGTTAAATTCAATTGTTTCTTGAGGGTAATAATCTCTTGATACGCAGAAACAACGTGCAAAATTACAGCTTTTTTATTTTTTTCTGCAAGAAGTAATTGACGAACCAACACTTCTTTTTGTAAGGTTAATGGAATATCTATTTTTTTATCAAGTCCACACTCCCCCAATGCCAAACAATTGGCTTGTTGAAGATGCATTTCAATAATATTTAGTTGTTCCTCAACCAAGTGTTCTTCAATATACCATGGATGAATACCCACAGAAAAATAAGGAATAGATAAATCTACCTTAGACAAGTCTTGGTTAACAAGCTCTAACGTATCTTTTTCCTTGTGCAGGTAATGGGTGTGTATATTGTACTTCATGGGAACGAAGATAAAAAAAAAGGTCTTTGATTCGCATATGCGAATCAAAGACCTTTACTATGACTGTGCTAATTTATTATTTTAAACCAGCTAAACTTTGTTCAATTGTAGCGATTTTAGCTAAAGCATCTGCTTCTTTTTTCTTTTCGCTAGCTACGACTTGCTCAGGAGCACCACTTACGAATTTTTCGTTCGATAGTTTACCTTGTACGGATTTCAAGAAACCTTTTAAGTATTTCAACTCTTCTTCTAATTTCTCAATTTCTTCTGCAATATTAACGTTACCTTCCATTGGAATAAAATACTCATTGGATTTTACTCGGTATGAAAGAGCTCCGCTTACTTGATCCGTCACGTACTCCATACTTTCAACATTCCCCATTTTGGAGATAACGCTATCAAAATATGTCGATACTTTTTCATTATTGATAATTTTCAGATCAATTGTATCCTTGAAAGAAATGTTTTTATCTTTTCGGATTGTACGAATACCCGCAATCACCTCCATGGTAAATTCAAACTCTTTGATTATATTTTCATCAAAAGCTTTTGTTTCTGGCCAAGAAGAGATTACTAACGCTTGGTCTGCTGTACGCTCATTAATATGTTGCCAAATTTCTTCCGTTAAGAAAGGCATAAATGGATGTAACAATTTCAAGTTTTCTTCCAATAGATCAATTACTTTTTTGTAAGTAATAGCGTCTATTGGTTGTTGGTATCCTGGTTTAATCATTTCTAAGAACCAAGAACAGAAATCATCCCATACCAATTTATAGATTGCCATTAAAGCATCTGAAATTCTGTATTTAGAGAAATGATCTTCAATTTCCACTAATGTTTTCTGCAATTTAGCTTCATACCAAGCCAAAGAAACTTTTGCAGTTTCTGGTTGTGTTAATGTCTCGGAAACTTCCCATCCTTTAATTAATCGGAAAGCATTCCATACCTTATTAGTAAATGCTTTTCCTTGAGCACACAGTTCTTCGTCAAAAAGAATATCGTTACCTGCAGCAGCAGACAACAACAGTCCAACACGAACTCCATCCGCACCGAATTTATCGATTAGACCTAAGGCATCAGGGGAATTCCCTAATGATTTAGACATTTTACGACGTTGTTTATCACGTACAATTCCCGTGAAATAAACATTTGTAAACGGTTGTACACCTGTATACTCATATCCAGCCATGATCATACGTGCCACCCAGAAGAAAATAATATCTGGACCAGTAACAAGGTCATTTGTTGGATAATAGTATTTAAATTCTTCGTTTTCAGGATCTATTAATCCGTTGAATACAGACATTGGCCATAACCAAGAAGAGAACCACGTATCTAACGCATCTTCGTCTTGTTTTAAATCTGCAATTGTTAAATCAGACTTTCCTGTTTTCGCTTTTACTAATTCGAGAGCAGCTTCTTTTGTTTCTGCAACCACGAAATCTTCTTTTCCGTCCCCGTAGTAGAAAGCCGGGATTTGATGTCCCCACCACAACTGACGAGAAATATTCCAATCGCGGATATTTTCCAACCAACTTCTATATGTATTATTGTAGCGACTTGGATACAATTTTACATCTTCTGTTGTCATTACAGCATCTAACGCTGGTTTGGCCAACTCTTCCATTTTTAAGAACCACTGATCCGATAAGCGAGGTTCGATTACTGCTTTTGTACGTTCAGAAGTTCCTACATTGTTCATGTAGTTTTCAACTTTGTCTAAAGCACCAATAGCTGCTAATTCCGTTTCAATTTCTTTGCGAACCACAAAGCGATCTTTGCCTTTGTAGTGTAATCCTAAATCATTTAACGTAGCATCTGCATTGAAAATATCAATAATTTCCAAGTTATGACGTTCCCCTAAATCTTTATCATTTACATCGTGTGCAGGTGTAACTTTTAAACATCCTGTTCCGAATTCCATATCGACATACTCATCGAAGATAATAGGTACCACGCGATTACAAATAGGCACAATAGCCTTTTTACCTTTCAAATGTTGGTAACGTTCATCATTTGGATTAATACAAATTGCAGAATCTCCTAAAATCGTTTCAGGACGAGTTGTTGCAATAGTCAAATAATCCGAAGTACCTTCAATTTGATATTTTACGTGATATAATTTTCCTTGGCGTTCTTCATAGATTACCTCTTCATCTGATAAGGTTGTCTTTGCTTCAGGATCCCAATTTACCATGCGATAGCCGCGGTAAATTAATCCTTTGTTGTACAAATCAACAAATAACTTAATCACTTGTTGTGACATTTCAGGATCCATCGTAAATTTTGTACGATCCCAGTCACAAGAAGCCCCTAGTTTTTTCAGCTGGTCTAAAATCACACCTCCGTATTCTTCTTTCCATTCCCAAGCGTGTTTTAAAAACTCTTCTCTAGTTAAGTCGTTTTTATTGATTCCCTGCTCTCTCAATTTAGCGACGACTTTGGCTTCAGTTGCAATAGATGCGTGATCCGTCCCAGGGACCCAACATGCGTTTAGTCCTCTTAAACGTGCGCGACGTATTAATACATCTTGAATTGTAATATTCAACATATGCCCCATATGCAATACTCCTGTTACGTTCGGAGGAGGTATTACAATTGTGTACGGCTGTCTTTCATCTGGTACAGATCGGAAAAAATTATTCTCCATCCAATACTGATACCATTTTTGCTCTACTTGCTTTGCGTCAAATTGTGCAGGAATTACCATTATTCTATAATTTAATTATTAAAAAAAAAGAAAAAAACTCTCTATGAAAAGGATAAAAAACAAAATTTTCCATTCTCAATACCTACAGTTTTTTTATCTTTGTATTGTACAAAAGTAATTATTACTCGTCAATTATAAAAGTATATCTGAAATCGAATATGCGAAAAAAATTTGCGAGTTTTATAAAAGTTTCTAATTTTACAGAACAACAAAAAGTTATAGTAATGAAAAAATTAATAGCAGTATTTGCATTAGTCTTATCTAGTGCCTTGACATTCGCTCAAAGTGGTCCAAAAATTCAGTTCGCTGCTGAAAACAACACCATCGATTACGGAACGGTAGTAAGAGGGAATGACGATGGATTACGTACATTCGAATTCACAAACACAGGAGATCAACCGTTAATTATCACAAACGTGCGTTCTACATGTGGATGTACAGTTCCTTCAAAACCAACAGAGCCAGTTATGCCAGGTAAAAAAGGAAAAATCGATGTGAAATACAACATGAGCATCGGAAGAATTAGCCGTACAATCACAGTTGAATCAAATGCAGTAAACTACGAAAACGGTACAGTGCCTTTGAGAATAAAAGGTGAAGTTGTAGAAAAGTAATTCTACTCAACATAAAAAAAGCCACTCAATGAGTGGCTTTTTTTATGCTTATTTTCTAAATTCTTGATTATTAGTAATGGCTTGTGTAAAAAACTCTACTCCTTTTACTTCCACTTTTGCATCAAAACCTCTTACGTGTTTGGCATGGTGAATATCCGAACCAACGAAGTCAATTAAACCATTAGACAAAAGAAAATTTGCTGCTTCTAGTACGTGTTTACCATAGTATCCCGTCACAGAAAGCAGATTCATTTGAAAGTAGCATCCTGCTTTTTTAAGTTTTTTATACATCGCTGTATTCTGATGATAAAAATTATAGCGTTCTGGATGTGCAAGTACAATATCATATCCGCTTGATTTCAACTGAAAAAGGATATCCATCAATTGAATGGGAGGATTCATATAAGACATCTCGACCAAAACATAATCGTTTTTTAAAGTCAAAAGGTCTTTATTTTCAATATGAGGCAACAAGGTTTCGTCCATCATATATTCAGAAGCTACCCGAAGTGAAATATCCGATGATTCTTTCGGCAGTTCTTCTTGTACTTTTTGGTACTGATTTAAAATTCCTTCTCTTGTATTTTCCCAAACTAAAGGTGTCGTATGTGGAGTGGCAATGGCTTGTTTAAAACCTAAATCTCGCATCGATGTAATAATCATGCGGGTATCGTCAATCGTCTGAGCACCATCGTCAATTCCGTAAATTAAATGAGAGTGTATATCCACATAATCATCCGGAATCAAATCTTTTAAAATGGGTTTAGATTTAAAAAAAGAAAACATAGTTTACTATTTATTCTTCCCTCTATTTTGTAAAACAGTTTTAAATTCTAAAAATAAAGTTGCTAGAGTTAATAGGTACAAAGGTAATGTTATTATTAACTTTTCTGAATAAAAATTCAATACAAAGTAGAAAATTAACAATATTACAACAGTAATGGCTAATTTTGACTTAATATTATTCAACTTTTTAACAAACGGGGTAAAAATAAACAAAGGATTACATAAAAAAACTACATTATTCAACAATATTTCCTTGTGTAGAGAATAAAATCCTACTAGTAAAAAAAACAATCCAAAACCCCCCATTAGTACAAAATACACAGATCGAATGGTTTTATTAAAGCATAAAACGAACAAGAGAAGTGTCATTACAGAAGCAAACCAATAGGTATTCCACCAAACATAAGCAGCGGTTGGTTGAGCTTGAAAGACAGTTATTTCTTCTTTTACTAAAGGTTGAGTACCATTCATTGAATGTGATAATCCCAATTGAAATTTATCGGGTAAAAACAAAAGTGTAGATGGATGATCTACTTTATATCCAAAAATTAGATTAATCCCCAATTTTTCAAAATAACGATCCTTTAAATAAGTATTTAAAATGGCACGATACGTTGTTGTATTGCCTTCTACTGCAGTTTCCACTGGTGTGGGTAAAACTTCATTGAGCACGTCTACTACCTTAGTTGTACAATTTTGGTCAATAAATTTGTAGATATAAGAGCGTTTGTCTTCGGCTAAAGATTCATTTAATTTTTGCCAAATACTTTGTTTTTGTTCTTGTGACAGGTTTAATTCTTGTTCAATAACGGAGCGATTATCATACGCGTAGTTCATCACAAAACTCCTGTAGTCTTCATAATCAACAAAGTAGAGTAAATCACCTTTTACAAACTTGGCATAAAAGTTTGGTGTTCTAAAATTAAACAGTCCATAATTATACACGCGATCTATTCCTTCCGCAGGATCATATACTCGAATGGCAGTATGCCCAAAAAGAGAGTACAATTGATCTCCAGTTCCACAGGTTAAAACGCTGATTTGTGCTTTATCTGATAGCGTTCGTTGAGCAGCATAACCACAGTTTACTTGCAAGGCAAAAAAAGCAACAAGCAACGCAAATATCTTTTTCATGTTTTATTTTCTAAAAATTCCTAAATCTAACTTTAATGAGAACACATTGGAGTAAATAGCAGCACTTTGGTCTCCTATATCCGTTAAAGCATAATCAACTTGAATTCCTTTATAATGAAAACCAACGCCAATATTGGGTTGGAATTCCATTTTTTCGGTATTGTCCATTTGTCTATTGTTTTGGAAGTTTCCGACACCGCCACGTACAAAGACTAAATTAGCATAACCAAATTCCACACCTAAAGAAGGAGTCATACTCATTGATCCGCTAGAGATCATTGCATTGGTTTCTGCAAATTCAACATGTAGAGCAAATGCTGCTAACAAATTTAAATCGCGAGTAAGTTGCATGTTTTTTGACACTCCCATTTGCAGTTTAGGCAAGGTAATCTCAGTCGTTTCAGGTAGTTCTTGATTCATTCCTTCAATCGCTCCCTGTATCTTACTATACTCTTTTTTATTGATGCTCCACATATTATACGTGGTTGTAATATCTCTTGCCATTACTCCAAACATCCATTCGGATTTGGTTTTATACTGCACACCTGCATCGAAGCCAAATCCCCAAGAATTTGCAAATTTTCCGATCACACGTCTGACTACTTTTGCATTAACCCCATAGGTAAGTCCTTCAATAGGAGTTCGACGAGCATAAGAAAGGACAAAAGCATAATCTGCAGCAGAAAACAAACTAATACGGTTGTAATCGATATTTCCATGCTGATCAATAAGCTCTGTCGTATTCATAATATCATCCACACCGAATCGAATAACAGAAAAACCCAATGCGCTCTTTTCATCCAAAGGCATCGCAAAGGCTCCATAATCATATTGGGCAATATTAGCGAAATAACTGGCGTGCATCAGGGCGACTTGCTGATCTTCCAATCGCATCAATCCTGCGGGATTCCAATATACCGCATTCACATCTGAGGTTGATGCCACTACACTATTTGCCATCCCCATAGACACAGCATCTACCCCTATATTTAAAAACTCATTGGAATATTTTCGCGCTTTTTGACCATAAGAGGCAAATCCGACGCAAAGTAGTACTGTACATAATGTTAGCTTTTTCACAAACCTCCTTTTAATATTCATACAAAGTTGTAAAAATAGTAAAAAACTAAAAGGCGATGAAGATATTATTATTTGTAAGTTTATGATACCTTTGTCTAAGGTAATAACATCTGTTTTTATTCAAGAGATAAAAACTCAAATAAGATTTACATGAAAAAACACATTCCGAATTTCATTACTTTATTAAACCTAGCATCAGGACTAATAGCTTGTATCTACGCCTTTGACGACAATATCCACATGGCCTTTTTATGGGTTTGTATTGGTATTTTCTTTGACTATTGGGACGGATTTTTGGCTCGCATTCTCCATGTAAAAAGTGAATTAGGACTTCAATTGGATTCACTTGCTGATATGGTAACGAGTGGTGTTGTTCCTGGACTGATCATCTACAAACAGTTAGCTAATATTCAGGAAACACAAGGTCCATACAACCTTACACCTGAGACATTTTATATGGCTATTGTTCCGTATTTAGGTTTTCTAATCACCTTAGGAGCTGCCTACCGCTTAGCTAAATTTAATATTGATACCAGACAAACGGATTCTTTCATCGGATTACCTACACCAGGAAATGCGCTATTTATCTTGAGTTTGCCCTTAATCGTGAGCACAACAGATTCTGAAGCTATTATTTCCTTTTTGAGTAATCCATATGTATTAGTAATCATTAGCGTTTTAAGTGCTTATATTATGAACGCTGAATTACCTTTATTTTCGCTAAAAATTAATCCTAAGAACTTAGGTGCATATAAATTGCAATTAGGGTTTGTATTGGCTTCGATTATCTTGCTAGTGACTCTACACTACTTAGCAATTCCAATTATCATTTTGCTTTATATTTTACTTTCAATAGTTAAAAATGTAACTGCCAAAAAAGAAATAGCTTAACATAAAAAAGGTCAGCAAATGCTGACCTTTTTTATTTCTATCTAGTTATCTTCTTACCAATCTCTCCACTCTTCTGTGATATCTTCATCACATTTGCCATAGCCTTTTTCGCAATTCACTCGGATTAAAATCGTTGCAATTATATCTCTTTCTGAAGTAGAAATCAACTCCAAATCACACTTTTGATTTAATGCATTGAACTTTTCTACTGTCGTTTGGACAATAAGCAACCCTTTTTCTTTTGAAGTAGATTTTTCCATCTGTTCAAAATATTCATCCAAGATAACACCTACCTGATTGACATCTTCTTCTGAATAAGGGCAATCCGCCATTTTTTGATAGGCTAGCATTCCTTTTTTTAAGTTTGTTATTTCCTTTTGATACGGAATACCTAACTCGTATTCCACATTCTCATTTGCCTTGTAATCGATTTTTTCTTGCTTTTTATTACAAGCACAAGCAAAGATCAAAAAAGCAATCACAAATCCTACTATTACAACGCTGTATCTCGTCATGTTTATAGCTTAATTATTATATCTGCCAGAACACCGAAAACGACAATAAGTATTTGAAAGGTTATGACCCCTAGTAAATAACTAAAAAATCCTTTCCAATAACTACGTCTCGTTCCGCCGTAAAATCTACCAATAGCCCAACCTACATAAAAGAACAGCACCACTGCAGTTATAAACTCATTGAGTAAAATAGCTTTGGGAAATACAAAATTCAACGCCACTTGGAGTGTGTACAACAACATCCCCTCAGCCATTATTAAACTCGTCACGACAAAAGTTTCATACGTATTATACTTGTGTTCATTAAACAAAAGCCGAGTCCAAAAAGTAATAGGTACTAACATCAACAAATTGGCATATCCATAATTTTGCTGTACCCAAAAGGACAATTTAAAAATATAGGAATCGCCATACATTGTTTTCATCATTCCAGTATGAATAAGATCAGATTTGAAGTAATGGCCAACTACAGTATAAATTAAAGATGTCAGGATAAGAAAGGTAATGGGTTGGGTAATTCGCTGTCGATCTTCATCGAGATATTGGCGAATAACTTTTCCTGGACGGAGGGCTAATGCTATAACGGTATATACAAATCCTTTTTCGTATCCGGTGAGTTTCATCAACTCCTGAATAGCATATTTACGATCTATGCGCTCAATACTAAGAGATTGCCCACAATTAGAGCAAAATTTACCAGATTCTTCTAAATTACAACTTAAACAATGTGCCATATTATGGTAAGTTGCGTTGTTTAAGTTCCTTTTCAAGAATTTTATGGTCTTGTTTACTTTTCAATAAAATAAAAACAAAAAACAGAGGGAAAAAAGTAAAAAATCCCATACCCTTTTTATAGGTACTAAAAATGGCTACACCTACAAACACACCAATCATTACGGCATTTATTAGGGCATACGTTTTCGCTTTTTTTTCTTTTTGGATTAACGCTTCATCCGTTAATTCTTTTAGTTCTTGTTCGGTCATAAGGTTGAGTTAGTATAGCGCGTTTTTTTTATTCTACTTCATCCACACAAAAAAGACGAATAACATAAAAAATCATATTTGCTTTGTTCAAATGTATAAAAAAAACACAAACAGATGAATAACTGAACGATGAAGGATTTTAAAAAATGAGGTAAAAAAAAAAGTAACCTTTCGGTTACTTCTTTTTCACTAAAGGATGATTTAACCCCTTTACATTATTATTGATGACTTCGTACGTTTTTAAATGCTTAAACATTTCGGTTAAATTTCTAAAACCATAATCACGCGAGTCAAAACTTGGGTCTAGTTTACGCAGATTATTACCCACGGTTGAAATATATGCTTCTACTTCTTCATCGACAGACATATCAAAAGCGCGATCAATGAGACGCATCTCCTTTTTGGTAATTGTACGTGTGTCGTTATCATCCTCTTCATCGACAACCTGTTTCTTTTCTTGATTAACCGTTTTTCCTTCTTTTACAGGTTTAGGCATTAGAGTTTCACAATACGTAAAAATCTCACATGATTGCACAAAAGCATTAGGTGTCTTCTTTTCGCCTATTCCCATCACAAAGATTCCTTCTTCTCGAATTCGCTTAGCCAATCCTGTATAATCACTATCACTTGAAACAATACAAAATCCATCGACCATCTTGGCGTGTAAAATATCCATTGCATCTATTATGAGCGAACTATCCGTAGAATTTTTTCCAGAAGTGTAATTGAACTTTTGAATCGGCGAAAAAGACAAATCATTTAAGAGATCTTTCCAACTGTTCATTTGTGGTGTTGTCCAATCGCCATAGATACGACGAATAGTTACCTTTCCATATTTGGAAACTTCAGCTAATATATTTTCTAATAATTTGGCTTGTGCGTTATCTCCATCAACGAGTATCGCTATATTGTTATTATTTTTTTCCATTTTTCTTTAGTATTCATACTCAAGTAGGGAAAATACGAAAAAAAAGTTCAAAAATAGCGATTTTAATCTTTTTTTAGCACTGTTAAGGTGTTTGTTTTTGCACGACCCACTTACCTACTTTTGGGGCTTCATATGCTTCCATTTGCTGTAATAAATCGTCTAGATTGTCCGATACAATAACCATTTTTTTATTTTCTTCTTTTAAAAATCCCTGATGAACCATAGTATCCATCATTTGCAACAGCGGATTATAAAAACCGTCCACATTAAATAACGCAATGGGTTTTTTATGTAATCCCAGTTGCCCCCATGTCAATACTTCAAAAAACTCTTCTAACGTACCATATCCACCAGGTAATGCGATTATTCCGTCAGATAACTCGTCCATCTTTGCTTTGCGCTCATGCATTGTATCAACAAAAAACAACGAAGTAAGTCCTTGGTGTCCTAACTCTACATCAGCTAAAAAATGAGGTAACACCCCAATTACTTCTCCATTGTTTGCCAAGGCTCCATCAGCGATAGCTCCCATCAATCCAACTTTAGCGCCTCCATAGACTACTCCGATATTACGCTGAGCTAATACCGCTCCTAAAGCGGTTGCACTTTTCATATATTCTTGTTTACTTCCTGCACTTGATCCACAAAAAACAGTATATCTCATAAAATTTATATTTTTTCTAAATAACAAATAAACACCTGAAAATCAGTAAAATACAATAAAAATATTTGATTGCTTAATTTTTTTTACTCCTTATCTTGTAACAAAAGTAACGATTCTCAGTCTATTAGGTAAGACAAAAAACTTAATTCAACTAATCAAATGAATTCAAAACTATCTTTATTGTTTTTTCTACTCTCTCTATGTGGCGTTTACGCTCAGAGTTCAGTAAAACTAACGGGACGTGTACTTGACAAAAATCTCAATGAAGCCGTTCCATACGCTACCATTACGCTTAAAAAAGGAGATGCTGTTATTACGGGTGGAATGACTACCGATAACGGTACATTTACGATTACAGCAGCAGCTGATACTTACGATTTAGATATTCAATTTATTGGTTACAAACCGTATCATAAAGAAATTGCTATCAAATCAGCAACTGATTTAGGAACTATTTATTTAGAGGCAGAAGCAACAACTTTAGCGGATGTTACTATTGTTGCAGAGCGATCTACTATTGAACAAAAAATTGACCGAAAAGTAATTACTGTTGGTAAAGATTTAACTACAGTAGGAGCTACAGCATCGGATATTATGAATAATATTCCTTCTGTAAATGTAGATAAAGACGGGAAAATTTCTTTAAGAGGGAACGAAAATGTGAGAATCTTGTTGGATGGAAGACCAACAAATATGTCTGCAGAGCAATTGTTAAAACAAATTCCTTCTACCTCAATTAAGAGCATTGAATTAATCACAAACCCCAGCGCCAAATACAATCCAGAAGGAATGTCGGGAATCATCAATATCGTGTTACACAAAAACACAGCTGATGGATTTAATGGTTCTGTAGATAGTGGGGTTACTATTGCAAAAAATATCCAATCAACGACTTCACTTAACTTAAACTACAGACAAGGAAAATTAAACTTCTTTGGTAATGCAAGTTATTCTGATGGTAAATCGAAAAATAACGGAGATATGTTTCGCGAAGACTTATTGTCTCCAACAACGATCGACATGTTGAATAATAATAAAAATATCCTATACAAAGTAGGGGTTGATTATTATATAAATGACAATAATACGCTTTCATTTTACACAAATCAAAGTACAAATAAAAGCGATATGGGTTTGAAAACGTCAACAATTTACCCTGATCAATCTTTTGATAATATTTTTCAAAATACAAACTACAACAACAAAAACACGTTTAGCACTTATAACTTAGCTTACAAGCATTTATTTGCTAAAAAAGGGCACACACTAGATGTTGAAGTAAACCACAACATCAATAAATCGGATATGGATGGAGATTACCTAACAAAACTAGGAACTGCTAGTGATTTGTTGTATCAAGATGGAAATGACGATAAAAACACATTATCTACAGTAAACATTGATTATGTAAATCCATTAAACGACCACACCAAATTAGAATTAGGTGCTGAGGCTAGAATTTCTAGAGCAGATAATAATTTCAACTCTAACAATCCTTTAATTCCGGTAAATCAAACGACAATTGCCAATAAATACGATCAAGATATTTTCTCTGCTTATGCTACTTTTGGTCAGACTTTAGGTAAGTTCAACTACCAAATTGGAACGAGAGTTGAGAGCTACAAAGTAGACTCTAAACTAGATGGTACATCTACATTTAAAGATGATTATGTAACGCTTTACCCTTCCGTTTACTTAGGATATAACTTAACGGAAAGCGATATGTTCAACGTAAGTTACAGCCGTCGTGTAGATCGTCCTGGGGTAAGACAAACCAATCCAGTTCGTCAGTTTTCTACTCCATTAATGACAATGGTTGGAAACCCTGAGCTAAAACCACAATTTACAAACTCAGTGGAATTAAACTATACGCGTTTATTCGCTAAAAGAAGTAGCATTACCGCTGGAGTATACTATAGACGTATCAATCACGAAATCAATCACGTGATTTACGACGATCCAGAAAACGACAATCCAAATGCGTTGTTAATGACGTTTGATAACTACAAATCAAATGATGCTTATGGTTTTGAAGTTTCAGCCAACATTATTGTTACGCCTTGGTGGGATATGCAACCTGCAATTGATTTTTCTAGTATTAAACAAACAGGGTTTGTTTCTCAGTTAGATGCTACAGGAGCTATGCAAACTGTATTGCGTGATATCACTGCAAATGCTTTTAATGCACGTTTAAACAGTAATTTCAAAGCAACAAAGAATTTGCGTTTCAATTTATTCGGTTTCTATAGAGGTGCTGTAGATGGAATCACTTCAGATGCAAAAGAAATGTACAAAATAGACGCTGGAGCTCGTTATGCTTTAATGGATAACAAACTAGGTATTAGCGTTAGATTTAACGACATTTTCAATACCATGTCTTACAAATACGAAACTAAATATCCTTATCCTTCAAAAGGTGAATTCACTTGGGAAAGTCAATCCGTATACATTGGTGTAAACTATACCTTTGGTGGAGGAAAAGGACGTTCATTACAAAGAAAGTATAGAGATACCAACACAAAACAAAGTGGTGGATCAGGAGGATTATTCTAAATCTATACCTAGACTTCAATTATTGCGAAAAAGGATACCCGAAAAGGTGTCCTTTTTTTGTTGCCTTTTGTTTGTTGCCTTTCGTTTGTTGTCCTACTAATAACCGGTAACAGTTTACCTTTCACAACAAAGGGGACAACAAGCGCAGAAAGCTATTTTTCAAACGATGCCATTTAGAGCGTTTATTCCAGCGATCTAATTCTAGTTTAATTGCATTTTTACAATCTTCTTCAAACATCGCTCGCATCTGATTGGCAAAATCCATATCGTAGAGTACAACATTAACTTCAAAATTGAGATCAAAGCTACGATGGTCTAAGTTACAGGTCCCTACTGAACTAATACCCGAATCAGTCACCCAAGTTTTGGCATGAATAAATCCTTTTTTATACAGGTAGATTTCAACACCAGATTCTAACAATTCTTGAAAATAAGATTCCGAAGCTAACTTGACTGTAAGAGAATCGGTTATACCAGGTAATAACAGCTTTACTCTTTTTCCGCTAAGTACGGCCATTTTAATAGCTAACTGCAGAGATTCATCCGGAATATAATAAGGCGTTGTAATACAAATTTCACGATCCGCAGCTTGGATGGCTTGTAAGACGCTAAAGAGAATAGATGGCACATCTGAGTCTGGTCCGGACGCAATTACCTGCAGAGGGAGTGTTTCTTGTTTCCCCATATTTATTTTAGGAAAATAATCGGCTGAGAAATTGATATTTTCTTTACTACAGAAATTCCAATCCGTTAAAAATACATGTTGCAATCCGTAAGCTCCACTTCCTTCAATTCGGATATGCGTATCTCGCCAAAAGAAGTCATTTTCTCCTTTTCTGCTGTTGTCATAGCGATCGGATATATTAATCCCTCCGGTATAAGCTACTTGCCCATCAATAACCACTATTTTACGGTGATTGCGGTAATTTAATCGATTGGCTAGGGCTAACAGTATAATTTTATTAAACGCGAAAGCTTGAACGCCATTTGCGCGTAAATCTTTGACTATGTTTTTGCGGATACTTCTACTGCCAAAATCGTCATAGATAAAACGAACCTCTACTCCTTCTTTTGCCTTCTGAATGAGCAATGCAGCAATCTCTTTTCCGATCTCATTATTTTCGTAGATATAATATTCAATATGAATATGGTGCTTCGCCTTTTTGAGATCCTCCAATAAACGAGGAAAGAATTCCTCTCCATTTTGTAGGAGTTCTACGTGATTATCTACCAACAGAGGTCCCTCTCCGACGATAGCATTGGATAGTAGATCAACAAAAGATCGGTGTTTATCAACAATAGGATGTCCTTGTTGTTTGAGATCCAAATGAATTTCTTGAATTCGCTTATTAAAGCGATCCGCGTAATTATCGTTAGCGATTAATTTCTTAGAATACATTTTTCTTCGGCGATAATTAATGCCGAAAGAGAAATAGAACACAATACCAAAAATAGGTACGAAGAAAACGAGTAATAGATAGGCTAAGGTTTTGGAAATAGAATCCGTATCATATATAATTCGGATTGAAACGAGAATTGCAATAATAAAATAGACTAATTCCCAATAAATAACCCATTCTGATTCAAAAAGCAATGCTATCATAATTTGAATTATTGCGCCATGAAACAATGTCAATTGTCATTTAAACGAAATCTAAATTTACGCATTCTTTAAATAGGAAAGAATATAAATAAAAAAAGCTTCCTATGTGATAGGAAGCTTTTGAGCCGATGGAGGGACTCGAACCCACGACCTGCTGATTACAAATCAGCTGCTCTAGCCAGCTGAGCTACACCGGCAATTTAAATTGCCTTACAAGACTTTTGAAAAAATTTGAGCCGATGGAGGGACTCGAACCCACGACCTGCTGATTACAAATCAGCTGCTCTAGCCAGCTGAGCTACACCGGCGACTCAAATTGCCTTGCAATATTTAATCTTCAAATTTGAGCCGATGGAGGGACTCGAACCCACGACCTGCTGATTACAAATCAGCTGCTCTAGCCAGCTGAGCTACACCGGCGACTCAAATTGCCTTGCAATACTTAATCTTCAAAATTTGAGCCGATGGAGGGACTCGAACCCACGACCTGCTGATTACAAATCAGCTGCTCTAGCCAGCTGAGCTACACCGGCGACTCAAAATCGTCTTGCAATATTTAATCTTCAAAATTGGAGCCGATGGAGGGACTCGAACCCACGACCTGCTGATTACAAATCAGCTGCTCTAGCCAGCTGAGCTACACCGGCGACTCATTTTGCGAGTGCAAATATAACACGCTTTTTCAATCTTCCAACTGATTTAGCGTGTTTTTTTCGCTTTATTTTAATTACAAGTTGTTAATTTTTTCAACTAATTGACCTGCAATGTTTTCCAATTTTACAAAAACGCCTTTAAAATGAGCTTTTTTATTTTCAACTCCTTTAGCATTGATGTCAACGATCAATTCATCGAATCCTGTTAATGCTTCTTCGATTAATGCTGATGTCTCTTCTGTAGGTCCTCCTACTGTCAATTCATGGATATAAATTGCCTCAATGATGTCTCCTAATACTTGGTGTACATCTTTTTTTAATCCTCTTACACTTGCCATAATAATTTATTTAAAATTTAAACAAAAGTACAATTATCTTTACTATATCGTCGGTCTAATCGATATATATTTCTAACAATGTTGCCTGACCAATGGCAACTAGCTTTTTCACTGAAGCGGGAATCAACACGGTTTCTCCTTGTTTGATTTCGCAAGTCAGGTTATTAATTTGAAGCTCACACGCCCCTTCTGTACACACATAAAGGTAAAAGCGATCTAAAGGCTTCTCTATTTCGTATCGTTCTGCTAAGGGGATGAAATTGACAGTAAAAAATGGACAACACACCAAGGGATTTGCTTTGTTTTCCAGTTTATCATACGTAAGTACTACCTGTTTTTTCTCGTAATTAATGGCTTTTAACGCCAAATCTACATGTAATTCTCTTGTTTGTCCTTCACTATCCATCCTATCCCAATCGTATACGCGATAAGTAATATCAGATGTTTGCTGAATTTCAGCGAGTAATACGCCTCCGCCAATGGCGTGAACCGTTCCTGTTTGTATAAAAAAAGCATCTCCTTTTTTTACGGGAATCTCATTTAAAATAGAAGGAAGTGTTTTGGCACTCAGATGTTGTAAGTAATCCTCTTGCGTGACTCCCTCTTTAAAGTCGACAACAACTCTAGCTTCAGGATCTGCCTGCATGACATACCACATTTCTGTTTTACCTAATGAGTTGTGTCTTTCCTTTGCCAATTCATCATTGGGATGTAACTGAATAGACAAGTCTTCCTTGGCGTCTAAAAACTTAAACAGCAGGGGAAACTGATACCCAAATGTTGTTACAATAGAAGACCCTAAAACATCCATTGGATAAGTTTTAATCAGTTCTTCTAAGCTTTGTCCTTTATAACAACCATTTGAAACAAGACTAACATTTTCTGGAACATTTGAAATTTCCCAACTTTCTCCAACGGAATCAGAAATCTGCTGTTTACCTAAAACAGTATGCAATTTCTTCCCTCCCCAAATTCTATCTTTTAGGATGGGTTCGAACATCATTGGATATGGTATAAAACTCATAGGCTTAACTTCTTCCTCATTTTGCGATAGTCTATCCATAGGTTTATCGCTTAAAACAAGACGCAAATGTACAACTTTTAATGGATTCTATGCATGTTAAATCCCCTCCCCTTTAAAAGTTACAAAGTTTCTAGAAGTTTCATACAAAACCACCTCCAAATCTTTGTCTTTTTCAATAAAAGGCCTCAATTTTTGCCAAATTACTACAGCTATATACTCAGCTGTAGGAATGAGATGTTTAAATTCTTTCACATCTAAGTTTAGGTTTTTATGATCAAACGCCTCTTCAATCTCTGCTTTGATCAAATCTGAAAGTATTTTAAGATCCATGACAAACCCTGTTTCCGGATCTACTTCTCCAGTTACATTGACGATTAATTCGTAATTATGTCCATGAAAATTAGGATTATTGCACTTGCCAAACACAGCCTGATTCTTTTCGTCCGACCAATCGGAACGATGCAATCGATGTGCTGCATTAAAATGTGCTTTTCGGCTTACTGTTAATCTCATGCTGTTTTATTTTTTATGCGCTTCGATGTGGGGATAAAATTTGGCAAATATGATTTTAAACCATGCTGTATAAAGGTGCGGATTTACTTCCATATCATTTTTCACCTCTTCAATACCCATCCATTTCCAAGCTTCTACTTCTTCAGGGTTAATAATAGGTTCGTCATTGTAATACCCAATCATCACATGGTCAAATTCATGTTCTGTTAGTCCGTTGTCAAACGGTGCTTTATAGATAAAATGAAAAACGTCTTTCAAGGCTACCTCAAATCCCATTTCTTCTCTCAAACGGCGTTTCCCTGCTTCAATATTCGTTTCTCCAACTCTCTGATGACTACAACAAGTGTTTGCCCATAACAACGGTGAATGATACTTCTGTGCAGCACGTTGTTGTAACATAATCTCATTTTTATCATTCAAAATAAACACGGAAAATGCACGGTGCAACAAAGCTTTTTCATGGGCTTCTTGTTTACCCATGGTACCTACTTGTTCATCTTGCTCGTTAACTAAAATCACTTGCTCTTCAATCATACCTAGTGTTACTTTTATTTTACTTCCAAAAGTACAAAAAACAAAATAGTAAACCAATGACGAAAAAGAGTTTAAAGACCTCCCTAAACTACTTCTTCTTTTAAAGATCTTTTCGTTTACGTTTTAGGTCCGATACAATTTAGTTACCTTTGAGGTTTTACACTAGTCATGGAGAGATTAATTAAACTTATTTGGGATTTTCGCGGTCCTGATGCTGAAAGAATAGCAGAGCATCACGTGATTCACTTGCGTGAATATGTGGCTTTAGAAAAACTTCCTTTAACACTTATGGATAAAGAGGTCATCAATGAATTTCACGCTATTGCTTATTTGGTAGTCAATGATCAACAAATGAGAGCATTGAGAGACACTTTAAAACCGCATCGCGGTGAAGTATATGAACAATAAAAAAAATGCCTATACAATTGTATAGGCATTTTTTTTATTTCATAGGCTTAATTTGCTTCCTTGGTAATAAATTGGATGCGCATTAATCGCAATTCATCCGTATCATATTCACCATCAAATTCTGCCATTGCTGTTTTAATATTATCCGATTCAGAATCCATGAAGTAATCGTAAATTTCTTCTTGTTGCTCTTCATCCAGCACTTCATCCAGCCAATAATCGATATTTAATTTTGTTCCAGAATAGACAATCTGTTCCATTTCTTTCAATAGAGCATCCATATCCAGTCCTTTTGCTTTCGCAATATCATCTAAAGAGAGCTTTCTGTCCACACTTTGTATAATATACAACTTCAACGCTGAATTTGCCCCAGTAGATTTCACGACTAGATCATCTGGTCTGATGATGTCATTTTCTTCGACATAGTTCTTAATTACATCGACAAAATCTTTTCCGAATTTTTTAGCCTTTCCATCGCTCACTCCGATGATATTAGCCATTTCTTCCAGTGTAATAGGATACTTCAAGCACATTTCTTCTAATGAGGGATCTTGAAATACTACAAATGGAGGAACTCCTGCTTTTTTGGCCACTTTTTTACGCAGATCTTTTAATAAATTAATCAACACTTGATCAATTATCACTTCTGCTTTTGGAGTATCACTTTCAACAACCGAATCGCCTTCTGCATATTCGTGATCTTCAGTCATCATAAAAGAAACCGGATGCTCCATAAAGTGTTCGCCCATTTCTGTCAGCTTCAATACACCGTAAGACTCAATGTCTTTTTTGAGGTATCCCGCCACATTTGCTTGGCGAATTAGCGCCAACCAAAAACGTTCATCTTGATGTTTTCCTATTCCAAAAAAAGGTTGTGTATCCGTTTTATTTACTTTCAAGAGTGCGTTTAACTTACCTAACAAGATAAACACAATCTCTTTGGTCTTGTATACTTGTTTGGTTTCTCCGATGATCTTCAACACTTTCTGAAGGTCTTCTTTTGCTTCACTCTTTTTCTTAGGATTTCTAACATTGTCATCCATGTCTGCTCCATCTCCATGCACTTCATCAAATTCCTCTCCAAAATAATGGAGTAAAAATTTACGTCTAGACATAGAGGTTTCAGCATAGGCTACTACTTCTTGCAATAGCGCTATTCCTATTTCTTGCTCGGCAATTGGCTTACCTGCCATAAATTTTTCGAGCTTTTCGATATCTTTATATGAATAATAGGCCAAACAATATCCTTCTCCTCCATCTCGTCCAGCTCGTCCAGTTTCTTGATAATAGCTTTCTAGAGACTTAGGAATATCGTGATGAATAACATAACGCACATCTGGTTTATCAATCCCCATTCCAAAGGCGATAGTAGCTACCACAACATCTACATCTTCCATTAAAAACATGTCTTGATGTTTAGCTCTCGTCTTTGCATCTAACCCCGCATGATAAGGTACAGCACTAATACCGTTTACTTGCAAAACATTGGAGATCTCCTCTACTTTCTTTCTGCTTAAACAGTAAATCACACCCGATTTACCTTTGCGTTGCTTGATAAAGCGAATAATATCACTTTCTATATTTTTCGTTTTGGGTTTTACTTCATAATATAGATTGGGTCTATTAAATGAAGCTTTGAAAACATTAGCATTTGGGATCTCTAAGTTTTTCAGAATATCTTCCTGTACTTTTGGAGTAGCTGTAGCAGTTAAACCAATAATAGGAATATCGCCTAATTGTCGGATAATATTCCTTAAATTTCTATATTCGGGTCTAAAATCGTGTCCCCATTCGGAAATACAATGCGCCTCATCAATCGCAACAAACGATAGTTTTACTTCTTGAAGAAAATTCACATATTCTTCTTTTGTCAATGATTCTGGGGCTACATATAACAGTTTTGTTATTCCTTGTTTAATATCTTCTTTCACCTGATTTACTTCTGTTTTGGTCAAAGAAGAGTTTAAAACATGGGCAATTCCTTGCTCAGTTGACAAGCTGCGAATAGCATCAACTTGATTTTTCATCAGAGCGATCAACGGAGAGACAACGATAGCAGTACCGTCTAAAACCAATGCAGGTAATTGATAGCAAAGTGATTTACCACCACCTGTAGGCATAATCACAAATGTATTGTGCCCGGAGATAATACTTTTCACCACGTCTTCTTGAAGACCCTTAAACTGAGAAAAGCCAAAAAATCTCTTTAACTCTTTGTGCAAGTCAATTTCAATTGATTTCATTATTTTTGTATGGTATTTTACATAAATTTGCAGTACCTAAAGATAATAATTTTCTTTGGTGCAATCCTAATATTTAACATTCTCGTCATTTTGAATACATCTACAACTATATTACAGCGAGCAAAACAAACTTTACTATCTGAAAGTGAAAGCATTAAAAAGCTTATCGATTATTTAACGGAAGACTTCTCGGCGGCTGTACAAACCATCTTGGCTTGTAAAGGGCGTGTAGTAGTTACAGGGATTGGTAAAAGTGCGTTAATCGGCAGCAAAATTGTTGCAACCTTCAACTCCACTGGAACTCCTTCGCTTTTTATGCATGCATCAGAAGCTGTTCACGGAGACTTAGGTTTACTTCAACCCAATGATTGCGTTATTTGTATCTCGAATAGTGGAAATAGTCCCGAAATAAAAGTATTGACTCCTCTACTAAAGCGCTTTGGCAATACGCTCATCGCAATCACGGCCAATGAACAATCTTTTTTAGGAAAAAACGCCGATTACGTTTTACTTTCTAAAGTAGATCGCGAATCAGATCCGAATAATTTAGCTCCAATGGATAGCACCACTGCGCAACTAGTCTTAGGTGACGCATTAGCCGCTTGTTTAATCGAATGCAGAAATTTCACTGCCAATGATTTTGCTCTTTATCACCCAGGAGGTGCCTTAGGTAAGAAATTACTCCTTTTGGTTCAAGACATCTTAAACAACGAAAACAAACCTATGGTACGTCCGGATTCTTCAATTAAAGAAGTAATCGTAGAAATTTCTCAGAAGCGTTTAGGAGTGACTGCCGTTATAGATCAAAACAAGTTGATTGGTATTATTACAGATGGAGATTTACGTCGAATGTTGCAAAACAACACTAGTTTTGAGAATATTCAAGCTAAAGATATCATGAGTATCAACCCTAAAACGATTGAATCTGACCAGCTTGTTTCCAAAGCCTTATCTGCGTTAGAAGACAATTCAATCACACAGTTAATTGTTACAAACAAAGGCGAATACCAAGGTATTATCCATTTACACGATATTTTAAAAGAAGGAATAGTATAACCAATGGCAAAACAAAAAAACTCAGAAAAGGCAATGTCCTTTTTAGACCATTTAGAAGAATTAAGATGGCTTTTAATACGCTCTTCTGTTTTCATTTTAGGAGGAGGTATTGTAGCTTTCTTTTTCAGAGATTTCATTTTTAATCAAATTATCTTCGGTCCTAAAAATAGCGATTTCATTACCTATCAATTCTTTTGTAAAATCGCACAAAAATTTAATTTTGACGATAGTTTTTGTCAACAAGAACTTCCATTCGAAATTCAAAATAGAACCATGGATGGGCAATTCTCTGTGATGATGTGGACGTGCATTACTGCAGGTTTTATCATTTCAGTTCCTTTTATCTTACGAGAAATCTGGAAATTTATTAGCCCAGCCCTCTATACGAAAGAAAAAAAATACGCCAAATTCTTTATTATTGTTTCGTCATTTTTATTCTTTTTAGGTGTTTTATTCGGTTATTATGTAATCACTCCCTTATCGATTAACTTTTTAGTTAACCTACAAGTGAGTGATATCGTAAAGAATGATATTGATATCAATTCGTATATCGGCTTAGTGAAGACAACGTCATTAGCCTGTGGTCTTATTTTTGAACTACCTATTATCATGTATTTCTTATCCGTACTAGGCTTAGTAACTCCACAATTCTTAAGAGAATACAGAAAATATGCAATTGTTTTAATTCTAATTTTGGCAGCGATTATCACACCTCCAGATGTAATAAGCCAAATTATCGTATCGATCCCTTTATTAATTCTGTATGAAATTAGTATTTATATCTCTAAATTTGTTCAGAAGAAACCTAAAACAGAAGCTTTAGAAGCGCATAAAAAGGACTAATCATGAAATTAAGAGCAGACAATATTGTCAAGATATACAAGAAAAGGAAAGTCGTAAAAGGAGTTTCTGTTGAAGTAAATCAAGGAGAAATTGTAGGTCTATTAGGCCCCAATGGAGCGGGAAAGACAACGTCATTTTACATGATAGTTGGTTTAGTAAAGCCCAATCTAGGTCATATTTATTTAGACAATATGGATATCACCAATTTCCCGATGTACAAACGAGGACAACATGGTATTGGATATCTTGCACAAGAGCCATCCGTATTTAGAAAGCTCAGCATTGAAGATAATATTCTCAGTGTTTTACAGTTGACTAAATTGTCGAAGCAAGAACAAGTTGCAAAGATGGAATCGTTAATTGCTGAATTCAATTTAGAACACATTCGAACGAATCGTGGAGATCTACTTTCAGGAGGAGAACGTCGAAGAACAGAAATTGCTCGTGCATTAGCTACTGATCCAAAGTTCATTTTATTAGATGAACCATTCGCAGGTGTTGACCCTGTAGCAGTAGAGGACATTCAACGTATTGTAGCCAAATTAAAAAACAAAAACATTGGCATTTTAATTACGGATCACAACGTACAGGAAACACTAGCCATTACAGATAAAACCTACTTAATGTTTGAAGGAGGAATTTTGAAAGCCGGAATTCCAGAAGAACTTGCAGAAGACGAAATGGTTAGAAAAGTATATTTAGGTCAAAACTTTGAATTACGTAAAAAGAAATTAGAGTTTGATTAGATAAATTGTAAAAAAACTGATTTCAGCACTCTTTTACTTTAATTTGTAAAATATTGCTACTTTTACTTTTATTCGACTCAACAAAGTTCTATTTTTGAAAAAAAATTAACAATGAAATTAAGAAGCTTTTTTGTAGTGCTTTTGGTAGCAACTACTGTGTTTTTCTCTTCTTGTGCCTCAAGAGAATCGGTAGTATATTACCAAAATGTAGAGGATGTTTTAGCGAAAGACAATACAGTAAAACAATTTGAGACGTATTTACAACCCGATGATTTATTAATGATTATCGTTTCTGCTCAAGACAGAGAGGCTGCCGAACCCTTCAATTTAATCAACACTATGGTGACTAACTTGAACAACCAAGCGGGTGTAGGGTCTGCTCAACAGCAACTTTACTTAGTGGACAATAAAGGAAATATTGAATTTCCTGTTCTAGGTACTGTAAAAGTTAGTGGATTAACGAAAAAACAAGCCACAGACTATTTAACAAGTGAAATTAGCAAATATATCATTCGCCCTATTGTAAACATGAGAATCATGAATTTCAAAATTACAGTACAAGGTGAGGTGAACCGTCCTGGTATTCACACTATTGTAAGCGAACGCCTAACGCTATCTGATGCTATTGCTCTTTCTGGTGACTTGACTGTTTACGGTAAAAGAAACAACGTCTTAGTTATCCGCGAAGTAGAAGGCAAACGCATTCCGTATCGTGTTGACATGACAAAAGCTGATTTCATAACTTCCCCTTATTACTATTTGAATCAAAATGACATTGTATACGTAGAACCAAACAAAACAAAGATTAACTCATCTGTAGTTGGTCCAAACTTGAGTTTAGGTATCTCTGCGTTGTCCCTATTAGTAACTATAATCGCATTAGCAGCTAAATAATAGAAATGGAAGGAAAATTCGAAAATAACGAAAATACGAATATCAATATTCGAGAAGAATTAGAAAAGTATCTTATACATTGGAGATGGTTTGTTGTAAGTATTTTTCTTACACTAGTTCTTGCTTTTATCTACCTTCGTTATACAGAAAAAACCTATAAGGTTAACACAACCATTGTAGTAAAAGACGAAAAACGAGGTGGCGGTATTTCTACTGAGCTCTCTGCTTTTGCTGATTTAGGTATGCTTTCAGGAGGTAAGAGTAACGTTGAAAATGAGACTCAGATCTTATCTTCACGTACCTTAGCTGAACGAACAGTACGTCGTTTACAATTAAACATTACTTATATCAATGAAGGTCGCTTAATCAACAGTGAACTTTATAACAATAGCCCGATAGATTTTAATTTTATCGAACGCGTTTTTGACTTTGACAATATTACGTATACCTTCTATGCAAAAGACATTACAGAAACGTCTTTTACACTTTTAGATAAAGACAAAGTTAACTTAGGAACCTTTGGATACAATACCACAATTGAAACGGTCTTAGGTAAATTGGTGGTTACAAAAAATCAACCAAAACAAACTCCAACATTAAAAAAATTAAACTTAGAGCAAGTAGACCCAGAGGAAAGTGAAGAAATCAAGAATATTATTATTGAAATTACTCCTATTGAGAAAGTTACAGATTACTTTGTAAAAAACGTACAAATCTCTCCTACGGATAAATTTTCTAGTATTTTAGATTTATCGCTTCTTAGTCCTACACCAGCAAAAGCAGCTGATTATTTAGATAATTTAATTACTCTTTACAACGATGCTGCTGTTGCAGATAAACGCTATATATCAGAAAAGACATCTGAATTTATCGATAGCCGTTTAAAGCTTATTACAGATGAATTAAGCGATGTTGAGAAATCAGTTGAAGGTTATAAATCTAGAAATAGCATTACAGACATTCCTACTGAATTAGGTCTGTTTTTACAAGATGCTAACGTTTATGACAAGCAAATTATAGAGAATGAAACGGAATTAAAAGTAGTTTCTTCTTTGATTGAATTTTTAAGAAACAGCAAGCAAAATGAGCTTTTACCAAACTTGATTTCTTCGGATGCCAATGTTAATGCTCAGATAAACCAATACAATATGTTGGTTCTAGATCGCAATCGTATTAGTTCGAGTTCGACAGATTTGAACCCTACTGTAGTAAAATATGACGATCAGATTTCTGCTATGCGTACTTCAGTTGCTGGTAGCTTATCTCGTTTAGAAAGTTCATTAAAAATTACAAAGAAAGAATTAGCAAGTAAAGAAAACGAATTGCGTTCTAAACTATCTCAAGTACCTAGACAAGAACGCGAGTTTAGAATCATTGATAGACAGCAAAAAGTAAAAGAAGCAATCTACTTATACTTATTCCAAAAAAGAGAAGAAACTGCAATTACATTAGCAGCAACGGATCTTAATGCAAAAGTAATTGACACTGCAAAAAGTTCAGACAAACCTGTTTCTCCTAAAAAAATGATTGTTTTATTAGCAGCGTTAATTTTAGGTGGTTTGATTCCTTTTGCTATCATTTATTTGCGTTTATTACTTGATACAAAAGTTAAGAATAGACTAGATATTGAAAACAATACGAATGTACCTTTCTTAGGAGATATCCCGCATTCGGATGATAATGAAAACATCATTGACTTATCAAGTCGTTCAAGTTCTGCAGAAGCGTTGCGTATCATACGCACAAACTTGGAGTTCATGCTTGGAAACGTGAAAGAAGGAATGGCAAAAACCATTTTCTTAACTTCTACATTCCCGAAAGAAGGAAAGACATTTACTTCTGTAAATTTAGCAGCGACAATCGCTCTTTCTGGAAAACGCACTCTTTTAATTGGGATGGACTTGCGTAATCCTAGATTGGATGATTACTTAACATTACCTTCTAAAGGAGTTTCTGATTACCTATTGAGAAAGAATGTCGACATCGATCAATTCATTGTCAAAATTGACGGATATGAGAATCTCTTTGCTCTACCAGCAGGAACAATTCCGCCAAACCCAGCAGAGTTATTGATGGGTGATGCCATTGATGCGATGTTTGCGAAGCTGAAAAAAGAGTATGACTACATCATTGTAGATACAGCACCAGTAAGTTTAGTAACAGATACCTTATTAATCAGTAAGTTCTCTGATACATTCATTTATGTAACAAGAGCGAATTACTTAGATAAACGCATGTTAAAACTTCCAACAGATTTACACCGCGAAGGCAAGTTGAAAAACATGTCTATTATCTTAAACGACACCATGACAATGAAAGGATATGGTGGTTATGGATACGGGTACGGATATGGGTATGGTTATGGACACGATGTTCAACAAGATAATCGCCCTTGGTGGAAAAAACTATTAAACCTAAAGTAACAGAATAAAAGCAAAAGGCTGACATTGTACAATGTCAGCCTTTTTACTAATATTACTTTTTTACTCGTCCAAAAATAACAATAAAGCAATATTACTTATACATTTTATAAACTTAACAATTCTACTGTTATATCCCTGAATTAGCGCGTTTTTTCAATGCTTATGCTTATATTTGCTTTATAATTTCAATGTTTTAGACTCAACACATACAAACAATTATATTGTTATCATTTAAATCTAACAAAAATGACAAAGAATTCTAAAATCCTTTACACGTTTACAGACGAAGCTCCGATGTTAGCTACGTATTCTTTCTTACCGATTGTTCAGGCTTTTGCAAAAACAGCGGATATTGAAGTAGAAACAAGAGATATTTCTCTAGCTGGACGTATTTTAGCTAATTTCCCAGAATTTTTAAAAGACGAACAAAAAATTGGAGACGCTTTAGCTGAATTAGGTGAATTGGCAAAAAGTCCAGATGCTAACATTATTAAATTACCCAATATTTCTGCTTCTATTCCTCAATTAAATGCAGCTATCAAAGAACTTCAAGCTCATGGATTTGCTGTTCCTAATTATCCTGCAGAGCCAAAAACTGAAGAAGAAAAAGAAATTAAAGCAAAATATGCTAAAATCTTAGGATCTGCTGTAAACCCGGTATTACGTGAAGGTAACTCAGACCGTCGTGCTCCAAAAGCAGTTAAGAATTACGCAAAGAAACACCCACACAGCATGGGCGCTTGGGCCAAAGATTCTCAAACAAGAGTAGCTTCAATGAGTGAAGGAGATTTTTACGGTTCTGAAAAATCAGTAACGGTTGCTAAAGATGGTAAGTTCAAAATTGAATTCATCGCTGCAGACGGAACAACTAAATTATTAAAAGACTATGCTTCACTTATACAAGGAGAAGTAATCGACTCAACAGTCTTAAATCTAAATAAATTAAAAGCATTTGTTTCTGAATGTAAAGAAGAAGCAAAAGCGAAAAACATTCTTTTCTCTACACACTTAAAAGCAACGATGATGAAGGTTTCTGACCCTATTATTTTCGGTGCGGTTGTAGAAGGGTACTTTGCAGATGTGTATACAAAATACGCAAGTGTATTTGCTGAATTAGGTATTAGCCCAAACAATGGTTTAGGTGATTTATACACTAAGATTGCAGGTCATGCTTTAGAAACTGAAATCAAAACGGCTATTGACACTGCAATTACTCAAGGACCAGCAATTGCTATGGTAAATTCAGACAAAGGAATTACAAACTTACACGTTCCTTCTGATGTAATTGTCGATGCTTCAATGCCTGCAATGATCCGTACATCTGGACAAATGTGGAACAAAGAAGGAAAACAACAAGATACTTTAGCAATTATTCCAGACCGTTGCTATGCAGGGGTATACGAAACAGTAATCGAAGATTGTAAAGCAAATGGTGCTTATAACCCAACAACAATGGGATCTGTACCGAACGTTGGTTTAATGGCACAAAAAGCAGAAGAATACGGTTCTCACGATAAAACATTCCAAGCAGATGTTAAAGGAACAATCCGCGTTTCTGACGAAAACAATACTGTTTTCTTCGAACAAGCTGTGGAAGCAGGTGATATCTTCAGAATGTGTCAAACAAAAGATGCTCCTATTCAGGATTGGGTTAAATTAGCTGTTAACCGTGCACGTTTATCTGAAACACCAGCTATTTTCTGGTTAGATGAAAACAGAGCTCACGATAGAGAGTTAATCAACAAAGTAAACGAATACTTAAAACAATACGATACAACAGGGTTAGATATCCGCATTTTAAGTCCAATCGAAGCAACTAAAGTTACAGTGGAACGCATCCGCCAAGGATTAGACACAATCTCTGTAACAGGTAACGTATTGCGTGATTATCTAACAGATTTATTCCCTATCTTAGAAGTAGGTACATCTGCAAAAATGCTTTCTATTGTTCCATTAATGAACGGAGGAGGATTGTTTGAAACTGGTGCTGGTGGATCTGCTCCAAAACACATTGAACAATTCATCGAAGAAGGATATTTACGTTGGGATTCACTAGGAGAATTCTTGGCTTTAGGTGCTTCTTTTGAGCATTTAAGTCAAACACAAAACAACGTTAGAGCTTTAGTATTAGCAGAAACACTAGACGAAGCTACAGCAAAATTCTTAGATAACGATAAATCTCCAGCGCGTAAAGTAGGATCTATTGATAACCGTGGATCACACTTCTACCTAGCAATGTACTGGGCTGAAGCTTTAGCTGCTCAAACCAAAGACGCAGACTTAAAAGCTAAGTTCACTCCTATTGCTAAAGCAATGGCAGAAAATGAAGCAAAAATTAACGAAGAATTAATTGGAGCTCAAGGAAAAGCACAAGAAATTGGTGGTTATTACCAAACAAATGCAGCTGCTACTTCAAAAGCAATGCGTCCAAGTGCTACATTAAATGCAATCATTGACGCTATCTAAATCATAGCTCATTCATATAAAAAGGCTGTCTAAATAGACAGCCTTTTTTATTTTCATACCAAAAAAAGAAGGACTGAAATCAGTCCTTCTCTATATGTTAAACTCCCAAATAATTACTTGGGGTAATTTGTTTTAATTCTCCTTTAATAGTATCACTTACCGCTAAGGTATCAATAAAATTGTGAATAGAATCTCTATTGATCACGGTATTGGTACGCGTTAAATCTTTCAATGCTTCGTAAGGATTTGGATACCCTTCTCTTCTCAAGATCGTTTGAATTGCCTCAGCCACTACAGCCCAATTCTTATCTAAATCTTCTGCAAACTTATCTGCATTTAAAAGCAATTTATTTAATCCTTTTAATGTAGCTTCAAAAGCAATGATTGTATGTCCCATTGGCACACCAATGTTTCTCAGCACTGTGCTATCTGTTAAATCACGTTGTAATCTAGACAAAGGCAATTTTGCAGCTAAATGTTCGAAAATAGCATTGGCAATACCTAAATTTCCTTCTGAATTTTCAAAATCGATTGGATTCACTTTGTGCGGCATAGCGGAAGAACCAATCTCTCCTGCTTTGATTTTTTGCTTGAAATAATCCATAGATACATACGTCCAAATATCTCGATCTAAATCGATCAAAATCGTATTGATTCGCTTCAATGCATCAAAGAAAGCAGCAAAATGATCATAATGCTCAATTTGTGTTGTTGGGAAAGAATACTTTAATCCCAAACTCAATTCGACGAAATCCTCACCAAACTGCTTCCAATCGTTTTTAGGATAGGCTACATGGTGTGCGTTAAAGTTACCTGTTGCTCCACCAAACTTAGCGGCAAAAGGAACATTATTCAGCAAACGCAACTGTTCTTCTAAACGTTGAACAAACACGTTGATTTCTTTTCCTAAACGCGTTGGCGATGCAGGTTGTCCATGTGTTCTTGCCAACATGGGAACATCTGCCCACTCCTTACTCAAATCCTTTAACTTATTCACGACAGAAACAAATAAAGGCATATACACTTCGTGAAATGCTTCTTTTGTCAATAAGGGAATCGAGGTATTATTAATGTCTTGAGAAGTCAATCCGAAGTGAATGAATTCTTTGTACTGCTCTAATCCTAAACGATCAAAAGCATCTTTGATAAAATACTCAACAGCCTTTACATCGTGGTTAGTTACTTTTTCCTTTTCTTTAATCCAAAGTGCATCTTCTGCTGTAAAATCTTTGTATAATTTTCGTAATTCTGGAAATAGATCAGGTGAGATTCCACTCAATTGCGGAAGATTATATTCACATAGCGCAATAAAATATTCAACCTCAACTAATACTCTATACTTAATTAGAGCCTCTTCGGAAAAATATTGAGCTAATGATTGGGTTTTACCTCTATAACGCCCGTCAATAGGCGAAATCGCATTTAATTCTGTAAGCATCATTTAGATTGTGTTGTTAAGATACAAAGATAGTATTTTTTGTCTTTTTGTTTTTTGCTTTTGATGATTTCAATAGAAAAAGTAAGCTTCCCAGTATTTCATCAAGAAATATCAGAAAGTAACAGTGTCCGTTACTTCGCTTTTATTTTTCTTTTCCATCAGGCATTAAATTGCTTTAGACCATTCTTTGATCGCGTCTTTATTCATTTTTACGTAATCGAGATTATTTGCTTTTTCGGCTAACTCTAACGCTACCTTAGCTGTTTCTACTGCTCCGATTTTATCTCCTGCTTTAGCTTGAATTTGAGATTTTAAACGCACAAAATAATACGGAACTTTATCTGCAGATTTCTCTATGGCTTTGTTGATCCAAGATAGTGCTTTAGTCAAATCTTTTCCTGTTAAATAGAAATATTCTGCAGCCGCATAGTAATCAACAACTTTAGGTCCCTCAAATGTCTCAGTAATACTTTCCATAGCTAAGTTGTCTGTTGGTACTTTAAATCGCACAGGAACTAAAGTACGCTCCCACATGATTTCCAAATCAGCATAATCAATATTTACGTTGTTAACCGCCATGGTAAACGTTTCAAACTTTCGATCTAAATTTTGAACTTTTACTTTAGTTGACAAGGCTATTTTAGACTCCTCCCATTTTTCAGGTAATCCCCAACTGTTGGTGTCTTTATAAAAGATCACTTCCCACTCTTCTACTTTGGGAATTGTAAAAATGGCATAAGAACCTTTTTTCAATACTTTACCATCAATTTCAACGTCATTCGCAAAAGTCACAACGGTGTTCATATTTGCTCCCGTACGCCATAAACGTCCATAAGGGACTAAATCACCAAAGACTAAACGCCCACGCATATTGGGTCTTGAATAATCAATAGTCACGTCTGTAAGACCTACTACCTGGTGAATTTCGGATTTCGTACTTGTAGGAGGGGTTTGTACCTGAGCTTGTACTGCGGATAGCGCAAACACAGCTAAACTAGTAACAACAAACTTTTTTATCATGTTTATCAGTATTTTATGGTCTTTGTTATTTTAAATTTTAAGCTTACAATTTATTAATTAATCTGCTGATTTAGTCTTAAAATAAACAAAAAAAAGCGACCGAATTTCGATCGCTTTTTGTATTTAGAATTTATTTTCCTTTTTGAATTCCACCTTCTAACCATGTTTTATATTCTTCTACATCGGGGGTGTATCCTACTGGTTCAGATAAACGTTGTCCTGCACCATCTAAGACAATATAGTAAGGTTGTGCATTGGCGTGGTAGTGTTTCATTTGGAAATCACTCCATTTATTTCCAATGGTCTTAATTTTCTTGCCTGTTGTTTCAGAAATGTACTGTTCATTTTCTGGCAATTCTTTTTTATCATCTACATAAAGAGAGATTAAAACAACCTCATTTTTCAGTAGCGCTAAAATTGCAGGATCTGACCAAACATAGTCTTCCATTTTACGACAATTCACACAAGCAAACCCTGTAAAATCTAATAAAACGGGTTTATTAACTGATTTCGCATAAGCCATTCCTTGTTCATAATCCGTAAAAGCAACGATGTCATGTGCTCCATATTTGGCTCCTTCTGGCAATACTTCTGTTGCGGTAGATCCACCACCGCCTTTTCCACCAACTCCATACGGACTTTCAGCATACGTCATTGGAGGAGGGAAACCCGAAATAATTTTCAATGGTGCTCCCCATAAACCAGGTACTAAATAAATGGTAAATGTTGTAACAAACAACGCCATAAATAAGCGTCCTACGGAGATGCTATCCATTGGAGAATCATGAGGTAATCTGATTTTACCAAACAGATATAAAGCCCAAGCTCCAAAGATGGTGATCCAAATAGCTAAGAATACTTCTCTTTCCAACCAATGCGCTTGCAATACAAGATCCGCATTTGATAAGAATTTAAATGCTAGTGCTAATTCTAAGAATCCTAAAGACACTTTTACGGTATTCAACCATCCACCAGAACGCGGCATAGAGTTTAACCATCCTGGGAACATTGCAAATAACATAAATGGAAGTGCTAAAGCCAAAGAAAAACCTAACATTCCAACAATTGGTGCAATTCCTCCTTTAGATGCGGCTTCCACTAATAAAGTTCCTACAATCGGTCCAGTACAAGAGAATGAAACAATAGCTAGGGCTAAAGCCATGAATAAAATTCCTATTATACCACCTCTATCAGCTTGTGAGTCTACTTTGTTCGCCCATGAATTTGGCAGCATAATTTCAAATGCTCCCAAGAAAGACGTTGCAAATACAACAAGCAACAAGAAGAAAATCACATTGAAATATACGTTTGTAGACAGGGCATTAAGTGAATCAGCACCAAAAATTGCTGTTACAATAGTTCCCAAAACAACGTAGATCAAAATAATAGACAAACCGTAAATAATGGCATTTTTAATTCCTTTTGCTCGTGTCTTACTTTGTTTCGTAAAGAAGCTCACAGTCATTGGAATCATTGGAAACACACAAGGTGTTAACAAAGCAGCAAATCCGGAGAAAAAAGCTAGGATAAAGATTGTAAATAATCCTCTTTTCTCTTCTGTTTTAGGGGCTGCAGTAGTATCCGTTGCTGAAGCAGTTTCTTCCTTCGCTGTAGTACTCTTACTTTCATACGCTTCGAAGTTTTCTACTTCTGTAACTTGTAAAGTTTTTAAATCGTATACAAAAAGATTGCTTTGACTAATACAAACATCTAAACACACTTGGTATCCCAATTCTACTTGGATATTCGGTGTATCTGGGTTCGTTAATTTAATGTCTTGAACCAGTTGAACAGGACCTACAAAATAGGTTTCATCCACCTCAAAGACATCGTTATAAACGGTTTTGGTTTCGCTTTCTTTGGCATCACCAACCAGTTCGTAGTTTCCTTCAATATTGTTGTATATAAATTCCGTCGGCAGGGGTCCTCCATCAGCGGTATACTGGGAATACATGTGCCAACCATTTTCGATAATACCATTCCATGTAATGGTATATTCGGTATCGGATTTCTTCTCAATTTTCGTGGTCCATTTGGCAGGATTTTCCATCATCTGCGCTTGAACACTAAAAATAGACACAAAGAAAAATAGCAAATAAGCTAATTTTTTCATACGGTTAATTTAATTTTTAAAACATTAATAGTTGTACTTCTTACCTTAAATCGTTCATCCATTCGACTTCCAATAATCCATACAATGGTATCTCCTGAGCATAATAACCACAGATTTTCCTTCTGCAATTGGGTCATTTTCTCATCTTTTACATATTTAGAAATTCGCTTTGTTCCTTTCATTCCAAAGGGCACAAAATAATCTCCTTTTTTAGGTTTGCGAATAAGCAGCGGAAACTGCAATTTATCTCGGTCGAGATACGCACACAAAGAGTCCGATGTCAATTCAATTTTAGTTCTGTCATAAGTTTTAGCTGTTACGTGTATTGGTTGTTTAATTGTTTGGTTCTCTTGTAAATAATAAGAATCTCCTGGTTCTTCTACCATCTTACTTTTTAATCTCAATAATAGATGTGCTCTATCTTTGATCAAGTAATAGTGTTCTGCTGGGATTCTCTTGCCATTTTCTGCCTTGACTAAATCAGCAATATCGTTCCATGCCTTAAAACCATAAGGTTCTAACCATTTATACAAATACGCTTTAGGCAAAGACAACTCACTTAATTCTTTTAAAGGAAATAACAAGTCATCTCCTTGTCTAATGACAACTTTCTCAAACATCATCTTGCTTGCATCTTCACTCATCTGATGTGTTTCTTTTAAATGCGCAACAGTCTGTTGAAAAGCTTGATCCAGTTGTTGATTGATTTCTTTAAAAACCGGCAAGATATTTTTTCTTATCTTATTTCGCAAATATTTTGTTTGCGCATTTGTATAATCTTCCCGCCAAATCAATTGATTAGCTTCTGCATATTGTTCAATTTCCTCTCGTGTAAACACTAACAATGGCCGCCGAATATAATCTGTTTTTTCTGGTATTCCTAGCAATCCTTCAATTCCTGTTCCCCTAGAAAAATTAATAAAAAACGTTTCCATTGAATCATCCAAGTGATGTGCTGTGAGTAAAAACTTTGATTTTCCTTGTTCTATTACTTCTTCAAACCAGTGGTAACGCAATTCACGTGCAGCGACTTGAATAGATACTTTTTGGGTTGTTGCATAGGCATTGGTGTCAAATTCCCGTACAATACAAGGTACATTTAACTGCTGACAAACCTGTTCAACAAATTGCTGATCCAGTACACTATCCGTTCCTCTTAAATGAAAATTACAATGTGCAACTGTAATATCTAGTCCCAAACGATGACATAATTGCAATAGCACAAGACTATCTATACCACCACTAACCGCAATTAAAAGGGGATGTACTGTTAATTCAGCAAAATTTAATTCAATGTGTTTTTTAAACTTACTTTCCATGGATTACCTCAACATAACTAATTCAATTGGCGGATAATTGTTAACCTTTATTCACAATTGACTAGCAAACTTCAAAAATACCTCTTTTTTCATAAAAAACCTTTACAACACCTTCATTTCTGTGTATAAAAAAACCACAAAAAATATTTTGTGGTCTTATCTTATTCAAGCTCAAGAGCAGAATTTTGAGCATAGGTTCTCCATTTTTCAATACAGGCTACCATATCTTGTGGGACTTCCGAATCAAAGCGCATGTACTCTTTGGTTACAGGATGTTCAAACCCCAATGTTTTGGCATGTAGTGCTTGTCTAGGTAAAAGTTGAAAACAGTTTTCGACAAACTGTTTATACTTGGTAAAGGTTGTTCCTTTTAGAATGAGGTTTCCACCATAGCGTTCATCATTAAACAAGGTATGTCCGATGTGTTTCATGTGCACTCGTATTTGATGTGTACGTCCTGTTTCTAATCGACAAGAAACAAGAGTAACATAGCCAAAGCGCTCTAAAACTTTATAATGTGTAACGGCCCATTTTCCTTTTTCTTCCTCGTCAAAAGCAGCCATCTGCATGCGATCCTTCACATGTCGTCCTATGTAACTTTCGATTGTACCTTGATCCTCTACAACATTTCCCCACACTAAGGCAACATACTCACGCTCTGTTGTTTTCTCAGCAAATTGACGTTGAAGCTCTGTCATGGTCCATTCTGTTTTGGCTACAACCAGCAATCCACTTGTATCCTTGTCAATTCGGTGCACTAATCCGGGGCGTTCACTGCTATTTAGCGGCAGATTATCAAAGTGATAGGCTAAAGCGTTAACTAGCGTTCCTGTATAATTACCATGTCCTGGGTGTACCACCAAGCCAGGTTCTTTATTAACGATCAATAAAGAATCGTCTTCGTATACAATGTTTAAAGGAATGTTTTCTGGAATGATGATATTCTCAAATGGAGGTTGTTTCATTAATACGCGAACAACATCTAAAGCCTTTACCTTGTGGTTGGACTTTACAGGGATGTCATTCACAAAAATATTTCCATTTGATGCGGCTTGTTGAATTTTATTGCGCGTTGCATTTTCAACTAAATTCATCAAAAATTTATCTACGCGTAAGGGCGCTTGTCCTTTACCCGCTTCAAATCGAAAATGCTCGTACAATTCTTCTTCAAAATCGTCGAACATTTCATTTACGTTTTCTTGCATAACTTATGTTATCTTAATCAATATCTGGAGCTACATCCAATTGTTCTGCTGATAATCCAGCCTTTCCATCACCTAAAACAAAATCAATTCTAGAGTTTTTCACAACTAAATCTCCTTTTTTTAATTTTTTGCCATTTTGATAAATCCCCAAAACAACATCTTTTCCTATGAAAGTAGCATATGATTTTGTTCCTTCTTTCAATCCCATTGAAGCAATCGTCGAACTAGCTTGTCTGTACGTTAACTGTTCTAATTCAGGTAAAATTACTTTACCATAACCTGAGGCGTTAATCTTAACGTATATTTTTCTATGTTCTTTTACACTTGAACCAGGCATTGGATCTTGTTCCAATACAGTTAATGGCGGATAATTCTTGTTGTAATCCAACGTATCCAACACCACCATACGCAATTCTTTTTGATCGAGTGCTTGTTCAGCTTGAAAGGCATCTAGCTTCATAACATTCGGAACCTCAATACGCTGTTCGTGATTCGTTGTTATTTTCAACCATTTCAATAGGCCTAATACGCCCACAATTGAGATTAAGATGGCCGCTGCCAAAGAAATTAAAAAGCTCTTACTTTTCAAAAATTGAACTAATTTCATAGGGATATATTTTTGACAAAGATATAAAATCGAAAAGATTTTTTGTTTCTGTGTTTTGTTATAAATTTGTTTTAAACAATTTAATCCAATTCTTTTATCAATCTAACTTCAAACATCCTTGGTATATGAAGCACGTAGCAGTAATTATGGGGGGCTATTCGAGTGAATTTAAAATTTCACTAAAAAGTGGTCAAGTGGTATTTGACACCTTAGACCGCGCGCAATACACGCCTTATAAAATCCATATTTTTCGCGATAAATGGGTTTATGTCGATGAGAACAACGAGGAATTTCCCGTAGATAAGAACGACTTTTCAGTCCAGTATAAAGGACAAAAAATTTCTTTTGACGTAGTGTTCAATGCCATTCATGGAACACCTGGAGAAGACGGGTTGTTACAGGCTTACTTTGAATTGATTCAAATGCCTCATACCTCGTGTAATGCCTATCAGGCAGCTTTAACGATGAATAAAAGAGATATGTTATCTGTTTTAAAACCTTACGGCATTAAAACAGCTATTTCTTACTATTTAAATAAGGGAGACGAAATCAACCCAGAAGAAATCATTCAACGCGTTGGGTTGCCTTGTTTTGTTAAACCGAATCGCTCCGGTTCGAGCTTTGGTATTTCTAAAGCCCATACAACAGAAGAACTTGTACAAGCGATTGAAGTTGCTTATAAAGAAGATAATGAGATCTTGATCGAAAGCTTTTTAAAGGGAACTGAAGTTTCTGTTGGAGTAATCAATTACAAAGGAGAAGTTATTGTGTTACCTATTACAGAAATTGTAAGTGAAAATGACTTTTTTGATTATGAAGCTAAATATCTAGGCAAATCTCAAGAAATCACACCAGCTCGAATAGACGATACTATCAAAGCCAAGATCGAAGATATTGCAATCAAAATCTACCGTATTCTAAAAATGGATGGCTTTTCGAGAAGTGAATTTATCATTGTGGGCGATACACCCTTTTTATTGGAGATGAATACCGTTCCAGGATTAACAAGAGAAAGTATTTTACCTCAACAAGCTGCTGAAGCTAAAATTCCATTGTCTGATTTGTTTGGCAATGCAATTACATTAGCTTTGCAAAAATAAAGATTCTTAAAGTATGAGAAGAGCTGTTTTCCCAGGATCTTTTGATCCAATCACGAACGGGCATTACGACATTATTAAGAGAGCATTGCCTCTTTTTGATGAGATCATTATTGCCATTGGTGTAAATGCTGACAAAAAATACATGTTCAGTTTAGAAGAACGCAAAGTTTTTATTGAAAAGACATTTGCCAATGAACCCAAAATAAAAGTAGAAACGTATCAAGGGCTAACCACTGATTTTTGTCACCAAAAAAAGGCACAATTCATTTTAAGAGGATTGCGAAATCCGGCAGATTTTGAATTTGAAAAAGCCATTGCACACACCAATCGCTTCTTGACTAAAATAGAAACGGTCTTCTTACTCACTGCTGCAAGTACTTCGTTCATTAGTTCAAGTATTGTACGCGATGTTATTCGCAACAATGGAGATTATACCAAACTAGTTCCAGAACCTGTACGAATATAAAAAATAAAAAGTCGCCTATCGGCGACTTTTTTTATTCACTCAGCAAACCTGCTTCTTCTACTAATAGTTTTATATTTTCATACGAGTTAGCCATGGCTTCCTTAATCTGCGCCTTGTCAAACCAAACCACTTCTTCAATCCCCTCCTCTATTTGACCCTTTAGTTCTCCTTGATACGCAGTGGTCATCTCAAACCAACTAGTAATTTTTAATCGATACTTGCCATTGCGTTTAAATACGTGGTATGTCTTTGGTAGCTTCTTGGTTACCTTTAGTTGACGTACTCCCGTTTCTTCTTCAACTTCGCGAACTGCAGTCTCTTCTATTTCTTCGTATTTCTCAATACCGCCCTTAGGCAAGTCCCATTTGCCATTTCTCTTAATAAAAAGCACTTTTCCCTCTTCATTATAAACCACTCCTCCTCCTGCTTTTTGAACAGGAATCTTCTCTTTTAGCTTTTTCATCATTGCTTTTTCGTCTGGATGATATAAAAATGCCTTATCAATTTTATTTTGAAAATATTTAATGATAATTTTGTCAATATCAACACTGTCTAACAAGAACAACTGAAAATCGGTTTCTTTCTCAATTTTATCAGTGAGAAACAACGGTTTATCGTTTACAAAAACTTTATACATTTGTATTATGATTTTTACTAAAGAAACAGCTCAACAAACTGCCGAATTACTTCTGCAAATTAACGCAATTAAATTAAATCCAAAAAATCCTTTTACATGGGCTTCTGGATGGAAATCACCTATTTATTGTGATAACCGCATAACGTTGTCTTATCCAGAGATAAGAAAATACTTAAAAGACGAGTTTGCGAAACACATTGTAGAAAAATATGGTCAACCTGATGTAATTGCTGGTGTAGCAACTGGCGCTATCGGAATTGGGTTATTAGTAGCAGAAGCTTTACAATTGCCTTTTGTATATGTTCGTCCTGAACCAAAAAAACACGGAAGACAAAATCAAATTGAAGGTCAATTAGAAGCAGGAAAAAAAGTAGTTGTAATTGAAGATTTGATCAGTACAGGAAAAAGTAGCTTACAAGCAGTGGAAGCCCTAAAAGAAAACGGTGCTGAAATTTTGGGAATGGCTGCTATTTTCACTTATGAATTTCAAGTTTCTAAAGACAACTTCGCTCAAGCCGGAATTGAACTAACAACGTTGAGCAATTATTCTTCTCTATTGGAGAATGCAGTGAAACAAAATTACATTTCTGCTTCTGATTTAGAAACACTACAAGAATGGAGAGTTAATCCATCGCAATGGAATCAATAATTAAAGAAATAAGCATATGCAATTAGAAAGTCCAAAAGTAAAAGTAGCGCAATCCGCTGAATATATATTTAACGCATTATCAGACGTAAAGAACTTCGAAAAATTAATGCCTGAATCTATAGCAAAATTTGAAGTAACAGGAGATGATTCATTCATTTTCGCTTTAAAGGGAATGCCAGAAATCAAATTAAAGAAAAAAGAGGCTACACCTCATTCTAAGATTGTTTTAGGTGCAGCAAGTGATAAATTACCCTTTACACTAACAGGAGATATCACTGAAGTTGACGCGAACAACACAGAAATTCAACTTCACTTTGAAGGAAATTTCAACCCAATGATGGCGATGATGGTAAAAGGACCTATCGGAAAATTCATCGAAGCTTTAGCAGGAAACATGAATAAATTATAAAAAAAAAGAGCTTGAAAAATCAAGCTCTTTTTTTTATTTCAATTCTACTTTATACTCTAATATCTTTGGATTAGCAATAACATCTGACATTTTAAATTCTTTGACAAACGATTTACCATCTTGCGAGATCATTGCATCTTGGTAAGATACCGATTTAATAGGTTGCTCAAAACTCACTTTAATTCTATAAGTAAACATTGCGGCCATCTGTCCCATTTCTCCTAAACTCTTTGCAGCATCTTCTGGTTTAACTGAAATGGTGCGTTGTAGTGTTTTCTTCTTCCAATCATATGTTGAATGCTTAACAAATTCAGGCGCATCTAATTTCTTTCCATTTCCTTCACCTAAGGCACTTAATTCTTTTAGATTCGCCAAAGATGTATTGAGTTCCGAAGCACTTTTAGCTATAACTTTCAATCCAATATTTCCGATCGAATCATTCATCATTACGCGCATTCTCAGATTCTCCGTTTTTTTGAGTAAATCAGGATTAGCTTTGAGAATACTGTCTTTCTTTTGCTCTGGATTTTTACTTTCTAGCAAGCTAATATCCAATAATTGATCAACTGACAACTCTTCTCCATTAATTAAGTCTAACGCTTTTTTTACATCTCCAGACATTCCTCCGTTCGCACTAGGCATTGTTTGTAGCAATTCAGAAAAATCCATATCCATGGCATACGTTATTACTCCATCTTTTTTTACTGTTACCTCTTCTGTTGTTACACATGACTGCAACATAAAGCCCATGACTACGGCTAATCCTATTAACTTTTTCATCGTGATTATTTTTTTACAAAAATAGACAAATCTTATCAACAGCCGACTTTTCCTTTGGCTATTCTCTTTTTTGATTTTCTTCTTAACCTCTAGTTTTTAGTTTTTTAGTAGCCGTACATCTGTTTTAAAAATAAAAATTAAATTATAGTTGGTTATATCAAAAAGTTTTTGCAAAATTTGCATTCAAATAAGTTTAACACAAAAAAACGAAGAAAAAATGTTTGTACTAAATTCTACATCGGCATTGTTCACACCAGCACAGGTTGCTTGGGTGTATCTTCGTGGTACTTCACTGTAGTAAATCAGATTACTTAATATATGAAAAGCCCGAAGATGTAAATTCGGGCTTTTTTTTGTTTATTCCGGACCCTTTACAGAAAACCCGAATTGACACGTTGGTCGAACACCAACCAAGTTCACGCAACTCTTATTCACGAGTTGCCTTTATAGTCAATTAAACAAAAAATCATGGGAAGGAAACTTTCAGGAAAAGACCTTATTCAATTAGGTTTTCCACAGAATAATACAATTAATATTGCTTTAGGTACTATTAGTCGTTATAAGAAAAAAGAAAACAAAGACGCTATACTTAGAGAAGCAAAACAAGTGTTACAAAACCCCGAAACGTATTTAGGTGATGGTATTTGGGGAAAAGTAGCAGAAAGCCTGGTCAAACAAGTAGAGATTAAGAAACAAGAACTGATGCATACACGTGCACCCTTCTCCATTTTTGGAGCAGATGCCATTGATGAACAAACCAAGTATCAATTATATACTGCTCTAAAACTTCCTGTTGCAACAGCAGGAGCATTAATGCCCGATGCACACTATGGCTATGGACTACCAATAGGGGGCGTATTAGCGACAAACAATGCCGTTATTCCCTATGGTGTTGGGGTAGATATTGGATGTAGGATGAGTTTATCTGTATTTAATTTACCCGCAAACTTTCTCAAGGGCAAGGATCATCAGTTGATGAATATCTTATCGGATCACACTAAATTTGGGATGTATGAAACCCACCAAAACAAAGTGGATCACGAAGTATTCTATCGCGATGCTTTCAAAAATATCCCCTTTGTAAAAGGGTTGTTAGACAAGGCATATAAGCAATTGGGAACATCGGGAAGTGGAAATCACTTTGTAGAGATTGGCGTAGTACATTTAACAGAAACCAAGCCTGAATGGAAATTAGAACCTGGTAGTTATATTGCGGTATTATCGCATAGTGGCTCGAGGGGTTTAGGAGCAAATATTGCTAAACACTATACCTATTTAGCGACCAAACAATGTCCATTACCGAGTAATGCGCAACATTTAGCATGGTTAGATCTCGATACACACGATGGGCAAGAATACTGGTTGGCTATGAATTTGGCAGGAGATTATGCAAAAGCTTGTCACGATGATATCCATCGGCGAATAGCCAAAGCTTTGGGCAAACAAATTGCATTTACAATCGAAAATCACCACAACTTCGCATGGAAAGAAGTGATCAACGGACAGGAACTCATTGTTCACCGAAAAGGAGCTACTCCTGCGGCAAAGGGGCAATTAGGAATTATCCCGGGCTCAATGACAACGCCTGGTTTTATTGTGGAAGGTTTGGGAAATGAAACGAGTTTGAATTCGGCCTCACATGGAGCAGGTCGCTTACATTCAAGAAATGCATGTAAGAGTAAATTCACCAAAAGCGATATTAAAGCGGCCTTAAAAACGGCAGGTGTACAGCTCCTTGGCGGTAGCGTTGACGAAGCGCCAATGGCCTACAAAGACATTCATGCCGTTATGCAAGCCCAAGAAGATTTAGTAAGAACACTAGGCACGTTTACGCCTAAATTTGTACGCATGGATAAGTAAGATGAAAAAGATAATACAAATTACCTCAGGTCGAGGTCCTGCTGAATGTACATTTGCTGTAACTCGAATTGCTGCTATTTTCGTCAAAGAAGCAAACCAACAAGAGATAACAGCAACGTATCAAGAACAGACAACCTGCGATTCAGATTCCGTTTTTATTGAACTCAATTGTGAAGACGAACGCAAACTATTGGTTTTTACACAATCATGGTTAGGAAGTATACAGTGGATCTGCACAAGTCCTTTTCGTCCGAAGCACAAGCGAAAAAACTGGTTTATTGGAATTTTTCAAAGCGACGAAGCTAAAGAAAGAGAAGCATTAGCAGAGAGCGATTTATCCTATCAGGCGATTCGCAGTTCTGGTGCAGGAGGACAGCACGTTAATAAAGTCAGTTCTGCCGTACGCGTGACGCATCTACCTACCGGTTTACAAGTAACCGCTATGGACAGTCGATCACAACATCAGAACAAGAAATTAGCACGGACGCGATTGGAAGAAAAAATAGCCCAGATCAACGAAGCTACAAAAGAAAAACGAGAGAAAAACACTTGGTTAAACCAAATGCAGATTGCAAGAGGAAATCCCATTAAAGTATTTGTGGGGTTAGATTTTAAACAAAAAGGGAGCCTATAGCTCCCTTTTTTATTGTATTTCTGCACTCAATCCTGCGTCTAACAATTGTAGGCATTGTGGTTTTAATTTTTTAAACTCACCCGTCTTCACTGTGCACTTTCCAGTATAATGAACTAAAATAGCACATTGTTCTGCTTGTTCTGCTGTATGATCACACACTTTGATTAACGTATCGATAACGTGATCAAACGTATTGACATCATCATTATACAAGATGATTTCACTTTGACCGTCGAGCAATTCAGATACATCAATTTTTTCTTCAACTATTTCCTTTGTACTCATACTATTCGTATTTTAATATGACTAACGCTTTTTAAACTTCAAAGATACCCAATTATTTTTTTCTAATTGATTTTCAAAGGTTAAACCTTTTTCTTCTGCTGCTTTTTTGATGCTAGCCACATCTTCTGTATAGAATCCGCTGAAATAAATTTCTGCATTTTCCTTCATTGTTTTGATATAGTGATCCATATCGTTCAGCAAAATATTGCGGTTGATATTGGCTAATACTACATCGTATTTAGGTTCTTGAACCAAAATAGAGGCATCACCTTCAAACACTTCAACATTAGCACAAGCATTGCGCTCAGCATTTTCTATAGAATTTAAATAACACCAATTATCAATATCAATAGCATCTACGTGTTTTGCTCCACGCATAGCCGCTAAGATTGCTAAAATAGCTGTTCCGCATCCCATATCTAACACAACTTTATCTTGCATATCGTTGGTTAAAATTTGACGTACCATCATATAGGTTGTCTCGTGATGTCCTGTTCCGAAACTCATCTTAGGCTCAATTACAATATCGTATTGTGCCTGTGTTTTTTCGTGAAAAGGTGCGCGAATATAACATATACCATCCACGTCAATTGGATCGAAATTCTTCTCCCATTCCTCATTCCAATTCACTTGTTCAATTTCTTCCTTTCTATAGGTAATAGTAAATTGATCCGATTGCAAAATGAAAATATCTTCCAAAATATCCTCTGTCCATAAGTCTTGTTGTACATAAGCACTAACGCCTATGGCTGTTTCTTCAAAACTCTCAAATGCTTTTTCCCCTAATTCTGCGATAAGAATCTCTACACCAGGCACCATAGGCTCTACTGTAAAATGATATCCAATATATGACATGCTGTTTTCTTTACTATCTTTAATTAACCATTTAATAACATTGAACTTACATTTCGATAACAACGATATAAATGCAGAAACAAAACTAATCTTATTTTTGCAAACTCAACACACGAACACATGAAAAAGATCTATTTATTAATATTGACGTTACTTTCATTTAACGCAATAGCACAGAAAATTGAAACTGCAACTAACGATGTTAAACTTGCACAATTGCCTTACTACAATTTTGGTAAAGGTGTTGGAATCACATCTGCAGACAGTATTTTTCAACTAAACTTGCGTTTTCGCATGCAAAACCGTTTAACCTTCATGGAAAACGACGGTGGAAAAACAAAGTACGAAGGAGAAATTAGACGTTTGCGTTTGCGTTTCGACGGTTATGTAGGGAATCCTAAATTCTTATACGTTATCCAATTGTCCTTTGCCCCTAAAGACATGGGAAAAACAGTGGAAGGAGAATCGGTGAATATTATTAGAGATGCAGCAATGACCTATCGTCCGAATGAGAATTGGAGTTTTATTTTCGGACAAACAAAGCTACCTGGAAACAGACAACGCATCAACTCATCCGGAGCTTTACAATTGACAGATCGCTCTATCAATAACGCCAAATTTAATATCGATCGCGATTTTGGTATTCAGGCTTACTATCATCAAGAGCGAAAAGACAAATTTGGTTATGTCATTAAAACAGCTGTTTCCACAGGACATGGAAGAAATTTCCAAGGTTCTGAAAGCGATAGTTATGCCTTAACAGGTCGTGTAGAATTATTTCCGATGGGAAGTTTTAAAAATAATGGAGCGTACTTCGAAGGAGATATTGCTCGAGAAGCTAAACCTAAATTAATGCTTGCTGGAACGTTTTCACACAACAACAACGCTGAAAACTCACAAGGGCAAACAGGAACAAAACTCTATGAACCTAGAAATCTTAATTCTTTTATGGCTGATGCTATCTTAAAGTACAATGGTTGGGCGGGAATGGTTTCCTTTATGAATAGAAATGTAGATGATGCGATCACCTACCAAACACAACTAGACGGTACTAAAAGCAATAGTTACGTTTTTGCAGGTCATGGAATGGATTATCAATTGAGTTATATCTTACCAAGCAATTACGAATTTATTGGTCGTGTTTCTACACAAAAGATGAAAACACAACTCCATGAACAGTTAAACTTACCCAATACGACACAGTATACTTTAGGCGTTACAAAATACTTATGGGAACACGCTTTCAAGTTGCAAGCAGAAGTTAGTTATGATCAATTAGACTTCTATCAAGGAGCAGGTAAAAACAACTGGTATTTTAGAATGCAATTTGAAATTGGAATCTAATTCTTGTTATTTTATTACTGCAATTCCATTTTTTTAAGCAATAAAACAACGGCTTCTATTAGTTTGTAAAAAAAATATATAAAAATTCTGTTTTTTTAATTATATTTATAATAGTAACAATCTTAACTAATTAGCTATGAATAGATTATTTTATTATTTCGGCATTATACTAGTTGGAGTCGGTACAATGGGATGTCAAGACAAATCCACTTCTTCCACTCCTACTGAGGTAGAAACGAGCACTCCTGTAGATCAAGTTAAACTTGATTCAGCGATAGAAGAATATGAATTGATCAAACAAGATACATTAGATGAGTTAAATGAGGCTATCAAAAGAGAGAAACTCACTTCTGTAGAAAATATCATGCGTTTTTATGCACCTGAAGATACCCATGCAGAAGGAAAATACAGCTATGATATTACTGTTTTAAAAATGTCTGACACCTCGGTTACTTTAGTTACCTTAGTTGAAGATGGCATAAACGATGATTCAATGAAGGCAAAAAAAGTGGTGATGACAGTTAATCTAAAAGAAGGACAATACCACGTTACAAAAATCAAACAAAGTTATCAATGCTGGGAAGGTCGAGGTCATGCTAATTGGAATTCGAATCATTGCAGTTAATCTATAAAAAAAAGTCGTGAGTAAATCACGACTTTTTTTGTTATCTTAAAATAAAAGCTGAGCTTATTTCCTTTTAATCAAGATTGAGCTTATTGTGTAGCTCACTAAAAAGGAAATCAATAAAGCGACATAAAACAACCAATCTTTATAAAAACAATGCCCGGATGCTATGACTAATTTTATACTATTTTGAAAGTAAAAAGAAAACAAAAATAACAAGGTTCCTACTGTAACAAAAACATGTTTCATTGTATTTTAAATTATTTTATAGTAATTCTAACTTTACTATTCAAAGAGACTCTTTGCAAATCTCTGAGGGAATTCTGAATTTCACTGAGTATAATTTCTTCCTGAGAGGGGCTCATTTGAGAACGAATAACTTTAGGGTAATTCATTCCCTTATATCTTGGATCAATAGGGTCGATAGTCCCCAAGAGTACACAATTTCCAGAACCACTTCCTCCTTGTGTTTGAGTAAAGCAATCCACACTAGCCCATAAAAAACCTCCTAACATACCCGTACTCGCTCCAGCAGCACCTACAAAAACTGCTCCACCTACAGCACCTACTGTAGTTCCTATTATAGGTACAGCTACAGTACCACCGCCTGCTCCGGCAATAGCACCACCTATAGCACCACCTATAGCCCCCTCAACTAAACCTCTAGCTATTGGAGCACCACCCTTTTGTGTCATACAGTCTAACCAACTCGTATATTTTGGATTTGAACCAAACAAAGATTTTCGAGGATTTTCATTCTTGGTAAAATTATACTGAAGAAGAAGAAAATCTATATTTGCCTCAAACGATGCAAATATGGGATTCAATACTTCATAATCTCTAAGTGTCAAATCTTTATTATTGATAAACTTACTTTTTTCAGTATCGAAAACTTCTTTCAATGTCTTGATTTCTGTATTGAAAATAGAACTATACAAATTTGATAAAACCACAGATACTTCCTTTGAAAAGTTGAAATTATATTGAATTTCAATATCTACTATTTTGTCGTTAATACTATTTTCATCAGAAAAAAGTCCTTTAGACTGCGCTTCAAAAAACGATCTTTCTAATTGATCAATATTTTCTTGCCAATTACTTTGGGCATACTGATAAAAAACTTTTTTTAAATCTACATAACTGTAGCTCATAAGATCGGGAGTTACTAAATCATTTTGCTCCGATTTACTAAATTCTTGTTTAGAGTCATCGTCAATTTTATTACAGGACAATAAAGCAATAGTAGAAAAGGTTAATAGAATTATTTTTTTCATAATAAATTAGATTAATATTCTACATTAAAATATAACATTTTAATTAATTTTTAATAAAAAACTACATTTATTTTAAATAAAAAATACAAAAACACAAAAATAAAATGATTTTTGTTCATTTTTTACAAAAATCAAACAATAATCTATTTAACACTACGAAGTCCTCGCCAATAAGAAAGATCAAAAAATTACTTGCGCAATAGAAGTAGAAGGTCAAAGAAGAGAAATAAAAAAAGTCGTGAGCAAATCACGACTTTTTTTGTTCTTATTCTGCTTTAGGTTGCTCTTCGTCCCTTTTAGCAATATTCATATTTGGAAATTTCTTTTGAATGGATTGTAAAGCAAATTCATTAATTTCATTCATCGCTTCTGGTGAAGGCAATTTTAATGTTTCTGCATTGTGTTTTAGTACTTCTTCCAATAAGATTTGTGTTCTTAATAATTGAAAGTTTAAATCGATTAATTCTCCTGCTACGTCGATATCTCCTAATTTCATTTTACTTGGGATTAAATTAAAGTTCTATTTTTATTACAATCAAATTTAACAAAGAATTTCTAATAACAACTACAAAAGACTTTATTCTTTAAAATAATAATTCAGCGGTTGTCTCAAGTTGTAACGAGAAGACATCACTTCTCCATAGGCACCTGCGGAACGAATAGCGATCAGGTCGCCTCTAGTTAATTCGGGTAATGCCACATTTTTGCCGAAACAATCACTGCTTTCGCAGATAGGTCCCACAACATCATAGTATATACTTTGTTGTTCTTGAGATTCTCGTACAGTTAAACACTCTATTTTGTGGTAAGCTTGATACAAAGCAGGGCGCAACAATTCTGTCATTCCCGCATCGAGAATGGCAAAGTTTTTTTTCACTCCGTTTTTGATATACAAAACGCGGCTGATTAAACTTCCACAAGTTGCAACGAGGGATCTTCCCAGCTCAAAGTGTATTTCTTGTCCTTTTTTAGGGGTTAAAAACTGATTAAAAATGGCAAAAAAAGCTTCAAAATCAACGATAGGATCGCTGGTCGTATCTGTATAATTCACCCCTACACCTCCACCGACATTGAGTATCGGCACGGTAATACCACGATCTACAAACCACTCATTCCATTCGTTCACTTTCAAACACAACCGCTTAAACACATTCCAATCGGTAATTTGCGATCCTACGTGAAAATGCAAACCAACCAAAGTTAAAACCGTTGCATGCGTACGAATCCAAGTAAGACAGTCTTCTAACTCATGCATCATAATCCCAAATTTATTTTCGTCTAGGCCTGTTGTTATATAATGATGGGTTTGTGCATCAATATTTGGATTAATACGCAACGCTATACGAGCTTGTGTCTTCATTTCTTCTGCAAGAGAACCAATCACTTTTAATTCATCAAGCGATTCAACATTAAAAGCTAAAATCTGTTGAGCTAAGGCGATTCGGATTTCTTTATCCGTCTTACCAACTCCGGCAAACACGATATTCTTCGCTGTAAACCCTTGATCAATAGCGTGTTCAATTTCCAATCCACTAACACAATCTGCTCCTAATCCCTGTTGGCTTATTTCTTGCAAGATTCGCGGATTATTATTGGCTTTTATCGCATAGTGAATGTGGTATCCCCAGCGATCTGCCGCCTGTTTTGCACAAGCAATCGTCTCTCTTAATAAGGACAAATCATAATAATACAATGGCGTTTCCTCCATTTTTAATTGTTCTACTATATCGGTTGAAATCATACTTTTTCTACTTTAAAATAATCGGTGATGCAAAGCGCGTAAAGCTTCTATTTTGTACGTTGATGGAAGTAATAAAGAGATGTTGTGTTCACTCCCACCATAAGAAATCATGCGGATTGGAATATGCTTAACTGCTTCCGAAACCAAAGTTGCATATCCATTTTTATTGCGTTTAAAATCTCCTACAATACACACAATTGATTGCTTATCGTCGACTTCAACAGATCCAAAATGATTTAATTCTTCTACAATTGCATGTACATTTGTTGTATCATCTATAGTCAGTGAAACTGTTACCTCAGAAGTAGTGATCATATCAATAGGGGTTTTATAGCGTTCGAACACTTCAAAAACACGTCTTAAAAATCCGTAAGCTAACAACATTCGAGACGAATGAATGCGAATCGCTGTAATGTTGTCTTTTGCAGCAACTGCAACAATCTCATCAGCATGATCAAAGCGAGAAGATATTAAAGTTCCTGCGGCCTCTATATTCATGGTATCGAGCAAACGAACAGGCACATTCGCTTTTTGCGCAGGAAACACACTTTGAGGATGCAAAATTTTCGCTCCAAAATAAGCCAACTCTGCTGCTTCTTCAAAACTCAAATTAGCAATTGGCTTTGTTTGTGACACATAGCGAGGATCATTATTGTGAAATCCATCAATATCTGTCCAAATCTGAATTTCTTCAACACCTAAAGCCGCTCCAATTAAAGAAGCAGTATAATCTGATCCTCCTCTTCTCAAATTATCTACTTCACCAAAAGCATTTCTACAAATATACCCTTGTGTAATAAAAACCGTATCAGCTTCATGCTTTGCTAGCAACTGCCCTAAATGATGTTGTATGTAAGCTAAATCCGGTTCATTATCTTCACTCATACGCATAAAATCTAAAGCAGGAAGCAAAACACTAGCAACACCTATTTCTTGTAAATAATAATGAAATAAAGTAGTTGATAAGAGTTCTCCTTGTGCTAAGACTAAACGCTCTTCAACAGAAGTAAACAAATCGTTTCCCAAGTCATCTAAAAAATGAAAATGACGATCCACTACATCTTGTCCTATATCTCTACCAATTGACGTAGAAAAAAGTTCGGCTACAAAAACGTCATACGTTTGCTTTAAACTTTGTACGAGTTTCCGCGCTTCTGTTATATTCCCGTTTACATACTGATTGGCAATCTCCACTAAAGCATTCGTTGTCCCTGCTACTGCAGAGAGAACAATCACCTGTTTATCTGAAACTTGAGACTGGATAATTGGCCATAATCCTTCAAATCTCGCTGGACTTCCCACAGAAGTTCCTCCAAATTTTAAAACTTTCATCCTCGTTATTTTTCAAAAAAAAAGGGTTTGTCTTCGCGACAAACCCCTTGTTATTTTTAGTTACTTATAAAAAAAAGGACCCTGCTCACGACCAGTGGTGTAAGTTCATCTTCTTCCCCTTTTTTATAACAATTAGATTCATTTCTCTTCTTTATTTCTGCAACAAATATATTTAGTTTTTATTTTACTTTTATTTCATTAATAAATTATTAACCACTTATTAGATTATTTTTAACAAAAGTAAATTATAGTATGATTGAAAAATTAGAAGATAAAAAGAGGTAAAGCACAAAGGTTTACGGTAAAAATAAAAAAGAAAGATATTTTAGTTTTTTACTTTTGTCAAAACCTTTCCACAAGAAAAAAGAATAATAGTTTATATTTGTCCATCACTTTTTAAAGTAAGAAAAAAGGCATTTAAACCCTTCTTTTTTCTTACTTTGCAAGATTAGACAAACAAACTATGCGTGCTTTACAATCCTTAAATAAATATTTCTTTAAGTATAAATACCACTTTTTAACGGGTGTTATTATTACCATTGTCGCTCAAATATTTACGCTTTACACGCCTAAATTAGTTGGGGATTCTATCCGTATTTTGGAACAACTTACTGCTTTCGACAAAGAAAAAGTAACAGAGTTATTATTATCCAACATTTTTTGGATTTTAGTTACAACACTTATTGCAGGTTTTTTGACTTTTTTAATGAGACAGACATTAATTGTTATGTCTCGTCATATTGAGTTTGATCTAAAGAACGATGTTTTTAAACACTATGAAATTCTTACTCAGAGTTTTTACAAACAAAATCGCACGGGTGATTTGATGAATAGAATCAGTGAAGACGTTGGAAAAGTTCGACAATATGTTGGTCCGGCGGTGATGTATTCTATCAATACACTTATTCGATTTGCCGTAGTACTAACCCAAATGTATATTATTTCGCCTCAACTGACTTTTTATTCGCTGTTACCTTTGCCACTATTGGGTTATTTTATCTTCAAACTCAGTCGACAAATCAACGAGCGCAGTTTAATTTTTCAACAAAACTTGTCTGTTTTATCGACATTTACACAAGAGATTTTCTCCGGTATGCGCGTGATCAAGGCCTATGCCATCGAGAATAAAAAAGTAGAAGAGTTTGAAGTATTAACAGAGAGCAGCAAAGAAAAATCTTTAAAATTAGCGAAGACTGGAGCACTGATTGGTCCTTTAATGATTTTGCTCATTGGACTGAGTAACTTGATTGTGATTACCATTGGATCCATTTTATACTTCAATGGCAAGCTACCTGATATTGGAGTAATCGCTCAATTTATTCTATATATCAACATGTTAACATGGCCCGTTGCTTCCTTGGGATGGATTTCTTCCATGATTCAAGAAGCAGAAGCTTCACAAAAGCGCATTAACGAGTTTTTAGATGTACAGCCCGAGATTTTCAACACCAACCCCAACCCAACAGAAATTAAAGGTAATATTGTTTTTGACCGTGTTTCCTTTACCTACCCAGACACTGGAATTGTTGCGTTACAAGATGTTTCATTTTCACTAAAACAGGGAGAAACTTTGGCTATATTGGGAAAAACAGGCTCTGGAAAAAGTACTTTACTATCGTTAATTAGCCGAATGTATACGATTGATGAGGGGCAAATCCGCTTTGATCAAACGCCAATTGAGGATTGCAATCTTCGTGATCTGAGAAAAAGTGTAGCCGTTGTTCCACAGGATTCCTTTTTATTTTCGGATACGATCAGCAATAATATACGCTTCGGAAAAGAAGATGCAACTATGGAAGAAATCATTGAAGCAGCTAAAAAGGCCGTAGTTCACCACAATATTGAACAATTTGAGCATGGTTATGAAACCGTACTAGGCGAACGAGGATTAACACTATCCGGAGGGCAAAAACAACGTGTTTCAATTGCACGCGCCCTAATTAAAGATGCGCCAATTCTCTTGCTTGACGATGCCTTATCTGCAGTAGATACAGAAACCGAAGAACGCATTCTAAAACACTTAGAACAACACAGTAAACACATAACAACACTTATTGTAACGCATCGCATTTCTTCTGCAAAAAATGCAGATAAGATAATTGTACTAGATCAAGGAAGAATTATTCAAGCAGGAACACACGAAAGTTTGATTATTCAAGAAGGATATTATTCGGAGTTACATGAAAAACAATTGAAAGAAAAAGAAATAGTGTAAAAAGTTGGTTTATTAGGATTTTTTTTAGACTTTTGAAAGCTATATATACAAATCAATTAATTGATAGAAGGATTATGAGAGATAACGAAATGTTAGAAAAAGAAGAGATTTTCTCTAAAGTATTGAGAGCTGGTAGAAGAACTTATTTCTTTGATGTAAGAGCTACAAAGGCGGATGATTACTACATAACCGTAACTGAAAGCAAAAAATTCACAGAAGACGACGGATCATTTCACTTTAAAAAGCATAAAATCTACTTATACAAAGAAGATTTCACAGCCTTTAAAGATATCTTAGATGAAATGACAGAGTATGTTGTTAATCACAAAGGTGAAGAAGTTATTTCAGAAAGACACCAAAAAGATTTCAAAAAAGAATATCAAAAAGAAGAGTCTGATTCTTTAAACAATTTTACAGATGTAGAATTTGATGACATTTAATCAACTCTAAAAAAATAACATAAAGTTCAACTCAATGAGTTGAACTTTTTTTTTATCTTTGTTTCATCATAATAGGCAATGATGTCTGCCTTGAACCGCCTTGTAGCTGATGACGTCTGGTATACTATAGTTTAACTAATCTATACTGAGTCGTTATGAATACATGTAAAAAAACAAAAAACTATCTTTTTCACTCACCAAGTAAGCCGCTACTTTGGCTTGTTTTAAGTTTACTTCTCGGTGTTTTAATTGGTACATCTGCAGCAATCTTTCTTTCTGTTCTCGAATATGTAACTCAGGTACGTATCCATCAGCCTATGCTACTATGGGGATTGCCTTTGGGTGGTTTATTCGTTGGAGGTCTTTATCACTATTTTGGAGGTGCAGCGAATAAAGGAAATAACTTATTGATCCAAGAATACCACCATCCAGTTGAAAGGATTCCCTTAAAAATGGCTCCTTTTGTGCTACTAGGTACGTGGATTACTCATCTATTCGGAGGATCCGCAGGTAGAGAGGGAACAGCTGTTCAAATGGGTGGAGCGATTGCCGATCAATTTAGTAGACTCTTCAACCTTGATTCAGCTGATCGACAAGCCCTATTGCTCATGGGTATCGCCGGTGGTTTTGCAGCCGTTTTTGGAACACCTCTAGCGGGAATGTTGTTTGCCTTAGAATTGATGGTAGTTGGTCGAAGTAAATACAATTACATTCTTCCGCTATTGCTCACGGCTATTGTTTCACATTTTGTTTGTATCTCTTGGGGCATTACCCACACGAATTATACGGTCGAGAGTGTTCCAGCATTAACAACACTGACCCTAGTCAAGGTAAGTATAGCTGGTCTTCTATTTGGTTGGACTGCCATCTTGTTTGTCAAAGCTACAGATACACTCTCACACTTAGCGACAACTAAGATTGCCTTTCCTCCCTTGCGACCATTTATAGGAGGGTTAATCCTTATAGGCTTATTTTATAGTATTCAAGACACGCGATTTTTAGGTTTAGGAATAGAAACTCTTGTAGATTCGTTTACAAATCCGCAAGACTATTCTGTTTTTCTACTCAAAATTCTATTCACCGCGATCACCTTAGGCACAGGGTTTAAAGGTGGAGAAGTTACCCCTTTATTCTTCATTGGTGCAACATTAGGTAGCTTTTTAGCCGTTTACCTGCAATTACCCATTGGTTTTGTGGCGAGTTTGGGTTTTGTGGCCGTGTTTGCCGGAGCGACCAAAACACCATTAGCTTGTATATTTATGGCAGGTGAATTATTTGGTAGTGAATTACTTATCTATGCTGGCTTAGCCTGTTTAGTTGCTTACTTAAGCAGTGGTAAACACAGCATCTATAAATTTCAATTATACCTATAAAACACGTTATCCTTCCCCTATTATACTAAAAAAAAAGAGCAATGATTACATTTTACACAATTATTAATGAAAATACGTAAAAATTCATTATTCATGTCCTGTAAAATTATCATATTAGCATTTTTACAGCCGAATCTTGTCAAAATAATAATTATAAAAATCTTTTAAATTCAAAATCTTTACTACCTTTGCTTTCGATAGAAGTGATTTTACTTTCTGTTTATTTTTAAACTAAAAAGTGAGGAATCACGACCTATTCACCCTATTTTTAAACCATTAACATTACAAACTAGACAACAAAAAGATTGCACTAAATTTTAGATTTATGTTTCACAAAAAGTTTTTTAATCGATTCACATTTGGCCAATTGACCATTACATTAGTTGTGATATACGTACTGTACTCTATTACGACTTTTGTACTTACCCAATCAACAGCTAGCATAGTTAATCTTGTAATCTCAGGAATCCTTACATATTTAACGATCTATGATTTACTTCAAAGTAAACATACGATCCGTAGAAATTACCCTTTATTTGCACGTTTTAGATACATGTTTGAATCTATTCGTCCAGAGATGCGTCAGTATTTTTGGGAGGGAGAATTAGATGGAAAACCATTTAACCGTCGTGAGCGTTCAATTGTTTACCAAAGAGCAAAAAATGAGAAACAAACGGTTTCATTTGGTATGCAAGATGATCCAAACCGCATTGGTTATGAATGGGCTGCACACTCTGTGTATCCAAAACACGTTTCAGATACAAACTTCAGAACTTTAATTGGAGGTGAGGACTGTAAACAACCGTACAGTGCAAGTATTTACAATATTAGTGCGATGAGTTATGGTGCATTAAGTAAAAAAGCCATTACAGCTTTAAATGAAGGAGCGAAGATTGGTGGTTTTGCACATAACACAGGTGAAGGAGGAATCAGTCAATACCACCGTTCAGGAGGAGATTTAATTTGGCAAATTGGTACAGGATACTTCGGTTGTCGCGATGAAAAAGGATTTTTCAGTGAGTCATTATTTGAAGAGCGCTCAAACTACCCAGAGGTGAAAATGATTGAGTTAAAACTTTCTCAAGGAGCGAAGCCTGGACACGGAGGTTTATTACCTGCAGAAAAAAATACAGTTGAAATTGCTGGAATTAGAAGTATTACTCCACATACAACGGTTCACTCACCGTCAGGACACACAGCATTTAGCAACCCAGTTGAACTTGTTCAATTCTTAGCTAAACTTCGTTTGTTGTCCAATGGAAAACCGGTAGGTTTTAAAATCTGTATCGGTCGTAAAGATGAGTTTTTGGCGATTATTGACGCTATGAAACAAACAGGTATCACACCAGACTTCATCACAATTGACGGTGCTGAAGGAGGTACAGGAGCAGCTCCATTAGAGTTTATCGATTATATGGGGATGGCATTAAATGACGCTTTAGTATTTGCTAATAAGACATTAATCGAAAACGGTTTAAGAGGTAAAATTAGACTTTTAGCTTCAGGTAGAATTATCTCTGCATTTGATATCGCTAAAACAATTGCCTTAGGAGCTGATGCATGTTATAGTGCACGTGGTATGATGTTTGCTCTAGGTTGTATCCAAGCGTTACAATGTGATAGTGGACATTGTCCTGTTGGTATTGCAACACAAGATGAAACACTATACAAAGCTTTAGATGTAACAGATAAGAGAATGCGTGTTGCGAACTTCCACAAAAACACAATGAAAGCTCTAGGAGAATTCATCAGTGCTGTTGGATATGAGAAACCTAGCGAAATCGATCCTAGAACCTTCCATAAACGCGTAGATCACGGAGTAAACAAAAGCTTCCAAGAAATGTATTTTGGAGAATTGGATACACGTAAAAAAGCATAAGTACTCAAAACATATCGAAATAAAAAAAGGTCAGCTATTCGCTGACCTTTTTCTTTCCCAAAAAAAACACTCATTCAACTAGGTTAGAATGGAATGAGTATCCCAAAACAATTAAAACAAAAAATTTATTAAAAACCAAAACTCTAGCTTCACTGCAAAGCTATTAAGTAATCTTCTTTTTCATTTTCTTTCTAAAATCAGACGACAATACATGATATCATCGCCTGAGTACTCTTTAAAATTAATAAACCTTGAGAGGTCTCCCCTTGTATTCTTTCCTTGCAAGGATGACTAATGGCTCACCATCACAAGGAAGAGAATGGGGTTTCATACAATATAGTTAGTTGGTTGGTAAATGCAACTTATTTTGCCCTTTCTTCTTTGTCGCTACTAGTAGATAGTTCTATTAGCCTTTACAACAAAGCACGCGTTAAAACGCTCCTAAGGTCTATTTCTTGGCTATACAGCCTCCTCACATCGCAACAAAGGTTCTCTCCTTTATATTCCGCAAGTCCTTTACTAAACGACAGCATTTTTAAGTTTACTCCATCAAAGACTTCTTTTATGCGTAAACTATTATTATCAGTTCTAGTCTCCTCTTCCTTCTTCTATCGCTTTTTCTTTCTATTGTACATTATAATGAAGAACGTCTCTTTTTGTAATTCTACTGCTACAGGTTACTTTTATCTACATCCTGAAACAAATTCTTAAGCAAAGTAAAACATTCTGTTAAAAAAGACACTATATTTGGGGTGGACATCGAGGTGGACATGAGGGTGGACATCTGAAAATTTAACTTTTCTCTTTATTTATGAAAAAAATATTCATTATTCTCTTATTATCAATTATGTTCTCTTGTTCTAAGAAAACAGAACATACTTCGAATCAAATCAACCTTTTCATTGCAGAATTAAATAAAGTAGATGATATTATTAAGTTAGAAGAAGTTCTTTTAAGTAATTCCCCCAAAGAATTTGAGTTGAATAAAAGCATATACAATGTCATTGTAAAAATTAAACGCGCACAAATCAAGGCTAAAGAACTTGGTGCCTTTAATGAACAAACCACCTTACTTTTTAAAGAAGTGGAGCAACAGTTAGAAACGATTGACTTTCCCAATCTTAAACACTGGGCTTATACCCAAATTGGCTTTTACTACTACAGTTACAATCACTATATTGAATCTGCTAATTACTACAGTGAAGTTGCCTTTATTTTAGATAACCACCCCGAACAAATCACCATTCAATCCACTGATATTTATAGAAAAATCGGTTATTTCTATGGCACAATTGGCAAGTATAAACAAGGAATTACCTATCTAACAAAGGCCTTGCAACTCACGACCAAAGACAACATCAACTACACGAGTCTGTTAAACGCTATTGGAAGCTTTGCCATCAAAGACAAACAAGAAGCCCTAGCGTATCCTTATCTAATACAAGCGAAGAATTTATCGGAAAGTCAGGGCGATCTCTTGCGTTATGCTAAGGTACTTGGTGATCTAGCGATGCTTGAAAACAACAAGCAAAATTGGGAAAAAGCCATTAGTTATTTAGAGGAAGACATTACTTTATCAAAAAAAGTGGACGACAAGAAAAATACGATGTACGCATTGATCTCCCTTGCTCGAGTATATTGGGATAAAAACGATATTCCCTTAGCTAAAAAAAATGCTTTAGAAGCCTTTACGTATACGCAAAGTTTAAACTACGTCAAAGGTTTCGAATACGAAATCATGGAATTGTTATTGGAGATTTCTATTGCAGAAAAAGATGAAAAAAGAGAGTTACTCTATCGTCGTCACCTCACAACACTCCATGAATACATCAATGAAACCGAAGGAGAAAAAGCAATCGATCAAATCAATTGGGATGCAGAAATTGAGCTGATCAATTTACAAATTGAAGCACAGCGCTATCACTATGAGAAAATCAACTATCAGCGTTTGCTTTTCATCTCCCTTTCTTTTTCTTTGGGGTGTATTCTAGTTTTTGTTTATCGTATTTACCGAAAACAGCTATCCAAACAAGCATTTCTATATGAATCAAACATTCTCAAAATAGAACAAGAGATGGCTGAATCGGAAAAGAGATGGCAAGATACCAATCACTCGTTAGATTCCTATAAAGAATACTTGGCTGAAAAAACAAAGCAAATCAACATCTTAGAGGTTGAATTAAATAAACTAAAAGACTCCACAAGCGTAAAGTCACAAACGGAGCGAATGAAGCTAGAACAAACTATCTCTTCGCATTTGATGACGGACGAAAGTTGGATGATCTTCAAAAAAACCTTTCAAACGGAACAAAGTGAATATTTTGAAAAACTCATGCAACAATTTCCCGATCTGACAGATTCCAATCTGCGGGTTATCTTGTTGCAAAAATTAAATCTAACCAATCAGGAAACCGCCAATATCTTGGGCATTACGATTGATGCGGTCAAAAAGACAAAGCAACGACTCAAGAAAAAATACCATACCTCGTATGATCAATTGTTTACTTAAATGTTGTTTGTTGTACGTTGTTTGTCGATTATCAAACAACGTACAACAAACAAAAAAAACCACCCCTACAAAGGAATGGTTTATTTATAATTGAATATCCGCTGTTAACCGTTAACTGCTAACCGTTAATCAAACGGCAAATTATCTAAATCGACATTACCGCCAGATAAAATAATACCTACTTTTTTACCTTCAAACAAGGGACGTTCTTTGATTAGAACGGCGAGTGCCACGGCACTACTTGGTTCAACGACAATTTTCATTCGCTGCCAAATGAGGCGCATTGCACTGACGATTTCGTTTTCACGAACTCGAATAATTGCTTTTACCCCTTCTTTGATAATGGGAAAGTTCACATCGCCTAATTGTGTACGCAAGCCATCTGCTATGGTATCTACTGAGAGATTTGATTCAATTGTACCACTTTCTAAAGAGCGAAAGGCATCATCCACTTCATAAGGTTCGCCTGCGTATACTTCAATACCCTCTTTACCATAGGTTTGAGCGGCTAAAATCGTACCCGCCAATAATCCACCTCCACCTACAGGAACGATTAACGCATCTAAATCGGGGTGAATTTCCAACAATTCTTTGGTTGCGGTACTATTCCCAATAATCACATTCATTTCGTTCGATGGATGGATAAAGGTTGCACCAGTTTCTTCAATCACTTGATTGCATACGCGTTCTCGAGATTCCATTGTTGGCGCACATTCTACAATTTCACCACCATACATCACCACTGCATCTCTTTTTACATTCGGTGCATTAAAGGGCATTACGATATAGCATTTTACACCAAACGTACGAGCAGCAAGTGCTAGCGCTTGTGCGAAATTACCAGAGGAATGCGTAACGACTCCTTTTTCCTTTTGTGCTTCGGTAAGATGTAAAACAGCATTCGTTGCTCCTCTCATTTTAAAGGCACCTGCGCGCTGAAAGTTTTCACATTTAAAATACAAATCACTACCTAAAAAGTTTTCGATATGCCCAGATTCCATGATAGGAGTATGGTGCACATACGGTTTTATTTTTTCGTAACACGTATTGATTTTCTCTTTCATAACTAAAAATAGGTTTGATAAAAAACTCCCAAACTTAAACAAGATTGGGAGCTTTTTTTATATTGAACTCATCTTGACTTTCTCTAATTGGTTAAAAAATCAAGATAAGTACATTACTTTACGTCCATTAATTCAACATCGAACACTAGAATTGCATTTGGTGGAATAACCCCTCCTGCTCCTCTTTCTCCGTATCCTAAATACGATGGAATAACAAAGCGCGCTTTATCACCAACTCTCAATAGGGCGATTCCCTCATCCCATCCTTCGATTACGTGTCCCATACCTAATGGAAACTCGATTGGTTTTTTGCGTTTGTAAGAGTTGTCAAACTCCATTCCATTATCTAATGCTCCTTTATAGTGAACAGCAACTGTTTTTCCTTTTTCTGCTTTTGCTCCAGATCCGTTTACGATCATTTGGTAACGCAATCCGCTTTCTGTACGCTCAAAACCAGCGGCTACTTTTTCTAAAGCTTCTTCTGCTGCTGCTTTTTGTTCTGCCACGCGCTTCTCTCTTGCTCCTTCAAATACTCTAAACGCTTCTACTGCATTCCATTTTTGTGCTTCTTCTCCTACGCGAACGATCTCCAGTGATTCGATTACGTCATCTTGTCCAATCGCATCTACGATATCTTGTCCCTTGATTACGCGTCCAAACACGGTGTGTTTTCCGTCTAACCAAGGAGTTGCTACGTGTGTGATAAAGAATTGAGATCCGTTTGTTCCAGGACCAGCATTAGCCATTGACAATACACCAGGACCATCGTGTTTTAAACTTGCATCAAACTCGTCGTCAAATGTGTACCCCGGACCACCTGATCCAATACCTTGAGGACATCCTCCTTGAATCATAAAATCAGGTATAACTCGATGAAATTTTAATCCATCATAATAAGGTTTTCCTTGTGGACGTGCTGAATTTTCTAATTTCCCTTCCGCTAATGCAACAAAGTTACCTACTGTTCCAGGTGTTTTATCTTCAGTTAGTTTAACTAAAATCTCGCCTTTTGACGTATTAAATTTTGCGTAAATACCGTTTTCCATTCTTCTTATATTATTAATTTTTAGTACTTCTTTTTCTTTGGGCGCGCAGGTAAATCAAGAATGACAAAAAGGCCAAAGCCATGCCACCGATACACACACCTACCCAGCCAAAATATTTCCACAAATATAAACCAAAAGCCGAGCCAAACGCAGTTCCGAGGAAACTAAATGACATATAGACAGTATTTAGTCGGTTACGCGCTTCGGGTAATAAGGAGTAGATTCGCGTTTGATTGGATACGTGTATGGTCTGTAAACCTAAATCAATAAGGACAATTCCGATGATTATTCCTACAATAGAGCTGGCAGAAAGGGCAAAAACGACAAAGCTCAAGAATGTCATGCCTATGCCATAGAGAATTAATTTTTGCGCTCCCCCTGCTCCGCCAATTTTCCCGACTAAAGGTGCGGCAAAAGCACCACAAGCCCCAATCAATCCAAAGGATCCGATCAACGCGCTGTCATAGCCAAAGGGTTGATTGTGCAACAACAAGACCATCGTGGTCCAAAATGCTCCAAATTGAGCAAATGCCAAGCTGGTAATCCAAGTTGCCTCGCGCAGCACTGCTTGTTCTTTAATTAGCTTAAATAAAGAGCCGTATAAACTAGAAATAGATCCTTGATACGTGGGTTTATTAATGGGTAGACGAAATTGAATCATCACCACCAATAAGACACAAATGGCCGTTGCAATCCAAAACATACCGCGCCATCCCAACCACATCCCAACAAATCCACTCAAGGTACGGGAGAATAAAATTCCGATGAGCAATCCACTAACCACTGTGCCAATTACTTTTCCTCTTTGCTCTTCGTCTGCCAAACTTGCCGCCATAGGCAAGACCAACTGCGGAACAATAGACGTGGCTCCGAGAACAAAACTCACCACCTGCAACCAAAAGAAATTACTCACACTGGCTGTTAGTGCTAAGGCTATAATGGCACAGATAGTCGTCCACGTGATTTGCTTTTTTCGCTCTAACCGATCGCCCAATGGAATCATTAAAAACATTCCGATGGCATAACCTGCTTGGGTTAAATAGGTCAATGTACCTGCTTCTGCTTCTGAAACGCGAAATTCTTCTGCAATAAGGGGAATTAAGGGCTGACAATAATATAAATTGGCTACAATTAACCCCGTAACTGCTGCCATGAATCCTACATTTGCTTTAGATAAACTCATCTGGCAAAGGTAAAAAATCTCTAGTATTCAAAGTGAGTACGCTTAGGATTTCTACAGTAAATTAATGATATTGTTGGTTGTTTGTTGGTGAGTTGGTGAGAGGGTGAGTTGATGAGAGGATGAGTTGGTGAAATCGAAACGCAGTGAAAATCGAAACGTAGTGGAGATTCATCGAACACAAAAACCAATATAAACTCAGTGAGATATATTCATCGAACACTAAAACCAATATAAACTAGGTGAGATAGTTGGTGAGAGGGTGAGTTGCCCGATGACGCGGAGTTAACGAAAGAAGGTATTCCCTCACCTTCAAAAACTATAAAAAAAGAAACAAAACTCTTTAATCTCATTGACATTACAAAGAACACACCCGTTCTGATACATGTAGATGATCTTTTGGAATAATATGTGCGTTATCGACTGTAATCCTAAATCAAAGTATTGTGATCTTGAAAAAATATTTTTACCGTATGGTAAGGTGATAGTATCGGAAACAACTGAAACGCTTACTTTGAGCGTAGGACACCTAAGCCATACGGATTTTCACAATTCCTACAGATATTTATTACGTACTCGAAGTAGTTACCATCCTACAACAATTGCGAGATCCAATACAAAAAAGATGGAATAGGTTAGCTTTATAACAACAAAAGCAGTAGGAAATGTTCTCTACTGCTTTTGTTTGTTATAGATTAACCCTTTATTCTTTTTCAATTTCTAAAAAGGCTTTGCCATAATAGGGCTCTTTCATAAATTCCTTCATCTTCTCAGAAATTTTAAGCGGCACAATATTACTTTCTATCTTTTTTGTATACAATTGATATCCATCATCTTCTAGATTTTTTCTACCATAAAACTCATTTCCTTTTCTTAACTGCTCCATTTTCTCTTTTTCAACTTGATAGCTTAGTTGGAAATTAGCAAATAAATTATCTGTACTCTGATAGTATAAAGAACAAGAATAAATATCCTTCTTAATAAATTGTATAGCTACTTTTATTCTTACTGAAGTATTAGATTCCATTATCAAGATATCAACATTCTTAAAATTCTCCTCTTCCTTCATCGTTCTGAAACTAAATAAACTTTGTTTAACATCCATACAATCTGTGATACCTGTTCCTCTATAATTTCCATGTTCCATACTGCTATCATACCATACCTCATTCAGTGAAAAATCTCCTCTTCTTTTATCATAGTAACTATTAAAACCAAGATGCCGATCCATTGAGGTGTCTAAAGGGAGATAATAATCTGTATCACTATGGTTAAAAAACTCAATCGTAACCAAACTATTATTTTCAATAGAGTCTTTTAAAATAGTTAAGGATATATCTCCCTGAGTAGTATTCTGACCATAGAAAGATATTGATATAAAAAACAATAATAAGCAATAGTGTTTTCTTTTGAAATAAGAAATTTTCATCTTTATATTATAATTTAAAATTGCCAATTATTACTATTAACTTTGTTAAGATGATTTAAATAAACGGGATTTGATTCTATATAAATATCTCCCCAACTCATCTGCAATTGATACGCTTTCACCTCAGACATATGCAAAGAAGCATTCTCTCCATATTGCTTATGCCAAATACCTCTTAATCTTGATACAACATCAATGACGTGGCTTAATTCATGTATCATAGTTAATGTTAAACCTCTATAGCTGTTAAATACAGTGGAGCGAAGTCTAACTTTTCCATCTGTAAGTGAATAATTAAAGTCATCTCCTTTTTGTATCCATTTACTTTTTGTTTTACCAACAGATTGATTCCCATATGCATCACATGATTCAGCCCACTAACAATCAATCCTTGTCGCATGCCTTGCCAAAAATCACCACCGGCAATGGTAGAAGAGATACCTCCGGATAATCCTCCGCCAGCAATCATGGCTGCTTGAGTTGGAATACTAAGTTACTCCAAATAGATGGTTAAACTTGATTCCAAAAGAGTCATTAAACAAAATTATTAGAAGAAAAATGACTAGTCTCCTAATCCTACTACTGTTTTAAAATAGCATTTTAACGAGAAAAGCAGTAGGGAATTCTCTCTACTGCTTTTGTTATAAATATCATTTTTTAAATAAATTCTATCAGTTACTCCCTTCAAAAGTCTATTGTTTTGAAACCATTAATCTAACGTTCTAACAAACCACTGCTGAATACTTCACTTTGAATAATTTTAAGATTAAATTTTCTTTTCTTTATTTGATAATTAAACATTTCATAAGGATATGAATGAAAATAATAGACAATATAATCTGCATAAAAATCCTCTTCTACTTTTATATCTTTAACGTTACATAAATCATTTACTAACAGAATTAATTCACTATTTTCTCCAGCTTCATCTGTGAATTTTTCTAAAAAATAAATCGTTTTTCTTTTAAAGACACTTGCCTGATTCAACATAACATCTTCACTATAAAACAAATTTTCTTTGTTTTGTCTACTTATACTATCCAAACCATCCAAATAGTTATAGTAATCAACTATCAAGTGATCAATAGCCTTGTGTTTCTCATTTAAAGAGAAACTAGGATTAGTCTTTTTTTTTAGTTATTACAGTATTTAATGTAGCAATATTATTATCCAATTCTTCTCCTAACACAAGATATGCATACGCTATATTTAAATCATACTTATCCTTACAAGATATAAAGAGTAAGGACAGGACAATAATTATTTTACTAAAGTATTTCATGTTTTTTTATTTTATTCTTCTTTTTTCATTACAACATAAACTGGATAGCTTCTTGAAGAATTAGCTTCTCTGTATTTATAAAAAATCGTATCATTACTTTGTCGGATCATTGTCATCTTAGCTTTGTCATTCGCGAAAACTGGAGGTATAGCGTTTAGATACTGAAACAACTTTAACCAACCTTTGACAATTGCTCCACCACCTCCCATATTAGACATATCCTTAGCCTCAATTATCTTATGTACTCCTTTTATATCATTTCCACTTGAAGCAAGTCCACCTCCTGATCCTAGTATAATATATCCTCCTAGTTTATTAATTTGTTTATATAGTTTCTTACCTTCTCTTTTAAAATGATTGTAACCTGACTTTTCTTTATTTTTTTCCCAATCAGAAGCTAATTTATCCAACGAAAAATCGTTATTTTCTCTTTCATTATTTTTCCCTTTCGGTTTATCTTGTTCCAAACCATCCAACCCCATATGCATCGCATGATTCAGCCCACTAACAATCAATCCTTGTCGCATGCCTTGCCAAAAATCACCACCGGCAATGGTAGAAGAAATACCTCCAGATAACCCACCGCCCGCAATCATGGCTGCTTGGGATGAAGTGCTAAGTTACCAATAAAGATAGCTTAGACTTGCATACAGAAGAGTTATTAAACGAAATTACTAGAAGAAAAAGAACTAGTTTCCAAATCCTACTACTGTTTTAAAATAGTAGTTTAACGAGAAAAGCAGTAGGGAATTCTCTCTACTGCTTTTTATATCATATTAATTTTTAATCGTAACTCATACTAATGATATTCCTCATATGATTAGGCACTTTTGTATATATGGCTTTTGTTTTATTTGTTACTTCTAATTCAACCATTTCATCTTCAATACGAACAACCAATTTCATTTGAGGTAACTCTTTTTTTAATTTTTCAATTCTTTCCTTGGTATTATACGCATCGAAATTTTGTAAAAACAAAAAGAGTTCACTCTTTTCATCCATCAATTCAGTAGTACATTCCACGGTAAAAATTTGCCCTTCATACATGTTGTGTATCGACAAAAATTTTTGAAAAGTTTTATATTCTTTATTTTTATAGGCCAACTGTATATCAATATCCAATTGCTCCTCTAAATTTATCTTTTGATTTCCTCTGACGATTGAGTCTAAAGGTTTCAGAGTAAAAACAACCGTATTAAAAATAGTATTTCCCTTTTCAAGGTATCTAAAATCAACCTCGTCTATATATTCCAATTTATTTGAATCTATAAAATCTAGAGCAATAGGATATACCTTAAAGTCTTCCTTACAACTGATCAAAGTAAATAATACTAGGATCAATATAATAGATTTATCAAAATGTATTAATACTTTCATATTCCCGTATGTTTAATTTACATTCTTTAGTAGTATTTTGCCATGATGGCAATGACCGTTGATATTGAATTGCTCTTAATTCGGTTTGGCCACCAGAAAATCCCTGTATATTTCTAAATCCGTTATTATGTAATGACTTATACTGAAGATTATCTAGATAATGCTTATATTCATGTCCTATAGAATTAATCATATTAAATTTGTTGTTCAATAAAGGACTAAATTTACCCGCAACTAAATAAAATCTTCCTATAGATTCTAATTGTCTTCCTAAGAAACCAGTGCTTTTCAATCTTACACTCATAAGTGCTTGCCCCAGATCAACACGTTCGGCGGCCGCATAACTAGAAAAATATCCGCCTTTTTATTCAAAACTTCCTCCCTCATAATATGATGATAGGGCATAATCTTTTGAGTAATACTGGACAATACTTTCTGCAGCAGACATATTATTGGTAAAATCATATTCTGAAAGATTAAAGATAGAACCGTTTGATTCAATGTAAATACCATCACTACTTTCGTCTATCAAAGTTGCTTTATTATTTTCAATTTTCCACAAATCATCAACCATATGCATCGCATGATTCAGCCCACTAACAATCAATCCTTGTCGCATGCCTTGCCAAAAATCACCACCAGCGATGGTGGAAGAAATACCTCCGGATAATCCTCCGCCAGCAATCATGGCTGCTTGGGATGAAATGCTAAGTTACCAATAAAGATAGCTTAGACTTGCATACAGAAGAGTTATTAAACGAAATTATTAGAAGAAAAAGAACTAGTCTCCAAATCCTACTGCTGTTTTAAAATAGCATTTTAATGAGAAAAGCAGTAGGGAATTCTCTCTACTGCTTTTGTTTTTATAGGTTAACCCTTTATTCTTTTTCAATTTCTAAAAAGGTTTTGCCATAATAGGGCTCTTCCATGAACTCTTTCATCTTCTCAGAAATTTTAAGCGGTACAATATTACTTTCTATCTTTTTTGTATACAATTGATATCCTTTATCTTCTAAATATTCTCGTGCATAGTATTTTTTATCTTCTCTTATTTGTTCCATTCTTTCATATGTTACTTGATAATTTAGTTGAAAATAATTGAACATATCTTCTGTCTTTTGATAATATAAAGTACAATCACCACAATACCTTTTTACAAAAACAATAGGAACTCGCATTCTTCTATAACTATTTGACTTCAAAACCAAAATATCAATATTCATAGTGTTTTTGTCATTAAGAAGGGCTTTATAACTAAAAAAAGTTTGATTTGTATCCATACAATCCGTAGTTTCTAGTGCGATTCGTATTCCCTTCTTTAAGTTTCTATCATACCAAACTTCATTAAGAGAAAAATGATTATTTAAATTGTAAAAACTATTAAATCCTAAATATCGATCTATTGAGGTATCTAAAGGTAGATAATAATCTGTATCACTATGGTTAAAAAACTCAACTGTAACCAAACTATTATTCTCAATAGAGTCTTTTAATATAGTGAGCGTAATATCTTCTCTCACTACATGTTGACTATAAGAAAAAACAGAGGTAAAGAACAACATCATAACATATAATATTCTTCTTTTAAAATTAGGATCTCGCATTGTTATATTCTGTTTAAAAGTGCCAATTATTATTTGTAATTTCATTTAAATGATTTAAATATACTGGATTAGATTTTATATAACTATTACCCCAACTCATTTCTAACTCGTATGCCTTGACTTCTGACATATGGAGAGAAGCTGCGGCTCCATATTTCTTATACCACATTGTTCTTAATCCTGATACAACATCAATGACGTGACTTAATTCATGTATCATGGTTAAAGTTAAACCTCTATAGCTGTTAAATACAGTGGAGCGAAGTCTTACTTTTCCATCTACAAGTGAATAGTTTCCTTCACTATCATAGCTTACCCTTACTTTACCAAGAGATTGTTGCCCCCCTTCACTTTCAATCGTATTATCCACAATAAAATCTGGTTTTTGAGCCGCATCGTAATATTCTGGAATTACATGTGCAGCAAAATCATTTATTTTACTGTGGTCTCTATATAAATCTTCTGCAGCATCATTTGGTTCATAGCCTTTAGCTCTCAATCGCTTATCTACTCTCGCCTTATCTATTTCATTTTCAACCATATGCATCGCATGATTCAGCCCACTAACAATCAACCCTTGTCGCATGCCTTGCCAAAAATCACCACCGGCAATGGTAGAAGAAATACCTCCAGATAATCCTCCACCTGCAATCATGGCTGCTTTGGTTTGGCTTGAATTTAGCAGATTCCAATTCCCTTTTTCTGGCCCTAATTTTCCTACGCCACTGCTAACGAGAGAACTTACAACTCCTGAAGAGAAACCAGAAATAAACTTACCGCCTTCGATCTCGCTCAACGCTCCACCTACTATTCCATGCGCACCTGCTTGTGCAATAAAAGTAGCTCCTTTTAGTGTATTACTCACCGCTAAAGCTGCCGTACCAATTCCAAAAGAAATGGCAGCAGATATACCTCCCATTACACCCGCTTTACCAGCTCCATAAAAGAAAGGAATATTTTTGGAAGAATTGGCAATACCATTGATAACAATCGATACAACCACAGCAGAAACTAAAGATACAATAATTTCTCCACTAGGATCGGTATAAAGCAACGGGTTATTTAGCACATAACCATAGCGATTGTAGTTTTGAGTGTTATAATTGTCTTGCACATAATTATCAGGAGACATAAATCGCCTTAATAAAGGATCGTAAATCCTTCCATTCATGTGAATCAATCCCACCGTATACAAATGCTCATGCCCTGTATATCCACGATCAATGAGAAGCCCTGGCGTCCATCCCATTGCGTTAATCGTTTGATTAACCCCCTTGATTTTAGCTGCACCCAAATTTCCCCAAGCATCAAAATAGCGCTGTTCTATCACATTGCCATCACTATCTGTAATAGCAACAATAGATTGTTGATTGTCTCGATGTAAATAATAATTTTTACTACTTTGTCTCACATTGCCTTTGTAGTCTTCGATCTTCATGTAGTTTGCACTATAGGGATCTCCTGTGACATACGTAATAATCTTCGTTTTATTATCTTCTACTACAATTTCCATTGTCTTATCCGAAGAATAATACTTCTTGATCGGCTGTTTATCTTTTGTTTCTGTACTGCCAAAATAGGCAACATATCTATTTTTAAGAATGGAAAAGTCATAACTCACTCTTCCTTTTCCTTCTAAAAAGATTTCATTAGGCGATTTAAAGGCATTGTAGTTTATCGTTGCAAAACCTCGCGTTGTCACTTTTTGTGCTCCGCTTGCATTCATATCAATATTTTGCAAACGATAATCGGTGTCGTTGTAATTGTATTTTCCTACTTGCGAATTGGAAGTTGTTCTTCCTCGTTTGTCATAGGTATATTCATTGACAATAACATTATTGAGTTTTTCAGTTAACAAGCGATCTAAATTATCATAACTAAAATACTCCGACTTAGCAAAACTCTTGTTGTTGCGCTGTAACAAAGTTCCTCTAAGTATGTCGTAGGTATAGTCAATATCAACGATAGCCACATTGTTCTTACTGTGTTTAATATTCTCTAAATAGTGACTGTGCTCATTAAAACTATGAATGGACTGATAGCCATTTCCGTAATTAATTTGTTTCGTCCCTCCGAAATTTGTCAGACTGTTAATTTGCCAAATTAGTTTGTTATTTTCATCTAATTGTTTGTGTAAAATACCATTTTGATACGCATTCTTAACGGTAGTTTCACTGCGTATACCCGAACTTTTTACCGTTGTTTTTGACGTTGTACTTTCAACGCGATCAAAAGCATCATATACAAAAGTGGTACCGTAAGTAAAAGCAGGTGTTTCTTCAATTCTCTCTTTGATACGGTATTGTGCATCATAAACGGTTGAATAGGTGAAATTTTGCCCATTGTAATTTCCTTTAATAGCCAACGGCAATTTACTGCGCTCATCATACGTATAGGCGATATCAATACGCGTATTTTCAGCTGTACTATTGGTTTTTTCCGTTAATACCTGTCCAAACTTATTGTAGGTATATGTCGTTTTACCTCCTTTGGGATTTGTGGTTTGAATTAATCTACCAATATTATCGTACTTGTATAGGTAAGTTCCTGCAGAAGGATCAACTAATTTTGTTTTATTTCCCCACCCATCGATGCTTATGGTTGTTTTGATTCCGTCGTAATCAGCCTCTTTTAAACTTCCATTGGCAAAATATTTATAGAGAATAGTACCACCTTGATCTTGTGATTTAACAACCAATCCTTGTTCATCGATCCATTTCGCCGTCTTTTTGTGTCCATCTTCTACTGTTACTTTATTTTTCTCATAACAAGTACGCGTAACTTTTCCATTAAAATCCACAAATTCAACAGGTCGATGTAACAAATCATACGTGGTATAATTCCATTTCGGCGTTCCTCCTTCTAAAAAAGGTTGACTCTGCTGGATGATATTTCCAAAGACATCATACACTTGACGGGTTACCACCCAATAACTCATACTACCAAGTATTAACCCCTTATCGGGTGTTGTTCCGATTTCTTTGGATGGGTATTTGACTACTGGACCCACTGGACCAACAGGATCGAATTTATCTATCAATTTATCAATAGCTTTTGTCTTGGTTTGAATGGCTCTATCTAATAAATCATAAGAAGTAATCGTTTGACTTCCATCATCTCCTGTTACGATTACATCATAGCGAGCTCCTTCAACTTTACTCTTTACTTTTTTGGTCTTAACACTTTTACCGAGGTGATTTTTGATCGTATGTGCATTGCCCCAACTATCATATTTAAACGTTGTCGTTTGCCCAAAAGTATTGGTCTGAGACAATACTTTTCCATAACCATCAACAGTTGCAGTAGAAATTAATCCATCAGGAGCGGTTGTTTTTACAATAAAACGATTGGATGCATCGTATGCATAGGTTGTAACTAACTCTTCTGTTTGCTCATCAGTGACTACTCCTCCTGGATTAAAAGGTCCAACCGGTTTTACTTCTCCTGGATTAAAAGGACCAACTGGCTTTTCTCCTCCTATACTAGTAGAAGGGTCTTTAACAAAGATGTCATTATAATCAAGACTACTTCCTGTATAGTACGTTAACTTTTCTTCTTTAATTCCACCAAAAGGAAAATACGCATAACTTGTCGTTATTGGTTTGGTGCTATTTCCATATTTTTTTTTCGTTTCAACAGCCCCATTCTTGTTGTAGGTATATTCTTCTCTAGTAGAAAACGTATGTCCTTCTCGTTTTGAAATGACTTGTGATTTTCCTATTTGACCATAAAAATAATGTCCATTATGTGTAAATGCAGGGAGATACGTGAATTTTTCTTCTTTCGTATTACTATTTCCAAAATAAACGTATGAAATGCGCTCTAAAAGCCAATCTGCATCATAACCGAAATTTTTTATTATCTCGTGTCCTGTTACTTTATCATAACTTTGTTCACTTGTTTGTAGTATTTGGTAACTCTTATTTGGTTTATCTTTTTTATCATACAAATACAGGGTATAACGAAGCGTTTTAGTTTCATCAAAACTACCAAATCTTTCCATTTCTATTACATTGTCCCTTTCAAAGTTATAGGTATACGTATTCCAAAGAATTTCTTTATTCCCATCTTTCGGAACATATTTGTTTACATATCCACTAACACCTTTTGAAGAAGTATCTCCTTCTCTTGAATAACCTCCAGAACTAGAAGAACTACCTCTACTATTGTTTCTAGATCTATTTACTATACTTTCGTAAACTTCACTCGTCTTCGTTTTTTGAAAACCTAAAAAACCTTTGCCTTCAAGATGTTGAATTGCATTATAGTATTTGTATTCTTTAGTAAGAATTTTATCATCAAATAAGGTATGCATCTTACGTACCAAATAATGAGTTCCATTTGTTTTGTGTACATAATATGGATAAGTTACATTGTAATTTGTGTAATTATAACTATTTCTATTTTCGGGTGTAAAAGAATCTCCTCTGTCATAAAAACTACGCGTTGTATAATCTTCTGACATCGGACTATATTCGATTTCTTGTACTACCCCTGAACCATTGTCTACACTCTTTAGCTGGCCTTCAACAAAGTCATCTAATTCTATAGTAAAAGTACGCTCCTGTTGAGTTAATGGATCGTGAATGACTACACTGCTTTTATACACATTAAACACATTGTAATCTGTCTTACTAAAAATAAAGGACAAAGGGGATATAACATGATTATCTAAATTCACCCTCGTATCAAGTGATTTCAAATTAAATCCTCCATTTGCTTCTGTTTTACTTATAAAAAAACTCAAATCTCCATTATTGTATAACGAAACTCCACCTCCTCTAGAGTTATAATACTTACGTTCATTATCAATAACCGCATCCATAAGATGCTCTGTATACTTTATTTCGGCAAATTTTTGAAATGACACTAGATCTGTTTTTCCATCACCATTAATATCCATCGCCATAATATTAGACGTACCATATTCAGTGTATTTATATCTATCTTTTTTTCCAGACCATGCTTTATCCCAATTATTGTATTTCTTAATAACGTGATGTTGAGAGGGGACAATGTAAGCTAATTTTTGAGCGGTAAAATCCTTTTGTTCAACTTTAAAATCTTTTCCTGTTGAAGTATATACCCACCACAACTGTCTCTCTGACTTCATTTTTCTTATTACGTCAGCTGTCCTTGAATCTTCTATAGAATACAAATTAACAGGTGTCATAAAATCTGTCAGTCCATCCCCATTAAAATCCCCAAAGATCAAAGGTGTCTTTTCTTTGTAATCCTTTAATTGACTGGTCTGAAAATCCAATTCATTTAATTTAAGTCCCTGAGAATCAAATTTCAAAATAGTTAATTTACCTGTTTTATCTACCGTCAGAAATTCTGGAATACCATCTCCATCAAATTCAATGGGATACACATGAACATCTTTTTGAAATAGATCCGATTTGTAATTCCCATTGACTTCGTTAAGGTTTATCTTCTGTCCATTGCTAAAAGCATGAATATTTTTACCTAATTCATAAAAAAAATATCTAGGTGGTACTCCAACTCCAGCGGGTTGAAGAACCAATAAATCGGCTAAGCCATCATTATTTACGTCAGCTATATAGACATACCTATCATTTACACCTTTATTATTCAGCATGTATTTAAATGAAGATTCTTTCCTAATAATTGAAGGTAAATCCACTTTAATGCTTTTAATCAACCTATCATTTGCCGATTGAGTTAAATCAAAAAAATCTATCGTTAAAAAATCTATCGTTTTGCTTGCTATAAAATCTGTCGCTACTGTTATTAAAATATCATTTGGAGACATCATTTCCCCTGTTTGTCCTCCTTGTTTCTTCATTAATATTTTCCCTGCAAATAAATCTCGACTTCTCTTATAGGATGTAAGATCAGTTAATTCTGGACTCCACAGTACGAAATTCTTTTCTGGATGATGTGCATATTTCTTATAAGTATCATCTTCGTCATCAGGTAATACTATTTCATAAATTGGTTGAGGATTTCCATTACCTTTAAAATCACCTATCACAACAGCTCCAAACTCTTCAACATTGCTATACATTTGAATATTTCTTTCTCTTTTCTCAATAATAGCTGATGATGCTTCCTTATCAGTATAACTAAATTTTAATGTAGGAAGCTTTTGCTGTTCCCCATTGTAAACTTCTACTTCTCTTAAACGTTCTAAGGTATTTTCCTGAATGTAATCATACCCCAACACATAGGTTCTGTATGCTTTTGTTGCATTGTCAGGTGCAGTAACTACAATTTGACTTAATACCTTTTTATGGTTCTTCATTTTACCATTGAAATATTGTACTTTATTCACTTTGCGATTCTTATACGTAAAGTTGACAAAATACTTCGGTCCACTTTGCAAGGTACCACCATAGCCAATGCTTTTGAGATAAGTAACTTCATCGATCAAATCGTAGGTATAGTGTACTTGATTATCAAAAGAATCAATCATTACACTAATTAAGTGAATATCTTTCTGTACCTCTTTATATTTGGCAATTTTCCCATTGGGATATTGAATGATGAAACTATATTCCCCTGCCGTTTGTTTTTCGATTTTTATTTTTGAGAATAGTAAAGTGGTAAAGTTTATACCATCTGTAGATAACAATCGCCCTCCATCTAAATAGTAAGGATCCGTTCCATCATGTTGCGAACCAATCGTTATTCCATCAATCTCTTTACTTTTTCCCCCAATAACAATGGACGATAATCCACTGATATTCCATCCATAACCCGCAATACCATTATCTCCTTGGCTGCTGTAGGACAAGGATAAATTGGGATGAAAACCATTTACTCCAGGAACTACATCAATGGGAATAGTATAATTCAAGCCTCCTAGAGCAGATACATTTGCTTCGCCTTTTATAGAAGGAAGGGTATCATTAGCTATATTGGGAGGGGCAACAATACCACCAGTAGATGTCTCTTTATAACCTGTGGTATCAAATACAAGTTGTATTTCTTGTTCTTGCGCATGTATTGATAAAGTCGTCAAGCACAAAAAACCACTGAGCAACAATGCTTTTACTTGTTTAATCATCGCTTATTTTTTTATGAGGTTGATATTAATAAAATCTGAAGTATACAGCGTAAATTTTAAAATATAAATTCCCACTGGATAACCGCTGATATTAAATGTTGTGCTGCTTTCTCCTGGTAAAAGGTCTTTACTTCGAATTAGACCACCATTAGGGTTGAACACTTCTACCTTGTAGATTTTCCCATGAATCTCTTCTTCAAATACCACATTAAATATTCCGTCAGTCGGATTTGGATACACCTTAATAAAATCTTTCATCTCTTCTAAGGTTAATTCTCTTGTTGGTTCTTCATCCGAATCTGCCTCAAACTGATCCATAGCAAAAGATCTACTACTTAAAGGAGCATCACAGTTTTTTAAACCGATATAATTTCCCGACAAATCATATGCTAAACACAATTTCCCGATACAGTAAGTAATACTGTTCTGATATATAGTTAATTAGATGCTTTAATAAGTACAAAATAAGTACATTACAAATGATCTGAAAAATTTATCTACTTTGTAAAATGCTTTAAATACTAGTGAAATTTAAAATTATCTACCTTCTCTATTATTATATTTAGAATGTACTAATTCAATAGGAGAGTTTTTATAGAAATTTTGTAAATCCTGCCATAAACGATCCATCTGTTTATTCTCTATAATTTTTGTCTTTAGATTTGGATTTAAAGGTTTAGCATTTTTCCTAATATCCTTAATGTAAGTATAAAGAACATCTGTTTGAATAACCTTTGAATTATCTATTAATGAAGGAAAATGGTCAATAGTTGCTAACGACAAATCATTTCCATTTAACTCTAGGGGTGTAAAGTTTTCAATTAATAGAGTGTCCCTATTTTTATTGATAGGAGTATAAACAGTGTATAACTTATTATTTAATAGTATTGTCAATACTGAATCATGGACGACAATACTTTGTACCTCTTTATATGTTGTAAACTGTATTCCTTTATTATCGTTTTCAAAATAATATATTTTTAGCGTCTCAACATGTGGGAGTAATATGTCATTTACAAAATTTCTCTCACTTGTACGATATAACATCTTAAACAGTGAAGGTCTAAAAAATCGTAAATCACCTTTTCTATTCTGAGTTTCCAAACGGTTTAATAAAAGGTGTGTAAAGTAGGTTTTAGAGTATTCTTTCTTGATCATATCATAATTACTTATCAATCACTTAAACAGATAGTTTTTCAATTCTTAATTGAAAATATTCATACGCCTTAAAAAATGCATTGATTTGTCTAACATATCTATTAAGATTTTTGTAATTATAAACCATTTGACCTTTTTCTTTGCTAAAGGTTGTTAAATCATTACTATGTGCAATTTGGTTTCTTAAAGTTGCAATCTTATTTATATCAACAATTCTTTTATCAATTACTTTTTTATCTGATGCGAATCGCATTAATTCTAATAAATAAAACGTTTGAAAAGGTTTAAACTCTTTTCTTTTATTAATTACTTTTTCCAGTTCAGTTTGATCATTTGGAGCAATAATATCTAAGCGTTTTTGCCAATGCTCTTTACTATTTTTGTCTTTATCTGTTTCACTTTTAAATCGAACCCAGTTAATAAAATCATCATTAGTGAAGTTATTTTCAACTAATAATGTTCTAAGATGTACCTCAAACTTAAATAAGGCTCTATAAAGTTCTACTTGAATAAATTCAGAATTATAATCGATAATATGAACAACTCCTTTAATTAGGTCGTTCTCTACTATAAAATGGATTTCATTGTGATCTAAAAAACTAAACTTAGTTAGTGTTTCCTCATCAAAAATTCTTTCATAGGGTTTAATACATAATTTAGGCGACAGATCTTGTAACTCAAATTTACTGCCTAGTAGTTTATAAACTTGTTTACGATTTCTTGAAGGTAAAAATGTAATTCCATTTTGTGTACAAAAATCGATTAATTTAGTCTCTTGAGCTTCTTCATAAAAGAGCAAATCATATATTCCAATATCGGCAATCGTTGCATATTTTAATTTATTAATCATAACCAATAATTTTTACTTTCTTATTCCTATTTATTACTGTATCTCCTTTTTAATTACAATTGTATCTATTTTCTTATCATTACATTTATTTATAAAATCTTCAAGATTAGCTCTTATTTGTCCTTTAGTTAAAAAACTATTTAGATTATAAGCATAAGCGTAGATATACTTTGATGTATTAGTGATACCATTGTATTCATCACAATTATTACTGTATATCTTTTCAAACGCTAAGTCCTCTTCAGTTTTTGTATTTTTAAACCAATTGTTCTTACCAACACAAAATATTATCTTAGATTCAGACTGTTCTACATCACCATATTGATCAATATCTAATTTATCTTTATTTGAAGTATCATAAAACCCAGTATCAGCTATAATAATTATTGAAAAACTAACATTAGTTTCTTGATTAACTCCAAAGTGGAACTCATAATTATACATTGGTAACCAGTCCCAAGCCCATTTATTTAATCGAGCTCGAGTCTTGTCAGTTGCAATATTACTAAACTGGGTATGTCCTTCACTATACTGATGCCCCTCTAAAATAGAGTCAATATATTTCATGATATCTTTTATTCTATCGATATATATAAAGAGGTTACGGAACGATTTTCTACTGTCTATTAAAAAGTTATTTAATTCTTTTTGGTTCATATACAAGGCTTTATATTAATGTAAAAGATGATAATGGGTAATCTTTTACTTTATAGTTTGGATAATTAATATCACTGAAATACTTTAAACGATATACTTTATGTATTTCAAAGTATTCTATAATATCATTTAAGATTCGAAGTGTAGCTTGATTATATTCATCAGTAATGTACTCTAATGTATACTTTTGATCTAAACATGTTTTTAGAAGTGTCTTCCATTGTAATTGCGTTATTGTAAATTTACGATCATAACCTTCAGGAAGTAAATCTTCTGTAAAACTACTTATCTCTATAGGTACTTTTTTATCTTCAGAAACTCCACCTAATGCTATAAAAATTACATCTTTCTTATTACCTACATTGCAATACTCATTCTGATGGGCGATTAACTCTCGTTTCCACTGATTTATATCCTGTCCTTTTCCATCAGCCTTCTTAGCTTCTATAATAATATTGTAATGGGGAGTTTCTATAAAAACATCTGGTTCTACAAAGTTTCTATTAGCAGTATATTTAGAATTCCATGAGGGCCAGAAGATAAAATCTTCAATAGGTTCATCTATAGAGATAAGATTGTATCCAACTGCTTGGTTTAAGATTGTCCATATTATAGTGTCTGGTAGATACAAGAGTGTGCCTACCACAGAAGACGTTAAGGAATCCTCAGAACCTTCAAATAAAGAACTCCACTGTATCTCTGTTCCTTTAAAATTACGTCCTGCTTTCTTATTCTTTATTGCTTGTAGCATATAATACTATTTACCAAGATTGTGCTTCAGCTATTTCTGAACGCTTTAATTCTACACACTGTACTAATTTCTCAAGTGATTCTGTTAATATAGCATGATTATTTTTAGAGTCATATTCAATTACTTTAAGACTCATAGTTTCAGCTAATACTATTTGAACTTGTTTGTGTATAGATTTTTGAGGCATTATAATATAATGCTTAGTACCAAAAGGATACTTAAAAGTATAATCTTCTAGTATTAGTCTGATATCTGGATCATTTACTCCACAACCAATAAAAATAAACGTATGTGTTAAGAATAAAGCTTCAAGCATACTATAAAAGTTTTTATACTTTGTTCTAGCTTTAGAGTAATCTTTCCTAGTAAAGATTAAATTATCTGGTGAATCAACTGAGCCATGAATTTTAATAATAACCCTCTCATTATCTCTTATTGAAGCAATTATATTTTCATCATAAAAGTTTTTTACAGATATTGTTCCATTTGAAGCAGTATTTGCATATGTGTCATAAATTTTATCAAAATTTGGTGTAATTACAATCTTTGAATCTAAATTAAAAATATATTTATGGATCTCTGCATTATTAAAAGAAGGTGTTAAGAATTCACTTTTAACTAAATCATTAAATTCCTCATCCCCCATATCTCTTTTAATTAATTCGCAAGCAGTTAGAAAATCATAGTTTTTTATCTGCTTTTTTATTTCTAAGCTATGTGGTAGTCCATTATTCGCTTTCTCTAAAAACTCTTTCCAGTCACATGGTCTAACTCCTTGATTGTTAGTTGAATTCTTTGATACTCCAGCTCCAATAACAATTACACATCTTCTTTTAGCTATTATATCTATTAGTTTATCAGGCCACTTAATCATAATAAGGTAATATTCTCTTCTAATTTAACTACAATACTTGATATTATATCTTCATACTCCCTAACTTTGTTGAAATGAGCTCCAACAACACCATGCTCAGATTTTAGTATAAAAATTGGAGTATTACTGCTTTGTGATAATGGTACTAAACTATTAAGGTTAGGTATCTCACCTAGTTTAATGTGTTCTATTTTTGAGTTATCTGCTACTAAATGCTTTTCAATAACTGTTGGGATTTTCTTAATGATTTTTTCATATGCATTTACAGGTCTTTTTACACCATCATTTGTCTTAGCAGTATACTGTTGTGCGATGTAACCAATAAATTCTAAATTCCATTTTACTTCATTATTATTCAAAATAAATAGTTCATCTTCTTTATCACAATAATCACTTAATCCTCTTTGTAGTTGTCCTTTCCAGTCGCTCATAGATTTAGAAATATTTTCAATTGCACGTAAACTAAATATATCTGAAGACATTGGTACAATAAATAAATCTGAAGCAACAAGTACAGCCCTATTTAAAGCTCCAAGAGATGGTCCAACATCAAAAAAGATATAATCATACTGATCTTCAAGTTTTAACAATAGATCTTTAAATACAAATGTCGTCTGTAATCCCCTAGCATCTCCAGACTTTCCATCTAACCAATCTTTACTAAGAAAATCCTCTGCTAAAGACAACTTTGTGTCTCCTGGAACAACATCTACACCAAAAGTATTACTCTTTTCTATTGGAAAATTGCCTTGTATATATCCTTTACCTTTTTGGACTGGTTGTATTACTTTTACGAGTGTATTTTCTCTTTTATAAATATCTTCAAGCTGCTCTAAAGTGAACATATAACTAGTAGCATTACACTGAGGGTCAGCATCAATAACTAGAACTTTTTTTCCTTTTTTTAATGCTAGATATGAAGCTATATTACATAGTAGTGTAGTTTTTCCAACTCCACCTTTATTATTAAAAATTACAATTGATTTCATAGAATTACTCAAATTTTACTTTAGGCAGACTATTTACGATATCTACAGTCTGCACAGATACATTAATAATACTTAACAAAAGATCCAATATATAACGAGGATTACTTACTTCATCAGCCCAGTCGTTAGGGTCATTAGTGATACCACTATCTTTATGTGTAGATATTTGATATCTATCCATAATCCACTCGATAGCAGATTTACCGTTTACTACATACTCATATGCTTGATCAGGAATATTACTAATGATAATATGACTATTATAAATGATACTTCCTTTTTCTCCTTTTTTAGGGAACTTCATCTTAGTTACTTTAAAGTTATCACTTTCTTCTCCCGTTATTATTACATTTTGGTATGGAGCTATACTCTCATAATTTAGATGTAGTTCTGCTAAGTCACGTCCAGCTTTACTAAAAGCCCAGAAGTCTTTTACACTTTCTACAAGAGGGAGCTTAGGTAACATCTTCTTTAAGTCATTGGCAAAAGTCTCTCTATATTCATTTGAATGTAAGAATCCATATACATAATAGAAGATATCTTCTCGTGTAACGGTCTTTCCATATTGTTTTTTAGCTCTCTCAAAGATAAAATCACTTATAGCATCTCTACGTACATAATTACTTTCTGTAGGATCATCAAATAGACCTTTTTGCGTTGTTTTAGGAACTTCATAATAATATAATGGAAATATTTGACCATTCATTATTGTTTGAATATCTATTCTCTTATCAGTTATTAATAGTGAAAAATCCTTACTTGATCCCATTCCAGTAAGCATGATTATCTTATTTTCTTTTTTACCTTTAATAATAAGATTATCAAATATCCCAGGACGCTCTATAAAATATTTATCTGTATATAAATTTGAAATACAATAAGGTCTATATAAAGCTTCTTCTTTTGCAGATTTATTATAATTTAATTTTATACCTTTTTTGAAATAATTTTTTAGATTAACTGTCCATTTTAATTCCTTCTCTGTTACTTTCGATTCTATATTATTAGAGTGTTTTAATTCTCTATTGTATATATCTATAGTAGATATCATGTTTTTTTCTAATATTGTTGAGTTAAAATTATATACCCAAGCATCTCTATTCGTAGCAATACCGACTCCATATTGTATGAAAAAGGAATGTGATTTAAGGTTTAGTTTCTTATCAGGTTCAATTGAAATAAAATTATCAAAACCATCATTACGATGATTGATCCAGTCTCCATGTTCATTAGGAGTAATCTCTACTAAATCATTGTTTGAATTTAGGAATGATTTTGCTTCACTTACTATATTTAGTTTCTGTTCACGAGTTAAATAATCTCCGATGTCACGATAGTATATTTTTGCTTTGTCATTAATATATTTAGGATTCTTTACTAATAGAGTAATAGAAATAGGAGTTCGGCTTCCTCCTCCAAATATTTTACCTCCTTCTTTTCTGCTTAATTCACCATTTGTTCTTTGGTTACCACGTAAATTAAAAACATATATTTTAGAAAATTCTTTTTCTAAAGATTTACGGAAACCATCTGTAGAGTTTCCTTCTAACCATGCTCCATTAGAAACAAAGGCAATAATACCTCCTTCATCTTGTTTTAGACGATCTGAACTCCAACGAAAAGCTTTGATATAAGCATCATATAATGATTTATTTAACCCAGCATTTGATAAAGTAGCATAGGTATTAGCTATCTTATTATCTAATGTTGGATACTTTTGATTTTGTGCGTTATCATTAGCAGATTTTTGTCCAATAGAATAAGGTGGATTACCTATAATAACTTTGATAGGAGCTTTTTTCTGCTCCTGTACACGTTTAGAATTTTGAGGAAAGATATCATCTAACATAGTCGTTTGTGCTCCTTCTTCTCCTAATTGAAAAGTATCTGTTAGACAGATTCCGTCAAAAGCCACATATTCTGTAGGTTTATTTAAAGTGTATTCTAATGTTTCTGCAGCAGCTATTAAAGTATTGTCTGTTAAATTATTATCACTTATAGAAACTACTTTAGTCTCTTTTTTCTCTTTTACTAAATCATGATAAACATTCTCTATATTAACAGAGGCAATATAGTAGGCTAATAATACTATTTCGTTAGCATGGATCTCTTTTTTATATTTGCGTTTTAAATCCTCAGGATTGATTAAACCACTCTGTAATAAACGAGTAATAAATGTACCTGTACCTGTAAAAGGATCTAAGATATGTACGTTATTATCTGATAATGTACGTCCAAATTCCGCTTGTAGCACATCATTTACAGAGTGAATAATAAAATCCACTACTTCTGTAGGTGTATATACTATCCCTAAACGCTCTACCATTTTAGGAAACGCAGTTTTAAAGAATTTGTCGTATAATTCGATAATTATTTTTTGTTTTCCTTCAGCATTATCAATACCAGATGCACGCATCTTTACAGAATCAAAGAACTTCTGCAGGGTCGCTTCATCTTCTGCTATATTTTCTCCTTCTAACAAATCCAGCATTTTCTGCATAGATTTACTCATTGGGTTATTCTCCACGAAAGAATACTCTTCGAATAAAGCTTCGAATACAGGTTTAGTAATCAAGTGTTGCGAAAGCATTTCTACAGCTTCTTCTTTTTGAATAGAAGGATTGATATTTTTTTGAAGCCCTTTTAAAAATTTATCAAATTCCTTTGCATGCTTCGCTGAGTTATCGATTAGCTGTTCTATTCTTTCCATTTGACGTACTGCAATATCAGCAATAGATTTAGCCCACTGTTCCCAGTATAATCGATCACCAACTTTTAATACCATACGTGCAAATACAGCACTTTGTAACTCTTCAAATTCTATGCGAAGTTGGTTATTTAAAACTTCTGCATTACTACTGTCATAGGCACCTCTTTCGATAGGATTCCCCTCACTATCAAATTCAAAAGGAGTACCCCCTACTAATACTTGAGAAGGTTTCTTCTTGTTCAAGTTTATCTTATTAATCTCAGCTTCGAAGCGGTCATCATGAGCACGTAAGGCATTTAAAACAGTCCATACCACTTTAAAACGTTCGTTGTCATCTAATGCTTTTTCTGCCGAAACAGTTGAAGGTACAACAACAGGTATGATGATATAACCGTATTGTTTACCAGGGGCTCTACGCATAACACGTCCTACAGACTGTACCACATCTACTTGGCTATTACGAGCAGATAAGAACATTACAGCATCTAATGAAGGTACATCTACTCCCTCACTTAAACAGCGTACATTAGTTAGTACACGACATTCGCCTTCTTCTGGTTCTGCTTTTAACCAACCTAATAATTCAGCACGTTGAGTAGCGTCCATTGTTCCGTCTATATGTTGACTCGTTAATGATACTGTTTTCTCTCTGTCCCCCATAGGCAATGCCTCAATATAAGTACCAGAAACTGCATTAAAAGTCTGTGTAATAGTTTCAGAATTAGCAATAGTAGAGCAGAAAGCAAGTGCTCTCTTCATAGGTAAAGGATCATGTTTAGCGATAATCCCTTCATCTCCTAAAACTTGTTTTGATAAAGCATTGATACAACCTATAAGTTTAGGCATATCATCTACTCTAATTTCGCTCTCTCCATTGGTAATCATATTTTGGATAACAGGAGGTACATCATTCTCACTTAACGTAAGAATAAGTACTTTATAATCTGTCAGTAATTCTCGTGATACAGCTTCGCCAAATCCTATTCGATACATTTCTTGTCCATAGATATTCTCGTCATCCATAGAACATAATAGTGCTTCAGCTTGAGCTGCTTTTGTCTTTGTCTCTGCATCATATAAACGAGGGGTCGCTGTCATATAAAGACGTTTCTTAGCCTTTATGAAATCATTATCATGAACTTTTGTGAAAGCAGATTCATCTTCACCTGATAATTGCACACCTGTAGTTCTATGAGCTTCATCACAAATGATTAAGTCAAATTCAGCAAATTCAGGGAAGCGTTTACCTACAGCAGTTTGTGCTTGTGAGATTACTTCGATTGACTGATAGGTTGAGAAAACAACAGTCATACCATTGTTTTTTCTGTGTTTAAGCTTCTCGAATTGACTTATTATATTAGCAACATTTGTAGAGGCAGGCATTGCTAAGTCAATAACTGAGGTTAAATCTGTATCGTTATCTTTTTTCTTACTTTTTGTAATTTCAGGATCAGAACAGATGCATATAGCATTTATTGGTTCTTGAGCATCTGCACTCCATTCATTTAATGTTTGACCCAATAGAGCAATAGAAGGGACTAAGAATAATACTAAACCTTTATTGTTTGTTTCTTTTTCTGCTATAAAAAGAGAAGTAAGTGTCTTACCTGTACCACAAGCCATGATAAGTTTTCCTCTATTATGTGTTTGGAAATGTTCATGAGTATTATTAATCGCATCTATCTGATGACCTCTTGGTTGCTTCTTTTCATTACGAGCTAATTCACCAGTTATGTTTTGTTCTAATTTTCCCCAGTCTACAGGTGCTTCATATAAATCAGCTATAGTAATACGAGAAACAGGAGGTTGCTGATTCTTTAGAGCTTCTGTTGCATTTCCTGTCCAATTGTTAGAAGTAGAAATCCATAGACACTGAGAGAAATTAGTTGTTTTTAAATCTTCTCCTTTAAAAGAGCGACTCGATGTCGCTAAGAATGTATCTACAGCCTTTTTATCTATTGTAGTTTTTTCATCATAAAACTTACATTGAATAGCCCAATAATCACCATCAAATGTTAATGCTACTAAATCAATACCAGTGTCCACACCTCCTAAATCATTCTTTCCAGGAAACTCATTCCACATCCATACCTTTTTGAATAGATTAGCATATTTAGGGTCAGTCATTAAATATGCTTGCATTAATCGTTCGAAACGATCTCCTTTGTCTCTTTCAGAGAAAGCTATATTACGGTACTTATTTAATATTATATCTAAGGTCATTGATGCACTCATGTCTACTTTTTTTAATAAGAGGTAAAAATACCAAAAGTTAAAATAAGAAACTAAAAGAAATTAGGTAACTACTGTATTTATTTAGGGAAAGATAATACAATACATTAAAAGCCTTTTTAATATCAAATACTAAAACTATCTACCTCTTTTATATTTTCCTAATCTTATTAATTACACCAACTTTTACCAAATAAAGCCAATACATCGTTTACTTTATCTAAACGGAGTGTTTTCTTTCTTGTTCTAAGTCACGTACAAAACGCAGTCCTACACAAGCATTTAGTGTTAAATCCTCTTGTGTAAGCTTTAGTTCTTTTCGCTTTCGCTTTACAAATAGTTGTATTGAATTCATATCTATACTTTATCGGGTATAATTATAATCCAATGAGTTGTTTTTATACCCGATAAGGATGAATTATCTTTAGAAAAGAAAAAAGGTCAAAGTCATTACTTGTACTTCTACATGGTAATGACTTTGACCTTTTAAATTCATATTTTCTTTTGGTTAAAAGAAAATATGAATTTCTGTATAGTCTAAACCGCCATCAATACCAAGATAACCGCATTTACACTGAACAAAATGATGCCTATGTGTAGAAGTTATTACTTCTTGACACTTAGGACACATACGTTTATTTTTAGCTAAACCTTTCTCCAGGTATATTCTCTCTACTTCCTTAAATTTAGCCTGTTCTTCATCACTAACTTTACAATCTTCTCTTAGAGACTGCATAAACTGAATAAGAGGATCCATCTCTATTTCATCCCTTAATATGTGTTTTTGAACACAGGCTTTTATTACATCATCTAAATCTTTATCAGGATACCTACTTATATCCATTTCTAAGTTCTTTAATATACATCCAAGCTCAGAAGTAAAGATACCCAACTTATTCCATTCCTTTACTATATCACCGTATTCCTCATATAGTTCCATTTCTACTTTCTCTAGATATTTATTACTGTAATTTAATGCTAAAAATGAAGATAACTCTATTCTACAAGCTTGAGGACTTAGTCCCTTTAGTATATCTTCTACCTCTAGGTAAATGTCTTCTATATTAGGTTCAAAGAAAGGGTTGTTCTCTAAGAACCAGTTTTTAATGTATATTTTAGATTCTTCCATAATGTATTTTTATTTTCTAAGTTATTTAATTCTTTTAGTTATTGATGGATAATATCTACATTTGCATTAGAAAATATTACAAACAAGCGTGAGCTGTCGTTTTGGTAACGGAAAACTAGGAATCTTCTTAATACACCAAAAAGCGACAGACTTACGCCCGTGCCTTATACTGGCGTGGGCTGAGTCGTCGTGGTGTAAGGTATCCTAGTGCCTCCGTTTCCGATTGATTTTAGTTTCACGCCTTTTTTAATTTATAAGGTTATGAGCATACATCCTCTGATTAAAGTTCTAAATAGTGTATTGTTTAATAAAGTAGATGTTAAGTTTAAAGACAACAAGACTCTACAGTTATCGTCTAGTTTTATTGATAGTATTAAATTACTTAAGAGCCATAAGGTCTCTGATTATTGGGTGGAACAAATTGAAAAAACAATTCATGGTTTAGATAAACTTGAAAGAACATCTATTCTTCAAAGTACTCTTAATGAAGATTTATTTAAAGTAGTATTAGTCAAGACTACCTTTGAGATTTATCCTAAATATATTGATGTTAATAGCTTTGATCTAGCGAAAGATGGTTATAAGTTCGTCTTTGATAATTTACCTTGCGAGGTAATTACCTACTTAGTTTATGAATTAATTTATAAGTGTACCTATGACCAGGTATCTCTAATTGAGGACTCTTTATCAAAAGAAAAATATACAACTCTCTGTAATCTTGTCTCTCAAACTTATAGTCTTTAATTGATCCTTTTAGACATGACGGAATTATAACTTTTCACCATGAATTCATATTCATCTCTACTAAGTACTTCATATAATCTTTCAAACATGTCTTCTTGTTCCATTCCATTTAACTTAAGAAGATATATTAAGTTTTTAATCAGAAAGTCATAGTGATACTCTAAAGGATGTGTTATAGTATCATCCTCTGGATCTACCTTGAAAATAATATCACGTCGAGTTCCTTCTACTTTCTTATCAAGGGTCTTTATAAAACCAATAATTGTATTAGTTCGCTCTTTCATCATATTTGTTAATTCCTTTTTTTGCTCATTTAGAGAGGTAGTTAAAAGTTCACGATAATTTATTGGTTTAGTTTTAGCTTCTAAATTAAAATCTTTGACAAATTCATTTTCCACGAACGTATTGACTATTGTACTTACAACATGTAAAATTGGCTTACCTGTCTCCTTTGAAATTCGTTCTAAATGTTTGTATGTTTCACTGTATATTTTTACAGTTTTTCTTGAATAGTTACTCATAATGTATTGATTTGTAGTTGATTGATTTGTTTTGACTACTATTTTCTTTTCTAAAGAATCAGTTTAAAAGGTTCCAAGTTATTGATTTTTAATTAATTACACCCCGAATGGGCAAGTCTGGGTCGAACTTTTGTACGACGCCGTCTTGCTCTATTTCATAGAAGTGTTTTTTAAAGGAAAACACTTTTTTCTGATGAAAAGAAAAAATATCAAGTAGCTGTTAGTTTAGTGTAAGAAATAAGAATTGGTTTTATCTTTTATTTCTTCTGGAGAGTCATTTATAATTGGACTTGTATATCAAAATTTTCGATTATTTTATTTGACTTTTTAATACCTATTTTGTTTAAAAAATAGATCAAACATATTTTTCTGTTTCGCTACAGTTTATCATCTGCTCTAAAACATGTTTTTTACTTACCTAACTACCTTTTGGTTATAAGTTGTTGTTTTATAATGTTTTATATGCAAGGGTAAGTTGTTTTTGATCTTACCATCTTACCTAAAAAGCAGTAAATAGGTAAGTAGAAAATTATCTTACCTACCTAAGTAAGTTATTGTAAATCATATTAATATAAGGTTTTAGGTAAGTAGGTAAGGTAATTTGAGGTATTGAGCAATTATTCCTTAAACCCCCATGGAGAGTCTGTAAATTTTGCTTTAGCCAAATATCCATATACTTGTCTTTTTGCATGTTTAATTCGATTAAATCCATGTTTTTTCAAAGAGGTTCCTATTCTTTGATTGTTTAATTTATGCCCCATAACAGAAAGCTCAGTCATAATCTCTGTTGCTGTTCTAAAATCTTCTAAATCTTTACTTGGTTCATAAAAACGAAGGACAAATTCACTTTCTACAGTCTGAACTGTAAAACGCTCATTTCTTTTTTCATTAGCAATTACTTCCTCAACTGTTAAATCAGATTTGAACGTAGGTTGATGTTTATAAATATGATAGGCTTGCGACCAAAAATTATCCATATTAAATTCTTGACTATAAGAAAAGTTTACTCTACCAAGTACATCGAAGACAATCCAACGTACGCTTCCTGTTTCATCATTTAAAAACTCAAGTTTGTTTGTACTACCTACAAAACTGCAAATACGATAAAGTAAAGAGGATTTTTCAGCATAAGGTAAACGTTCGTTTACTGTTGTCTGTGATATAATCGATTTAATAGAATTGATATCGTATCTGCCCAGGATATCCAATTCTTCAATGTTAATGATAAAAGCTTTACATAGCTTAATTCGATCATCTTTGCTGACACCTATATTTTCGTAGTAGTAACGTTTTAGTGGTCTAGGACAAAGATTTTCTAGATAGGTTGATTTACCCGCATTTTGTTCTCCATTCCCTAAAATCAAACAATGTTTGTTAATTTGTTCTGGGTGGATGACTGTTTTAACTGCTCGTATAGCCCATTTTAATAAATGATGAGCAAAAAGATTATTATCGTCTGTATTAACATAAGAAGCATATTGCTTTATGTAGTCTTTTCCATCCCAAGTAGGGAGTTCTTCGAAATATTCTATTATGGGGTTGTATCGCTCTATAAAATGACTCTTTAAATACGTTTTTAAAGCTTGTGAACTTACGTTTAATTTTTCTCTATGTAAGTGTATCAGTAAAGATGATTCGTTAAACTCAAGAGTCTTATGTGATTTTGAACTGAATATTTCAAACTCTAAAGAGATTTCATTGAATTTGATAGTGAAATACTTGCTTAGTTCTTCGTGAATTTTATCATACACAGAGTCCTTGCGTGATGATATATCATATACGCTTATTTCTTCCATTAAATAAATAGTTGATTAATAAGAGTATAATACATATATTTGCATCATACTCTTGCGAGTGAGACAATATTAATCTGAAGCGTTCAAATTGCAACTTTGAACGCTTTATTTTTTTCTATTCTTGAAAGAATAATCAAGAGCTTGTTGCTCTAACTGCGATATAGATTGGCTTTTGTTTTGTCGTAACCAAGTATTTATTTCTTCACGATCAAAGTATAATATCTTCCCATTAGGTTTGTAAAAAGGAATTATGTTATTGTAAACAAGTTTATATATACTGGATGTTGACATGCCAATATAATCAGAAAGTTCTTGTACATTAAGCATTTCTTTTTGTTGAATGAGATTAAGCCCAATAGCATCTTTGAGTTCTCTTTGCTGATGAATTATTTGTTTTTTAAACGTATCAAATTCTTCAATTGTTTGAAGTAATATTCGTTGTAATTGAATAATGTTTTCTTTTTTTACATTTTTGTTTTCAATAGCTTTCATATGCTTTCCTTTATTTAATTATGGTGCAAATGAAAGTCAAAACCACCATGACAATCAAAGGATAACCATGACTAGTCACGGTAATAGCTTAAAAAGTCACGGTTTTATGATACAAACATTTCTTCAAATAATTCTTTGTGAAGAGGAAAGGGTTGTGAGACACCATTTTTTACTGTACCATAAAGAAATGATTTACCATCTTTTCGTTTAAAGTAGGTTATGAACTTAATAAGTGTAATAGAAAGCGGACACTGTTTCATAAAGTGCTTTTCAAATACTTTATGAAAGTAATAAAGAGAAGGGCCGTGTAAGTTTATTTGTAAATCCTTCTTAAGAAGGTTTCTTTTAAAATTATCAAAGGATAAATCTTTTATAATACCTTCTTCACGGAAACTTGAATACATTTTTTTTAAATCATCTTCCTGAAGATATTGAAAAAAATTATCATTTGAGTTTTGATCTTTAGGTGTGTTTACATCATCTACTGTGTTTATTTTAGAATGTTTGTTTTTCTGTTCTTTGATAAAATCAATGGTAGCTTGAATTTTCTCCTGATATTCTTTTACTTTTTGTTCAAAGCGAAGCTCTTCTTGTTCTTGGGCGATTTGCTCTTCTATTTTTTTCTTTTCTTCAGAATTTTCTGTCAAAGAGGGAGTTTTGAATAATGTTCTATCTTGAGTGTAGATTACATAAAATAAGATATTGCTAGCTAATAGAATAGCGTATAATATAATATTCAATTCTTTGAAAAAAATTCCAGTTGTCCAAATACTTTGAAAAGAAAAATAAGCGAAGAATAGAGTAGTTATACCAATCAGAAGCTTTAATCGGTCTAATTTGTTATCCCAAAGAATTACTTCTCCTAGTAAAAAGGGATATATCTTTTTAAAATAATAGTACCCGAAGTTTAGTACTAACATGATAAATAATACTGTTGCAGTTGTAATTAAAAATACTGTCATAATCTTAAATATTTACTGATGGGAAAAAATTTGCGGCTGCTTTCATTCTCTCGTCTACTATCTTAGCGTATATAGCAGTTGTACGGATTTCACGATGTCCTAGACGTTTTGATACTGTATAAATATCTGCACCATTTTCAAGTAGAATCACAGCATGAGTATGTCTTGCACTATGGAAAGTAATATGCTTTGAAATACCAGCTTTATTACACCATAGTACAATAGCGTTGTTATAAACTGCTGAGTATTTTAAACCTATAAATACACGGTTCATATTACCTTTACGCTCTCCCAATAGATCTCGAGCTTGTTTAGAGATATAAAGATATTCAACTCCATCTGTTTTTTCTTGTCTAAAATTTATGCGATATGAATCGTCTTCATCTCGAACTTCAGACCATGTCATAGTATTGATATCTGACCAACGTAATCCTGTAAAACAAGAAAATAGAAAAGCACGTTTTAATACTTCATATTTACATTCAGTATTGGCTAGGTCTTGTACTTCATTAAAAGTGAGGTATTCTCTTTGACTCTCTGCCTGTTCAAATGATTTAGCTTTAGGGGCATAATTTATAGCTAAATAACCTTCATCAAAGGCAGCACGTAAACAAGCTTTAAACTTATTGAAGTAGGAATATTTTGAGTTTAACGATAAAGGTAGATCGCTCTTAGTTCGGGCTTCTTTGTCAAAATAAGTGCGTATGCGTTTTACAAACTTTTCATCAATATCATCAAAGATAATATTAGGGGAGATACAACGTTTTAAATGAACCATTGTTGCAGTCCAATTGCCATAGTTCTTTGGACTGTTAATTTTCTCTTCTGTTTTCTCATGAAAGTAGTCTAAAAAGCGTCTTTTTCCCTTTGTAGTATTTTTAAGATCAAACTTACCTTGATAGTATTCTGCTTCTCTAATAGCTAGAAGTTTTTTAGCTAATAAAAGAGTTTCTTTATTCTCTTTTTTTTCATTAGCATTCTTTGGCTCACCATATAAGTATAATTTTAAATTCTCGTATTCTCTAATATGTTTACGTTTACCTTCTGGCGTAATTTCCGATCCTTTGTAATATTCAATAGCTAAATTAACTGAACCATCTTTTAATTTACGTTCTATAAGTGATATTTTCATAATTGGTACATTTGTACAGATTGATATTAAAAATTAGTACTGAATTAGTACATCATCTGATACAAAAGTAAACAAAAAGAAAAGACTATCAAGTATAAAAACCTGATAGTCAAATAAAAGAAAGTATATCTTACTAAGGGAAAGGTAATTTATTTGCCTTTAGTAAAAAGTCCTCTAGGTAATTGTTCTACAATAGGTATATCAGAGGGACAACTCTGATTGAGTAAATGCTCAATAGATTCGGCCTGCCCTGTCGTTGATGGTGCTCTGGAAACTTGACCAAAACTTTGTTGATGACCTACTAGCAATAACAAGAAGAACATCATAAAAAAATTTAACTTTTTCATCTCTACATATAGTTAATTTTATACCAATATTTATGCAAATATTATATAATATTACATTCAAATAAAAGAAACAAAATACAATACAAAAAACACAACTAACAATTTATGTCAAAACAATACACATAACACAAAAAATAACACTCACAAAAGAAGGAAGAAAAATTTTAATAAAAAACAACAAACGAAAGACAAAAGACATCAACCATAACGAAACAATAATTAACAATTAATTAACAATGTTGTTTTTATGAACAGATACTCCTATTTTTTGCTTCAAAAGGCATTCGTTTTAGTTTACTGAAAACACGTTTAGAACGCTCCACAATCCTCTTTTGAAAATGAACTTCTCTTTGTAAAAATATATCCATTGCATGGTATAAATTTGGATTGTACCTTTGTGTAAATTTTTTAAAGATGCGTATAGATATTATTTCCGTAATTCCCGAATTAATCGAAAGTCCTTTCCAAGCTTCAATCTTAAAGCGAGCGATTAGCAAAGGATTAGTTGAAGTGCACTTTCACAATTTACGCGATTACAGTACCAACAAGCACAAAAATGTCGATGACTACCAATTTGGAGGTGGTGCTGGTATGGTCATGAGTATTGAACCTATCGATCGATGCATCAGCGCATTGAAGGAAGAACGCGAATACGATGAGATCATCTATATGTCACCCGATGGAGAAACGCTCAATCAGACGATGGCGAACTCTATGTCGCTCTTAAAAAATATCATTATTTTGTGTGGTCATTATAAAGGGGTGGATCAACGTGTACGCGATCACTTTATTACCAAAGAAATTTCTATTGGCGATTACGTATTGTCAGGGGGAGAATTGGGAGCTGCGATCTTATGTGATGCGCTTATTCGCCTGATTCCTGGTGTATTAAATGATGAGACTTCTGCCTTAACGGATAGTTTTCAAGATAATTTGCTTGCTCCTCCTATTTACACAAGACCTTCTGAATACAAAGGTTGGAAAGTTCCCGATGTCTTGTTGAGTGGTAACTTTGCCGCTATTGACAAATGGAGAGAAGATATGGCGTATGAACACACCAAGAACAGAAGACCCGATCTTTTAGAAGAGAAAAACAAATAAGGCTAAGTTTCTCGTTGTTAAGCTCTTCTATTTAAATAGACAAACAAGAATGCCTTTTACGGAATAGCATCGACTAAAGAACGTTCTTCCAATTATTTAGCTTAAAAAATTAGGTTTATTTTATTGAAAATACATATATTTGCACTCGCTTTAAACTAACCTCTGGCGAGGTCCGTGTATGTTGGTTTAAATTAATTAATTATTTTTTTCAGAAATGGCAGATTTAATGAAATTCGTTCAAGACGAATTAGTTGCAAAAAAAGACTTCCCAGCATTTAAAGCTGGAGACACTATTACAGTGTACTACGAAATTAAAGAGGGTGACAAAAAAAGAACTCAGTTCTTTAAAGGAGTAGTGATCCAAAGAAGAGGTACAGGTGCTACTGAGACTTTTACTATCCGTAAAATGTCTGGTAACGTTGGTGTAGAGCGTATCTTCCCAATCAACATGCCTGCTTTAGAAAAAATTGAATTAAATCAAAGAGGTAAAGTTCGTAGAGCTCGTATTTTCTACTTCAGAGAACTTACTGGTAAAAAAGCAAAAATCAAAGAAAGAAGAGGATAATCTTAATTCTGAGACGAATAAAAAAAGGAAAGCAAATATGCTTTCCTTTTTTTTATTACAAGCTATTCCACGTCTTATCTTATACAAAACAAAAAAGGATCCTTTCGGATCCTTTTCTTATATTGTTTTTCTATTGTCATACGAACGTGTGTCAATTAACTTGTTGTATGGATCAACACCTACTTCTGTTGGTTTTTCATCTACAATAATAGTAAACTCATTTTCAATAGCAGTAATCTTTACTTTTTGTAAGTACAATACTTTTTCTTTGCTCTTAGCATCTTTTGCCTTCGCAAAAACACCTACCTCAACGTAGTCCGCCAAAGGAAGGGATTCTATTTTTAGCTTTTTATCGCCTGTAAATACCAATGGAGTCTCTCCGTGATCCGCATAGCTCTTCTCTCCTTTATCTCCTGCTCTATACTTGCTAACATACGCTTTTATCTTCACCTCATACTTTCCATTTGGCAATTCTTTTATGGTTGCGTTGTCTACATAATTATCATAGAGCGTAATGGTTTCGAACATGTCTTTCACCATATACTTTAATGAATCTGGTGTTGCACGCTTGATATCTTGTACAAGTTCTGTTGATATCGTATAAGGGGCTTCTTGGAAGGCCACTTTCTTAACGTAATCCTTCAACACGCCATTTAAAACAGTATCCCCCAAGTAATCACTCATCGTATAAAATACTAAAGATCCTTTGTTATAATGAATGTACTGTTGATTTTCATTGTACATCAATGGTTTCTCTTTCTTACTCTCTCTTGATCGTCCACCTAAATAACCATCTAAAGCTTCTTTCAAGAAACGCTGCATCTGTCCTTTACCGTATTCTTTTTCCAATACTTTCAACGAACTGTACTCGGATAAACTTTCGGATAACATCGTCGCTCCTTGTACGTTTGCACCGATCACTTGATGTGCCCACCATTGATGTGCTACTTCATGTGCCGTTACGGAGAAAGGGTAATCTACAGCATGCTCATCGGTGTCATCTACTTTAGCCACAAATCCAATCGTTTCTGAAAACGGAATGGTATTGGCAAAAGATTGAGCAAAGGTCCCCATCGTTAATGGAAACTCAATGATGCGCACTTGTTTGTGTTGATACGGACTAAAAGCATTGGTGTAATAATCCAACGATTTTTTAACCCCTGTCACCATACGATCAATGTTGTATTCATGCCCTTTGTGGTAGTAAATCTCAATATTGATATCGTTCCACTTATCGCGTTTTACTTCATAACGCGCTGAATTAAACGCATAAAAATTCAACATTTTCTGATCCATTTTATAGTGGAAATAACGGCGATTACCTTCCGTCCACTCTTTTTGTAAATACCCCGGTGCAATAGCAATTTGATCTACTGATGTACTTACTGTGGTTTCAAAGTGAATCCAATCTGCATCACTGCTGATATACGTATTTTGTAAAGCACGTTGATCTGTTTGTTCTGCCATGCGTTCTTTTGCAGGTAGATCATATTTTTTTCGAATCTCGTCATCGTTAATTTCTCCTCGATCGGTATAGCCTAATCCCGGAAAGAAACTGTTGTTTAAGAACGTTCCGTTGTTTAACACTGGTGATTCTGAACGAATCCACGTATTGCGTTTGTTTTCTACGACAAACTCCAAGGTTCTTGTTTCGCCAGCTTGCATAGGCGTGTCAAAACGATAGAAACTAACTCCTTGGATAGAATCTGTAGATAAAAACGTTCCTCCCTCAAGGACAATTGTATTCTTTAAACTTGGATAATACGACACATATAAACTATCTAAGGCTTGATTAGTCTTATTTTCAAGCACATAAGTTCCCCTTGCTTGGAAGTTATTCTGTTCTGGGTATAAATCGACATCTACCTTTACATCAACAATGCGAGGTTGTGCCATACCTTCATATTTTTTGTATGTTTTTTCATACGCTACTTGCAACAGTTCCGAGTCTTTAGACGAATGAAACACATTCAATACTGTATTCTCGTAGTACAAATATCCTCCTAAACTTACAAATGCAGTAAAACAAAGAATGGTTGGTACGACTACAATCGCTTTAGATCGTTTCTTCGCATAGTAAAAACGCTCTTTGAATCCGCTAAATACACCTCTTCTCCAGAATAACAAAGTCAAACCACTAATTCCAGCCACAAACAACAACCAGTAGAGAGAGAAGATGATAAATTTACCGAATTGCGCATTCGATCCAAAACTGTTCATATCAGAATAAGATGGAGCTGGAATCGAATTGAAGAAGAAAATCGGTTGTTCGATTCCAATTTGACCAATTGCTGGCCATCCCATTTGAAGGACAAGCAAAGCAAAGAAACCGATGATATAGTTTTTAAAGAAGGTTTGTACAGCGAGTGCCATCAACGCCCAAATAATAAACTCAATCCATCCATACCCCAGTAAACTTTGTAGATACAATCCCAATTCAAACGCATAGTAACCGTTGTACATTTGGATCGCTATACTCGTTGCAATAATAACAAGGAATAACACCAATTGCAAGCTTAACAAAGCAAAGAACTTAGAGGTAAACAGTACCCAGTTTGGCACAGGTGTAGAATCTACAAGTAAATTCATTCGCGTATTTTCACCGCGATGCACCAAAAGTCCTGCTCCTAAGAACGTAATCATTAAGATAAAGAAGGAGAAAGTAGCTCCTGGAATCATCAACATTTGTCTGGTCAACGGATAGGTTGATGTTCCATACATTTGCATAGCGAAACTTGCTACTAAAATCATAAATAGAACCCCTACCCCCACTAAAATCCAAAACACTCGATTGCGTGCTAAGAATTTAAAATCGAGTTTTGTAAAAGCAAATACATTGCTCCAATTGGTTTTTAGGGAATAATTATACTGAACTTTAGGTAGTTCGATTTTAAAGATTCCTCCAAAGTTGTTTTTCACCAAGCGTTCACCATCTCTTTTTCTCTTCCATGAGAAAGTAGCAGGCTGTTGTGCAAATTTAAACACACAACCAAGGATTACTAAAAATAAAGTAGAAATTCCCAACCACAACAAGCGATTGATGATGTAAAATTTTTCTAGAGGGAGATTGTTTACATTCATTTCTTCAATACTCCAGTACTGCATATAGTAGTGCAAGGCTTGTCCTCCAGAAGGATCTAATAACGCACCTATTTCTCTATAGTTCACATTAGCCGCTACACTATTAATCATTCCCTGTAAGATCATAATAATGATAATGGTAATGAACCCTGCGTAAATACTACGTGTAAGTGTTACAACAGTAAAAATGATTGCTCCCATAAACAACATATTGGGGATCAAATTAAATAAATACACTTGAACATAGTTCCACCATAGGTTTGGACCTAGTAATTCAGGATTTGCCCAAGGCACTAAGGTGGCCAAATAAGCGCCAATTCCCATCATAATACTGATTAGCAGAGTCACAAAGAAGGAACTCGTAAATTTACCCAGTAGATATTGCCATTTTGAAAAGGGATAGGAATATAAAATATGGTGTACATTATACTGATAGTCTCTGTAAATTGCCATTCCTATAATAGAAGGAAACAGAAAATACAACAGGGTATTGAACGCATCTAATAGCGAATTGATTACCGCAGCTGAGTTCATCTGCAACAAGGACGCAGACGTATTCTTAACAGCGTCAAATACCCCAATGGTAGACATCATGGAAAGAAAACTGATCGCGAAAAAAATAGCTAAGTACAAGTAAAACACCCAGCTCTTAAACCAGCGTTTAAGTTCAAAAGAAAAAATTGTTTTAAACATGACTTAGTTATTTTTTAGTGCCACAAAATAAACATCTTCTAAGGTTGGTTTCACCAATTCAAAACCTTCGCCTGCTAGAGAGTCTTCTGCATATACGCGAAGTTTCAAACGGTTTTCTTGGTTGTACTTTCCAGAAAGTATATTCAATTGGCTGTATTGTTCAACCTCTTCTCTATTGATTTCTTTCATCCAAACACGTCCCGTCAGTTTTTGTTCTGCTTCTTTTGGCGTACTGCGTTCTAACAAATGACCTCCGTTTAGAATAGCCATTTCATGGCATAATTCGTTAACATCATCCACGATATGCGTAGAAAAAATCACAATATTATTAGTTCCTATTTCGCGTAGTACATTTAAGAATCGATGGCGTTCAGCGGGATCTAATCCTGCTGTTGGTTCATCAACAATAATTAACTTCGGATCGTTTAACAACAATTGCGCAATACCAAAGCGCTGTTTCATTCCTCCTGAATATCCACTTACGCTTTTTTGCCTTACCTCATATAAATTAGTCACTTCCAAAACGCGATTTACAATTTCGCGTCGTTCAGTTGCTTTAGAAATCCCTTTTAAACGAGCAAAATAATCTAATAAATCTACAGCAGACATATTCGGATACACTCCAAAATCTTGCGGTAAATACCCCAAAATTTTTCTAAACTCATTTTGTTGCTCTAAAATATTGATATCACCAAAATGGATACGACCAGCATCTGGCTTTTGCAACGTAGCTATTGTTCGCATCAAAGTAGATTTACCTGCCCCATTCGGTCCCAATAAACCAAACATCCCTGGTCCAATTTCTATCGATAAATCATCCAATGCCTTTACCCCATTTTTATAGGTCTTACTCAAATTTTCAATAACTAGTTTCATACTTCTATTTTTTTGGTTTAACCTATAAGTATATCCTTTCTTAATTTTGTTACACAAACACCTATAATTATTAGCCTTACTATTAAAATATTCAGCTTTTTATGGGCACTTCTTCACTTTTTATAGTTAATCTTCTTTCTGATTTCGCGCTTACATCATTTAAAACTTTATTTTTGCAGCGAATTGAATATCATTATGTCACAGTCTTATTTTTCGTTTAAAATGCCGAAGGAAGTCAACCTAAAAAATGAAATCCTCGCCGGATTAACCGTTGCAATGACCATGATCCCCGAGTCATTATCCTTTGCTATCCTAGCTGGGCTCACTCCTTTAACAGGTTTATATGCAGCTTTTTTAATGGGAATTATCACGGCTATTTTTGGAGGTAGACCTGGTATGGTATCTGGTGGAGCTGGAGCAACCGTTGTTGTTCTGATTGCATTAGCTGCGCTACACGGTGTCGAATACTTATTTGCGGCTGTTGTATTAGCAGGAATCATTCAATTTATTGTAGGAATCTGTAAGTTAGGTCGTTTTGTGCGACTCATTCCTCAACCTGTGATGTATGGTTTTTTAAACGGATTAGCGGTCATTATCTTTATGGCACAAGTTGCGCAATTCAAAACCTCAACCGCAGCTTCTGCTCCTTGGTTAACAGGCAAGCCCTTGTATCTCATGTTGGGATTAACTGCCCTTACTATTGCCATTGTTTGGCTTTTTCCAAAACTGACCAAAAAAGTTCCTGCCTCTTTAGTAGCAATTATCGCGATTACGCTACTCGTATTCTCACTTCAAATGGATACCAAGAAAGTACTTGACATTGCGGAAGTAAGTGGAACTTTTCCTCGTTTTCACCTTCCTCTTGTACCCTTTACTTGGGAAACCCTCCAAATTATTTTTCCCTTTTCTATCGTTATGGCAGGTGTCGGATTAATTGAATCTCTACTCACACTGAATATTGTAGATGAAATTACGGATACCAAAGGCAATAGCAACAGAGAAGCTATGGCGCAAGGAGGTGCTAATATTGTTAATGGTTTCTTTGGTGGTATGGGTGGATGTGCGATGATTGCTCAAACCTTAGTTAATCTAAATGCTGGGGCAAGAACGAGAATTGCAGCAAGTATTGGAGCCTTGACCATTCTTTTGATTATTCTTGTTGGCGGTCCCGTTATCGAACAAATCCCCATGGCTGCCCTTGTAGGAGTAATGATGGTTGTAGCCCTAACTACTTTTGAATGGGTATCTTTCCGACTGATTACCAAAATGCCTAAAACAGATATTTTTACTTTGTTTCTCGTTACGGCTATTATTATTTTTAGCCACAACTTAGCTTTAGCCGTTTTAGTTGGGGTAATTGTATCTGCCCTAATCTTTGCATGGGACAACGCTAAGAGAATCCGAGCGAGAAAATCTTGGGATGAACAGGGCAATAAAGTATATGAAATTTATGGTCCCCTATTCTTTGGAAGTACAACTTCCTTTGCAGAAAAATTTTTTCCATTAGAAGATCCTGACAAAATAATTATCGATTTCAAAGAATCACACCTTGCAGATATGTCTGCACTTGAAATACTTCGAAAGGTAATCACGAAGTACCAAGAACAAAATAAAACGGTGACATTGCGCAACCTTCGAGCAGACAGTATTCGCTTAATTCACAATAGCACGTTTTTTCAAGACATTGAAATAGAACAAACTACAAACGATCCAGTTGCTTAACATTCACTTGTAATGACTTCTATTCCGAATAGGTGTGAATTTTAATACATGTGAAACGAATAATTCCCTACATAAGGAATAAAACAAAGAATAACACACTTATTTAACGATCATACTAAATAAAGATTCGTTTATTTAGATTTTTTACATACATTTGTTCATCTCTTATCATAAAAGACAAAAAAATAATACGTAATATTCTTTCATTGAAAGATAAAAAGAAAGAGTCCAAACCCAGTTTAGACGATTACTTCTTCTTTCTGATAACCCCTTAATCTGAAAGCGAAAAAGGCTGTTTAATTAAACAGCCTTTTTTATTTTACATTTATTGAATGTAATTAATTTCATTTTTAGGTTCACTGTCATCGAGAAAACCTTGCTGATGCATCCAGTCATCACTGTAAATTTTACTCATATAACGCGATCCGTGATCTGGGAATAACATAACCACTACGCTATTTTCATCAAACACACCTTGCTCTGCGTATAATCGCGTTGCCTGTAAGACAGCTCCTGAAGTATAGCCCAAGAATAGTCCTTCTGTGCGAGCTAATTCTCTTGCAACTAAAGCGGCATCTTTATCCGTTACTTTGACGAATTGATCAATAACAGAGAAGTCAGTTGCGGAAGGGATTAAGTTTTTCCCTAATCCTTCTATTTTATATGGCGCAATTTCTTTGGGATCTAGTTCTCCTGTTTCGTGGTATTTTTTCAATACAGATCCGTAAGCATCGACACCTAAGATTTGAATATTCGGATTCTTTTCTTTTAAGTAACGAGCCGTACCGGAGATGGTTCCACCTGTACCTGAACAACAAACAAAATGTGTAATTTGTCCTTTTGTTTGTTCCCAAATTTCGGGTCCTGTTGACAAATAATGTGCTTCTGTGTTGAGCTCATTAAAATATTGATTGATATAGATTGACCCTGGTGTTTCTTCATGTACGCGTTTTGCCACCTCGTAATAAGATCTTGGATCGTCAGCAGCTACGTTAGCAGGACAAACATATACTTTTGCTCCCATCGCTCTCAACATATCAATTTTATCGGGCGATGATTTGTCGCTAACAGAAAGAATACATTTGTATCCTTTGATTGCGCTAATCATTGCAATACTGAATCCTGTATTTCCAGATGTTGTTTCTACAATTGTCCCTCCTGGTTTTAGGATTCCCTTTTTCTCCGCTGTTTCAATAATGTGTAAGGCAATTCTATCTTTAGCGGAATGACCTGCATTAAATGCTTCAACTTTTCCGTAAAAATGCCCTGCCAATGAAGCAGTAACTTTGTCTAATTTCACTAAAGGTGTCTGACCTACTAAAGAAATTACATTGTCAAACGCTTGGATTTCTTCTTTCATTTTTCAATTTATTTTTACTGTGTTTAGTACAGCAATCATGCTAAACAAAGGTATTAATTTATTTATTTTTTACTGGTGGATTCCTTGTAAATCCAACATAAAAGCAAACTCTTTTGCTACTTCTTTCAGCGATTCAAATCTCCCTGAAGCACCTCCATGTCCGGTATCCATATTGATATCGAAATACAACTGGTTGTCGTTGGTTTTCATCTCTCTTAGTTTGGCTACCCATTTTGCAGGCTCCCAATATTGTACTTGTGAGTCGTGTAATCCTGTTGAGATATACATATTAGGGTACTCTTGCGCGCTCACATTATCATAAGGGGAATACGATAACATATAGTCGTAATATTCCTTTTCATTTGGATTTCCCCATTCGTCGTATTCTCCAGTTGTTAGTGGGATACTGTCATCTAGCATGGTTGTCACTACATCGACAAAAGGCACTTGTGCAATCACACCTTGATATAAATCTGGACGCTCATTAGCAATAACGCCCATAAGCATTCCGCCCGCAGATCCACCTTCTGCAAAAAGATGTTCTTTAGAGGTATATCCTTGTTCAATTACGTATTCTGAACAAGCGATAAAATCATTGAATGTATTTTTCTTCACTAATAGCTTTCCATCTTCATACCAATCACGTCCCATATCTTCACCTCCACGAACATGTGCAATGGCATATACAAAACCGCGATCTAACAAACTCAAACGCGTTGTTGAAAAGTAAGGTTCCATCGTTATACCGTATGATCCATAGGCATACAACAAAAATGGATTTTTACCATTGCGTTCCATCCCTTTTCTATAAATCATAGAAATAGGCACTTTTACACCGTCTTTTGCAGTAGCCCAAATGCGCTCCTCTACATAGTTATTCTTGTCAAAATCACCCAATACTTCTTGTTCTTTTAAGATCTCTTTTTCTTGGGTACGCATATTGAAGTCAATTACAGAAGAAGGTGTATTCAACGATTGATAGACAAATCTAAACTTCTCTGTTTCGAAATCGGCGTTAATCTGTGCTTGAGCATTATACGTTTCGCTTTCAAATGGCAAATAATACGCTTCTTCTCCTGCTTTCCAAGGTTGAATTTTGATATGAGGTAATCCATTTGATCGCTCTGAGATCACTAAGTAATCTTTAAAAATATCCACCCCTTCTAACAGCACATCTTCTCGATGCGGAATCAATTCTTTCCAATTTTCACTTGCTGTTTGAACTTCAGAACAAGACATCAATTTAAAATTGTCTGCCTCATCTTTATTTGTCAAAATATAAAAGCGATCATCGTAATGCGAAATGCCATATTCAACGCCTCGTTCTCTTTTTTGAAAAATTCTAAATACTCCTGTTGGATTATTTGCTTCTAGAATACGGTATTCACTAGTTAACGTACTCTCACTTCCAATAACCAAATATTTTCTCGATTTTTCTTTATAAATAAACGTATCAAACGTATCATCTTTTTCGTGGTAAACCAATACATCTTCAGCTACAGATGTTCCAATAACGTGTTTGTAAATTTTATCCGAACGCAAGGTAACCGCGTCTTTACGGGAATAAAATAACGTTTTGTTGTCGCTTGCCCAAGTCGAAGCACCCGTTGTATTGCTAATGGCTAAATCTAACACTTCTCCTGTTTGAAGGTTCTTTACATAAAGGGTGTATTCTCTTCGTGAAACAGTATCAATTCCATATGCTACCCATTGATTATCTTCCGAAACAGTTATACCTCTCAAGTGAAAATAAGCGTAAGGAGCGGCCAATTCATTACAATCAAACATAATTTCTTCCGTTGCTTCTAAACTGCCTTTTTTACGCGAGTGGATAGGATAGTCTTTTCCTTGTTCAAATCGCGTGATATAGTAATAGCCATTGTAAAAATAAGGGACAGAAGAGTCATCCTCTTTGATTCTGTTTTTCATTTCTGCAAATAAGTTATCCTGTAATTCGCGAGTATGTTGAGTTGAGGTTTGGTAATAGTTTTTTTCTGCTTCTAAATAGGCCAAAACCTCTTTATCTTCTCTGTCATTTAACCAAAAATAGTTATCAATACGAGTGTGGTTGTGCGCAGTTAATTCATGCGCTATTTTTTTTGCTCTTGGAGCCTGAATAGATTCGTTCATCTTTTTAATTTAAAATACAAAAATACAAGTTTTTAACGGGCTTACCCAAGTTTTAGGCGATCGTTCCCATAGTAGCACTGCTTTATTTTACGAGTTTTGCTCGTAAGTTTTCCTTTGCTGATTGTAGCCATTCTTCTCTCAACAAACCGAAAACTGCACTATCTCTTCTTGTACCATCTGTTCTAATTTTATTTTTTCGCAACACTCCTTCCAACGTACATCCTAAACTTTTGATTGCGGCCAAACTTCTTTTATTCTCACTGTCTGCTTCAAACTCCACACGTTCAAATTGGGCTTTTTCGAATAGAAACTCAAATAGCAAATACTTGCAGTTTTTATTGACACCAGTGCCCTGAGCCATTTTCCCATACCACGTATAACCAATGGCACAAACTTTATTTCTCAGATCCATTCGATAAAAACGGGTTGAACCAACAATTTTTCTCTCTAACTTATCCCATACCACAAATGCATATCCATGCTTCTCTTTTCTCATCGTTAAAGCCGCCTTGACATACAACATCATATTGGCATTATCTGTTGGTTTATCCGAAGAGAAATGCCAAATATCGGATTCATTCAATGCATAGTACAACAGATCTGGAAGGTACTTTTCACTTAAAGGAATTAATTGTACGCGATCATTTTCTAGGGTATACGCTTGTGAAAAATCGAAAAAAGGAGTGGAGTTAACTTGGTTCATCTGTGTGTTGGTTTAGTTGTTACCCAAATATATTCATACTTTTTGAGCCGTGAATATGTTTTTAACAGCTTACTAACAAAAAAGAGCACTGTAGTCCTGTGCTCTTTTTGTGTTATGCTATATTTTTCTAACTTCTTGTTTAAATCGTTCAACCGTATGCTCAAACGTTTCTCGTAAATCTTCGGGGATAATTCCCTTTGTTGCATCGAAATTTTCATGAAATTTAGGAAGCGTAAAGGTCTCTATGATATTTCCTCCAAAGGCTGGAAATATCGTTTTAGCAATATTCAACGAATTTTGCGCTCCATATCCACCAGGAGAGGTAGATAAAAGCAACATAGGTTTCTCTTGAAATACTTTTAACTCTAAACGCGAACACCAATCAAATAGGTTTTTAAAACCAACCGTCCAATTTCGATTGTGTTCTGCCATTGAACAAACGAGAACATCTGCTTCTTTTAATTTGGTTAAAAAGGCTTTTGCTTCCACTGGGCAATTTTCTCTTTCACAGTCAACAGAAAAAAGAGGAACTGTAAAATCATTCAAATCCAATAATTCTACCTCATCCTCAGGAAAAAAACCCAACGCATAAGACGTGAAGGTTTTATTGATTGAGGTGGTAGATATGCTTGCACCAAATCCAATTACTTTCATATTCTTTTAGTATTACAATTTATCATATGACGGAAAACTAGCATCAACGATTCTCTTCCATTCTGGGTGTTTCTTAATAAAAGCAAAAACTAGAGGACAATAAGGTAGCACCGTTTTGTGATGTGCTTCGATAAACTCCAATGTTTTTTCAATCAATGCAGTTGCCGCACCACGCCCTGCCAATGCTTCAGGACTTTCCGTGTGAATCAAATGAATGCGCTCCCCTACTTCTTTGTAATCAATAAAGGCAAGGTGTCCCTCTACATTTAATTCAAACCTTTTTGTTGTAGTATTCTGCTGTACGGCTAAGGGTAAAAACTCTTCTTTCATATTTTTGTGTATTAACGGATCTTCTTCTATCAAAAATACGGATTATAAATACGTTACTCCTTAATGTAAATTAATTTCCGTCAAAATATAGTGTAAAATTAGTTCAGGTCTTCCTCTACTTTACACACAAAACTTGAAAAGATTATGCTATTTTTGTAGCTGAAAATTTTTAATGTATATATTATGTTTGGCGATTTAATGGGAATGATGGGTAAACTACAAGAGACCCAAGCTAAAATTGAAGAAACTAAAAAGCGATTAGACACCATTCTAATTGATGAAAAAAGTAATGATGGATTACTAAACGTGACTTTAACGGCCAACAGAACTATTCGTTCGCTATCTATTGCTGATGAGTTAATGGATGATAAAGAGCAATTAGAAGATTATCTTGTTATGGTGCTAAATAGAGCTATTGAAAAAGCAACTGCTATTAACGAAGCGGAATTAGCTGCAGCGGCAAAAGATGGTATGCCTAATATTCCTGGTTTAGACTTATTTAAATAGTATATGATAAAAAAATATATGGGTGTTGCTTTCCTTCTTGGAGCTTCACTATTTGCTTCTTGTAGCAAAGATTCAAAGGGAACTGAAAACTTAACTATTTCAGGAAAAGTAGACGGATTAAAACAGGGAAAAGTATATCTTTTTCACGTACAAGACACTACTTTCGTTGTACTTGATTCTTTGGTTGTAGATGGTAAATCTTCGGATTTTACCTTTAAACATCACCTTGAATCACCAGAAATGTTGTTTCTATCTTTGGACCGCGGTCACAGTAATTCAATTGACAATCAATTGTCTTTCTTCGCAGAACCTGGTACAATGACGATCGAAACAACGCTAAAGAACTTTTATAAAGACGCTAAAATAAAAGGATCACAAAGCAATGATTTATACAAAGAGTACCTAAAATCAAGAACGATGATCACAGATCGCCAAAACGATTTGTACGTTGCTTTATTTGAAGCTCAAAAAACGAATAACACAGCTCAACTAGATAGCTTACAAGAAGTAAATAAAAAACTTACAGGACGTCTATTCTTGAATGCCATTAATTTCGCTTTGAATAACAAAAACTCTGATGTAGCTCCTTATATTGCTTTGACAGAGCTTTACGATCGAAATATCAAATATCTAGATACAATCTACAATTCATTAACTCCGGAAGTATCCAAACACAAGTACGGAAAAAGTTTAAATGAATTCATCCAAGAAAGAAAAAAAGAAGAAGCGAAAGCTAGCGAATAATTGTAAATTGTCCTTTTAATCAAAAGGACAATTTTTTTATGTCATTACACCAATCACTTCAAGCGATTCTTCATTTATCTGATGTAGAAGTACAAAAAATAGCCCCTTATTTTGTTGCTCAATCACATGAGAAAAACACCTGTTTACTAGAAGTAGGAAAAAAAGCAGACCAACTATTTTTCCTCGCTGAAGGTTTTATTCGGATACACGCTGATTTTGATGGCAAAGAGATTACACAATGGATTAGTTTTCCAGGCTATTTTCTAACTGATCTTTCCTCTTGGTTTTTCGATCAGCCTGCAAAATGGTCTTTGACTACGTTATCTCCTGTTGTAGTGTGGAGCCTTTCTAAATCAAATTACAATATAGTACAACGTGAAGTTTCCCATTGGCATACCAAAGAAAAGCTTTTTATCGGACATTGTTTTGACTTGATGGAAAATCGGATTTTTCAGTTGTTATCGCAAAGTAGTGAAGAACGATACTTGGCCTTTTGTAACCAATTTGAATTTTTATTCAATTGCGTTCCCCATCAATACATCGCGTCTCTTTTGGGAATGACACCAGAAACACTAAGTCGATTAAGACGTAAAAATGCCAAATAATTTTCTTGATTTAAATCAAGAGAGTTCCTGTTTAAAGCCTTGATATTTGTGTAAAAATATATCAGATGAAACTCGTTACACAAATAGAAATTAAAGCTAATGCTGAAACCATTTGGAATGCTTTACTAGATTTTGACCAATACTATAAATGGAATCCTTTTATTTCCAAAATTGAAGGAGACGCTAAACCGGGACAGCGATTGAAAGTGAAAATTCAGGACATGAAATTTTCTCCAATTGTACAGATTTGTACGCCTCATCAAAAATTAACCTGGCAAGGAACATTGGGAGTAAAAGGACTCTTTGACGGCTATCACTATTTTGAAATTCTTCCTATTGCTGAAAATAAATGTTTATTTATTCACGGTGAAAACTTTAGTGGTTTTCTTGTTCCTTTTCTAAAAAAGAAATTGAAAAAAGAGACCTTACCTGGGTTTATTCTCATGAATTGCTCTTTAAAAGATTATGTGGAATAGTTTACAGTAGACGGTTTACGATAAACCGTAAACCGTCTACTGTAAACAATCCTCTACATCCAAGGTCTATTTTGGCTTTCGATTGTAAACAACCATTGATCTCTTAACTCTTTTAGCTGTGTATAATTTGATGTACTAAACTGTACAATTCCTCCCGCTGTATATAGCATCATGCTTCCTACATTGGCTGATTTTTGCCAAACCAACTGGGAAAGTACTATTTTTTGAATTTTATGTGGTTCGAGTATTGTATGGTTAATATCCCATATACCCGATTTTACAACAATAAAATTAGGTGTTATGATTAATCTACCGATGCGATAATAACGCCAAATTAGCAAAGTTACTACAACAAAATACGTTGCTCCACTACTAAATCTCCAGGTTTCTTCTATAGCGTCTTGGGTAAATCCAATAAATAAACTTACTGGTAGGAGAACTAAAAAGAAAAAGCGAAACCCAAAAAAGCGGTAGTTGTGTTTTAATTCACGACCTTCTAATTCCAACGGCTTTTTGAATATCATATCAAAAAAATCTTTTGTTTCTCCTGTGGAACAACCTGGAATTTCTAATGCTGTCTTTTTATTAAAAGATTCATTGCCAAAAACTTGATGAATCTTAAAGCTGGATATGCCCCATAACTTTTGAAAGTAATTACGCACAATTTTAATTAATTGCACACGAGTAGGTTTAATAATAGTGCTTTTGGTGTGTAATAAACCATAAGACATAAACAAACTATCATGTTGAACAACAACCTTATAGTTATAAAATTTAATTACGGTACGGATAATATTGAACACAAAAATAGCCGCTAAAAAAAAGAGCACAATCACTACACCCACATAAAGCGTTATTTTTTCTTCTAAAAAGGTATCTATTGCCTCATCATCAATGGAATCGTTAAACAATCGGGATCCTTCGTATATGATTGAATTAGCAAACAACAACACGATTCCCATCGTATAGAGATAATTCGTCGTCGCTCCAACTTTTAATAACGTACCAACTCCTATATGTCGGGTATCTTGATGGTTCGTTGTTTCTTCAATTCTTTGTTCTTTAGTTATCGCGGGATCTTCCACTTTTGTCAAGTGTTCACGGTAAGCCAATAGCGTTTCTTTCAGCGCTTGTGCTACTTCATGAGAAACAGATTTAATCACTCCCTCTTTAGCAGTACTTCCAGCAGAATCAACTTCAATAGAATAAATCCCCAACAACTTATTGATAAACGATTGATTGATATTAACCTGTTGTATTTTACTCAACTGGATGGTTGTTTTCGTTTTATTGAAGATTCCTTTCTGTACAACAAACGCTTCGGTTTCCTTTTCGATATGAAACGTAAAATTGCGATAGCTCAGATATGCCCCAACCAATACAAGGACAAGGAACAAACCGATGCTTAAAAAAATCCATTGTACCCCTGTTTGCCATTCTCCTTTATTTATTCGAACGAGAATCAAGATTAAAACAGGAAAAAAAGCGCGAACAAACTTTTGCAATCCATATACAAAGTTCACTATAATGCCAATGGGCGCTTGTCTATTGGGAATATAGAAATTCATTATTCTGCTGTATTAGGATTAATCTCAGGATCATTTACTTGGGCTTCACTTATTACAGGTGAAATTTGTTCTATAACAAAAGCCTTAATTCGATCTGCCTCTTTCAATGGCAGTCCTGGGATTTTTAAATCACCGAAATTTCCTCCTGCTGTAAAGAACTCAATCTGGCATAAACCAAAAAGTCGCAACAAAAAACCTTCGTAAATTTCTACATGTTGCACACGATTAAATGGAATTGTTATTTGTTTTTGATTGATTAATCCTGTTTTATAACTTATGTCGTGCGCTCTAACGGCATATCCTTTTTTAGCAACACCCGCAATGCGCAAAATAGCCGTTGCTATTGCCCAAACTATACTAATGCCTAACACGGTGGTTTTGTACTCGACAAGTAAAGCTTCTTTTTCTAAAGGCAAATAAAAACCACATGCTCCTATAGCTCCAATTACCAAAACCATAACAACGGTGGTAATTAAAACGACATTTTTATACTTAGAATGTAAGGGCTCATATACTACTTCTTCAAGTTGTGGTAGTGTTTTGGAATTTATTTGTTGATTAGAAAAAGTTGTTTCCATAAAAGTAATCGTTTAGAAAACAAATATATTCTTTTCATTTGATCTTCTTCATTCTGCCTCAAATAAAAATAGCCACCATATGGCATGGTGGCTATCTTCAAACATTGATATAGAATATAGAATTAAAACTGTCTTACAACACCTAAATAATAGGGGGTTTGAGCATTACTGGAACCGGTCAAGATAAAAGAATAATGGTTTCCTTTCTCTAGGACAATCTGTTCTCGTTTCGTAATACTTTTACTGTCTTTATCTTCGATGGTTACAGTATAGGTATTGCTCGACTGAATTATAAACCTTTGATTTTCTTTGGCTGATGTTGCTGTTTCGGAATTTCGATTTTCGAAGATCAATTGATCGTTTAATTTAACTTGAACGGGTAAATCTTCTCCGGTTAAATTAAAAAATCGAATTCCCACTTGTCCATTTCCTTGCGTTTCAGCCAATTTTAACGGTAGATCTTCTGTCACAAAATGAATTACATTAACTTTAGATCCGCCACCAACAAAAGACGTGTAATACTGATTATCTTTTACTTGAAACTTCACTCGTGCATCGAGCGATTCTTGCTTATTTGTCAAAACTTCAAGAGTTCTATTTCCCGTATATAAACGAACAAAATCGTAGCGTTGATATCCTAATCCCTGATAAGGAGGTTGAATCAATCGTCCATCTGCGGCATACCAAACTGCGTTAGCACCAGAAAAACCATTTACCATAGTTAATCCTCCCACTTGATAGCTCCCATCACTGCTATTGTCATCTAAACTACATCCTTGTACAAAAAGAACACTTAGCAGCACACCAAATAATAGGATTAATCTTTTCATTTGTCTTTTGTTTCATAAATAAACAGCAAAATTCATACCATAGCAAGGGATTTGATGTTATTATTTCGTTTTTGTCTGACTTGTGATTGCTATTTTTAGCTATACATCACTTGAAAAAATAAAATCCCCTTAAAAAAATTGCATTTAATTTTGAAATATTCTATGTTTGTCTCTACATGAAAACAAGCACATTACATAACATTCAACAAAAAACGTACAAAATACTAGCTTTATTTTGTGCGGTATGGCTTATTTTCTCTACCTGTTCTATGCAAACGAGTTTAGCACATTTACTTCAAAATGACAGCGTTGCCATTGAACAAACCTCAAAAACCAATAAGACAAAGAAACAAACAACAGTTACAGAACGCAGCTGTCATCAAAATGTTATACAAGATGACACAACTGTACTACAACAAGCTGGTTGGGATCTTTCCAATCCTTTTGTTGCGTTACTCGTGTCGACATTTTTACTTTTCGCTTTTGGTTTTCGTTTATCTACTGATTCAACAGGACATCCTTTGTATCAGAATACCTCCCAACTACAGGGAAAACTCCCTCTATTTATCGAGCTTCAGAATCTGAGAATTTGATTTTTATCGATTGTACAACTTTATCTATTGTAGGAAGTATTCCACTTACCTAGGCAATAGCTATTATTTATCGTGAAAATAATTCAACAACTCGAGGTCTATTTATCTTAGATCTCCCCAAATTCTCTTTCTCATGAAAACGATTTTTCGTTCGGCTACTTTATTGTGGTTGACCTGTGGAAGCTTATCCTTATATGCACAAGAACACTCCTCATTATCACTGGGTGGTTTATGGCAAAAAGTAGAACAAAACTACCCTGGCTTACAAGCACAGGAAGATTTAATTTCCTCCAAATCAAGCCAGAGACAAGCGGTAAAAAGTCAAGCTTTACCTCAACTAAAATTTCAAGCTCAAAACTCTTACGGCACATTCGAAGGGAGTAATGGGGCATTTTTTCCACAATCTGGATTTTTTAACGTCAGTGGAACCCCAAATACACTGGATGGAAGTGATCAAACCTTCAACACTTTTGGCTCTGTTGTCATGGAGTGGGAAATTTTTGCTTTTGGAAAACAAACACAAGAAAACAAAGCTGCTACAGCCCAGTTTAATCAATCTGTTGCACAAAAAGACGCTTATCTCATTCAACTAAAACGAGAACTTGCACTTCGTTATATCCAAAACTTATATGCAACTGCAAATTTTGATTGGATGCAAAAAAATGCAGCTCGTTTACAAAATATAGAACGCCTTACTAAGGGATTAGCCTTATCGGGTTTAAAACCTGAGGCAGATAATCTACTCGCTCATTCCTCTTATTTACAAGCGGCAGGGCAACAAAATTATTGGACTGGAGTCAAACAAGCCTCTCACATTACCTTAGTGGAGTTAGTTGGCGAATCATTGAATGCGACAAACTCCTCACAAATAGACCATTTTTTAACTCATGCTTTAAGTCAATCACTAACCTTCGAGTCAACATCATCATCTGATCATCCTGTATTGCAACAATATAAGCAAGAAGCCTCTTTCTTTGAACACCGTAGTAAATCTATAACTAGAGCTTCGTTACCAAGCGTTAAACTCCTTGGAGGTTATGCCCTTAGAGGAAGCGGTATTCAAACACAAACGGTATCAAACCAATGGAAAGATGGTTTCTCAAATTCGGTTGATAACTATTTAGTGGGTCTTGGAATTACTTGGAATTTTTCTTCTCTATTTACGAATCAACACAAAAAACAAGTCTTAAACAAGCAAGCAGAGAGTGCGGATAAAAAGTATTCTGCCTATGAGCAGGCACTTCAGGCCAATATAGAAGCAAATCAAATTCAACTTCAAGAGCAAACAGCTCAACTCAAACAAACCCAACAAGCCGTTGAAGAAGCCACTCAAGCCTATACCATGTATCTGGCGCGTTATCAAAGTGGTCTTATTACGTTGACTGAACTTTTACAAATTCAACAATTACTAGAACAAGCCGAAAAAACACATATCGAAGCTGCTCAACACTATTGGTTACAGCTCGTATCAACTGCCACATTAAAGGCCAATTTCGACTATTTATTTACTAACTTATAATATAGACTCCCTATGAATCTTATCAGATTTGCCTTAAGAAAGCCTATTGTCATTTTAATTATTGTCATGGCATTGGGTTTCTTATCGATTAACTCTATTAAGAAAATCAATGTCGATATCTTCCCAGAAATAGAGCTTCCTTCAATTTATATAGCTATGCCTTATGGTGGTTTATCCCCTGCTTATATGGATGGGTTCATGGCCAATGAATTTCAGAAAGTACTCCTCTTTGTTGGCGGTGTACAAAACATTGATTTTAAAAGTGTTCAAGGATTAACCTTGATGAAACTTTCTTTTTATCCCGGCACCGATATGGCACAGGCTGCAGGGGAAGTATCCACTCAAGTATCTCGAGCCATGGGTTTTTTACCCACCGGAGCTGTACCACCGATGGTAGTCCGTTTTGATGGAAGTTCGCTTCCCGTAGGTCAATTGGTTTTTGAAAGTCCACAGCGCTCAATTACAGAGCTACAAACGATGGTTCAAACGAGAATCAGACCTATGTTTGTTGAGATCCCTGGTGTAACAGCACCTGCTCCTTTTGGAGGAAATGTGCGTTCTATTATTGTCAATATCGATCCACACGCCATGCAAGCCAATGGGTTAAGTCCGGAAGAAATCACAATAGCTATTACCAAAAATAGCCATCCTTCTCCTGCTGGAAATATCCGTATTGGAGAACAAAACTTCATGGCTCCTATTAATTCAATTGCTGCTAATCCGGAGGTTTTCCTCCATACACCAATACGCACTACACCTGATCGAACAATTTACGTTAAAGATGTTGCTCAAGTAATTGATGCCGCCGACCAAACCACCGGTTATGCCTTGATTAATGGAACGCGTTCGGTGTACTTACCAATCATCAAAAAAGCAGATGCTTCTACCATTGACGTGGTGAAAAATTTAAAAGCTTCTCTTCCTCTTTTAGAGAACACGTTACCAGAAGATGTTTCTATCCGCTATGAATTTGACCAATCTAAATACATTGAGCGTTCCTTGACAAACTTAATTCACGAAGGAATCTTAGGTGCGCTATTCACCGGATTAATGATTTTTCTTTTCTTAGGGGATACACGAGGAGCTATTATTGTCATTCTCACGATTCCCGTGGCTATTTTATCCGCCGTGGCTGCCTTGTATTTCATGGGTCAGACTATCAATATTATGACACTAAGTGGACTTGCTCTTTCAATAGGGATTCTGGTCGACGAAGCCACGGTAACTATCGAAAATATCCATCAGCATTTTGAAATGGGTAAATCCAAAGCACAGGCTATTTTAGATGCCTTGCTCGAAATTTCTATTCCCAAGTTGTTAATTTTACTGTGTATTCTCGCTGTATTAACACCTGCTTTTATTATGACAGGAATACCTCGAGATATGTTTATGCCTTTGTCATTAGCGGTAGCTTTTGCTATGATCTTTTCCTTTTTAGCCTCTCAAACTTTTGTACCAATCTTAGCTAATTGGTTAATGAAAAATAAACACTTGGCTATCTACGATAAAAAAACCAAGAGACAACGTAAATTTTTTGAAAAATTCCGCTTGCGTTACTCTCAAGTAGTTCGCAACTGGCACAAACGATCACGTGCTCTTTTTGTGGGCTATATTGTTATTGCTGTAGGTTGTATTGTTATATTCCTTCAGTTTATTGGAACAGATATTATGCCGACTTCAAATAGCGGTGATTTTCAAATTCGAATTGAAGCACCACAGGGAAGTCGAATTGAAAAAACAGAAGAGGTAGTCAAAGATATTATCAGTGATATTGCCTCAATAGTACCTGAAAATGCCATTTCTATCACTTCCTCTTTTGTGGGAATGCACCCATCAGGAACTCCGATTAATCCAATCTTTTTATTTACGAATGCTTCACATGAAGCCGTCTTGCAAGTAGCAATTGATCAAAGTATTTACAAGGGGTCTATTGCAATGCTAAAAGAACAGATTCGCGAGAAGGTAGCAACGGACAGACCTGAAGTTTTGATCAATTTTGAACCTATGGAACTAGTTGAGAAAATCATGGGACAAGGAGCAATGACTCCGATTGAAGTAAAAGTAGGAGCTCGACAAATTAAAATGGCAGAAAATCACGCCAAAAAAATAGAACAAGAATTAAAAGAAATTCCCTATTTACGTGACATACGCATTGCCGAGCCACTTGATTATCCAACTCTTCAAATTGAGGTTAACAGAGATCTTTTAGGTCAATTTGGCTTAACGATGAGCGACGTAACCCGAAGCTTAGCAACAGCCACCTCATCCACTCGTTATACTGACAAAAACTTATGGGTTGATCCTAATTCTGGTTTGGTCTTTCAAGTGCAAGTGCAAATTCCTGAAGGAACAATAGACAGCGCTGAAAAACTAAAGGCAATTCCATTAAAAAAAGGTCATTTACGTCCCTTATTAGAAGATGTAGCAACGGTAAATAGAGTTAATGAAGCAGCACAAGTCAACCGCAAAGGGCCAAATCGCTATGTAACTGTTATTGCCAACATCCATGATAAGGACTTAGGTTCTGCTTCCAAGGCGGTGAAAAAAGCCATTGCTAATGCAGGAGAGCCCCCTAGAGGAACCATCGTTTGGACAGAAGGAACACTAAATCTTCTAGACGAAACACTGGGTAACTTATTAATTGGATTAGGCGTAGCCGTTATTACCATCTATTTGATGCTATCCGCTTACTATCAATCCTTCCGATTACCTTTGGTTATTTTATCGGTTTTACCTGCGGTAATTGCAGGAAGTTTGGTACTCTTATTTCTCAGTGGAAGTACCTTGAACTTACAATCTTATATGGGCATCATCATGTCTATTGGTGTATCTGTTTCCAACGCAGTATTGTTGATTAATCAGGCAGAGCACTATCGAAAGGAAATGCGATTGCGTACAGTGAATGCTGCACGTTTAGCGGCCTCTTCTCGATTGCGTCCTGTATTAATGACTGCTGCAGCCATGATCGCGGGGATGTTACCCATGTCATTAGGTCTGGGAGACGGCGGTGAACAAGTTGCTCCTTTAGGGCAAGCCGTTATTGGAGGATTAATTGCTTCAACAATAACTATCCTATTGTTGCTTCCGCACTTCTTTACCTCTACGATGAACAAGGCTACCTTAGTGGATCCATCTTTAGATCCAGATGATCCAAAAAGCAAATTTCACTCACTTGAAAACCTTTAATTTTGATTTTTAATACCTTCATTATGAAACGATATTTTATTTTATCTATCACTATATTCGGAACTGCTCTTTTTGCAACAGCATGTAAAGATCAAGTTGCTGCAGAACCAATCGATTCTAAATCTAACATCACTATTGATTTAAGTACCTCATCATTACAAGAGTTAAATCCAGTCTACACATTAACTGTACCTGGAGAAATAAAACCGTATGAACAGGTAGCTTTATATGCTAAAGTGAGTGGGTTTATTAAACATTTGTATGTGGAACGTGGAGATTATGTCAAAAAAGGTCAATTACTCGCTATCTTAGAAGCACCTGAAATGAATCAACGCGCATTGTCGGATCAATCCATTCAAGATAAAGCATACAGCGATTACCTTTTAGCGAAGCAAATATACGACCGATTAGTAGAAGCCGCTAAAACAACAGGTGCGGTAGCTCAAGTAGAGCTAGATCGCGCACAAAGTAGCATGCAAAGTACAAAATCAGCATTTGAATCCGCTAAAGCAAGTACGGCGCAATCACATCAACTACAAGATTATTTGCGTATTGTAGCTCCTTTTGACGGAATTATCACTCGACGCAATTTATCAGCAGGTTCACTTGTAGGAAATACATCTAATACTCCTATTTTTGAAATGGCACAAAATGATAAATTACGCTTGACATTATCCATTCCAGAAAAACATGCAGGTGCAATTCCTAAAGCAACTACGGCAACCTTTAGCATTAGTGCTTATCCGGGTGAATCTTTTACGGCTCAGCTCTCTAGAACATCAGGAGTTTTAAATCAACAAGATCGCTCTTTAACGTTAGAATTTGACATTGATAACCAAAGCAAAAAATTGCAAGGAGGAGACTACGCACAAGTACAGCTAGACCTTCAACGCAAACAACCCACGCTTTGGGTAGCGACAAAAAGTATCCTCAATACACAATCTGGTACTTTTGTCATTACCAAAAAAGCAGATGACACCCTTATGCGTATCCCTGTAGAACTTGGAGTACAACAGGATACACTCACTGAAATATTTGGAGCCCTTCAGCCCTCTGACTTAGTGATCAACAAACCTTCTGAAGAAATGAAAAACACAAAAAAATAATTTCAAACTATGCAACTACATCAAAAAATCAAACAAAGCCTTCTAGGCATAACCTTAGCTATCACTTTGGGAATTGGCAGTTCAACCGCTGTATCCGCCCAACAAAAACAAGCACCTACTGTTAATACGACAACAACAGATGCCGTATTTCTCGATGCAAATGGCACTAAAGTTTCTTTAAGTTCTTTACAAGGAAAGGTGGTATTTGTCAACTTTTGGGCTACTTGGTGCCCGCCTTGTATCAAAGAAATGCCATCTATTCAGACGTTAAAGAACAAAATGAAAGGAAAAGATGTTGTTTTTCTCCTTGTCGATATTGATGGAAAATACGATAAAGCAAAAGCTTTTATGGATAAACGCAATTTAGATCTTCCCGTTTATACCCCTGCTCAATCTATCTCGAGTACTTATTTGGGATCTTCAATACCGACAACTGTTATTTTTGACAAAAAAGGCAATATGATTCAACGCATTGTTGGTAGTGTTGACTTCGCTTCAGAAGAGGTTGAAAAATTCATGAATCAGGTTTTAAAATTGTAAATTCATTGTTTTCAAACAGTTATATAAAAGCTCACTTCCAATGAAGTGAGCTTTTTTTATGAGGTCAAAATGATTTTTTTCTCTATAGCTAAAAATATTTTTAATACTAAACACTTCATTTTATTGAAATACCAACAATAAAACCAACACTAAACTTAAAGTAAAAAGAGATAAATCCTCATATTCCTTAAATTATTAAAAAACAAATAATTCTCACTTTTCGAATTCAAATATTAAGTTTAAGTTAATTTTTTGTTTATTTTAGCAAATACCAAACAACACAAAAACTAAGACACATGACTATTCTATATTTATTCCCTGTCCTATTGGGTATAATAGGCTTGCTAAATTTACTTTTTCATACTAAACAAGTACATATTATCGGATATAGAAGTCACAATGCAATCAAAGACGATAAGCATTGGCGTGTAGCACAAAGAACGAGTAGTTCTTCGTTGTTGGCTGCAAGCTCATTCCTAATCTGTTTAAATTATACCCTAACTCAGTTTGAGTATGCAATCCAAACACAGCAAGCGATCATGATCACAGCGAATATCTTTTGTGTACTTTATACAATTGTACACACAGAGTCTGTATTGGAGAAAGTAAATCAGAGAATCAATCAAAACTATATTCAAAAATAATTTCAATTATTATTATTTCTTCCTCTTTCTTGTGCTAACGATTACAACAGCCAGAAAAACATTTACTTTGCTTTAAATCACTACTACTATATTAGGCAAGAAAGAGGTTTTTTATAAATAATATTATTTTACTTATGTAAAAAAGGTATGGATTACTTGTAATTCATACCTTTTTTTTATGAGAGGGGGGTATTTGTTGTTTGTTGTTTGGGGGTTGTTGTTTGTTGTTTGTTGTTTGTTGAAAACTCCCCTTAAAAAAATAGTTTGTGCTTTGTGAGGTTTGCTCATCTCACCATCTCAACACCTATCTCACCTAGTTTATATTTGTTTTGGTGTTCGATGAATATATCTCACTGAGTTTATATTGGTTTTTGTGTTCGATGAATATATCTCACTGAGTTTATATTTGTTTCGGTGTTCGATGAATATATCTCACTGAGTTTCGATTTTCACTGCGTTTCGATTTCACCATCTCAACACCTTACCACCTCAACACCTTACCACCTTACCACCTCAACACCTCAACATCTCAACACCTATCTCACCTATCTCACCTATCTCACCTAGTTTATATTTGTTTTGGTGTTCGATGAATATATCTCACTGAGTTTATATTGTTTTTTGTGTTCGATGAATCTACACTGCGTTTCGATTTTCACTGCGTTTCGATTTCACCACCTCACCGTCTTCTTTCTTCTTTCTTCTTTCCAATAAAAAATATTGATTTTAAAATAAATTTTATTAAATTTGACTTAAACAAAATTAAACAGTTTGAAAACAAAACATAAATTACCCACTCATTGTCCGAGTTGTACGAACAAATTACACGTTACACAGCTTGCATGTGAAAATTGTGAGACGACGGTAGGAGGACAATTTAATTTGCCTTTACTTTCTCAATTAACACAGGAGGAACAAGATTTCATCTTGCAGTTTTTTCTGTACAGTGGAAGTTTAAAACAAATGGCTCAACAGATGAATATCAGTTATCCGACCGTTCGAAACAAATTAGACGATATGATTGAACACATTAAAAAGTTACAAAATCTATAACCCAATACTCTCACACCTAACAACACAACAACAACTTTTATGAAAAATGTTTTTATCCGACCATTCGAAACTATTCAAGAAAAACGACTCTTTGGCCTTGGTATCTTAATTCTTTTAGTGGCCTCTATTGGGGCTTATTTTACCAACGCTCGATTTGATGGTGTATTGGATGTGCACTTCACCAATGCCATCAAGTGGTATCAGCCTTTTATCGACAATGGCATCAATACGCTTTGCTTAGCAATATTACTATTTCTACTTTCGCGTTTTTTACCGACTAAAGCGCGTTTTATCGATATTCTAAATGTGGCGCTTATTTGTAGAATTCCGCTCTACTTTGCTCCATTAACGAACATTGGAAACATCAATCAAGAAACATCAGAATTTCTAATCGATAATATAAACAATCCAGCAGCGCTAAGTGAGCTACCTGTATTCAATATTGTTGTACTTGCACTAGGCGGATTAGTTGCTTTAATTGCATTGGTTTTCATGGGATTCTTACTTTATGGAGGCTACAAAAATGCAACCAATTCCAAACAAGCCTCTCACCATGTTTTACTTATTGTAGTGGTTATATTAGCTGAAATGGCATCTAAACTGCTTGTATACTTATACTAACTGTTTGAAAATGAAAAAACTCATACTACAACCTTTTGTATATGCACAAGAAAAACGGCTACTACTTATTGGGCTAAGTATGGCTTTTCTTGGTTGTTTACTACAACTGACAAGAAATCTTCGTCTATTTTCTTCCTTACAAGTAAAGAGTGTAACTGTACCTCCAACTTTGTTGCAATCTATTGCCGATTTTGGAATTAGCACTTTTGCTTTGACTTTGTCTCTCTTTATACTGGGCTATTACATCAATGCGAAAACGCGATTAATTGATATTTTCAATACCGTACTCATTGCAAAAATAGCGTTATCTCCTTTATTGATCATTCCGCTTGATTATGCCATGGATCTTCTAGCCAACCTAGAAGAACAAGTTAAGGAGGATCAAAAGATGTGGGTTGATTTTCTATCGATGTTTTTGCATATTACTTTGGCGGCATTGGTTGTTGTACTGTGCATCCTCTTCGGTCGTTATTTATATCAAGGATTTAAAACGGCTACTCATCTAAAGAAAAAAACACATCTCATCGTGTTTGTTCTTTTAGTTTTTCTTGTTGAATTATGTATTCCTTCTTTAACCAACCTATATTAATATGAAAGCATTATTACACTTCTTTATCTATATATTAACCTTATTATGCGCTGTACTAGGTTTTGCTCAATCTTCTCAAACAAAAGAGATTGCAATTGATTCACAATTACTTGGAGATTTATACACCTCCTCCACTCAAAGCGACAACCTTGTTATTATTGTTCCTGGTTCTGGTCCGACGAATCGAAATGGAAACAGTTTTGCAGGATTAAAAGGCGATTCATATAAATTGCTAGCACATGCTTTGGTTGTACAAGGCCTTGACGTTTTTACTTATGACAAGCGATTTATTACCCAATTAAAATTGAATATTCCCATAAAAGAAGAAGAGGGACGATTTGAAGACGGTGTGAATGATTTAGCTTTAATTGTCGATCACTTTTCTACCACCTATCCTAAGATCACGTTAGTCGGTCATAGTGAAGGGGCATTAGTTGCCAATATCTTAGCTAATAAATCAAACAAAGTAGCCCAATACATTGCTTTACAAGGTCCTGGATTAGCAGCAGATCAAATTATATATGAACAAATAGTCAAGCAACTACCTGCTTTGGGTGATAAGGTAACACAAATCAATGCTTCTTTAAAAAAAGGACAACTAGTAGATGATGTTTTACCGATGTTGATGTCGTTGTATCGTCCAAGTGTTCAACCTTACTTAATTTCTTGGATGCAGTATGACCCTTGTGTGGAAATTCAAAAAACAAAACAACCGGTCTTAATTATTGATGGAGATAAAGATTTACAAGTTTCGCTACAACAAGGAGATTTGTTGAGTAAAGCGAATCCAAACGCCAAACGCATTACCCTAAAAAACATGAATCACGTGTTGAAGCAACTAGAGAAAGACGAAGATAACATGAAGAGCTATGGAGATCCTTTCTTCCCTTTACACCCTCAACTTGCATCAACAATTGCAACTTTTATACGAACCACTAACTAATTCTTTATGTCAGATAACACCTTTTTCTATTACTTACTTTTACCTGCTATTTACATAATTATAGGTTTACTGATGCCACATTGTAAAAATATTGGTCCAGTAGGTTACCGTACACCACGAAGTATGAAAAATCAAGAAAATTGGGATTTCTCTCAAAAACTAAGTGGTCGATTGATGCTCAGTTTAGGTATTCTTACACTTGTTAGTAATTTGTTATTCTACTTTGCTATCTTCCCTCGTACGTATTATAAACCAACAGAAATGATTTTTGTTGCTGGAGGTTCCATTTTAGTGATCATTTATACAGAAATTCGCTTATATCAATTCGAAAAGAAATAATTTTAAAAACTATAATTTACTTACACCACAAGTAAAGCCATTTCTCGCAATTGCTGTACTGGCTTTGAGTACCAAAACAATTCAAAGTCAGTAGGGCAAGTCGCTTCAAAACTCGTTTTCATCTCTTGATACGTTTTAGTTTGCGTTGTACTTCCTTTTAACTCTTCAATAAAAGTGGTAAACCAATCTCCTTCTTCTCGATCCAAGCTTATTGTAATGGTATCATTCTTGGTATAAAAAATCAAGTTAACCATTTTAAAAACATTTCCTTTTTTCTTTTTCTCAAAATATTCTTTGTATGGGTATGTACCCAACCAGATAATCTTTTGATTGCCCCTATACGTTGGCAACAATTCACTTTCTAAACAAGACGCTATATAATCTGGGCGAATAGAGGTACGCGGAACTTTAAAATCGAACCATTCATTCAGTGGCCAATCCAAACACATTCCATGCATGAAATTGAACAAAGATTTTTTTAATCCGAAAGAAAATTTATCGTGAATAGCGCCATTCATTTCAACATGTGGTACATCGTTATTAGCAAAAGCACTTGTTTCTTGTTTCTGTGCAATAACTTTATACTCCTCTGGATTCATTCCCACAGGAGAGTGGGCTGTCATAGCAAATTGATGCCAAAAACCAGATTGCATAATACCCGCTTCAAACAACTGACGAACCATCTCTAAGCTATCAATCGTTTCTTGAGCAGTTTGTGTCGGAAAACCATACATCAAATACGCATGCACTAAGATACCTGCTTCTGTAAAATTTCGATTAACACGGGCAACTTGTTCTACGGTAACCCCCTTTTCAATCAGTTTGAGTAAACGATCAGAGGCTACTTCTAATCCTCCCGATACAGCAATACATCCAGATGCTTTTAACAACAAGCACAAATCACGAGTAAAACTTTTCTCAAAGCGAATATTCGTCCACCAAGACACCGTAAGTTTTCGTCGGATAATTTCAAGTGCCACCTCACGCATTAATGCTGGTGGGGCCGCTTCATCAACAAAATGGAATCCTGTTTCACCTGTTTGCTCCACTAAAGTTTCCATTCGATCAACAATTAATTTAGCCGCAACAGGCTCATATACCTTAATATAATCTAAGCTGATATCACAAAAAGTACATTTTCCCCAATAACAACCGTGTGCCATGGTTAATTTATTCCAACGTCCATCACTCCACATGCGATGCATCGGATTGACTACCTCTATTACAGAAATATAATCATTGAGTTTAAGATCTGTATAATCTGGTGTTCCTACCTCCGCTTGCTTATAATCGCGCTTTAATGGATTATTGATATAAACTACTTCACCATTTGCACACACAAACGTTCGCTTTAGCTCTGCTTGGCTGATTTTTCCTTCCACATGGAGAATTAAATTTTCTAGAGGTGCTTCTCCGTCATCTAACGTAATAAAATCGAAAAATTCAAAAACTCTCGCATCACTTAAAGAACGTAATTCAGTGTTGGGATATCCACCTCCCATAGTAATCTTTATCTCTGGATGGTTTTTCCTAATCCATTGCGCACAGCGAAAAGCACTGTATAAATTTCCTGGAAACGGTACGGAAAACCCTACAATCTTAGGATTTGAATGCGCTATAATCGGAGCTAAAAGTTCGATAGTTAATTCATCTATAAACGTCAAAGGTTGGTGCAATGATTCATACAATTCATCAAACGTATGAGCCGATCGCCCCAATCGCTCTGCATAACGACTAAATCCAAAATGAGGATCAATTGTATCGACAATTAAATCGGCAATATCCTCTAAGTACAGCGTTGCTAAATGCTTGGCTTGATCTTGGATTCCCATAGAACCAAAAGCCCATTCTAACTCTTCCAGCTGATCAAATCGAGATGCCCTTGGCAAAAAATCTTCTTTGATAATGGTATGAGCAAAAGTGGGATTCTTCCCTTGCAAAAACTTAATTACAGCATCAATAGTTGCGATATACTCCGTTTCTAAAGCCAACATTCGATGAGTATTGCCATTCACTTCTTCTACAACCGCATGAATATGGTCAAACAAGCGCGTTAGTCCCTTTTTGCTAAACAAGCGTATAATAACTTCAATCCCCAAATCACTGTGGTAACTGGAGATATTTAGCGTATTCAAAAAACCCTTGATGTAAGCAGTTGCAGGATAAGGTGTATTCAACTGGGTAAAGGGCGGAGTAATTAAAGTAATTGTCGTTTGCACGGTTCAAAATTTGATAAACAAAATTACCTACAATTTTTCAGTATAAATAATATTTTAAAAAAATCTAACTCAAACGCTAATTTTAAGTTAAAATTAAGTTATATTTACTATCATGTCACTTAAAATAAAATTCATATGAGAAAATTTTATCTACTAATATTATTAATTTGCTCTAATTTAATATATTCTCAAAGAATAAATCCTGAAGATATAACAAACTTATGTTCAAATGAAAATATGCCCGGAGAAACTCCTTCAAACTCTAATTATACAGACTTAAGAACCTCTTGTGGCCCTTTTAATCCTTTGTCTAGTTCGCTTGTTTTATATTATGTCGAAATAGAATCAGGTTCCACTTTTACCTTTAGAATTAGTCCTAATGCAGCTGTTGATTACGACTTTGCTTCTTGGAAAAACCCTAATCTTGACAACTTAGGCCCTGCCGATCGAGGATCTCAAAACGATGGTGTCAATGCGGGTCAGTACGACATTGGTTTATCCATGACAGAAACAATGTTATGTGAAATTCCTGGGGCAACTATAGCTGCTGGAACAACAGCTACAGTACCAGGCTTTGTAAGATATTACGATGTACAACCTGGTGATGGAATTTTAATTGCCGTCAATCGTTGGTCTGATACAGATGCAGGGTTTACGATCTCTTTTGATGGAGATGCAAATGCAATACTTAACTGTGACTTTACAGAAAAAACATATGAACAATGTGACATAAACTACGATGGTAAAGAAATTTTCGATTTAAACAAAATTAAAAGAGATATTAATAATACTGATCAATCGTTTATCATAGACTTCTTTCAAACTGAGGCCGAAGCAAAGAATCCAAATGCCACTGCTACACTACCCTCTCCTTATACGGTAAATATAGAAGAAAGTCCCAAGAAAATTTACGCTCGCTTTAAAAGATCAAACGGCAACTATCTTAAATCCCTTTTAATTAACCTAGTCATAAATGAAACTCCTAAAAAACCTATAGAGCCGTTAAAATATGAATTGTGCTATGAAGAAATTAAAAACAACAAAAAGGCTGCTACTTTCGACTTAACCAAATTTGAAGATGAATTAAATAAAAATAATATTGGTACAATTGAGTTTTCTTATCTTGAACCTGATACGGACACCCTTAAATTAATCAGTACCCCTCAAGCCTATAACTCTATATCTCAAACGATTACTATACGAATGACTATTAACGAAAAATGTCCTGTAGACATTCCGTTACAACTAATTGTCAATGAAATTGATTTAAAGACTACCTCCTTTACGTACTCAGAATTTTGTGCTACAGAAACAGAAACAGGACTACGCTATGACTTAACACAAACCATTCAATCATTAATAGGTAATAAAGATCTAACCAAATACAACGTCGAGTTTTTTAGATCAACTCTAGATGCAGTAAATGGAACAAATTCCATAGACGATCCTGCCAACTATCTCGTAGCTTACCACGAAGAACAATATCTCTCAGTTAAAATAACAGATCAAAATACTTGTTCACTTTTATCTGAAATCCGTTTGCATGCCATTCCGCGATTTAAAATAGACGATCAGCTCAACACTGAATGTGAACCTTATAAACTACCAGAATTACCTGAGGGTTATACCTATTATTTAGAAGCGAATGGTCAAGGAAAAACACTCGAAGCAAATACACCTGAAAGTACTTTCTATGGCCCAAAAACGATTTACATCCACGCGATGAAACCATATGATGCACCAGAGCTAAACAACTGTTCTTTTGAGGACAGTTTTACTATCACAACAGAAGGTTGTTTTATTCCGAAGGGAATTTCACCTAACGGAGATCAAATCAATGACGCATGGGATTTAACACCATATGGTGTAATTAACTTGAAGATTTACAACCGATATGGCATTGAAGTATACAAAAAAACAGGTGGCTATACCAATGAATGGCAAGGTCAATCCAATGGTAGTAAAAAATTACCAAGTGGAACGTATTGGTATTACTTTGAAGGGCTTACCGGAGTTTATACAGGTTGGATCGAATTAATATATTAATATTTGAAATAAAACCGTATTTTTACTATACTTAAAAAGTTTTACTATCATCTTAGTAAAACTTTTTTTTTAAAACAAACTTTATAATTGACCTAGTGTCTTATGACTATACCTACTATTACATTTCAAAATTCCGGTTATTTCTCTAAATTAATGGTTGATTACCTCAACCAAAAGGAAGATTTAAAACCGCTATATAATCTTTTTCCTACTTTGGAAAATTTCAAACCTCAGTTACAAGCCAAAAAACAACATTTTTCCAAAGAAAAGCGTCGCATCTTACACGATGCCTTGGTAGACCAGTATAAGATCATTCAACCTTCGGCTGCAACACAACAAAATATTGCGTTACTGCAAGACGATCATACCTTTACAATTACAACAGGACATCAACTCAATTTATTTACAGGTCCGCTGTATTTTCTTTATAAAATTGTTTCGACTATCAATCTAACTGTTACGTTAAAACAACACTATCCCGAATACAATTTTGTACCGGTATATTGGATGGCTACGGAGGATCATGATTTTGAAGAAATCAATCACTTCTACTTTCAGGATAAGAAAATCTGTTGGGACAAAGAAAGTACAGGCCCTGTTGGTCGATTGAGTACTGCAGGGTTAGAGCAAGTTTTTGACGTATTCAAAGGGCAACTCAATGCGGGAATAAACGCCAAGAAACTCAAAGAACTCTTTGAAACGAGTTATTTGAAACACGATAATTTAGCCGATGCAACGAGATATTTAGCAAATGCTTTGTTTGAATCACATGGCTTAGTCATTGTGGATGGAGATCACCCGCAATTGAAGAAAGTATTTGCGCCATCGATGCAACAAGAATTACTAGAGCAAAATGCCATTCAAGAAGTAGAAAAATCCTACAATATTTTACAGCGCTATTTTATTCAAGTAACGCCAAGAGATATCAACTTATTCTACATCCAAGATAAACTGCGCGAGCGAATTATTTGGGAAGATAATTGTTATAGAATAAACAATACCTCTATTTCCTTTACACGAGAAGAAATCCTGTCTGAACTAGAAAATCATCCTGAAAATTTTAGTCCAAATGTGATCCTACGTCCGTTGTATCAGGAGACGATTTTACCTAATCTATGCTATATTGGTGGAGGGGGAGAACTAGCCTATTGGCTGCAGTTAAAATCCGTTTTCGATTTACATCAAGTAGATTTTCCCATGTTATTATTGCGAAATTCCGTTCTACTTGCCACTGAAAAACAAGTAAAAAAAATGGATAAACTGCAACTTTCTTGGCAAGATATGTTTACTTCTGCTGAGGAATTACTTCACCGCAAATCCATCGAATTTTCGGATGTTTCCTTTGACTTTAAGACACAACGACAAGTATTACAAGAACAGTTTGATGCATTAAGAAATATTGCCAAACAAACCGATGCTTCCTTTATTGGAGCTGTTAATGCGCAAGAAAAAAAGCAAATCAAAGGACTTGATCATTTAGAGAAGCGCTTACTAAAGGCAGAAAAGAAAAAAAACAAAGCCATGTTAGACCGTATTATGGCTATTCAACTAGAGCTCTTTCCTAAAAATAGTTTACAAGAGCGCTATTTCAATTTTGCTCAATTTTATCAAGAAGCAGGAGATGAATTATTACACAAACTGTTTAATCAGTTACAACCTTTAGAACAAGATTTCGATATTATCGAATTATAACATAAAAGGAGCGAATTTACTTCGCTCCTTTTTTACTGTTTTTTAGTGTATCCCATTCCTCTTGAAGCGGGCCAAACTTCTTTAAATCCGTATTGCTCATACAAGCGATAAGCCTCTCCGTCAGCAATTAGATTGATATAGCATGACGTTGGAATATTCGCTTGAATAAAATCATCCAATTTACTCATGATCAGCTTACCCAATCCTCGCTTTTGGTGCTCAGGTAAGACACAAATATCTACTATTTGGCAATGGCAAGCTCCATCCCCTACTAATCGTCCCATTCCCACTACTTCCTTGTTCTTTTCAGTATCAACAATAGCCACACAACAAAGAGAATTACGCAACCCGATCGCTGCAGCTTCGACTGCTTTAGAAGATAACCCTGATTCTACACGTAGCCTACAATAGGTTTGTACATCAATCATCTGATATAAGGCTTGATATCTCATTTTTATTTGAATTTGTTATTAAAAATCCCTTTCTTGATTTTTTGTTTAAGTTTTCTCCTATTCGCATTTAAACGAAAAAGCACTGTACAAAAAAACGAAAAAATAACGGACAAAAAAAGGCAGCCCTAAGACTGCCTTTTTTTGTGTTGTATATTCTTTTGTCGATTAGCTTTGTGCTATATCTTCCAAATGCTCTTCTTTAAGTGTTAGTTTAACCTTTTCTACAGAGTTTCGATACATATTCATCACTTCTCCAGTATAGTGGTCTAATTCGATTAAATCGCCTTCTTTTAATTCTTCATCAGGACAAACTTCACTGATCAGTCCTGCAAGTGTATCATAATGTTCACTTTCTTCGAATTTAAAAGGCAACCATCTATTGATATCAGAGATATTTGAGTGAGCATCTACCATGTAAACTCCATCTCCAATCGGAACAACAATTGGTTCTTCGTTGTCGTATTCATCCTGAATCTCACCTACTAATTCTTCTAAGATATCTTCCATGGTAATGATTCCCGTGAACTCTCCTACTTCGTTCGTTGCAATTGCCATCTGTAAGTGTTTCGCCTGAAACTGTTTCAGAACATTCTTAATCAAGGCATTTTCTGAGATATAAATCGGTTCACGCATTAAAGAAGCTAAAGAAACATCTTCTTTTTCTTTGATCATCGCTTTCATCAAATCTTTGGTATAAATTACCCCTTTGATATCGTCTAATGAATCATCGTAAACAGGAAATCGAGAATATCCTTCCGTAATTGCATAATCAATTGCTTCTTTTACGCTTGTATTTATTTCTATTGCAGAAACGTTTTTACGCAGCGTTTGAATATTATTTACGCGTCTATCGTCAAATTCGAAAACATTTTGAATCAACATGCGTTCTGTCTCTTCAATTGCTCCACCAGCTTGACTTTCGGTAATAATCATTTTTAATTCTTCTTCAGTATGTATATCTGCACCGTGTATTGGAGTAATTCCAAACATACGCAAAATACCATTTGCTAATCCATTCATCAACCAAATAATTGGTTTGAAAACAAAATAAAACACGCGCAAAGGCAAAGCAATAGAGAATGTTGTTTTTGTAGGGAAATGGATGGCTATCGATTTAGGAGCTAATTCTCCAAATACAATATGCAAAATTGTAATGATGGCAAATGCCAAGGGGAATGATACACTTTTTGCGATAGAATACCATTCTGGACCTGTCATCCCAAACAATTCAAAAACTTTCATGATAACAGGAGTCAATGAACTTTCTCCAACCCAACCTAATCCTAGTGAAGCTAAAGTAATACCTAATTGTGTTGCCGCTAAATAAGCGTCTAAATTTGTTACAATATTTTTCGCAACACCGGCTACTTTAGAATTTAACTCCTGATGTACTTCTATCTGAGAAGTTCTAACTTTTACAATTGCGAATTCCGCCGCAACGAAAAATCCATTTAGGAATACTAAGAATAACGTAAGCAATAACTTACCAATTGAAATTTCTTCGGGAACAATATTAACGCTAGCTAATATTGTGATGATCTGGGGGTATGTGTCCATTTTATAAATTCAAAAGGTCCGTGTTCAACTTTTTTAAGGACCTATAAGCGAAGTTTTAGTTTCATCGCCATTTCATATCAAAATTAATAATTTATTTGATATAATTTCAAGGTTAACACTCGTTTTTTTTTCTACAAGCAATTAACTATAAATCAACGAAGTAAATAAGCTCTTTTTTGTATTCATTTACTCAGTACTTGTGCTTCTAATCTCGCTTTTATCACATTGATTTAGCATCAAAATGAAAGGGTAACATGTTAATTAAAGAGGGAGAATAACATACAACTCCTTCTGCTCCCATGAAAAACATCTCGATAGGTTGTGCTTGTTTAACTTCATATTCAAGGATACTTTGTCTGCAAGCTCCACAAGGTGGAATCGGGTGATTAGTCAACTTTAGATCAGAGGCTGCAGAAATAGCAATTTTGAGAATTCGCTTTCCTGGGTGTAATGCACCTGCTTGAAAAATTGCAGTACGCTCTGCGCATAATCCAGAAGGAAACGCGGCATTTTCTTGATTAGAACCTAAAACAATTGTTCCATCTTCTAACAACAAGGCAGCTCCCACGCGAAATTGAGAATAAGGGGCATAGGCGTTTTTTCTTATTTCAACCGCTTGTGTCATCAACACTTGATCTTGTGCATCCAAAGCCGACATTGATTCGTATTCAATAAAGGTCGTTACAACTTCTACTTTCTTCATAACTCAAACAATTAGAGATAAAAAATCCAAACTCGTTTTTAGATTCAACGGTTTGGATTTGTGTACAAATATAATACTTTTCTGTTTATCCTTTGTGATAAGTCTTTCTTCCTAAGTCAAGACTCAATGAAAAACGCAAGGTATTTTCTAGTGGATTATTAATTTTAGATGTAGAGAACAAGTAGGATAAATCTACTGTAATAGCGCTGTATTTGAATCCAGCTCCCAAAGTAGCATACTGTCTAGCTCCTTTGTTTTTATTCTCATTGAAATAACCCGCACGGAAAGCGAATACATTGTCATACCAGTACTCTGCTCCAAATGACCAAGCGATTTCTTTCATTTCTTCGCTCATTCCTCCAGGGGCATCACCGAAAGATTTAAATACACCTTTGAACCATCCGATGTCATTGTATTTACGCATCTCTTCTGGATCTGTAATATTCTTTGGCGGAGTTGGTACAAGTAATTTATTAAACTCAGTTGTAATGGTCAACGTATTGTAATCGTCTAAAATAAAATCAAAACCACCTCCTAATTTTAAATTCGCAGGTAAGAAGTCACCATTAGGTCTATCGCTATAGCTAATTTTTGGACCTAAATTTTGAAAGTTAAAACCGAATCTCCAACGGCCATCGAAATCAGTAAACGAAAGACGTTCAGACTGATAGAATCCCGAGATATCAACTGCAAATGTGCTTGCACTTCCGTTATCTCCATCTCCAGTATCGGGTAATTTTAAGTTTGAATTGATAAAACGCCCCGTAACTGCCATACCGAATCGCTCACTTAACTTCAAAGCATAAGAAGCATCAATAGCAAATTCACTAGGTTTGTACGTTGATCCAATACTATTAAAATCTTGTCTGTAGGTTACCTCTCCCATACCAAAATAACGAAAGCCAATACCAAAGGCACTTCTTTCATTATACTTATTGTAGTAGTTTAACTGAGCAAGTGACATATCACTTGATATCTTAGACATATACGGTGTATAACTTAAAGCTACACCTTGATCTTTCTTTGCAAAAGCGTATTTTGAAGCGTTATGTTGTTGTGAAAAAACATCTGTTGTGGTAGCTACTCCCATGTCTCCCATACCCGCTGATCTCGCATCAGCTGCAATTGTAAGAAAAGGAACTCCTGTTGTAATCGGATGCATATCGGTCTGCGCATACAAGGCAGATCCACCAAGTATAGATAAAACTAATGCTGTAATATTTTTCATCCAGTTGTGTTTATAAAATTATACAAATATAATTGTTTCCTAAAGTATAACTAATTTTTCTATTTTTTCGACTTTTTTTCCTGTCTGGGTAGAACGCACTGTCATGCGATAAATATAAACCCCTTTACCTATTCTATCACCAAAATCATCGCGCCCATCCCATTGGATGTCTCGGCACAAATTGCTCTCTGTTACAACCTGTTGGTTGATTGTCTTTACAATTCGACCCGCGATTGTCATAATTTGAACCTGAACATCTAAGGGTTCAAGCGGTCGGTTATGTGTAAACCAAAACTCTGTATAATTAACGAAGGGATTAGGATAATTGAGAACATGTTCAATCTTTAACACCTCATCTTGCTGAACTAAAAATTGCAATTCGGTCGTAGATAAATTATTATACACATCCCAAACCTTAAATTGGATTGTATGTAATCCAGGTTCTACATCTTTTAATTGATAGGTAACCTTTCCCTTTCTAAAATTATCCACTTCAGTTTCGTAATAATCATTGAGTATAACTACCTGATCCTCTTTATCGTCAATCGTTATCGCAATATCATGCCCAATACCGCTTGCCGTATTAATTCCACTCTCGTCTTCTACAAACGCAAGAAAGATTGGATTATTGTTTGTCAATCCTCCCGACACAAAAGATTCGCTATCCATATAAAGTCGGGCTAATGGAGGAGTTGTATCCTTAGGTGCATTCTCATTTAATCCGCCAATCACTAAATCCCCATTGCTCCCAGTATATTCTATTTCTTTATTAGAAGAGTAAAAACTCACTTTCCCTTTACCTTCATTTAATCGAATATCTTTAGGCATGATAAAATCAAAGGAGAATGTTCCATTTTTAACACTTGCATTTCCTCTAAAAACGACCTCTCCCAAAGTTTGAAAATCCATGATCATCAGTCCTTCATTACTTGTTATATTATCATTTCCCAGCGTCTTTTTATCTAAATATTTATCAAATATTTCAACTGCCAAATTACCATTAAACGCCTGTACCAGGTTGTTTTGCTCATCTTGTATCTCGCCTTTCATCTGAACGTAGTCTAGCGCTTTTACTGGTTCTTGTTGCGTTTGGCTGACCTCTTCATCATTCACTTTAGCCAATATTACCTTTAATTGAGGGAGTGCAATTTTTAAAGCAGGATCTCCAATAAAAGAAACCACATTTTTATCTCTATTAGTATAATTGTTTTTCGTGTGTCGAAGTGCATCAGCTATTGAATAAGTTGTAGGGTGCTCAAAAAACAAATCGGTAAACGTTCGATTTAAAAGTCGTCCTATCTCAATACCTATTTCACGAGTTGTTCCAATTAAAGCAATTGCACCACCTTTATTATTTAAATAGAGTACTTCACCTCCGCTCGTATAATTGGGATCGTCAAATCGGCTAAACTCACACGTAATAATAGAAAAAACAGGATACTTATTTTCGTTACTCAATTTCTTAGCATCTTCAATAGTAAATACGCGTTCTTGTGATAGTCCATCTTCTCCACCATGTCCTAAATAATTAACGAATAAAGCTCCTTTATCTATAGCTTCTAAAAAATCTATTCTCGCTTGTGGGTATCGATTTCCTCCTGCTGCTGTCTCTTGTACATACGAATCTAAATAAATTTTCTTCGCATTAAAAAATGGGTTTCTAGCTGTAATCCGATTAACAATCGTATCCGTTTCAACCTGTAAGACATAATCTGAGGCTTTATCCACATCATCTGCCATGGCAACAATATTATTTTTCCATCTTCCTTTAGATTCATCACCATAATACGCCTTTATTTTTTGTACCGCTTGATTGGCTTCTTCTATGTTCTTTACCAACATACGCCCTATCGTTACATCAATACCAAAAACTAAATTGTACATATCTCCTTCTCCTTCGTCTAATAAACCATAATAATCGTCAGACATAAAAGTCGTGTACATCGAAAAATTAGAATTGCTATTTTGCGCTTTTTTATTTTTACTCATTCCATAGTGTAACGGAACGATATTTGCATTTTGATCCACGCGTTGTTTATAGTCGTAAGAACCTGTTCCCATGATATTGACATAGCGCAACTCTTTCCCTTTTTGTTGCATATTTTCAGAAACATATCGAACAAAATTTCGAATTGCTGCTCCGTCTTGTTGGCCAGAAGAGAACTCATTATACAGCTGTTCTACTGATACAACCAAAGGATTTAGTTTACTGTTTTGACGGTGAAATTGTGCGAGTTGCTGTGCTGCTGGTACTAGAGCTTCACTAGTAAGAATAAGATAATCTACGACAGCTTGCGCATGGACTATCCCTTTCAAATCCTGATTGCGCACTCGGCTATTACTCACCATCTTTGGGGTGTAATAATCTGATGGCACCTCAACCTGATAATATTGAGTGGTCCCCCCTTGTGATTTAAAGCTAAACTGAGATTGATTGCCTACTGAAATTGCGCGGATTGCCGTTACATCAGTAACATCCCAAATGCGATTCACTTGAGAAGTACCAGTAAAATCCCAACGAACAACGCCATCTATTGTTTTGGTCCTTGCGTTAGAAAAGCGATATTGTTTATTTCCACCTTGCAAAGATCCCGTATAGAGAAATTCAATATAATCCAAATATCCCGTAGAGTTGGGTACTCCTCCATTTTGATAGGTCAATTGCACTTCTGCAAATGGAGAACTCAGATATTCTACTTGTTCTAAAAAACTCTCATAGCCTTTGGTTGTAGCACTTCGAATCGGAAAAAAAGAAACTCCACCTACATGCTTATTATTAATTGTAAAAGAAAAAGAAGTGTTTCCGTAAGAACTTGAAGCTGTATTCACTCCAAAAGTTACGGGTAAACTAGTTTTTAGATGTAACAACTCAAGGGTAAAACTCTTTTGATTGACCAATCCGAATTCTTCTCCAAACCATTTTCTACCTAACTTTCCAATATTTACTAAATCTTGCTCATGAAAAACACGACCGTCAAATTCCGTTAGAATTTCTATTTCTCTTCCAGAAGGTTGAACAAAATTTGAAATTCGCAATCCTTGCTGTTGGCCATATGTTAAAAAGTACGTCGCTTCTTCAGCATATACATTTAAATACGTTAAGCTATCATCATTCCATTGATCTACCCCTACTGCATAGAACAGAATATAATCATCTGCCTCTAATCTTCCTTTTTCTTCTCCCTGTACATATATACTATTTTCTTGCAGATCCACAGGATAATCAGCCTGATTTACAAGGGGAAGCATCTGTCCACCTGTTCCATAAATCTGAATTGTACGTGGATCTACCGATTGAGGAACCCCTAATTGAGTAAGAAAGTTTCGATCTAATTTGTAAATTCCTGTTTTTTGAATCCCAAATTTGAACCAATTTCCTTGTTTTAAAACCGATTGAGTTGTTGTATTTCGTCCATTAGTGAAAGAATGCGACTTAATTGTTCCCGTCGTTTGGCGATTATCCATGCGATATGACAAACTTTTCACGCGTTTTAATCGACCATTTTCATATATAATAGGTGAGAAATAAACAAAAGTTTGCGGTTGATTAGCACTATAAGCTGTTTTTACGTGAATCTTTACCTCCCCTTCATATCTTTTTTTCTGATCATTTGAGAGTAAATTGCCGTCTAAATCTTCGTAAGAAACGTGTTCAATCAGTACATTATTAATAAAACCAATTGGAATATTTTCTTCTTGAACGGAGTAAATTAACTTATTATTAACATTTTCAAATGTTAAATTTTTATCTATTTTGGTCACGTCAAAATCTGAAGAGAACAGTGCTTGTTCTACTAATTTATTATCCCATTGAAACTCGAATCGTTTAGATTGGGAAAAAAGAGTAAAGCAAGTAAGAATCAGTAGTGTATTAATAATTAATTTCATATATATTTGCATGAGGAAGATTTGTTCCTAGGCAAAAATAATTATTTTTTCCATATACAATACGCTTCAAAAAAAAGCGTTATTTAGGTAATGATAATCATTTTGAAACACAAAAATTAAGTTTTTTTTAAAATATTCACAGCAAGCATATTGCTAATTAATCGTTAATTCTTATATTGCGTCAAATTATTTACCCGTTTTTAACATGAAGATTAATAGACTTATGACTTTACAACTGGTTGCTGGCCTACTAGCTACAGTTGGTTTAACGAGTTGCAGTAACACAAATAATGGAGTTTCTTCTGCTACTGGTTGGAAAATAAATGATAAAAAAGGAGGCTTTCAGTACAACACGAATTTTGAACAGCAGAATCCTAAGGGTATGGTATCCATTGAAGGGGGTGCTTTTACAATGGGAAGAGTACAAGATGACATCATGGCTGATTGGAATAACAATCCTAAACAACAGTATGTCCAATCTTTTTATTTAGATGAAGCCGAAACAACTAACATCGCGTATAACGAATACTTATACTGGTTGAAAAGTGTTTTCCCTCCAACAAATCAAGTGTATGCTGAAATTTACAAAAGTGCATTACCTGACACAACAGTTTGGAGAAGTGGCTCTGGTTTCAATGAGACACTTATTTCTAGCTACTTAAGACATCCTGCTTACGCTAACTACCCTGTAGTTGGAGTAACATGGCTACAAGCTAATGATTACGCGAAATGGAGAACAGACCGTGTAAACGAATTGACATTAGAAAGAGCTGGATATCTTAAAAAAGATGCTAAAATTATGGAAGCGTATGCTGACGCACATTTTAGTACAGAAACTTATTTGGCAAATCCAGAAGCTGTTTACGGTGGAAATAGCGATATCGTATTCCGTGGAGTAAAAAATAAAGCGAAAGATGGCGAAAAGAATCTTTATGCTACAATGAATTATGGTCTTTTCACAGCTGAATACCGTCTACCAACTGAGGCAGAATGGGAATATGCAGCTATTGGAATGGCAGGAACAAGAGAATACAACAACTATCAAGGTAGAAAAACATATCCTTGGGAAAATCCTACGAAAAAAGGAACAAAAGGACGTAACAATACGTTAAAATCTCAGTATGCAAACTTCAAACAAGGTCGTGGAGATTATGGAGGAATTGCAGGTTGGGCTACAGATAATGCTGACATTACTAATGCAGTAAAATCATATGCTCCAAACGATTTCGGTTTATATGACATGGCTGGTAACGTTGCAGAATGGGTTGCTGACGTATACGATCCTCAAATTGATCAAATCGATACAGATTTTAACTTCTTTAAAGGAAACATCTATTACAAAAATCAAATTGGTCCTGACGGAAAACCACAAATTGTAACAGACCAAACCGTACAATTTGACACTTTATCTAATGGACGTTTGAGACTTCGCAATTTACCTGGACAAGTAGCTCAAGTATCTTATGATGCTGACACAAATACGGCGTTAGGAGAAAATGCAGAAGAAATGGTTGAAACTTCAGCTAGAAACAAAAAAAACAACAAAGTTGCTAATATTTACAACGATAAAAGTCGTGTAATTAAAGGTGGTTCTTGGAAAGACAGAGCGTACTGGTTAGATCCAGCTACAAGAAGATTCTATCCAGAAGATCAAGCAACAGACTATATCGGATTCCGTTTGGCAATGACTAAAGTAGGTCAAAAACAAGTAATCCGCAAAACGAAAAACTAATAGAATATAACGTTATATTTCTTTTAAAAGTCCTAATTTTAATTAGGACTTTTTTTTTACTTTTGATTTATGAATATACAAGAATTATACAGCTGTTTCTTAGAAGCTAACGGCATATCAATCGATACGAGAAATATTACACCTGACAGTCTTTTCTTCGCCTTAAAAGGTGATAATTTTGACGCAAATGAATTTGCTCAAGAAGCCTTGAACAAAGGTGCACGTTATGTGATTATGGATAATCCTAAACTCGTTACAGATCGCGACAAGATGTTTCTTGTACCCAATGCCCTTCTTGCACTGCAACAATTAGCGAATTACCACAGACAGCAACTAGGACTTCCCATCATTGCCTTAACTGGTAGTAATGGCAAAACAACAACGAAAGAGTTAATCAAATCCGTTTTAAGTCAAAAATACAACGTCAAAGCTACGCAAGGAAACTACAACAATCACATTGGAGTTCCGTTAACCTTACTTCAATTTGACGATGAAACAGATATCGGTATCGTAGAAATGGGAGCCAACCACCTCAACGAAATCGCTTTTTTATGCACCATTGCACAACCTGATTATGGGTATATCACCAATTTTGGCAAAGCTCACCTCGAGGGGTTTGGCGGATTTGAAGGAGTGATAAAAGGCAAAAGTGAACTATATGACTACCTAGAAGACAATCACAAAATGGCATTTGTCAACGCTGATGACCCAAGACAAGACGCAAAAACCATGACCTTTTCTAGATTTACTTTTGGTTCAAAAGAAACAGAAGCTAACGCAACAATAGAAATTATAGAGAATACCGAATTAGCAACAATACAAGTTGGAGACCAACGTATTACCTCTCATTTAACAGGACAATACAACGCAATAAACATGGCAGCTGCAGTAGCAATTGGACAGTATTTTGGTGTGAGTCTGGCAGAAGCAAATCAGGCGATTCAAAATTACATACCGACGAACAATCGCTCCCAATGGATCAAACAAGCTCCCTATACAATCTTGCTAGACGCTTACAATGCCAATCCTTCAAGTATGGAACTTTCCGTTGCTAATTTTAATCAATTAGCTGCTACTACCCCTAAAATTTACATTTTAGGCGATATGTTTGAATTAGGTACAGCTAGTGAAAAAGAACACCTCAACATCGTGAAACAAGTAGAAGAAACACAACACGACCAAGCCTTCTTCCTAGGAAGAGAATTTGGTAAAGTCAAAGCTTCAGCTACGTCAACAACAAGTGTATTCTACGATACACTTGCCGATTTCTTTGCACAATATCCAACAATTGAAGAATTTTTAGCCAATAAGACCGTTTTAATCAAAGGCTCAAGAGGAATGGCTTTAGAAAAAATCATTTCTTTTTTAAAATAATATATAGGCTGAATACTAATTCAGCCTTTTTTTGTAATCCCCTAACAACAAAAAAATGCAAGAAAAAGTTTACCCTAACGCAATACCTACTGTAGATATTGCTGTAATTCGAATCAACCCAGACCAAACCTATTCCCTTCTTTTAGGCAAAAAAGAACACGAACCAAAATGGCGTTTCGTTGGCGGATTTGTAGACGCTGATGATTTTAGCTATGAAACAGCAGCTGTAAGAGAGTTATTCGAAGAAACGAATATCTCAGCTACTCCAGAAGAGATCGTATATACAGGCTCCATTAAAATAGACGATCCGCGCTACCGCAACCACAAAGACAAGATTATTACGCATCTGTATGTTTTAGAAATTCCTTTCTCAACAAGTAATATTCAACCCAAAGATGACATCAAGGCGTTACAATGGTTTCCCTTAGCGCAATTTTCAAAGGAAGATATCATGGAAGTACATCATCCGATTGTCGATTTGTTTGCTAAATTCATAGAAAGTAAATTAAGATAAACGTTGATATTCCCAAATTTAAAAGCGTATCTTCTCTCTAATCATAACATCTACTAACAACTAAAAACCATGTCAAAAATCACCATTAAACGCAGTGCAGAATTTTCTAACAAAGCTCGAAAAATAGCACTTTATCTAGGTGAAGAAAAAATTGGAACGATAAAAGATGGAGAAACAAAAGAATTTGAAATCCAACCAGGTCAACATACGCTTACAGCAAAAATTGACTGGTGTAGATCCAACCATCTTCCCATAACTATAGGTCAAGACGAAATGTTGTTTTTCAACTTGAAAGGCACAAGTCCTTTCCTTGCGATTTATTACATAACATTTGGAAAAAACAAGTATCTAAAATTAGAACCGAAACAATGAATTGAGAAAATCGAAAGTATAATGTTTCTTATTGCTATTTGTTTTTCATTAGCGTAGAGAATATCTATCTAGCAATAAAACCAATATTTGTCAATAATTTGTTTTTATAAAAAAGCCTATCATTATAAATGAAAGGCTTTTTTACTTTAAAAATTCATTAACAAACTAGTTACTAAATTTCAAATACTTTAAATACAATAGAAGACGTATTCATGTATGCAGAAACCATATAGTTTCGTCCTCCATCAACAAATTTCAAATAATCTTTAACTGAATCAGTACTCCTTATTGTAGAACAAATTTCTCTAGATTCCTTATTATAGATTAATTCATGTCCAAAAAAACTATCATTCATTCCCATTGTTGCCCATGGATAACTAAGTCCTGAAGTGCTATCAAAATCATGCTGTATAGGTATTTTAACTTGGCCCATAAGCCCATTTCCAGTATATACTTCTATGAAATACAATTTCCCTCTTTTTGCTATTTCAGATGTATCAACTAAACCGCCGAAATATGGTGTATTCGCAAAATAAAATATATGGGGTCCCAACGAACTAACTCCTGGATGATAAACAGAAACAGATGAGGTATGAGAAACTACATCAAAAGGATTAACATCTATTCCACTTGCTGGAACAAATAAACCAAAAGGATTATAACCATAATTAATATTATAAGCATAACCAAAATATGGCACAATCTTTATATTTAAATCGGTTGTATTTGAAAACATATAGGTAATACTATCCTCTTCTAAATAACCTGTATTATGATTATAAGGAGAATTATACACTATAGTATTATCTACTGTTTTACCTTCTTTTTCTGATTGATAATTTCCCACGAAACCATCTTCTTTCGAACAAGAAAAAAGCACCAAGGCGAAGCCTACTAATAAAATTTTTTTCATACTTAACGGATTGGATTATTGTTATTTAACTAAAATTAACAATCTAAAATTAATTATACATACAGTTAAACTACACTATTTGTTAACCTCGTTTGTTTTCAGACATCAATTCACTTCTTTCAAATCCTTCGTCATATAGGTGATTTTTGTAGATCTTTTTTTTTCGTGCTCTAAAAAAAAAGATTTAAACTTAACAATTCCATTAGAATATTTGTTGTCGCTAGTATTAAGCCAGTCTATAGTATAACATATTAGAATACAGGTTACAGCAATCACATTAAACACAAAGATGTTTCACGCCCAAACACCAATAAATAACTTCATGCAAGATTTTTAAAATTACATTAACAAACAACCTCTTCACACATGGAAAAATTAAACTAGGGTTTCTATAATAAAACACGATAATTAGCAAGGGATTTTTTTCGTGAAGAGGATAAAAAGCGATAATAAGAGCTACATTCACGATAAGCAAACCGTGATAACTCATAACCGATAACTAAAAAAAGCGCAAACAACAACTTGTTATTTGCGCTTTTTTGTGACCGAAATGGGACTCGAACCCATACGTCTTGCGACACCACCCCCTCAAGATGGCGAGTCTACCAATTCCTCCACCCGGCCGTGAATGGATAAATATAATTCTTTTTTTATTTCTATAGAAGAAGAAATACGCAAAGAATTAAAAAAAGCCATTCGATTAGGAATAGCTTTTGTGACCCGACTGGGGCTCGAACCCAGGACCCCAACATTAAAAGTGTTGTGCTCTACCAACTGAGCTATCGAGTCGTTACTAATGTAACTTGTATGTGCATTTTATATATAAAAGAAAGTGACCCGACTGGGGCTCGAACCCAGGACCCCAACATTAAAAGTGTTGTGCTCTACCAACTGAGCTATCGAGTCTAATCAATTATAAATTGTATGTCTTTTTTTTATAAAATAGTGACCCGACTGGGGCTCGAACCCAGGACCCCAACATTAAAAGTGTTGTGCTCTACCAACTGAGCTATCGAGTCATTACAATTCATTGAATTGCGATGTATTTTATAAAAAGTTTTTGTGACCCGACTGGGGCTCGAACCCAGGACCCCAACATTAAAAGTGTTGTGCTCTACCAACTGAGCTATCGAGTCATTGCAATCTTAGAATTGTATTTTATTAGAATTTGTGACCCGACTGGGGCTCGAACCCAGGACCCCAACATTAAAAGTGTTGTGCTCTACCAACTGAGCTATCGAGTCTAATCAATTCCTGATTGCGGGTGCAAATATAGAATGTTTTTTTTAAAAAACATCATGTTTTTGTTTTATTTTTGTCAACAACATCCCTGAAAAACAGGGTATTTTTGCATAACTCACTATTTTACAACCCCTTATTTTATGGAAAAAATTATTATTTTAGGTTATATGGGTGCTGGAAAATCGACAATTGCTCAACAATTGGCGCAAGAACTTCATCTTCCATGCTATGATCTTGATCTTGAAATCGAAAAACAGCAACAACAAAAAATCAGCACTATTTTTTCTACCAAAGGTGAAGTGTTTTTTAGAAAACTCGAACATCAACTTTTACATCAACTGATCAACAAAGAAGAAAAGTCTATTATCAGCCTTGGTGGAGGTACCCCTTGTTATGCAAACAACCATTTGGTTCTCCAGTTAGAACAAGTACAATCCTTCTATCTCAAAGCATCTATCTCCACACTTACTGAACGATTAGAAAAAGAAAAAGAGCATCGTCCGATGTTGCAAATCAACACAGAAGATACTCTTGAAACTTTTATTGCCAAACACCTCTTTGATCGCAGCTATTTTTACTATCAAGCTAAACACATTGTTACCGTAGATGATAAATCGATCAATCAAGTTGTACATGACATTCGAACTGTGCTTAACTACTAGCTCAAATAGGCGTATTCATCCTCTTCAGTAAAAACAACCTGAATGTGTTCTAACAGTGAAGTAGATAAAGACAACCCTTTATAATCCGCTTTAATGGGATAGGTCTTGTGGTTTCTATCAATTAAGACTGCCGTCTTCATTTTCTTAACAGGGACATTTAAAAAATGTTTTACCCCGTAAATGAGGGTAGCTCCAGAATTCAATACATCATCCACCAAAATAATAGCTTTCCCTGTGTATTCATCTGGTGTTAGTGAAGTGCGAATCGGATTGATTGGATTAGCCTTGTCAATTTGAACCTCACATAACTTCACCTCAATCTCAGCAATTTCACTCAATACTTTAGCTATTTTTTGTGCAAACGTAAAACCACTATTAGCAACACCTGCAATCACAATTTCTTGCTCTTCAGAAAATGTTTCATAAATCTGATACGCAATGCGTTTGGTTTTAAACCCAATTTGTTCTTTATTTAAAATGATTTTTTTAGTCATATCTTCTTCTTTAGTATAATAAACAATTCTCTATTTTGCCTTGGTTTGATTGAATTATAGGCTCGTTCCATCACCTCAATAGTAAAATACGGTTCAAACAGCTGCCTGTATTCTTGTTCATTCCCTCCAAAAGGCGGTGCATCTTGTGCAAAAACAGTATCGAATAATACGCCTACTAGTTTTCCATGGGGCTGTAATAACGCGTGCATTTGCTCTACATAAGCTTTTCTTTTTTCAATAGGAAGAGAACAAAAAAACGTTTGTTCCAGAATCAAATCATAAGTTCCTTTATGCTCAAAGAAATCTCCAACAACGACATGATCTACAGGAAAATCCTCTTGTTCTTTTGCTGTTTCTTCAAAGGCAACAGCCGTAAAATCCAATCCGATGCTATGGCAAAATCCTCGGCGGTGTAAATACAACAATTCATGTCCATGTCCAAGACCTGGGACGAGAATTTGAGCATTCAACGTAGTGAGCTGATCAATATATTCTTTCAAAGGTGTTGTAATGGCTTTTGCATTCCAAGTGTCCTCTTGTTTAGTGTATCGATCCTCCCAATAGTTTTTATTCAATATCTTCGTCATACTCATCATTATCAAGGTATCCGTCAATATCTCTTCGATCTTTTTTCGTTGGCCTTCCCGTTCCTTTTGCGCGATAATACTCCTTCGTCTGACGCAATAAATCTAAATGTTCAAAAGCTTCGGCTGGTGTTTCATCTTTGCGATAAATGTCCACTAGCTTTGCTCCTACCCTATTTTGAGGTACATCCAACACCGTTAATCTATAGACAATTTGATCTTTTCTCAGCGTGATTTTATCCGTAGGAAAAACTTCGCGTGAAGGTTTTACGGTTTGCCCATTTACTGTAATATGTCCTTTTTTACACGCTTCTGTTGCTATGTTTCTGGTTTTGTAATACCGTACACACCACAAGTATTTATCAATACGCATAATTAAATATTAAAATTCTTCATTAATCAAGACAAAAATAAAGTAAAATTGTATCTTGCACTACTAAAATAACTCAAAAATAATGAATAGACTATTTTCTATTTTAGGTATCCTAACTCTTACTATTACAGGTATTAGCTGTAATAAAAGCGATAATTCTGACGGTTTTACCCCAGAACCCATCAAGGATTCTAAAGAAGTATACTTAAAGAACAGAGATTCCATCATTAAGTATTTAAAAAACAACTATATGATTGAGCGCAATGGCGTCATTACTTTTGACAGTCTTACTAGCTCGAATCACACCAATGAAAAAGCTGTTTTTTACGATAGTCGTTTAGACTCTATTGTTGTTTCCAATGAAGACTATGCTGCATTCGCTTTACAAGATCCTTATGATCGTACGAAAGTAGTTTACAAATATTCAAAGTCTGCAGACACTGTTAAATACAAAGTGTACTACATGGTGCTTAATGAAGGACAAGGGCAAAAGAGTTCTCCTGTTGACTCTATCTTCGTTAAGCGAAATAGTTTCAACTTAAAAAATCAACGCATTACATCAAATAATCACCCAACAACTGGTGGATTCTATTCATTTCCACATACGGTTGCTGAGTTGAAAGGAACAGTACCTTCTCCATTGCGTATGCACACCGGAGAGCGTCAAATGCTAAAATTCATCAAAACAGCATTGAATTCAGGAATCAATCCTGATGGAACAATTTCGTATGACGAAACCACAGCTGGACGTATCCTTGTTTTTATTCCTTCTGGAATCGGACAATTTAATTCAGGTTACGATAAGTTAAAAGCATACGAACCTTACATTTCTGACATAACCTTAGTTAGCAACTTCGAAAGAGACCACGATCTAGATGGTATTCCGTCTAAATACGAAGTCAAACCAGAAAAAATAGGTACCGAACTAACCATTCACGACTATTTTGATTTAGATACCAATAAAGATGCGGTACCTAATTTCTTAGATATTGATGATGATGGAGATGGAGTACCAACGCTCATTGAGTTACAATACAAAGACGCTAATGGCAAAATCAAGCATTATAAATATGATGCTCCTGAATTAAAAACGTGTACAGGCACACCGCGCTATCTTGACAATACATGTAAACCTTATATGGTTGATGGTGAATGGGTTTGGCCTACAAAATAAAAAACAAAATTGGGAGATTTTATCTCCAGTTTAAAATAAAAAAAGCAGTATAGATTACTGCTTTTTTTTATTTCAATAAACAACCACATAAAAAAAGAAGAGCAAGCTCTCCTTTTTTTATATTGATCTACTATTATCTCTTAAATTTTCTGTTGATTGCTAACTCTGCTTTTTCAACAATATTAGTTGCTTTTAGACCGTATTTCTCCATTAATTCATCTGGAGTACCTGATTCACCAAAAGTATCCTGTACGGCAACGAATTCTTGTGGTAATGGACTATTTAAAGCAAGTACACGTGCAACGCTTTCTCCTAATCCTCCTAAGAAGTTGTGCTCTTCTGCCGTAACTACGCATCCTGTTTTAGCCACAGAACGCAAAATAGCTTCTTCATCGAGCGGTTTAATCGTATGAATATTGATTACTTCTGCAGAGATTCCTTTTCCTTCAAGTGTTTCGGCAGCCAATAATGCTTCCCAAACTAAATGACCTGTTGCAATAATCGTCACATCTTTTCCTTCTTGTAAAAGAACTGCTTTTCCGATTTCAAACTTTTCATTCTCTGGCATGAAATTAGGAACTACAGGGCGTCCAAAACGCAAGTAAACGGGCCCATCATAGTCTGCAATAGCTAATGTTGCAGCTTTAGTCTGATTGTAATCACAAGTATTGATTACTGTCATACCAGGCAACATTTTCATCAAACCAATATCTTCTAAAATTTGGTGCGTTGCTCCATCTTCGCCAAGTGTTAATCCGGCATGAGATGCACAAATTTTTACGTTTTTCTCTGAATAAGCAACTGATTGACGAATTTGATCATATACACGACCTGTTGAGAAATTGGCAAAAGTACCTGTAAATGGAATTTTTCCACCTATTGTCATACCTGCTGCAATTCCGATCATATTCGCTTCTGCAATTCCTACTTGAAAGAAACGCTCAGGATGATTCTTTTTAAAATCGTCCATTTTCAATGAACCGATCAAGTCAGCACATAAGGCTACTACGTTTTCATTTTTTTGTCCTAATTCTGTAAGTCCAGCTCCAAAACCTGAACGCGTATCTTTACTTCCTGTATTTGTATATTTTTTCATGATAATTCTAAAGTCAATAGATTAATAATCTCCAAATGAAGTTTCTGGATTTTGTTTTAACGCTTCTTCTAACTGCGCATCATTCGGTGCTTTTCCATGCCATGCATGTGTACCCATCATAAAATCTACTCCATTCCCCATTTCTGTGTATAACAATACACAAACTGGTTTTCCTTGTTTAGTTAAAGCTTTAGCTTGTTCGTATCCTTTTAGAATAGCGTCTATTGAATTTCCTTCTTTGATTTCGATTACCGTCCAATCAAATGCTTCAAACTTAGCTCTCATTGATCCTAAATTCAATACTGCATCTGTTGGTCCATCAATTTGTTTACCGTTTAAATCTACTGTCGCAATTAAGTTATCTACTTTATTCGCCGAAGCGTACATCATTGCTTCCCAATTTTGACCTTCTTGAAGTTCACCATCTCCTAGCAGTACGTAAACTAAATGATTATCTTGGTTTAATTTCTTCGCTTGAGCCGCTCCAATTCCTACAGATAACCCTTGTCCTAAAGATCCTGAGGCCATGCGTACACCTGGTAATTTATCATGTGTACAAGGATGCCCCTGTAATCTAGTGTTTAACTTTCTGAATGTAGCTAATTCTGCTACTGGAAAATATCCACTACGAGCTAATACACTGTAAAATACAGGAGAAATATGTCCATTTGATAGGAAGAAAAGATCTTCGCCTTCTCCGTCCATTGAAAATGTTTCTTTGCGATCCATGATCGACTGATATAAAGACACTAGGTATTCAGCACACCCTAATGAACCTCCTGGATGTCCAGAATTCACCGCATGTACCATTCTAAGAATATCTCTTCTTACTTGTGTAGTTAACTCCGTTAGTTGTTGTGTGTTCGGTTTCATTATTTCGACAATCTAAATTTATTATGGAACAAATATAAAACTTATTTGCTGTACTCTATGTTATTATCAAACGAATGTAATAAGTATCTTTACCTTTTTAAAGTCTACTCTACATTATAAAAAAGAATAGAATAAATCCATATTTTGCCTATTAAAAACAATATTATGTTACAGACAAAAGAATTAGCGATTGGTTATCCATTGGGTAAAAAACAAATCAACATCATTCAGGAGCAGGTAACATTGTGTCTTCAAGCTCAAACGTTGACCACTTTATTAGGTATTAATGGCATTGGAAAATCTACATTGATCCGCACATTATGCGGACACTTAAAGCCTTTGAGTGGAAGTATTTTATTAAAAGGAAAACCTTTATCTCTCTATTCACCTCCTGCACTTGCAAAGGAAATCAGCGTTGTACTGACCAGTGGTCTTCCTGCTTCCAACTTACGTGTTAAGGAATTGCTTCAAATCAGTCGGACACCTCACATCAACTGGTCATCTAACCTCACAAAAGAAGATTTTTATCACATTGATAAAGCCATTGATTTAACTTCCATTGCTTCTATTGTTGATTTACCCATTCAAAACTTGAGCGACGGACAACTACAGCGCGTTTTAATTGCCCGTGCACTTGCACAACATACTCCAATCCTTATTCTAGATGAACCGTCTAGCCATTTGGATCTACACCATAAGGTAAAAATCTATCAATTGTTACAACACTTAACTCGAGAGGAGAAGAAAACCATCTTATTCTCTAGTCATGACATTGAACTAGCCTTACAGTTTGCCGATGAAGGAATTGTACTCCAACAGGGAGCTTATACACAAAACACCATTGAAAACTTAGTTTCCAACGGTGTTTTTGATCGTTTCTTTCCCGATGATGTCTTACAGTTTGACCGACAAAACAAGCGTTTTATTCTTGCCCCGTAGTACTTGTATGTCGCTTGTTTTTTGAAACATTTTCGATTGTCCATCTAATTTGTTTAACAAATGGTTCTTTTCTGAACGGACACTCCTGTTTACTGCATATATTACAAGAAAACGTTTTGCAATCATCCATGTGAACAAATAACTCTAGATCTTCTCCAAAATGATCACTAATCTCTTTTTCTAAAAGTTCAACTTCTTTATGACCTTCTACAATTGTGAAATACCAAGGTACTGTCATATGACAGTCAAAATGTAAAACACTACCATACTTAATAATTCTCATATTGTGTAAATCAATCCAGTTTTCTTTCCTATTTTGCTCCAAATAGTCGACTACTTCTTTCAACAACGCCTCATCTGTTTCATCCATAATACCCGAAACAGCGCCACGTACAATTTTATAACCTGTTACGATAATGATACCAGCAAAGATCAAAGCAACAGCACTATCTAACCAATGCAAATTAGTGAAGTACAACAAGAGTAAACCTAAAATAATTCCAATGGTTGAATAGGTATCTGACTGGAGGTGTTTTCCGCTAGCAACCAACGCCAATGATTTATTGTTTTTTCCTTTTTTGATAGCATACCAACCGAGTACATAGTTTACTACTGCTGTTATGGCAACTAAGAAAATCCCATAATCTAATTGTCCAATAGGTTGAGGATTGATAATATTTCTCACTCCTTCAAAAATAATAGCAATACCTGCCATAATAATTAAACCACCTTCAATCGTGGCAGAAATAAATTCTACCTTTCCATGTCCATACGGATGATTTCGATCTCGAGGTTGAGCAGAGAGATAGAGACTATATAACCCAATAAAACCACTAATTACATTGACCACACTTTCCAAAGCATCTGTAAAGATCGCTACAGATCGAGTCATATACCACGCAACTAGTTTTACAATAAACAAGAGTACCCCTGTAATGGCTACTATTTTTTGAAATTGGTAATTTTCGTTTGCTTTGCTATGCATAAAACTAAGTTTTACAACGTTGTTACTTCTTTTACTTCCCCTACTTGTAGTCCTTCCAAATGGATTGAGCCAATTCTAACGCGAACTAATCGCAAGGTCGGAAATCCTACACTAGCAGTCATTTTTCGTACTTGTCGAAATTTTCCTTCCGTCAAAACAATTCGAATCCAACTGGTAGGTCCGTGTCTTTCATCGCGTATACGTCTGCCAACACCTATCCATGCAGGAACTTCTTCAAGCTTACTAACCTCACAAGATTTGGTTGTATACTTTTCTCCTTTCACTCCTATTTCGACTCCATTTCTCAATATTGCTACAGCTTCTGAAGTAATTTGACCATCCACTTGTGCGTAATACTCCTTCTCATAGTGTTCACTTCGCACTTGTTCACTGACCATTCCATCTGTAGTCAGCAACAATAGTCCCTCAGAATTTTCATCTAATCGTCCAATAGCCATAGTTCCTTCGGGAAAATCAAATAATTCACCTAGCTTCTTTTTGGCACGTTTCTTTTCGTAAATAAATTGGCTGATATAGCCATGTGGTTTATACAGTAGAAAATGTCTGTGTTCCATCATCATGTATTACTTTTCAAAGTTTTTCACATAGAAAGCATTCATTGCTTCGATATAACCTTGTCCGTGATAGGTATTGGTCATAGCTTGAAAGCCTTGCAAATGACCTCCTTTATACAGGACTACTTCACTTTTTGGATTTAGTGGTTTCACGCGATTGCTATCATATACGGTTGTTAATCCATCTCGATCTCCTACGATAAATAAAACTGGAAGTGTCAATCGACTTAACGCTTTGTCATAAGTTTTAGCCCCTTCAGGCAATCGCGTTTCTTTTTCTAAGAAATGCATTAACCTTTCAACTATGGTTTGAGGACTAACCATAAAACCGTCTGCAATTAAATAATCATAAGGGGTTACGTTTTGCGTAAGTACAGCTGCGATGGTTCCGGTAGACATGGCCCATACACCTATTTTAGTATCAAACTTTTGCTTTACATAGGTAACAACCGCTTGTAAATCGATAGCAAATTCATCATAATACAACAGATCTTCTTCAATTTCAAAAGGATCACTCGCTCCAAAACCGCGATAATCAAACAAAACAACCGTATATCCTTGATTCACTACTTCGATTGCTTGTCTCAACCAGTAAGACATATTTCCGGCATCTCCATAGGCGAATATCAACGTACGATCTAGCTTTTTGTCTTCTTTGGGATATAAAATCCACGAGTTTAGGGTGTAATTATCAGGGGTTTCTATTTTCACTTCCTCATAGTGAAAATTGGAGTTAACAGGGGTATCAACATACTCCTTAATTGGATTTAATGCTGCCGCGATCTGCACAAACAACAAACTAAACAAACAAAGTAAATGCTTCATTGCTCGTCATTTTTGAATTGAAAACCAAAGATACAACAATACTACCTTATGGTTAATTGCATTCGAATGAAAAATTGGTTTACTAATGATATTCTAATATTTCCAATCTTCATTCATCTCAAAATTAAGCTCGTGAAAAAGCCAAGACATTATAAGGCTTTCATTTAATAAATTCATACTTTTGTTAGATATAAAATTTAATACTATGCAACATATTATTGATCGTTTCATCAGTTATGTGACTGTTGATACAGAGTCTGATCCTTCTTCTCAAACTTGTCCTAGTACTGAAAAGCAATGGGATTTAGCAAACAAACTAGTTGAAGAGTTAAAACAAATTGGTCTAGAAGACGTAACAATAGATGAGAACGCATATGTGATGGCTACTTTGCCTAGCAATGTAGAGCATGAAGTACCTACTATTGGATTTATTGCTCACTTTGATACTTCACCTGATTTTTCTGGTGCAAACGTAAAACCGCAAATTGTACCAAACTACGATGGTGGTGATATTATGTTAAACAAAGAACTAAACATTGTTTTATCTCCTTCTTATTTTAAAGATCTATTACAATATAAAGGTCAGACGTTAATCACTACTGACGGAACTACTTTATTGGGAGCGGATGACAAAGCAGGAATTACAGAGATTGTATCTGCTATGGAGTATTTGGTTCAACATCCCGAAATCAAACACGGAAAAATTAGAGTTGGATTTACACCAGATGAAGAAATTGGTCGTGGCGCTCACTTATTCGACGTGAAAAAATTCGGTGCTGAATGGGCTTATACAATGGATGGAAGTCAAATTGGTGAACTAGAATATGAAAACTTCAATGCTGGATATGCAAAATTGACATTTTCTGGAAAAAGTGTACACCCAGGATACGCAAAAGGAAAGATGATCAACTCTATTTTGTTGGCTAATAAATTCATCAATAAGTTACCAAAAGATGAAGTGCCTCAAAAAACGACAGGTTATGAAGGATTCTTCCACGTACATACAGTAAGCGGAAGCATTGAAGAATCTGTAGTTGAATTAATCATTCGCGACCACAACTTAAAAAAATACGAGCAACGCAAAGTATTCATTGATAAATTAGCGAAGAAGTTCAACAAAAAACACAACAAAAAATTCGGTGGACCAATTGTTTCTTGTGAGATTGGAGATCAATACTTCAACATGAAGCAAAAAGTTGAACCTGTTATGCATATTGTTGATACAGCAGAACAAGCGATGAAAGATTTAGGTATTAAACCTTTAATCAAAGCGATTCGCGGTGGAACTGATGGATCTCAATTATCGTATATGGGATTACCATGTCCGAACATTTTCGCAGGTGGACATAACTTCCACGGAAAATACGAATATGTACCAGTAGAAAGTATGGTTAAAGCAACAGAAGTAATCGTTAAGATTGCTGAATTAACTGCTCAAAACGCATCAAAATAACAACTGTTATTTACCTATAAAAAAGGAGATTCAATTGAATCTCCTTTTTTTATGTTTAAAATAAAACGATGGTTTATCTGAATTAACAAAACGACGGAACAAAACTACTTGTTTGCAGCATCGTATTCAGCCTGAAGAATAGACATCACTATTTTATCGTGAAAAGCATGATCACGATAACAAGCATCTCTTAATACTCCTTCTACTTTAAAACCTGCGCGTTCATACGCTTTGACACCGCCAATATTAGGTTGTGAAACGGTCAACATGATGCGATTGAGTTTTAGTGTTTCGAATCCATATGCAATAACCTTTTGTGTAACAATGGTACCCACTCCTTTTCCCCATTGAGTTTTGTCTCCAATAAAAATAAAATATTCACCACTCTTATTTAAGGTCGATATACCACTAATTCCAGCATAACCGATCAATTGGTTTGTATTTTCTAAAAAAATTCCGATGTTATATGTCTGCTGCTCCTCAAACAGGCTGTCAAACCAATTTTTAATTTGTTCTGAAGAATTTAAACGCTGAAACAGACCCATTGAGTATTTAATCACTTCATCATCGTTTAACCAGGTAAAAAAAGGAATAACATCTTCTTTACTTAAAGGCTTTAGCTCAATCATAATTTGGCATTTTACTAGTTGATTACAATCACCAAAGATACTCTTCAATACGGAAAAACCCGTGTATAGGAAAATAAAAAAGCCCTAACATAGGTTAGGGCTTTCAAGATTGTATAGATATAAAGGATTAGTTTCCTTTTTCCATTCTTTCTTTTAATTCAGCAAGAGCATCGATATCTCCTAAAGTAGTTTTTTCTGTAGCATTTACTGTAGTTTCAGCAGATTTTACATTTTTCTCCTCTTCTTCACGGAAAATTGAAGTATGAGAAGCAACTACTCTTTTGAATTCTTTATTGAACTCAATAATTTTGAATTCAGCAGAATCACCTTTTTTCAATTTCTTACCGTCTTCTTTTTCTAAGTGACGAGTTGGAATGAAAGCTACTACGTCTTCTTCGAATACTACTGTAGCTCCTTTGTCAACTAATTCAGAAATCTCTCCATTGTGGATAGTACCTACTGCATAAGCATCTTCGTATTTATCCCAAGGGTTAGCTGTTGTTTGTTTGTGTCCTAAAGATAATTTACGTCCTTCAACGTCTAACTCTAATACAACAACATCTAATTTATCACCTACGTTTACAAACTCAGATGGGTGTTTGATTTTCTTAGTCCAAGATAAGTCAGAGATGTAAATTAATCCATCAATTCCTTCTTCTAATTCTACGAATACACCGAAGTTAGTAAAGTTACGAACGATACCTGAATGCTTAGATCCTACAGGATATTTAGCAGTGATATCAGTCCAAGGATCTTGTGATAATTGTTTAATACCTAAAGACATTTTTCTTTCTTCTCTATCAAGAGTTAAGATAACTGCCTCTACTTCGTCTCCAACTTTTACGAAATCTTGAGCTGATCTTAAGTGAGTAGACCAAGACATTTCAGAAACGTGGATTAAACCTTCAACACCTTCAGCAACTTCGATGAAAGCACCGTAATCAGCTAAAACAACTACTTTACCTTTTACTTTGTCACCAACGTTTAAGTTAGCATCTAAAGCATCCCAAGGGTGAGCGTAAAGTTGTTTTAAACCTAATTGGATTCTTGTTTTCTCGTCGTCGAAATCTAAAATTACAACATTTAATTTTTGATCTAATTCTAACACCTCGCTTGGGTGATTGATTCTTGACCAAGATAAATCTGTAATATGGATTAATCCGTCAACACCTCCTAAGTCAATGAATACTCCGTAAGAAGTAATGTTTTTAACAACACCTTCTAACACTTGACCTTTTTGTAATTGACCGATAATTTCTTTTTTCTGTACTTCGATATCTGCTTCGATAAGCGCTTTGTGAGATACAACAACGTTTTTGAATTCGTGGTTAATTTTAACTACTTTGAATTCCATTGTTTTGTTTACGTATTGATCGTAATCACGGATAGGCTTAACATCGATTTGAGAACCTGGTAAGAATGCTTCGATTCCGAATACGTCAACGATCATACCACCTTTAGTTCTACATTTTACGAAACCATTAACGATTTCACCTGACTCATGAGCAGCAATAACTCTATCCCAAGCTTTGATTGTACGAGCTTTTCTGTGAGATAAAACTAATTGTCCGTATTTATCTTCTCTAACGTCGATTAATACTTCAACTTTATCACCTACTTTTAAGTTCGGGTTGTAACGGAATTCGTTTAATGAAATAACACCTTCAGACTTAGCATTGATATCTACAATCGCGTCTCTGTCAGTGATTCTCACTACAACTCCCTCAACTACTTCCTCGTCGTCTGTAGAAATAAAAGTTTTGTCTACTAAGCTTTCAAATTCTTTTAATTGAGCTGCATCTACTGCATCGATACCATTTTCATAGTTATCCCAATTAAAATCTTTTAAAAATTCTTCCTGTGTTTTGATGTTTTCAGACATGTGCTGATAATAAATTTGTATTCTGTTTTGCCTTGTTTCGTTACTCAGCAGCAAAGAACAGAAGTGGTTTTACATATATAATGTTTTGACTCTTAGGGAAACAACGCTGATCTAAAAGCTGTGCAAAAGTACAACATTTTTTAGATGTAAAAAACATATTTACATCTTTTTTCGAATCAAGAGACTCAAACCTAAACTATTACAAAAAAAGCTAACGAATCACTCCGTTAGCTTCAATCAATTTTATAATAATGAAAAAAGAATTAATTACTCATATTGAGTTGTTCTTTATCGCGTGTGTTCAAATCGCGTTTCTTTTGAAACCCTTTGAAAAATTTACTGTCTTTATAAAGATCCCAGTTCATTAATCCCACACTTATCAAAACAACTGCCAAACCTCCTATTTGAAGACTTGTAATAATATCATCTGTAAAGAAGTAACTCAATGCTACGGCAACAACAGGGTTAACATATGCATACGTACTAACTTCCGTTACAGGTCTATTCTGAATTAACCAGATATATGATCCAAAAGCTAAGATTGATCCAAATGTAATCAAGTACAATAATGAAAACCATCCAGAAGCTGATATCTCATATACATCAAATTGTGCATACTCACCATTTAACAAAGCCACTATTGTGAACAAAACACCTGCTGTAATCATTTGCCATGATGTTTTCACCATTACGTGTAAATCCTCACCTTTATCTTCGTTTTTAGACTTTGAATACTTAGAATACAACGAACCTACTGTCCAAGCAATTGATCCTAAAATCAACAATACCATACAGAAGATATTCAACAAACGTTGGCTTTCATCTCCTGCTATTGTAATTTGCTCAGCAAACAACATGATCACTCCTACAAAACCTAAGATTAACCCTAAAACAATTGGTAAACTTGAGAAATTGCTCTTCCATTGTTTTTTATCTAAGATAATAAACCACAGAGCTGCTGCGGCCGCCATAATAGCAGCAATACCACTAGATACGTGTTGTTCTGCCCATATCAAAGCTCCCATATCAATAAAAAGCAACAAAAAACCTGTAATACACGCTTGCTTTACTACTTGTTTATTAAAGATTTTATATCCCCTCATTTTACAATAAGTCAGTAAAATCATACTAGCAGCAAAAAAACGTAAAGATCCCAAAACAAAAGGCGTGAAATCGCTTAATGCTTTGTGAATAAAAAAGAAAGTAGATCCCCATACAAAGTACACTACTAAATAGGCACCAAGTACTACTTTATTATTTGTTTGATTTGTAGCTACTGCTTTCATAACTATTCTAATGTATCAGGAATTATTAATTTATTATCTTCTTTTACTGTTTGCAATACAATGATTGTTCTTGTTGAAATGATCCCCTCAATTTTTGACAGGGAATTGCGCATTAAATTTACAAGCGCAATTGAATCAGATGTTCTCACCTTCACAATATACCCATCATCACCTGCAATATCGTGTACCTCTAAAACTTCTGGAATCTCTGCTAAAGCTCTACCTGTATTCTCATCTCCAATGATTTCATCTACTTTTATGAAAATAAACGAAAGCATTTTTTGATTAATCGCATTGGGATTAACCCTTGCGTGATACGCTACAATAGCATCCTTATGTTCTAACTTCTTCACGCGCTCTAGCACTGCAGAAGGAGCCATACCAAGCTCACGAGCTAATTCAGAATTATTGATTCGAGCATTGTCTTGCATCATGCGCAAAATCTTCAAATCAATTTCATCTAACTTATATTCCATCGTTTTATCGTTTTACAGTGCAAAGATAACACAAAAGAATAATATACGGAAATATTTATTATTTAATGAATAATATTCGGTAGTTAAATATTTCTAAACAACAAAATTCTGACAGAATTACAAATATTGAGAATTATTCAATAAATTTAAAGAATAAAAACATTATTCGTAATTATCGGTTATCGGAGAATGGTAAGCTTAGTGTTTTTGTGCGTTGTTTGTTGAGCGACTCACCATCTCATCGTCTCACCATCAAATAAGTGATTTTTTTTGTTTGTTGTTCGTCGTTCGTTGTTTGTTGTGCGACTCACCACCTCACCACCTCACCAAACAAAAAAAGCGAACTCTCGTTCGCCACTGATCCCAGTTAACAGTTCACTGATAATCAAAAACAAAAAAGCCTGACTACTTACGTAATCAGGCTTTTCAAAAGAAGGGCGACGACATACTCTCCCACCTTACGGCAGTACCATCTGCGCTAGCGGGCTTAACTTCTCTGTTCGAAATGGGAAG
>NZ_JACHTC010000060.1 GCF_014145635.1 Myroides sp. WP-1
CAGACTACTGGAGAAATGGCAGAGTGGTCGATTGCGGCAGTCTTGAAAACTGTTGACTGTAACAGGTCCGGGGGTTCGAATCCCTCTTTCTCCGCAATAAACACTGATACTTAATCAGTTAAAGCATAAACACCCAATTTTACACCCAAAAATGTAAAGTTGGGTTTTTTAATTTAGGTTACAAAAAATCTAATGGACTTGGTGTCGATTTCTTATCTACATCTGTAATATGAGTGTAAATCATGGTTGTTCTAATATCACTATGCCCTAATAATTCTTGTACAACCCGAATGTCAATTCCGCTTTTTATTAAATGTGTGGCGTATGAATGACGCAAAGTATGCACACTGCCTTTTGTTACAATATTGGCTTTTTTCATTGACTTTTTCAAAACTAACTGAACACTTCTTTCGCTGTATTGCTCATCATTAGTTCCTTCAAATAAAAATATTTTGGGTTTATATTCAATATAATATTCTCGCAACAAACTTAATAACTTATCAGGTAAAGCTACTAGCCTATCTTTATTCCCTTTGCTTTGTTGTATTAATAGTAAATTACTGTCGGATTTTACATCGGTTAGTTTAAGATTTATTAACTCACTTAAGCGTAATCCACAACTGTAAATAGTGGTAAGAATTGCTTTATGCTTTAAATTTTCTGTAGCATTTAATATTTTTCTCACTTCTTCTTGAGAAAAGAAAGTAGGCAGTTGGGTTGATTTTCGTTTAGGATATAAATAATTTAACTCTATCGATTGATTATTGACCAACTCATAAATCTTCTTAATTGCCCCAACTAAAGAGCGTTGATAAGATGCACTAATATTGTCTTGAAATACTTTTTCATTAATAAAACCCTCTATTTCAGCAATAGGTATTTCGTTGAGCGTACGATATTTATTCATATACTCTAAGAATATTTGTGCATAACCACAATACGATTTTATGGTATTATTGGCGTAGCGTTGCACTTGCAATCGGTCGTGTAAGGTTTTTAATATTGTTTCGCTATCCATACTTAAATAAATCTAATTTAACCTATTTTGTTTCGCTATCCACAAAAAATAACTTACTAAGTATCTAATTTACAAAAAAAGTAATTATATTAGCAACAGATTTTACGAAATGCGCATATAGGTGTTATTTTACGAAACTACACCGTGTTTTATTTCGTGAAATAACAATGTT
>NZ_JACHTC010000061.1 GCF_014145635.1 Myroides sp. WP-1
TATACAATTTCGCTATTTTTTTATCTTCTTTATTACTTTCGATTTGTTTTTTCCACTTCTTCATAACTATATTCTATTTCCCTTAAATGCTCTATAGCTCTAATCTCATTTGGTGTTCCTTTTGAGTGTTTCATAAACCCTTCAATAACTCCATATAATGTTGCAAAATCTCCCTTAACTTTTAATAGTTTAGTCAAATATATAAAACCTTCCTAACTCCGTAGTACCTGCATAATAGTCGTTTATCCAACTATTCATTAAATCTTCATCGAACAACCGTTTTTTAATTTCAGGTAGTATAATATGTTGTACTATTTCTATAACATCGCAAACTACATCATTCAAATTGTCCAATACATGAATACTCCACCAATAATCTAGACTGTTTGGCAAAAAATTTCCAAATCTATTCATTTTACCAATTTTTAGGTTTTCTTACTAATTGTACTGGATAAGGAACATCTTGGTCTTCAAGCCAAACATCTTTTAATCTTTGTAATGGTAAATATCGAGAACTACCGATCTTAGTTTCAATTCCTCCTACATTAACACCTTTATACCAAACATCAAGATCCATATAGCGTTTTCCATCTTTAAAATCATAGTCCATTCTCAAAAAACTACTAATAAATAGGATTAAAGCAATCCCACTTAAATTTACTAGCATCTAAAAATTCAATATTGGTAAACTTTTCTTTTTGAAAAAAAACGTTACAATAATCAGATACAATAATTACAGCTTGCCCTATGGCAGTGGTATAAAAAACATCACTACTTATTTGATTAGGAGATTCAAACACAATAGCATTAATTTTTTTTATAATACTCTTTCCCTTCTGACAAGTATTACACAAATTCTTTTCTTCAAACTCAATGTAGCTTAAATCAACATAAGCATTAACCTGTTTAATTTCAGGGTAATAATACACCTCATTTAACAACCTATCCTTATAGTATAGCTTTACCTCTCTAAAATTGGTTAAACCGTTAAAATCAGAATCATCAATCTTATCTTTGACTTTTTTAGAGACAATAAAACCCACATAGGTTCCATAAATAAAATCTCCTAGTTTTCTTTTCGAGACATTGATTTCTAAAGGAGGTAACCACTCCAACATACTAAGAAAAGCTCCACATGTTTCACATACTTTTGCGACTCCT
>NZ_JACHTC010000062.1 GCF_014145635.1 Myroides sp. WP-1
TAAAATTACTGCTGGTATATCTTAAAGTCATACTTCGAAAACTCCATAATACGTATTAAGCTTCCTACGGTTCCGTTCAACGGGCTTTCATCTCGTGCCCTCCGGGCAAGACGAAAGCTTAGTTATTGTACGACGTAGTTATGTTTTGGGTTTTAGTCCAGCTAAATATTTTCGTATGTCATTTTCTAATTTATCCGGGTATTTGTACTCTAATTTTTTTGACAATTCAGTTCCTATTTCTGAAACTAAATCAGTCATTGAAAATAGAGCAGTCCAATTTTCCTTTATATTGCTCCCTGAAAATGTTTGTTCTGTTTTAGCCCACATTTCCTGGTTAAGATACTTTTTGAAAAGTCGTCCATATTTATTGGTCGTTATGTTCCAATTGTGTTCACTTGCAATGTGCCATTCAATTAAAGGAATTAAATATTCTGTGCGAATAACGGTTTCCGACATAAATTTCGCATAGAATATTTCATCTCTCACAAGACACTTTGCCACGTAAGTTGTGTCCCACCAAAAATCGTTTATTAGATTTTGAAACTCTTTTTCAGACGGTTTTTTGATAATGGAAATTTGATAAGTTGGTTTCAGCATTTGCTTTGTAATACCATCTTTATCAATTAAAATTTTATAACCAATATCCCAATCTTCTGGTAATTCTTTCTCTTGCGTTTCCTTTATAAATTTTGATTTGCTGTAAAGTTTAAAATCTACTTTCACACCGTCTTCATAAAGTAGCATTTTCATTGCGTGTTTATGGTTAAAACAACTTTCGTCTTCTTCAATCATAGCAATTGGATTTCCGAATTTAAGCGTCCAGCTTTTGTCTGAAATGTAATTTGTATTATCCTCAAAAACAAATTCAATGTCTAAATCACTAAATTCGTCAACAAGTGCTAAAGGATTTACAAGTGAACTTGTCAGAAGAAGAACTCTTACATCTTCGTTTTTCTCCGACCATTCTATAATTGTTCTTAACTTTTCTTCTCTGACTTTCATTTTGTTTGGTTCGGTTTTACTATGTCGTACAACGTTTGGCAAATTGGCGATGGAGCCGACTTTTAGCACAAATGTTGAATAGAATTACTAATCTTCAACATTGCACAAAAGTTCAATAGAAGTACTTCACCGGCTCTATTGCCAATTTGTTTGTTAT
>NZ_JACHTC010000063.1 GCF_014145635.1 Myroides sp. WP-1
GCTGAATTCAACTTGCAAATGCAACAGAATTCTGATTAATAATTTGTTTAAATTTTTCGTTTGGCGTGAGGTATCCAAGTCTTTTACGAGGTCGATTATTGAGTTTATTTTCAATCCACTTAATCTGTTTGTTGGTTACTTCACTAAAGTCCTTACCCTTTGGGATATACTGCCTGATAAGCCCGTTGGTGTTTTCATTGGCACCACGTTCCCATGAGTGGTATGGTTTGCAAAAATAGAATTTTATTTCCAATTTTTGCGCAATTTCCTCGTGCTTTGCAAACTCCTTTCCATTGTCAGCCGTAATTGTGTGTATTAAGTTTTTCACTTTCCGCAGTGCCCATACTGCAATCTTAGCTACCGGGATGGCTTCTTTTCCCGACAACTTGCGTATCCAGACCCTGCTTGTTGCTCTGTCGTTAATGGTAAGAATGGCACCTTTGTGGTTCTTACCAATAATTGTATCTATCTCTAAATCACCAAATCTCTCCTTCAGTTCCACTATCTCGGGACGCTCATCAATATCCACCCTGCCTGGGATAAATCCTCGCCCTGCATTTTTAGAACCACGTTTGGCATACCTGCGACCTTGTCTGCGAAGATATTTGTGCAGTTTGCCACCCCGCCGCTTATCCTCCCAAATCCAGCGATATATCGTTTCGTGAGATACCATCGCAATTCCCTCCAAGCGGCTCCTGCCGACAATCTGCTCCGGGCTGAATCCTTTCTTCAACAGCTTTATTATCCGTTTTCTCATTGCCGGTGTAAGCACTTCCTTGCGATGTTTTTGCTGCTTGCGCCTGTCTGCTTTTCGCTGGGCAAGCTCCATGCTATAGCTACCACTTCGGGCGTCGCAATTGCGCTTTATCTCCCTGTAAACAGTGCTTTTATCTACTCCGATAGCTTCCGCTATTGCTTTTTTGCTCATCGGTATTTGCAACATCATAGAAATTGCATACCTTTGTTCCTCGGTTATATGTTTGCTCATCTGCAACTTTTTTTTCTTTGGACGGACAATTAAAGCAAAGATAGCAAACTTTATCCATTCAGAGTGAGAGAAAGGGGGACATTGTCTCTCTTTCCTCTCTGAAAAATAAATGTTTTTATTGCTTATTATCCGCACCCAAAAAGTTGCATTTATAAGTTGAATTCAAG
>NZ_JACHTC010000064.1 GCF_014145635.1 Myroides sp. WP-1
GCTTGTACAGTTCAACTATAGGATCATCTGGATTTACAGAGCCTGTGTTGTTTGCCTCGGAGATTCAATCCAAAGTGAATGACGCCACAGCAGTGTTTACCCAGGACGGTAATACGATGTATTTTACACGTAACAATTCCAAAAACAGCGGAAGAAGCAAACAAAACAAAGACAAGACGTCATTGTTGAAATTATATAAAACAGTAAAGCAATCGGATGGGAAGTGGGGACTAGTAGAGGAATTGCCATTTAATTCAGACAATTTTAATACAGCCCATCCTGCTTTAACTCCAGATGATAAATGGTTGTACTTTGTTTCGGATCGCAAAGGAAGCTTAGGACAATCAGATTTGTTTCGCGTAGCGCTATATGAAAATGGAGGATATGGAGAGGTAGAAAACCTAGGGAAGTCGATTAATACCGAAGGCCGCGAGAGTTTTCCATTCATCTCATCAGATAACCAGCTTTATTTTTCTTCTGACGGACATCCAGGATTAGGAGGTATGGATATTTTTGTATCCAAACTTTATCCCAATGGTAGTTTTGGTCCGGTAGTCAATATGGGAACTCCAATTAACAGTAATTTAGATGATTTTGGATTCTATTTAGACCCCAAACAAGGCAAGGGATTTGTTAGTTCTAATCGCTCAGAGGGCAAAGGTTCAGATGACATTTATTTTTTAGCGGAAAAACCGTGTAAGCAAAGTATAGAAGGAACCGTATATGACAAAGATACAAACGAGGTATTAGCAAATGCACTTGTGATTATTTCAGATGCTTTGTATCAAAAATCAGATACGTTGTATACAAATACTAAAGGATATTACGTAACTTCGCTATTAGATTGTGGAAACAAATACCGCATTAAGGCAGAGAAAGAGCTGTACAATACAGTAGAAGTTGCCTTTAACATCAATCGCGAACCAGGAGTTAAGACCGTGAATATCGGATTAGAAAAAACCGAGAAACCATTAGGAGTTAACGACGACTTATTCAAGAAATTACAGTTACAACCAATTTACTTTGATTTTGATAAATCAAACATCC
>NZ_JACHTC010000065.1 GCF_014145635.1 Myroides sp. WP-1
CGTTAGTAAATCTTTTAAAATATTGTGAACCTATTCCAACAAAGTTATTCCATAAAATTTTGAGCCTTCAAAGCTCTAAAAATTTTACGGAAATAACTTTGATAAACACTTTTCAATTATTGCTTTTGACTCCACTCTTTGAAAGATTTAGCTGTCCTTGGATTTTTGTTAAAAAACTGATTTACATTTTCTAATTGATTTATTAATTGCCCCTTTTCTTTTTCTAAACGCTCATACTCCGATTTCTCAATAGTATTCTTAACAGCTAAATACATTGAAAAACCTGTTGTTAAAAGTAAAAAGATGTTCAATACAATCAAGTAGAATAACCTCTTTGAGCTAACAGCCTTGTGAACCTTCAAAAGCTCCTCATTATTTTTTGTTATCTCTCGATGAAATTGATCGAAGTCATTCTGTAAGCGTTGTCTTTGTTCTTTTTCTATCTGTCGAAGTTCAGCAACATTTACTGTTACTTTGATGTTACTTAATTCTTTGATGGTATCTAAATGAGTTTTTTTACTTTGTTTTATCGTGTGTTCTAATTGTATGACTTGCTGAAGTAATAGTTCTGTCATATCAGTGAGTTTAGGTTGGTTCTTTGCCATTGTTTATCTTTTTAGTGCTCTTCGTTTACGTTTTTTTTGTTCATCATCTTCATCGTTACCACTAAGTTGAAAAGCAGATAACAAACTAAATAAAACAGACACATCTGTTTTCCAATTCTGCATTTGTGGTTCGATTGCTTCTTGCTTAGTTAATAGTTTTTCTACTTCATTCTTTGACTCTGTGCTTGCTGTATTTTTAAATAAATCATTCAACTTCATATTTCGGTCAACTTCACTTGCTTTTAGGTTTGTATTAGTTGGTAAATGAATAAAGCGATATCCTTGAATATTCCCCTGTTTATTAATAGTTGGTTTAACCTCAATATCTTTTTCAAGCATTAATCGAATGTATTGTTGTAAAT
>NZ_JACHTC010000066.1 GCF_014145635.1 Myroides sp. WP-1
CATACGTTAACGTATTCGTTGCTTTGTCATATGTCAATACAGTCAACGTTTCGTTAGCTGCTACTAATGCACCTAAATCAATCGTTTGCTCTTCACCTTTTGAGTTGGTATACGTTAAGATGTTAGTTGTATCGTTGTATACTAAGCTTGTTTCGTTAAATACGAAGTCTTTAGATGTTCCTGTTGCATCTACGTAAGTTAACGTGTTTGTTGCAGCATCATATGATACAGCTCCTGTTCCCAATACTAAATCGTGCGTGATCTTATCTTCATCAGCATACGTCAACGTATTCGTTGCTTTGTCATATGTCAATACAGTCAACGTTTCGTTAGCTGCTACTAATGCACCTAAATCAATCGTTTGCTCTTCACCTTTTGAGTTGGTATACGTTAAGATGTTAGTCGTATCGTTGTAGACTAAGCTTGTTTCGTTAAATACGAAGTCTTTAGATGTTCCTGTTGCATCTACGTAAGTTAACGTGTTTGTTGCAGCATCATATGATACAGCTCCTGTTCCCAATACTAAATCGTGTGTGATCTTATCTTCATCAGCATACGTCAACGTATTCGTTGCTTTGTCATATGTCAATACAGTCAACGTTTCGTTAGCTGCTACTAATGCACCTAAATCAATTGTTTGCTCTTCACCTTTTGAGTTGGTATACGTTAAGATGTTAGTCGCATCGTTGTAGACTAAGCTTGTTTCGTTAAATACGAAGTCTTTAGATGTTCCTGTTGCATCTACGTAAGTTAACGTGTTTGTTGCAGCATCATATGATACAGCTCCTGTTCCCAATACTAAATCGTGT
>NZ_JACHTC010000067.1 GCF_014145635.1 Myroides sp. WP-1
ATGAACATCCCTAAATACAGTTGACCGTTTTTTAAACATTAACTTCATTATTAAAGATAGTAATAATTGGTTTGTTGAAAGTACTTTCAACAAACCAATTATTTTCAAATTCAACAGGAGACATTTTTCTTATTGAATTATGAGGTCTTTTATTGTTATACTGACTGACAGCTTTTTTCACTGCTTTTTTTAATTCCAACAAATTTTTAGGTTTCCAAAATTCTAGGTAATCATTTTTGATTGTTCTATTAATACGCTCAGCATAAGCGTTATCTTGAGCAGAGAGAGCCATACTTATTTGGCAATTATTACTCTTTAATATTTCGATATAACCTTTATACATATATTGACTTCCTCTATCTGAGTGATGGATTAAAGGGGCTTGATTATTCTTTAAAGCCATTTTTAAAGCATCTATATTAGCTTGTGCTCGCATGTGATCTGATACTTGATAACCTACTATTTTTTTTGTGTATACATCTATGATAAATACGGCGTAATAGAAGCTACCTCCAACTGGGATATAGGTGATATCTGATTGCCATATAGTTGATGGAGATTTTACTTGCATCCCCTTAATTAAATTAGGATAATATATCCTTGAAGCTACGGTTGTTTTTGTGTGATTTCTGCGTTTATTCAATCGATAACCTAAGCTCATAAAAGTAGCTATAAACTTGTCTCTACCTAAAAAACTTGGTTTTAAGGTGTAGTACATCTTCTCAACCCCGCAACCAGGGTGATCGCGTCTTAAATCAT
>NZ_JACHTC010000068.1 GCF_014145635.1 Myroides sp. WP-1
GTTTTCGGTTTGTATCGCACCCAATGGGTAGGTTTGGAAGGAGCCCCCAAAACGGCGACTTTATCCGTAGATAGTCCTTTGGGTCGTTCGGGCTTAGGTTTAGGTGTAAACTTTACCAATGATCGCCTAGGCGCAATGGATGAGAACACCTTTTCGGTTGATTTGTCCTATGGAGTAGAATTGAATTCAGAATACAAATTAGCCTTTGGACTTAAAGGATCAGGAAATTTGTTGAATGTTGATTACAGTAAACTCACGATTTACGAGGAGAGTGATCCCGTAGCTTCGGCTAACGTAGAAAACAAGTTTACACCCAATATAGGTGTTGGTATGTTTTTATATTCAGATAAAGCCTATGTAGGTTTGTCTGCACCTACGTTATTAACACGCACTCGTTATGACGACAACGGCATGAATACCCTTCGTCAGCGTATGCATTTATACTTAACGGGAGGCTATGTTTTTGATATTAATTACAATTTGAAGTTTAAACCAGCGGCGATGGTTAAGATGGTAGAGGGAGCGCCGCTCCAGGTAGATTTGAGTGCGAATTTTATGTTTAGAGATAAATTTACCGTTGGAGCGGCTTACCGCTGGGATGCTTCGCTAAGTGGATTGGTTGGATTTCAAGTGACAGAGAATATATTAGTGGGGTATAGCTACGATGC
>NZ_JACHTC010000069.1 GCF_014145635.1 Myroides sp. WP-1
CCCAACCCATTGGGTGCGATACAAGCCAAAGATGTTTAATCCCTCATTACTACCCGCATAAGCAGGGTTGATGTTTGAGTGATTGTACATGTATTGTGTATATTGTGGATCTTGTTGGGCATAGGTCTGCGTAATTCCAAGCAAACCTACGCTAACAAGAGCTATCTTTATTGTGTGTCTTAGTTTCATCTATTTGAGATTTAATTCGTCTCCAAATGTAAATTAGCGGCTTTCTTAATCATGCGACTTCCTGAGGCATCTTGGTATTCGTAAGTAACTACGTAATAATAAGTACCACTTGGTAGTTTCTTGTTCTTGTCTACCGTAACGCGTCCTTCTGAGTACCCTCTAAATACGTTTGAACTTCCGTCACCTGATGGATCATATCCCTTGGTTTCGTATACGCGTACTCCCCAACGGTTGTAAATCTCTACCGTATTGTTCGGGTATTTCTTGATGTTGTCAATGATAAAGTAATCGTTCTTGCCATCGCCATCTGGTGTTACCAAGTTGTAGATAACGATATCTCCATCCAAGATCCAGTCTTTCTTAACTGTCGCTAAGGTGAAGAAACCATAACCTTTTACCGCTGAAACCGTTGTAATTTCTTTACTTGACATATCCACTACGCCGCCTTCATCTACCCACAATTGTTGTTGAGC
>NZ_JACHTC010000006.1 GCF_014145635.1 Myroides sp. WP-1
TAACGTAATCATATGCATAACCCACGCGCAATTGAGGAGTAACGCGGTAGTTGATCATTCCGCCAATAGCATCCTCTAAGCGGTAACTAAGCCCTGCCTCGATCTTGTTCTGATACATCACATTAACGTTCAAATCAAACGATACAGGTGAGTTCATCGCGTATTTAATCATCGTCGAGGGCTTTAATTTCCAGTCCTGATCTAAATCAAATACATAACCCCCATTCAAGTACATGTGTATCTCGCGTTGTCCAAAGTCTTTTCCGTCGTAATTCAAGTAGTATTCCTTAATTAAATTCGGTACTCCCAAACCAACGTAGTATTTATCCGTATAGTAGTACGCTCCAATTCCCGCATTAAAAAGCGTCGACTTGCTATCTGCACCAAATGCAGGGTCAGCGGGATCTAAGGTATACCCATTTCCTACTTTAGAAAACAAATCGGCACTGTGAAACGTTGCACCGGCTTTTACCCCTAACGCTAATTTATGCACGCCGCCTAACTCCAAAGTATATGAAAAATCTCCGTAGATATTGTTCTCCGTTACTGGACCAATGCGGTCATTGATAAAAGACAACCCAACTCCAACTTTCTTACCCACGCGACTGTTGATAAAAAACGTTCCCGTTTGTGGAGCGCCATCAAAGCCTGCCCATTGTTTGCGGTACAAAGCTCCCATGGATACAGCGTCTTTGGATCCAGCATACGCAGGATTGACAACACTCATGTTGTACATGTATTGGGTGTATTGAGGATTTTGTTGGGCTTGTGTATCTAAACTACTAAGCACGCTCAATAGTCCTAATGTTAAATATATTTTTCTCATATACGTTATACTTGTTTATTGAGAATCAACTGTGTGTTGCCACACAGTTGATTGCTACTATTAATAATTAAGTTGTACCCAACCTGTTCTGACTTTTCCGTTAGAAACAACTACATAATAATATGTTCCTACTGGGAGCAATTTATCAGAATTGTTCTGTCCAAACCATTCCTTCTTATACCCTAATCCGTGTGAGTAAACCTCAACACCGTTACGGTTAAAGATTTGAATCTTCGAAATTCCGTGATTACTCAAATCAAAAGTATCGTTTATTCCATCGCCATTTGGTGAAATACCCTTCGGAATTGGACAATCTATATAATCGACTGTAAAACTGTGTTCAGCATCACAGAACACCTTACTTGTACCATTAACTGCATAAACATAAATCTTTCTTGGTTCAAGGATTCGCTCTCCTGGCATCAGCTCTTCTCCTTGAGCATTAGGGGCTGTAAAATAGCGATTATTTTCCGACAAAGCAGGTAATACATATACCTCACACTCCATGACAACATCTTGAATTTTGTCCACCTCTGCAGCAGCATAAACCGTAATATCGACTGGAGCATCCCATTTACATCCCTGACTACCTGTTCGTTGTACATATAAAACGCTATCTCCAATTACGTCATAAACATCGCCTCCTTTATACATTGTTCCCTGTCCGTTTGGTTGACTATAATAAACTTCACCTTCTAATAGGTTAGGCAACACAACGCTTTCACAGCCCTCTTGTTTTCCTAACTTTGTAGGTTGAACAGGAGCCACGCGAATTGCTTTAAAGCTCACTGTTTTACTACACTTGGTTGTGAGGTTTGTCACTTTTACGTATACAAGAAGTTCTCCTGTCACTTCCACGATATCAAGTACAGGCGTTTTAAATTCTGGGTCTGCAAAGTACTCTACGGTATACTTATCCATACTTCCTTCTCCCAAATCAGCAAAAACAAGCGCTTTATTCTCTGAAATATCAATCAACACCTTACCTTCATCTTCAAAACTTCCACAGGTATAAACATTTGGTAAAGAGGCTACATCAAAGTCTTCTTTCAAGAAATTGAACTCACGCTCAATAACAAGATTATTATCCCCACAAGTTTCATACACTGCTCTAGCAACATAGTTTACCGATTCTGTAATAACAACATCAATTTCACTTTCTGTTGAATACTCTTCTCCGTTTTTATACCATTTAAAATCTACAGAAGTGTCACCGTCAGGCATAAAACGCCAAGCCTCATTTGAAGCATTCCATGCCCCCGTATTGCGTTCTGGAGGGGCAATTCCCACTGTACCATCCTCATTTTGGATTCCTATTAGCCCTTTTCCACTGTTCATCGAACTACAGTATTTTCTATTTTTCACATAGACTTCAATAATATTGGTTCCTTCATACAGCACAATTTGAGTTGTTGTTGTTGAGCCTTCAATATCGTTTTCATCGAATCCACAACTAAACATTCCCATGTGGTACATATTAAATACCAAAGCACGACATGGAGCAGCCCCTAAAATTTGATAGTTCACAGAATAATCATCTGGCGAATCAGAAGGATCCGCATCTTGCATGATTCCGTGAATAGCAGCCATAAATGGAGCATTATCAGCCGTAGATGGATAAGGTACTGGTTGATTTACACTGTATGCGCTATATGATCCGGGTTCAACCCTTCCTCCTTCAACTTCTCCTTCAATACTAAACGTAATGGCACCATTCGTTGAAATCAAGATTTTATCATAGTTTATTCCATAGAAACAGAAATTAAAACCAAGGTCAATAACATCAGACCATTCGTCATCTTGTGTTAGGTCAATGGCATCTCCACCAAAGAATGGGAAAGGAGGATCATAAGGAATTGATTCTACGGTATATCTATCCGTCTTTTTAATATCAAAATAATTGGCCACTAAAGTCTGATTTACAGGACCATCTTGGCAAATCAAATAGTCAAATTTTTCATTTTTCGGCCACTCTACTGGGCCTTCATCGATATCTGCACACATTGGAGGCAAGAAATTCGAATATTGAATTGGTCCATACCACACACCTAAACTCTCGTCATCGCCTTCTCCACAAATTGGGCGAACATAGTATTCAAAATATTCACCTTGTGGAACATTCTCGATAATATATTCTGGCGTTCCTTCAACAATGACACCTGTAGTTGCCAAATAATCGGGACGACCTGCTCCCTGTTGTTGTGTAATCACCTGCCAACGAGTTTCAGTTCCCTTAGGCGTCCATGATAATATAAAGTCGTCTGTACGGCGGATAAGTTCTGCCGTAGCATCCGTCACCGCAGGACAACTTGAATAGTCAATATTTATATTATCTATTGCTGCTGGTGGTTGTACTCCTTTCTCATAATCGTTCTTCCACTCCAATACAATTCGAATCACTTGACCTTGATTAGCGCGAACATCAATAGCAGCACCTTCTCTTTTGAAGCGGTCTGAATCGCCATAAAACGGCATTCCTACTAAAACGTTCTCATCGTTCAACGTCAGTGCTGATCCTCGAGATGGGAAAGTTGTTACGGGAACTTTTACAATTCGGAAAAAGTCAACCCCTTTACCTCTCTTAATCTCTCCCATATTTTTCCAATCATACGTTAAGAGCAATTCCTCAGCATCATCTGGAACTAAGATATCGCGATAAGCATGCGCGACCGAGTATGCTCCTGTATCATAGGTGTGTGTTCTTCCTCCATCTTGAGATACGATCATAGACATCGTCCCTCCATTATTTACAACTCCACTAACAATCCAAGAATTAGAAGCTCTATTCACTGTCCATTCGCTATGATTTTCTTCAAAACCATCGATATACGGAACTTCTCCAGGTACTTGTGATGTTAATACTTTGATTGGACCAACCCAATAACTCTTACTTGAAGTAGAACAAACAGAACGAATCCAAAAATAATATCCGGTATTTGATCTCAAATTGGGAATTGTAAATGGACTCGCAGTTGTAGTATGTGTAACCACTGTTGTATTTGTCGGAATTGTCGGTTGTTCTGATACGTAAATATCATAACTTGTAGCTCCTGGAACTGTATTCCAACTCACTTGAGCTGTTGTCTGTGCAGTGTTACCAACTCTAAAGTTTGTTGGACTAGCACATGTTTTAACAGTGATGTTCAAATTATCTATCGCAGCAGGTGGCTGTGTTCCACCAGAATTATCGTTTTTCCATTCGATGATAATACGTCTTCTTTGTCCTTGTACTGCTGCAACATTTCCAACGGCTGATCCCGCTCTAAATACGTTGTTTCCATAGTAATCCACACCTAACTTTACACCGTTAGCTGTAGTTGTATTTACTCCTATACTAGGAAAATAAGAAACTGGAGTCATCCAAACTCTGAAATTATCTGTTCCTGTTCGGGCACCAGCTCCTGAACCCACGTTGTCATAGTCATTCGCTGGATCACTTCCTTCTCCCATTCCTATCCAATCAAAACGCACTTCAATCTCAGTTGCGTCATCTGGAATGATAATATCTTTATAAACATGAGAAACTTGGGCTGTTCCTATTGAATATTTATTTGATACCCCTTCATCATTACTAATATATAAGCTTTTTGTTCCTCCATTATGAACAGCGGTACCGATGAACCAAAGATTTTTTTCTCCATTTTCAAAACCAAAGGTAGGATTATTCTCAAATTCTTCACTATATGGTAATGCAACAGGAACTAATCCAGTTTTAACCTTCAATGGTCTTTTAGACCATTCACTTCGATCTCCACTTGTACAGATTGTTCGCATAAATACATAATAGTATGTATTCTCGTCTAATCCAGTTATTTCAGCTGTTATAACATCTTGATCAAAAGCTCCTGTGATAACAGTATCCTCTGTTGGAGGAGTTGGATCTGTTGTTAAATAATACTCTGATCCATTATTCGTTGAACCAGTTAAAAAATTCCATCCCAACGTAAAAGAAGACTCCGTAACATTGGTTCCATTTAAGGCAAGTGGCATATAACACTCCGGACTCTCTATGGTTGCTAATTGCAATTGAGGTACGTATTTATACACATTAGAAGCTGATCCTGAAGTAGCAATAACAGGACTTAATGCACTATCTGTATATTTCAAAATTCCTCTATTTTCTGTAGTGGCAAAGGTTCTAAACTTAGCACCCGAACTATAACTAGGACTATCTTCAAATACTGCTAAGACCAAATTGCTTACTCCATCCCATACAAAAGGTTCATCTAATTGAATCTCTATCCAACGTCCAGCAGGTAAACTTAAATCAACCTCTCCTGAAAAAACTTGTCCTAAGCTTTCATGTGCTACCCAAGAAGAAGCTGTAGTACTTGCAAAATTAGCTTGGGTCGAATTCCCCATAAAGACAGTCCAACTGTTGTACGTTTCTGGATCAGATCCTCCGTCTGCATAATACAATCTTATTTTGTCTACCAAACGACGATCTCCGACAGCAGCGGCTACCTCTTCAGTTGTGTAAATCATCTGAGAATAATTCGATCCATAAAAAGTATAAATAGGTAGGTAATCATTCGTTGTTGTACCTGAACCGATAGCCCCCGCTAGACCTGTTCGAACAGCTATAGCACTTGAAAAAGAAGTTGTTTCCGTTGCACAAATTGGGCGAACATACAAGGAATAAGCAGTATCCTCGGTTAAACCCGTTACTGCAATAGGCATCGTACTTAAATCAGTAACCGTTGCTGAAGCAGCTAATCCTGTTGCTCCAGAACCTGCAGCACCTGATGAACGCACTTCATACTCTAGGCTCTGCATGGCAGTTGCATAAGGTACCGTAAAATTAAACCTAGTTGCTCCTATGGTTTCAATCACTGCACTTGCTGGGGGGCAAGTAGCTTCTGCACCAAACGATAATTTAATGTTTGGCCTTGTAGTTGCCGCATCTAAATTAACCGTTGGAGGGGCATAATCTGTACGAGCGAAAAAGTGCATATTCTCGGCAGTTGTCGCATGAACTCCATACGAGGAACCACCGCCACCACCACCATAATTCGTCTCTACTAAAACGAGTAGATTTTTCGCTCCACCAGTATAATTAAAAGAAGGAAAAATAGTTTGACTAACAAAACCAGTACTGCTTGGATTAAAAACACCATCATACACTAGCGTCGCTCCAGTGATAAAAGTATCCCAATTAGCAGCAATAAGCGTACTTGATTCGACCTCTTTTAAAAATATCCGAATTGGTCTTGCTTCCTCTAAGTAGCTAACATTCCATGCCAAGCTATTGATAAATCCTGTCTGATTGATCTCCGCTGCTGTATATAAAGCAGCAGAACGTTCAAAACCATACGAAGCTCCGAAGGGATATCGCTCTCGTGAGGTTCCTTGTCCTATCGTTACATCTTGTCCATACATCCAAGAGATGCTAAACAAGAAAACAAATAGCATTGTAATTCTTTTCATACATTATAAGTTTTGGGTTCATTAGGACCAAATATATGCTATTTATTATATTAAATTTAACAGAAAATCTTGATTATTGAATTAATCTACTAAATAACCCTCTTTTTGAGTATAAATTCATTTTATACTCAATAAAAATTAACTATTTATTACGTATAAAACAAGGTGATTTTACTAATATTCACAAATTTATATCTCTAAATAGAGAAAAAATCAAACAATTAAACAACTAAACCCTTAAGCCATATTTTTTTACTAATTTTGTTACCATAGACAATATATATATGATTGAAAGAGAAGAAATAAATTTTGAAAGATCTGTCATTGTAGGGATTATCAATAGAGATCAAGATGAAGCGAAATTAAATGAGTACTTGGATGAGCTTGAGTTTTTAACGATAACCGCAGGTGGGGAGGTCCACAAGCGTTTTAGTCAAAAGCTTGATCAGCCTAATCCAAAGACCTTTTTGGGAACAGGAAAGATGGAGGAAATCAAATATTATATTGTCGAACACGACATTCACACCGTAATATTTGACGATGAATTGTCACCTGCACAACAAAAGAACATTTCGCGTCTATTAGACTGTAAGGTTCTAGACCGCACGAATTTGATTTTAGATATTTTTGCACAACGCGCTCAAACTTCTTATGCGAGAACACAAGTTGAATTAGCTCAATTCCAATATTTACTTCCGCGCTTGGCGGGGATGTGGACGCACTTGGAAAGACAGCGTGGGGGAATTGGAATGCGTGGTCCTGGGGAGACAGAGATCGAGACGGATAGACGAATTGTTCGCGATCGCATCACCTTGTTGCGCGAAAAACTAAAGGTGATTGACAAGCAAATGGCTTCTCAACGCAGCAACCGTGGAGCTATGGTTCGAGTGGCTCTTGTAGGGTATACCAACGTAGGTAAATCAACCTTAATGAATGCTATCGGAAAAAGTGAGGTCTTTGTTGAAAATAAGTTGTTTGCCACTTTAGACACAACCGTTCGAAAAATTGTCATTGGCAATTTGCCGTTTCTTCTTTCGGATACAGTTGGTTTTATACGCAAGTTACCTACGCAACTGGTAGAGTCGTTCAAGAGTACCTTAGACGAAGTACGCGAGGCAGATTTACTCTTACACGTTGTTGATATTTCACACCATGATTTTGAAGATCACATTGCTTCTGTCAACGAAATTCTGAAAGACATCAAAAGTGATGACAAACCGACCATTATGGTGTTCAACAAAATTGACGCTTATCATCCAGAAGTAATTGCTGAAGACGATTTAATGACCGAACGCACTTCGCGTCATTATTCTATAGATGAGTGGAAAAAAACTTGGATGGGTAAAGTAGGTCCTGAAAATGCCATTTTCATCTCGGCAACGAATAAGGAAAACTTTGAAGAGTTCAGAAAAACAGTGTACGAAGCTGTTCGACAAATTCACATTACCAGATTTCCGTATAATAATTTCTTGTATCCAGATTTTGACCATTTGATTGAAAATGAAGAAGATAAAATTTAACTTTTATTTTAGACCGCAGCAAAGATAAAATTTAGTACTTTTATTCTTCCGTTAAACAAACGCCAATTCGTTATGCTTATCACACACGTAGTAAATAATAATTTCTCTTCTAATTTGAATTGCATCTGCACTTCGAAGGGGAATTTCTATGGATCAAGGATAAGCTAATTATTATATTATTTATTCAACGTTTCAAGGCTCCTCATTCGAGGGGCCTTTTTTTATTTATAACCTTTAATACCCAGTACAATTATGCCTAAAAAAGAAATTTTACAGACTGAAAAATCAATTGCTCTAATTAAACAAACCTTTGCTTCTAAGTTGAGTGCAAACTTAAACTTGTATCCTATTTCATCTCCCATGCTCGTAAATGAAGGTACTGGGATAAACGACGACTTAAATGGTGTAGAAAAAGCGGTGTCATTTCCTGTAAAATTCTTATCAAATAATGCTGTAATTGTACATTCACTAGCCAAGTGGAAGAGAATTCGCTTACAAGAGCTTGAACTGTCTTTATATGAGGGAATTTTAACAGACATGCGTGCCATACGTGCAGATGAAGATTACAGTCCTATTCACTCCATCTACGTGGACCAATGGGATTGGGAACTGAGAATAGCCTCACACAACCGTTGTTTGAGCTATTTAAAGGCGATTGTACGCAATATTTATCTTTCGATAAAGGAAACGGAAGCACACCTTTGGCAAGAGCTAAATATAGCGCCAATACTGCCTCCTACCATTTCGTTTATACACGCTGAACAATTGTTACAGCTGTATCCAACACTGACGCCAAAAGAAAGAGAACAAGCCATCACTAAAGAACATCAAGCTGTATTTTTAATTGGCGTCGGACATCCCTTGTCTGATGGATTACCGCATGATAGTCGTGCTTCAGACTATGACGATTGGAGCACAGCTACAGAAGATGGATACAAAGGTTTAAATGGGGATTTACTTGTTTGGCATCCTGTTTTGGAACAAGCGATAGAATTGAGTTCCATGGGCATACGCGTAGACAAAACAACCCTAAAACATCAGTTGGAAATGACACAAACAACAAGTCGAACAAACTTACTATACCATCAACTCGTTCTCAACGAACAAGTTCCGTTGAGTATTGGTGGGGGCATTGGTCAGTCACGGTTGTGTATGTTTCTCTTGAGAAAGAAGCACATTGGCGAAGTACAGGCTAGTTTATGGCCGGATCAAGCGAGAAGAAAGGCTGAACAAGAAGGAATAAGTTTTCTATAATAAAAAAAGATCGAGCAAATGCTCGATCTTTTTTTATATAGTAGTTGTTGATTAGAATGTGTAGTTAACTCCTAAACCAACCATTTCTCTGATTTGGAAACCTGAAAACGCTTTATCGTCATACAACGCTTGGAAAGTTACGTTAGTAGATAAATACTTATTCACTTTCAACACAACGTTTAATTGGTAATCCAATACTACGTTTTGTGGTTTGTCTAAATAGTTAGAGTACAAGTTTAAGATATTCTCAATAGAAACATTTTCCATTGGGTTAAATTTGTAGTAACCATTAACAGCCATCCCCAGTTGGTATTCCATTGTTTTACCTTGTTCAACCCCAAAAGCACTACCAAATTCAGTAAAATGCTTATGAACCATGATAAAACGAGAAGTTGCAGGTGCGATGTTTACTTTTAAGTTATCATCGTGTTTCCACAACAAACCAGGTCCTATTTGCAAGTAAGCAGGAGACATAAAGTGTGTATTTTTGTTCCCGTCTTTATCCCATCCAGAATCCATCTGTGTTTTAAAGTTCATGAACAAAGAGTAATACCACTTGTTTGTCATTTGCTTACCAAGTAAAGAGGTAATTTCTAAACGGTCATCCGTTTTCTTTTCTTTTTCCCCTTTTAGCTTTGTTAAACCATAACTAACTTGAAACTTGTTATCCCAAGTCCAGTCGTCTTTTTTGTAATTGATATCATAGTTCAAATTCACATTCCCAGCAAGGTTATTATCCCCTCCTGCTTGCCAATTTGAAAAACTAGATTGATTTGCGATAAGTGCAAAATTCCCTTTTGAAGTCCAGTTTTTTTGAACTTCTGTACCTTCAGCTTCCTGAGCTTGTGCAGAATACAACATAAACACAGCAGCAATGCTAAGCAAAATTTTTCTCATAATACTGTTATTTTAACACGAAAATAACAATAAATGCCGGGAAAGACAAAAAAAATCTATTTTTTTGTTAAACGTTTAAATACAGGAACTGCAGAACATGCTTCACCAAACATCACAGATCGCGCCGTATTCATCATTAACTGAGTCGATAAGACATAAGCTTCCTCTGGAATCTCCTTTTTCGAACAGCCTTTAATAATTACGGGTAAATCTTGATATTGGCTAAAATCGTGCGCAAATAGCAATTCTTGATAAATTGATTTTTCCAAATGGTGTTTGTCACCTAAAAACACGCGTTTTGCCACAGGTTGTAAATAGCTCGTAAGCAACATATAAGCCCATCCGGGAAGAATAGCATCACTAGAACAAAAAAGTCCTACATAAGCATCTTGATAGATGCTCCAATCTACCTCTTTCAAAGCAGCTCTAAACTCTTTTTCTCTTAGTACGAAGCCTTCGTATAGCCACTGAGTAATGTCAATTTCCATTCTTGGATTCGTTGGATACATATCCTCTAAATCAAAGACTTTCAATGCACTATTGGCAACTTTATTTACAATTTCCCCTTCCATATTACAGTAATCCTAGCTCTAATTGTGCTTCTTCACTCATTAAATCTTTAGACCAAGCGGGTTCAAAAGTCAATTCGATTTCCACATTGTTCACGTTGTCTATTGATTTTACTTTTTCTTCTACTTCCATTGGCAAAGTTTCCGCCACTGGACAGTTAGGTGAAGTCAACGTCATTAAGATTTTAACATCATATGTTTCGTTGACAAATACATCGTAAATCAATCCCAATTCATAGATATCAACTGGAATCTCTGGATCGTAAATTGTTTTTAAAACTTTAACAATATTCTCCCCTAATTGTTGTACGTCTATTTCTTTCATACTTAAACTCTTTCTATTAATTAAAAACTACTTGGCTTGAAAGGCCAAAGCGTACATGCGAATTTGTTTGATCATGGACACTAATCCGTTCGCACGTGTAGGTGATAAATGTTCTTTCAACCCTATTTCATCAATAAAGGTTAAATCAGCCTCTAGAATATCAGCTGGTTTTTGATTGGAAAAAACACGGATTAAAATAGCGATGATTCCCTTGGTCAAAATGGCATCACTATTTGCTGTAAATGTAACTTTACCATCGACATTTTCAGCGTGCAACCACACTTGAGATTGGCAACCTTTGATTAAGTTTTCTTCTACTTGATACTTTGCATCAATGAGGGGTAATGATTTTCCCAATTCGATGATATACTCGTAGCGTTGCATCCAATCCTCAAACATAGAGAACTCATCGATAATCTCTTCTTGTGTTTCTCTTATAGTCATATTCTTCTAATTTCTAGTTGTATTATGAAAGCATTTGTTGTGCTTTTTTAACTGCTTCCACTAAAATATCGATTTCTTCTTTCGTGTTGTAAAAGCTAAAAGAAGCTCGAATGGTACCTGGAATTCCGAAAAAATCCATAATTGGTTGTGTACAGTGATGTCCTGTTCGAACTGCAACACCTAACTTATCAACGATTACACCAACATCGTAAGGGTGTAGTCCTTCGATATTAAAGGAAATAACAGCTGTTTTCTGTTTTGCGGTTCCCACAATACGCAATCCTTCAATCTCCAATAGGCGTTTCGTTCCATAAACTAAAAGCTCGTGTTCATAAGTTTCAATAGCATCAAAGCCTAAACCATTAAGGTAATCTAAGGCATATCCCAAGACAATTCCACCTGCAATATTCGGTGTTCCTGCTTCAAATTTATGAGGCAAGCACGCATAAGTTGTCTTTTCAAAGGTTACGGTTTTGATCATTTCTCCACCTCCTTGGTAAGGGGGTAATTTATTTAACCACGCTTCTTTTCCATATAAAACTCCGGTCCCTGTTGGTCCGCATACTTTGTGTCCGGAGAATACGTAAAAATCACAATCTAAATCTTGTACATCCGGTTTGATGTGTGGTGTAGCTTGAGCACCATCTATTAAAACTGCCGCTCCAACTGCGTGAGCTTTAGCAATCATTTCTTTGATTGGATTAATCGTTCCTAGTGCGTTTGAGATGTGCGATACCGCCATAACTTTTGTGTTATTCGATAGCAACGCCTCAAATTCTTCCATGATTAATTCTCCTTGTTGGTTCATGGGAATTACCTTAAGGGTAGCTCCTGAACGCTCACAAGCAAACTGCCAAGGCACAATGTTAGAATGGTGTTCTAAAGCAGAAATTAACACTTCGTCACCAGGTTGTAATAAAGCACCAAAACCACTAGCCACTAAATTAATTCCAAACGTAGTTCCCGAGGTGAAGATGATTTCACGATCCTCTTTTGCATTGAGGTGATGCTGTATTTTCTTTCTCGATTCTTCATATGCATCCGTCGCTAATTGACTTAATGTATGCACACCGCGATGAATATTTGCATTGATTGTATCGTAATATGTTTTGATCGCTTCTTCAACCACTTTGGGCTTTTGAGCTGTAGCAGCATTATCAAAATATACTAAGGGTTTCCCGTTTACCAGCTGTTTCAGGATCGGAAAATCTTCTCTAACTGCTTTTATATCTAACATAATCTGTCTTTTTTAATCAAAATTATAGGCAAAGATAGTGAATCCCATTGGTTTGCAGAAAACAATCTATTCGCAATACAATGCCCTATTCTTTAAAAAATAGCTGTATAAATTGCCAAAACACCTTATACCTTTTACTTCTAAAAGATCAAATTTAAAAACTCTATGACTAAATACCTTGCATCCAATACCTAAAGATTTTGTATTTAACTTTCTTTTTACTTTTGTCTTACTGTAAAACAAAAATGCGATTGGTTCATCTTCCAACAAAAAAAGGGCGGTTTCGCTTACAAACCGCCCTTTTTTATCCTTGATGAAGCTTACTTTTTATCTCCTTTTTTGATTTTATCTAAAACGCGTTTTACACGTTTTTCACTATCAGGGTGACTCGAAGACATTTTAGCACCTAATGATTTATCTGCACCGTATTCTTTCTCCATATCAGCAAACTTTTGAAATCCATCTGCAAGTGCTTTAGGATCTTTGCCATTTGACACTAAAAATTTATACGAATAATCATCCGAATCCGTTTCTTGTTTACGAGAGAAAGAAGCTCCCATAAATTTTTCTGCCATTCCCCCTAAATTCGAATTCATAAGGTCTGCTGCTGTTCCTTGTGTTGATCCCACATACTTCACGGCACCTTCTGCAATTAGAATTTGTTTATATGCGTTTAAGGTGTGCTCTAATTTCACATGTCCGATTTCATGACCAATAATCGCCAATAATTCGTCGTCTGTCATGATATCCATTAACGAAGAAAATACACGAATACTTCCATCAGCACAAGCAAATGCGTTAATGTCAGTAACATAATAAACTTTGTAATTGAGGTCTAATCCGTCGTAATTTTTATAAGGACTAAAAATGCGTTCTAAACGCTCCGCGTATTCACGCATATCTTTCTGTTTAGAATCCAGTGAACACACTTGATTATTTTCATCCATCCACTTAATAGCTTCTTTTGCTGATTGTTTAATCTCCGCATCAGATACCGTAAATGCAGAAGCTACTGTAGCTAAAGCATCAATTTTCTTTCCACTCAATTTTCCCAATTGAGCTTGAGCAGTTGTCATACCCAAACATGCAACTACTGCTGTAAAAACAATTTTTTTCATATTTACTTTTTTTAATAGCGCAAAGATAGCGCAAATAAAAGATTGAATATCCTACAAAAAGAGAATAAACAAAAACTCAAAACAAGCTTCTCCTGCCTTTGTCCCTATTTATAGGAACACCTCTATTCTAAACAGGTTACCTGCGATTTTTACTTTATTTAGACAATTTTATTCTCCGCTATAGTCTATTATTTAAAATTAATCTTAATATATTTTGTATGAGTGTAAAAAATCCTATTTTTGCCTCTATTCAGATTTAATTAAAATAAGCATCCGGTATGAAAAGAACGGCAATTTTAGTCTTACTCGCATTGTCAATTGTTGCGTGTAAAAACAGTAAAGAAGAACAAACTGTTGAGACAACTAACACAGAAGTAGCTACTTCAAACGAGCGTATTGTTTCCTTGAGTGGAGCTATTACAGAAACATTGGTTGATTTAGGTCAACGAAAAAATATCGTAGGGATCGATGTTACAAGTACCTATCCTGCAGATTTGAATACGACAGCAGCACAATTGGAGCACGTAAATAAGATTAATATTGAAGCTTTAATGGCGTTAAAACCAACGATTGTTTACATTGCTAAAAAAGATTTAAACGACAATTTGAAAAAGCAATTAGAAGATGCAAAGATCAAAATTGTGGTTATTGACCAGGAGTATTCTGTAGCAGGAACTAAAAAGTTAATTCAAGATGTAGCTTCTTCATTAAATCTAACAGATTACGAGGCTTTAATTAGTAAAATTGACCAAGATCAAGCGCAGTTAAAAACGTTTGAGAACAAGCCTAAAGTACTTTTCATCTATGCAAGAGGAGCTGCTAACTTATTTGTAGCAGGAAACAACACTCCAATGCAAAACATCATCGAATTAGCAGGGGGACAAAATGCAGTAACGGGATTCGACGATTTTAAACCACTTACACCAGAGGCTTTACTAAATAGCAACCCAGATTACATCTTACTATTTGATACAGGTTTACAAAGTATGGGCGGTGTAGATGGCGTATTAAAAATCGAAGGGCTTGACCGCACAAATGCAGGAAAAAACAAGAAAATCATCGCTATGGATGGTTTGTTACTAACTGGTTTTACTCCTAGAATTGGAACAGCTATTACGCAATTAAATCAACAGTTATCAGAATAAGAACAACATGCAGAAAAGACTCTCTTTTTATGTAGTCATCCTAGGCCTTGTATTACTATGCTTGGCCTTTGTGTCTATTTTTCTAGGAGTATACAATTTTGAGGATAGTAGTTTAAGCACCCTTGTCAATATACTATTTCATCCTGAGAGGGTGAATCCGAGTGATCAATATGTGATTACTCATGTGCGTTTACCTCGCATTGTGATGGCAATTTTGGCAGGTGGTGGTTTGGCTCTATCTGGTACCGCTTTGCAGGGAATGTTTAAGAATCCTTTGGCGTCCCCCGATTTAATCGGAATCACCTCTGGATCAGTCCTATTTGCATCCATAACCATCGTTTTAGGGGCTTTTATCAAGCCTTTCATCCCTGAATTTCTTCATTATTCGCTATTGAGTATTATGAGTTTTTTTGGAGCCATTCTGACGATGAGTTTTGTTTACAAAATGGCTACAGTAAACGGCAAAACCAACATCAGTGTCTTGCTGTTATCGGGTGTAGCCATTACAGCACTATCAGGTTCCGTGACTGGTCTATTAACTTTTATCTCTAATGATGAAGAGTTGAGAAACTTAACCTTTTGGACCTTGGGTAGTTTAGCTGGTGCTACTTGGACAAAAATCGCAATCCTAACCGTTGTTATAGGTCTATCGCTTTTCTATCTACTTCGTTTAGGCAAGGCCTTAAATGCGATGATGTTAGGAGAAAGAGACGCGAATCATTTGGGCATAACAGTAGAGCGCATTAAAAAGAGAATCATATTGTTTACTGCACTAATGGTAGGAACCATTGTTGCCTTTACTGGAACTATTGGTTTTATTGGTTTAGTAGTCCCGTATATTCTACGCTTAATTTTTAAGTCGAACTACTACTTTATCCTACCGCTATCTATACTTGCTGGAGGTATTTTACTACTTTTAGCAGATGGAGTTAGCCGAACGCTAGTTCCACCTACAGAAGTTCCTATTGGAATTTTAACAGCCATTATGGGAGCACCTGTTTTTATTGCCATTTTAATTAAATTCAAAAAATCACTGTAAAATGATTGAAGCACTTAAAGTTAGTTTTAAAGCAAAAGATACCTTCCTTATTAACAACATTGATTTTAGTTGTAATAATGGAGAATTTATTGCTGTTTTAGGACCAAATGGCGCAGGTAAATCAACCTTTTTGAGCTTACTTGCGGACGAGTTACATCAGCCAGGTAATCGCATTTTACTCAAAGAATGTGAGTATCCAAAGTGGTGTAAAAAGACGCTTCCAAAACACAAGGCTAAATTCTCTCAATCATTCAATACAGATATTCCCTTACAAGTAGAGGATGTTGTTATGATGGGACGCTATCCCTATTTTGAACACACCCCGTCAGAAGAAGACAAAAGAGCGATTCAACACAGCATGGAATGCATTGATGTATGTCCGCTTCAGCACCGTGAATACAACCACCTCTCGGGTGGTGAAAAACAGCGTGTTCACTTAGCGCGTGTGCTATCTCAACTCAATAATTCAGTAGAAAACAAATTGTTGTTTTTAGATGAACCGCTCAATAATTTAGATGTTCTTCATCAGCACAAAATCCTCGATCTCATTAAAGATTTTACCAAACAAGGCAATACTGCGATCGTTGTTATCCACGATCTCAATATCGCCGCACAATATGCAGATCGCATCCTACTACTAAACAAAGGAGAAAAAGTATGCTATGATGCACCCGAAAAAGTATTGACGCAAGAAATTATTTCTCAAGTGTATAAATTTCCGTGTATCGTGACAAAAAACCCAGTTAATAACGCTCCATTAATCATCTTTGGAGTATAAAAATAGTACAAAATGAATACTGAAATATTAGCTTTAAAAGAACGTTGGACAAAACTAAAAGAAGATAATCCGCGTTTGCGTATAAGAAATGCTGCTGCCGAACTAAATGCAAGCGAAATGGAATTGTTAGCTACAACATTAGGAGAAACCGCAACCTTATTAAGACCTGAAATGGTCGCTATTTTAAGTGAAATAGAATCCTTAGGTAAGGTAATGGCTTTAACTCGCAACGATGAGTGTGTACACGAAAGAAAAGGTATTTACAGCAATCCAGATTTTTCTAACCCTCATGCAGGTTTATTTGTAAATCCAGACATTGATTTACGCATCTTCTTATCTCATTGGAAATACGTTTTCGCTGTGGTTGAAGAAACGGGAAATATTGTAAGAAAAAGCTTACAGTTTTTTGGTAAAGATGGTGAGGCTATTCACAAAATTTACCTTACTTCAATTAGCAATGCCGATGCTTTTGATGCTTTAGTAGAAAAATACAAAGCAGAAACTCAAGACTTTACAGGAAAAACAGAACCTTACATTCAAAATTTAGATGAACGTCTGGACGAAGAGGTTGATGTTGAAGGATTCCAACAAGAATGGGAAAGCCTAAAAGACACACATAATTTCTTTAGTTTATTAAAGAAATACAATGTAACAAGAACACAGGCTTTGCGTTTAGCTCCGAGCGACTTCTATGCGAAACAAATATCAAAAGAAGCGATTATTACGCTATTAGAACAAGCGTCAACAGAAAAAACACCTATTATGGTCTTTGTAGGTAACCGAGGGAATATTCAAATCCATACAGGCGAAATCAACAAAACAATGTGGCATCAAAATTGGTACAACATTTTAGATCCAGATTTCAATATGCACTTAGACATGGATAAAGTTGCGCAAACTTGGATTGTAAGAAAACCAACAGAAGACGGTATTGTTACTGCTGTTGAAGTTTTCAACGAAATGGGAGAAATCATCGTTCAATTCTTTGGAAAAAGAAAACCTGGAATTCCAGAATTAGAAGCTTGGAGAACCATTGTTGCACAGTTAAACTAAACCGAATTTATATTATTTTTCAAAGCATGTCTTGATTTTTTTATCAAGGCATGTTTTGCTTTTTATCAACTCCATTTTGCGATTTTTTACGCGGTAATACAATTTGATTTTTATACAAAATCTGCAAAATGAGACTCTACTTTTCTTCCTAAATCAATGCTAAATCTAGCATTATAAAGGGCTACAAAAGTTATTAACAATATTTGATAACTTAATCTAAAATAAAGTTGACATCATAGCATCTAAATAGTAACTTAGCACTATTCTCTTTTGCATTTACCTGTAATTATAACCATGTAAGAGCAAGAGACTTAAGCAAAAAACACAGGTTTTATTTTCTTGAGAACCTCGTATATATTGCCTTTATAAAAACTACGTCTGTTATTAATTTTAAAATATATTGCTATGTCTATTTTTGATAAAAGAGTGAACTATAAACCATTTGAATACCCTGGTATTTATCAATTCACAGAAGCTATTAACAAGTCATTTTGGGTACATAGTGAAGTAGATTTCACGGCCGATACGCAAGATTTCCACTCTCACTTGACAAAAGATGAACAATTGGCAATCAAACACAGTTTATTGGCAATTGCTCAAATTGAAGTAGCAGTAAAAACGTTTTGGGGAAATCTATACGGACATTTTCCAAAACCTGAATTTAATGGTTTAGGAGCAACTTTTGCTGAATGTGAATTTAGACATTCTGAGGCTTATTCTCGTCTATTAGACGTTTTAGGTTATAACGACGAATTTGAAGCTTTGCTAACTATTCCCGTAATTAAAGAGCGTGTAGAATACCTTTCTTCTGTACTAGAAAATTCAAACAATAGCACAGACAGAAAAAAATACGTAGTATCGCTAATTTTATTTGCCTTACTTATTGAAAACGTATCTTTGTTCAGTCAATTTGCCATCATCCTTTCTTTTACAAGATTTAAAGGATTAATGAAAAACGTAAGTAACATCATTGCTTGGACATCTGTTGATGAGCAAATTCACGCTAACGCAGGAATCTATATTATTAACATCATCCGCGAGGAATATCCAGATTTCTTTGATGAGGAGTTAATTAATCACGTAAATGATGTAGTAAAAACTTCGATTGACATTGAAGCTAAAATTTTAGATTGGATTTTTGAATCAGGTGCTATTGAGACAGTGAATAAACATGACTTATTAAACTTTATGAAATTTAGAGTGGATGAGAGTATGTTGAAAATTGGATTGAAAAAGGTATACAATATCACCCAAGAGCAATATAAACCGATGGCGTGGTTTGAAGAAGAAGTATTTGCGAATAGTTTAGATGACTTCTTTGCCAAACGACCTGTAGATTATACGAAGCACGACAAGAGTATAACTGCTGAAGATTTATTCTAATTAACCCCTTTAATTGCACAAAAAACACTATGAACAATTTCGCATTACCATTAGAAGTAAAAGAAAACGACAACCTACAAGAAAAGCTATGGTGGAAGAACTCAGAGAGTGAGCAAATCCTAAACAGAGGCTATTTGTTGAAAGGAGAAACAGTTGAAGGAGCCATTGACCGTATTACAACGGCAGCGGCAAAACGCTTATTCAAACCTGAATTAAAAGAATCTTTTCAAGAGATGATTGAACGCGGATGGATGAGTTTAAGTTCACCGATCTGGGCCAATATGGGAACAGAACGCGGTTTGCCAATTTCTTGTTTCAATGTCAATATTCCAGATAGCATTGAGGGAATCACACACAAATTAGGGGAAGTTATTATGCAAACCAAAATTGGTGGAGGTACATCAGGTTATTTCGGAAATCTTCGCGAAAGAGGTAGTGCAGTTACAGACAATGGTAAAAGTAGTGGAGCCGTTAGCTTTATGAAGCTTTTCGATACAGCCATGGATACCATTTCACAAGGGGGTGTAAGACGCGGTGCTTTTGCGGCTTATTTAGATATTGATCACCCAGATTGTGATGAGTTTTTAAATATTAAAAATATCGGAAATCCAATTCAAAACTTATTCTACGGTGTAAGTATTCCTGACTATTGGATGAAAGAAATGATTGACGGAGATAAAGAAAAAAGACAGTTATGGGCCAAAGTTCTGGAAAGCAGACAGCAAAAAGGAATGCCTTACTTATTCTTCTCTGACAACGTAAATAGCAACAAACCCCAAGTATATAAAGATTTAAATATGCGTATCAACGCAAGTAATCTTTGTTCTGAAATTATGTTGCCTTCTTCTGATGATGAATCATTCATCTGTTGTTTGTCTTCTATGAACTTAGAATTATACGACGAATGGAAAGATACAGAAGCAGTAAAACTTGCTATCTTCTTCTTGGATGCAGTATTACAAGAATTCATCGAAAAAACAGAAGGAAACTACTATTTAGCTTCAGCAAATCGCTTTGCTAAGAGACATAGAGCTTTGGGCTTAGGTGTTCTAGGATGGCATTCTTACTTACAAAAGAACATGATTCCTTTTGAGGGATTAGAAGCTAAAATGTTGACCAACAAAATTTTCGAAGATATCAGTGCTAAAGCTGATAAAGCTTCACAAGAATTAGCTCGTATCTATGGAGAACCAGAAATCTTAAAAGGCTATGGTAGAAGAAATACAACAACGATGGCAATTGCGCCTACCACGTCGTCTTCTGCTATTTTAGGACAAACATCTCCTGGAATTGAACCGTTCAGCAGCAACTACTACAAAGCAGGATTATCAAAAGGAAACTTCATGCGTAAAAACAAATACCTAACGGCTTTACTAGAGTCTAAAGGTATGGACAATGAAGAAACTTGGAGAAATATCATGCTCTCTGGAGGAAGTGTTCAACAATTAGAAGGGTTAAGCGAAGAAGAAAAAGCAGTATTCAAGACGTTTAAAGAGATCAGCCAATTGGAAATTATACAACAAGCGGCGATTCGACAAAAATACGTTGATCAAGCACAGAGTTTGAACTTGAATATTCCGTCTTCATTACCAATTAAGGATGTAAACCGCTTGATGATTGAAGCATGGGAATTAGGAGTTAAAACGCTATACTACCAAAGAAGTCAAAGTGTTTCGAAAGAAATGGTGACTAACTTAGTAAACTGTAGCAGTTGTGAATCTTAATCAACAACGATAAAAAAAAGCCTCAAAGAGAATTTCTTTTTGAGGCTTTTTTCTTTCTTCTTATCAACCAGGTTTATACGGATACTACTTCAACCTCATCAAAAACGAGTTTAAAAGCTGTTTTTAAGCGTTTTTTTGTTGTTTCTCTATTTCGGGTAACTCCAATTTTTTTTTGACCTAAAAACAACCTTTACTAAAGTTTATATTTAATAACCTCAAACAACTGTACCACCAAAATTTAATAAACGCGCTTACTGTATGTGCTTGCAAATTAACTGTACCGTTATTGCTCCGTTAGAAACGAATCTTACTCCTTCTTCTTGGAACGATCAATTCTTCTAAAAAGACAATTCATACCCACAACTTGGAGTAGCTTCACGATTAACTTTTCACGTAGTATGGAAAGAAACAGTATCGTTGATCCGATTATTTTCCATGGAGCACAACTAGACGCAACCATAAACCAAGGGTAAGAAGTCCAATTCCTGAAAAAATTATTCCCCAAGAAACAATCGTATTAAGTCGTCGAGCAATAGCTTCACCGAACGTGCTTCGAATCCAAGTGATATTGGTAAAAACTTCAGGTCCTCCGGTATCGTACAACCATTCATTTCCCCTGGTAGACCAATACCAAACTACAATCCCAAACAAAAGCAATATAATTCCTGGTAATTCAGGAAAAATTTGCATGAGATTTATGAACCAACCGCTATCTTGTTCTTTCATTTTATCTGTTTATTTCCAATAATATTTTTGCCATTTTTTGTTTTTGTTCTCCGTCGTTTCCCTAAAAAAGGTTAAACTAGAGCATTCCATTCACTATCAGAGATACACTCCGTATATCGAGAATCTAACATATCTTTACCCAACAAAGTAATAAGTAAATATTGGAGCAAGAGATTCGGTTAAGTGTACCCCCCCAAGCGTATCCACTTAGTCATGGACTCATGCCTCAATTGTTAATCTCCATTCGTATTTGCTGCCCTCAACAACAATTGCAAAGTTTCTACACGCCTCATGTAATTTTGCTGTTCTACGTAAAGTTGAACCAAATGACACCTATCTTGAGTATCGAACTAACAATTCATTGACACCTATTTTATTTAGCGAAAAAAAAACAACAAAATAAGGACGTTTAACCTATTGGTAAAACGACCTTATTTCTTTTTCACATTCGCTAAAGATAAGTTGTCTATAGAAAGCGTATGTTTCTGCATATAGCCCCTGACCAAAAGGCCTCAAAAACATACTAAAAATCCAGAGTAAGTCATCCACTTGCACGTAAACCTTACCTCAATACAGCAAGCTTGATACTTACTCCGGACGCTATAAAAACAGTGTATTACCTTGCAACATTTTAATTATGCGCTTGGCCAAACTCCTTGATAAGCAGAATTACCATAATCGATTTGCTCTGCACTCACAACAAAACTGATATACATTGCATTCGAATTAATTGCATCAAAATCAACATGATGTTGGATCACATATCCATTTGCCCATTTTAATGAAATTAAAGTTCCTTCTTCGTGCGATTTATTGAAGATAATCTCACCTGATGTTGGCTTATACTTGCCATTAAGCAAACTTTCCAAAATTTCGGACTTATCAGTTGCCTCTATTGTAATTGTGATTAGTGCATTAGAAGGATCAGATGCTACACGTCCTGAAACGTCTACTGATCTAGATACACCATACTTAAGGTTAAGCACTTTTTGTGCATCTCCTCCATTGAATTTTAAAACGGCTCTTGAATTATTCTCTGCCATATTTATTTGTTTTTAAATTATTACTTCAACAAACTTAAAAACTTTTTTTCTACCACTTCCTAAATTTATAACATTTCCAAATCAATATAGTACTTTTACTGTAAAAAATACGTTAATATTAAACAATTCAATTATTTATATTCAATAAATATACAATTCAAATAAAAATAAAACAACATTAATTACACTAAATAAACTACCCAAACACTTTTTTTGGATCATAAATTTATTCTTGTACGTATTCTGCTTCCCAATCATTTCCGTCATCTCCCTTATGCCCATCTAACTTAATAACGAAGCTTTTCGCAGGAAAATAGGGCGTCAATCGAATATCTAACCATACGCGGTCTTTTTGGTGTTTATCTTGTTCAAAACGAACGATTTTAAACTTTTCAATTAGTTTATCCGCTCCTTTTATTCCGTCCAGAAACACAACAATTTGTTTACGCAAATCATCTTCATTTTTGGCGTTCCAATTTTCGAAAGCGCGTCGGTTTAAAAAATCTAGTAAAACCTTTGTTACATAATCAAAAACGCGAACGACAGAATACGTTTGAAGTCCTATATTATCACCATCAAATAGCGTTTTAGCAGAGAAGGCCATAATTTTTCCATACTCATTGACCATGGGTACAAGTCCCATTTTTTCCAATTGAGAAATTTCGCTTTTTTTCAATTCAAACTTTACCGCATCAACCTCGTTAATACCCCCGTGTTTTTTACCTGCTGCTACTTGAGACATCAAAGTCTTGTGAATCTTACCTGTTAAAGATGTAGAGGGTGCGATAAACACGTCGTCTTCTTCTCCAACCTCTTCTGCTTTTCCACGTCCAACCAACCAGTTACAGGTCATAATTACATTGCTCTTGTGCACATCTCCACTAGTCAAATTAGCAGCATTAAATAAATCAACAACATCATCTGGTTTATCTAAATTGGCAAAATCCGTTAAAAGCATCACTTTGTTTTCATTGCAAATTTTCGCCCATTTATCGATGACCATATTGGATCCCATATAACCAGGAATGGATAATAAGGAGTAATTATCCCTTAAATCTAGACGATCGTAGAACAATTTAAATTCTTCTGCGATATGATTGATAAAAACAGGGTTATCTAAATCCGTTATTTGTTCCATCGACGCATTGATAATATGAACATTATCGACTTTATCCAATTCTGTGTTTTTGTAGAACTGTGCTATGGTACGATAAGAAACTTCTAACTCACGACATTGTTGCAAAGACTGCTTGACATTACTTTTCAAAGATTGAACGGCTTGATTGGATTTGTGTTTACATTGCTCAATAAGCTCTTCTGTTGACTGCCCAGATTCAAGCAATTCTAACCACAACTTAATGTTTTTCAACAAATCTTCTCGCTGTTCCTTTTTGCTGGAATCAGTCAGAAAAATTTGCTTTCGAGCTTTGCGTTCAGGATTCATATTTGCCATCCCATCCACTACTGTTTCTACAAATCCAAATCCTCCAAGCTTTTCTAATGCTAATCCTATGGATTGTTCTGCCTTTTCATTGATTCCTTGTGCCTGATTGGCTACTACTTGCGTTTCTTGCTCTAATTTTGCCATGCTTTACTTTTTACTTTTCTAATTCTTTTGCAATTATTCTCAAGGTTTCGGCGAATTCACTTTTTGCAGCGTCATCTTCTAACATCTTTCGGAGTACCTTATTAACTCTCAATTGTTTAACAATTTTATTATATTGTTCTTCATCTACTTTTAATCCTTTTAAAAAGGGAGAATTCTCCACCATTTTCTTAGGTGTGAAATCACCTAAGTTCTTAAATCTAAACTCTTCCTTTACGGTTAATCCTTCTGGAGTTTCGTGTTCAACTTCCATAGTAGGAGCATAATAATTAAATACTTCTTCCACGGTTTTTAAACCCGTTACAATCTCTGGAGAAACGGTGTCCTCAGTGGTTAATTTGGCCACTAATAAACTTTTATTTCCCTGAATCTCTTGAATTGCTTCGTTCGCGTCAACCTTAACTTCATTTCCGCCAACGCCATAATTAAACATTGTCATTTTCTTTTTTTTATTTAAATTACTATTTACTGTTTTGTTTTTAGAAAAAGTATCTATATTGATATTCAATACATTACCTTCCTTATCTTCTAAAGCGCTGGTTTGAGTAGTACGTTTGGATGTTGTGTCTACAGATCTAGAGATCGACTGTACTACTTTTTTCAAATGATCAAACAAACCCATACGACTCCATTTTTAATCTAATACACTCCACCCGCGATTGCCTTTAGATGGTGGAGCGATTTCTACTTCATTAACGATGATATTTTCTTTGCGTTGCCCGATATAATCAAGTTCACTTAGTTTCAAAAATATTTTCTCTAAACTTGTCAATAAGACTTGAATATCATGTAAATGTGCAGCGCAATTCACATGTTCATAGTTGATCTCTGCAACAGTTGATACCTGATTTAAAAAAGTATGAGGAGCTATATCGCTCCATTCTCCGATATAATTGAGCATTTCTTCCACATCTTCTGGTGCTAATGTTTGAATAATCAGATGCAAGTGAATGGCCCATTTCGAAAAAACCTCAACCATATAAACTGGTGATACATAAGGGATAATATTTCTAAATTGATAGTATGCACCACCTATTTCATCGATCAATACCTGGCAGAGCGCCTTAACACCATCACCTATCTTGGTATTTTGTTTTTCGTTCTTGTTTTTTTGAATGATTTTCACGGCATACTTTTGCAAAAGTGCTATCGTTCCAGTCATCGTATCGTGGAATTGAAGTAAAAGTGGATGACTAATTACACTGGTACAAGGAGGAATAAAATTTGCGTCAACCTCTAGTGTTCCCCCTTGCATGTAAACCTTTCCAAGCATAATAAAATTTCCTCCTTCTCTCATTCCAATAGGATCAAAAGATTCAACCGAGATAAGTTCTAAATGGTAACTAGATTTTGTAAAGGGATATCGAGGAGGTGTTTCTTCTAAATCAAGTACACCATGGGGAACCTTGTTAAATGGATTAACTGAAATCACAACATAATAGGCGAATGAATGTTGTTGTAATTCTTCTCCAACCTGAGGCATTAACGCTTTTAAACTCATGCGAAAATCGGTCAGTTCGATTTGAAATCCCAAAGGTGTTATAGCACTACAATGTTTAATAATCACTTCGAGATCTCCGGTTAAAGAACCCAAAATAGAAAACAAAGATTGTTCTCTCTTTTGAGTTTCTATGGGAAGTAGCCCATAATTAAATACATTACAAAAAGCAGCGCGTACTTCTCTTAATCCGTCAAGAATAAAATTGGTATGTGCATCGAAGTGTTTTTTCGAAATTTTCATGCCGTCAACCCAATTTACGGCATCATAGGGAGGGTGATTTATCATAAATCTTAATTTGTGTTTTGTTTATTTTCAACTACTCTTTTACATACAATGATATCGTGCTCTTTTATCTTATTTTGGGTGCTATCCTGTTCAAAATCGATGTATCTTCGAAAGTGGAAAAAAGATCGTTTCACATAAAATACCCAGTTATAATAAATGCCTTCTTCATTGTTTAACTCAATCCTACTAGTTCCATTTTTAAAGTTATAATCCTCTAAGACTTTCTGAAACCAGTCACCAAAAGAGATCCCTTCAGTGAGCATTTTTGCTTTAATTCTAAACTGATTCCCATCGCCAACCTTTTTTGTCAACTCTACGGTAACCACTTTTAATTTATTTAGATCAAAACCATCGAAATCAATTACTTGTCGACTAGTTTCATAACTCCAAGTTTTGTAGATGCTGAATGGAATATTTAAAAATTGTATGTAGCTATAGTAAAAAAGCAACGGAATCAAATAGGAAATACTACAACTAGCAGACAGGAGGGCATATCCTTTGAAAGGGCTGAGCCAATCGAAGAGATAGGTAAATAAATACACCCCTAATAACAGGGTAAAAAGGGTCAATAGCAGTTCAAACGTCACAGACAACCCAAAAGGAACATCTTGCTTTTTAAATCGTCGAACTAATTGTTTTAGATGAATCCATCCAAACAAAAAGTATACTATACTTCCCACTAAATACCAAAAGGGATTAAACGCAATTCCCGTAAATCCCAACAACCCAGGCAAAGCCAAGATACATCCGCTAATCAACAGGTAAAAAAGGAGCTCTTTTGTTTTGATAAAGGCCATTTTCTTCTTTAGAAAAACCAAGGGAAAAAGAAGTAAAACGAGTATTGTTGGTATAATTAAATGGCTTACGAAAAAAACTTTTATAAATTCTATATACATAACTATTGTTGTTGTTTTTTACAAATAGGTAGAATACCCAAGCAAACTATTGTTCTTATTTTGTAAGAGGAATGATTCTTCTTTTCTGTGTGTTATAAAGGTTTCTATAACGGCAACAGTAACAGGTAAGCAGTAATCGTAAATGGTCTGCAACAGTTTTCTCAACGGACTTCCGTCAAGGTACATGTGTAAATGATCATAGGAGATAGGACCAATTTCAACGTGCCAATTTTTTTCTCCATCAAAGTGCTCACCGGTCAAAACACTATTTATTCCCAAACACATTGCATCCAAAACCAAAGTCGAAGAAAAATGTTCCGACACCGTAATTTTGTTAGGAACAAAGCCAATAGAGACAGGTACTTCTAAGCAGGCACTTAGACACTTTTCTATCCAGTCTTTCTTTCCTCTTGCTGCGTGTAAATGGGGCAGTAAACAAGCAAATATTTTGGCATTTTTTTCATCTAATAGTTTCAATAGAGGCCATAGTTCTTCGATCATTTTAAAAAGCGCATCATCTTTGTCATACTTGTCAAAACTAAAGGCGAGATCTAAGGCCTTTAGGTGACAGAAATACACTTCTAGTTCAAATGGTTGAAAAAAGGCTCGAGCTTTTTGTTCAACGCGTTTTTCATATCGAATTTGTTCGACTACATCAGAAATATTCTCGCGTGAACTTCTATAAGAAGGAGCGTGAAATATCCCTTCGGGCAAATAATCGTAAATACCTTCTCGAAAACTTTCTACACTGATGATTCGATCTTTCACATCAATATACTCCGTTTTAATCCGCTTTAAATCTTTGCTAAAACTTCTATTATTTCCTCCTAATCGCTTTAAAAAAACACCGTCTATATCTCTGTAATTCTTCCAAATATGATAGGCTATAACTTCTGTTTTATAATCCGTATACAGGCTGTTAAAGTCCTGAAGATAGAGTTGGTTAAAATCATTCATACACTACATCTCCTCCTTGAAAATTTCACCTTTAAACTCCACCAAATAATCAACCCCATCAATTGCTCTATTTGTAATTTGCTCTTGCAAACTACGCGCGTAATCGATCCAATATTGACTACTCCATTCTTCGTAATTATCAACGACTATTACAATATTAACTGTGTGAATAAAACCTTCTTTAGGGTTATCGCCTACCTTAATTCCTCTAGAAACCAAAACCTCCTGACAATGGTCTTGTAGAACCATTTTGCAGTAATTTTTAATATCTTCTTTGCAAATTATCTTGTCCCTAGTTGTTAATGCATATTTATATGCCTGAATCGCATCTGTTCCCGTTTTTTCTTGATCTCCGCCTTTTGTGGTACTCAGCAATATAAGATGGCGGTTAACATTAGTAAACACTTTATTTTGCTGGATAAGTTGTGTTCCCTTCCGAATGGTATTGGCCAGCGAACAATGCGTAACCCAATAAGATGCCTTGACATACTCTGTTTTTTCGAGGGGTTCAACAATAATATAGTGAACATCTCGGGCCACACTATTATCAACTGTCTTGACTTTTTGATTCAGCTCACGCATTTGATACACCATTTTACGCAGTGTTTCAATGACCTTGTCTCGATCTAAAATACTGAAGGCAGATACCTCATCTCGTGTTAATTCAAGAACATGTGCGATTAAATCAATGGCATTTCGCTCACTAAAGCGTTCCATCCCGCCCTTGCGTACCGCATACAGTCCTTGTGTTAAGCTATTGGACTCGGAAAAAGGTATTTCGCTATAAAGTCTCGAATGACTATCAACCACTTTGTGCGTATATAAAAACTCTTCCCCTATTTGGGTCACTAGTGGAATCGTATTACCCATGATATCCAAACTCGATTCATTTTGTTTCCATCCTCTATTGTACACGGGAAAAGCGTTGAGGTAAAACGAAAATCCTTCTATTATTTCTCGTGTATATTGTGGAGGAAAATCAAATTGAATCCACAACAATTGTTGTCCGGCGATTGACTCTCGAATCTGGCTATTTTCGTTTAAAAAAGCGATCTCTTGAGGTAAAACATCCAATTCTAAGTCTGCTATTTTTCTTTTAAACCCGCTTATTTCAATAAATTTACCAGCATAAATGCTCTTGATGTTTTCTTGTATCCGATTTTCAATAGAGTATTCTTCAAAAGTCGCTTCATATCCTTCTTTACTGCTGGTAACCGGATATGTCAACCCCCTGCTAACTTGCAAAGGACTCCCTTTGTACGACATTGAAACAAAAGGCAACAGCTTATACACAAACTCAAGGCTATCATAGGCTGGGTTATCACAGTACAAACTAAATCTTTCTGGTGTGTTTTCTGAGTCATATGCACTAAGATCAAAGGCTAAAAACAACTGATTTCTAGCTGTTGATTGGTTGACTTTTACTGTTGGTATACTGTTGTAAAAATTGTCATTTTCCCAGATCATATTACCAATAATCTTGTACTTCACCGTCGCATTAATCAGCTTCACTTGATCCACTGCTGTAAAGGGAATATCCAAATTAAGATCTGCCACCGTTTTCACGTTGGAAGTAAATATCTTCTTTGTGAAAAATTCTTGATGGTTTAGCAAAACTTCTTGTGCTTGTAAAGGATTTGTCATCGCTATAGCATGCGCAGGTCTTGGATAGGTATAAATACTTGGGGTTAGCAACTTCGCCAGTTTTTCTAAAATACTCCCTTTAATATTCTCAATATCGTTGTTTACCTTAAATATCTCCGTACTAAATGCATCGACTAACAAGGTAACAAAGGGATCTAACGCCTGAGGATTAGTAACACCCCATAGCTTCGTTGCATTTTGAAGTATTCTTGATCTAATTCCTTCCTTAGCATAATTGTTTATGGTCTTTTTCATCGTTATTGTATTAATCAATAGACATTGGACTCAAATAGATATGTGTACTAAACGTAAAAAGCTCCCCTAGCTCTGTCAGTTCAGCGTTGATTCCTATTTTTGCTTTTTTCCTAATTTCAACAAGGTCCTTTGTTCCATACGTATGCTCGACATATTCGATTCGAACTTGAATTTGCGCGAAACGTATTCGAGGTTCATATTTTTGAATTTGCTCTTGCAAACTCTCTTCAAAAACACGTTCCCAATCTACCGCTGTTACTGCATTATCAAATTCTAAATCCCATACTGCATTGCCGTAATCTGGGTTAAATCTATTTTCTCCTTTTCTCGTTAACACCAATAGCATCACATGCTGCGCAATACTCTCCGCCAAACTACACGTTGGTACATGAAGCCCTTCCACCATTGCATATTCTGGATTAAAAGGAAATTTTAAAAACGTATAGTGCATCTTTAGGATTCTTTACTTACATGAAAAACAACCTGATCATCTTGCCAATCAACCGCTATTTTTTGTCCTGCAACTACTTGTTCACTAACGAGCATTTTAGAAATAGGCCGTGCAATTTCTTGCCGAATTACACCGCTTATTTGCCTTGCACCATACTGGCTGTTAAATCCTGAAATCGCCAACCTATTCTTTGCTAAATCAGAAATTTCAAAGGCAATATTCAATCGGTTGAACGCGGTGATTAATCCTTGTAATTGCAGCGTAAAAATCTGCTGTGCCATATCAGAAGTAATAGGCGAAAAAGGAACAATCTCCGTAATTCTCGCTAGGAATTCAGGTCTAAAATGACCTTTCATCAGCTCCATCAGTTCTTTGGAGCTTGGTATGCGTTGTTCCGCAAAAGCATGACTTATATTTTCACTTGCGATATTGGAGGTAAATAAGATCAATGCGTTGCTAAAATCGCCTTCTTTGCCTAGTTTATCGTGTATTCTACCTTCGTCCATCAATTGTAGGAATACGTCAAAAACAGAAGGGTGTGCTTTTTCGATTTCATCAAACAATACTACCGCATATGGTTGTTGTCGAATTTTATTGACCAACATTCCCCCTTCTTCGTAACCGACATATCCCGGAGGAGCTCCATACAATAGTGCGGCAGCGTGTTCTTCTTTAAACTCAGACATATCAAAGCGAATCATTGCCTTTTCGTCGTTGAAGAGCAAAGATGCAATGGCTTTTGCAAGTTCTGTTTTTCCTGTTCCTGTAGGTCCCAAAAAGAAAAAAGAGCCAATAGGTTGCCCAGGTTTATTTAACCCACTTCGACTTTCTACGATTGCATCAGAAACTACTTTTAGGGCGTGTTGCTGACCAACCACACGTTTGCCTAATAATCGCTCCATAGCCAATAACTTTTCTTTTTCTTGCGCTTGTATTTTACCTAGTGGAATTCCCGTTTTAGCGGCCATTACAGCAGCTAACTCTAAACTGGATATCCTTGTTACCTTTTGCTTGGTATTCTCAACTAATTCGACATATATTGCCTCTATAACCTGATGTAAACTTTCACTAGACATACTAGCATCCAATACAGGCTGTTCTTGTAATAATCCCCATAAAATTGGGCTTATCTTATTTTGCAATTGATTGTAAAGCCAAACCATTTCAGTTGCTTTTGCATGGTCATCGACAAAAACTTCTGTCTGACAACAATCGTAATCTATCTTCCAAGACGCAAGTTCCTTGATTGATCGTTCATCCAAAAGTCCAATTGCAGACATGGTGCGATCCAACAAGTCAAAAGCCGCATCTGGCAATTTTTGATCTTTAGCATATCGCTTTGCTAAGGCTACACAAGTAGGTAATGCTTCCTTTTCTACTTGAATACGGTGGTGATCTTCATAAAACTCAACGAGATTTTCCAACATTTTGATACATGTTTGATCGTCGGGTTCAACAACCTCTACTCGTTCAAATCTCCTGCTAAAAGCGAGTTCTGGCTCAATGAGTTTTCGATACTCCTCCACTGTGGTAGATCCAATCATGATCAGTTCTCCCCTAGCTAAATCGGGTTTGAGCAAATTCGCTATACCTCCAAGATTCGCCTTCTGATCTACTAATAAGTGAATTTCATCTACAAACAAAATTGTGCGTCCAAGTGCTTTACTTGCTGTTAACACTTTTTTCAATCGATCTTCAATTTCACCTTTGTAACTCGTTCCTGCCACAAGTAAACTCAAATCCAATTGATAAAATTTACTTTCTCTCAACATGGAAGGTACTTGACCTTGACTCAATTGCATGGCAAAACCTTCAACTAAGGTAGTCTTACCCACACCAGGTTCACCCACTAACATAACATTAGACTTGGATTTTCTACCTAAAATTTCTACTAGCGTTCGCATCTCTTTTTCACGACCAACAATCTTACTAACCTCGTCAATTTTTGCTTTTTCAAGTAAATCAATGCAGTATTTGGTTAATGCTTCTCCACAACGATTATGTCCTTTATCTTCACTGTAAAAACTAGTCTCAAGTGCTTGTGAATTGCCGTAAAAGTGTTGGTTATCTTTTGATTGAAATGCAGCAAATAATTCTGATTCACGCAAAGGCAATGACTTGAGTTGCTCCATATTGAATACAACATTGGGTTTTACAACGCTAGCCAAAAGACACAAAGGCGTAATCTCTGCTAAACCTAGTTTGCATCTAACATCATCTGCACTTTCCCACAGCGTATGAAGATCGCTTTCTTCTCTTATCTCTTCCACAAGTTGTGTTGTCTTGGGGTACGCTTCTATGCGTACCTCTGCCCATTCATAAAAATAGGATGGATCTTTTCCCAGGCTCAGTAAAAAATCGTGTAAATCAATATTCTTATGCATCAACGCTTGTAAAATATGAGCGCCTGTATACGTTGAATTATAATTTTCTCTCGCAATTGATTTAGCAATGTGAATCACTTCTTGCAGTAATTCATTTGATAATAATACATTCATATTCATATATGTGTTTAGGGCATTCCTCTTTTAACTCGTTCAAGATATTCTCTTGCGTGTTTTGCGCTACTTTCACTTCTAATATCTTGAATTTCCGTTTTTTCTAATTCTATCGGAAAACCATCAAAGGATTGTTCTTGTGTTTTCTTGCTACTAAAATCTAAAGCAGGAATAAAAGCCTGATTAAACCAATAGAAACTCGATTGATGTTGTTGCAAGTGAACGTTTTGATCTCCTTTGTGTTCGTTGATTTTTTCTGCCTTTATTTTAAAATTTATAAAAAAGTCTTTCAATATTTTTTGGTTCATAACCCTTTCTTTTTTCCAACTCTTTAAGGGTAAATGGGATAGTGAATCAATTGTTGTTTGATACAATCCTGTTTTTTGAAAAAAACTGATAAACAACGGGTTATTATATAAAAACGTTTTAGGTAATTTGATAGGAGGAAGTAGATTCTCTCTAGTCGCTTTAACATAGTTTCGAATCATATTCTTATTACTCAAATTCTTAGTTTTAAATACATGGTCATACACACTGATATAGTAATTGCGCAATTGTTCAACCTCTTCTTCATTTAAAAGCACGCCATATTCCAACTGGTCATAGTCTTCAATTTCTTCTTTTTTGAGTATACCAGGATGTAAAAAAGTGTATGGATAATTCACCAACTGCTGAGCGAGATTTGTGGGAACATAGGTTTGCTCTTGCTGAAACAAGGGGAGATAAGCAGATTTAATTTTCGTGCGTCCTACACCTAATCTACTTTGAAATGCTGCTGTTAGCGTACTGTCGATTTTTTGATTATCTAAAGCGATATCATGCATCATTCTTTCAAAGGTAGTTTGCAGAAGTAAAGGTTTATTCTCCTCGCCTTTTTTCGGAAAAATAACAGCCCCTTGATGCATACTTTGCTTGGGATACTCCAATTGATACAGTCCTTGATCACCTTGAGATAAATCAAATGAATTTCCTTCCACTACATCTTGATTGAAAATCAGACGCTGTTTTTTATAAGGTACTAATTGATCCGCAGACGCTTTGATAATCTCTTCTCCAAATAGCACAAAATCATTGTATCTATCATTATAATTAGCGTTAACCTGATAAAAAATCAACCGCCCATGAGCCGCTACTATTTGCTGTATTATCTCTGTTTTTTGTTCTTGATCTTGGGTACTGATGTCTTGTCCTAGAATCACGATAAGATTGTTGTACTTACAATCTAAAAGTTGGCTCACATCTTCCATACAATCGACTAAACTGACAAGAGGTTCTGCTGAAGCATGCATTTGTAAAGGATCTGAAAAAGTCTTGTTCCAAGCATCAAAATCACATCTATACTGGTCATAGAAGGACTTATTGACCTTATTGACGCGATAAAAGAGTGTAGAATAAGTTACTTCATCAAAATAGGTAGGCGGATTTATTCCTTGAAACATTGCTTTTAGCAACGGCAAATGTGCTTTGCTCTCGTTTGATCCATCCACGATAAAAATTAAATTCAACTTCTTATTATTCTTAACAATGGATTGATAAACAGGTTGTGTGAGCGGTTTTCCAGTTACGTTGTACACTAGATTTTCACTGTAATCCAGCTGATGATCAAAATAGCGAAGATCAAAGTGATCCGTTTTTTTATGGTAAAACAAAGGAAAAATAGATCCTATATCCTGTTTATCTATTCGGGAAGAAGAACTAATGGGAGTAAAAAACCCTGGGAGTTGTCCTTGTGTTTCAACTCCAATTTGTGGAGCATTAATCTCAGCAGTGGATTTCATTCGCAAGGCTGTTCGTTCCCCCCAAATACCCAACATACGAGTATCTATCCAGCCATATGGCTTACTCTCAGGATTATCCACTTCAATTCTCGATTGACCTCCTATGAGAACTCTTTTCTTATCGGCCGTATACTTGTAAAGGTAAACGATGGAACTCATGGGCAATTTAAAAGCTGTTTTATGAAGAAGACTGGGATCTGTATACACCAAAATCGAATCGTTTTCGATAAACCTTTCACTGTCTGCAATAACTGATTTATCGTGTATGCCCAAGACCCCTTTTATACTGAAACCATTGTATTCATTCGAAAGTGATGCTGTCCATAACAAAACATCTTTTTCGTTGATCCATCCTATGGGTTGAGCGAGTTCTTTATCTAGCTTATAATCAACAATACTCCCTGTTTCGTATTTCGCTATTTTTAATCGTCCATCTTTTTTCTTTAAGACGACTAAAGGCTCTAAAAACTGACTTTTTTTATCTGCTGAAACCGCTTTAGAAGAAGCATAAACAGGCATGTCATTCTGAGCAGAAAAAACAATCCAAGGCTTTGCATAAGCGGGATGACCAGAAAGGAAACCCTGTATATTATCCGTATAAACCACACTTATTTTAGGTGTCTTCTGAACCGTTACTTTCTTTATACCACACCCCCAAAGAGAAGTTCCCAAGAGAAGAATCCCTCCCCATAATCTGTATTTACTATTCTCTATCATGTTTATTTACTAATTTTGAACAATAGCAACCTTACTAACACACTTTAGCTGTTCATCAAAGCCTACTTTAACTGATTGAATAACTGCTTTGCGATCAAATCTCAACCCCATACAGTAGTAGTAGAAAGAATTACGCTTATCTGTATTCACAGTAACAGGAGCATTTTCATTTCTACATAAATATTTATTCACCAAATAATTGTAGTGCCCATTAAAATCTTCTCCAAGAGCAATTTTCTGCAAGCGTTCTTTAAAATCTAGGTCTACAGCTTTATAAGTATCATCTACATTCAATTCATCAACTAAATTTTTGAATGAGGGGAGAATTCTAATCTTATGAATCACAGGATAAGCCGTTTCATCGGTGTAGAGAAAAACTTCATAATCTCCAGCTTCTTTATATTCATAGATAACGAAAGGGTCTTTTGCATCGATACTACCTGACTCGCCAAACTTCCAACTAAACATAGTGGCCTTTTCAGTTACCGCACGAAAAACGATATTTTCGAACTGCATTGCTTCTGAAGGTGCATCGATCTCAGTAAAATAGTCGCCATAATCCACCTTGTTGTTTTGTTTTACTTCAACAGAATAATGCTGTGTATACTCGTCATTGACGGTATAAGTTACTTGGTAAAATCCTGGTTTTTTATACTGATGATACCCTTGACTAGCCAATGAAAAATTGCCATCGCCAAACGTCCATTTTTTCACTGCATTTGTAGGTGTATTTTCCCGAAAACACAAAGTATCTCCAACTTGTAATACTGAAGGGTACACCGAGATATCAACCCCCGACACATAGTAATAGAACTTCTTTTGAAAAAAGTAGATTCCAAAAAAAATTGCTAATAGTATGACACCGAGAAAAAGAATAATTCTATCGCTATTTTTTCTTTCGTACTTCATCTTTTCTACCTAGGTGATTGCATATTTTTGCGCTGATTCAATTGCTGCTCTTTATCCTTAAACCCAATCGAGCATTCCTCAAACTGCTTGGAAAATTGCAGTGTATTTTCTGTCTTTTTTGCGGCAATTTTCTTGTCTTCAAAAAACATTTGATAGAAGTAGCTAATTTGCATGTAGGCCTCTTTACGCGGATCGTAAATTGCTGTATTCGCAAAAGAATTGGCAACTGCATTGATACTCGTTATCACGTCATTTTCCACCTGTGGTTGTGGACTTGTATCATTGAGTATATTGATTTTATGAAAAGCTGATTCTACTAAGGGTTCGACAAGTTTTTGCTGCTTGTTAAACTTGTTATTTTGCTCTAATAACTGACTATCCAATAAAGCCGATTGTGAAAAAGGAGAACGATAGTTCCTCAAACAAATTACCCCAAGCAATGCTTGAGAAAGAACTAACATCCCTAATAAATAGAGAAACTGATACATTTTTTCACCTCGAGAAAGCGTTTGAAATTTATTTTGTGACATGATGTATTATTTACGATTAGGATCTTCCATTAACTCAGTGTAGACATTTTTGAACCGATACATACACTCATTTAGATCCTTCAGTGCTAAATTCTCCTTGTTGCTAATCTGTATCAATTGAGTCTTTAACATCAGTATACTATCTAGTTGAGTAAGCAACATAGCATAACAATTAAAATTATCTGAATTTTCTTTGTTAACTAGATTTTTTATCTCTTCAATTTCTTTAGAAATATACTGTTCTAAGAAGTGATCATTCCCCACTTTACCCGTATTAAGTAAACGCATATGATAGTATAGAGTATCTACTTTATTCTTCAAGACATACTGTTGATTGAGTACATTTTTATAGAGCAAAATGTCTCTTTCAACTTGCTTATACTGTCGATCTGAACTTTCAAAAAAGAAATAAACGCCCAAAAAACATACTAACATCAATAATATGAAATTCGCAACAAAATAAACAGAATGCAAGTAAATTTTATTAATATTTTCATTTTTCAAAGACATAAAATAAGTAATTATAAATTTTTAATGAGAAAAATATATTTGCTTCAAAAATAATACTAATTTTACATTATCCTAATCAAAAAAATAAAAATGCCTATTCTCCTTTCCATATGTGAGTCAGATTTACACTTCAAAAATCTCTTATTTGATTATATACAACGCACATGTACCTACGATATAGTTGACCATTATTCCAATGGTTTTGAGCTGATTAATCGACTATATTTCAAACAGAATAATTTTCTATTAATTGATGTTTTCACCCCAATTATGACGGGTATAGAAGCCATTAAAATTTTGAGAAATAAAAATAATAGTACCCCTATAATAGCCTATTCACAAGTTTATCAAGAAGACGTAGATCATCTACTTTCTCAATATGATCAAATCTATTATTGTCAGAAAAACAGTAGTTTAATTTTCGGTTTATTGTCCGAATTACAAAAGGGTAATATTTCTTTTCACCAAGAGCAAATCACGCAGTGGAAAAGAACTAAAATGGAAACAGAGGAGCGTTTTAACTCACAACAAAGGGCTATTTACAACCCTTCGCCTTTAGAGTTGCAAATAATTAATCATGCTTGTCGAGGATTGACAAACAAAGAAATCGGTGAACAAGTATACCTCAGCGGAAGAACGATAGAAGCACACATCAAGAAATTAACAGAAAAATTCCGAGTTAAAAATAAGATTCAACTAATCACGTATTGTGTAGAACAAAACTTACACACATACAAATAAGTGCTGCTGGAAGATCTTATCGGTAGTACGTGTTGCTTAGCGCTCTTTTCTGGCTTTTTACATGCGATTTAAGGCACTAAATATTGTTTTAAATACCAGAAGCTTATCTACACTATTTCGTCGATTTAAAAAGAATTTAAAAACAAAAAGGGTAATTAACTTTTCAGTTAATTACCCTTTTATCGTATATGTTATATAAACGAATACCGCTTAAATATCAAATCCCATAGATACACCTAATTTTGTAGCAATTAACTTCGCTACTTTCCCTTTTAATTCAGGGATTTTTACAGACTCCATAACTTCATCTGTGAAGGCATACATTAACAAAGCCTTAGCTTCGCGTTGTGGAATACCACGTTGACGCATGTAAAACATTGCTTCTTCATCTAATTGACCAATAGTACAACCATGTGAACAGCGAACGTCATCAGCGAAAATTTCAAGTTGAGGTTTTGTATATACCTGTGCTTTATCGCTCAATAAAATATTATTGCTTTGTTGGAATCCGTCTGTTTTTTGTGCGATTTTATCTACGTAAATCTTACCGTTGAATACACCAACTGAATTGTCATCATACAATCCTTTATAGTTTTGGTGACTCTCACAGTTTGGGCTATCATGAGAAACCAACGTGTAGTGATCTACGTGTTGTTTTCCTCCAATCAAAGTAATTCCCTTCATCGTACTATCAATGCGCTCTCCATCTTGATAAAAATTCAAGTTATTACGCGTCAATTTACCTCCAAAAGAGAACGTATGTACTGCTACTCTACTCTCTTGTTTTTGTTTGATGAATGTGTTGTCAATCAAAGTTCCTGTATCCAAATCATTTTGTAATTTGTAGAAATCTACGATTGCGCGTTTATGTCCAAAAATTTCAGTAACCGAGTTAGTGAATACACTGCATTCATCCAAACTCTGATGGCGTTCTAAAATTTGAACATGTGCATTTTCTCCAACAATGATCAAATTACGCGGTTGAACCAATAAAGCTTGCTCACCTGATGTTGACAAATAAATGATTTCAATTGGTTTTGAAACCACTTTACTCTTAGGGACATTGATAAATGCTCCTTCAACAGCGTATGCGGTATTTAAAGCGGTAAGACTATCGTTTTTATCCGTGATTGTATTGTAATACGTATCAATCATCATCTTGTACTTTGGCTTAGTCAAAGCAGACGACATCAAACATACATCAAGTCCATCATGTGTTGTTGAGGACAAATGTGAGCTAAAGATACCATTGATAAATACCAATTTATACGTATCAGAATCGCTCAAAAAGTACTGTTTTACATCTTTATACTCAACAGCAACTTCCTTTTTAGGCACCACACAAAAGTCATTCTTTAAAATTGAATTCAAAGAAGTGTATTTCCACGCTTCTTCTTTTTTTGTTGGGAAGCCTTTATCTTCAAATGTCTTTAACCCTTCTACGCGAATATTGTGAAGTGAATCGTGTTCTCCTCTCAATTGTTGTTCGAAAGCGACAAAAGACGTTATTAATTTATCTTTAAGTTCCATATTCCTTATTTACCTATTAGACTAAAATGACTGTATTCTGTGTAAATCGCAACGATTATAGCGATTCTTTAATCCAGTCGTATCCTTTTTCTTCTAGTTCTAAGGCTAATTCTTTTCCTCCTGTTTTTACAATTTTTCCATCGTATAAAACGTGTACATAATCAGGTACGATATAATCTAACAAACGTTGATAGTGCGTAATTAAAATTACCGCGTTGTCTTCGCTTTTCAATTTATTTACACCATTTGCCACAATGCGTAAAGCGTCAATATCTAATCCTGAATCCGTTTCATCCAAGATTGCGATTTTCGGCTCTAACATAGCCATTTGGAAGATTTCATTTCTCTTTTTCTCTCCACCAGAGAATCCTTCATTCAATGAACGAGATAAGAATTTTCTATCGATTTCAAGCAATTCTGATTTCTCTTTGATCTTCTTCAACATTTCATTGGCAGGCATTTCCTCTTCACCTTTTGCTTTTCTTGCCTCGTTGATTGCCGTTTTAATGAAATTAGTTACGGAAACTCCAGGAATTTCCACTGGATATTGAAAAGATAAAAACACACCTTTGTGTGCTCTTTCTTCTGGAGCTAATTCACCCAATTCTTCTCCATCCAATAACATTTCACCTTCCGTTACTTCAAAAGCCTCATTTCCAGCAATCACAGAAGATAAGGTACTCTTACCAGCACCATTAGGTCCCATAATCGCATGGATTTCACCCGCTTTTACTTCTAAATTAATTCCTTTTAATATTTCTTTATTTTCAACACTTGCGTGTAGGTTTTTTATCTGTAACATAAACTGTTTGTTATTTTAAATTTGTAATGATACGAATACTTTCATCAGAAGAAGGGTGATTAACCTACACTTCCTTCCAATGAAATCTCTAGTAATTTTTGTGCTTCAACGGCAAATTCCATTGGCAACTTGTTCAACACTTCTTTAGAGAACCCATTGACAATCAATGCAATTGCTTTCTCAGTAGGAATACCACGTTGGTTACAATAGAAAATTTGATCTTCTCCAATTTTACTAGTTGTTGCCTCGTGTTCAATCTGAGCTGTTGAATTTTTTGCTTCAATGTAAGGGAATGTATGAGCTCCGCATTCGTTACCCATTAACAACGAATCACATTGAGAAAAGTTTCTAGCGTTTTCAGCACGTGGACCTACTTGTACTAGACCTCTATAACTATTTTGAGATTTACCCGCTGAAATACCTTTCGATATAATCGTCGATTTCGTATTCTTACCTAAGTGAATCATTTTTGTTCCTGTATCCGCTTGTTGGAAATTATTGGTAACAGCAACAGAGTAAAACTCCCCTACCGAATTATCTCCTTTCAATACACACGATGGATATTTCCATGTTACAGCTGATCCTGTTTCTACCTGAGTCCAAGAAATCTTCGCGTTTGTTTCACACAATCCGCGTTTAGTAACAAAGTTAAACACTCCACCTTTTCCTTCTTTATCTCCAGGATACCAGTTCTGTACCGTAGAATACTTAATCTCTGCATTATCTAATGCAATTAACTCTACAACAGCTGCGTGCAATTGATTCTCATCACGAGAAGGTGCTGTACATCCTTCTAAGTAAGAAACATAACTTCCTTCATCAGCAATTACTAAAGTACGCTCGAACTGTCCGGTTCCCGCCTGATTGATACGGAAATAGGTAGACAATTCCATTGGGCAACGAATCCCTTTGGGAATATAACAGAATGATCCGTCAGAAAAAACAGCTGAATTTAATGCAGCGTAGAAATTATCTGTTTGCGGCACAACTGTTCCTAAATATTTTTTAACTAATTCAGGATATTCTCTAATCGCTTCAGAAATAGAACAGAAAATGATTCCTTTCTCCGCTAGCGTTTCTTTAAACGTAGTGGCAACAGAAACGGAATCCATAACAATATCCATTGCAACGCCAGACAAACGTTTTTGTTCATCAATCGAAATACCCAATTTATTGAAAGTCTCCAACAATTCTGGATCTACTTCATCTAAACTGCTGTATTTATCTTTACTTTTTGGTGCTGAATAGTAAGAGATTGCTTGAAAATCTGGTTTTTCATAATGCACATTCGCCCATTCCGGTTCAGTCATCTCTTTCCAAATGCGAAATGCCTCTAAACGCCAGTTTGTCATCCACTCAGGTTCTTCTTTCTTAGCAGAAATAGCTCTGATGATGTCTTCATTCAATCCAATCGGAAATGTTTCTGATTCTATATCTGTATAGAATCCATACTCATACTCCTTACCTTCTAATTCTTTTTTTAAATCTTCTTCTGTATACTTGCTCATATATTGGTACTTAAAAGCAATTATTACCTGCTTCTACATTAGACTTTACTTTGTGAAAAGGGAAGGAAAACCCTTCCCCTTTTGTTCTATAAAGAAAAACTTTCTCCACACCCGCAAGTTCTACTTGCATTTGGGTTATTAAAGTAGAAACCTTTTCCATTTAACCCTCCTGAATACTCAAGAGTCGTTCCTACTAAATACAAAAAGCTTTTTTTATCCACAGCAATTTTAACCCCATTATCTTCGAAAACTTTGTCATCTTCTGAGATTCCGTGGTCAAATTTCAATTGGTACGATAAGCCGGAACATCCTCCGCTTTCAACCCCTACGCGAACATAGTCTATGGTAGAATCGAAACCTTCGTCCTCCATTAAAAGAGCTACACGCTTACTTGCTATATCTGAAACTTTTATCATACGTTTTGCTTAAAATAGATTAATTCTATACCGATTGACAAAGGTATTATAAAAAAATGGTTTCTAACACTAACTAACATATTTATAACGATTAGAAGTTTTAATACTAAAATCGATAAAATCTATTGTTTTAAATCATTTTTAATTAGTTATTAAGCAGTAGATTACCTAATTCACTACCAATTCCAAATCGGTTTAATACGGTAAATAAATTCTTTTTCTATTTAAAAAGCTTTCGTTACAAATTTCGTATCTATTTTTTGATAAATAAGGCACAAATAAAAGAAAGGATTGAACAAATCCAAGGAAAGTGATTTTTGGGAGGTGTTTGTTGATTGGCGAATCACTTCGTTTCGATTTCCTCTTTCCTCTCTCTTCTTTCCTCTTTCCTCTTTATCTCACGGATTTTATTCTTTTTTGTGTTCGATGAATCTTCACTGCGTTTCGATTTCCTCTTTCCTCTTTATCTCTCGGATTTTATTCTTTTTTGTGTTCGATGAATCTTCACTGCGTTTCGATTTCCTCTTTCCTCTTTCCTCTTTCCTCTCTCTTCTTTCCAATTCGCTATAATTTTCTTACTTTGCATCAATCACAATAAATAAAGAAAGAGAATGAAATTATACAGTATCGAAAGTGGTAACTTTAAACTAGATGGTGGAGCGATGTTTGGGGTAGTTCCCAAGGCGATTTGGAATAAAACCAACCCAGCAGACTCGAACAATCAAATTGATTTAGGGGCTCGTTTATTACTTATTGAAGATGGTAATCGCCTTCTCTTACTCGACACGGGAATGGGGAACAAGCAATCGGATAAATTTTTCGGTTATTATTCCCTTTGGGGCGAACATACCTTAGAAAAATCACTAGCCAAACACGGTTTTCATCCAGACGATATTACGGATGTATTTTTAACTCACTTACACTTTGATCACGTGGGGGGAGCTGTAAACTGGAATACAGAGCGAAGTGGTTATGTCAACGCCTTTAAAAATGCCCATTATTGGTCCAACCAAGAGCATTGGAATTGGGCGATAAACCCCAACCCAAGAGAAAAAGCTTCTTTCTTACCTGAAAATATACTTCCCATTCAAGAAAGTGGAGCACTTCAATTTATAGCAAGAGAACAAACTGATTTTATGGCGAACAGTGAATTAGGTTTTTCAATTTTCTTTGCGGATGGACACACGGATAAACAGATGATCCCCATTCTAGACTACAAAGGACGCAAGCTTGCCTTTACTGCCGATTTGTTGCCAACTGCAGGACATATTCCCTTGCCTTATGTCATGGGATACGATACACGTCCTTTGTTAACCTTAAGTGAAAAAGAAAAATTTTTAAAAATGGCTGCAGATGAAAACTGGTTACTCTTCTTAGAACATGATGCTCATAACGAAATAATTACAGTACAACATACCGAAAAAGGAGTGAGATTAAATGAAACACATAAAGTAGCAGATATCTTAATTTAATGTTAAGCTGAACGTTTTCAATCAATTATATACTATTTTTATCGGTCTTAAACGAAATTTAAAACAAAGAACAATGCGTTTGATTAAACCTATTTATCTTTCAGCTGCTTTGGCATTTGCTTTAACTAGCTGCGGAGGCTCAAAAGCTATTATACAAACCCCAATCTCAACAGTAGATCAATTACCAACGAGAACAAGTCCGTTGTCAGAAGAACAATTGAAGAGATGGAGTCACTTAGATATCCTTAGAGATACAGTTCCTGGAATGTCTGTTGATCGTGCTTATGAAGAATTATTAAAAGGAAAACCACTTCCTAAAAAAGTAGTTGTAGGAGTAATTGACTCTGGAATTGAGATTGACCATGATGATTTAAAAAAACAAGTTTGGACCAATCCAAAAGAAATCGCTGGTAACAACATTGACGATGACAACAACGGGTATATCGACGACATCCACGGATGGAATTTCTTAGGAAAATCAGTACATGAAAACGTTGAAATGGTTCGTGTAGTGAGAAGAGGAAACGATGGATCTGAGCAATACAATAGAGCTGTAAAAGAGCTAGCAAAAGAAATCCAAGAAGCAAAAGAAATCCAAGTTAGAGCGGATATGTTAATGCGCGCTAACGAGAGATTGGCTACTTTCTTAGGGAAAAAAGACTATACAATAGAGGATTTAAATACCATTGGAGACGATGCCTCTGAAGAAATCTTACACTCTAAAAAAGTCATCTCAAACATTTTAAATAATGGTCGTGAACTATCTTGGTTAGAAACGTATAAAAACTACGGAGATAGCAAATTAAAATACCACTTAAATGTTGATTTTAACGGTCGTGAACTTGTAGGAGATGACCATACTAATATTAACGATCGCGTATATGGAGACAACAACGTAATTGGTCCTGATCGCGATGAAGCAAAACACGGAACACACGTTTCTGGAATTATTGCACAAACAAGACACAACAATTTAGGAGGTGACGGTGTTGCATCGGAAGTTGCTGAAATTATGGCATTACGTGCTGTTCCTGATGGAGATGAATACGATAAAGACATTGCATTGGCAATTCGCTATGCAGCAGATAATGGAGCTAAAGTAATCAATGGTAGTTTCGGAAAATACTTTGAAGAAAACAGCCAATGGGTACGTGATGCAATCCAATATGCAGAATCAAAAGATGTATTAATCGTGGTGGCTGCAGGAAATGACGCTATGGATTTAAACATCGAAGGTGGTGTAGAACGTTATCCAAATGACAACGTAAAAATGGGACCTGAAGTAGCTAGTAATTTCTTAGTTGTAGGAGCTTTAAATCCAAAATTTGGAGAGAATATGGTTGCTACTTTCTCAAATTACGGTCATTATGATGTAGACGTTTTTGCTCCTGGAGTGAAAATCTACGCTACAACGCCACACAATTCATATGAATATTTACAAGGAACGTCTATGGCATCGCCAAACGTGGCTGGAGTTGCTGCATTAATACGCGCATACTATCCACAATTTACAGCTGCTGAAGTGAAAAAAATCATCATGGATTCAGGTGTACCTGTAAATATAAACGTCATCGTTGGAGAAAAAAGAGAAGTGAGAAATTTCAATTCAATTTCAACTTCCGGAAAATTTGTTAACGTATACAATGCTTTGATTTTAGCAGAAACATTAGCAAAAGCAAAAAAGTAAACTTTTTTATACACAAAGAAAAAGATCCTATACTCCACAACAAAGTATTACTTTATTGTGGAGTTTTAATTTAAATTGAGACATGAAAAAATTAATTGTAGCTCTCTTTTTGTGTTTGCCTTTCATACCACAAGCAAACGCACAGCAGAACCCCAATCCAGGGTATTGGCAACAACATGCTGACTACAGCATGGACGTGAAAATGGACGTGAAAAAATTCACGTATACTGGTACACAAGCTGTCGCATATACCAATAATTCTCCTGATACTTTACGCAAAGTTTTCTATCATTTGTATTTCAATGCGTTTCAACCCAATAGCGATATGGATGCTTTACTTATGAGTATTCCAGATCCAGATCCTCGTATGGTTGACACCAAAGAAATTAGAGGAAGAAAAATCTATGAAAGTAGAATCAACAAGCTAAAAGAAAATGAAATAGGATTCGTAAAGGTTAAAAAACTAGCTCAAGATGGAGCTCCTATAGAAAGCACCGTTGTTGGAACGGTCTTAGAGGTAACATTGCGAACTCCTTTAGCTCCCAAACAAACAACCGTATTGGATATGACTTTTGAAGGCCAAGTTCCTCAAATGATTCGAAGAGCAGGTAGAAATAGCAAAGAAGGAGTGGCTTTATCAATGGCGCAATGGTTTCCAAAGCTAGCAGAATACGACTTCGAAGGCTGGCATACAGAACAATACTTAGGAAGAGAATTTCACAGTGTTTGGAGCAATTACGATGTTAAAATAACACTAGATAAAGACTATATTGTTGGTGGAACAGGAGTACTGCAAAACAACAATGAAATCGGTTTTGGTTATGAAGATAAAGGAGTAAAAGTGACGCCTGCAAAAGGCAAAACATTGACATGGCACTTCAAAGCTGAAAATGTATTGGATTTTACTTGGGCAGCTGATCCAAACTATCTACACGACATTTACGAAGGTCCGAATGGCGTTAAATTGCACTTCTTGTACAAAAACAATCCTGCCATTATCGAAAATTGGAAAAAACTACAGCCAATTACTGCTCAATTAATGGATTTCTTCAATAAGAATGTAGGAGAATATCCCTACTCTCAATATGCAGTAATTCAAGGTGGCGATGGAGGAATGGAATATTCCATGTGTACTCTAATTACAGGCGAGCGAAACTTTGCTAGTTTAGTAGGCGTAACAGCGCATGAACTAGCACATAGCTGGTTTCAACATGCACTTGCGACAAATGAAACTAAACACGAATGGATGGATGAAGGATTTACAACCTTTATTTCAGACTTAGCGCTTTTACAAATTCTTCCAAAAGAAAATTTAGAAGATGAAAATCCGTTTGCGTCAACCTACAAAAGCTATTACAACATGATTGCACGCAACATTCAAGAACCCTTGACAACACATTCCGATCACTATTTAACCAATAGAGCTTACTCCATTTCTGCTTATAGCCGTGGTTCTATTTTCTTAACGCAGTTAGCTTATATCATTGGTTGGAATAACATGATGACAACACTTCGAGAATTCTATAGTCAATATAAATTTACGCATCCAACGCCAAATGATTTTAAACGCACCGCAGAACGCATTACAGGAGCGAATTTAGATTGGTATATGACTGATTGGACCATGACAAATAACACCGTTGATTACGGTATTTTGTTTGTGGAAGAAATTCAGAAAAATCAATCCTTAGTTACGTTAAAACGCATTGGACGTGCAGGAATGCCTTTGGATATTTTAGTAACATATCAGGATGGTTCAATGGAAACATTCTACATTCCTTATACAGCCATGCTTTGGAGTAAACCCAATCAATACATTGAGTATGAACGCACAGTTTTAGAAGGATGGGGATGGGCACAGCCAGAGTACAAATTCATTATCAATAAACCGAAAAGTACTATAAAAACCATTCTTATCGACCCAAGTCAATTTATGGCCGATGTCAATCAAGAAAACAACATTTATCACAATTAGTCTGTGCTAATTGATGTACCGCAAGCGGTTTATTCAACTTCAAAAAAATAAAAGAAAAGTCCTAGAATATTCTAGGACTTTTCTTTTATACATATCGTTTTCCTTTTCTACCTTTGCATCATCTATGACAAAACAAAACGAAACTTATCCAAAAGAAGAAAAACTAAAAGCCAAAAGGCTTATAGATGAATTATTTATAACAGGTAAATCTGTTAGTAAATATCCTCTTCGCTTGGTTTATATTGAAGTTAACGACGAACAAGCCCCTCCTTTACAAACAGGAGTATCCGTATCTAAACGCCACTTTAAAAAGGCCGTAGATCGCAACTATTACAAGCGATTACTTCGAGAAAATTACCGAAAAAACAAGTCAATCATTCTTGATCAATTAGATCAAAAATTTGCGATGATGTTGTTTTATCAAACCAAGGATCGTTTAAACTATCAGGAAGTAGAACACAAAATGAAAAGTTTATTTGAAAAATTTGTCAAACAATACCAAGCAACACCTTCAGAAGAGGATAATAAGACGATTTAAGCCCTTTTTAAAGTAAAGCGCTAACTTTATTCTGATTATATAATACAATCGTGCAAAACGCTTGATTGAGCTTTAAAAAATAAAAGAGCGGGTCAAATGACCCGCTCTTTTATTTATATACTTTTACTGTTCGCATTATCGCTTCTAATTCGAGCATCACATTGCGCTTACTCATAGACGGATTATACGAAAACCCCTCCAAAACGAGGTAGTAGTTTTCTTTTTTGATGATGTAGGACAAATAAGGACCACCCATAAAACTATTTTCCATATCCCAAGTTCCTTTAACCTCAGTAATTTCTTGTCCTTTTAAATAAATGGTTCGATTAAATGGTTCGAAATCAACACTCATATTCATGAAAGTATCAGGTTCTGAGCCGTGAATAAATTTTCCGACAACTGAATCTCTTAAATAATCCATATCCTGAATAAATTCGATCTTTTTAGTAAAAGGTTTGACCACGCTAAAAGGCAAGCTATAAACCAAAATATTGCTATTTCCAGAAGCAATTTCTTTCTTATACCAAACGAAATTATCCTTTACTAAAACGCGCTTGTACGAAGCTGGTAAATCTATATCAATATTGTAATGATCGTGTAAATACACCGTTTCATACATTGGTCCTTCCTTAATTCGCGTTTGAATATCCTCAATTTCTTGATGGTGGAAACAGTTAATAATTGAATCTTTATGTTGTTTAAAGTTTTCAATTAGGTTAGAATTGTCTTTCCCTTCAAGTAAAAAGTAATTTTGAGGTTGTGCATAATGGTCAACAAAAAGCTGAAACTTATTTTGCTCCGCATTTGTGCTAACGTAAACGATATTTTTTCTGCTTTTAGGTGTATTGGCAAATATTCGCGGCGATTGTTGATCAATATCAAACTTTGGTTCAGCGGGAATAATACCATCAATACGAGCAGCTAAATAATTTCGAATCGTATCGCCTACATTACTCAGCCAAAGATCATCGTCAATCACAACTAAAATTTGATTGATTGGACCTTGAGAAGGAGTAAGTACATCTTGCTTTCGCATAGGCTCTTTACAGCTTATGCAAAAAATAAAACAAGCGATATAGACAAAAAAATGTTTCAAATGACTCTTAATTAATTCTCAACTTCATTCCTGGTTGAAGCGTTGGATTTTCTCCCATATTATTTAAAGCTCTCAATTTGGATATAGTCACTCCAGGTAAATTTTTGCTAATTGAATATAGCGAATCTCCCTTTTTTACAACGTAAAATCCATTAGTTGACGCTTGCGCAATTGTCGACTTACCAACTATTAGTTTTTTGCCAGGATAAATAACATTGGTTTTCATGTTGTTCAATCGCTTCAATTCCACAACAGAAAGTCCGTATTTTTTAGCAATTACACCTACATTCTCCCCCTTGCGTATCGTGTGATACTTATTGCGTACACCCGTTGTTTGTGCAATGGCAATATCGTAATTGGGTTTTTCTTTTCGCTCATCTTCAAAATCGACATAAGCGTATATTTTCTCTTCATTCGAAACTAAGACACCTGCTTTGTCTAATGGCAAACGCACGAAGTTTAATTCATTTGAAGAGTAAGGAATAATTTTTAATTTATATGTTGGATTCAAAAATTCTAGTTCTTCCGGACTAACATCTAACAACTTAGAAATCTGATCGAAACTCATCATGCGTTTTATTGCAACTGTATCAGTTTGAACCACTTTCATCGGAATATTGTTATTGGCTTTAATTCCATGTTCTTTTGCGTATTCAAAAATATACATTGTCGCATAAAATGCGGGTAGATAATTTTGCGTTTCACGGGGCAAATTTGGACGGATATTCCAGTAATTCGTTAAACCATTTGAACGGCGAATAGCTTTTGAAACATTTCCTGGGCCCGCATTATAAGAAGCTAAAACAAGATCCCAATCGCCAAAAATACCATACAAATCCTTTAAAAATTTAGCCGCTGCTTCTGATGATTTTAACGGATCAACACGATCATCTTTAAATGAAGAAACCTCTAAATTGTACTGTTTTCCTGTAGCATACATAAACTGCCATAAACCCGTTGCACCCATATGAGAAACAGCCTTTGGATTTAATGCAGATTCAACAATAGCTAAATACTTAACTTCCAACGGAATATTGTTTTTTGCTAATTGTTCCTCAAACATGGGAAAATAGTATTCCGAAAGCCCTAATAAACGTTCAAATGATTTCTTTCTCTTCTTTAAAAAAGACTTAATTAAACGCTCTAATGACTCGTTATACTCTACATTGAAAGGCGTTTTTTCATTTAATAATGCCAAGCGCTCTTTTAATACTTCGGTTGTTAAACCATCCCATTCTCCATCTTCATTGGAAAAGAACTCATCATTGGTCAGATCGGCATTCATTTCTTCATACAGATCTTGATTGATCAATTCATCTAGCCAAAGTTTCTCGATGCGTTGGCTAGCAGAATGATTGACAAAACTTGATTTAATAGAATCTAAATAGACTTGTGGATCTAACTCTTTCTTCCCAAATTCAACTCCTTCTGTTTGTTCTTGTGCTATTAAGCTAAAAGATAATAGGCTAATAAGGGATAACGCTACTCCTTTATAATTCATGATATTGTATTTTGAAATAGGGTATAACTACAACCTTGTAGCTATACCCTAAACTAATTATTCTTGTATTGCTTTGATACCAGGCAATATTTGTCCTTCTAACATTTCTAACATAGCTCCTCCTCCAGTTGATACATAACTCATTTTAGGTGCTAATCCAAATTGTTTCACAGCTGCTACAGAATCACCTCCACCCACTAAAGAGAAAGTGCCATTTTTCGTTGCCTCTGCGATAAAGTTTCCTAATTCAATGGTTCCATTGGCAAATTTTTCCATTTCGAAAACCCCTAAAGGGCCATTCCAAAGAATGATTTTAGAATCTAAAATCACTTTTTTCAAACTAGCAAGAGTTTCAGGACCAACATCAAGTCCTTGCCATCCTGCAGGAATCGCTTTTACATCTACTAGTTGTGTATTGGCATCTGCTGAAAAAGCATCAGCGGCAACTACGTCAATAGGTAAGTGAATTTGAACATTCTTTGCCTTAGCTTGTTCTAAAATACGCAGAGCTAAATCCATCTTATCGTCTTCACAGATAGAGTTTCCAATGCTACCACCTAATGCTTTGACAAAGGTAAAGGCCATTCCCCCACCAATAATCATATGGTCTACCTTGTCCAAAATATTTTCTATAATGGTAATTTTGGAAGAAACTTTCGATCCTCCTAAAATAGCCGTTACAGGTTTTTCAGTACTGTGTAATACTTTATCAATACTTTCTATTTCTTTAGCTAATAAATAACCAAAGCATTTGTCATTCGGAAAAAACTTCGCTACAATTGTTGTAGAAGCATGTGCACGGTGTGCCGTTCCAAATGCGTCATTGATATAAAAATCAGCAACAGAAGCTAAATCCTTCGCAAATTGCTCGTCTCCTTTCTCTTCTTGTGCATAGAAACGCAAATTTTCTAACAAAAGAACATCACCTGCTTGACTATTCGCAACGGCTTGTTTTACCTTTTCTCCTATACAATCCTCTACAAATGTAACTTTAGTACCCAAAACTTCAGCCGTTTTATCGGCAATATGACGAAGTGAAAAAGCATCATTTTTTTCCCCTTTAGGTCGACCCAAATGAGAAACTAAAATAGCCACCCCTCCATCTTTAATAACCTTTTCAATAGTAGGTTTTGCCGCTTCAATACGATTCGTATCCGTTACCTCAAAGGCATCGTTTAAAGGGACATTAAAATCAACGCGAATTAATACTTTTTTATTTTTAAAATTCACATTATCAATTGTTTTCATAGTTGTATTTTTCTAAAATATATTCCGATTAACGCAAATATAAATCTTTTTAAAATCCAAAGTGCGATTATTTTAGATTATTATATTATTTTTCTCCTTCTCTTAGACAAGAGTACGTCAAGGTAAAATGAACCCCGTGTGAAAGAAAGTTTTCTTTTTCAAGGCTTACTCATACCCAAAGAATTCACTTATATTTGCAGTATGTTATTTTCAGAAATAGTTGGTCAAAACCACATCAAGAATCACTTAGTACAAAGTGCTACATCAGGTCGAATTCCTCATGCTCAATTGTTTATTGGACAAGAAGGAACAGGAACACTAGCCATGGCTATTGCCTATGCTCAATACCTGCTTTGTCGCAATATTGATGGGGAAAATACAGGCGGAAATGAAAGTTGTAATACCAAGTTTAATGCGTTAATGCATCCTGATTTACACTTCGTTTATCCTGTTGCTACAACTAGTGAAGTAACTAAACACCCTACAAGTGATAAGTTTGCAGAACCTTGGCGAAATTTTATAAAAAACAATCCTTATGGTAGTTTAATTGATTGGTATAACCACATTGATATACAAAATAAACAAGGTCAAATAGGCGTTGATGAAGCTGGGGAAATTCTCAAAAAACTAGCCCTAAAATCTTATGAAGGTGGTTATAAAATAATGATCATTTGGATGGCTGATAAACTCAATACAGAGGCATCAAACAAGATTCTAAAAATTTTAGAAGAGCCACCTGCCAAAACGATTTTTATTCTTATTGCAGAAAGTGAAACTGCTATTTTACAAACCATTTTATCTCGATGCCAACTATTGCGCTTCAATGCATTAAACAGTGTTGAAATAGAACAAGCTTTGGTGGAGCGAGGTTGTGCGAAACAACAAGCAACTTTACTAGCTCGTCAAGCTCAAGGAAATTACAACAAAGCGCTACAGCTACTATCTAACGCTGCAGATTCTTCTGATTTTGAACAAAAATTTGTTTCTTGGGTTAGAGCTGCTTTTCGCGCAAAAGGAAATGCTGCAGTAATCAAAGACTTAGTCGAATGGAGTGAGGATTTGGCCACATTAGGACGAGAACAACAAAAACAGTTTCTCGAATTTTGCATTGAACTCTTCAGACAAGCTTTACTTTGCAATTATCAATCGTCAAATCTCGTATACTACCAAACCACTGTAGCAAAATTCAAACTCGAAAACTTCGCTCCTTTTGTTAATGGAGCTAATATTGACGAGATCTTTGAAGAATTGTCAAATGCTATTTATCACATCGAAAGAAATGGAAACAGCAAAATGATCTTCACAGATCTATCCATAAAATTAACGCGATTAATCCATAAAAAATAGCGAAACTAATTCGTTTCGCTATTCGGTATAGTTCGTTGATATAACTTGAGTTCTTCCCAAGTAAATTCATCGTTTGAAGCAGCTTTAATTTCCGCAAGAGGTTTACCTTCATTTTGCGTAAATACGCTTTCTAAACGCTTTATTTTAGCTTCATCTAGTACTTCGCTTAACTCTATCTTTCCATCGCTAATTAACTTAGCTAAATGCGAAAATATCGTCGTTGCCGTTAACTTGCGCTCCTCAGCTATTTCTTCGACGCGCATTCCCTCCATCCACAATTCGTAAGTCAAAATAAAAGTGCTTTTCTTTTTTTCTTTTTTTGCTTTGTCTTTCGATTTTAAATCCTCTAATAAATCATACTCATCTTGTAAATCCAATCGACTAGTTCTCAACAAGGAAGCAATATTTGTTAAATGATTAATGCGATACTCCCCTACCTCCAAACTTCGAAGATTATCTTTGGTAATACGTTCTTTTTTAAGTACTAACTCCAAGAGCAACTTTGCTTTTTTGAGCTCTAAAACAGTCTTGATCGTTTGATCTTCTAACTCTTCCAACTCTGTAAAAAATGCTTTCATTTGGCGTTTTCCCCTAATTTGAGCCATTGTAAATAGCAGCTCGAAAACCACGTGATCTAAAGTTGGAAAAAAATAAGTATAAGCCTTGTCAACGCGCTCCTTAACGTAGTTGACATCCACTGGTTGATGATAGAAAATATGCCTTAATTGACTGGTAAATTTTTCAGCAAAAACAACTAATTCCTCCAGTGTTTGCACGATCTTTAACGTCCAACTTTTATACTCGTTCTTCTTGCTTCTATCGTTTTCTTCTCCAAAAGAATAAAGGTGATTGCGCCAATTTTGCGCCAAATTCTTCCACGAAAATGCTTCGACCAATTTTTCTTCTAAAAACAAAAGCGTTTGTCTGTGAATTTCATCCTCCAACGTTTGTTTATCTGCTTTGTTTTTGGCATACTGCATGACCTCGTAATCATTTTTCAATCCATTCATCTGTATTGGAGATAATAGAACCAATCCTTGCAGCGATTTTAATCGAGATAGAGCAACATATGCCTGACCAGGTAAAAACACCTTAGAAACGTCTAAAATCGCTTTCTCGAAGGTTAATCCTTGACTCTTGTGCACGGTAATCGCCCAAGCAAGTTTCAAAGGGTAATGCGTAAAGGTACCCAACAGCTCTTCTTCAATCTCTTTGCTATTGGGATTTACTTTATACCGAATATTCTGCCATTCATAGCGTTCTACTTCTATAACTTCATTTTCTTCGGGAAACTTTACAAAAATCTCGCTCGAACTTAATTTTTGTATAATTCCCATTTTACCATTGTAATACTTCTTTTCAAAGGACAAGTCATTCTTCACAAAAATAACTTGAGCTCCTACTTTTAAATGCAACTGATTTTCAATGGGAAATATTGAATTCGGAAAATCTCCAACCACTTCTGCTTGGTACGTATATGCTTTAGCGTTTAAATCTTCCAGGGAATCAGAATTGATTTTATCAGCTTTAGCATTGTGCGTGGTTAAGGTAATATATCCCTGCACTTTATTTTGGTCAAAAGTTGGATTGACATATTGATTCAACACTTGTAAATCTGTGGTGTCAATTTTATTATTCCTCAAATTATTTAAAATTTGAATAAATGTATCATCTGATTGACGATACACTTTTTCCAATTCTATATACAAAGGCGGATTGGCCTGAACTACATTAGAATGAAAGAAATACGATCCGTCATAATAACGTCTTAAAACTTCCCATTCTTCATTTTTAACCACGGGAGGTAATTGCAGTAAATCACCAATAAACAACAATTGAACTCCGCCAAAGGGTAGATTGTTTCTTCGAATCGTTTGCAACATAAAATCCATTGCATCCAATACATCAGCGCGCAACATACTCACTTCATCGACGATGAGCAATTCTAAATTGCGAAACAAAGAACGGCGCATGTTACTCATGCGAAAATGCTTCTTGATCGAGATTCGATTTTCGAATTTTACGTATTCACTGAAGATCGGTGGATTTACAGCATCGGGAATAAAAGCAGCCAATGGAAAGTGAAAAAACGAATGAATCGTTACTCCTCCAGCGTTTAAAGCGGCAATTCCAGTTGGTGCAACAATAACCGTATTCTTATGCGTACTACTAACGATTTCTTTCAACAATGTAGTTTTACCTGTACCTGCCTTTCCTGTTAAAAAAATGGACTGCTTGGTCTCGTTGATAAACTGTAAAACATACTTCGCTTCTCTAGAAAAATTTTCCATTTTTTAAGGTAAGATAAAACATAAATTGGTTTGAAAATAAAAATAGCCCTAAGAATGCTTAGGACTATTTGAATAATATACGTAATTAAATATTCTTATTTTTCTTCTTTTGTTGCAGGTGTTTCTGCTTTCTTATCATCTACTGTAGTAGCTGCAGAAGTACCCTTGTATTTTGAGTTTAATTCTTTAATAATATCTTCTGTGATATTATACTCCTCTTTACCGTAAATAACAGTCGAAGCTTCTTCTGTGTTAAACACATAATCTAAACTCTTTTTCTTCGCAAAATCAGCAATGTGAGATTTAACTTTCTTCACTACAGAATCCATTTCTTTCGCACTTTCAGCTTGCAATTCTTGAAAAATTGTTTGCTGTTTCATCTGTAATTGTTGCTCTTTGCGTTGTAACTCACCACCTTTTTGTTGAGCCCAAGCTTGCCCTTTTTGAGCTGCATTAGCTTGAAAGTTTTGAACTTCGCGTTGAAATTGTGCAATTTCTCCTTCGAACTCTTTTCCTTTCTCTTCTGATTTTATTTTGTATTTTGATTCAATATCTTTTACCTCTTGATATTCTGTCATTAATTTAGAAGAATCAATATACGCAGTTTTAAATTCTGTTGCAGCAGTGTTTGTATTATTGTTACAAGAAAATAACAATCCAGCTAATCCTAATACGAAAATACCTTTTTTCATTTTTGATTTTTTTAAAAACATGTAAAATTAAAAAAACTTTTAATGTTTACTACATTATTTGCACTTATATATTTTAATAAATAAAATTTATAGATAAAATAAAAACAATAAATAAAAACAATAAATAAAAACTATTAAATCAGCTTTTAAAGGCTCAGCACTATTCCAATATCTTTTTTTCTTAATAGCAACACTCCACTTTATTTAAAAAAGTGTCTTAAAACGCTTTAAAATCACTTTTATCGATTTCTAAACCTTGTTTTTCATGCTTCATGCAGAAACTAGTCCACTTTAGCTAAACAATAAACCAAAGAGGAATATTCCATCGAATTACGCGCCTCTACATTCGAACGTAAGCCTACTAAAAATGCTTTGATCCAATTTCTCTTTCCGGTCTTATACTCTTCTGATAAAAGAGAAACATAAAAGCTGTCAAAAATCATGGGTTGAACTTCTTCAATTTTAAATTGAAAAGTTGAAAAAATACGCGCAATAGAGTTTTGTGAAAAATGCCATATATGACGTGGGACATCATAAGCAGCCCAATACTCTTTATAATATGTTGCATCATATGATTTATAATTAGGAACAGCCAAAACTAATTTTCCATCCGCTTTCAGCAAGCGTTTTAATTCTACGATTTGCTCTTCTAAATTAGGAATGTGTTCCAAAACATGCCAAAGTGTAATAACATCAAAAGAAGCATCCGCTAATTCTTTAAAATCAGAAATCAATCGTACTCCCTTTTTTTCAGCTAATACTCTTGCTTGATCACTTGGTTCAAATCCGGTAACAGTCCATCCGCGTTTTTGTGCTTCAACTAAAAAATCACCAGTACCACAACCAATATCTAAAAGTGTTCCTACTGTATTATTTTGTCTAAACAATAAATCCACTTTTCTGCGCAACGCAACTTTTTTTACACTTTGATAAAGGCGTTCAAAAAAATTTCGTTTTCCATCTGTATGGGAAATATAATTCTCACTTTGGTAGTAGCTTCCTAATTTTTCTTTAGACGGAACTGGATCAGTCAATACTAAATCATAAGCGCGATTATAGTACAAGGAAAAAACTTCTTGAGAAACACTGTAGTCTTTTACTTCTACAATTTTTTCGTCTTTGCTAAAATTTAGGTGTTCCATTACATCGATTCATTTAATTCTACCATTCACTTTTTACCGCTTATAAAAAGTAGTATGATCTTCAAAATTAAAATTTATTCTAAGAATTCCACTAAGGATATCTTTTTCTTTTTAAACTTTATTTCTGCAAAAAAACTTTAAAAGTGATCCTCCCCTTCGGCTTAAAAAAAATCTTCTTTCTCATTTTTTTTGAAGAATGGTATAGTTGATATTTTAAAAAAACAGAAACTTAATCTTTCAATTTTTTGCATGCTTTTTTCTTTCGTTCTTCTCTTCTTTTTTTTTAAAACAAAATTTAATGATAATTTTTGTTTGGATTCATTTCTCAAAAAAGTAAAAACATTTTATTGTTTTTTCTATTCTTCCATTTATTTTTTTTGACGAAAAAATAAGGATAAAAATGCTACTTTTTGAATACACTTTTTTGTGCTGCATTTTTTCAAATTACATCTTTTTCAGAATCCAATTTTACACCTATTTTTTTCAAGAGCTATTTATTTTACAAAAAAAATCTTCTAACAATACCGATTTATATTTACCTCCAAACAGTTCTTTTTTTACAGAACAAGCCCCATTTAAAATATAGTTTTTTTTCTTTTTCATTTAGCTAGATTTTCTTCTCTGTCTTTTCTTCTCTGTCTTTTCTTCTCTGTCTTTTCTTCTCTGTCTTTTCTTCTCTGTCTTTTCTTCTCTGTCTTTTCTTCTCTGTCTTTTCTTCTCTGTCTTTTCTTCTCTGTCTTTTCTTCTCTGTCATTTCTTCTCTGTCATTTCTTCTCTGTCATTTCTTCTCTGTCATTTCTTCTCTGTCATTTCTTCTCTGTCATTTCTTCTCTGTCATTTCTTCTCTGTCATTTCTTCTCTGTCTTTTCTTCTCTATTTATTTTGTTACAAAGTCTATTTTTTACAACATGTGATTAATGGAAAACCAAGTAGCGAAACAAGATCATTTCCCATCTGTTCTCAGCACGTTTACCAACTACATAGTCGCTCTCAATCATTTCATTTAAACTGCAGCTAATACAGACATCAAAGGTTGTTTATCGCTTATTCTTACTTCATCTATTACTTTAAGCAACGCTGTAATTAATTGTAAAGATGCATATTGCTTCTTACCTACTCAACAAAAAAATAAGGATTGTTCCACGTGGAACAATCCTTATCTTATAGTTCAATTCACTTGTTATCTTCCCATATGGATCAAGAGAATCGATATATCTGTTGGGGTTACCCCACTGATTCTAGATGCTTGAGAGATCGTTATCGGACGGATCTTTTTGAACTTCTCACGTGATTCAAACGATAGGGAAACAATCTTATCATAGTCAAAATTTTCGGGAATCTTAACGTCTTCCAAACGGTTCAACTTGTCGGCATTGTTCTTTTCTTTCTCAATATAACCAGAGTATTTAACTTGAATTTCTGCCTGTTCAATCACCTCCTGATCAAGGTTATGTTCGGCGATATACTCTTCCACTTTTTTAAACTTTAGGATATCATCTAATTCAATTTGTGGTCGAGAAAACACTTTAAACATCTTATCAGGTTGGCTCATTAAAGAAGATCCTTTAGCCTCTAAGATAGGATTTGCCTCCACTGTTTTTACACTAGTCTCCTTGAAAAATTCAACAAATTTTTCCGATTCGTTGCGTTTATATTCCATGCGTCTCATACGTTCTTCAGACGCTAAACCGATCGAATAAGACATCGGAGTTAATCTGAAATCAGCATTATCTTGACGCAATAAAGTGCGATATTCTGCTCGAGAAGTAAACATACGATAAGGCTCTTCCGTTCCTTTTGTGATCAAATCATCGATCAAAACACCGATATAAGCTTCATCTCTTCTCAAGATCAAAGGCTCTTTTTCGTGTACTTTTAAGTGTGCATTTATACCTGCCATCAATCCCTGAGATGCTGCTTCTTCGTATCCAGTTGTACCATTAATCTGACCTGCAAAATACAAACCATCCACCAATTTTGTTTCTAGTGTATGCTTCAATTGCGTAGGCGGAAAGTAATCATATTCGATCGCATATCCTGGTCTAAATATTTTAGCATTTTCAAAACCGGCAACCGCACGCAAAGCTTTAAACTGGATATCTTCTGGTAGTGAAGTTGAGAATCCATTAACGTAGATTTCACAAGTATTCCACCCTTCCGGTTCAACAAAAATTTGGTGTCTTTCTTTATCAGCAAAGCGATTAATCTTGTCTTCGATAGACGGACAATAGCGAGGACCTAAGCTTTTAATTCTTCCCGTAAACATCGGAGAACGATCAAAACCTTCACGAAGGAGGTCATGAACCTCTGTTGAAGTATACGTCATAAAACAGTCTCTTTGCTGTTTTAAAGGCGAGGTTACATCCATATAAGAGAACTTCGAAGGATTGATATCTCCCCCTTGAACTTCCATCTTAGTGTAATCTAAAGAGCGTCCATCTACACGAGGAGGTGTACCTGTTTTCATTCGCCCAGCGGTAAAACCTAATTTTACTAAGTCTTCTGTTATACCAAAAGCAGCACCTTCACCAGCTCTACCCCCACCGAACTGCTTCTCTCCAATATGGATCAATCCGTTAAGGAAAGTTCCATTTGTCAGAATAACAGTTTTCGCTTTGATAGTCAATCCTAAACTCGTAACAACCCCTTCAATTTTGTGATTATTAACCAAAAGTGACTTAACCATATCTTGATAAAAGTCTAAATTAGGTGTTCCCTCAAGCATCAAACGCCATGTTTCAGAAAAACGCATACGATCCGATTGCACTCGTGGCGACCACATCGCAGGTCCTTTAGACTTATTTAGCATTTTGAACTGAATTGCCGTTTGATCGGAAACAATCCCTGAATACCCTCCTAGGGCATCAATCTCGCGCACAATTTGTCCTTTGGCAATCCCACCCATAGCAGGATTACAAGACATTTGCGCAATGTTTTGTAAACTCATTGTGATCAAAAGTGTTTTGGACCCCATATTGGCAGCAGCAGCAGCAGCTTCAGAACCCGCATGTCCACCTCCCACAACGATTACATCATATATATCTTGAAAAATACTCATTTTTGTAAAAATCTAATCGTTTTATTGTTCCACGTGGAACAATTTCATCTTTTCTTCTTCTTTTTGACGCATTAACGCTTCTTCTGTTTCACTTTTATCCTTATACCCGCAATAATGAAGGACTCCATGTGCCATCACACGCAAAAGCTCCGTATCAAAAGCTACTGAAAAATCAGAGGCATTTTCCTTAACACGCTCTAAACTAATAAAAATATCACCACTAACAACTTGATTATCAGTGTAATCAAAACTAATGATATCAGTTAAAGTATCATGATCCAAATACTTTACATTAATCTCATGTAAGTATTCATCCGTGCAAAAAATATAATTTATTTCCCCCAAATGATAGCCTTCAGAAAGAACAATGGATTCTATCCACGCTTCATACTGCTCCTCATTTTGGAGTGAAAAATCTAATTCGTAATTAAAAGTTATCATATAAAATATAAATATCCGGCAAAGGTACGATGAAAATTAAAACAGTAATACACTGAAATCTAAAAACATTCCCAAATAAAAAACCTGATTTTCTATAAAATAAAAGTGCTAGAAAACTAAAATGCCCTAATCGAAAGAAAAAAAATTAAAAAATAATCAACAAGGCAAACCGTAATGTAAAAACTTCTACCTGCCATTTAAGCAACTCAGGCTAGTTCGGCTCAAGAAAAAATACATCCCTTACATCAAATTAAGACGCTGTATTTCGCGTATTTCAGAACAAAGAAACAAAAATTACAGATATCAAAACTACAAGGGTTCGTTAAACAACGCTTCACAGTTTGTAAATCTGGGAAAAATCATTTTTTTTTATACGAGATATAAGATGAAGCAAATTTAATCAGTTAAAACAAAGCTCCTCTCCTATTTTTCGTATTTCTATCTAACTCCAAATAATTTAATTTTACGCAAAATATAAGGCCAAGAAAATTTTCGAGTCAGAAAAATATCCGTCTTCTATTTTTCATATTTCGCCCAAACTCCCAATAATTTTATTTTACACGAAATACAAGGCAAAGAAAATTTTTAAGCCAGGAAAAATTTGCTTTTTGTACTTTTCATATTTCCACCTAACTCTAAATAATTTTATTTTACGCAAAATATAAGGCCAAGAAAATTTTCGAGTCAGAAAAATATCCGTCTTCTATTTTTCATATTTCGCCCAAACTCCCAATAATTTTATTTTACACGAAATATAAGGCCAAGAAAATTTTCAAACCAAAAAAATATCCGTCTTCTATTTTTCATATTTCGCCCAAACTCCCAATAATTTTATTTTACGCAAAATACAAGGCAAAGAAAATTTTTAAGCCAGAAAAAAAAGCGGCTTATATTTTTAGTATTTCCATCTAACTCCAAGTAATTTTATTTTACGCCAAATACAAGGCAAAGAAAATTTTCAAGCCAGAAAAAATTTTCATCTTGTACTTTTCTTATTTCCATCTAACTCCAAGTAATTTTATTTTACGCAAAATACAAGGCAAAGAAAAAATTCTATTCAGAAAAAAACGATGCTCTACATCTTTCATATTTCTATCTAACTGTCAATAATTTTATTTTACGCAAAATACAAGGCAAAGAAAAAACTCTATTCAGAAAAAAACGATACTCTATATCTTTCATATTTCTATCTAACTTCAAGCAATTTTATTTTAAGCGAAATACAACGTTTAGAAAATTTCCAGTTCACAAAAAAAACATGCTTTATATCTTTCATATTTCTATCTAATACCAAGCAATTTTGTTTTAAGCGAAATACAACGCTTAGTAAATTTATTGACCAAGAAAAAGTAAGCGTCCTAATTAGATTATTTCAACCCAACATTCATGTAATTTCTTTTAAGCAAAATATAGCGTTTAGAAAAAATTGGTATCTGAGAAAAAGCAAGCGTCCTAATTGGATTATTTCAACTCGATCTTCAGCAATTTCATTTAAGCAAAATATAGCGCTTAGAAAATTCGGAATGAACCAAAAAAAGCGAGGCTATATTCTTCATATTCTATCCAAACATCAAACCATTTTTTTTTACAACAAGCACAACAGTCCAAAAAAAAAAGAGACAGAAAAATTGTACTAAAAAACACCCATTCAACAAACAAAACAGAAGAGGAGAAAAAAGAAGACTTATCAACGTTATCAACAATACTAATAATAGAAATAAAATCTTTTTAAAAATTAAAAAATATCTTCTCTATTATATTGCTTGTTAATATGTACAATAACTTTTTAGCTAGAATTTGCAGTTTTGACTTATAAAAACTTATTAACACGATATCATTTCTTAAAACGCTTTAAAATAGCCAAATAGCTATCTTATTAACACGGTTAATAACCGTTATCAACAGCTTGTTTAATATAACTTAGGGTGTGTATAGCTGTTAATAAGTGGTGGATAGACTATGGATATCTGACTAATAGTTTCTAAAAAATAAATTTGCACAAGTACATTTACTTGCTGTATTGTAAAATATTTTAACTAAACAAAAAATAGTTATTCTATTCTTTCCATACTTATCAACAAAATCTGTTTATAGCGTATTGCTTCAAAATCAAAAGATTAGAGGATTTTAAAAGTACTCCTGTTGATAACTGTTAATTACTTATAAATCAGCATATTATTTGTGAATATTTCCAAACTACTTTTTTTCATCCAAACTGGTTTGTAGGATAATTTACTTCATCAATTGGGTTGTTTTTACTGTAAATTATAGAGAATTATTTTTTTATTATGTGCATTATTTTCGATAAATAGCGTTTAAAGTTAGCCTCGAAAAACAGTATAAATGCGGGAGATTACAGGCACTAAAAATGCTAAAAAAGTGAATTTAAAGTAAAAAAATTGACTTCAAAATGACGTATATTTTAGTTTATTTATGGGGATCAAATGATATTTTTTGGAGTCAAAAAAAGCATAAAATTGAAATTTAGAACTAGTTATTACCGTAAAAAATGTATTAAAATGTAGATGATAACAGCAATAGAAATACTATATATATAGGTATAGATTTTTTAAAACAGAGGGTGTTATTTTCGTTTTTTTTGTGATTGCAAGGCTTCTTAGCTAGGCCTAATTTGGCATTTGTGAAAGACTATGTTATTAGTGTAAAAGTTAGATTACAACTTTATAAATGATTTTAAGGAGATTACAACTTTATAAAAACGATAGTTGTAGTATCTTTGTAAAAATATAATGAATCAAAATGGCTAATCAAGTTCGCGTGCGTTTTGCACCTAGTCCTACAGGACCTTTACACATTGGTGGTGTTAGAACAGCATTATTTAATTATTTATTTGCTAAACAAAACAACGGTGTTTTCTATGTTAGAATAGAAGATACAGATCAAAATAGATTTGTTCCTGGTGCAGAAGCCTATATTCTAGAAGCATTAGAATGGTTGGGTATTTCTCCTGATGAAACGATGGGAAAAAACGAAAAGTTTGGACCTTATAGACAAAGTGAGCGCAAGGAATTATACAAGCAATATGCAGATCAGTTGATTGAAAGTGGATGGGCATATTATGCATTTGATACAGCAGAAGAACTAGACGAATTACGCAAGAAAGCTGAAGAATCGGGGCAAACTTTTATTTATAATCACAGTAATAGATCGCAGTTGAGAACTTCACTTAATCTATCAAAAGAGGAAGTTGATCAATTGATAGCAGCTGATGAACCTTATGTAATTCGATTTAAAACTCCTGTAGGAGAAACCTTGCATTTAAATGATATTATCCGTGGAGATATTAAGTTTGAAACAAGTTTACTAGATGATAAGGTATTGTTTAAAAGTGATGGAATGCCAACGTATCACTTAGCAAATATTGTAGACGATCACTTAATGGAAACATCTCACGTTATTCGCGGTGAAGAATGGTTACCTTCTCTTCCACTACACGAATTGTTATACAAAGCATTTGGCTGGGAAGCTCCTAAATTTGCTCATTTACCACTTATATTGAAACCAGTTGGAAATGGAAAATTATCTAAACGCGATGGAGATAAGCTTGGGTTTCCTGTATTTCCATTAGATTGGCAAGACCCTATTTCTGGTGAAAAATCTTCAGGATATAGAGAAAAAGGTTTTTATCCAGAAACTGTTCTTAATTTTTTAGCCTTATTAGGTTGGAACGATGGAACAGATCAAGAAATTTTTTCTTTAGAAGAATTAGTAGCTAAGTTTGATCTAGGACGCGTACATAAAGCAGGTGCTAAATTTGATCCAGAAAAGAATAAATGGTTCAATCAACACTATTTAAAACTTCAAAAAGATGCTGATTTAGCTCAAGATTTTCAGCGTATTTTGAAAGAAAAAGGAATACAAGTTGAAGATCAGTATGTGCAACAAGTGGTAGGATTAATCAAAGAACGTGCAACGTTCGTTTCGGATTTCTTTGAATTGAGTGATTTCTTTTTTCAAGCACCTGTAGAATACGATTCAAAAGCGCTTAAAAATTGGAAAGAAGATACCGCTGGTTTAATGGAACAAGTAGCTGAGATTATTGAAAAGGTAGGTGTATTTAATGCAACAGAAATCGATAAGCAAGTGAAAGACTGGATTAATGAACAAGGTGTTGGAATGGGCAAAGTAATGCAACCCTTACGCGTTTGTGTTGTGGGAGCTTTAAAAGGACCTGATTTATTCCAAATCATTGAGTTAATTGGTAAAGAAGAAACGCTGAAGAGAATTAAGCAAGCAATTGCGACAGTATAAAAATTAAAGAGAGCTAATTTTAGCTCTCTTTTGCTTTATAAAAAAGGTTTATCTATTTATGAGAAATAAGCTGTAATTTTAAGCTAGAAAAAAAGTAGAATGAAAAGATTACTAACTATTTTATGTGTTGTTGCTTTTTTGTCAACGGCTTGCTCCAATGATGAAGCAAATACTGGGCAAAGAGCAGAAAGCGAATGGAACGATTACATTCAGAAGCATTTAATCGGAGAATGGAAACCAATTTCTCTAAGCGTAAAGCCTTTACTAGGTGATGTATTGCTCAGAGAAGATTACACTGCGTTGAGCAAACCCAACGATGTAGTAAGATTGAACAAAGATTTTACAGGGGTTTTGACAAGAGAAGATCAGCAAAAAAATATCAAATCGACTGCATTTAAATGGTATCATAAATTTGAAGAATTAGGTCTTGTTTTACCTGATTACCCCGTTTTTAAAGCTGTGATTTTACATAAATCACAGAAAGAACTCGAGGTGGCTTTACCCTTAGAACAAGTGTTACCTTATTTTGACTTAGAATTACAAGAAAAAGTGAAGAAACACATTGAGCAACAAGAACAACTACAAGCTGTATTTAAATTTGTTAAATAAACGTAATGTTTTAGTTAATTTAAATGTAAATTGAATTGATATTTAGTTGTATATTTGAGAGTTAACAAAAACTAGTTTTATGAAAAAAATATTTCTTTCTTTTTCACTACTCGCTTTAGTTCTTACAGGAACTGTTTCTTGTAGTAGTGATGATAATAGTACAGAACAAAAACACACACAAACACTTGAATTAAAGTCTTTAAAAGGCAATACAGTAAATGTAGATGAAGAAGTTACTTTTATGATTGCCGTTGGTACAACTGCAATTGAAGGTGCTCAACTCTATGTGAATGGAAAAGATGCAACTAATCCATTCAAATTTACAGAAATGGGTACATTTAAAGTTGTAGCGAAAAAAGAGGGATACAAGGAAAGTAATGAGCTTACGATTGAAGTAAAAAAAGCAGTAGCAGATATTTCTTTGGTTAATACATGGGTTCCAACTCATGTTAATGTTAACATACCTATGGCAGATCCTATTGCCATGCCCTATCCTAAAAAAGAAAATTGTGAAGACGATACTTTAGTTTTTGACGACGCAGCAACAGTTAAATTTAACTATCACGATGATAGTTGTGCAGTTTCTACGACTGGAACAACGTGGTCATTTAATGAAGCAACAAAAGTATTGACGTTTACTTTATTTGATCAAGTGATGAACGTTAATGTGACTTCGCTAACAGCAGATAAGTTTACGATTAAAGCAAAAGGAGATCAATTTGCAGCTTTAATTCCAATTTTAGTTCCTGATTTAGCTTCAAGTTTACCACCTGCAATGCTTGCTTTGATAGAAGTAGAATTACAATTTGATAGACAATAAAAAGAAATCTCCAGAAATGGAGATTTTTTTGTAATTTGACGTACTAATAAATAAATATTGTTATGTTTTTAATCTTTCTTGTACCTGTATTGATTATCTTGTTTTTAAGTTTCTTTACAGTTAAACAACAGTCCTCAGCGATTATTGAGCGCTTTGGGAAATTTAATAGCATTAGGCACTCTGGTTTACAATTGAAAATACCTGTTGTAGATCGAATTTCAGGAGTGGTTAATTTGAGAATCCAGCAATTGGATGTGATGATTGAAACAAAAACGAAAGATAATGTTTTCGTTAAGTTGAAAGTTTCTGTTCAGTTCAAAGTAATTGCCGATCGTGTTTACGATGCATTTTATAAGTTGGAGTATCCACACGATCAGATTACATCTTATGTGTTTGATGTCGTTCGTGCAGAGGTTCCAAAATTAATTTTAGATGATGTTTTTGAGCGAAAAGACAATATCGCTGTAGCAGTAAAACGCGAATTGAATGAAGCGATGACAACGTATGGTTACGATATCATTAATACCTTAATTACGGATATTGATCCAGATATTCAGGTGAAAAATGCGATGAATAGAATCAATGCTGCCGATCGTGAGAAAGTAGCAGCTGAGTATGAAGCAGAGGCAAGTAGAATTCGCATTGTAGCTAAAGCAAAAGCGGAGGCAGAATCCAAACGTCTGCAAGGACAAGGAATTGCGGATCAACGTCGCGAGATTGCTCAGGGATTAGTAGAAAGTGTGGATGTATTAAATAAGGTCGGAATCAATTCTCAAGAGGCTTCTGCCCTAATTGTTGTAACACAACATTACGATACGCTTCAGGCAGTAGGTGCTGATTCGAGATCTAATTTAATTTTATTACCTAATTCCCCTACTGCAGCAAGTGATATGCTAACGAATATGGTTACTTCATTTGCAGCAAGTAGTAAAGTATCAGAAATGAGCCATACAGCCCCAATAAAGCCTTCTAAGAAAGCAAATGACAATACTTTAGAGTAGGGTTTATTTTTAAAAATAAAGGGCTTAAAAGCGCTAAAATAAAAAAGCGTTGTTCGTATTTGACGAACAACGCTTTTTTATTTTTGTGATATGTGATTATTTTCTAAACTTTCGAATGATATACTTGAAAATAGACGTGACTAGTAAAGTCTGAATACCACTTGAGTTTGTCAATAAGGAACCAGCCGAACCTAAAGTACTTTTAAGTAAATTTTGTGGAGCTGCTTCATCTTTTAATTGGTCTAAAGCCGAATTAATTTTTTGGTAATGAATCTCCCTTTTAACGCGTAAGATCTGCAAATCGAGATCAATTTGCTCAAAGGAGGAATAATGCTTTCTCATAGTAGTAGAATTAACAAGTCTTACTCAGAAAAAATTGCTTCTGAAAGCTTTTTTATCAAAGGTCTATCAACGATGTATTTTCGTAAAGTAAAGACAAGAATACTGATTAATAAATAAAAAAGTCCGACATAAAGAAAACCAAGAGATCTACTTTGGATTTGCTCACCAATAGCGATGGCCGCAAATAAAGAGATGAACAAAAGTGAGAGTAAAAAAAAGATGCCCACTGCAAAAACAGTCATAAAAATAATTGCTGTTTTAGCGGTTATTTTTAGGCCCCACAAGCGAAAGTAGTTCATACTTGAATTGATGTACTGTTCCGAATGTTCTTTAATCTCGTTAATGTTGTTTTTAATTTCTTGGAATGCCATGTCCTACTTGGTGTAAAAAGATTATTTTTTTGTGCTTTCTGCTAATTCTTTGCTTTGCTTTTTAAGTTCAGCTAATTTTTGCTCTAAAGCTGAAATCACCTCATCTCTTTTTTTACCAGCTGAATTGATGAAATCCTCAATACCATCTTCAATAGTATTAGACTTTCGATCTACAACACTGCGAACTTGTTTTTTTAAGTCGTCAATTTTGTGTGAAAGTTCATCTTTTGATTCATCAAACGATCTTCTAATTTTTTTTCTCGTCTTCTTTCCTTCATCAGGAGCGAACAGTATTCCAATACCTACTCCTATTGCTGCTCCAGCTACTAAAGCTGCTAATGTACTACCTAAACGATCTGACATAACTATTGTTTTTTATGATTATCTCATAAAGTTAATGAAAAAAGGTGTTTTTACTCGTTAATGTAACGTTAAAAACACCTTTTTTATAAGATTGTATTGCTAAAATTAGTTTTGATCAAGTTTTGCCCAAGTATCTCTAAGTCCTACAGTCTTATTAAAAACAAGGTTTGTTGTTGTGCTATCTTTATCTACACAAAAATAACCCATGCGTTGGAATTGGAATTGATCTCCTTTTTGTGCTTCCTGTAAACTAGGTTCTAAATATCCTTTAATTACAGATAGGGAATTAGGATTGATGAATTCTAAAAAGTCAACTTCTTTATTTCCATCTGGATTCTCATTGAGAAATAAACGATCGTATATGCGGATTTCTGCCTCAACAGCATGTGCAGTAGAAACCCAGTGAATAGTACCTTTTACTTTGCGTTTACTTGCCTCTGTACCACTTCCACTTCTACTTTCTGGATCGTAAGTAACGTGAATCTCTGTAATATTTCCTTGTTCGTCTTTTACTACACTTTCTCCTTTGATGATATAAGCGTTTTTCAAGCGTACTTCTTTACCAAGAGTTAAGCGGAAAAATTTGCTATTCGCTTCTTCTTTAAAGTCTTCTCTTTCGATATACAATTCTCTTGAAAAAGGAACTTTTCGGAATGTCATTACTTCTTCTTCCGGATTGTTTTCTGCATCTAACCACTCTTCTTGTCCTTCTGGATAGTTTGTGATTACAAGTTTTACTGGATCTAAAACAGCCATTACTCGTGGAGCGATTTTGTTCAAATCTTCACGCACGCAGAATTCCAATAGCGAAACGTCAATGAGGTTATCTCGTTTTGCAATACCAATAGTATCGGCATAGTTGCGGATAGAAGCAGGAGTATATCCTCTTCTTCTTAAACCTGAGATTGTAGACATTCTTGGATCATCCCATCCAGTTACATGTCCTTCGGCAACTAATTTTGCTAGTTTTCGTTTACTTACAACGGTGTGAGAAAGGTTTCTTCTCGCAAATTCACGTTGTTTAGGACGGATATTCTCCCCTTCGACAACCTGATCTAAGAACCAATCGTATAATTCACGGTGAGGTAAAAATTCAAGCGTACAGAAAGAGTGAGAGATACTTTCTAGGTAATCACTTTCTCCATGAGCCCAATCGTACATTGGATAAATACACCAATCGTTTTGCGTGCGGTGGTGTGCTTTATTGATAATGCGGTACATGATTGGATCGCGCATCAACATATTGGTATGTGCCATATCAATCTTAGCACGTAAAATATGCGTTCCTTCTGCGAATTCTCCTTTTTTCATGCGCTCGAATAAATCGAGGTTCTCTTCTACACTTCTATCTCTGTATGGGCTGTTTACCCCTGCTGTGGTTGGTGTACCTTTTTGTTGAGCCATTTCTTCAGAAGTTTGACTATCTACATAAGCCTTTCCTTCTTGAATCATGCGTACTGCCCAATCGTATAATTGCTGGAAATAATCCGATGCATACACTTCATTTGCCCATTTATAACCTAGCCATTCTACATCGTATTTGATTGCGTCAACAAATTCCTGCTCTTCTTTTGAGGGATTCGTATCGTCAAAACGCAAGTTAACTGGCGCGTTGTACTTTAATCCCAATCCAAAGTTTAAACAAATAGAACTCGCATGACCTACGTGTAAATAACCATTAGGCTCAGGCGGAAAACGGAAATGTAGTTTTTCTGTTGGCAAACCATTTTTTAAATCTTCTTCAATGATTTGCTCAATAAAATTTAATGATTTCTCTTTTGTTGACATGGATATAAATATTATAACTACAAAGGTATCAAAAAACTAAACAAGTTCTAAGCATTTTACTTCTACAAAAGAAGATATCTAACTAAAAATAGTCGTAATTTTAGCTTTTAAACTAAAAGAAGGATTTTATGGGGATTATTAGACTCAACAATATTCGTACCTTTTCATTTCACGGATGTATGCCAGAAGAAGCTAAAATTGGTTCAGAATATCGCGTAGATGTTACCGCTTCAGGAAATTTTAGAGATGCTGCTGCGACAGACGAATTGGTTCACGCTATTGATTATGTGCAGTTGAATCAAATTGTAAAAGAAGAAATGGACAAGCGTTCTAAATTATTGGAGACCGTTGTACAGCGTATTATCGATCGCATTTTACTTGAAATAAAGCTAGTAGAGAAAGTTACCGTTGCAGTATCTAAAATTAATCCGCCTATTGGAGGAGATGTAGAATATGTAACCGTTGAGATGCAGGGAGTTAGATAGTTTTTCTAGCATTGAAGATAAAAAACTCACTTAATTGGTTTTTAAATTTAAAAAATAGTAGTAAGTTTGCATCCAATTAATGGATACGGCATCGTGTCCGAGTGGCTAGGAAGCGGTCTGCAAAACCGTCTACAGCGGTTCGAATCCGCTCGATGCCTCAGGAAAAAGGATAGCAATTTGCTATCCTTTTTTTGTTGGTTGTTGGTAAATTCGTTTTTGAATCTTCGATTAAAGGAAGGAATCCCCCTATTTTAGTAAAATTTTCACGACGTTTCGATTTCTCCTTTCCAATTTCCTCTTTCACTTCTCTCCTCTTTCTTCTCTCCTCTTTCTATTTTTCTATTTCTCAATAACTTACAATGTAAAATGAATTTTATGTAAAAAAAGTTGTCAAAACTATTGACAGATTGAATTTTTGCCGTATATTTGCACTCACGATACCGAAAGCGGGGTGTAGCGTAGCCCGGTCATCGCGCCTGGTTTGGGACCAGGAGGTCGCAGGTTCGAATCCTGCCACCCCGACATATTGAAAGCTCTAACGAAAGTTAGGGCTTTTTTTGTATCCTAATCGAATCAAGTTTTACTTGAAATTCGATTAGGATATGAAAAAAGTATAGGAGCGTAGCGAAGCTTTCATTTAGTACAAATCCCCTTTTATGAGGATTAACGTCCGTAGGGAGGTAATCCTGCCACCCCGACTTATTGAAAGCTCTAACGAAAGTTAGGGCTTTTTTTGTTTAAAAAAGATCGTTTACAACTTCACACCACACGAAGTGTGAAAAGACAATAAAAAAAAGAACCACCAGGGTTCTTTTTCTATATCTTATTTTCGTTCCAGCTTAGGAAGAGGTAAGTTTAGTTCTTTGTCTGAGGTCGGAATAAAGGCTTTAACCATAATAATAACGCCAAAGATAATCAGTAAAATACTGCTGATTTTTTTTACTTTGAGAATGTTCTCTGCAGTTAGTTTCTTTCTTAGCTGTTTTGCAAGTAGTATTTTGAAGATATCCGTTACAAAGTATGCAGATATTGCAAAGAGAAAAAATACAAACATACGTTCCGTATTCATGTCCATTTGCGGTCCTAACGTAATGATAATGGCTAACCAAAAGCCCAAAACTCCTACATTGATAAAATTGAGTAAGAAACCTTTTACAAATAAATTTAAATATTCTCTTTTTAGATTTGGAGGAGCAATTTGAATGGTGTGAACCTGTACTTTTTTTAGCTTTACAAAAGAGATTATTCCATAGGTTAGCATGAGTAGACCGCCAAATATAAATAAAGCCGGATCGTCTTTTATAGAATTAATTAGGCGAAAACTACTAAAAAATGCTATTGTAAAAAACAGGGCATCTGCGAGGATTACCCCCATATCAAAAGCAAGAGCTGCACGGATTCCCCTTGTAATACTCGTTTCTATAAGAATAAAAAATACAGGGCCAATCATGAAACTTAGGAAGAAACCTAAGGTAACACCTGTAAGTAAGTCATCGATCATTTACCACAATTAAAAATGCCAATATAGTTTTGATATATTGGCACCTATGTTTATTACCTATTGCAAGGTACAGCTTTTTATTTCAAAAGAATAAGAAAAGAATAAATACTTTTAGTTTCCTTTGCTGATGCTTCCACCCATTACAATTTTTTCATTTATTTTTTTAGGTTTTCCAAAGATGATGATTTCACCTCCGGCACGGGTTTTGGCATCGACTAATTCCGTTGCGTTAACCTTTGCTGTACCTCCGGCATTTACTGTTACTTCTGTTTGTTCACTAATTAATTTTTCGTTGAAAACAGAGGCTCCAGCATTGGCTAGAATATCTTGGGTATTCACTTTACCTGTTAGGGTCATAATACCTCCTGTATACGCTCGTATAGTAGCTTTTTGAGCTTCAATTTTCAAATCAACAGACGCTCCGGTTTTGCTAGTTATCGCTAAACTCGTTGCTTTGAGGGTTTCTGAACTTTTTACTGTAGCTCCTTCTTCGGCAATTACTTCTTCTAAATCTTTGTAGTGCAATTTGATGCGTACATCTCCACCTTGGAAACTTTTAGAAATATTCATTCGAATTTTTAAGTTTCCATTTTTATTTACAAAAGTTACCTCTTCAGCATTAGTTCCCGAAACTTCCATTTTCGTTTCTGTATCAGGGATTAGTGTTAGCTCAATCTTATCAAAGACATTTACGCGTTTGAACTCCCCTACTTGTTTGACTTCTTGCGCAAATCCAATTGTTCCACATAGCGCAATAAATAACATAGCTATTTTTCTCATCTTAGTTCAGTTTTTGTATGTAATTAAAGTCTAATTGTTTTTTTACTAAATCGGCATTTTTTACTGAAACAACAACAGTATCTCCTAACTGAAGTGTGTTATTTGTCGCTTGACCAACCATAGCGTATTGCTTTTCATCATAAACGTAATAATCTTCTTTTATTTCGCGTATACGAACCATTCCTTCACATTTATTTTCGATGATTTCCACGTAAATACCCCATTCAGTAACACCAGAAATAACGCCGACAAAAGCTTTGTCTTTCTGATCTTGCATGTATTTAACCTGCATGTATTTAATGCTATCTCGCTCCGCATTGGCAGCTAAATTTTCCATAGCAGAACAGTGCTTACATTTGGTTTCATATTCTTCAGCATTGACAGAATTTCCACCGTGTAAGTAAAATTCTAGCAAACGGTGTGCCATAACATCGGGATAACGACGAATAGGTGATGTAAAGTGTGAGTAGTAATCAAATGCCAAACCATAGTGTCCTATGTTTTGTGTGGAATAACTCGCTTTACTCATACTTCGAATAGCCAATGTATCGACTAAGTTTTGCTCTTTTTTTCCTTGAACGTTTTTTAATAATTCGTTCAGCGATTTGGAAATGGTATCTCTAGATTTAAAGTTTAACGAATGTCCAAATCTCGAAATAACGGCCTGTAATCCAAATAATTTATCTTGATCCGGTTCATCGTGTATACGATAGACAAATGTTTTCTTTTGTTTGCCTATGAATTCAGAAACCTTGCGGTTTGCCAATAGCATAAACTCCTCAATTAAGTGATTGGCATCTTTGGCCTCTTTAAAGAATACACCAATAGGTTCACTTTCGCTGTTTAGATTGAATTTTACCTCTACTTTATCAAAGGAAATTGCTCCTGCCTTCATTCGTTTCTTACGTAGAATATGAGCTAGTTCATTGAGTGTTAGTACCGCATGCGCAACTTCTGCACTAACTTCTTGATCTTCTCCAGTAATTGAGGTTGATGCAAGAATTGTGCGGTCTTGTGTTTCAATGATGTATTGCGCCTCTTCGTATGCCATACGTTGATCTGAATGTGTAACAGTGCGTCCAAACCACGAATTGATAAGCTCTCCTTTTGGGGTCATTTCAAATACTGCAGAAAAGGTATACTTATCTTCATGAGGTCGAAGTGAACAAGCAAAGTTTGAAAGAACTTCTGGTAGCATCGGAACTGTGCGATCTACTAAATAAACTGAAGTAGCGCGATGAAATGCTTCGTCATCTAAAATTGTACCTTCCTGAACATAATGAGATACGTCAGCAATGTGTACTCCAATTTCGTAGTTTCCATTTTCTAGTGTTTGGAAAGACAAAGCATCGTCAAAGTCTTTGGCATCTTTAGGGTCAATCGTAAAAGTTAGCACCTCGCGCATATCGCGGCGTTTTGCTACTTCTTCCTCTTGAATAGAGGTATCTAGTTTATTGGCAAACTCCTCTACTTCTTTTGGAAATTCACTGGGTAAGCCATATTCTGCTAAAATTGCGTGAATTTCAGTATTGTGTTCTCCTTGCTTTCCAAGTACTTTAACGACTTTACCAAATGGACTGTCTGCTTTCTCCGGCCAATCTTCCAAATCAACGAGTACTACATCTCCTGGTTGTGCACCCAAAAACTTGTCTTTGGGAATAAAAATGTCTGTATACATCTTGGCATCTGCTGTTGTAACAAATGCAAAGTTTTTTTGAATTTCGATCACACCAACAAATTGTGTGCGGTGGCGTTCTAATACCTCAACAACTTCTGCTTCTGGTTTTCTGCCATTTCGCTTGTTGTAGATATAGGCTTTTACTAAATCTCCGTCAAGCGCTTTGTTTAGGTTGTTGGTTGGAATGAAAACATCCTCTTCTAGCTCATCACTAACTAAATAAGCTGTTTTTCTACTCGTCATATCAATATGACCTTCTACGTAATTAGCTTTAGGTACAAAGCGAAATTTACCAAGTTCTACTTCCTCGATAAGCGTTTTGGAAAGCAAAAACTTCAGTTCTTTAATAATTTCATTTCTGCCCTGGGTATCTACTACTTCTAATTGGGCAGCTACTTGTTTATAATTGTAAGATTTAGTAGGATTTTTCCCTAAAAACTTTAAAATCTTATTCGAAAAATCAAATTGTTTTTTCTTTTTATGTTTAATTTTTTTTGCCATTTTTTGAGTTTTTTTCCCAACCTCTTGGGTTATGGAAAGTTGTTTAAATGTACGAAATACTCTTTACTCCGAAGAATAAAAGTCTGTTTTTTGTGTTATTATTGTGAATTACTGGGGCTAAAAAGTGTGCTAATCTTCACTATATCGAAACATAGTTTTTCATTTTTTGGGTAAAGGCAACAAGAAGAATCAGTTGAGGTCTAAGTCTTTTCAATGGTTTTCTACTCGTAGTATGCCTTAAGATGTGTAATTCACACGGAAAACTGAAGACAAAAGTATTTCTTTTTTCTTTAGTAATCGGTCATTTTGTTATTTTTTTACGAAACGAAGATCTTTTTATATCACCTATTCCTAAATTTTTTTTAAAAAAACGGGTGAACCTCTTTTTTTCTCGCAACAAAATGCAATTTTCTACATTGATGCAATTGGTCGAAAAAAGAAAAATTCAATTAACCATCTACTATTTTTTGTATTTTAGGAAAACCAATCATTAAAAGTAAAACAAACGATGAAAGCAATATCTTATGTGCATGGCGCATCAAATATTCCTTTATTAGGGGAAACAATAGGTGAGAATTTTAGAAAGATAACGGAACTGTATCCTAACAAGGAAGCTTTAATCAGTGCGCATCAAAATTATAGGGCTACCTATCGTCAATTTTTTCAACAAACAACAGAAGTTGCAAAAGCACTTTTGGTATTATCTATTGAAAAAGGAGATCGCGTAGGAATTTGGGCTCCGAATTGTTATGAATGGGTACTCTTGCAATATGCAACTGCTCGTATTGGAGTAATTTTAGTGAATTTGAATCCTGCTTATCGCGCCCATGAATTGGAATTTGCAGTGAATCAATCTGAAATAAAAGCTATTATATCTGCTGAATCTTATAAATCGAGTGATTACCGAAAAATGATAGCCGTTGTGCGTGAAGACTGTCCATCGCTGAAAGAGGTCGTGTTTTTAGGGGAAGAATGGAATCAATTCGTCGCTAATGGACAAGCCGTAGATCCAGTAGTTTTAGCTGAAATTGAAAATTCTGTTCAGTTTGGTGAAGCTGTAAATATTCAATATACATCTGGAACAACGGGGTTTCCTAAAGGAGTGACACTTACTCACCACAATATCCTAAATAACGGTTATTTTATTGGCGTACGATTAAAGTACACGGCAAAAGATCGCGTTTGTATTCCAGTGCCATTCTATCATTGTTTCGGTATGGTGATTGGCAATTTATGCTGTACCTCTCATGGAGCAACAATCGTGATTCCCAATGACAGCTTTGATCCCGTTAAAACGCTAGAAGTGGTAGAACGTGAAAAGTGTACTTCGCTCTATGGAGTGCCTACTATGTTTATTGCCGAACTGCAATTGCCCAATTTTAAAACTTATGACCTATCGTCTTTACGCACAGGAGTTATGGCAGGCTCTCTATGTCCAGAGCACGTAATGAAACGCGTAAAAACGGAAATGAATATGGATGAAATCAGTATATGTTATGGTATGACAGAGACCTCGCCAGTTTCTACGCAAACGCATATCGGAATTGATCTTAAAAAACAAGTAAGTACCGTTGGAACGGTACAAGATCACTTGGAAATTAAAATAGTCGATCCAGAAACAGGAGGAATAGTTCCTCGAGGAGAAGCGGGAGAATTGTGCACACGTGGGTATTCTGTCATGTTGAAATATTGGAATAACAGAACCCTAACTGCTGAAGTGTTAGATGAAAATAGATGGATGCATACCGGAGATTTAGCAACGATGGATAATGAAGGTTATATCGCTATTACAGGGCGTATTAAAGACTTGATCATTCGCGGTGGAGAGAATATCTCACCAAAATGGATTGAAGATTTCTTGTATACCCACCCTGATGTAGCAGATGTACAAGTAATTGGTGTACCAAGCGAAAAATATGGCGAAGAAGTTATGGCTTGGGTGATTTTGAAAGAAGGCAAAACGGCAACAGGTGAAAGTATGCGTGCTTTCTGTGATCAGAAGATTGCTCATTACCGCATACCAAAGTATTGGAAGTTTGTTTCGTCTTTTCCTATGACCATTTCTGGTAAAGTTAGAAAGGTGGAAATGCGTCAAATAGCCGTTGAAGAATTAGGATTATAAAAGGCAAAAGTTTTACCTTTGTACAAGAATAATAACACAGCAACACACATGAAAATAGCAATCGGAAATGATCACGCAGGGCCAGCATATAAAAAGGCCATTGTCGATTTTTTACAAGCCCAAGGGCATGAAGTACTAAACTATGGAACAGATAGTTTTGATTCAGTAGATTACCCAGATTTTGGTCATCAAGTAGCCACAGCAGTGGAAAATGGAACTGTAGATTTCGGTATTGTTATTTGCGGAAGTGGAAATGGAATTGCCATGTCTGCCAACAAACACCAAGGGGTGCGTTGTGCCTTGTGTTGGACCAAAGAAATTGCAGAATTAGCGCGTTTACACAACGATGCCAATATAATCAGTATTCCCGCTCGTTTTACTTCCATTGAACAAGCCGTTGCGATGGTAGAAACGTTTTTAAACACCGCTTTTGAAGGTGGTCGTCATGCGAATCGAGTGAGTAAAATCGCGTGTTCTTAAATTGATAAAAAATATAGAAATAGAAAAGCACTTGCCTGAGCAAGTGCTTTTTTTATGATCATCTCCCCTATTTATCGCTTAAACAAAGCAAAAAACAAGACAACTTGAATAATAAACACCGCATAAAACTTCAGTTTAAAACTCTGTTTAGCGTTTTTGTGTTTCAAGTGCCTCATCGCAAGCCACCCTCCTATACTACCTCCCAAAAAACAGAGCGTAAGTAGGTTTTTTTCTGAAATTCTATTCTTGTGTTTGATCGCCCGTTCTTTGTCTATCTTGAACATAGAGAACGTAATATAGTTGATGGCGAAAATGTAAAAGAATAAAAACTTCATCTCATTTATTTATTGGCGCAAAGGTAGTATTTTAGCTATTCTTAAAATAATATATTATGACGTTGATTCATTTTATTCAACAAGCGTTGGATGTTTCTACTAAAAGTATTGAAAACACTTTAGCCTTGTTAGATGAAGCCTGTACCATCCCTTTTATTGCACGATATAGAAAAGATAGAACTGGAAATCTAGACGAAGTTGCCATTGAAAAAATTGCCAAGTACCGCGATTTATACGTCGGAATTGTCAAACGCAAGGAGTCGATTTTAGCCTCTATTGAAGAGCAAGGAAAGCTAACAGTTGAATTGCGTACAAAGATTGAACAGAGCTTTGATTTAGTTGAAATTGAAGATTTGTATTTACCCTATAAAAAAACGCGTAAAACCAAAGCAGATACAGCTAGAGCTTTAGGATTGGAGCCTTTAGCAAAGGTGATTATGGCGCAAAACGCAACAGATATAGCCTCGATTGCAACAAAGTATATTACCCAAGAGGTAGAAGATGAAGAAAAAGCTATTCAAGGAGCTTGCGATATCATTGCAGAATGGATCAACGAACATTTGTATATTCGAAAAGCATTGAGAAGAAAGTTTCAACGTGAGGCTGTTGTTGGAACGAAGGTTGTAAAAGCCAAAATGGAAGAAGAAGGTGCACAAAAATTTGAGCAATACTTCGATTGGTCAGAGCCGTTATATAAAATGCCTGCCCATCGACTTTTAGCTGTGTTGCGAGCAGAGAAAGAAGGTTATATTCGCCTGAATATTGGCGTTGAAAAAGAAGACGCAATTCAATTTATTGAACAAACTATTATTAAAGGCAAAGGAGATGCTGTACCTTATTTACAAAAAGCCATTGCAGATAGTTATAAACGCTTGTTAGAACCCGCCTTGTCTAACGAAGTATTGGCAGAGGCTAAAGCCAAGGCTGACGCTAATTCGATTGCTGTATTTTCCGATAACTTAGCACAATTACTCCTTGCCTCACCTTTAGGTGAAAAGCGTATCCTAGCGATTGATCCAGGATATAAAACAGGTTGTAAGATTGTGTGTTTAGACGAAAATGGCAACTTATTGTACAACGAAACTATTTATCCTCATCCACCACAAAAAGACAGCGTTATTGCTATGAAAAAGGTGCGATCTATGGTCAATTCGTATCGCATTGAGGCTATTGCTATTGGAAACGGAACGGCTTCTCGAGAAACGGAGTTCTTTATTAAGAAAATAGCTTTTGATAAACCAGTACAAGTATTCATCGTAAACGAAGCTGGAGCTTCAGTTTACTCTGCCTCTAAGATTGCAAGAGAAGAATTTCCCAATTACGATGTAACTGTTAGAGGTTCTGTTTCAATAGGACGTCGACTCGCAGATCCATTAGCTGAATTGGTGAAAATTGACCCTAAATCAATCGGTGTAGGGCAGTATCAACACGATGTTGACCAAACGCTATTAAAAAGCGAATTGGATGCTGTTGTAATGAAGTGTGTGAATAAAGTGGGAATCAATATCAATACGGCAAGTAAATCACTGTTGAGCTATGTTTCGGGTATTGGAGAAAAAATGGCAGAGAATATCGTGCAATATAGAGCAGAGCATGGGGCGTTCACTTCTCGTGCCGCATTAAAAAAGGTACCGCGTTTAGGAGAAAAGGCGTATCAACAAGCCGCAGCCTTTATTCGTATTAAGAATGCGACAAATCCTTTAGATGATTCTGCAGTTCACCCTGAAGCCTATCCTGTCGTACAGCAAATGGCCAAAGATTTAAAAGTAACTGTTGAAACATTAATTTCAAATAAAGAGGCTATTGCAAAAATAGAGGTAAAGCACTATGAAACCGCGGATATAGGTATCCTAACGTTAACGGATATTTTGAAAGAATTAGAAAAACCAGGACTAGATCCGCGTAAGGCAGCGAAAGTATTCGAATTCGATCCTTCCGTAAAACAGCTTGCAGATTTAAAAATCGGTCAAGTCTTACCTGGAATCGTAAATAATATCACCAACTTCGGCTGCTTTGTCGATGTAGGAATTAAAGAAAGCGGGTTGGTTCACATTTCTCAACTGAATGAAGGATTTGTTTCTGATGTTAATGAAGTAGTGAAATTGCATCAGCATGTTCAAGTTAAAGTTGTTGATGTTGATCCAGTAAAAAAACGAGTACAACTTTCAATGATACTCTAATATTAAATTTAAAAACACAGTTTGGCACAGTCTTTGTTTTTATTTTAAAAGAAAATGTAAGTAAGGTTTTCTTTGATAAAGAAAGTTAAGTAGTGTTTTTATTATGTTTTATAAGTGAAGTGCCTGTTGAACGTTGTTTCAACGGGCATTTTTTTTAAAATGGCACAATAAAAAATGCGCTATACCTAGGTATAACGCATGTAAATATCGAGATCTAAATGGATTTATTCTGTTTTAGAGTTGTCTTCTTTAGTCGTATCTTTCTTAGATGTTTGTTGAGCATTTTCGTCTCTAGTTGCATCTTTGAATTCCTTGATTCCAGTTCCTAATCCTTTCATCAATTCAGGAATTTTTTTACCACCAAATAACAATAAAATTAAGGCAACGATAATTACTATTTGCCATGGTCCAACCATTCCTAAAAAAATATGTAATGAGTTCATATTATTTTGTTTGAAGATTTTAATAAAAACAAATATAGGAAGAAAAACTGATTCGACTTATTGAAGGATTCGATTATTTAACTTTTTGATCAGTAATATTAACATTATGACCAATTTAATATGTGAATAAAAGCAAAAAAGAGAAGAAGTCAACTTTTTTAATGTTTATATTTGTGTGGAAAACAAGTAGCTTATGTCTAAGAAAGGACTTCAATGGAAGAAATGGAAGAAACGACTTCTAGATAAATATAGAGTAGTGGTAGTGAACGATCGAACGTTTGAAGACATCAGTTCATTTAAATTAAATCTCTTAAATGTGGTTGGTGCAACGACAACAATTGTTTTTCTTTTACTTGTTTCCAATGTTATTTTGCTTATTGTTACACCTTTAAAGGAATATATACCAGGATATTCTTCTTCGGAGTTGAAACAAAAATCAGTGGATTTAGCCTTAAAAGTAGATTCTTTAGAAACGGAAATTAAAAAGAATGAACAATATGTTGCTGCCGTTAAACGCGTGTTACTAGGTGATATTGAAATTACCTCAGCAAGTGTTGATTCTTTGATGAAAACGGAAACGCCACTTCATGCTATTGAACATACCACTCCAAGCGAAAAGGATTTAGAACTTCGTGAGTATGTGCGTTTGGAAGATAAGTACAATCTTTTTACCAATGCAGAAGCTAGAGTTAATATGGTTCTTTTTTCACCAATTGAAGGTACGATTGTTCGAAAGTATGATCCAAAATCTTCTCATTTTGGTATTGATTTTATTGCAGCCAAAAATTCGATGGTTAAATCAGCGGCCAAAGGAACCGTGATTTTTGTTGATTGGACAATAAACGACGGCTATACGGTTATTATATTGCATGAAGAAGGAGTTAGCTCGGTGTATAAGCATTTGTCATCCCTGACCAAGAGCAAATATGAAACTGTACAAGCAGGAGATGTTTTAGGACTTTACAATCAGGAGGAGGGCAAAGGCAAAGTAAGTCAATCGTACCTGCACTTTGAATTGTGGAAAGACAATTATCCATTAGATGCTCAATTATTTATTGATTTAGAATAAAAACAATATGTCTATCAAATCTTTTGGAGCGAAAATATTTGCTTCTATCATCCATAAGAAAACTCAAAAATGGCTTAAAAATCCAGTAGAAACACAAGCAAAGGTGTTAGCAGATTTAATTGCGCAAGCCAAACATACCGCTTTTGGAAAAGATCATCAATTTGACTCGATTCACAATGCCAAAGATTTTGCACAACACGTACCCATCCGAGATTACGAAGGACTAAAACCGTATGTTGATCGCGTGGTGAAAGGTGAAGAACATGTGTTGTGGAAAGGGAAACCTCTGTATTTTGCTAAAACTTCTGGTACAACTTCCGGAGCAAAGTATATTCCCTTGACTAAAGAATCGATGCCTTATCACATTGAAGCTGCTCGAAATGCAATTTTAGCCTATGTACATGAAACGGGTATTGCCGACTTTGTTGATGGTAAGATGATCTTTTTACAAGGAAGCCCTATTCTTGAACAAAAGAATGGAATTAACCTGGGTAGACTATCAGGTATTGTAGCGCATTATGTTCCTGCTTATTTACAGAAAAATAGATTGCCAAGTTGGGAAACGAACTGTATTGAGGATTGGGAAACAAAAGTGGACGCCATTGTAGAAGAAACTGTGTATGAGAATATGACGGTGATTTCTGGAATTCCCAGTTGGGTACAAATGTATTTTGAACGATTGAAGGCAAGAGAAGGAAAAGGAGTAGGTGAGATTTTTAAGAAGTTTAATCTATTTATTTACGGAGGGGTTAATTATGAGCCTTATCGCGCCAGATTTGAACAATTAATAGGAAGAAAAGTTCCTGCTATCGAATTGTTTCCCGCTTCAGAAGGCTTTTTTGCTTATCAGGATTCACAAAAAGAAAAGGGACTTCTATTGCTTTTAAATGCGGGGATTTTTTATGAATTCATCAAAGTAGAGGAATTTTTTACTGAAAATCCCAAGCGTTATACCATCGGTGAAGTAGAAGTAGGCGTTAATTATGTCTTGATTATTTCAACTAATGCAGGTTTATGGGGATATAATATTGGAGATACAGTTCAATTTGTCAACCTTAATCCACATCGAATTGTTGTTTCAGGACGTATTAAACACTTTATTTCTGCCTTTGGAGAACATGTTATTGGCAAGGAAGTAGAAACTGCCCTAGAACAAGCTATGGAAGGGACAACAGTAGAAGTAAATGAGTTTACCGTAGCACCCCAAATTACTCCAGAAGAGGGATTGCCCTATCACGAATGGTTTATCGAATTTGGACAAGCTCCAGATGACATGGAAGAGTTTGCCTTGAAAATTGATCATGCCCTACGCAATCAAAATGTGTATTATGACGATCTAATCGTTGGAAAGGTATTGCGTACTCTAGTGATTCGTTCCGTAGAAAAGGAAGGTTTCCAAACGTATATGAAGAGCATAGGTAAACTTGGGGGACAAAATAAATTACCGAGATTGAGCAATGATAGAACGATTGCCGATCAATTGAAAACAGATAAGTAAGAAATAAAAATTGGAAGACTATGAGAGAGATTAAAAATATTTCAAGAACAAGAGCGCAGGTCTCTTCAGCAGCTATTGAACGCATTTATATCACCATGCGTCATTTGTTTAATAGAGGATTCTATAAACCAATGGGGGTATCTGGTGATACGTTAAGAGAAGCGCTATTAGAATTGCGTCCGGAAATCTATGGAACAATCGCTGAAGAAAAGGTTGAACTAGATGGGTTGTTGTATGTTATTGAACGATTGCCAATAGGTATTGAAGAATGTAGATATATTAACTTAACTTCGGATGAAGGCTATTCTTTTTCTCATTTTCAAGCTATTGTACCACCAAAGCGAAGAAGAAATTGTTACCGCATAGACGAGGAGCAAATGAACATTGAAATTACCAGAGGACGTTCTGATATTTATGATGTTTTGACGCATTTGACTTTTATCTTTATTGAGTCACATAAAATTAAGAATAGAGTTTTAATTGATGAAGAAGGTAAAGTAACGCGCGATTGGAATAAAATTGAACTAGCAGCTAAGCAGAAAGAACCCTTAGAGTTAAAGGATAAAGAAGTAACGATGTCTCATCTTGCCAATGTGTTAGGACGTTCGTTTGCTGAGGTATTAACTGTATACGAGAAGTTTGCTATTCCAGAAAATCCAGATCGATTTTTGGATGTGATCTATTGGTTAGGTAAGTTGGCAATCGAAGAAGAGGTAGATAACAACAAACGTACAATTACTTTTAGTCCATTATTGCGAGAGCGCTTAGGACATCATATATACGGTGAAATTTGGTCGGATCGAATTAAGAGTGTTTTGGTGGAAAAAGGACTCTTAGAACGCCCTATTCACATTATTAGTGCCAATATGCACAGTGTGATGAATTCTATCTTTGCTCCTTCTGTAATGAAAAGTGAAATAGATGTTGAGCAAGAAATAGAAATCTACGAAGAGTTGAGTAAACCCGAAAATAAACCGTTGCGCAACTTAGTGAGAGAACGCGCGGAAAAAGAGGGAATGATCTTCTTGTCGGATGATTCGGGAACAAATATTGATGTGCAAATTTTCGATACAGCGAAGATTAATCTAGCACAAACGAACTTTAAAAAGGCTCAAATCGACGGAGAAAAACCCGTAATTATCGTGATGGATTACGCTTTTGGAGAACAAGCGTATGAAACCATAGACGAATTGTTGAAACCTTATAAAAAACAAATTCAACTCAATGTTGAATCTGTTTCGATCATGGGGAAAGCAGGTATTTTAGAAGGGGGAAAAGGAGATATTATGATTCCATTTGCCCATATTAACGAAGGAACAGGAGATAATTATCCTTTTGACAATGAGTTGACCGTTGATATGTTTGAAAATAACGAAATTCCAGTAGTAGGAGGAACAATGGTTACGGTATTGGGAACTTCTTTGCAAAATAAAGATTTGTTGAAATTCTTTCACGATTCTACTTGGGGTGTTATCGGATTGGAAATGGAAGGAGCTCATTATCAAAAAGCCATTCAATCCGCTTCTAAGATTCGCAAAAGCATTAATCCTAATGTAAAAGTTCGCTATGCGTACTATGCTTCGGATAATCCATTGGAAACAGGAAGTACCTTGGCTTCTGGAGGATTGGGGACAACAGGGGTTAAACCAACGTATTTAATTACAATAAAAATACTAGAACAAATATTTAAAATGTAGTAATTTTAAGATTGCAAATCGCGCACTCTACAGTTGATGGAGTGCTTTTTTGTTTTTAATGCTACACTATTGTGAATTATGTAGTAGTTTTATAGGTTTACAAGTAAAAACGTTAGATAGTAAAAATGAAAGATAGCAATAAATACGACAATGAATTGGATATAATTGACTTGAAGTTTTTTGTAGAGAGTAATATTTTTAAAATATTGAAGTACTTAAAAAAGAACGGAATATATCTTGCAATAATTGTAGGTATTGGTTTTGGAGCAGGCTATTATTTAGATAAGAAGCAAGGGAAGGAACCAGTAATTACGACAAAAGAGGATAGACTAGTACAAAAGCAAACAGCCATTGTATTTAATTATAATTCAATTGATTTGGCGAAGCGATGGATGGAGGAATATCTTCTCGATAAACATTGGAAAGAGGCGGGATTAGTTGACCTTAAGATAGAAGAGTTGGCCGATAAAACATCTGAAGGAGAACGTATAGAATCCTCAGGTGAAAATTCATCAACGCTTGTTGAAAAGGAAAAAGCAAAATTAGGTCTTTTTGCTACTGATTTTCACTACTATAAATGCGTGATTATAGCAAAAGAAGGATTTGATTTTAAATTATTTTGGAAGGATTTCACAACTAAAATAGAACGCGTTCCCCACTTTGCGAAAACAAAAGAGTTACATCAACTTTTTCTAAGTGAGAGAGTGGAAGAGATAAGTAATTACATCATTCGACTAAATAAACTGCTTGAAAAAGAGACAATGGCTGCAACAGATTTGCTTGCCGTGTTTAAGGAAAAGAAGGCATTAGAAGAAGAGTTAGTAACCCTTAAAATTATACAAGCACAAACGGCTTCTGTTGTCTTTGAGGCGTATGAAATAAGCAAGTCTGACGAGATAATTGAAAACAACGGATTGAACTCAAACGCGATTTCTCACAAAAAGATTCAATTTCCTATTGTGGGGTTGGTTTTGTTCCTTCTAGGTCAATGGATCTATACGATCAATAGAAACTATACAAAAAAGAAGGGGTAATATGGAAATAAGAACTACAGCACTATCCGGTTGTTTGGTTGTAAAGCCCAAGGTTTTTACCGATCATAGAGGTTGTTTCTTTGAAAGTTATAATCGAGAATTATTTGAAAAAGAGACTGGACTACAGGTTGATTTTGTACAAGACAATCAGTCGTTTTCCACAAAAGGCACTTTACGTGGGTTGCACTTTCAGCAAGGAGCATATCAACAGGCGAAATTAGTTCGTGTTATCCAGGGCGAAATCCTCGATGTTGTTGTTGACCTAAGGAAAAACTCGCCTAGTTACGGACAGCATTTTACGATGATTTTAAACGATGTAAATCAAGAGCAATTATTTATTCCAAGGGGCTTTGCTCATGGATTTTTAGTGCTGAGTGAAACGGCAATATTTGCTTATAAATGCGATAATTATTACAATAAAGAGGCAGAAAATGGAATTCTGTATAACGATCCTACTTTGGCAATTGCTTGGACAGAGCTAGATCAAGAATATCTTATTTCCGATAAGGATTTGATATTGCCTTCTTTTCAAGAAATCACACCCTTATGATGCAAATTCTTGTAACAGGTGCAGCAGGTCAAATGGGGCAAGCTTTGCAAGCTATTGCTCCTCAATTTCCTCAAGCTAGTTTTATATTTTTGTCAAGCAAAGATTTAGATATTACAAAAATAGAAGACTGCGTTGTTGTTTTTTCAAAATTTCAACCTGACTATTGTATTAATTTAGCGGCTTACACCAATGTGGAAAAGGCGGAAGAGGAGGTAGAATTAGCTTACTTGGTCAATGCTGAAGGATGTAAAAATTTGGCGGAGGTATGTTTGCAATTTGATGCAATATTGCTTCATATTTCTACTGATTTTGTGTTTGATGGTCAGCAAAATACGCCCTATAAAGTGACAGATGTTCCGAATCCTATTAATGTCTACGGTGCATCAAAATTAAAGGGAGAACAATATATTCAAACTTTAGGGGTTAAGCATTATATCATTCGTACCTCTTGGGTGTATTCTATCTTTGGGCATAATTTCAGAAAAACAATGTTGAATTTAGCACAAACACGTTCAGAAATAAGCGTGGTTGATGATCAAATAGGATGCCCTACCAATGCAATTGACGTCATGGAGTATAGTATGTCCCTTATCGTTGAAAAAGCAGCGTTTGGATTGTATCATTACCGCGGTGATCGTTGCTGTTCGTGGTATGATTTCGCAGTTTCCATTTTTCAGGAAGAAGGCATAGAAATGAAAGTTAATCGAATCAAGTCAGAGGATTATATAACGAAAGCAAAAAGACCAAAATACAGCGTATTAGAATAAACAAAATGTTATGAATCGGATCAAAATGTTTTTTAAGGAACAGAATTTTAGAGTATTAATCGGCAATTTTTTATCCTTAACGGTATTGCAGGTTTTAAATATACTCCTGCCTTTCTTAACGATTCCCTATTTGCTTCGCGTAGTTGGTGTTGAAAAATTTGGTTTGATCAGTTTTGCCTTGGCATTCGTAACCTTTTTTCAAATTGTGGTGGAGTATGGATTCAACACAATTTCAACAAGGGATGTATCTGTTGTATCTAGAGATACTAAAGCAGTTCAATATATTTTTAATAAAGTGTTGACTACAAAGCTTTTCTTGCTTTGTGTCAGTACGGTTGTTTTCTTATTAACGGTTATTCTAATACCAAAGTTTAGAACCGATTTAGAGGTATATCTCTTTACTTATGTCATGGTTATTGGACAAGCACTGTTTCCCGTTTGGCTGTTTCAAGGCTTACAACAAATGAAATATATAACGTATTTAAATGTTATATTTAAAACAAGTTGTACACTTTTAATCTTTATTGTGGTCAAACAAGAAAGTGATTATTATTACGCACCACTGCTTACTTCTATGGGCTTTTTGCTGAGTGGGATATCTGCACTTTGGGTAGTAAGATCAAAGTTTAATATTCACTTTTCCTTTTGCAGTTTTAAGCAAGTAAAAGAACAACTACGTCAGGCGAAATATCTTTTTATGTCGGAATTTCAGATTGCACTAATTGCAAATGCAAACGTATTGATTGTCGGATTTTTATTAAATGATAGTGCTGTGGGTTATTATGCAACTGCAGAAAAGGTAATTCGCGCAGTGTCTAATCTTCAAGCGCCAATTATCAATGCCTTTTATCCGTATATCTCTAAGTTGATGCTAGAAAACAAAACAAAAGCAATTCTCCAAATTAAGAAATTAGCGCGTTTTGGTGCTTTGGCTGATATAGTAGGTCTTGTACTGTTGTTTCTCTTTTCAGAATTCATTTTCACCATCCTTTTTGGAAGCCAACCAACACAAAGTGTTTTAGCTTTTCGAATTATGATTTTATTTCCGTTACTTTCTTTTCTAGATCAGCTGTTTGGAAAGTTAGTTCTATTAACAAACAACAAAGAAAATCTATTTTTTAAAGTCTTTTTTTATACCTCTATCGCTAGCGTTTTATTATGTGTGGGATTAACTTATCAGTTGGGATTTGTAGGTACAGCGATAGCCAGTACTATTGCCCAATCTCTGCTTGCTATAGGAATGTGGTATTATGCTAAACCCTTTTTGAAAACATCATGACAACACCACGAGTTAGTATTATTATTCCGGTTTACAATGGAGCAAAATTCATTGAAAGGACGTTGATAGCACTTCTGAATCAAAGTTTGAATGCTATTGAAATTATTGTAGTTGACGATGGTTCTACCGACCATACTCTTGCGGTTGTAAATGCAATGTCAGATCCTAGGATACGAATCATCTCAAAGGAAAATGGAGGCGTGAGTTCCGCTCGTAATACAGGAATCAAGGCCGCCAGAGGTGAATATATTGGTTTTGTAGATGCAGATGACACAGTAAAAGAGGATTTTTATGAGCAATTGTTAGGTTCATCATCTGAAGTTGATGTGGTTATCAGTGGTTTGTTAATTGAAAAAGAAGGGAATTTTGTACATAAAGAATCACTGCTCGAATCCAATAGAATTTACAGCCAAAAAGAGTTTGCAGAAGAAGTATTAGCCCGCTATTTGACCGTTGAGAATTTAGATCTACTCTCTGTAGTAAATAAAATATATAAACGCGATTTTTTAATGGATAAGGCTATTTTATTCGATGAAAATTTGACGTTAGAAGAAGATGGAATGTTCAATCTTCAAGTCTATACCACCATGAATGCATTAGTTCAAATTGCATATTCGGGCTATTATTATCTAGAGAATGAAGCGAGTGTGACTAGAGACTTTATGGGGAGTAATGCTTTGGAACAACTCGTTCAAAAGTTTAATTATGACTATAAAAATGCAGCTACCTTAGCTTTTAGTGAGGCACAAATACGTACCTTTAAGTCATCAAGATTCATGTATAGTATTTGTTTTTTACTTTTTAGGTTATCCAAGTCCAAAATGAAAAGAGCAGAAAAGAATGCGTTTATTGATCGAATTATGCAAGAACCGACGGTTCTGTATGCTGCACAACATCTGAATGTGTATTATGTACAGCATCGCTCTAAATTTGAAAAAATAATAGGTTGGTGTATCCAAAACAAGCGTGTGTTATTGATCAAAGGCCTCGTTCAGATGCTATCAATCGCACACCGAACCAAACTCATTGAGATGATGAGAAAAATAAACTAAACAGATAATGGATTTTCGTAAACTATATTTAGCACTATTCTCCTTAGGGTTGTTCTTTTTACCTTTCAATAGTTTAGAGGGGTATAAAATATTGAGCATTTTTAAGAAAGAGGGAAGCGCTTATTTTTGGTTGCCCGCGATAGGATTGTTATTCATTGCTTTTTTTGTGTTTAGAAAGAAAATAACCGTACCAATCTTCTCCAAATCATACAAGATCTTCTTCTTGTTTTTGGCCTTTTCAGTCTTGACACTTTTATTGAACCTAAGTGATATCGTGCAACATTTTTACAAGCAAAAATCGGGAATTTACATGTTTGGCGTTAATTTCTTTATGCTGCTTTTTGTAGGAGTAGGTATCGTACTGCTGGTTCACAATGCTTTTAGAGGAATGAAAGTAGAAAGTATCTTTCTTCTGACTAGGAAAATTATTTTTTGGTCTTTTCTTTTTGTTTTTGCTTATGCTTTGCTGCAACTACTGATCTTGAGATTTGAAGTCTTTCGTTTAGAACCTCTTTTTTTAGCTCTTGATTATTTACCCTTCGTTAATGGACATTTGTTTTACAATACAACGCGGTTAAATTCTGTCTCTTTTGAGGTGCCTGCGTTAGGAACCTATCTCATTTTTATTCATGGATGGATGTTTAGCTATATCCTGACTAATCAGAGTAAATGGCGTTTTATTCCTTTCGCATTAGTGCTGTTTTTAGTTTATTTTAGTGGAGCACGTTCAGCTTTGGTTTCTATTTTACCTCAGCTTTTGGTTATTCTATTGCTTTATAAACCCGTTCAAAATTTTGTGATAAACAATGCGTTTTTTGCTTTGAAAAGCCTTGCCTTTGTACTCCTTTTGCTGTTTGCAATAAAAGGAAGTAGTATACTTGATCGCATACAACAAACAAGTATAGAGCAGTTGGTAGGGACAAGTATTTCAAACAAAAGTAGAATAGGAATGCAGGTAGCTTCTTTGCATGTCTTTAGTGATTCTCCGATTTATGGTGTTGGATTGGGACAAGAAACCTACAGTAAAATGAACTATTATCCCACTTGGGCCGTTAAAGATAATTATGAGTTTAGTGAGATGTATTTAAACGAAGAAGACCGCATGTATCCGCCAGCCTTTAATGTCTATACAAAACTATTGGCCGAAACAGGAATAATTGGTTTTTTGTTGTTTGTTTGGTTCCAAGTAACAAGCCTCAAGGAAACACTCATTTTAATTGCTAGAACTTCAGGGACAAAGCGTATTTTTGCGCAAACATTGCTGATTACCCTTGTTGGACTAATCGTAAATTGGGGACAAAATGACGATTATATGCTGTATGGTTTCTGGATTAGCTATGCATTTGTATTAATATTGATGAATACCAAAATAAAAAATGAAAGAGGTGAAAATTTCAGTAGTAATTCCTTGTTATAATTGTAGTGCTACTATTGATGTATGCATAGCTAGTGTTTTTAGTCAAAGTTATCTTCCTTTTGAACTTCTTTTAATAGATGATGGGTCAAAAGATCAAACCTTAGAAAAACTGTATGCAATCAAAACGCAATACGCCAATGAACCTGTATCTATTACCGTTGTAACGCAAAAAAATCAAGGGCCTTCTGTAGCAAGAAATGTTGGATTAAACCTTGCCAAAGGAGACTGGATTGCCTTTCTTGATTCTGACGATGTTTGGCATAAAGATAAGCTGAATAAACAAGTTGAGGTATTGACTAATTACCCTGATGCAGTCGTCGTAGGGGGAGAAAAAGGCGTCTTTAAACCTGAAATAAGCGCAGCACATGTAGCAAAAATAAACTTTAAAAAACTGTGCTTTAAAAACTACTTTCTGACGTCTTCATCAATGGTTAAAAGAGCACACTTACAAGGTGTTTTGTTTAATGTTACTCAAAAACACTCTGAAGATTATCGCTTTTTCTTCGATTTATTGAGTAAAGGTGACTATGGTGTTTGTCTCTTTGAAAATCTGTCTTGTAGTATAACAATGAAGCGAGATTTTGGAGATTCAGGTTTATCCGGAGATATTTACAAAATGCAACGAGGAGAATTATCCAATTTTAAATACCTGTATCAAAACAAACAGTTGAATATAGTTGAATATGCGTTTTTCTACCTTTTTTCAAATTTGAAATTTTTTAGAAGATTTATTATTTCTATAGGATATAAACTTGTAAATAAGGAGTAGCTTAGCTTGATTATTTAGAAAAAAGTTGATTGAGGAAGCACCATTGTTATGAAAGAAAAAGCGATTACAATCATTAAACACACTTTGTTAGCCACCTATGTTGGTTTTTTAGTGTTTAATTTCAAGATTATCAATCTAGCCTTACTTGCCTTATTGCTTTTTTTTCTTGTTACTTTTAAAGAAAACAGAGCACAGCTATTCGCCAATTGGAAAGAGAATCGATTGATTTATGGGACACTTTTAGCCATGATTGTCTTTCAGTGGATACACGGTGTTATTTTTGATGATTTAAGTGAAAAACGCTTTGGATTCTTGGCCATTCTCTTTGCTTCTTCTACTGTTTTACTTTGGATTAAAGATATTCGATTTATCCTGTATTGCTATTTGAGTTGTTTGCTTCTTTTAGTTGTAATAGGAAGTTATAATTTACTGCAGTACTACCTAACGACGGATTATTTTACCATAAATAAAGGAGGGCACATCGATACACTACTTGTCGTAGCAAGACCTTATGTTGGCTTTATGTTGAACATTGGGATATTAATTAGCTTGTATTTATCGCGTAGACAGAACAAGTATAAACTATATTTCATTCTATTAAGTCTACTTTTCTTAACTTACTTAGCTTTTATTGGAAATCGTATACAAATTGTTTCCTTGATCCTTGTCGCTCTTTTATACGGGATTTTTTACATGAAAACCAATTGGATTAAAAAAGCCATTGGGTTATTCGGTTTTAGTATGGCAATCGTTCTTCTTTTTGCGCTAACTCCTACGTTGAAAGAGCGTTTTGAACTCAATTCACTATCAACATTAGATAACTTAGTTTCGAGGTTAGAGCAAAAGGAACCGCGTGTGTTGATTTGGAAATGCGCATTTTCTTTTACTCATGAAGATACCTTTAATCCTATACAAGGACTGGGAAAAGTTAAAACCTTAGACGATAAATTAGCGCAGTGTTATGAAGATAATACGCACGGCAACCCTATGCGTGATTATTTTTTAGAAGCGTTGTTTAATACACACAATCAATTTATTGAATACTATGTTTTAACAGGTGTAGTAGGAGGTGGTTTGCTTTGCCTCTTATTTGCCTTTCTCCTTGTAAAAGTGAAGCGCTTTTTTATTCCAATCGCGTTAACGTGTTCGCTTTTTAATTTTTGTTTCGTTGAGAATCTGTTTAATAGACAATTAGGGGTGTATTTGTTTGGTTTTGTACTTACCCTTATCGTATTGCTTTACAAACAACAACTGGAAGATACTGCAAAAAATTAAGCCTGATATAGAGTGAGTAGTTCACTAAAGTTTTTGTTTTTATCAAACTTATTTTGACAAATAGCATAAGCTTGTTCTCCCATATTCTTTCGATAATCGTTATCTTCTAATTGAGTTATTAGCGGAAGTAAATCTGTTTCTTTTGTAAATAAGAAACCGTTGTATTGAGGTTGAACAATATCGTTATTTCCAATTACATCTGTAGCGATAATCGGTTTTCTAAAAGCCATTGCTTCTAGAACAGCGATTGGCAACCCCTCCCAAAGCGAGGTTTGTATGTATAGATCTAGTTGATTTAAATAAGGAAAAACCGCAGTGTTATTTGTAAACCAGCCCGATATGGTAATATTAGGTGCGGTCAATTGATGGCGAAGCTCTCCATCACCAATCCATATAAATTGATGTTGTGGAAACAACAAAGCAACTGCATTGAAGAGCGCTGGATTTTTCTGGTATGAAATTCTGCCAATTGTTCCAATAACTAATTGTGAACTGCTGTTTTCTTTTTCAATATAGTGTTGATTAAGGTGAGATAAGTCAATTCCATTTCGAACCAAAAGAGATCTGCCAATTCTTTGAGCAATTTTATACTCTGTATCCCCACAAGCAATTGTCGTTCCACCAAAAATAAGTTGAGTTAGTTTTTCTATGCTGTAAAAGAGTTTTTGCTTGGTAGGAGAAATATCCTGACGCAAAAAAGAATATCCGTGAGGTGTATAGAACACCTTGCGTTTAAATTGCAACATAAAACACGCCCATCTACCAATCACACCAGCTTTAGACGAGTGTAAATGAATAACATCGGGTTGCAGTTGCTTAATGGTACGTCTTAATGCAAAAGTAGAGCGTATATCCTGTAATGGTCTAAGTTCTCTTTCCATTTCAATAGGAATTAACCGAATAGAAGAAGGAAAATCTTGGTCAATTTGATCTTGTGTAATTTCTTTTCGCTTGTTGCTGTATATAATATAGGTTTCAATATCAGGGTATTGACTAAAAAACAAAGCCAAGTCCTTGAAATAAGAATACACACCTCCACCAAAAGATTCTACAATATGGATAATTCGCATTAGCAGTCTAAATTTTTAAAGACAAATTTAGTTTATTTATTTAGGATTTGTAAAATCATTAAGGAACTAATTCTGAGAATTGATAAAGTTCCTTAACTTTGTTTGAAATGAAAAATAGGATGAAACGTATTTTAATAACAGGTGCAGCAGGTTTTTTAGGATCTCATTTATGTGATCGATTCCTCGCAGAAGGATTTCACGTAATAGGAATGGATAATTTAATTACTGGAGATTTAAAAAACATTGAACATTTGTTTGCGGAGGCTCATTTTGAATTTTATCATCACGATGTGACCAAATTTGTTCACGTACCTGGTGAATTAGATTATATCTTGCATTTTGCTTCACCAGCAAGTCCTATTGATTATTTGAAAATTCCGATTCAAACGCTTAAAGTAGGTTCTTTAGGAACACATAATTTATTGGGATTAGCTCGTGTCAAGAGTGCTAGAATTTTGATTGCTTCTACTTCGGAAGTCTATGGAGATCCTTTGATACACCCTCAGACGGAAGAGTATTATGGCAATGTCAATAGCATAGGGCCAAGAGGTGTTTACGACGAAGCCAAGCGATTTCAAGAATCTATAACGATGGCATATCATACTTTTCACGGTTTAGACACGAGAATTGTACGGATTTTTAATACTTATGGTCCTCGCATGCGACTCAATGACGGGCGAGTAATTCCTGCCTTTATTGGTCAAGCTTTGCGCGGAGAAGATCTCACTGTTTTTGGCGATGGTCTTCAAACAAGATCGTTTTGCTATGTAGATGATCAAGTAGAGGGAATATACCGCTTACTACTGTCAGATTATCATTTACCTGTTAATATTGGAAATCCAGATGAGATTACTATCCTAGATTTTGCGAAAGAAATTATTAACCTGACAAATAGCGATCAAAAAATAATTTTTAAGGATTTGCCAATAAATGATCCACTACAGCGTTGTCCTGATATAACCAAAGCTAAAACGATACTGGGATGGTCTCCTAAAATCGACCGAACAGAAGGGATGAATCGCACCTTGTCATATTTCAAATCCTTTACAAAAGAAGATTTAGCAAAAGAAGAACATAAAGATTTTTCAAATTACATTTATTAATGAGTAAAAAAGCAGGTAGGTATTCTTATTTGATACGCCCTTTAACCACGTGTATTGACTTGATTATCATCAATGCATTAGCTCAGGTTTGGTTTTCAAGCTTGACGGAGGGACATTTTTTATTTCATCTGATTTTGTCTATCGGATGGTTAATTGCTGCGGGTTTAAGTGGGTATTATGAGGTGTTTCGACACACGAAAACAGTGCGTGTTGCAGAAAAGGTATGCAAGCAATTTATCTTTCAATTTATACTCGTCGCATCTTATAACGGTATTTTAGATCGATTTGCTGAGGCTAATGAACTTGTTGGCTATGGCATCTCTATTTTTGTAATTATTTGTACCATAAAGTTTACCATTTTCTTTTTGTTGAAATACATTCGAAAATTTTTAGGTGGAAACTTTAGAAATATTGTGTTAGTAGGTAGTGAAAAAGAAGTTGATAATTTAAAATCAGTTTTGCTTAAAAGGACGGATTTAGGTTATCGAATAACGAATCACTTCTTCAATTTGGAAGACGATAGTTTGGAAGATTTGAAAAAATATCTGTCCGAAAACGAGGTAGACGAAATTTTTATTCAGTTCTCTCTGACGAAAGAGAAGAACTTCTTAGCTATTTTAGAATTTGCAGATAGCAGTATGATTACTGTTCACTATATCCCTACACAAAAAGATATCCTGAACAATAATTTCGCTGTAGAGTACTACGATTTAATACCTGTTGTACCCCGAAGAGTAATCCCTTTAGATAAACCGTATAATATACTGCTTAAGCGATTGTTTGATTTAGTATTCTCTATTTTAGTGATTGTTTTTATCTTGTCTTGGCTTGTTCCTTTGGTTGCTTTCTTAATCAAAAGAGAATCAAAAGGCCCTGTTTTTTTCAAGCAAAAAAGAACGGGATTAAACGATGAAGAATTCTGGTGTTATAAGTTTAGATCCATGCATATAAACGAGAATAGCGATAAACAACAAGCTACGCGAAACGATCAACGTATTACGCGAATAGGAGCTTTCCTACGCAAGTCTAGTTTGGATGAATTTCCTCAATTTATCAATGTATTTCTCGGAAATATGTCTATTGTAGGACCACGCCCACACATGGTTGTACACACCAAAATGTACTCTAAACGCGTGAGTCGATTCATGTTAAGACACTTAGTGAAACCCGGAATTACAGGAATGGCTCAAACCCATGGATATCGTGGTGAAATTGAAAATGACAGAGATATAATTAATCGATTCAAGTACGATTTATTCTATCTTGAAAATTGGTCTATTTTATTAGATTTAAAAATTATTTATCTCACCGTTTACAACGTTTTTAGAGGAGAAGAAAAAGCGTATTAAATCTTTTTAGTAAGTTGTTCCTCTTATTCTTAGGAACTTTTTCTTTATTCATTTTTTTATAATTATTTTTGAGCCTTAATAACAAACAACACAATTAATGAATATTTTATTATTAGGTTCAGGTGGACGTGAGCACGCATTAACATGGAAAATGTTACAAAGCCCACAATGTAAGGCTGTTTTTGTTGCTCCTGGTAACGCAGGAACTGCTCAAATTGCGAAAAATATAGCGATCAATCCCAATGATTTTGAGGCTGTAAAACAAACCGTTTTAGCTAATCAAATTGACATGGTTGTCGTTGGACCAGAAGATCCATTAGTAAAGGGAATTGTTGACTTCTTTAAACAAGATCCAAGTATTCAACACATTCCTGTAATTGGTCCCTCTAAAAAGGCGGCTCAATTAGAAGGAAGTAAAGACTTTGCAAAAGAGTTTTTAATGAAACACAACATCCCTACAGCAGCGTATCAAAGTTTCACGAAAGACACAGTTGAAGAAGGTAAGAAATTCTTAGAAACTGTAAAAGCACCCTATGTTTTAAAAGCGGATGGATTAGCGGCAGGAAAAGGAGTGGTGATCTTGGAAAATTTAGAAGATGCAAAAGCTGAGTTAGAAAATATGTTGGTTGATGCTAAATTTGGAGATGCGAGTTCAAAAGTAGTAATCGAAGAGTTTTTATCGGGAATCGAATTAAGTTGTTTCGTGCTAACGGATGGTAAATCTTATCAGTTATTACCTACAGCCAAAGATTATAAACGAATCGGAGAAGGAGATAAAGGATTGAATACAGGAGGTATGGGAGCTGTTTCTCCAGTGCCTTTTGCAACAGATGATTTCTTGAAAAAAATAGAGGATCGCATTGTGATTCCTACCGTAGAAGGAATTAAGAAAGATCAATTAGATTATAAAGGATTTATCTTTATTGGTATCATTAAAGTAGGAGAAGATCCATTCGTAATTGAATACAATGTGCGTATGGGAGATCCTGAAACAGAAGTGGTTATGCCAAGAGTTAAATCAGATTTAGTGGAATTATTCCAAGCGATTGCAAAAGAAGAATTGGATACAAAAACGATTGAATTAGATTCGCGTAGTGCAACAACGGTAATGCTTGTGTCTGGAGGTTATCCAGAGGATTATGAAAAAGGAAAAGTCATTACTGGAATTGAACAAGTAGAAGATTCTATCGTTTTCCATGCAGGAACAGCACTAAAAGACAATGAAGTTGTAACGAATGGAGGACGTGTTTTAGCGGTTACTTCCTATGGGAATAGTTACGAAGAGGCATTAAAAAAATCTTATCAAAATATAGATAAACTAAATTTCGATAAGATTTATTATCGTAAAGATATCGGATTCGATCTTTAAGATAGTGGATTACTTTAGAAATGAGTGGGCTGTAGTATCTTGTGTATCTTCATTTTTCGATTTGAACAATTGCAATTGTTTTAACCAAAATACAAAGAAGTAGCAAGTAATTAGGATGAAAATCCAAGTAATGATGTTTGCAGTCCACCAGTTCTCAAGTTCTAGTTTTGCAAAGAAATCCATTGGAATGAAAAGTACCTTTTCAAACAAGAATCCTAAACCATTAAAAAATGAAGTCATTTTCCTTTATTTTTAAATTAGATAATATTATTTGAATTTTATAATATTTGGTACGGATACAAAACACCCAAAAAAACAAATAGTACTACAAAAATATAAAATATATACATGTTAGCAAGTATTTTTAGTAAAACTAGACCGATTAACTACATCATGCTTACGCTTTTAATCGTAACAGGCTATTGTTTATTTATTGGTTTAGATTCTAGTATTGAGTGGACCACCTATGAAATGCTCAAAAGAGGATGTGTTTTATTGCTATTGTTACTCATGATGTATGTCTCTCAATTTATCGTTTCGCGCAATCGATTAGTTGATGATACAGGGTATGTTCCTCTTATTTTTACGAGTTTTCTATTTGTATTTCCTACGTCTTTTGAGAATGTACGCGTGATTATAGCCAGTTATCTTATTTTATTGGCCCTGCGTCGCATTTTGTCCTTACACTCCCTTAAACAGTCTAAAGAGAAGCTATTAGATGCCTCGCTGTGGATTTGTATTGCAAGTTTATTTCATTTTTGGAGCATCTTGTATTTAATCCTACTGTTTTATGCGATAGCTTTTTTTGGCGCAAAGGATTATCGCAATTGGATCATCCCAATTATTGCTTTTTTTGGCGCTTCAATTCTATTAAGTCTCTATTTGTTGATTGAAGAGCAACATTTTTTAACTTGGTGGACAGAACGCGTTCAAGTTAGTTTTGATTTCATGTATTTTGAAAATATTTACCAAAATATTGCCTTAGCTGTATTTGTGTCTATTGCCCTTTTATACTCTGTTTCTCAGGCTTTAGCCATCAAGAGCAGACCCTATAATATGCAAAACACCTACAAGAAAATTATACTTTCATTTCTCATAGGTGCTGCTATTTATGTGATATCTGCCGATAAATCTAACGGATTATTGTTGTTTACTTTCTTTCCATTAGCGATTTTAGGTGCAAATTATATTGAAAGTATCCCACAAAGATGGAGAAAGGAAGCCAACGTGTACAGTATTTTCTGTATTGGCTTGTTTTTCTACCTTGTACAATTAATTATCTTATAATTTTTGACCATAAGCGAGGTCACCCGCATCTCCTAAACCTGGCACAATGTAATTGTGATCATCTAATTTTTCATCTAAAGTCGCAACCCATAAGTGTACATCAGCAGGAAGGTTTTCTTCTAAATACTGAATTCCCTCTGGAGCAGCAATAACAACTGCAAGATGTAATTCTTTTGGTTTTTCCTCATTCATTAACTTGTTGATAACTGCAACAAGTGATTGTCCTGTTGCTAACATCGGATCAATGAGAATTAAAATCTTGTCTTGAAACGAAGGTGCTGCTTGATACTCAACTAAGATTTCACTTGCTTCTCCATGCTTGCCATGACGGCGGTAAGCAGAGACGAATCCGTTTTCGGCATCGTCAAAAAAGTTCATAAATCCTGTGTGTAAAGCTAGTCCCGCACGCAAAATAGAACACAACACAACGTTGTCTTCAATGCAAGTGGTGTGCTTAATTCCCAAAGGAGTTTGTACATCTAGCGCTTTAAAAGGTAGTTTTTTACTCAGTTCATAAGCCATAATTTCGCCAATGCGCTCGATGTTTTTTCTAAAACGCATGCTGTCTTTTTGAATGTTTACATCGCGAAGCTGGGCTAAGAAATGATTTAAAATGCTATTCTCCTCAGAAATATAGTGAATTTTCATAACGGTATAATTAGTACCATAAAAGTATTAAAACTATATTTGTAAATAAAATTATTCATATGTTTTCAGCATTAGCCTTTCCAATATTCGAAGAGAGTATTCGTGACTATCATAAATATGATAATGTAGATCAGCCAATTAGCAATCCTTATCCAAAAGATGATATCAAACATTTATTATATCTAAAAAATTGGATTGATACCGTTCAATGGCATTTTGAAGATATTATTCGTGATCCGCAAATTGATCCAGTAGCAGCTTTGACGTTAAAGAGAAGAATTGACGCATCAAACCAAGAAAGAACGGATATGGTTGAGTATATCGATAGTTATTTCTTGAATAAGTACAAAGATGTTCAGGTAAAAGCAGAGGCTAAAATCAACTCTGAAAGTCCAGCTTGGGCAATTGATCGTTACTCTATTTTAGCGTTGAAAATTTACCACATGCGCGAAGAGGCAACAAGAGCTGAAGCAACACCAGAACACAGAGCAAAATGTCAAGAAAAATTAGATGTTTTGTTAGAGCAAAAGCAAGATTTATCAACGGCAATTGACGATTTATTAAACGATATTGCACAAGGTGATAAATACATGAAAGTGTACAAGCAAATGAAAATGTACAACGACGAGGAATTAAACCCAGTGTTGTATCAAAATAAAAAATAAAAAGAAGGCGTGTAAAATACACGCCTTTTTTTATGCCGAGCCAAGCAGGAAATTCTAATTGGAGGATTGTATTGAAAAGCGGCAAGAGAAAATATCTTTTTTTCTATCAGTAAAAAAAATTACTTTTGTTTGGTAAAGCGTGGATAATCACGCTTTTCTTGTTCAAGATAAATACAGTTTTTAGTGAAAGGTTTACAACATATTGTCATTTTTAGACTATCCGCTATGGGAGACGTAGCCATGACTGTGCCTGTTATTCGAGCATTAGTTGAGCAACATCCCAACCTTCGTGTAACAGTAGTTTCACGCCCCTTTTTTAAACCTTTTTTTAAAGGAATTAACCGGGTTGATTTTTACGCAGTAGATGTCAAGAAAAAGCACAAAGGATTTTTGGGATTAATTCGCTTGTACAAAGATATTAAGCGATTAAAACCGGATTATTTTGCTGATTTTCACAATGTGTTACGCGCGCAAATTGTGCGTAGCTTGTTTAAGCTTTCGGGCATACCAACAGCCGCGTTAGATAAAGGAAGAACAGCTAAAAAAGAACTAACTCGTGCAGAAAATAAGGTGTTTCAACCCGTACAAACTATGGTTGAGAATCACGTGCAAACACTGAAAAAACTTGGAATTTCAGTCGATCTATCTAATCCTGTCTTTCCTACAATTCCACCGTTGTCAGCTGAGTTAGCACTGTACAATAAAGATCAAGACAAAACATGGATTGGTATCGCGCCTTTTGCACAATACGATAGTAAAGTCTATCCCCTTGATTTGATGCAAAATGTAGTGGATGAACTAGCAGAACAAGAAAATAATCTGATCTTTCTTTTTGGAGGAGGTGAAAAAGAAATCGCTTTATTGAATCAGTTAAAACGCGATAATGACAATGTTATCGTGATGGCTGGTAAAGTAAAATTAGATGTAGAGATGAATCTAATTCAACATTTAGACGTGATGTTGTCTATGGATTCTGGAAACGCACACATCGCAGCTATGTTAGGGGTAAAAGTTGTAACTTTGTGGGGTGCAACACATCCTTTTGCAGGCTTTACACCATTTAATCAACCTATGGAGTATTGTTTAACTGCAGATCGTGCACAATATCCTCTATTGCCAACATCCGTTTACGGAAATAAAAAGGTAGAGGGATATGAAGACGCCATGCGTACAATTGCACCTCATACCGTGTGTAGTAAAGTGGTTGAAGTAGCACAAAAAAATAAAAAATAGAATCGGTTTACGATCGAATAGAGGATATTATGAAGATAGAAGATTATATCAGAGATATTCAAGACTTTCCAAAAGAAGGTGTTGGTTTTAAGGATATTACTCCCCTTTTAAATGATGCTGCAGCAATGGAAGTTGCCAGTCAGCAATTATTGGCTTTGGTTGGTGATAAAAAAGTTGATCGCGTGGTAGGAATGGAAAGCCGCGGATTCTTCTTTGCTACCTTATTGGCCAAAGAATTAGGAGCAGGGTTTGTACCCGTGCGAAAACCAGGTAAATTGCCTTTTACAACCCTTTCTCAAGAGTATCAACTCGAATATGGTACGGATGTATTAGAAATCCATGCAGACGCGATTAAACCCGGAGAAAAAGTATTGATTCACGACGATGTTCTAGCAACGGGAGGAACAGCTGAAGCCGTTTGTAAATTGGTTGAACGCTTAGGAGGTGAAATCGTACAAGTAAACTTTTTGATGGAACTGTCTTTCTTACACGGAAGAGAGAAGTTGAAAAACTATGAAGTAAAAAGCTTGTTGAGCTATTAAATTATAGCTTTTGAAGATATAGAGGAAAAGGAGATGTTCTAGAGAGCATCTCCTTTTTTTTCTTCAACTAGTGAAATAATATCTTGAAAAAGGCCTTGTTTTCGCTCTAATTGATTCTTTTTTTTGTAATGAATTAGTAGTTTTTGTTCTGTTTTTAAACCTAATTTCTATTCATTGTGTTTTATACTAATAAAGTAGATATTTCTTTTCTTTTTTATATAAAAATAACAAATGGGTGATAGTGAAGTGTGAAAAAGAGCTAATTTTGTAAAAAAATTAATTTAAAACAATATGAAAAAGATTTTTAAAACGGTTGGAATTTGCCTTATTGCTTGTCTAGCTTTTAGTTGTACATCAGATGATAATTCAGTAAAAGAGGAAAACCCAGGAGGAGAAAACCCAGGAGGAGAAAACCCAGGAGGAGAAAATCCAGGAGGAGAAAATCCAGGAGAGACAATAACTTTATGGGTACTGGATAAAGTAGAAGAGAAAATATATGATTCCAAATACAATGAGGAAGGTGGGGTGATCGGTTCTGAGTTATTTAGCATAACGAACTATGTTTTCAATTATGATGAAAAGGGGAGAATTGGCACGATAGATGTTGATCAGTTAGATGAAATTCCCTTTACTGAAGAGTCGCATTATACAACAAGAGCAACAGTAACTTATAATGACAAGGATCAAATCACAAGACTTTATACAGTAGATACACAAAATGGAGAGGCGTGGTATGATGAAAAAATGGAGTACAATGGTGAGGGACAATTAATAAAAACCGTTGAATCGGTTGATGGTGAAACGAAATTTTTTCAGTATAATGCAAAGAATCAAGTAGCTACTTTAAAAATACTTGATGATAGTGGACATGTACTAAATTATACTTATGAGTATGATAGTCGTGGAAATATCGCTCGCGCAGCAGCAGATAATGAATTCCATGTGTTTTCTTATGACGATAAGAAGAATCCTTATACGCATATGTCTATGAATTTATCGTATGATGATTTTGAATATACTTACGGATTGACTGTGTTGAAGATAGGAACGAATAATATAACGTCGTATACAGATGATCGCGGAGAAGTTTGGCTAAGAGAATTGGAATATAATGCAGAAGGATATCCAACAAAGGCAAAGGCTTATTTTAAAAACGATAGAACAATTGTAGGGTCAACGTATAGTTACACCTACAAAACAATCACTGTTGCAAAGTAAGTGAAACAAAAAACAAATGAAGAGGAAGAGGTTACTATCTGAAGTAGCCTCTTTTTTTTGGCCTAATTTTTGCCTTAAGTGATTCTAATTAGAAAAAAAGAGTACTAATACGATTGTTCGGATGGTGTAAGTTGTTGTTTTTTAGCTAATTGGTTAATTAGTGTTATTTTTTATAAAAATACTTGCATATTAAAATTATTATTAGAAAACTTTGTACCGACCCATCGAGGTATACACAAGAAATGAAGAAAACAGTATCACATATTACTTTTAAAACGAACAGCATAGCCTCAGCTACTGCTGCTGTTTTCTTGTTATCTACATCGCGGTCTTCGCGGTCGCGGGCTTAATTCGTTAAGCATTCTTTTTCTGGGGAACTTTTGTTTCCCAATCCAATAAATCTATCCATTTTTTAATGTATTTCAACGAGATTGAAAGGGGAAATTCGTGCGTTTAAGCCGATTGAACCATACACTCTGTTGGATTCTAACTATCTGTTTTTGAGATGAATTCAAATCAGTTTATTGTTATACCAGCGAATGAAACACACGTTGGTTATGCCGCACAAATTTGCGATGAAATGGCACTTTCTGCTCAAGCTCGTGGTACGGGAATTGCAAGGAGAAAACCCGAATATGTGGCAAACAAAATGCTGGAAGGCAAAGCCGTAATTGCTTTGCACCGCGACGGAACTTGGGCAGGATTCTGTTATATAGAAACCTGGAGCCACGGGGAGTATGTTGCCAATTCAGGACTGATTGTCAATCCCGTATTCAGAAAGGAAGGCTTGGCTAAGACCATTAAAAAGAGAATCTTCGAATTGTCGAGAACCAAATATCCGCAAGCGAAAATATTTGGACTCACCACAGGTTTAGCCGTGATGAAAATCAATTCAGATTTGGGGTATGAACCGGTTCCCTATTCTGAACTGACGCAGGATGAATCTTTTTGGAAAGGATGTGAAAGTTGTGTCAATTTTTCCATCCTACAAAGCAAGGAACGAAAAAACTGCCTCTGCACTTCTATGTTGTGGGATCCTATTGAAAAAGAAAGAGAACTCCGATCAAAAATCGATCAAAAAACCAAAGCCAAAGAACGCTTAAAAGAAATGCAGAAAAAATATTCTTTACTCAAGAGACTGCAAATGAAGCTAAAACAAACGGTAAAGAAAACGCATCTATTTTAAATTTAACAAGAAACAAAATGAACAAAAAAATAGTTTTAGCCTTTAGTGGCGGATTAGATACAAGCTTTTGCGTCATCTATTTAAAAGAAGAGTTGGGATATGAAGTGCACTCTGTTGTTGTGAACACAGGAGGTTTTTCTCCAGAAGAATTAAAAGAAATTGAACTCAAAGCGTACAATTTAGGTGTAACTTCTCATACGACAATTGATGAAACAGAAGCATACTATAACGATTGTGTGAAATACTTGATTTTTGGCAACGTATTGAAAAATGCAACCTACCCTTTGTCAGTAAGTGCTGAACGCGTTTGTCAAGCTACAGCTATTGCCAATTATGCCAAACAAATTCAAGCTACAGCTGTAGCTCACGGAAGTACAGGAGCAGGAAATGATCAAGTGCGTTTTGATATGATTTTTAATATTTTACTTCCTGAAATTGAGATCATTACTCCTATTCGAGATTTGAAATTGAGCAGAGAAGAAGAAATTGCCTATTTGGAACAACACGGAGTTAAAATAAACGCAGAAAAAGCAAAATATTCGATTAATAAAGGATTGTGGGGAACTTCAGTGGGAGGAAAAGAAACGTTAACTTCTAATCTATATTTACCAGAAGAAGCTTGGCCAACTCCAGTGACCAAGACAGCCGAAGAGGTTGTTGAAATTGTGTTTGAGCACGGAGAGCCTGTAGCATTAAATGGCCGTCAAATGAACCCTACTGAAGTCATCCAACAACTACAAGAAATAGCACAACCTTTTGGGATAGGAAGAGATATCCACGTTGGAGATACTATTATTGGTATCAAAGGAAGAGTGGGGTTTGAAGCTGCGGCTCCACTGATCTTAGTTAAGGCACATCACACCTTAGAAAAACATACCCTTACCAAATGGCAATTGAGTTGGAAAGAGCAATTGAGCGCTTTTTATGGGAACTATCTGCATGAAGGACAATTTCACGATCCCATCATGCGCGATATCGAAGCTTTTCTGACCAACACCCAAAAAACAGTAAACGGAAAAGTATGGATCACCCTTCATCCACACCGTTTTACCATTCAAGGAATTGAATCTGAAAACGATCTAATGTCAAATGATTTTGGTAGTTATGGAGAGATGAACAACATGTGGACAGGAGAAGATGTTAAAGGATTTTCTAAAATATTTGGTAACCAAGTGATGATTTGGCACAAAGTAAATACCCCAAAAGATGAGTCTTAGTAAAATTAAAGTTGGTATTGTTGGTGGTGCTGGATATACAGGAGGAGAATTGCTTCGATTGCTGTTGTGGCATCCGCAAGTAGAGCTCGTATTCGTACATTCAAATAGCCATGCTAACCAACCTGTGTATAGCGTACACAGTGATTTGTTTGGCGATACTGAGCTGTTGTTTACCAACACATTGAATGCGAATATAGATGTTGTTTTTCTGTGTTTAGGACATGGAGATAGCCGCGTATTTTTGCAAGAGAATTTCTTTGGATCAGCTGTGAAAATTGTTGATTTGAGTCAGGATTTCCGATTAAAAACAGAGGAGAATTCCTTTATTTACGGATTGCCGGAATTGAATAAAGAAAAAATAAAAACAGCGCAGTTTATCGCAAATCCTGGTTGTTTTGCTACAGCTATTCAATTGGCTTTGTTGCCTTTAGCTGCTCAGCAACTCTTGCCAGATTCTATTTATGTTCAAGCAGTTACAGGATCAACGGGAGCAGGACAAAGTTTAGCTTCGACTTCTCATTTTAGTTGGCGTGCGAATAATCTATCCGTTTATAAAGCATTTAATCATCAACATTTGGGGGAAATAGGCGAAAGCTTGATGCAGTTGCAACCAATAAATACCCCTAAAATCAAGTTTATTCCCGAAAGAGGAGATTTTGCTAGGGGGATTTTTGCGAGTATAGTTTTAGAATCGACAAAGGATCTGGAAGAACTACAAATGCTGTACAAACAGTATTACGAAGAACATCCTTTTACTCATGTTAGCACAACAGACATTCACCTCAAGCAAGTAATAAACACCAATAAATGTTTGATTTCAATTACAAAAAATCAAGAGGACGTATTGATTACTTGTGCTATTGATAACCTATTGAAAGGGGCTGCCGGACAAGCGGTTCAAAATATGAATCTCCTTTTTGGATTAGACGAAAAAATGGGATTAAACTTGAAGGCTTCTGCTTTCTAAATTCGATAAAATTATGATGAAATTATACGATGTATATCCTTTAAACCCAATTGAAATAGTAAAAGGACAGGGAAGCTATGTTTTCGATAAAAACGGACAAACGTATTTAGATTTATATGGCGGACATGCCGTTATTTCTATCGGACATACTCATCCGCATTATGTTGATCGTGTCAAAAAACAATTGGATCAAATCGGGTTTTACTCCAATTCTATAGAGATTCCCCTACAACAACAAGTGGCAACCTTGTTAGGAGAAGTTGCTGGAATAAACGACTATCAGTTGTTTTTGTGTAACTCTGGAGCGGAGGCAAATGAGAATGCACTCAAATTAGCATCTTTTCACAATGGAAGAAAAAAGGTAATTGCCTTTTCTCAAGCTTTTCACGGAAGAACTTCGTTAGCGGTTGCTGCAACAGATAATCCTAAAATTGTCGCAGCAGTTAATCAAACAGATCACGTTGTTTTTTTGCCCTTTAACGATGAAAATGCTTTGGAACAAGCCTTTCAGGCATATGGAGAGGAAGTAACGGCAGTAATTATTGAAGGAATCCAAGGAGTTGGTGGAATTCAAGTGGCAACGCCTTCTTTTCTGCAAAAAATAAGAACGCTTACAACACAATATGGCGCTGTTTTTATTGCTGATGAAATTCAGTGTGGATACGGGAGAACAGGTTCTTTTTATGCAGTTAACGATGGTGGAGTTCAAGCGGATATTTACACCATGGCAAAGGGAATGGGAAATGGATTCCCTATTGGAGCGGTTGCTTTATCTCCCAAATTTACACCCTGGCATGGACAATTGGGAACGACATTTGGCGGGAATCACTTAGCCTGTGCAGCTGCAGTTGCTGTACTCGAAGTGATACAACAAGAGCAATTGTTGGAGCAAGCGCAAAAAACTGGGGCATATTTGATGGAAGAATTAAAAAAATTCAACAAAATTCAAGAAGTAAGAGGAAAAGGTCTAATGATTGGAATCGACTTGCCTGTTGAATTAAAGGGAGTGCGCAATGACTTGTTGTTTAAAGATTTCATATTTACAGGTAATGCTAGCCCTAATGTTATTCGTTTACTGCCTGCGTTGAATATCAAGCAGCAAGAGGTCGATCTATTTTTAGAAAAATTCAACAAGAGATTACAACAATACTAATACAAGAACCAATGAAACAGTTTTTTTCAGTACACGATATTCCTTCCTTAGCTGAAGCAGTACAAACAGCTTTAGCGTGTAAGGCAAATCCTTTTCAAGAAGAACAACTAGGAAAACATAAAGTGATAGGCTTAGTGTTTTTAAATCCGAGTTTGCGTACGCGTATGAGTACACAAAAAGCAGCTTTGAATTTGGGTATGGATGTGATGATTATGAATATGACTTCTGACGGATGGGCACTAGAAACGAAAGATGGAGTAGTGATGGATGGCGATACGGCAGAACATATCAAAGAAGCTGCTGCTGTAATGGGAGAGTATTGCGATATTTTAGGTTTGCGTTCTTTTCCCAATTTAAAAAATGCAGAGGAAGACTACAGTGAAGAGTTGTTTCACAAGTTTGCCCAATATTGCGGAAAACCTGTTGTGAGCTTAGAGAGTGCAACTAGACATCCCTTACAAAGCTTTACTGATTTGATGACAATTATTGAAAAGGGCAATTATACTTATGAGCAAAGCAAAAAAGAATACGTCCCACAAGGGAAGAAACCCAAAGTAGTATTGACTTGGGCCCCTCATGTGAAAGCCTTGCCTCAAGCTGTACCCAATTCATTTGCAGAATGGATGATTAAAGCTGAACAACTCGGATGGATCGATTTTGTCATTGCGCATCCTGAGGGCTATGCATTGGCAGAAGAATTCACATCTGGCGCTACAACAACTACAGATCAAAAAGAAGCGTTAGAAGGAGCTGACTTTATATATGTAAAGAATTGGTCAAGTTACGAACACTATGGAGAAATTTTAAGTACTGACCCATCGTGGATGTTGACTTTAGAAAAATTAAAAGAAACAAACAACGCGAAAGTCATGCACTGTTTACCTGTAAGACGAGATGTTGTTATTGCTTCAGAAGTGTTAGATAGTGAGCATGCTATTGTAATTGAACAAGCGAGTAATAGAGTATGGGCTGCTCAAGCGGTTTTACAAGAAATGTTGAAAAATAAATAAAGATGCAAAAACTAACAGTAATCAAAATAGGTGGAAATATTGTTGATGACGAAAAAGCATTAAGCGATTTTCTTGATGCATTTTCACAAGTAGAGGCACCTAAAATTTTAGTGCATGGAGGAGGAAAATTGGCTACAAAATTGGCTGATCAACTAGGGGTGTCTACTGATATGGTGGAGGGACGAAGAATTACTACGCAAGCCATGTTGCCTGTTACTGTTATGGTTTATGCTGGATTAATCAACAAACAAATCGTTGCACAATTGCAGAATAGAAAATGTGATGCTTTAGGTGTTTCTGGTGCTGATGGGCAACTGATTACAAGTACAAAACGTCCCGTGTCAACGGTAGATTACGGGTTCGTCGGAGATTGCACACCTCAGGATGTCAATACAACGCGTTTACAGCAAATACTAAACTTGGGACTCTGTCCTGTATTTTCTGCTATAACAGCTGATAAAGAAGGACAGTTATTGAATACGAATGCCGATACAATTGCTTCAAACCTGGCCATCGCCTTGACAACACACTATCATGTAGATCTTGTTTATTGCTTTGAACGCAAAGGAGTATTGCGCGATGTACAAGATGAAAACTCTGTAATTTCCAACCTTAATGCAATTAACTTTAAACAGTTAAAGGAAGAGGGAATCATTGCAGCGGGGATGGTTCCCAAAATTGTCAATGCCTTAAACGCTGTTGAACAAAAGGTAGCACAAGTCTACATTAAACAAGCAAATGACCTATTAGATGAAAAGGCCGGTACTTGTATTAGCCGTTAACCACAACATAAAGAGATGAAAACAGAAATAACTACAGCCGCAATACAACTATTACAAGAATTAATCGCAACACCCTCATTTAGTAAAGAAGAAGAGGGTACAGCAGAATTAATCGCTAAGTTTTTACAGCAAAATGACGTGGTTATTCATCGCGAATTAAACAATGTATGGGCTTTTAATCAGTATTATGATTCAAATAAACCAACCATTTTGTTGAATTCGCACCATGATACCGTTCGTCCGAATAAGGATTATACACGAAATCCTTTTGCTCCTGCAATTGAGGAAGGAAAATTGTTTGGGTTGGGAAGTAATGATGCAGGAGGATGCTTAGTTTCTCTTTTGGCTACTTTTCTGTACTTCCATAAAGAAAAGGACTTGAAATATAATTTTTGTATTGCAGCGACAGCGGAAGAAGAAATATCAGGAACAAATGGTTTAGAATACGTGATTCCCAAATTAGGAGAATTAGCTTTCGCAATAGTAGGCGAACCTACACAAATGCATCTTGCAGTGGCTGAACGAGGATTGATGGTACTCGATTGTACCGCCCATGGTCGTTCAGGACATGCAGCTAGAAATGAAGGAGATAACGCTATTTTGAAAGCAATAAGCGATATCGAGTGGTTTACAACCTATCAGTTCCCAAAAGTATCTGATGAATTTGGTCCAATAAAAATGAGCGTGACGATGATTCAGGCTGGATCACAACACAATGTCGTACCGTCAACCTGTGATTTTGTCGTGGATATTCGCGTTACAGATGCCTATACCAATGAAGAAGTACTGAATATCATTAGACAAGAAGTAGGGTGTGAAGTCAAAGCGCGTTCTACTCGTTTAAAACCTTCGTCTATTTCCAAAGAACACCCGATTGTTCTCGCAGGTATACAATTAGGACGAATGACGTATGGATCACCAACTACAAGCGATCAAGCATTATTAGATATTCCTTCGCTAAAATGTGGTCCTGGTGATTCTGCGCGATCTCATACAGCGGATGAATTTATTTATGTGCATGAAATTGAAGAAGGAATTGCCCTTTATATCGATATGTTGAATCAAATAGTGAAGTAAAATGAAACTATGGCAAAAAAATACGACAGTTGATCAAGCCGTTGATGCTTTCACTGTCGGTCAAGATAGAGCAATGGATATGAACTTAGCCCCTTTTGATGTGCTAGGCTCTTTAGCTCACACCCAAATGTTACAGCAGATTGGCCTGTTGACAACGGATGAATTAGCGGTAATTCAAAAAGAATTAAAGACAATCTACGGCGAAATTATCAACGGACAATTTCAAATCGAAGAAGAAGTAGAAGATATTCACTCGCAAATAGAGCTGTTATTAACGAGAAGAATTGGAGAAGCAGGAAAAAAAATTCACGCTGGACGTTCGAGAAATGATCAGGTTTTAGTTGATTTAAAACTGTATTTTAGACATGAAATAGAAGAAGTTGTTCAACAAGTACAAGCCGTTTTTGAAACATTTCAGCAGTTGAGTAATCAACATAAAACTATTTTAATGCCTGGATATACGCATTTGCAAGTGGCCATGCCCTCGTCATTTGGGCTTTGGTTTGGTGCTTATGCGGAGAGCTTGGTTGATGATTTAGAAATGATGCTAGCTGCTTGGAAAGTGGTGAACAAAAATCCCCTAGGTTCGGCAGCGGGATATGGTTCTTCCTTTCCTTTAGATCGTCAACTTACAACCGATCTTCTTGGGTTTCAATGCATGAACTACAACGTGGTTTATGCACAAATGGGAAGAGGAAAGAGCGAGCGTTTATTAGCTCAAGGAATTAGTTCGATTGCCGCTACTTTAGGAAAATGGGCGATGGATTGTTGCTTGTACATGAGTCAGAATTACAACTTTATTCACTTTCCCGACCATTTAACTACTGGATCGAGTATCATGCCACACAAAAAAAATCCGGATGTATTAGAGCTTATTCGTTCGCGTTGCAATAAAATACAAGCACTACCCAATGAAATTGCCCTAATGACTACCAATCTACCTGCCGGTTATCACAGAGATTTGCAATTGCTTAAAGAAAATTTATTTCCTGCTTTTACATCGTTAAAGGAGTGTTTAGTAATGACGCAATTGATGTTGAACAACATTGAGGTCAATACAGCTATTTTAAACGATCCTAAATACGATTATTTGTTTAGTGTTGAGGTCGTGAATGCCTTAGTTTTAGAAGGAATACCCTTTAGGGAGGCTTATAAACAAATCGGTTTAGCTATTGAAGGAGGTACCTATCAACCAGATAAAAATGTACATCACACCCATCAAGGAAGTATTGGGAATTTGATGAATGAAGAAATAAAAAAAGAATTTAATACTGTATATCAATCCTTTGGATTTGAGCAGATCAAAGATAAACTAGTACGTTTAGTGTTGTGATTAATTGTAAAAAAAAAGCATAGAATTTTTTTCTATGCTTTTTTTGTTTAAATTTATGTTAAATATAAAAGATGTTATTATGAATATAATTAATAAATTCTGGGCATGTATCTTGGTGAGTGTGATTTTCTTATCCTCGTGTTCTTCAGATGATGAGAGTTCCTATGATCCTATTTTCTCTGCTAAATATATACCACTAACTGATTTAACTCAATTAGAAAAATCAACTTATTTTTATGCTGGTATTAAAATTGAAGGATATAAAACAAGCTTACTTCCTCCTGATGGTACTTCTTGTGTTAAAGACGATATTTTAGTGCCTACATTTGATAATGAAAACAATTTTGAGCGCCTAGAATATATTAGAACAAATAAACGTTGTTCGGAAGGATTTGGGAGTATTATCTTAGTGAAAAATAAGTTGATTGAAAACGGAATATTGAGAACAAATATGTACTTCAATGGAAATTTTTATTATGATAAAAATGGAGTACGTCAGTATTATGATAGCGATGAAAATTGGGAGTTTAGAGGTAATTTAGAAATTGGTTTTCAAGGTGATTACTTGCGTATTGAAGATCGAATGTCACATTATTCACGTCCAGGTTCTATTGAGAAAGTATATTTATATTTTAAAGCAAAAAGATAATTTTGTAAAAAACTTTGAGATGTAAAAATGAAAAAGTGTATCCTTATTTTAAGGAAAAATAATAATAAAATAGGCTACCCTAAGGTAGCCTATTCTGTTTTATATATCATCGTAATTGATGTGAATCTCATCTGAAGTAACAATCGCTTGACACGATAAAATCAATCCTTCAGCAACTTCGTCATCGGTCAGAATACTATTGCGTTTCATCGTTGCAGAACCTTTGGTAATTCTACACATACAAGAACTACAAATACCCCCTTGACAAGAATATGGAGCATCTATGCCTGCTTCTAAAACACCCGTTAACAGCGCTTGGCTCTTAGGCATTTCAAAAGTAGATTCTTCATCATCAACAATCACCGTTACTTTTGTGCTACCTCCTTGTGCTTCTACAGGGTTATTTCCATCAGTATTGGGTGTAAAGATTTCGAAAAGAATATTGTCTTTTTCTATGCCTTTGCTTTGAAGTGTTTCGCTTACTACATCAATCATGGCTTCAGGCCCACACAAAAAGTAGGTAGAGAAACTTTTATCTTGGTGCTTGTTGTTCACCACAAAGTTGATCGCCGCTTTGTCAATACGTCCAAAAAGAGAATCGCTTTCTCGCATTTGAGAATACACGAAATGCACGTATAAACGCGTAGGATATTGCTCTTGTAATTGGTGTAATTGCGTGTGAAAGATGGTCTCCTCTGCGGTTTTATTTCCATAAACAAGAACAAATGTACTGTTGGGTTCTTCGGTCAACACACTTTGTAAGATCGACATCACAGGTGTAATACCACTACCTGCAGCAAAGGCTGCATAGTTATTGGCCGCTTCTGCATCTGGTGTAAAAGTAAAACGCCCTTCAGGTGCTTCTACTGCTAATTGATCTCCAACCTTCAACTCTTCATTGGCATATGTCGAAAATACACCCTGTTCTACTTTCTTAACAACAATGCGAATTTCTCCACTTTGTGGCGTAGAACAGATCGAATACGCTCGTCTAATCTCTTTGTCGTTGTGCGTGTAGCTAATATTGAGATACTGACCAGCAACAAAGGTATACTCTTGTTGTAAGGAAGCCGGAACGTCCAATACGATAGATACCGCATGTGGAGTTTCTCTTCGAATCTCTTTTACCGTTAAATTGTTGAATCTTGACATCGTTTAGTTCTGTTTAAGGCAGCAAAAATACAAAACCCATTGAGTAAAAGGAAGTTTTAGAACTCAGATTAACTAAAAAAATAATACCTAATATTCCTATGTATTAAAAAAATACTATATTTGTATACCTAAGAATCTTATATATGGCAAAGCAACAACAGTTATACAAAGGAAGTTTGAACACGATTATTATGAAGCTATTGGCCGAAAATGGTCGTATGTATGGGTATGAAATTACTCAAAAGGTAAAAGAAATTACCACAGGAGAGATGAGTTTAACCGAGGGAGCACTCTATCCTGCCTTGCATAAATTGGAAGCAGAAGGTTTTTTAGATGTGGATATGGAACGCGTAGATGGAAGAGTGAGAAAATATTACAAACTGACAGAACGCGGTGTGGAAGAAACCACAAATAAGATGGAAGAACTCGAAAATTTCATTCGAAATATGCAAAATATCGTCAATTTAAAATTGACGTAAGGTCGTTTTCTAACCTAAAGTAAGAATAAAAAACGGATATGATAACATTGACCCAAGAACAATTGCAGCCTATTCAAGAGCGACTATTGAACAAGTACGATTTAAAATACGATGAGATCCGCGAGGAGCTTTTGGATCATATTGCTTGTGAAATAGAAGACCTGATGAATCAAGGCGAAAGCTATGAAGAAGCAACCATCTTAGTTTTTAGAAAGTGGAATGTACGACTGATCTCCAATGAGAAAGGATGGTATAAAGGGATTCCTCATTTTGTTTTAAATCAAATAGGAACAGAGTATAAAAAGGTGGAAATAATTTCAATCTTCGTCGCTATGCTCCTTGCTGTACCTCTGTTTTTTGCCATTTTGTATTGGGAGTTGAATAGCTTACTACTCATGATTTCTTTGTTTGTACTACAAGCGATTGGTGTTGGCATCATCTACAAAGAGTCTAAAGGACTTCAAGAGTATCGCTTTGATTTTTTGAGAAAAAAAGCTGGAATTAGCTTACTTAATGCAGGAATAGCTTTAGCATTCTCCCCTCTTTTGGCCGTACTATGCAACATAGAAGTTCGTACTTCGGAAATTAATTTATTAGTGATGTATTACTTTATATTCAGTTCTATTCTCTTATTTAGGTTTTGGAAATATTGTAAACATCAACAATTTAAAATTGCAAAATAAAACCAAGAAATGAAGCATTTAACAACACAACAGCTGCAAACAATAGAGCGTTTTTTGATGGAACACTATAATTTACACCACGAAGATTTTCGAATGGAAATACTAGATCACATCGCCTGCGAAATAGAGGTGTGTATACAGGAAGGAGTGTCGTATCAGGAAGCGAGTAAATTTGTGTTAGGCAAATGGCATTTTGAATTAAAACCGGTTTTAGGAAAAACGGGAGTTCCAACTTGTGTTGTTAAGCAAATGTATGCGAAAGATTGGATGGTTTATCTCGGGTTTGTCCTACTTTTCTTGATTAGTTGGTCTCTTGGAAATTTTGGAATTGTAACTATAGAACCTAATCCATGGTTGAGTTTGGGTTGTGTGCTGTTGGGTTTTGTTTTTTCAATACTTATACAAAAGCGCTTTCACAAGCAAAAAAATTATGCGATGACTTTTTATACCAATGCCTTGGGAAATACGATGTTGCCCAATATTGTTGTATTGACTTTAGCTATGTTGTTCATCAGAAGAGATTTTGAGCAATTTTTTAGCTTGTCTTCGTATAGTTTTTTCGTTTTGGCGATACATATCTTGATTGTAAATGTATTCTTTGCTTTTAAGGTGTTATACTATAACAAAGCAAGCAAAATACAAATGATTTAATTAAATAGAGTACAATGCAAACATTAACATCCCATCAACTTCAGCATATTAACCAATTTTTAATTGAACAGTACCGCTTGTATTATATCGATCTTCAGGCAGAAGTCATGGATCATATCGCTACGGATATTGAAGTAGAATTGCAGCAGGGAAAAAGTTATGAGGAAGCCTTTGTCCTTGTTTTTGCAAAATGGGATGTACTGCTGAAACCTGCAAAAGGTTTTTTTAGAGGCATTCCTCGTTTTGTTGCGAATCAATGGACTAAAGAACGCTTGAAACGCGGAGCCAAAGCCTGTTTATTTGGTGCACTAACTACATTACTCGTTGGGAGTTTGTTTTATCGATGGATCAATAGGGAGGAAGATATAGTTTGTGGATTGGGAACTCTACTTGCTTTATATGTAGGGATGGGAATTTTGTATGTCAACAATCGCAGCTTAGTTAAAGAAGTGCCTTTGCACACGGCAACGGGTACTTTTTTGAGGGTGGAGTTTAAGCGATTAGGATGGGTACAAAGTATATTTGTTATAATGCCGTTGTTGAGTCAACTGAAGTTTATATCAGGAGGAGAACTGTTTTTTTATACCTATTTATTCATCGGATTGGTAATGTTATTCTACATGATCCAATGGCGAATAGATTACCAAAAGGAAAAAGTATATCAAATCAAATGGAAAACTATTTAATACGCAATCAATGGAAAGAAAGATCATACAATCAGAAATAGAACAGTTGCATCGCTTTGTTTGTAAACACTATGTTGAATTTTACGACGTACAACTCGAACTAGTGGATCACTTAGCTAATGATATTGAAGCACAATGGAAAGAAGCTCCTGCTTTGTCTTTTGAAGTAGCCTTAGATTGCGCTTTTAAAAAATTTGGAATATTCGGTTTTAGCGATGTCGTAGAGCAAAAAGTAAATAAATTGAGTAGTGCCTACTATAAAAAAAGCTTTCACTTGTTGCTTGACTTTTTTACTATTCCCAAGATTTTAATCTCAACTGCTTTATTTTTAGTGATTTACATCCTTTTTCAATACCTAAGTGATACCTATGCTCTTTATGCTAATGAGATAATTAAAGGTGTATTTATGGGATTATTGGTTGTTCAATTTATTCAATTGATACGAAAAAAAATCAAGCGAAAAAAAGAGAGTCAGACACAATGGCTACTTGATTCTGTCTTGTATAGTCTGGAAATTTGGCCATACTATTTGATGTTTACTCTTGTGTTTCACAGTTTTTTACTTGCTAGAACGAGTACTATTTTGCTGGTGCTGCAAGCCTTTTTTGTCACAGCAATTATTTTGTATGTGTATGTTTTAAAAGTGATTGTTGTTCCTCTAATAGAAAAAGATTTAGAGCAACAAAAGAAACAGCTTACTCTTATTGGATAAAAGAAAACAAAAGCAACCAATTCGGTTGTTTTTTTTATGTAGAAAGAAAAGGAATATAAATATCGCATTTTGTAAAAGTGTAACATAAAACAAAGAGCTGCGTCTTATGCTATATCAACCAAAAAATAACGTATGAAACAGTTATTCACCTTATTTTCGTTTTTTTTATCCATATTCTCTTTTGCTCAAGTATCGGGTACAATCGTCGATCATGAAGGAAAACCAATTAGTTATGCTACAATCATCCTAGAACAAACTCAACAAGGTGCAATTAGCAATGACAAAGGGTTATTCGAAATTAAACCTAAATCAGAAGGGAATTTGACTTTTGTTTTTCAATTTTTAGGCTATAAAACTGAGCGCAAAACTATTCAGTACCTTGAAAAACCATTGAACATTGATATTGTATTACAAGAAGAAGAGTTTCAACTCGACGATATCGTGATTAAAGTAGGGAAAAACCCTGCAGATGAGATTATTCGAAGAGCAATTGCTAATAAAGAAATTAACACCAAAGGTTTGGCCTCTTTCTCAGCAGACTTTTACTCGAAAGGAATGATCAAGAGCTTAAAGATTCCCAAATTTGCACAAGATAAAATTTCAGTAAACGACAGTAAGGTTGTGGGTATTGATTCACTTGGACAAGGAATTTTGTATTTATCAGAAACGGTATCTCAATTAAAATACCAAAAACCCAACCAACTCAAAGAACACATTGTAGCTTCTAAGGTAAGTGGAAGTAACAACGGTTATAGTTTCAATACGGCTGATGAGTCTTTCTATGACTTTTATGAGAATCAGCTAAAAATTGCTGATTTCGACATGCAAATGGTTTCTCCCTTATCCAATCAAGCATTCGCCTTTTATAAGTATAGTCTTGAAGCAACATTTAAAGACAATGGTGTTTTGATTAACAAGATTAAAGTAACACCTAAGGTAAAGAATCAACCTGTTTTTTATGGGGATATTTACATTGTTGACCAATCTGCTGCTTTATATGGTGTTGATCTAACAGTTACAGGGGTGAGTTTACAACAGCCTTTTATTGAATCGATAACAGTTAGTCAAAATTTTTTCTATAATGATGGAAATCGCACCTGGGTGAAGCGTTCACAAACCTTAGATATGATGATTGCCCTATTTGGCTTTAAAGGACAAGGTGTTTTCCTAAGTGTATTTAATAACTACAACTTCAATCCAAATTTTACACGGGCAGATTTTGGTAAGGAGGTTCTGTCTTTTGCCAAAGATGCTAATAAAAAAGAGGATGATTTTTGGAGTAATCATCGTTTGTATCCTCTCTCTACTGAAGAAGTAAGAGATTATCAATTTAAGGATAGTATTCGAGCACGCAAAGATTCACCAGAGTATAGAGACAGTATTCGAATGGTGTATAATCGCTTTAGAGTTTCCTCTCCTCTCTTTGGATATAATTATAGAAGCAAAAACGAGCGTTTTACTTTAAACTATGATGGACTAATAGATTTGGACAGAATAGGATTTAATACGGTTCAAGGATTTTATATGGGTACAGGTTTATCAGCTAAACTATATGCGAAAGATAAACAATCTTATACGCGTGCGGCAGTTGATTTTGATTATGGTTTTGCGTCAGAGCGCCTTAGAGCATATGGAACGATTAGTCATCAGATGAATGACGTGCATAAATCGAGAATATATGTAAAAGGAGGAACAAAAATTGAGCAATTTCACCAAGATAATATTAGTGAGCTACTCAACAGTGCTTTCTCCTTGCTTTTTAGAAAGAATTTTGCCAAATACTATAACAAGGAAGAGTTCTATGCAGGATATAAAGGGAAATTTGCAGAAGAAGCGATCTCCTTGTCTACTGAAATAGGCTATGAACAGAGAAAACCGCTGTTTAACAACGCAAATGGATCTTTTTATACCGGAAGTAGAGCGTATACCTCAAATGATCCCACAGCGCCTTTAAACGATTGGAGCGCGCCTATCGAATTACAACATTTGTACAAATTTAGAATTGGAGCAACAATCAACCTCGGAATGACCTATGCTTCTTATCCAGAAGGACGCTGGTATATTCCTAATACCAAATATCCGAAAATTAAAGTCGACTATGAGAAAGCCTTTGCCGGAAATTTAAGTCGTTATAATTATGATTTGGTAACAGCTGGTGTTCAACAAGATATTTCCTTTCAAAATAAAGGAGAGTTTTCATACAACCTGAAAGCAGGTCACTTCTTCAATGCTGATGGTATTTCCTATGTGGATCGCAAACACTTTACAGGAAACCAAACGCACTTGAATATAGAGAATGATCGAATGAGTTCGTTTAACCTGTTGCCGTATTACAGTTTAAGTACAAACAAATCTTTTGTAGAAACTCATTTAGAGTATAATTTCAAAGGATTCATTATGAATCGTCTGCCTTTGTTGAAATGGACGGGATGGAATGTTGTTGCTGGTTATCACAATGCAGCAATGTCAGATACAAAAGCATACCAAGAATTTACAGTCGGATTGTCTAACATTGGTTTTGGCAGTATGAAAGGGTTTCGCTTAGACTATGTCCGTGCGTATCAGGGAAGTCAATTCTTCAAAGATGGTGTGATGATTGGATTTAAGAAAGATTTTTAAAGTTAGTTTAATACTTGGGTTGAATACTGAATTTAGTTTATAACCTGTTCAATCCAAAAAAAAGCCCGATACATTGTATCGGGCTTTTGTATAATAGAAAAATGCGATTAAAAGTTTACTTTAAATTGCTCTAAGAAGCGAACATCGTTTTCATAGAACATGCGGATATCGCTGATTTGGTATAATAACATAGCGATACGCTCGATACCCATACCAAAGGCAAATCCACTGTATTCATTAGCATCGATGTTACAGTTGGTCAATACATTTGGATCAACCATACCACATCCCATGATTTCTAACCAACCTGTTCCTTTTGTAATTCTATAATCTACTTCTGTTTTTAATCCCCAATAAATATCTACTTCAGCACTTGGTTCTGTAAATGGGAAATAAGAAGGGCGTAGACGAATTTTAGACTTGCCAAACATTTCTTTGGTAAAGTATAGCAACGTTTGTTTTAAGTCTGCAAAAGACACATCTTTATCAATGTATAAACCTTCTACTTGGTGGAAAATACAGTGTGAACGAGATGAGATGTCTTCATTTCTAAATACACGTCCTGGAGAAATTGTACGCAAAGGCGGTTTGTGATCCTCCATATAACGTGCCTGCACCGATGAGGTATGAGTACGCAATAAGTGTTGAGGATTTGACTGAACAAAGAACGAATCTTGCATATCACGTGCTGGGTGATAGTCAGGGAAGTTCAATGCAGAGAAGTTGTGCCAATCGTCTTCAATCTCCGGTCCTTCAGAAATAGTAAAACCAATGCTGTTAAAAATATCAACAATTTGATTTTTTACAAGTGAAATAGGATGTCTAGATCCGATAAGTGTAGGGTAACCAGGACGCGTTAAATCGCCATATAACCCTTGTACATTCTTAGATTCTATTTCCTCTTGGATGGTTTTTACTTTAGTTTCAATGGCGCTTTTTAACGTATTAATCGCCTGACCGAATTCCTTTTTCTGATCATTAGGAACGGTTTTAAAATAAGCAAATAACTCGTTTAAGATTCCCTTTTTAGAAAGGAATTTAATTCTAAAAGCTTCTAGTTGTTCTTTGTTATCGGTTTGGAAATGTTCTGCCTCTCCGATGTATTCTTTTATTTTATCTATCATTTTAAGTAAAGTAAAAGGCAAATTTACTGCTTTTCATTTAGACATAAAATTTAAAGCATGCTAAATTTTTTATTTATCCAGGTTTTAGTCAATATATTTTCGCTCTAAGAAGTAATGGACAATTGCTTCTTTCATCAAGACACTTTGTTCACCTGCTCTTAATGCGGGTAGTTGTTCTTTTACCGTATAGTGTGGCCAACCGTCGTCGTCGTAGCGATCAAATTCATAGTATCCGTAGGGCTCAAGTAGGCGGCATATAGCGATATGCATCAAATTAACTTTATCGTCTTTTTTATATCGTTTTTTAATTTTACCTAGTTCTTGAACACCAATAAGATAGATGATTGATTCTAGATCAAGGACTTCGCCGTCTCCAAAGCGGGTAGATATCTTTTGTACCACATCGTCCCAACGCTTTTTTAATTGTTCATCTCTTGCCATATTGTTGTTTGTTTGAATGAAACAAAGATACAATTTAGTTATGACGAAGATTTATAGAAAAAATAATAATTTAGTAGTTTCTAAAATGTAGATGGAATGATATTCGATATATTGGCCCTATTGGCTTTAATTTTTGGTGTGTTTAAGGGGGTGAAAAACGGTTTTTTTGTATCTGTAGTTGCCTTCTTATCCCTGTTGATTGGCACAATGGGAGCTTTAAAGTTTTCTAATGTAGTTAAAGATTTTTTACAACATAAATGGGGGTGGGAATCTAGTTTCTTGCCCGTTTTGTCTTTTGTAATTGCTTTTGTATTAGCTATTCTAGCTGTGCGATTAGCTGCTCAACTTACAACGAAAATTTTTGAAGCGGCTTTTCTCGGTTTTTTTAATCGAATATTAGGCGCTCTTTTTCAAATATTAGTGGTTGTTTTGGTAATGAGCTTGCTCTATTCCCTATTGGATCAGGTGAATAACCGATTGATTGTCGTTAGCCCTGAAACCTTAGCTAGTGCGAAGAGTTACCAAGTTTACTTGTTCGTATCAGAACATATTTTTCCAAGTTTGTTTGATATGGTAAAGTATCTATTTGAAAAAAGCGTAGATGTTTTGCAAACACCTACGCCAGAATCTATTTAAATTTCGCGAATAACATCTTTGTTAATCCAACCTGTTTCCTGGTTTTCTAATCGAATCTGAATCCATAAACCTTTTCGATCAAGAATAAAAACTTTGGTGCCTTTGTGTAATTCTTTAATCGTTGTTGAGGTTGTTTTTGCTTCTTCTTTGAGATCTGTTTTTGCTGCAAATACAATACCTGTGTCTAGTGTTTCAGTATAGCTGTCTTCAAATACTGCTGCATAAATACTCCCTGCACCAACGACCACACTTAGCAACATTGCGACGAATAAAATTCGCTTTACAGCACTGCGATGGGTAAGGTAATAGGCAATAAAGAATGCAAGTAGTGCTAAACTAGAAAAAGTGGCTAGAATAGCCCAACCATCCACAGATAGCTTACCCAATGTTTGATGGGCAATAGCGGCCTTGTCATATTCTTGAATGATGGTGATGTCATCTTCTAAGTGTTCCTTAGTAAAATTGAGATTGGTTTTTGCTTCTTGCATATTTGGATCTAATTGCAAGGCTTTTTCATAGTAGTAAACCGCTTCAACATAGTCACCCGTTTTGTAATAGGCATTGGCTAAATTAAAATACAGCTCAGGTGAGTTGTCGTAAAATTGAGCCAGTGCTAGATAACCTTCGATAGCTTCTTTAAAGTGTTCCTTTTGAAAAGTTTCATTTACTTTGTCAAAAGTCTTTTGCCAATCCGTTGTTTGCGCATAAGTACCTATGCCAAACAAAGCAAATACAAGATAAAAAGTTAACTTTTTCATTAGGCTTTAAATTGTTTTTCCAATTGATCAATAACATCAATCGCCGTTTCGTAATCTTTTGCTATATTAACTTGTTCCGTTGGGGTATAACGCGCCCATTCACAAGCATTTTTAAGACTCATAAATGATTGAATTGCTTCTGGTGTAATGGCTTTTTCCTGTAAGATCTCGGTGATATTATCATTGCTCATTTCACTAGTTTCCATTTGCAATTTTGCCTTTAAAAAGTTGTGTAGACAACGTTCTAAAGCCTCATAAAATAGAGCCTTGTCATTCATTTGCTTTTTCGCTTCGCTCAAGTATTTTTTCGCCAATCGATTATTTCTTCTCAATCGATTTCCTTCCACATCATTGGCTCTAGCTGCTTTAGCTCGGCTAATTAACACGAATAAAGGCATGGCTAAAATAGGTGCAAATAACAAGAAATAGAATAAAGAAGTTTTCCAATATGAAGACTTTTGATGCTCAACAAAGGTCAATTTTGCTTTGTTTTTTTGGAAAAAATCTTGGTCATCAGGACTATCTACTCCCGCTACTTCTTTGTTTGTTGGTAGTGTTGGACCGTCTAAAACGTTGATTTTAATCGTATCTGTTTTGATGGTTTTGTATTGCTTTGACGCTAAATCAAAATAGGAAAACTCCATTGGATCAATGTTGTATTCTCCTTTATATTGTGGAATAATAGTGTATTTATTTGTGCGATTTCCCTGTAATCCTGAGGCTGTTGGGGTTAACTTTTCTGAATATTGTGGGTCGTATACTTCTAAGGCAGAATGAGCAACAGGTGTAGGAAGGGTAACTAAATTTAGATTTCCTTTACCCGAAACACTTACCGTTAAATTGAGCGATTCACCTGCTTTGAGTTCTTGTTTTGAAGGGGTTACTTTAAAGGCAAATTCCCCTACACCACCAGAAAAATCGGCAGGTCTATCTTTTTGAGGTAAGTCTTGTGCATCAATCGTAATGGATTGAGAGCTATACTCTTTTTCAACTAAACCGTATTCAGGAAACCCAAAGAAATCTCTACGGCCTGTGGGAACTTCTACCTGTACAGTTAAAGATAGAGGTTTGATGATTTGTTTACCCACTTCTTGAGCCATAATGATATCTTGTTTCAATACCACATAATTGTAAAGCTCCCCTTTGTATTTGCCTTGCTTTAATTCAGGGCGTTGCGGCATTTCAATGTTGTAAGTCCAAAATTTGTCATATGTCGGAATCTCATTGCCGCGATATCCTCCAACATTGGCATTAAAATATAATTTATATACAATGCTAATAGGCTCGTTGATAAAAGGTTTGGTTTTAGATACTTCTGCAACTAAGTGTACCTTATCTAAGGATCCCTGCTGCATTTGATTCATGCGTTGACGAGGATCTTGGCGTTCTACCGCATCTGTAACCGTTATGGTAATAGGATTGGTAGTAAGGGTTTCACCTTCAATTTGGATACTTGCCTTTCCAATAGTAAATTTTCCTTTTCGTTTGGGTTGCAAAAGAAAGGAATATGACTTTTTAAACGATTTTCTACCGTTAATCCAAGAATAACTAACTGAACTACTAGGCCCCCCTACAACAGTAAACGCCTCAAATGAAGGAGGTGAAAAATTATCACCATCACTATTCATCGTAAATTCAATTTGAATAACGTCGTTTAAAGGTACTTGTTCTTTGTTCACACTCGCTTCAAAGCTCACTTGAGCGAGTAGCGGCTGTGTGAAGAGAATACAAAAAAATACAATATGTAAGTATAATGATCTCATAGTTTAGCTTACCAATCTTTTTTACGTTGTGTAGAAGCGCCTTGTGCTTCTCCTTTTTTGTCTCCTTTTTTATTCTTGTCAATTAAACGTTGTTGAACTGCTTGCTCATCGCGGTTAACAGCATCTAATATACGTTGCATTTGTTCTTTATTCTGTTGCTGTTGTGGACTAGGTTGTTGTTTCTGATCGGAGTTTTGATCTTGTTTATCTTCTTGGTTGTCTCCTTGATCTTTTTTGTTGTCTCCTTTGTCGTCTTTGTTTTGATCTTGGTTTTGATCCTTATTCTGATCTTTGTTATCCTGATTCTGGTCTTTATTTTGATCCTGATTATCTTGATTTTGATCCTTGTTGTCCTGGTTCTGATCCTTGTTATCTTTATTCTGATCTTGGTTTTGATCCTGATTTTGATCGTTTTGTGGATTTTCCTCGTTTAGTTTTTTTGCGACAGCATAATTATAACGAGTTTCGTCATCTTTTGGATTATTTCTCAGCGCATTTTTATAAGCTTCTTCTGCTGCTTTATAGTTTTTTTCAGCCATATAAGCATTTCCTAAATTGTGGAATGCGCGGTGTTTTGCTTCTTTTGTTGTGGCTTCTTTCGTTGCTCTTGTGTAAGCCGAAATAGCTTCTTTACTTTGTTTTTGACGAAGTAAGCTATTGCCCAAGTTATAAGTTGCTGTTTCTTTTTTTTCGCTTTTAGAAGAAGCAACACGATAGGCTGCTTCAGATTGATTAAATTGCTTGTGTTCATAGGTTTCATTTCCTATAGTCAAAGCACGACCTGCTGATTGAGCAAAGCACGTCAATGAAGCAAAGAAAAGCAATAGAAAGGAGAAATATATATTTTTCATTTTTTTACAAGTATAAGCATTATTCTTTTTCATTGAAGAGGTTCAACTTCTTCATCCAACTCGTTTTGCGTTCAAGAATAAACAAATCAATGAGAATAAACAAAAAGGCAAGGCCTAAAAACCATTGAAACTGTGACTGAAATTCAGCGATTTGTTGAGATTCAAAATCTGTTTTCTCAATTTTATTCAGCTCATTGGTAATTAAATCGACGATTTCTTGTGTATTTGATCCATAGAAATATTTTCCGCCTGTGGCATCAGCAATGTGTTTGAGTGTCGTCGGATCCAACTTGGTTGTTACAATTTCATTGTCCCAATCTCTTTTGTATTCTATTCCTTTGGCAGTGCGGATGGGGATAGGTCCTCCTTTTTCTGTTCCGACTCCGATCGTAATAATCTTAATCTTTTTATCTTTTGCTATTTGAATTGCTGCATCGATATTTTCTCCGTGATCTTCACCATCTGAGATTAGAATCATCACTTTGCTTGTTCTTGGGTTGTCAAAGTAATTACTCGCCACGTAAATAGCATCTTCTAACGCTGTTCCTTGAGAAGAAACCATATCAGTATTCATCGATTGCAAGTACATCTTTGCCGCATAATGATCGGTTGTAATAGGCAGCATCGGAAAAGCACTTCCTGCATACCCTACGATTCCAATTCGATCAGGACCTAAATTATTGATGATTTGAGAGGTTAGTTGTTTCATTTTAGATAGGCGGTCAGGAGCCATATCTTGCGCTAACATACTCTTTGAAACATCTAAGGTAAATACAATATCTACTCCTTGTCTTTTTACCGTAACGATGCGCGTTCCGATTTTTGGATTGACTAAAGCAAGTACTAAACAAATCAACGCTGCAAAATATAAACAAGCTTTTAGAATTGGTTTATTTGCTGATTTGTTGGGTGCTAATGCATGTAGTGCTTTAGTTGTAGCAAATGTTTTTTGCACTTTCTTTTTCCACAGTATTTCCCATACAATGAGCAGTGCAATTACTGCAATTGCAATTAGTAATAGAAAATATTTTTTGTCGTCTAATTCCCACATAATGCTGTTAAATAAATCCTCTAAATAGTGTTTTACTCAGAATAAAATCCAAGGCTAATAAGAAAAACGCAAGTAGAGCGAATAGCCTAAATTTTTCATCTGTATTTACATATTTCTGTTCGTCTATTTTAGTTTTTTCTAGCTGATTGATTTCGTCATATATATTTTTAAGACTTTGTGTGTTTGTAGCTCTAAAGTATTGCCCTCCTGTTTCCTTTGCAATTGTTTTCATTAAAGCTTCGTCTAATTCAACAGGAATCTTATCGAAGATGATTTCGCCATTAGGGCGCATACCTACCGGTGATTCTGCAAGACCATTGGTTCCTATTCCGATCGTGTATATCTTGATATTAAATTCTTTGGCAATTTGAGTCGCCATTAAAGGATCTACAGTTCCTGTGTTGTTAACCCCATCCGTTAAGAGAATAATAACTCTGCTCTTGGCAGGACTGTTCTTAATGCGATTAATCGCCGTTGACAATCCAACACCAATAGCGGTACCATCTCTTAAATCATCTGAGTATCGAATATCTCGTAACGAATTCAAAAGCAGTGTTTTATCGCTAGTGACTGGGGTTTTGGTATAGGCTTCTGCAGCGTAAATAACAATTCCAATGCGATCAGCTACTCGTTGGCTTACGAAATCACCCGCAACTTCTTTTAGCGCTTCTAAGCGATTAGGCTTTAAATCTCGAGCTAACATACTACCCGAAATATCCATCGCCATTACTATGTCAATTCCATGTGTCGAATGAATCTGATGGTCAACACTAATTACTTGTGGTCGTGCTAATGCTACGATTATTCCACTTAAAGCTAGTGTTCTCAAAAGAATAGACAAAGGTAATAAGCGAACTAAAAAAGTAGAATGACCTGTAAAAGCGGCCGTTGAACTCAACTTTAGTGTTGCTTTTTGTTTTTTTCTGTTTCTATACCAAATAAAAATGACAAGCGGTAATAGTAGAAACAACCAAAAGAATTCAGGATGTAAAAAGGTTGCATTTCTCATAATTACTTCTCTTGTTTGTATTGCATAGAGTCAAATACCTTTTCGGTAATTTCATCTGCATATTGATCTTCCGTATGGTGGAAAATCCACATTTGATTTAAAACGTTTTTATTTTCGTGACTTAAGACACATTCAAAGCTTATTTTTTGCTCTTTTCCTTTGGTTTTTTCCGATTGAAGTACAAATGTACCTTTTGCTTTTAACCCTGTCAATCCGGAAGCATTTTCAAACTTTTCATGTGCAATTTCAATCTGCTCCACTGCGTAATCTTTAATGATTAGCTTCAGCGAATGATCTATAATCTCTTCATCGGTATATTTAAAGTCTTTGCCCGTTTCTATTGTACTAAGGGTGATGAAAATAGATTCGTCTAATTCTCCTCCTTTAAATTGTTGGATATTCTCAATCCCGTCAATTCCGCTGTTATTTACTGTTGGATCATTTTTTCGAATTAACACTTCTGGTGTACTCACGGTTAAACCTAGACCACTACCATACGTACTAGTTATCCATTCTTGATTGAGCAGGCGTTTTGTTGAGTTGAATGTAAACAAGTTTAAACTTTGCTCAGATGTGATGTTAATCAAATAAATAATTCCAATACACAGCATCAGTGTTGCCGTGATGGCACTTGGAACTCCCAAACGTATTCTCTTCCTTTTTCTCTTGCGATCTTCTCTCAGGCGAATGCGTTCTGTTTGAGTAGCTGCAGAAATAGGATATGCGGTATTGATTTCATTAATAATCTTTTGTGTGTTAACTGTATCACCTGCAATTTCATTGTCACTAGGTTGCGACTTTGCGAACTTTACTAAATCCGCAGTATCTAGTACGCGTTTGAATTCACTGATCACTTTAGGATCAATTTTAATGTCTTTGTCGCGTAAGGTACCTTTTAGGATAGAAATCGTTTCAAAGGTGGTAAGCTCACGGGCTGAAATGCCAAAAGTATCTTCAATAAATGCACGTGCAATATCCGTCATCTCTGAGTAATAAGGCTTGGCATCTCCTCGAGTCCAATTTTGCTTTTCTTCCAATTGTTTGAGCTTAGTAACTGCTTTCTCAAAAGGGGTATTATACTTGTCATCTTCCGTTAAATTCTTGTCTTGACGTTTTTTAATGAAGATATAAACGGCAAATCCAATTAGAACGGCTATAATAAGAAAAGCCAAGTAGTACCAACTAGTGGAAGGGGCAGCTCCTGTTTTTGAAATGGACTTGATATCGTATAGCGGTGTTTTTAAAGTGTCTACCGCTACATTTTGTACCTGAATACGTATAGAATCTGTATGGTACGGTTTTGAATCGATGAGAACTGCTAAAGCAGGAATCGTATAGCTCCCTTCGTCAAACTGAGTTAAATCGTATTTTTTCGTCAATTCGAAGAAGTTGTCTTTTGTTACGGTATCAATCGGATAAGAGTCTAAAATTTCTAGAGAACCAAGGGTCTCCGATTCAGGAAAAAGAACCTTGCTACTTTTTGGGGCAATGGCTCGAATGGTATATTGAATAGGTTCTCCTATCTTGATGGAAGTAGTGTCTACTTTTGTTTCAAGAGGTACTTGAGCTAACATCAACTGAGATGATAACAAAAGAATAAGTACGCTTAAAAGATTGTATTTTTTTCTATTCAGTGTCATTTTATCTAGCTTTGAAATACCCTAATAATTTTTTTACATAACTCTCGTCTACACGCATGTTGATTACACCAGCACCACATTTTGAAAAGGTTTTCTTGAACTGATCCTCTTGCTTTAAAAAGTGAGCGGCGTATTGAAGTCTAACTTCTTTACTCCCTGTGTTGATTAATTGTTCTTCTTTACTTTCGGCATCATATACGTTGATTAAACCAACATTGGGAAGTTCTTTTTCGCGTTGATCATAGATGCGGATTCCCGTAATGTCATGCTTTTTGGCTGCTATCTTTAAGGTGCTTTCGTAAGGGGGCGTAATAAAATCAGACAAGATAAAAACAATGGCTTTTTTCTTGATGACTTTAGACAAATAAGACAAGGCAAATGCCAAGTCTGTTTGTTGACTTTTAGGCTTGAAATCAATAAGTTCACGAATGATTCTTAAGACATGTGTTTTCCCTTTTTTTGGAGGTACAAATAATTCTATTTGGTCTGAAAACAGAATAAGTCCAATTTTATCGTTGTTTTGAGTAGCGGAAAAAGCCAATGTTGCAGCGATTTCCGTTACGATTTCTTGCTTAAAGGCATCCGTAGAACCAAAGTTTTCCGATCCGCTGATATCTACCAAAAGCATGAGTGTCAGCTCTCTTTCTTCTTCAAATACTTTGATATACGGTTCGTTATAGCGCGCAGTAACATTCCAATCAATGGCGCGTACGTCGTCGCCAAATTGGTACTGTCGCACTTCAGAAAAAGTCATACCACGACCCTTAAAGGAAGTGTGATACTCCCCAGAAAAAATGTGATCACTTAAACGCTTGGTTTTGATCTCAATTTTTTTGACCTTTTTTAAAATTTCCTTGGTTTCCATTGTAAAAGAATTATTCAAAAATAATTACACCCTTTAAAAGAGGTAATCGTTTAATAAACAGATGACACATAGTTGGGGACAACTATGGCACTTCTATTTCGTTTACAATTTGATTGATGATATCAACAGAGGTGATGCTTTCTGCTTCTGCTTCGTAGGTAACGCCAATACGGTGACGCAATACATCGATAACTACAGCGCGAACATCCTCTGGAATAACATAACCTCTTCGCTTGATAAAAGCATAACATTTAGCTGCTGTTGCTAAATTGATACTTCCACGTGGAGAAGCACCAAAACTAATAAGCGGTTTTAGTTTCTCAAGTTTGAATTGTTCTGGATAACGCGTCGCAAAAATGATATCAAGTATATATTTTTCGATCTTTTCGTCCATATATACTTTTTTTACTGCATCTTGAGCACGTTTGATTTGCTCTAACGTAACAACAGGATTTATCGTTTGTTTTTCGCCTGCTAAATTTTGGCGGATAACAAGGCGTTCTTCTTCTAATTTAGGGTAATCAATAACCGTTTTTAACATGAAACGGTCCATTTGAGCTTCTGGTAATGGATAAGTTCCCTCTTGTTCAACAGGGTTTTGTGTCGCCATAACCAAAAAAGGCTTGTCTAAAGGATAGGTCGAGTCACTAATTGTAACTTGTTTTTCCTGCATCGCTTCTAAAAGCGCAGACTGTACTTTTGCTGGTGCACGGTTAATCTCATCCGCTAAAATAAAGTTCGCAAAAATTGGACCTTTGCGAATAGAGAAGTCATTTTCTTTTACATTGTAGATCATCGTACCGATTACGTCGGCAGGTAATAAATCTGGTGTAAATTGAATTCTATTAAACGATCCGTGTACAGCTTTTGACAGGGTGTTGATAGCTAGTGTTTTAGCTAATCCCGGCACACCTTCAAGTAAAATGTGTCCTTGTCCTAGTAATCCAATTAACAATCGATCAATCATGTGCTTTTGACCAACAATAGCTTTGTTCATCTCCATGGTTAGGATGTCAATAAAAGCACTTTCTCTTTCTATAAGTTCATTTAATTCTCGAATATCGTAATTTGATCCGGGTGTTTCCATAATAAAAGTTTTGTCTGAAAAATAACGCTCATTTAATTATTCATGCAAATTCAAAAAATATTCGCTATAAAGTTGTTAATAGATGGTTAAATCTAAAGTAGCGCTTCAACATTTGGGCATGATTTATGGGTTTCTTTTTATAATTTTAAGAACAAAAAATAATTTGCAATGATTAATAAGCGATTACTTATTAAAAATCTATTAGCTCAATATGATGAGAATAGTTTCTATGATAAGAAACGGCAGCTAAATTTACATACCAAATCGGGGAAAGCAAAATTTTTAAAACATATTTGTGCCTTGTCTAACTCAAATCCTGAAAATAATTCATTTATTATCGTTGGAGTAGAGGATAATAACAACGAATTGGTCGGTGTTGACTTTTATGATGATAGCAAGATTCAAAATCTAGTAAATGCCTATTTTTCTAATCCTCCTAGCATTACCTATGACAATGTAACTTTTACGGATTTAGCAGAAGATAAAGTAATTGGCTTGGTAACCATCTTTCCCAATGTTGAGCTTACTACATTTAAACGTGCAATAGGTGAGATTACAGAGGGAGTGTATTTTTCTAGAGTAGGGAGCACATCTGTTCCCAATGGTCCTCTGATCTATAATGGCAATAAAAATGATGTAGAAAGCGTTGAGAAGAATTCTCAGAATAACTTAAAAGATGTACTTGACAGTGTGGTTCGCTACATGACACATTCCTCGAAAGACATTCACGCTAATTACAAAGTGTTTAAGGAACAATTTGTCATTTGTTGGATGGGAAAAAAAATGAATATTCGCGGTATTCCCTTTTACTCTCGAATGGATATTGAGTTTGTCAATGAACAAATTAAATTGTTTTACTCTTCCTTGGACGTGGTAACACTGTTTTACGATACGGAATCATTTGTATTGACAGAGTATTTAAATCTAGGGCTAAACGACGGAACCAGCTATTACCCTTTTGAAGAAGTTCGACTCGTATTTTACGATAATGGAAGTTATGCCATGGAAAGTAAAATGTTGTTTGAACCACCTAAATACAACGAAAATATTCTAGAACATATCTATCGAAATAGCGTGAAAGTAATTCATAAGATTCTGGGCGAAGAGCGTTTGACCAATAAGGAGGAACGCGTTTTGAATAAATTATGTTACAATATGATGTTGTGCTATTTGAATGGTTTCGAACAAGCTAAAGAACAACTAATTTCGGTTAAAGATTATTTAAAGTTTGCGAATGACCCAGAGTTGTTTAACGGCTTTAAACAAGTTATGCGTATCTTGCGAAAGCTTAAATACGAAACAGAAACTTATGAGTAGAACATTGGTTGTTGGGGATATTCATGGAGGATATAAAGGATTAGTACAACTTTTTGAACGAGCCAACGTAACACAAGAAGATCAACTTATTTTTTTAGGAGATTATGTAGATGGATGGAGTGAATCACCCGAGGTAGTAGAATTTTTATTTGCTATAGCACAAACAAACCGCTGTGTGTTTTTAAGGGGTAATCACGAGAGTTTATTGACTAAATGGATTAAGACCCGAGAGGAAAACCCACAATGGTTTAAAAATGGCGGTGATGCATCTGTTGCTGCCTACAAAAAACTAAGCGAGACCGACATAAACAAACACTTGGCTTTTTTTGAAAAGCTGGAGAATTACTATATAGATGAAGAAAACCGCTTATTTGTTCATGCAGGTTTTACGAATCCACGTGGAATTCAAGCGGAGTTTTTTGAAGAATATCTCTACTGGGATCGCACTTTATGGGAAATGGTCATGTCGATGGATCCTAATTTAGATCAAAGTAGTGATCTTTATCCTCGACGATTAAAATTTCATAAGGAGATTTATATCGGACATACGCCGGTGACGCATTTTGGCTTTGATCAGCCAGTGAATTTTGCCAATGTGTGGAACCTAGACACAGGAGCTGCTTTTCTTGGGAAAATAAGTATAATGGATATTGATACGAAAGAATTTTGGCAAAGTGATTGCCTTGCAGATTTGTATCCTAATGAAGTCGGTAGAAATCACAAATAGGCTAAAAAATTATATCTTTGTAAGCAAAAGTTTAGAAAAAATGAAAAAAATAATCGCAGCTGCTTTTTTAATTGGTAGCATCTTGGGTGTAAAAGCACAAGCTGTAAATGAAGTTAAGATCAATATTCTTAATACGATCGTTATACCTTCTATCGAGTTAGGATATGAGCATTTTATTGATCATAATCAATCGATAGGGGTTGATGTACATTTTATGGACCGCTTTTCGTACTATCACGAAAGCAAATCAAAAGATCAAAAGTTCAACACAACAAGTTTGGCTTTAAATTACAAGTATTATTTCGGTGGTGCTAATGGTGCAAATGGAAGTGGATACTCAGTTTCTCCTTTTATTAAGTATCGTTTTGGTAATTTTAAAGAAGACAAATACGTGGCAGAGATTGACGGTGTAGCACGTGTGAAAACAGATATGAATAGCTTTATTGTGGGAATTGGCTTTGGTCACAAATGGACTATGGGTGATTCTTTTGCAATAGAACCTTTCGTTAATGTGGCAAGAAACTTTAGCAGTGAGGTAAATGATCGTTTTTCTGCAATCGAATTCAATGCAGGAGTGATGATTGGATACCGTTTCTAACTAAAGAAAAAGTATAGAAATAAAAAAGACGTCTTCTAGAGACGTCTTTTTTTTATGGTTGAATTTGATTAGAAATCAAATTTAATACCTTGTGCTAAAGGAAGTTCGCTTCCGTAGTTAATTGTATTGGTTTGTCTTCTCATGTAAGCTTTCCAAGCATCAGATCCAGACTCACGTCCTCCACCTGTTTCTTTTTCACCTCCAAAAGCTCCACCAATTTCAGCACCTGAAGTACCGATATTAACGTTTGCAATTCCACAATCAGAACCTGCTTGAGAAAGGAATAATTCCATTTCACGCATGTTGTTTGTAAAGATTGATGAAGATAATCCTTGAGGAACACCATTTTGCATGTCGATTGCCTCTTGGATTGTGTTGTATTTCATTACGTATAAAATTGGAGCGAATGTCTCTGCTTGAACAATTTCAAACTCGTTTTTAGCCTCAATAATACAAGGTTTAACGTAGCAACCACTTTCATATCCAGCACCTTCTACTACTCCACCTTCTACGATTATTTTTCCACCTTCTTTTTTCGCTTTCTCAATTGCATTTAAGTAATCTTGAACTGCTCCTTTGTCGATAAGTGGTCCTACGTGATTTGCAGCATCTAAAGGGTTTCCAATTTTCAATTGTGCATAAGCGCTTTGTAATACTTGGATAGTTTTATCGTAAACACTTTCATGGATGATTAAACGACGTGTTGAAGTACAACGTTGACCTGCTGTACCAACAGCTCCAAATACAGCTCCAACTAATACCATGTTGATATCGGCATGCTCAGAAACGATGATTGCATTGTTTCCACCCAATTCTAAAATTGTGTTTCCAAAACGCTCAGCAACAGTTTTTGATACGTGACGTCCAATGCGAGTTGATCCTGTGAAAGACACTAATGGAATTCTGTGGTCATTATTCATTAAATCTCCACATTCATTTCCTACTACTAGGTTACAAACTCCTTCTTGAATTCCGTTAGCTTTGAAAACTTTAGCAATAATGTTTTGACAAGCTACCGCACATAAAGGTGTTTTTGAACTTGGTTTCCATACACATACGTCTCCACAAACCCAAGCAATCATAGTATTCCAGCTCCACACCGCTACAGGGAAGTTGAAAGCAGAAATAATTCCAACAATTCCAATTGGATGCCATTGCTCATACATTCTGTGCATTGGTCTTTCAGAGTGCATTGTTAATCCGTATAATTGACGAGATAATCCCACTGCGAAATCACAGATGTCAATCATTTCTTGAACTTCACCTAAACCTTCTTGTAAACTTTTACCCATTTCATAAGAAACAAGTTTTCCAAGGTGCTCTTTATTGTTGCGTAATTCCTCTCCGATTTGACGAACGATATCCCCTCTTTTTGGTGCAGGAACTAATCTCCAAGATTTATAAGCCTCTTGTGCAGTTTGCATTACTTTTTCGTAATCTTCTGCTGTTGAAGCTTTTACTTTTCCTATTAATTCACCAGTTGCAGGCGAGTATGATTCGATAATTCTTCCGTTAGAAAATGAATTTAAACCCGTTGAAGTACCGTTGTTTACTTCTTCAAGTCCTAAATGCTTCATCGCATCCAAAATTCCAAATTGGTCATTTGTTGTTGCCATTATTCTTCTTTTATAGTTTATAAGATAGTTCTTGGCTAAGATATAAAAATAATTTTAGCCAAGAGGTGTTAATAAAAACACATCATTTTACTTTATTATTAAGTTGTTGACAATTATTTGAAATAAATGCAACTTTTATTTTGTGCAAACTGTGAAATTCTAATTAGGTTGTTAGTGACAACCGTATGTTCACTCAAAATAAAAAAATGAGGGGCTTTTTATGTTGTATTTGTTGGTAATTTATTTGTTAAGGTACAGCATCCATGATGCAGTTGCAATGGGAACAAGTACGCAACTCTTGCGAATTGTAAAAATGTGTAAAATGAGGTAAAAAATCTTTTTCTATATCCGTTAGTTCGAAATAAACTTCATATAATTTTTCATTGCAATTCTCGCAATACCAAATTAACCCATCTTTTGCATGCGGATCTTTTCTTTTCGTTTCTACAACCAAGCCTACAGAGTTAGCTGTTCGAATAGGCGAGTGGGGCATTTTAGCCGGTAATAAGTAAATATCACCAGGGTTCAATGTAACGCGCTTTCTTTCACCATCTTCTTGAATGTCGATGTAGATAGTGCCTTCCAATTGAAAGAAAAACTCCTCATTTTCATTGTAATGAAAATCTTTGCGATTATTGGGACCCCCAACAACCATAATGATGTAATCTTTTGCCTCTACAAAGAGGTTTTTATTGGATACAGGTGGTTTCAGTAAGTCTTTGTTTTCATGAACCCACTGTAAAAGATTAAAGGCTACGGCATTACTCATAGGATAAAAATGCGTTTAGTTACTTTTACTCAACCAATTTTGAGGGTTGTCAATATTGGAGTTATGCGAAAGTAAGAATTTTAAAACAGTTTTTCCAGTGCTGTTGGTGTTAATTGTTCCAATGGTTTGCTTGAGACTAACCTTATCCCCTTTTTTAATTGTAACGTCACGTAAGTTTTGGTAAACAGTAATATAATCACCGTGTTGGATTAAAACTGCTTTATTTCCTCCAGACAATACCTGAACTTGTAACACTTCTCCTTCGAAAATTGCTCGGGCTTTGGCATTGGCTTCTGTAGTAATTTCTACACCACTGTTGTGAATGGTTAAATGGGTTTGTACTGGGTGCGGTTGATCTCCATAGCCCAAAGAAATATATCCCTTTTCTACTGGCCAAGGTAGTTTACCGCGATTTGCCTTAAAGTTATCTGCTACTAGTTTACCTTCTGGCGTTAACTCAAAAGTGGCAGCATCTGTTGATTTTGTAGTTGATTTTGTGGTCGATTTACCCGCTTTGGCAGCGGCTTCTCGCGCTTTTCTATTCGCTTCTTCAATAGCTTCTCGGATCAATTGTTGGATCTTGCGATCAATTGCTTTGGTCTCGTCTTGTTTTTTCTTGATCTGTTCATTGAACTTTTTCTGATCTTTTTTTACCAAAGAAACCAACCCTTGTTGTTCCGTTAAATCACTTTGTAAGGTTTTTTCGTTTGACTCTTGTTCTGCCAATAATTTGCGTTGCTTCTCTTTTTCAACTTCTAACTTAGCAAGCGCCTCATTTAATAAGATTGTTTTTTCCTTTAGCTCTTCTCCTTGTTCTTTTCGAAAATCAGCATACTGTTTTAAGTATTGTACGCGTTTATAGGCCTGCAAAAAGTTTTCAGAAGACAAAATAAACATCATCTTACTTTGATTGGATCTGCTTTTATAAGCTTTTACTATGGTTTGTGCATAGTCTTTCTTGAGTTGATCCAACTCTTTCGCTAAAGCATTAGCTTCTTTTTGATTTTTAGCAATATTGTTTGTTGTAATATTAATTTGCTTACGCACATTGTTGATCAACTGCTTGTTTAAGGTAACTTTGCGGTTGATTTCTTCTATTTCAGCTAAAATATTGCGCTCTTTCGTTTGTTCTCTGTGGAGGAGTTGCTGAACAGACTTTATTTCAATAATAATCTGTTGCTTTCGTTTTTCCAACTGTTCTTGTGTCTCTTTCTGTTGGGCACATAAAGGCAATGTCATCAAAATGAACAATATAGAGCAGTAGGTTTTCTTCATAGCAATGTACTTCTTAAGCCTTACAATATTACGGAATTTTTACAAATTAATCATTTTGTATCGCTTAGGAACACTATAATTAAAATGTAAATCTTCGTTAAAGGTTATTTTTTGATAACGAATGTCTAAATTTAAGTTTTTTTCACCTTCTTCTGCTTGAATGTTTAGCGCTGTTGGAACAATGAAATGATTGATTTTTTGATAGCCAGGATAAGATATGGTTACTTTTCGATTCGAATCGCGTTCGGCAATCGATTCTTTTTTCAATAAACTGTTTTCATCTTCAAAGAAATACGTAGACTGTAGCTCTTCTTGTTGCGTGCTACTGACTTTGTGTAATCCATCCTCTATGGTAGCGATGAATTCTTTGTCTTCTTGACTATCCAAAACTTGACCTAACAATAAATTTTGCAAGCGATTAAAATTGATATCTGTACCAATAAATTGGGTAAGAATATCAAACCCTCCTTGAAATGCCGTCTCGTTCAATTTGTTGAAGTACTGAAGATTATCAGGTGTAATAAGGGCTTTGAAAATTAAAATGTCCGCGTAGCGGATATTCATTTGAATTTGTGTGTCCTTCTCAATTAAAACCTCAATTCCCACCTTTCTATTCTCGAATTCATCCTTATACTGCGCAGTTCCCTGAAGAGTGACGGTTTTAAATTGTTGGGCATTTTTAGCGTGATCATTCAAAATAACCAAAGCTGTTTTTGATTTTTTTGCGTCTGATTCGCGTAAAAGAAATCCTTCATTTCCTTTTTTACAACCCATAAAAAGTAAACCAGCAAGGAGTATAAAAGCGATTTTTTTCATAATATTTGAGGTAATGGAATTTGTATATCGAATATAGATAAAAAAAATCCGTTTTAAAGGAATTTAAAACGGATTTAGTATTTTAGTCTAATACAGAATAATCACCAATGCTAATGTTGGTGTGAATTCCGTTGTATTTTGCGTGATTTCCAATCATTGCATTGTCTAGATTCGCATTTGCAATGTAGGCATGTGTTTGAATCAAACTATTTTTGATTGTCGCATTTTCTACTTTAGAATGATCTCCTAAGGAAACATTCGGACCAATCGTTGCATTTTTCAATACCACGTTATCTCCAATATAGCAAGGAGGAATGATCGTACTGTTTTCTATTTGAACAGAAGTGGATACGTAATTGCTGTTTTCTGCTTCTAGAAAGTTTAACATGCGGTTATTTGTATCGACAGTTACATCCTTGTTTCCACAATCCATCCATTCATCTACTTGGCCAGGAACAAAACGCATACCTTTTTGTTTCATGTTTTCTAAGGCATCTGTCAATTGATATTCTCCACCTTTAATGATATTATTGTCCAGTAAGAATTCTAATTCTTTGCGTAATGTTTCACCACTTTTGAAGTAGTAAATACCAATAATAGCTAAATCAGAAATAAATGTAGCAGGTTTCTCTACAAAATCAACAATCTCATTTTTATCGTTTAATTGCACCACACCAAAAGCGCTAGGATCTTCAACTTGTTTGACCCAAATAACGCTATCTGCTGTTTTGTCTAAGTTAAAATCAGCACGGAATAGAGTATCAGCATAAGCAACAACAATTGGACCTGTCATACTCTCTTTTGCACATAAAATAGCATGTGCTGTTCCCAAAGCCTCATTTTGATAACATATAGTCCCTTTTGCACCCAATTTTTCTGCAATTGCAATTAGGTCTTTTTCTGTTTGTTTACCAAAGCTTTCGTGTATAATGAACGCAATTTCTTCAATCTCGTCATTTAATACTTTTGCAATATCTTCAACTAAACGGTGTACGATAGGCTTACCGGCAATTGGAATTAAAGGTTTCGGTGTAGTAAGGGTATGTGGGCGTAAACGGGATCCTCGTCCAGCCATTGGTACAATAATTCTCATTTTTTCAGCTTTTTTTTATTTTTATTTTACTCCAGTGCTTCCAAAACCACCTGTTCCTCTTTCAGTTTCAGATAGTTCGATTGCACTTTCCCATTGAATTTGTTCATATTTTGCAATAACCATTTGAGCAATGCGCTCTCCATTTTCAATTACAAAAGGCTCTTTGGATAAATTGACCAAAATAACACCAATCTCTCCTCTGTAATCTGCATCAATAGTACCAGGTGAATTTAATAAAGTAATTCCCTTCTTTGCTGCTAGACCACTTCTCGGTCTGATTTGAGCCTCGTATCCATCAGGCAATTCAATAAACAATCCTGTAGGCACGATGGCTCTTTCTAAACTATTTAATGTAATGGGTTCTGAAAGATTGGCTCTTAAATCCATACCTGCTGATTGTGAAGTTTCATAATGAGGGGATGGATGCTGTGATTTATTTATAATTTTTACAGATGTCATAAAGAATAGTATTAAAATATGGCAACAAATATAAAGTTTTGTTCCGACAATTAGCCTGTCAGCGAATAGTTTTCAACTCTATTGTAACTGAATTTCTCTAGATGCTGTAGCGTGAATCAAATCGAAAAAAGTGGAGGTAGTCCTATAAAATTTTGTAATTTCGTTCTTATTTCTCTTATGCAAGACACTCGAAAAATATTTTCACTACACGCCATTCTCAATCGTGTACAGCAAGTTTTTGACGAACTGATGCTGGGCAAATATTTTTGGGTTAAGGCAGAGGTGCTGAAAGTAAATAAGGATAGACGTGGACATTATTATTTAGAACTCGTTGAGCAAGTAGAGGATCAAGTTTTAGCCAAATGCAGAGCAACGATCTGGAGTAGAAATGTAGAGCGTTGTGTCATTGATGGTGGTGATGATTTGGAAAAAGTTGTCAAAGAAGGCGCTGAAATTCTATGCTATGGAGAAGCGCTTTTTCATCCTGTTTTTGGATTTTCCTTGCATGTAATTCATGTTGATTATGCTTTTAGTTTAGGAGAGATTGAAAGAAAAAAGCAACAAACTTTAGTGCGATTACAACAGCATAAGTTGATAGACCTGAATAAGCAGATTAAACAACCTTTGGTTGTTCAAAAAATTGCGGTGGTGGCTTCTGTTGGCACTTCTGGATACGAAGATTTTGTTCAGCACTTACAACAAAATCCATATAATTTTTCGTTTGAATTAACTTGCTATGATACACAAGTACAAGGAGATGGGGCTGTGCAGAGTATTGTCAGGCAACTAGAGGTAATTGCTAAGGGAAGTTATGAAGCAGTTGTGCTCATTCGAGGAGGAGGATCAAAGTTTGATTTAGACGTGTTTAATGCTTATGAGGTCGCGGCAAAGATTGCACAAATGCCTTTTGTTGTTTTTACGGGAATCGGACATGAGACGGATTACACAGTTGTAGATTATGTTGCTCATACACATTTTAAAACCCCAAGTGCTGTAGCGGCTTTTATTTTAGCCTTGGCTTTGGAATTTGATGTGTTTTTAGCTCAAAGTGCAAAAGGAATACTAATGCAGAGCCAACGTCTTGTAGAACAAAGTAAATCAACTGTACTTCAACTTGAAGAGAACATAGGTAGAATGAGTAAATTCAGAATCACCGAAAATCAAGCAGATCTAGAAGCCCAAACAACCGCGCTGTCTTATATTGTGAAACGATTGATTCAACAGGCAACAAATGAATTAAATCTCGTTGAATTAACGTTGAGAGCAGAGGCGAATAGTTTGTTGAAAAAAGAAGAACACACGTTATTTGATACCTCTACACGGTTGACTTTATGGGCGAAACAGCGTTTAGTGGTAGAACAACAAAAAATCAATAGGTTAAAAGAAGTGATTTTTGCACGTGTCAAACACAAGATCGCACAAACAAAAGGAGTACTTGGACAGACGGAAGAAATTTTATCTCTTTATGACTTAGATCACCTTTTAAAAAAAGGATTGGCCGTTGTTCGACATCAAAGTAAGGTTGTAACGGCTTCAACCGTATTACAAAAAGGAGATGAATTAGAAATAACGCTTTACAATAAGCAATATAAGATAACAATAGATCACATAGAAGAAATAGAGCAATGGAAAAACTTACTTACGAAACCGCAGCAAATGAGTTAGATCAAATTTTAACTGCATTGAAAAACGATGAAGTTACGGTAGACGAACTTGCAGAAAAAGTAGAACGCGCTTCTCAGTTGATTGTTTTTTGCAAGAAAAAATTAACCACAACAGAAGAGAAGATTGAGAAGATCATTGATAAATTAGAACAATAAGAACAAAAAAAGCTTCAAGGATTTCCTTGAAGCTTTTTTGTTATAAATGAGTTGAATTTTTAGTTGAATCCTGGCTATTGGCAATAAACTGCCTTACATCATCAGACGAAGGGAGTTCAAATACTTCCAGGTGAAAGTAGTCAATGGCAGCTAAGACATGGTCAAACATATCGGCCATAACAGTTTCGTAAAAAGCCCAAACGGTACTATTGGTAAACATATATAATTCTATAGGTAGTCCGTGCTCTGTTGGTTGTAAGTGACGAACCATCAAATGATATTCTTTGTGTATGTTTGGATTTTGTTGTGCATAGCGCAATACATAAGCTCGAAATAAACCAATATTTGTCATACGACGACCATTAACTGGCATTGATTGATCGGCATTGGTATTGATATTGTATTCGTCAATTTCTTTTTGACGTTCTTCAATATACGGTTTTAATAATTGAATTTTCTTTAATTCATTGATTTCTGAAGGCTCTAAAAAGCGGATAGAGGACATCTTGATATTGATACTTCTCTTAATTCGCCTTCCCCCTGAAACTTGCATGCCGCGGTAGTTTTTGAAGGAGTCACTAATCAGTAAATAAGTGGGAATAGTGGTAATAGTCTTGTCGAAGTTTTGCACTTTTACAGTACTAAGGTTGATCTCTAAAACTGTTCCATCTGCTCCAAATTTAGCCATTTCAATCCAATCCCCTACGCGAACCATATCGTTGGTAGACACCTGTATACTAGCTACAAATCCCATGATAGTATCCTTGAAAACCAACATTAAAATCGCAGAGGCAGCCCCTAGAGATACTAGAAACTTAACAGGATCTTTACCCGTTAGGGTAGAAAAAATAATTACTCCTGCAAAGAAGTAAAGAATAATACTCGCAACTTGTGTATAGCTATCGATGGGTTTATCTGCTAAGCTTGGTTTGGTTTTGGCGTAATCTCGTACCGTACGGATGATCGATCGACAAAGTAACGTGATGACCACAACAAATAAAATATTCGTTAGTGATAGCACAAAATTGATCACATTGGGGAATCCCATGAAGAAAATGGGAAATAAGATACGCGCCAAGGCCACTGGAATAAAATGGGTGATATTGTGCAATACCTTATTGTTGATGATGATATCATCTAATTGTGTTTTACTTAAGGCAGCGTATTTTCGCGCAATAACGATGAAGATGTTTTTTAGAATGTAATCTAAAGTAAACATAACAAGTGAAAATGCCAGAAGTAGCGCTATTGTCGTTACGATATGTGTTTCGTGAACTTCTAGATGCAAAAATTTCAAATGATCAAAAAACCACTTATAAATACCATTCAATTGACTAAAATCGATGATATCATTGATGTTTTTTTGGCTTAAAGATAAGGGGAACATTGTCGTTTGTTTTTTGATTGAAAAAAGGCAAGTTAACTAATAAAAATTAGTTTATGTGTTAATAAGATGGCAAATTGAACTTTATTAATCGCAAAATAATTTAAAAAAAGCACTATAATATGTGGTTATAGTGCTTTTGAATTTGGTGAAATAAACGTTATAGTTGATTCAACATTTCGTTTATTTTATCTAAATTAGGCGTTAGAATAACTTCAATACGTCTGTTTTTGGCTTTACCTTCATTAGAGGTATTACTCATTAAAGGGGCATATTCACTTCGTCCAGCAGCCGTCAAATTCTTTTTGTCGATTGATCCATTCTCCGTTAAGATAGCAACAATAGCTAAAGCGCGTTTGGTGGATAAATCCCAATTGTTTTGAACACCATCACCTAAGTTTCCTAAGACCTTGTCATTATCTGTGTGACCTTCGATAAGAACAGCTATATCAGGATTAAGGGCTAGAACTTTACCTAGTTCTACCACCGCTTGACGACCTTCGTCATTTACTGCCCAACTCCCTGACTTGAAAAGTAATTTATTCTCCATCGATACATAGACTTTTCCATTCTTTTGTTCAATTGTAAGTCCTCTTCCTTCAAACGCATTTAACGCTTGAGAGAGATTGTCTCTTAGTGCTTTCATCTGTTTGTCATTGGCCGCTAAGATTGCTTCTAATTCTTGAACGCGTTTTGATTTTAAATCTAATTCCGCCTGTGCTTTTGCCAAACGAGCAGCTTCAGCTTGTAAAGATTCTTCGCTGTGTTTTTCTAAATTAGTATACGAGCTTTGCAAATCTTGAAGACGGTGTTGTGCAGCGGAAATCTCTGCATTTAAATTTTGTCGCTCTTGTTGCAAATCTTTAAGTTGTTGGGCCAATTGTTTCTTTGCTTGCTCTAAGTCACTCATCGAGCTATTTAAAGTGGTTAAATCATCCGATAGTCGTTGATTTTCTTCAAGTGCACTTTGATACTGTTGATCGAGTTCGTTGTATAGCCTTCTTGTTACGCAAGAGGAAAGTAAAAGTATAGCGAATAAGCCGATGGAAAGTCTTTTTATCATGGAATGGGGTGTGTTTATAAGTGAGATTATTCGTTGATTTCTACAACAATCGGACAGTGGTCTGAGTGTTTGACATCTTGTAAAATTGCAGCATTACACACGCGATCTTGCATTGGTTCAGATACCATGTTATAGTCAATTCTCCATCCTTTGTTGTTGTTTCTTGCATTAGCGCGATACGTCCACCAACTATATTGGTGTGGCTCGGTATTGAACATGCGGAAACTATCGATAAAACCATGGGCAACAAACTTGTCAACCCACGCTCTTTCTTCAGGTAAAAAACCAGATACTTTCGCGTTGCGGACAGGATCGTGAATATCGATGGCCTTGTGACAAATATTATAATCTCCACAGATGATTAGGTTGGGGATTTCTTTTTTCAACGTTTGAATGTAGTCGAAAAAGTCATCCATGTATTGATATTTAAAATCCAATCGATCAATATTCGATGCCGATGGAAGATATAAGGACATAACCGAAAATGAATCAAAATCAACACGGAGATTTCTACCTTCAAAATCCATGTAGTCAATACCCGTTCCATAGGTGATGTGATTGGGTTTTTCTTTACAAAAAATGGCAACTCCACTATATCCAGCTTTTTGAGCTGAAAAATAGTATTGATATGGATATCCTGCTAACGTAATTTCGTCTGTTGGAATTTGATCTTCTTTTGCTTTGGTTTCTTGTATACAGATGATATCTGCGTTTTCTTCCTGCATCCAATCAAGTAAACCTTTTTTTATTGCAGCGCGAATCCCGTTGACATTATAGGATATGATTTTTTTCATTTTGCGTATTTTTGTGTGAAAACCAAAAATAGAAAAAATATGTTTTATTCTCATTTAAAAGCTTGTTATAGGTGATATTTTAATCTTTAATTAGCATTCGCACCAGACTAGGGCAATCGGTGGTCTGGCGATTGGAGAGGAATACTGCGCTTGGAATTGCAAATTTGCAGAGGAATGATGGAAGAAGTAAAAAGACTTTTGAAGCGTAGCGTAAGAATCTCAAAAGGAAAAGAGATATCTTTTTTTTAATCAGTGATTTAGGTTTTTATCTTCAATATGACTAAGGATATGCGGGCAAGGTTGATAAAATAAAATAGATTACCTAAAGATTTTAGTATATTTGTCTTACTTAAATTTTGAAATTGATGGGGTTAGTAACAGCTAAGGAAGTAGCGAAAGCGATTAATGTGGACAAGTATGGTATATTTGGTACTTTTACCGGGTGGTTGCTTATGAAAACGCTTAAGGTTACCACATTAAATAAGATTTACGATAGAAATAAACATTTAGAAGATTTGGAGTTTTTGAATTCGATTTTAGAAGAATTTCAAATAGAGTTTCAAATTGATCCTGAGGAATTAAAGCGATTACCTAAAAAAGGTCCTTATATAACGATATCAAATCACCCACTGGGAGGAATTGATGGTATTTTATTGTTGAAATTGATGTTAGAGCACGATCCTAATTTTAAGATCATTGCTAACTTTTTATTGCATCGTATCGAGCCTTTGAAGCCATACATTATGCCTGTCAATCCGTTTGAAAATAATAAAGATGTAAAGTCAAGTGTTTTAGGACTAAAAGAAACGCTGAGACATTTAAGTGATGGAAAACCTTTGGGTATTTTTCCGGCAGGAGAAGTGTCGACCTATAAAGATGATCGTTTGGTTGTTGATAAACCATGGGAAGAAGGCGCAATTAAGCTGATAAAAAAAGCCAATGTCCCCGTTGTTCCTATTTACTTTCATGCAAAAAACAGTAAATTATTTTACTTTTTATCTCAGATCAATCCCACTTTACGTACAGCAAAGTTGCCTTCTGAATTGCTAACGCAAAAAGATCGTGTAATAAAAGTGCGTATTGGGCGACCAATATCTGTAGAAGAACAAAATGAACATTATGATTTGAGCGATTACGGTAATTTCTTGCGTTTTAAAACGTATTTATTATCCAATGCTTACAAAGATGAGGACTCCCGTAAGTGGATTAAGGTTCCTTCTTTTAATTTTAAATTTCCAAAGATGGTAAAGGACATCGTCCCTCCACAACCCCTTGATAGAATCAAACAAGAAATTGAAGTTTTACGCGAAAAAGATTTCCGTTTACTGCAAAGTAAAAATTATGAAGTCTTCTTGTGTAAATCGGATATGATTCCCACAATATTATTAGAACTTGGTCGACTGAGAGAAGTTACTTTTCGCGAAGTCGGTGAAGGAACGAATAATGAACTCGATTTAGATCAATATGACAAATATTATCACCATATGTTTCTATGGGATAGCGAAGCAGAACAGATTTGTGGCGCTTATCGCATGGGATTAGGGTCTGAAATCTATAAAAAATACGGTATAAACGGTTTTTATCTTAATGAGTTATTCCGTTTTGAATCTGAATTGTACCCGATGATGGCACAATCCATCGAAATGGGACGTGCTTTTATTATTAAAGATTATCAACAAAAACCAATGCCGTTGTTTTTACTGTGGAAGGGAATTGTGCATACAACCTTGCGCTTTCCAGAACACCAGTACTTAATCGGTGGAGTGAGTATAAGTAATCAATTCTCTGATTTTTCAAAATCATTGATGATTGAATTTATGCGCTCACATTATTTTGATCCTTTTATTGCACAATATGTTACTCCTAAAATGGAATACAAAGTAAACTTAAAGGATGCGGATAAAGATTTAATCTTTAATGAAACCGAATCGGATTTGAATAAGTTTGATAAGATTATTGAAGATGTTGAACCTGCAAAATTAAGAGTTCCTGTTTTGATCAAGAAATATATCAAGCAAAATGCAAAGGTCATTGCGTTTAATGTGGATCCCCTGTTTAATAATGCAATCGACGGACTAATGTATATTAAGATTGCAGATTTGCCTGAAAGTACGGTGAAACCTGTGATGGAAGAATTTGAGGCAGAACTCGAACGAAAAATTCAAGAAGAAGCGAATAAGTTTAATTAGAAATATATAAAAAACACCTAATTTGAGGTGTTTTTTTTGTTTTTAAAAGAATTGTATTAATAGAGTTGTTGTTTTTTTGTTGTTTTTGCGTTCTATTAGATAATTTTTTTGGTTATTGGTTGCATAATGTAAAAAAAAAGCTATTTTTGAGTTGTTAAATAAAAGTGAAAGCAATGTTCAGAAAAGTTAAGTTTATTTTAGTATGTGCAGTTCTTGCAATGGGTGCTACAGCTTGTAGTACAGATAATGACAGTGATCCAAAACCAACCTTGAAGAGCGAGGTTTACGACGTAACTGTCGAAATAACTGATGAAGTTTATTTGAAAACAATTGCCGTAAATAAGTCAAGTAGTACGAAAGTAACGACAGATTATATGTGGAATACAGAAAGTGATATTCCTGTAGTAGTTGACCCTAATGCACCGCTTCCGGAAAAAGTGAAGAAATGGACTAAAAGTTATTCTAAAACTAGTGCTGAATTTATTAATGTTTTGGTAGAAGGAACTGCTGAAAACGCTGGAGAATTTGCGTTAATTACCATTGCGAAAGAAGGAGATACTATTGTTAATAGAAAAGCTTCTGGTAAAAAGATACTTTTAGAAGTAGGATTCTAAATAATTTAAAATATAAATTTCATAAAAGAGGGTGACCTTTTGGGGCACCCTCTTACTTTTTATAAAAATTGACGACGTATTTTATCGATAATCGTTTGTGCTAATTTTTCTTTGCTTTCTATTGTCCATCCTGCTATATGAGGCGATAGTAACACTTTGTCCGATTGAATTAAGTATTGCATCGGTTGTGGGAGTGTTTCATCAGCAAACATATGTTCAAATGAAGATTTTTCATATTCTAGCACGTCAAGTGCTGCACCTCTTACTTTTCCACTTGCTAATGCATCAACTAGATCGGCAGTTTGCACCGCTTTTCCTCGGGCTGTATTAATCAACCAAAAGGGTTTAGCCATCTGTTCGATAAACAATTGATTGATCATGTAGTAGGTATCTGGAGTTTGTGGAATATGTAAGCTCACAATATCCGCTTTTCGTTGTAATTCAACGAGTGAAACCTGTTTGGCATACTGATTTTCTAAATTGTCCTTGATATCGTGAAAGATTACCTCACAGTCAAAGCCCTGTAAGCGTTTAGCGAACGCGTTTCCCATATGACCATATCCAATGATACCGACAGTTTTTCCTTCTAGTTCAATGCCTCTATTGCCTTCTCGAATCCAAATCCCTTGACGAACTTCTTGATCTACTAGGTTTAACTTGTTAAACAAAGTGAGCAACATTCCTAAAGCATGTTCCCCCACAGCTGTTTGATTCCCTTCTGGTGCTGCAATTAAGGCAATGCCTTTCGCTTTTGCAAATTCGCAATCAATATTTTCTAAACCTGCACCAACGCGTCCAATGAATTTTAACTGAGTTGCTTTTTCTAGAAATGCAGCGTCGATTTTGAATCGACTTCGAATTATTAGACCTTCGTATTCGTGAATACTCGCTTCAATCGCTTCTTTACTTGAACTGTAATCTTCAATATTTTCATACCCCATGTCAGCTAATTGTGCTAACATTAACGGGTGGTTGCTATCTAAATGAAGTACTTTTTTTGTTGCCATAACAGAAATTTTAAAACCCTAGAATTACTTTTGCGATTGAAAAGTAAATCAAAATACCAAAAATATCGTTGCTTGTTGTAATAAATGGACCTGTCGCTAAGGCAGGATCTACACCATATTTATTGAGTAAAATTGGCACAAATGTTCCAATGAGACTAGCGATGATAATTACACTAATCAGTGCAATAGAAACAGTAACCCCAATAATGTAGTCAACACCTAATAATACGTGGCTTCCAATCATCAATAAAATAGCTAACAAAAATCCGTTGAGTAAACTCAAGGATACTTCCTTACCCAATCGTTTCCAAATTGACCCCGATATTGTATTATTAGCGAGTCCTTGTACAATAATAGCTGATGATTGTACCCCTACATTTCCCGCCATAGCAGCAATCAAAGGCGTAAAGAAGAAGAGTACACCAAATTTTTCCATAGCATCTTCAAAGCTACGCGATACATTTACTGCAACAAAACCACCAATCATCGCAAGAATTAACCAAGGAAGTCTTGCTTTGGTTAAGGTTAGGATACTGTCATTGGTATCAACGTCCTGTGAGATACCCGCTGCAAGTTGGTAATCTTTGTCAGCTTCTTCTTTAATGACATCGACAATGTCATCAATAGTAATTCGACCAACTAATCGCCCCATCTCGTCTACAACAGGAATAGCTTCTAAATCGTATTTTTGCATGATACGCGCTACTTCCGTATCTTCCGTGTCCACTTTAACATAGTCAACTTTGGGTATGTATACATCGCTAATGTGCGTTGTCGTAGAAGAAGTTAATAAATCTTTAAGCGATAAGCGTCCTTTTAATCGTCCTTCGTCGTCTACAACGTAGATAGAGTGTACACGAGAAACATGCTCTGCTTGTTTGCGCATTTCTTTGACACAGGTGAGTATTGACCAATTGACATTCACTGAAACGAATTCTTTAGCCATTAATCCCCCTGCAGTATCTTCGTCATAACGCAAAAGCTCAACAATATCTTTAGCGTGCTCTAAGTCTTCCAACTCTAATAGCACTTCTTCTTGTCTTTTTTCGGATAATTCGGCTATAATATCTGCCGCATCATCTGTGTCAAGTTCGTCTAACTCTTCTGCAATCTCTTTCGGTGAAAGACTCTTTAAGATTTTTTCTCGTAAGTCCTCATCTAAATTAAGTAATATCTCTGCAGTAACTTCACTATCTAGTATATCGAAGATATAAATAGCTTCCTCTGAGTGAAGCTCATTCATCATCTCAGCAATATCCACGGCGTGAATATCTTTGAGAAGCTCTAATAATTCTGCTTCTCTTCCTGTAGCAATAAGCTCTTCGATTTGTAGAATAGTTTCATCACTGATTTTGAATTCCATGTACTTCTATTTTTTTTGTAAGATCAATAAATTCTTCAACACCCAATTGTTCTGGGCGTAAGTTGAAAATAGCTTCTTCGCGAATTTCATCGGGTAAACCAAAACCTTTAAGGCTGTTTCTCAATGTTTTTCGACGTTGATTGAACGCTGTTTTTACAACAGTAAAAAACAATTTCTCATTGCAAGGTAGCGTGTAATTTTCCTTTCGACGCATGCGCATCACGCCTGATTTGACTTTAGGAGGAGGATTAAACACATGTTCTGATACGGTAAATAGATATTCTGTATCGTAAAAGGCTTGAGTGAGAACCGAGAGAATACCATAGGTTTTACTTCCTTTTTTCTCGCATATTCGCTCTGCTACTTCTTTTTGAAACATGCCCGAAAATTCAGGGACATAATCGCGAAGTTCTAAAACGCGAAATACAATTTGCGTGGAAATGTTGTATGGAAAGTTTCCAATCACCGCAAAAGGCTCTTGATTAAAAGCCTGAACAATGTTGAATTTTAGAAAATCCTGTGCAAAAATATGATCGTGGAGTTTCGTGTAGTGTTTGTTTAGGTAATCAACAGATTCTGTATCAATCTCTACAACGAAAGTTTCAATGGGTTTCTCCAAAACATATTTGGTTAAGACCCCCATTCCAGGACCAATTTCTAATACTTTTTTATATCCCTCTAAGGTAAGCGTATCGGCGATGCGCTTTGCAACATTCTCGTCTGTTAAAAAGTGTTGGCCCAGGTGTTTTTTTGCTCTAACTTTGTCCATTGATTCTCGGTTTAATGTTCGCTTATAAGTTCTAATTCTGTTTTAAACGTAAGCATCATATCACCAAATTTCTTGCGTGATTCCGCTTCAAAATAATCGTGCTCTTCGTTGTAGAATTGCTGTAAAAGTTCAGCATTGGCCGTTTCGAATTGGATAGAATACGTAATTCCTCCCATGTCTTCATCCACCAAGACTTTAACCATTCGAGCTTTGTCGAATTTTTTTGTGTTTAAGATGCCAGGAATATAAAATTCTTTCGTCCATGCCATCCATGCATCGTGTACACTTTCGTGAATGTTTATCGTGATATTGTAAATAATCATAAGTCTCTATTAGGGTTATGCAAAGATAAAAAAAGCACCAAATGTCTTTTTAGGATTTGGTGCTTTTCATATGCGTGTATTTATCGTGTAAAATTAATCAATAATATCAAATCCTGTGTACGGTCTTAAGACCTCAGGTATCACAATTCCTTCTGGTGTTTGATAATTTTCCAGTATTCCAGCTAATACACGTGGTAAAGCTAGTGAACTACCATTTAAGGTATGTGCCAATTGACTCTTACCTTCTTTATCTTTAAAACGCAATTTCAAGCGATTGGCTTGGAAAGTTTCAAAGTTAGAAACAGAGCTGATCTCTAACCATCTGTCTTGCGCGGTAGAGAATACTTCAAAATCATAGGTTAATGCAGAAGTGAAACCCATATCACCACCACATAATCTTAAAATTCTATAAGGTAATTTTAATTCGTGTAGTAACTCTTGCACGTGTTCTACCATACCATCTAATGCTTCATAAGAACGATCAGGGTGTTCTATTCGAACAATTTCCACTTTATCAAATTGGTGTAAGCGGTTTAATCCTCGCACGTGCGCACCGTATGATCCTGCCTCACGACGGAAACAAGGAGTATATCCTGTACATAGAATAGGGAAGTCATTCTCTTGTAAGATCACATCTCTAAACATATTGGTGATCGGAACTTCTGCTGTTGGGATTAAGTACAAGTCGTCTACTCCGATGTGGTACATCTGCCCTTCTTTGTCTGGCAATTGACCTGTTCCAAAACCAGATGCTTCGTTGATCACATGCGGTACTTGGTATTCTCTATATCCAGCAGCGGTATTTTTATCCAAAAAGTAAGAAATTAAAGCGCGTTGTAAACGTGCCCCTTTTCCTTTGTATACGGGAAAACCAGCTCCTGTTATTTTATTTCCTAGTTCGAAATCAATTAAATCATATTTTTTTGCCAACTCCCAGTGTGGTAATGCACCTTCGTGTAAGGTCGGAATTTCTCCGTGTTGGTGAACCGTGATATTGTCATCTGCATCTTTACCCGCTGGTACAATATCCGCTGGTATGTTGGGAATCGTATATAATTTTTCCGTAAGTGCCGCAGATACTTGATTTAACTTTTCTGTTAGTTCTTTGCTTTGCTCACGTAAATTTGATGTCTTTTCTTTGATAAGTTCTGCCTTTGCCTTTTCTCCATTTTTCATCAACTCACCAATACTTTTGGATAGCTTATTGGATTCCGCTAAGACATTGTCTAATTCAACTTGTGTTGCTCTTCTTTTCTCATCTAAAGCAAGCACTTCGTTTAGCACCTCCGTAACATCAAGATTTCTTTTTGCCAAGCCTTTAATCACTTGTTCTTGATTCTCTCTAATAAAAGCTATCTGTAACATAGTATAAATAATAGTTTAAGATAACAAAGTTAGAAAATACTTTTTTATTATTCGTCTTTTTGTCGTTTTTCATCTTGATTCTCGATAACAAAAAGTAAAAACAAAGAATAAATCTCACGCTATTGGATGTTTGAGCAAAATAAATGGGTAAAAAAGTACTTTTATATCAGAATAAAATACAACAGAAAAGAAGAGTGCGTATGGAAGTACAAGCGGTGCTCAAAAGAATCAAGTCTTTCTTCCGAATACTTTCCTAAAATATAGTTGATAGTTCAACTAATATTTTATTTTTGCTTATTATTCAGATTTGAAACGAAATTAGACAATGGAAATATTGATTAAACTTTCTCAATTCTTATTGAGCTTATCCTTTTTGATTATTCTGCACGAGTTGGGGCATTTTATTCCAGCTAAATTATTTAAAACTCGCGTAGAGAAATTCTACCTTTTCTTTGATGTTAAGTTTTCTTTGTTTAAGAAGAAAATAGGAGATACGGTGTATGGAATTGGATGGTTGCCTTTAGGAGGTTACGTGAAAATTTCGGGAATGGTTGATGAGAGTATGGATACAGAGCAAATGAAGAGTGAGCCACAACCATGGGAATTTCGTTCGAAACCAGCTTGGCAACGTTTGATCATTATGTTGGGAGGAGTTACCGTAAACTTTATCTTGGCTTTTGTTATTTATATCGGGATGACCTATGCGTATGGTGATTTGTATATTTCTAATAAGGATATGGATCACGGTGTATGGGTACAATCTCCTATCTTGCAAGAGGCAGGAATGAAGACGGGTGATAAGATTGTAGCGGTTGATGGAAAAGAAATAGATCGCTTTAACGATGTTGGTTATGCTATTATGATGGGGCATCAGGTAGAAGTGGAACGCAATGGTGTAAAAGAGCAAATTGATTTACCCGTTAATTTATTAGGGCAAATCAGTGATGGGAAGAAAGCTGGAGGACTTGTTTCTTTGCGAATTCCATTTATAGTAGTTGCTTTTAATGAAGAAGGAGATCAATCTAACGCTCAAACGCTGCAATTAAAAGATCAAGTAAAAAGTGTGAATGGGGTAAATACGCCATTTGCAGATCAAGTACAAGCCGTATTAGCTGATAATAAAGGTAAGGTTGTGCCTGCGGTAATTGAAAGAGACGGTAAAGAATTGACGGTTGATCTAAAAATTGATCAAGAGGGTAAATTGAATCTGTTCTACGCACCAATTTTAACGATAGATACCCTAGAAAAAATGGGAGTATACCACATCAGTCAGGTGAAGTATTCGTTAGGTGAATCTTTCTCTGTTGGAATTGCAAAAGGAGTTGAAAAAGTAGGAGGCTATTTTGATCAATTAAAGAAAATCGTAAAACCAGAAACAGGTGCATATAAAGGTGTAGGAGGATTCAAAGCCATTTACGATATCTTTCCTTCGGTTTGGAGTTGGGAGTATTTTTGGAATATTACTGCTTTATTATCCATTATGTTAGGTGTGATGAACTTATTGCCTATTCCTGCATTAGATGGAGGGCATGTGATGTTTTTATTGTATGAAATGATTACGGGAAGAAAACCAAGTGATAAGTTTTTAGAAAATGCTCAAATGGTTGGTTTCTTTATACTTATAGGGTTGCTGTTGTTTGCTAATGGTAACGATATTTACAAAGCGATATTCAAGTAGATAAAAAATAAAGCGAATGTATTTGCAGAAATAAAAAATGATGTTATATTTGCACTGCATTTAAGGTAAGATACCTTCCTCCTTAGCTCAGTTGGTTAGAGCATCTGACTGTTAATCAGAGGGTCCTTGGTTCGAGCCCAAGAGGGGGAGCAAATAAAGCCTGACAAGTAATTGTCAGGCTTTTTTGTTTTTGAAATTTTCTGAAATAACTTTTAATGTCTCTTTTCATAGATAAAATATTTTCACTTTATAGTACAAAAAAAGCTTATGTGTCTACATAAGCTTTTTTTGTACTATAAAGGATATTTAATTATTCTACAATTTGGTAGTCTTGTGTTGTATTTGCTTTTGCTTTTTGTGCGTTTAATACATTACCATTTTTATCTAAAATTGCAACAACTACACTAACATTGTCTAAGTTTGCTACTGTATAAGATAAGTTTGAAGTTGTTTTAAATTCATTTGTAGTTACTGATTCTCCTGCAGCAATCGCTTCTCCTAAGAAATTGTTTGTAGCGCGTACCACTTGATTGTGGATGAAATCCATTTCCCATCTACCTTCACCTGTGTCATTTCCATATAGAGTCGATACATTGGCTTGTTGGAATTTTAGACCATCTTCAATAATGTAAACTACATATTTTAAATCTTGGTTTAGATCAGCACCAAATTTCAAACTAACTTTAACGCTTCCGTTAGTATTAGTTAAATCAGATTCTATTTTAATTCCGATTGGAGAACTATCTTGAAAAAGATTGTTTTTACTGTGGAATGTTGCAAATAAACTAGCATCGAAAACATATTGTGGTTTTCCATCTATTCTTCTTTCAGGAATAAAAGATTGGAAAGCAGTACCTTTAATAGTTGTATTTCTATTCCAAGCAACAAATGGATAACCTGTAAGTTTTACGGCTCTAACAAGGTCTCTTATGCCTGGTAATACAAAAGGATCTCTTACTAAATTTGGATTAAAGTCATCATGTGCCGCAACAGAAATAATTTTATCACCTAATTCAGATTTCGCTATCTCTTCTGTTGCAAAAGTTGCTAACGGACACCAAACACAACTTGCAGAAGTAATATCTTCAACTAATATTTTTTGTACATATTGATATACAGCTGTATCACCTCCACCGTTGTCACCTCCACCGTTATCACCTCCGCCGTTGTTACCACCGCCGTTATTTCCACTACCATTGTCTCCACCACCGTTGGAAGAACTGTCATCGCTTGAACATCCTACCATAAAAGCCATTGCTAGTACTAGGATTGCAGATTGTAAGATTTTTTTTCTCATGTTGATTTGTTGTTAATTAATGGTTAATATTAATACAATATTACAAATAAAAAAAACATAATAAAAAGTTAAGGTTTTGTTTTTTTGCATATATTTACTTTTTCAATATAATAAAATATTTTTTATGAGAGTTTTTGTAGCATTATTGTTATTTGTTTCGTCTTTCAGTGTTATGGCACAGCAAAATACATTACCTTCAGTGGTATTGAAAGATTTAGATGGAAAAGCATTTAATATTAGTGATTTAAGTAAAGAAGAGAAGCCTGTGATTTTAAGCTTTTGGGCTACTTGGTGTGGACCTTGTTTAAAAGAATTAGCTGCTATTAATGATGTATATGCAGACTGGCAAAAGGAAACAGGCGTAAAGTTAATTGCTGTTTCAATTGATGATGCAAAATCGGTAAAAAGAGTAAAACCTTTAGTAAATGGGAAAGGATGGGATTATCAAGTGCTGTTGGATCAAAACCATGAACTAAAGCGTGCTATGAACGTGGTGAATGTTCCTTTTACAGCTGTAGTCTATAAAGGTAAGGTTGTATATAAACATACTAGTTATACACCGGGAATAGAAAAAGAATTATATAAACAAGTAAAAGCAGCGATAAATAACTAGAACATGAAGAAAGTATTGTTAGCCGTTGGTGTTTTTTTTAGTTTAGTAAATGCACATGCTCAGATTAGAGTTGGTCTAGAAAATAATTCTCAATGGTATGTAGATGATAAAAAAATCAAATTAGATCCAATAGAGGCAGAGAAAGATCGTTTTCGCGCTAATTCATATTTAAAAGTAGATTATGACTATAAGAATTGGTCTTTTGGTACACAGCTAGAGAGTTATGCGCCAAATCCGATGTTGAATTATAATCCAGAGTTTAAAAATTTTGACATTGGGACTATATATGCGAGATATAATAATGCAGAAAAAGGACTAGATGTTACCGCAGGACATTTCTATGATCAATTTGGAAGTGGGTTGCTTTTTAGAGCTTGGGAAGATAGACAGTTAGGAGTCAACAACGCAGTGTTTGGATTAAATGCAAAATATAATATTGATTCTTGGGGGAAAGTTACAGTGATGGGTGGTAAACAACGAATCGGTATGGGATTTGATTTTGCTAAATCTATGTTGTTTGGAGCTGATTTGTCTGTAAGTATAGATGACTTGTTGGGTTGGGACAATCATTTATTGAGTTTCGGTGCTAGTTATCTTGGACGTAAACTTGATGATGACAATGAGGATAATGAAAACTTGAATGATTTTAATTCAAACTTTGCAATTCGCGCTGATTATGCTTTGGGAGGATTTTATCTTGGAGCAGAATATGTGCGTAATGATAAAGATTATGTGATCCAGTCTGGGTTTGTGAAACCTGATACTAAGCAAAAAGGAGAAGGATTTTTAATTAATTCAGGATATTTTCAAAAAGGAATGTCTATTGACGTTAACCTTAGACGAATCGAAAATATACAAAATGCGTCTCAACGAGAATTTATTGGTAATGAATATTTAACAGGGGTTATTAATTATGTGCCTGCTTTAACGAAACAATATGATTATTCGTTACAAAATATTTATGTGTATCAAGCTCAAGGGAGTATTGATTGGTTAGGAAAAAGAGCTGGAGAAATAGGAGGACAGTTTGATTTTTATTATGAATTCCCTAAAGGAAGTGTATTGGGGGGTGAATTTGGAACTAATTTAGTTGTGAATGGGTCATATTGGGCTGGTCTAAAAACAGAAATGAATTTCGATAAACAAGAATTAGAGTCTAAATGGCTCGATTTTGGGGAAAAGTATTATAGAGATTTTGGAATCGAAGTACGTAAGAAATGGTCGAATAGTTGGTCTTCCATTTTTATGTATTTAGATCAATACTATAATATGAAAGCTTTGGAAGGAAAGTTTGAAGATGTTAACGCTCGTATTTTAAGCGCAGAAACAACTTATCAATTTTTAGATAATAAGTCAGTGCGTTTAGAAGCGCAACATATGTGGGCAGATCGAGATAAAAAGAATTGGGTAGGAGGTACTTTGGAATTTGCATATAATGCCAATTGGGCTGTATTCGTAAATGACATGTATAATTATGGAAATGACGATAAAGAAAAACGCATTCATTATTATAATGCAGGTGTTAGTTATACGAAAGGAACAACACGTGTATCAACAAGCTATGGAAGACAACGTGGAGGATTATTATGTGTTGGAGGGGTTTGTCGTTATGTAACAGAAGCTGCAGGACTAACAGTAGGAATCACAACATCATTTTAAGATTTTATAATTTTAGAATTATTATTTTAGAATTATTATTTTGTTTTTGTATAAAAAGGAGAGTATTGCTCTCCTTTTTTATTGTATGTTGATTGTCGTTCGTCGTTGGTTGTAAAAGATTATCGTTTAAAGAAAGGGGCTTTCTATTTCTGGACAATCTACCGATACCTCATAACAGATCACTGATAACTCCCAATCCACAACAAACAACCGACAAAAAACAAAAAATCTAAGATAACCTTAAATAAGAGTTTAGTGTAGCTTATCTCCGAGGTGTCTTAATGGTGAATCATTGATGAGTCCATAGTGCGTGTATTAAAACAGCT
>NZ_JACHTC010000070.1 GCF_014145635.1 Myroides sp. WP-1
TAGGACTAACAAAAGATGTTGCTTGGTTAACTACTGTAGATATGGTTTCTGAAGAAGCTTTCCTGAAAAATGACAGTTACAAAAAATTACTCAACGAGGGATGTAGTATAGAACATGTCGACGGTAAAGATGGTGTTTTTGACCCCAATTTTGAACCACAGCCAGGGGATATATTTGTATGGAGGAGATTAAAACCCGGAAGAACAAAGGAGGACGGTCATACAGGTATCGTATATACCTATGATAAAACGACTAAGATAGTGACCATTTTAGAGGCATTAACAGAGAGTGGTGATATGGATACACATATCAATACTAAATTTTCGATTTTAACTTCAAAAGAGAGAAATGAAATAAAAGATAGTGGTTCAGAAAATAATAAAACTAGAGTATCATATTACCAATTGAAAGGAGGAGCATTACAAATACATACTGGATGGAAAGGGTATTTCCGACCAAAAGGATATCATAAAATATTATAAAAATATGAAAAGAGGAATAATTATCGTGCTATTAAGCTTGAGTTTGTTAAGTTGTCAAGGAAAAGACAAAGAAATAACCCAAACAGAGCAGATTGCAACGCAAGAACAAGAACCAAAGAAACTACATTGGTGGGAGCTACCACAGT
>NZ_JACHTC010000071.1 GCF_014145635.1 Myroides sp. WP-1
TGGTAAACTTTCCTGCACGGAAACTCTCCGTAGCAAAGTACATCGTCTGACCATCTCCTGTTACAGTAGCTGGTCCGTCGTGATACTTCGTGTTCAACTCTGATACAGGCTCTACATCATACAATGGATCATCAGCGTTTTTGTATTTCGCTTGGTAGATATCCAAATAACCTTGGTTATCCCAGCCATACTTTTTCTTCGAGTTATTACCTGCTCGTGTAGAAGCAAAATAAAGCGTATCTCCCGTAGTTAAGAAGGCTCCGAAATCATTCCCTTGACGGTCATTGATCCCTGATTCTTCAAAAGTAAACAACTCCTCTTGCGCACGTAAACGCGGAATGTAATCGGGCTCGCGTAAAAAAGCAATCGCGCGCTGATCCTCCGGATTGCGCTCAGCGAATTTCTTCATAGCGGCATTCGAAGAATCATAACGACCACTCGCTTTGAGCATTTGTGCATAGCGGTAGTACAACTCTGAATCTAAACTCGGATCTTTCTCCAAGGCCTTTCCGTAATACTTCGCTGCCTCTACTGTATTGAATATGTTGTAATAACAATCCGCTAATTGTAAATAAATATAATTATCTGTCTTGGCACCGCGGATTAACTTCTGAT
>NZ_JACHTC010000072.1 GCF_014145635.1 Myroides sp. WP-1
AATCTAATGAACTCATCTCAAATCGATAATAAATTTCATCGTAATCATCCAGAACATCCCATGCAGAAGTCAAACTAAATATGTAATACCTTCTTTTAAGATCAAAGACAATACTGGGATAAGAGAAGACTAACATAGGTACTTCTTTATATGTCTTCTCTGCATGTAACTTAGGCACTAAGATTAAAAAATCTCCCACTCGTCTTACTCTAGGATTGTTAGATTGATCTTGTGTAAGATCTACTCCATAAAATTCTTTTATACGCTGATTGAAAACTTCTTCACTCGGAAATTGAAACCCCATTGATTTTAATCCATCATAGTATAACTCATTCATAAGATTTAGGTCATTAATACTATAATCTGATTCAACAAACCCTGAATCTGGCACTCCATCGTAACTAAGATTTTTCATCGCTTGTTGATACTTTTCTTCTCTTCCTTTCATAATTTCTTTAAACGTTTTGTCATCGGGATTCACAAACTGTGGTAGCTCCCACCAATGTAGTTTCTTTGGTTCTTGTTCTTGCGTTGCAATCTGCTCTGTTTGGGTTATTTCTTTGTCTTTTCCTTGACAACTTAACAAACTCAAGCTTAATAGCACGATAAT
>NZ_JACHTC010000073.1 GCF_014145635.1 Myroides sp. WP-1
CTTGCTTTTAGGTTTGTATTAGTTGGTAAATGAATAAAGCGATATCCTTGAATATTCCCCTGTTTATTAATAGTTGGTTTAACCTCAATATCTTTTTCAAGCATTAATCGAATGTATTGTTGTAAATCTTTTGGTTCCTGTCTTAAAACTTCCCTATGAGCTGTTTTGATAGTGTTTTTAGCTATTAAGTTTGTGTTGTTAGCTCTTTGTTTCTTATTCTCGTTTTCTTGTCTTATAGACGTCCAACCGTATTTAAGTGCTATTTCGTGAGCAACTCTTTGAGCTTCAAAACCAATGTAATTATCTTTTAGAGCTTTGCCATTTTCATCTATGCGATTGGCGATGATATGAATATGTTTATGCTCTTTTTCTGTATGAACAAAAGCAATGAATTGAGCTTTGGTAGGATCGATTTGTAAACCAAGTAAAAACTCAACGGCTAATGCTCGTAAATCTCTATCGCTCATCTTTTGACTATCTACAATAGTTGGAGATATAACAGCCGATATTGTGTTGTTTTTACATCTGCTGTTTTGATTTTGTAGTATCTGCATCGTTTGAAACATATCTTTCG
>NZ_JACHTC010000074.1 GCF_014145635.1 Myroides sp. WP-1
GCTAAGTTGGTAACGAATGTTTCGTTGTTTGCTATCTCAGCTACTGCTACTTTTACTGCGTTTCCGTCTGAATCGGTTACAACTAACTCGTCATTTACTAAGGCAAATGTTTGGTTGGTTGTGTTTAAATCTTCAATTGCAATCTCGTGTTTTCCTGTTGCATCGATATAGAAGAAGTTCCCATTTTCATATCCTACGTTTCCGTATTTGTCGTTTAACGTATTGATGATGTTGGTTACAAATTCGCTGTTGTTCGTTACTTTAGAAATGAATTCATTGTTATCTCCTAACTTAGTTACAAACGTACTGTTATCGGCTAAGTTGGTAACGAATGTTTCGTTGTTTGCTATCTCAGCTACTGCTACTTTTACTGCATTTCCATCTGAATCGGTTACAACTAACTCGTCATTTACTAAGGCAAATGTTTGGTTGGTTGTGTTTAGATCTTCAATTGCAATCTCGTGTTTTCCAGCCGCATCGATATAGAAGAAGTTCCCATTTTCATATCCTACGTTTCCGTATTTGTCGTTTAACGTATTGATGATGTTCGTTACAAATTCGCTGTTGTTT
>NZ_JACHTC010000075.1 GCF_014145635.1 Myroides sp. WP-1
CTTCACCTTTTGAATTGGTATACGTTAAGATGTTAGTCGTATCGTTGTAGACTAAGCTTGTTTCGTTAAATACAAAGTCTTTAGATGTTCCTGTTGCATCTACGTAAGTTAACGTGTTTGTTGCAGCATCATATGATACAGCTCCTGTTCCCAATACTAAATCGTGCGCGATCTTATCTTCATCAGCATACGTTAACGTATTTGTTGCTTTGTCATATGTCAATACAGTCAACGTTTCGTTAGCTGCTACTAATGCACCTAAATCAATCGTTTGCTCTTCACCTTTTGAATTGGTATACGTTAAGATGTTAGTCGTATCGTTGTAGACTAAGCTTGTTTCGTTAAATACAAAGTCTTTAGATGTTCCTGTTGCATCTACGTAAGTTAACGTGTTTGTTGCAGCGTCATATGATACAGCTCCTGTTCCCAATACTAAATCGTGTGTGATCTTATCTTCATCAGCATACGTTAACGTATTCGTTGCTTTGTCATATGTCAATACAGTCAACGTTTCGTTAGCTGCTACTAATGCACCTAAATCAATCGTTTGCTCTTCACCTTTTGAGTTGG
>NZ_JACHTC010000076.1 GCF_014145635.1 Myroides sp. WP-1
CTGCTTATGCGGGTAGTAATGAGGGATTAAACATCTTTGGCTTGTATCGCACCCAATGGGTTGGGTTAGAAGGAGCTCCCAAAACAGCAACCTTATCCGTAAATACTCCCTTGGGAGATTCAGGATTGGGATTAGGAGTAAACTTTGTCAATGACCATTTAGGGGTAATGGATGACAATACCTTATCGGTAGATTTATCATATGCTATTGATTTGAATTACCACTACAAATTGGCCTTTGGATTGAAGGGATCAGCTAATTTACTGGATGTGAACTACAGCAAGTTGCACATTTATAATCCATCCGATCCTGTCGCGGAGAGTGACATCAAGAACAAATTCACACCCAATATAGGAGCGGGCTTGTTCTTGTACTCAGACAAAGCCTATGTAGGTTTATCTGCCCCGAATTTGTTGACTCGTTCTCGCTACAACGACAACGACGTTAAAACACTTCGCGAGAAACTGCACGTGTATGCAACAGGGGGCTATGTTTTTGATTTGAGTAACGATATCAAATTCAAACCAGCTGCGATGG
>NZ_JACHTC010000077.1 GCF_014145635.1 Myroides sp. WP-1
GAACTTTATGATGATGTAATTCCATGCTTTCAAGTATTCCAGTTTTTGGGTTTTGTTGTTGAGGAGCAAAACCTTTTTGCATACGCAAAACATTAGGTTCTGTATAAGCCTTTGAATTATAAAAGGCCTCATTCTTCCAAAATCGTTGTCTCACTGTACTCCATACAGGTAACGTTCTCTTATAAGTAAAATTTGTTATTGGTTGCTCAACTTTCCAACCTATATTCCCCCCACCAACAGTAATTTCATCTAAAACCGTATTGGGAATAGTAAGTGATCCTCCTTCAATACCACCATCGACTACCGATAACGAGGAGTTGTGCTGTTCTTAGTAAATTCTTTACAGAAAAAACATCTAAGAGCTGTTTGCAAACAGCCCTTAGTGTCTATGGAATAAGCGAAACAGTATACAATTTCGCTATTTTTTTATCTTCTTTATTACTTTCGATTTGTTTTTTCCACTTCTTCATAACTATATTCTATTTCCCTTAAATGCTCTATAGCTCTAATCTCATTTGGTGTTCCTTTTGAGT
>NZ_JACHTC010000078.1 GCF_014145635.1 Myroides sp. WP-1
TAACGTAATCATATGCATAACCCACGCGCAATTGAGGAGTAACGCGGTAGTTGATCATTCCGCCAATAGCATCCTCTAAGCGGTAACTAAGCCCTGCCTCGATCTTGTTCTGATACATCACATTAACATTCAAATCAAACGATACTGGTGAGTTCATCGCGTATTTAATCATCGTCGAGGGTTTTAATTTCCAGTCCTGATCTAAATCAAATACATAACCCCCATTCAAGTACATGTGTATCTCGCGTTGTCCAAAATCTTTTCCGTCGTAATTCAAGTAGTACTCTTTAATTAAATTCGGTACTCCCAAACCAACGTAGTATTTATCCGTATAGTAGTATGCCCCGATTCCCGCATTAAAAAGAGTAGACTTGCTGTCTGCACCAAATGCAGGGTCACCGGGATCTAAGGTATACCCATTTCCTACTTTAGAAAACAAATCGGCACTGTGAAACGTTGCACCGGCTTTTACCCCTAACGCTAATTTATGCACGCCGCCTAACTCCAAAGTATATGAAAAATCTCC
>NZ_JACHTC010000079.1 GCF_014145635.1 Myroides sp. WP-1
CAGAAGAACACAATTTTTTTGGAGAAGACATGTCTCTAGCTTTTGAGTATATGTCAAAATCACAGTTTCAATTTTAATTAGAAAACTAAGTTTTAAAAATAGTTGCAACTAATTAGTGAAGTTAAAGTCCCATTGTTGATGTTAGAAAATAGAAGTAAAATCTTAGTTAGCATGACTATTAAAGAGCAATGATTCATAAGAAGTGGCAGAAAGACTAGAGATGATATTGCGTACTGCTGGAGATTAAAGATTATAAGCCTAGCGAGAGTTGGGCTTATTCTTTTTAGGTTGTATCAAAGAAGATTTACTACAAACAAGACAACAACCGGACAAGTTTAAAGTACAAGGATATCAAAGAAGTTGATTGCTCGGAGTTTGTCTGCATCTACCTGCACTTATTAGGACTAACAAAAGATGTTGCTTGGTTAACTACTGTAGATATGGTTTCTGAAGAAGCTTTCCTGAAAAATGACAGTTACAAAAAATTACTCAACGAGGGATGTAGTATAGAACATGTCGACGGTAA
>NZ_JACHTC010000007.1 GCF_014145635.1 Myroides sp. WP-1
TAGCAAACTTTATCCATTCAGAGTGAGAGAAAGGGGGACATTGTCTCTCTTTCCTCTCTGAAAAATAAATGTTTTTATTGCTTATTATCCGCACCCAAAAAGTTGCATTTATAAGTTGAATTCAAGTGTTTCATACTACGAAGCCAATAAATGTTATATCTCAATTAGTTAATACACATGAGTTTTTAAATACGAGTGATTCTTTTATAAAAGAATTATTAGAAATATCAACTATTAAAACTCCTGATGAATTAAGAATAAAAATTTTAGCAAAGATAACAGGTCACCGTAGTCCTTTTAAAGGGATTAGAGAGTTGTCAGATATCTTTAAAAGTAAAATTGATAATGAAATTTCTAATTTTTCTAAGTTAATTGAGATGTGTGGTAATGCAGAAGCATTAGAAATTGACTATGATCTTAAAGATAAATTAAGGTATATCATATCAGATATAATTTTGTATGGATCTACTAAAAATTGATATTTAATATTTTTAAAAGATAATTACAAAACTTTAAGGACGATTGGTGTTAACTGTCCCCTTATTTGTCCCCTGAAAAACAAAACCCTTTGTAATGTGCTGAATTACAAAGGGTTTTGTTTTTTAATTGCAGAGAGGAAGGGATTACCTCCGCTTCGCTACGGTTTTCCCAAATAAGGTTATTTTTCTCAAGAAAAACCACGGCACCGCTGTGCTTTGCCTTGTTTTTTTATTTGTAACGCCTCTTCGGTGAGCGAGCTCCCCACGAGACTTATACAAATAAAAAAACCACCAACATCCGTTGGTGGTTTTCCTTGCAGAGAGGAAGGGATTCGAACCCTCGATACGTTGCCGTATACACACTTTCCAGGCGTGCGCCTTCGACCACTCGGCCACCTCTCTTTGTATATTAAACTTCCATTTCGCCACAAATAGGCGTTTCAAAAGCTACTTTAAAATCTTGAACATTGGGTTGTGCTAACAAATACATCAATTTTGTAATGGCGGCTTCTGTAGTAATATCTTTCCCCGAAATAACGCCAATCTCTTTGAGTTCTGTACTTGTTTCGTATTTTCCCATCATCACACTACCACTAGAACATTGCGTTACATTAACAATCTTTAATCCCTTTTGGGTTGCACAACGCAACGTTTCTAAAAACCAAGGTTCTGTTGGAGCATTTCCTGCACCGTATGTTTCCAAGATGATTCCCTCTAAATTTGGAATGGCCAAAATCGCCTCCAAAACTTGTTGCTGAATCCCCGGAAATAAACGTAAAATCATTACGTTACGAGACATCTTTTTGTGAACAGTCAGCGGCAAAGATAACGGTTTTTGTAACAATAACGAATGGTTGATACGCAAATTTACACCCGATTCTGCCAAATGTGGAACATTGGGAGAGGTAAACGCATTGAACAATTCTGCACTGACTTTAGAGGTGCGATTACCGCGGTATAATTTATATTCAAAATACAAACAAACCTCTTGGATAACTGGTACATTGTTCTCCTGTAGCGCCGCAATTTGAATCGCTGTAATTAAATTTTCTTTGGCATCCGTACGCAAATCGCCAATAGGCAGTTGAGATCCTGTAAGAATAACAGGCTTGTGGACATTTTCCAACATAAAGCTCAAAGCCGAAGCAGAATAAGACATCGTATCAGAACCGTGTAAAATAACAAAACCGTCAAAGCGATCGTAATTGTCTTCTACAATACTAGCCATCTGAACCCATAGATCCGGCTGCATATCGGAGGAGTCAATCGGAACTTCAAACGAATAAGTCTCTATGGCACAATCCAGCAAATGTAATTCTGGAATGCGCTCAACCAATTGATCAAAGTTAAACGCGCGCAAAGCACCCGTTTTAAAATCTTTAACCATACCAATGGTACCGCCCGTATAGATGAGTAGAATAGAAGGTTTAGTATTCATCCTGTAACTTTAATTTATTCACTACAGGATTGGCATACATCGCTAAAAAGTTATCCACCACTTTTTGCTCCTGTTTATTGACGCGCAACTCTAAACGACGCTCAAATAATTGTCGTTCTTTTTCGCTGTAGCGGTCAGCAAATTTAGTTGTATTGTGCAAAATATCATACGCGATATAGTTGGTCGGCCACAAGTGATAATTGGTGATAATCGAATGGTCAATTACTTGAGCTAAAGCTTGTAATTGCTTATTCGGTTTATCGGCAATGGCTTTTATTTGATCCAATTCGGTATCAATAATATCGCCAATGTGAATGTGAATCCCTTTTTTCTGACCGATGATCCCACTGTATAAGTTGATGAAATCTTCGTTTTTTTCTTTGATATAAGTCTCATTATTGGCAATCGCCAATAGTTGAGGCATTTTTAAGGCATCTGTCGGATCGTATTCATACGAGATAGAAACAGGAACAATCTTCAATTGTTTGAAGTAGTCCATTAAATTTTCTTCCCCCGCATCCATACCGATCATTTTTAATACCCCTGTATTCGTAGCGTCATTTCCGTCTTTGGTACGGCCTTCGCGTTGGGCAATCCAAACCGAACGATTCTCTTCTACAATTAAATTGTGAATGTATTCTGACATTAGACGAGAGCTTTCTAATAGTTCTCTAGGGGTTAGTTTTCTGCGCACCAAGAAGTTGCGGTTTACTTTGGCCAAAGCCAATAGAAACGATTTCTGTACTAAGTTATCCCCAATAGCAGAAGCCGTCATCGTCAGGCCGTGATCTTTTAAGGTTACGTTCAATAAAGACGTATCCATAATAATGTCACGGTGATTCGATATATATAAGTAAGCAGTATCTTTTTCTAATTTCTCAAAACCAGACGTCGAAAGTCCGTTGGAACTCTTTTCTAAGATTCGACGAATAGAGTGGTAGGCAAATTCTTCTTGAAATTGCTGAATTGAGGTTACTTTACTCAAATCTTCCATCCATTCCTGTTCGGTTTTATTTGGAAAAGTAAAACCCATTAACGCTTTAACCATGGGATGCTTAGAGATCTTTTGTAAGACCTCATTGACTTCATGGTCGTGATAATGGCGTATTGAATCAAACTTAGACATTAGTGTTTTAAATATTTATGTAAACTGAAATGTTATGTTTTCTATCTTATACAATTAAACACCAAAAATAGCTTTTGAATTGGCTGTAGTTTGGTAAGCAATTGTTTCTAAAGGAAGCGCATATAATTCGGCTAGCTTTTCAGCGATGTTCAAAATATAGGCACTTTCGTTTCTTTTCCCTCTAAAAGGGACTGGTGCAAGATACGGAGAATCAGTTTCTAATACGATATGATCTAACGGTATTTTATGTAAAAACTGATCAATCTTTCCATTTTTAAAGGTTGCTACACCTCCGATACCCAATTTTAGGTTATAGCTGATGGCTTGTTGTGCTTGTTCTTCCGTTCCTGAAAAACAGTGAAAAATACCCCGGAGGTCTTTTCCTTTCTCGAGTTCCAAAACTTCAAACACTTCATCAAATGCATCTCTACAATGAATATTGATAGGAAGATCGTACTTTTTTGCAAGCTGAATTTGGTGCTGAAAAGCCTCTTGTTGAATAGACAAGGTCGTCTTATCCCAGTACAAATCCACGCCAATTTCACCAACCGCATAATACTTGCGTCTTGCTAACTCTTTTTCTACAAAAGCGAGCTCCTCTTTATACGTCTCTGGCTTTACATCGGTGGGATGTAATCCCATCATTAAAAAGATGCAATCAGGAAACGCTGCCTCCAAATCAAACATCGCTTGCGCGTAGCTCGAATCAATGGCAGGTATAAAAAAACGCGTAACTCCGTTTGTTATTGCGCGATTTATTGTTTCTTTGCGATCTTCCGCAAATGCATCTGAATACAGATGGGTGTGAGTATCGGTAAAAATCATGCTTTGGTAATATTCTACAAAGTAGTATCTTTCAAACTACAAAAGTACCTTATAAAAAGTATTAAAACTAAACTTAATTGATGGAAAACTATAAAGATTGGTTAAAAAAAGAGCGCTATAAGCAAATTCGCTTCAAGATAGCGCGAACAAACCACCTTTTTGTACGTGTAAAAGTAAATGGAGTATGGGGTGATTTCATCCTAGATACAGGGGCCTCAAACAGTTGTATTGATTTTGATCAAGCCTCGCATTTTGGATTAATTGCTTCAGAATCAGAAACAAGAGCTTCGGGAGCTGGAGCAAATGGTATGATGACACAAGTGTCGTACAATAACGAAATCCAAATGGGAAGATGGAAGAAAAACAGTTTTAATTTTGTCTTGTTGGATTTAAGTCACGTAAATACCGCATTGACAGAGTATAAAACAAAAAATGTTCACGGAATTGTAGGGTCTGATGTTTTTGGATTAGGTCAAGCAATTCTCGACTATGGACAACAGACCCTATATTTGAAATAACCTTATTTTTTATAGTATTCTTTGGCTACTAACTCCAGTTCTTCATACCATTCAGAACCGTATTTGCGAGTCAAAGGATCTTTTAAAAATTTATACACAGGAACTTCTAATTCTTTTCCTAAAGCACAAGCATCGCTGCAAATATGCCACTTGTGGTAATTGACCGCCGAAAAAGAAGAATATTCCTTAATGCGAATCGGATATAGATGACAGGAAATAGGTTTTTTCCAATCTATTTTTTGCTCTAAATACGCTTTTTCAATTCCACATAATGCCATCCCGTTGTCATATATAACATAAGCACACTCTCCTCCGTGAATCAAAGGTGTTTCATATTCTCCATCTTCACCTATGATGTATGTACCTTGTTGTTCAATAGCTGCTACGCCTTCTGGACGTAAATAAGGTTTTACCGTTTCAAAGATTTCATCTAAAATAACCGTCTCTTCCTTCTCTACAGGAGCACCCGCATCTCCATCAATGCAACACTGACCTTTACAGGCTGTTAGGTTGCAAACAAATTCTTTTTCTAAAATATCCTCAGATACTAAGGCTTGACCGATTTGAAACATGTTGATAATTTTTAAGCGCACAAAATTACAAATCTTTCTCGGATGTTTCTGCTTTCCATTTCTTCAACTTCTATTTTATAATCAAACTAAATTGCTCGTATAGAAACACATCCTTTCTTCGTGTTCTAAAAAATAAGAAAAGGAGATGCTTACCCAAAGCCAGTAATATCAAACCTGTAAATTGATAGTTTGTAAAGGTTGCTAACGGAAAGTTTTACTGATCAAATGAGCTTTTGACCCTTTTTTTTATCATTTATCGGCTGTTAAATTATTTGGTGGTAATGTTAAAGCATTCTCTAGATGGTTTTTATTTCGTACTTTCGAAGAATTGAATTAAAATCTTTTGAGAAATAATGAAAATATTCAGTTACATTATTATTGCATTTGTTGTTGCCTTAATTGTATTAAATATCACAATGCTTGATTTTAATAACTTATTTCAAGGAAACAGTTTAATTGCTTTAATTGGTATAGTAGCACTTTTGTGTGCTGTTTGTATTCTGTTGATTTACAGAACTTCAAAGTTAATTGACGAGAAAACAAAATAGATCACCATGTTGGTTTATGATGTTTTAATTATTGGAGGAGGAGTTTCCGGAGTTTCTTGTGCCCAGATCTTAGGTAGTGCTGAAAAAAAAGCCTTCATGGAAGGAAAAAAAATCGGCATTATTATGCATCAAAAGGGGAGTATGTTACAAGATGCAGTGTTTAACAATGCATTTGGTATCCAACCAGGAACATTAGGAAGTGATTTACTTACCCAAGCGAAAGAAAATTTGCAAATCTATGCTAACATTACCCAAATAGAAGGTGAAAAAGTAAACAAAATCACGAGAAATCACGATCAATTGTTTGCGATAGAAACGAATAAATCCAACTATTTGGCGCGTGTACTTGTTGTCGCTATTAATTCTAGTGCAACATTCGCAATTGAAGGATTGATGGAGTATGTGCAACCACACAAAAAATCAATACCAGCGAAGAATAGAGTGCAATTGAAAAATATAGATCACCTTGTTGCCGAAGGGATTTATGTAGCAGGTACATTAGCGGGACATCGCAGTCAACTTGCTATTGCAGCTGGAAGTGGCGCTGCTGTTGCAACAGACATCCTTACCCTGTGGAATGATGGCGTTGAAACACACAGCCATGACAGTATTAGAAAATAACAATATTAGATCATTTTAGTACAAAAGACATCCTTTGCGATGTCTTTTTTTTCTAGTTGGATATTCGCATTTTTCTTATTTCTCCCTATTTATAGTGATCTTTTATGTGATTTTGATTTTCTTTAAAGAAAGAAGTTTACCTTCGCTACATAAAAATTAAAAATAGATTGAGATGGAACTGAATTTTACTACATTAAAAGAGAATTTTATCAACATTTTAAAGAATCATTATACTGATTTTGATGGACGTGTAAGACGTAAAGAATATTGGTCATTTACCCTAGTTAGTGTAATTATCTCTATTGTTTTAGGAATTGTAGATCGTATTTTAGGAAGTTTTGGTTATGTAGGAACGCTTTACAGCTTAGCTGTTTTAGTACCTTCATTAGGACTTTTAGCTCGTCGTTTACACGATACAGGAAAAAGTGGTTGGTGGATGTTGTTGGGATTAACTGGAATTGGTGCTCTTGTTGTACTTTATTTCGCTTGTATTGATGGAACAGTAGGTTCTAATGAGTACGGTCAGGATCCAAAAGCAGGAGAAAGATAGATTTTTTGGTTTACAGTTTACAGTTTACGGTTTACAGCAAACCATAAACTGTAAGCTGTCAACCGTAAACAGTCTTGCCTATTCATATACTAATCCTACATTGTCAATCCACAGTCTGCTGTTTTCATTTCCAATGTAAGCTCCTCCGTTACTAGAAGAAAACTGAACGATAAGATGGGTAACTGGATCGTTGGCAGTTCCCCAACCTTCTTCTATAATTTCTGTCATTTGTCCTTTGCTATTGCGGGTATAATCAGTGAAAATACCTGTGCGAAGTGCCATTTCTTTTTGATAGATCGACTGGTGACTAATATCGCCGTAGTGAATGTTAAGTTGAAACTTATTTTTCCACTCTTTTTCGGTTTCTGTTAAGTTTAGCCAAGCGGTTCCTACGCGTTTAGCATGAACTTTACCATCCTTGTCTTCCCATCTATTTTGCAATAAAATGCGTATTTCAGCTTTGTCGTTTTGACTTAATACTGTTCCTTTTCCCATGCCATTCACTCGACTCGATTTGCCTCCAGTGGTTACTTTATAATCAAACTGCAAAGCCTTGGGTTTTTTGGTAAAGGGAATTCCTGTTACAAGTTTGCTTTGTGGATTTTTGGTATCTGTAATAGGCTCAATCATTTCGCCTAAGAAAATGGTTCCACTAGCCAATACGTTGATGTTGATAACTCCCAAAACTTTAACTCGTTCTACTTTTGTTTCAAGTCGAGCAGCAAATCCTTTGCCTCTCTTTTCGGGAAATACAGTTACACTGCCTTTCGTAATACCACTTACAACGGCTAAAACCGAAGAAGTGGCCCAAGGAGAACGTATATTTTTATAGGGCGTATTGTCTTTTAAGGTGTCTTTACTGTCGTTTATGGAATAGAGATAACGCGTATTGCCGCCAATAAGTAGAGATTCTTTTATCTCTCGTACTTGCCATTGGTTCATATTTCCAAAAGGGAGTAACTCAAATCGTTCCTTTTGTGCCCAAAGACTTGTGGATAACAAAAGGCAAACCATAAAGGAAATCATTCGCAAATAAGTCTTCATATTTTTATTTTTTTAAATTAAGTTTTTCGATTTGTTCAAAATCTTCTTTTTTCAAATTCATTTTTTGATAGGGAACCGCTAGATCGTGATCGTTTAAATACAATCGAGGTACCACTTTAAATTGAGGGTTAACAAGAGAGTGTTCCGGTTTAAAATAGGGGGTTTGTATAGCAGCAGCATCGAGCAACGTGTGAAAAATGACCTGTGTGTTAATCGGGTCTTTGTATCGGTTTTTTGCCAGTTGATAGGCTGTCGGATGCGCATCGATATACGAATTAGAGAACCACAAGAAAAAGGGAATATGCAATTGATAATACGAAGGTGTAGGAGAGGAGTGTAAAAACAAACCTCGATCATCATCAAATAAATCTTCTCCGTGATCTGAAGTGTACAACAACATCGTTTGTGCATCAACAGTTTGCAATGCATCTAGGGTTGTTGATAGGAAGTAGTCCGTGTATAAAATACTGTTGTCATACGTGTTGACCAATTGTTCCTTTTGTCGACGACTTACCGCCGTAAGATTATCGGGTGTAAATTGTCGAAATGCTTTAGGATAGCGTTCTTTGTAATTGAAATGTGAGCCATAGCTGTGTAAAATAATGAATAGGTTGCCTGGTTGTTGTTCAATCAATTCCGTCATGAGTGGAATCAACTCCTCATCAGGATGATTCACAGTTAATCGCGTTTTACTATCCGTTGTTCGAATGGTTTTATAAATATCCGCCTCTTTGGTGAAGTATTCAATAAACGAATTGTTTTCGGATTGATTGGATAAACAAATCGTTGTAAATCCCGCTTCTTTAAATGCTTGGGCTATTCCTTTTCTATAGTAGATGTCGCGATAGCTAGCGGCATTAACATCGGAAAGAATCATTGATACGCTTTTGTGTGTTGTATTGGATTGAGTTAGAGCATCTTCAAATAAAACGAGGTGTTCCTGCTTGGATAAAAGAGGATTCGTTGGGCGATCGTATCCATATAGTTGCCAATTGTGTGCTCGTCCTGTCTCACCGACTACAAGTATAATAATTTGACGCACACTATCTTGAGGCATTTTGGTAGCTTCAAATACGAAGTTCTTAGAAGTTTGAGGATATGCATTGACCTTTTTCCATTTGTTAACTGCAAAATGTAGATTGTAATAAGCATTAATAGGGTATACATCAACCGTAAAAGAAAAAGCTTCTCTGTTTTTGTTTTGAGCACCTAACGATAAGACAAACGAACTAAAAAAGAGCAAAACTCCAATGTTGAACGCGCGATGTCTAAAAACCTTAGGTAGGTATATTTTTCTTCTCCATTGCAAAATGGCCCAAATGAGAGTAGGAATGTACAGTAAACACACGAAGGCGATCGAAGGAAGTAAACTTCCTAAGAGTTCGGTGATTTCCGTGGCATTCGTTGTGGCCACATTTAGATACATATCAACGGCAATAACATCCTCTCCAAAAAGATAGAATAGCACAATTTGAAAGGCGTGAATAAATAAAACAGGAAACAAGAGCACCTGAATACGTCCCATATTTTTAAACAGAGAAAATACAAGTAGGTACAAACTCAATGGGAATACAAATACCGTGATTCTGCCTAGTATATTCAATGGCTGAAAGGCCGTAAAATAAAAGGTAGGAACCATATTTACGAACAAGTAGATGCAGAATAAAGCAATAGGGCTATAGCCAATACGTTTTAGTAGGTTTCTTTTCTGTAGTTTTTCACGCATAAAAAATGTTTTTAAAAGGCTTCGTTAATATTGAAATAGAAGCCACTTTGTCCTCGTGCTATACCATAATCAAATCGAATATTGACGCGATTTTTAAATTCCCATCGATACCCTACACCATAGGTAGGTAGGGTCTCATCCCAATTAAAACTACTGAATTTTTTAAAGACATTTCCAACTCCTCCCCAGACAACTATTCCGTGGCGATTGTATATCTTTTGACGCAGTTCTACTTGTGTGTTTAATTCTTTTCGATCGCGATATTGTCCGGTGAGATAACCACGCATTTGTCGAGGTCCTCCAATTTGTGCCATCATGTTCCAAGGAACATCTCCATTGTTGAAAATACCGTTGAAATCAAAAGCTAAAATACTTTTAGGCGTTAAGCGCTGGTAGTACCTTGCTGTAGTTTCAATCTGACTGAGGTGTATATTACTTCCTAAAGTACGCGAGTAAAACGTTTGTTGGTATTGTAAAAAGATTCCTTTATACGGATTGGGAACAAAATCACGTGTGTCATAAGAAAAGATAAAACCCCCACCAACTAACGTTGTCGTTAAGTTTTCATTAGGTTGAAATTCTTTGATTTCAAAATCACTGCCGCGAAGATTTTTGGCAGAAAAGGTTAATCCAATATAGCCATTTTGAACAACTTCAGCTAAGAAATCAGCTTTTAATGATAAGCGATATTCATTGTATTCTGAATAATTTCCTGCCGCACCAGCCTCATATCCCATGCCGTAATATTTACTTGGCATGTAGGTAAAAGACATATCTGCATTGATTCTGTATTTATCATCGGGAAAGATGGTGTTGTTTTCCATTCCAATAGAGAAAAAGCCACTAGTGGTGATATTGGTGTAAATGGAAACGTTTGAAGGCGATAGTTCGCTGTTTTCTCGATCAAGGCGATACAAACCCGAAGCAATTAGCCCTAACCCCAATTTGGTGTCAACAGAATAGCTCGGTCCACCAATAAAGGAAATATCAAACTTACTCTGTGATTTATCTTTTTTAGCTTCTTCAAAGTAATGGATGATCCGTTCAAAAAACTTTTTCTTTTCTAGTGAGTCATTGACCTGTTGAGATTCCGTTTGCCCATAGGAAGGCAAACAACCCCAAAAAACCAACAGTAAAACTAGAGCGGTTATATTTTTCATGGTGGGAGCGTGTTTTATAATGTGTTTATTTTAGTGTTGTAAGGCTATTGTAATCTGTGCGTAGATGATGATCAAGGCAAGAATGAAAATTAGAGTTAACAGTATACCTTGCAGCGTGCTTATCTTTTTTTGGTGATACGCCATTGCTTTGATGTATAAATATTGGGGAATGAACAAAGCGAGGATTACCCCTGCAATTGCTGCATAACCCAAGGCAAGAATAAACCCTTCAGGATAAAATAAGGCAAATAGCAAAGGAGGAATAAAAGTCAACAAGCCTGCTGCACTTGTTCTAAACCATCCCGATGACTTCTTTTGCAAAACATCCTTATAGTAGTCAAATAAACCGATGCTAACGCCTAAAAAAGAGGTTCCTAGCGCTGTAGCTGCAAATAAACTGAACAAGGTCTCCACATGTGCTGAGTGCGACATTTCTCGAATACTTAAAATAAGTCCTTTTAGTTCTGCATTATCGTTTAAAATTTGCATGAATCGCGTTTGATCTAAGCTTCCCAAAACGACAATTTGCCAAATTAAATAGATAACTAAGGGAAGTAAACTTCCTAGAATAAAGGCGCGTTTAAGTAGTTTTTTATCTCCATTGAGGTAGCTGACAATGCTGGGAATACTTCCGTGAAAGCCAAAAGAAGTAAAAATAGCAGGTATAGCTGTGATCGTTAATCCAATAGAAATGGGGCTGTGTAAGAGATTGGCTTGACGTATGAATGGAAACAATAATGCAACCAGTAGGACCAAAAAGATAAGTTTAGCAATAAACAAACCTCGTGTTAACCAGTCTACCCAATGCGTACCAATAATAACGATGCCACTAAATACAAGTGAAAACAGCAAGATAGCAGTGCGACTCCCTAAGTTCGTGTCAAACAAGAGATCGATGTTCGCTTTGATTATCGTTCCTCCTCCTGACATGTAAGCTGCAGTTAATCCGTAAATCAAAAACATCAAACTAAACCCAGCTAGTTTATTAATAAAGGAACCAGCATACTTTTTAGTCAGGGTGTTAAAACCTGCGCTAGAATCATTGTAATCGTAAATATCAACCATGAGCAAAGCTGTATAGCACATTGCAAACCAAATAACGCCCAAAAGTACAGTGGTTCCCAAAAAACCAACACCAGCGGATGTTATTGGCATAGCAAGCATTCCTCCTCCAATGGAGGAACCTGCGATAATTAAAATGCTACCTAGTAATTTACTCTTCATTACGTTCAAATTAAGACGAAACACAAAGATAAAAAAGCTTTATGTCTTATTATTTTAATGTTAAGATAATTTTGTTCTGTAAAAATGCTTTAATTGTTAAATACGAGGTGTTTGATTAGTATAATTGTCGTCCTCTTGAAAAAGAGTTTTTTCTATAATGGTTTCAGTTCTCTTATTTAATTGAGAATAATTTACAACTTTTTCCTTTTATAATAGAGAATACTATTCTCTTTGATTCACAAAAAGTTTTTTTTACTAAAATTTATCGACTGTTAAGGACTGACCTTATTTTGTCAGTGTTCTTGAAATTGGAGGTAATTGTTATGAAATGGTAAGGTGAACTATTTTTTGACGCTCATAACAATAGTTTTTAATTAAATATGATGAAGAAAACGCAAGGGAATGTGCTGTGATGAAGTACTTTTTTTTAAAGATAGATAAAATAAAAAAACAAAGAAGCGTACTAAAATCTATAAAAAAACACAAAAAAAATGTCTAACTAAAGAATCTACACTATATTTGTCCAAGTATGAGTAGAAAAAAAATGATAGCAAGGATATTACTCGTGGTAGCTTTTATGTTTACCACTGTATTTCAATTGGTACATAGCTATCAACATATTTCTACTGCGGTTGCTTATGAAAATGAACATCGCACACATGCACATTATACAGAAGGACGTGGAGAGAACAGCAGTGTTCAACTCATCGAAGACCACGGACATGTAGATCACTGTTTTGCCTGTGATAGTATTCCTACTTCAGGATTAGAACCTGTTTATGTGGAATGGCAAAGTATTTCATATCAAACGACGCAACAAGTTCAGGAGGAAGTGACGTTATTGTTTACTCCCCTTTCTCACGTTTATTACTCCCTTCGAGCCCCTCCAGTTTTAGTTTAATTTTTAGATTTTTTAGCCCGTTCAATGATTGTTCAGGCTGTTATTTCATTAATTAAACATACATTTTACAATGAAAATTCTATGTACATGGATGGTGCTGCTATGCGCTTTAAGCATGCATGCGCAATCTTATACAATCAAGGGAAGAGTATCTGATTATCATGGAGAAACCTTACTTGGTGCAACGATTACTTTAGGAGATCAGGCCTTTATGACTGATGCCAAAGGAAAGTTTCAATCTAATCCCCTCAATTCTGGTCTTTATACATTGACCGTTTCTTATCTTGGTTATGAAACATTAACCCTCGAGCTTGATGTGCAAGGGGATCAGGAGCTAGACTTGCATCTCAAAGACAGTTCAACCCTTTTGGATCAGGTGGTTGTTTCTAGTCAAGGGAAACACTCCGTTCAACATGTCGATAAAGTATCGCATCAACAATTAGTAGATAAATTTGCAGGATCACTTGCGAAAACACTAGAATCTGTAGCTGGAGTTAATGCGATGGATATCGGTGCTGGAGCATCTAAACCTGTTATTCGTGGCTTGGGCTTTAACCGTGTTGCTGTTACAGAAAACGGAGCGAAACAAGAAGGACAACAATGGGGTGCAGATCACGGTTTGGAGATCGATGCATTGAGTACCGAAGAAGTAGAAGTGATCAAAGGAGTTGGAGCTATCGAATATGGTAGTGATGCTATTGGCGGAGTGATTAAAATCAACAATGAAAAGGTTCCTCAAGTGCATAGTTTTGACGGAAAAGCAATTGTTTATGGCAAATCAGTCAACGATGCAATCGGCGCTTCAGTTCAGGTTAAACAGCGGGGAGAGCGTTTTTTCTATAAATTGAAAGTGACCGGACAAGATTATGGAGACTATCGTGTGCCTATTAAACAAATTGATTACCTCAATACCATCATTCCTATCTATGGAGAACGAATGAAAAATACTGCCGGAAAAAACATAGCGCTTTACGGACAACTTGGTTATGTTGATACTAATTTTAAAAATATTTTGAGTATTAGCAATGTCTACGACAAAAGTGGCTTTTTTCCAGGAGCGCATGGAATTCCCAATATAGAAGCGGTACAAGATGACGGTAACCATAGAAATATTGAGTTACCCAACCAATCTGTTAATCACTTTAAAGTGACAAATACGGCTACATGGGATTTATCAGCCAATCAAAAAGTAAGTGTTTTGTTGGCTTTTCAAAATAATAGAAGACAAGAAAATAGCTTGTTTCACTCGCATTTTTCCAATCAGCTGCCACCAGCAACTAATCCGAATTTAGAGCTGGAATTTGTATTGAATACGTTTGATGCAGCTGTTAAATATGAACACATCTTCTCGACAGAACACAAGCTTACGGTGGGTATTCAGCAGAATTACCAAAATAACACGATTGGCGGTTATGGCTTTTTGTTGCCAAAGTTCAATAAGTTTGGAGTAGGTGCTTTTGGAATGTACGAATACTTTGTCAATGATCGCCTTACTTGGGAAGCAGGAATACGAGCAGACTATGCCAGTATACACGTGAAACCGTTTTATGATACTATACTCTATGACTATCTCATTGAAAAAGGACAAGCAACAGAAACAGCAACAAGTTATGCACAACGCAGTGTAAAACAAGATCGAGATTTTAGCAGTTTTAATGGAATGATTGGTGCAAAATTTGACTGGTCTGAACGCGTGAATATCGCAGGAACAATAGGAACGAATTTTCGCTTTCCTACGGCAATTGAATTAGCTTCCAACGGTGTGCATCATGGAGCATTTCGCCATGAAAAAGGAAATCCAAACTTGGATCCTGAAAAGGGAATAGCCGTTGATTTTAGAGCAACTGTAAAAACAGAAACATTTAGTACAACGCTGAGCCCTTATGCTTATTATTTTACTAATTATATCTTCTTAAAACCTACTGGAACATTTTCTATTCTACCCGATAGCGGACAAATTTATGAATACACACAATCGAAAGCCTTAATTACAGGGTTTGAATGGAAAGCAGAAAAACGCTTTTGGAATCGTTTAACTGTTGAAGGGGTGTTTGAGTTTATTTACAACAAACAGTTGGACAATGGAAAAAAAGGAAATTATCCTTTGCCTTTTTCAACACCAGCCAATTTATTTGGTCAACTGAGCTATACCTTAAAGGACTGGAAGATTTTTAATCAAACAGAGGTGTTTGTAAACGGTAAATGGTACGCAGAACAAAAGCGAATTGCACAAGGAGAAGAGGCGACCCCAAGCTCGCAGAGTTATGGAATGGGAATCACTTCAACACTCCGACTCGGTAAGGTAGAAGCCAAAACCAGTCTGACAGCAACGAATATCCTAGATGCCAAAATATTGAATCACATGAGTTTTTATCGACCATTAGGCATTCCAGAATTAGGTAGATCCATCCAATTAATGATTCAAATACCCTTTTAATGAAGCAAATGAATAGCAGTGTTAGTAAGTATTTTGCTTTGGTGGTTATCTTTTTTATTCCACTTATTAGCAACTTACTACACTATGTTATCATTGAACATGAGTTTGGAAAGCGAAATCGCGATTTAGAATGGGTAGATGGCAGTAAAATTCACTACTGTGATCAATACTTGTGTAAGATTCATCCCGCTATTGCAGCGCCTGAATCGCCTGTTGTATTTACCCCACTAGTTAACTATAAAACCATTGTATTAATCCCATGTGAAATTGTTGAACAATTCTCGTCTTGGTTCTACTTTAATCGTGGACCACCAGGAGAGTGAAATTTTAAATAGGAAACAACAATAAGACAAGATCAACAATAACATTTAAATTTTATACAATGAAAAAAATACAATATTTAGCAGCAGTTTCAATCGCAAGTCTATTCGCTTTCACTTCATGTTCAAGTGATGATAGCACCGATACAGAAAAGCCAGTTGTCAATTTGGTAGCACCCAAAGAAGGAGCCAAATTAGAAGCTGGAAAAGACATCCACTTTGATATGATCGTTTCTGACAACGAAGGACTAGGATCATATAATGTGGATATACACAATAATTTCGATGGTCATGGTCATACTGGCGAAAACCATACCCATGCAATAAAAGCTTTGGCGGAAACAAAACCGTTTGCTTATAATAATACATGGGATTTGGGTGGAGTTAAGAATGATCAAATTCACCATCATGAGATTGTAATTGCTGAAAATGCAACACCAGGAAAATATCATTTTGCTGTAAAAGTCTTAGACAAAGCAGGAAATCAAACAATGGTGTTTAGAAATATCGAAATAGTACCAAGTGGAGAAGGAGACGGTGGTCACGACCACGACCACGATCACGACCACGACGATCACAATCACGCACATTAAGTAGCCGCCTTAATTGGTTTATATTTGTAGAAAGCAAGGTGTAATGCCTTGCTTTTGCATTTATTATTAATATATTTACTTTCACATAAATTTTAAAACAGAATTATTTATTATGAGAAAATCGTTTATGACACTTCTTGTAGCAACTTTGATTATTTCATGTAAAAATGAAGGAGCAAAGGAACAGGTGGCGGATATTCAATATCCTGAAACGAAAAAAGGTGAGGTCGTTGATACTTACTTTGAAGTTGAAGTAGCTGACCCCTATCGCTGGTTAGAAGATGACCGTTCCGAAGAAACTGCAGCTTGGGTAAAAGCACAGAATGAAGTAACACATGGTTACTTAGCTCAAATTCCATTTAGAGATCAATTGAAAAAACAAATGGAAGAAGCATGGAATTATGAGAAAATTGGTGCACCATTCAAAGAAGGAAAATACACGTATTTTTTCAAAAATGACGGATTGCAAAATCAGTCTATCTTATATCGTAAAGACGAAGCAGGAAAAGAAGAAGTATTCTTAGATCCAAATAAATTTTCTACCGACGGAACAACTTCTTTAGGAAGTATTGATTTCTCAGAAGATGGAAGTAAAGCGGCTTATGCTATCTCAGAAGGGGGAAGCGACTGGAGAAAAGTGATCGTTATCGATACGGAAACCAAAGAAGTAATTGGAGATACCTTAGTAGACGTGAAATTTAGTGGAGTTTCTTGGTTTAAAAATGAAGGATTCTACTATTCAAGCTATGACAAACCACAAGGAAGTGAGTTGTCTGCGAAAACGGATCAACACAAACTATTTTACCACAAGCTAGGAACTGCTCAAAAAGACGATGCTCTAATTTTTGGTAAAGACCAAAAGAGAAGATATGTGGGTGGATATGTAACAGGAGATAATCAGTATTTAGTGATTACAGCTGCTAATTCAACTTACGGAAATGAATTGTACATCAAAGATTTGACTAAAGCAAATAGTCCAATTGTAACGATGGTAAATAACTTTGACAGCAGCAATGGCGTGTTGGATAGCAAAGCGGGTAAATTGTATATTGTAACTGATTTCAAAGCCCCTAATTCGCGTGTGGTAACAGTAGATGCTACAAAACCACAACAAGCTAATTGGGCTGATTTTATCGCGGAAACTGAAAATGTATTATCTCCAACAAAAGGTGGTGGATTCATTTTTGCTAGCTATTTAAAAGATGCAGTTTCTATGGTGAAACAGTATGATTACACAGGAAAAGAAATCAGAACGATTGAATTACCTGGTCTTGGAACGGCAAGTGGATTTGGTGGTAAAGATGAAGATACAACACTGTATTATTCTTTCACAAACTACATTACACCTGGAACTATTTATGCTTTAGATGTAAAAGATGGAGTTTCTAAAGTATATGAACAACCGAAAGTAAAATTCGATGCTACTCAGTACGAATCAAAACAAGTATTCTATACTTCCAAAGATGGAACAAAAGTACCGATGATCATTACGTATAAAAAAGGAATTGAATTAAACGGTAAAAATCCAACGATGTTATATGCTTATGGTGGATTCAATGTAAGCCTAACACCTTCATTTAGCATTGCTAACGCAATTTGGTTAGAAAATGGTGGAGTGTATGCAGTGCCAAACCTTAGAGGGGGTGGTGAATATGGAAAAGCATGGCATGTTGCAGGAACAAAAATGCAAAAACAAAATGTGTTTGACGATTTCATCGCAGCTGCTCAATACTTAATTGACAATAAATACACTTCTTCAGACTTCTTGGCAATCAAAGGTGGATCAAATGGAGGGTTGTTAGTTGGTGCAACAATGACACAACGTCCTGACTTAATGAAAGTGGCTCTACCAGCAGTAGGAGTTTTGGATATGTTGCGTTACCATACGTTCACAGCAGGAGCTGGATGGGCGTATGATTACGGTACAGCAGAAGATAGCAAAGAAATGTTTGAATACTTAAAAGGATACTCTCCTTTACATAACGTTAAAGCAGAGGCTTATCCTGCAACAATGGTAACAACAGGAGATCACGATGATCGCGTTGTTCCTGCACACAGCTTTAAATTTGCTGCTGAATTACAAGCAAAAAACAACGGAAAGAATCCAATGTTAATCCGCATTGAAACAAATGCTGGACATGGTGCTGGTAAATCAATTGCCCAACAAATTCAAGAGCACGTAGACTTACAAGCTTTTACTTTGTATAATATGGGAGTAAAGAAATTAAAATAATGGTTGCTATAACTATAAAAAAAACTCAATCGAAAGATTGAGTTTTTTTTATAGTATTATGTAGTTTTTATCTTTGGGAAACCACCATCCACGCTAACTTCTGTTCCAACGATAAAGGAAGAATCGGAAGAAGCTAAAAAAAGCACAACTTGAGCAACTTCTTTTGCTGTTCCAAAACGTTGCATGGGAACTTGAGGAGCAAAGGAACTTGTGAATTGGGCCACTTGCTCTGCAGAGAGGTTAGAACGATCGAAATAATTCGTCGTGATAGGACCTGGTGAAACGGCGTTTACACGAATTCCTTTGGGGATAAGTTCAGCTGCAAAAGTTTTTGTAAAGGATTGTACTGCCGCCTTGGCTGCTGAGTATACACTCGAATTTGCCATCCCAATTTCAGTTACAATTGAAGTGTTGAGAATAATCGAACTGTCAGTTTGTAAAAGAGGAACCACTTGTTGTACGGTGAATAACGTTCCTTTAACCAGTACATCAAACATTTCATTATAATGAGCTTCATCAATTTGCTCTAAAGGAGCATATTTTCCAAAACCAGCATTGACAAATACGATGTCTAACTGAGTTACATATTGACGAAGCAAATGATTTAAATTTAATAAATCATTCATAGATCCCGCATCAGATACTAAACCAATGGTGTTGTATCCGATTTCAGCAACAGTTAAATCTACGGTTTCTTGGTTTCTACCTGTAATAATTACCTGAGCGCCTTGTTCACTTAATAATTGTGCTGTTGCTTTTCCTATACCACTTGTGCCTCCTGTTACAAGTGCAATCTTGCCTTTTAGTTTCATATTGTTAGATTTTAAAAACCAAAAGTAGAATCATTGCACTCATTGTACAATCCGTTTCTTGCTACTTTACTGCTTCATATTTGTAGTCTTTAATTCCTGCATTAATTTCTGCATTGATGAAATTTTGTTCCGGGGGAATTGGGCATGAAAATTTTGGGTTATACACGCAATACGGATTATAAGCGAGATTGAAATTTAATATAATTACTTCTCCTTCAGGTATTTCTAAGTCAATGTATCGTCCACCTCCATAGGTACTAACTCCGGAAGTTAGATCTGTAAAAGGCAGGAACAGGTGTTTTTCGTATTCTTTTTGATTGCGAAGATTAATGTCTTGAAAAAGAGCTAAGGTTTGTTGTTTACCATTCAAACTAAAAGTAGCTTCACCATACTTCACGTAAATCGGTTTGCGTTCTGTTGTTGTAGGCATTTCAAAGGGTAATTCGTCTGGGGTACGATTGAAGGTGGCTTCTATGATAAAACGCTCATTCACAGGAAAGAAATCAAGTCCTTTGAAATTTTTTAAAGCATCAGGTACAAGGGGTGAAGTCTCCTTGTTGGAGAATTCTTTATTCAAACTCTTTTGAAATATAAGGGCTTTGTCTTTTTCTGTTTTGGGTGCAGTGCATGCAAGCTGTAATAAAATCACAGCTCCAAGCATAATCAATCGTTTCATTTTTTGTTTTGTTCTGGGTTGACCGTAAAAATAACAAAAAAAGGTTTGCCTTTTAAAGACAAACCTCTAGAATAAGTATTGAATCGAAAATTACTTTATATGAGCGCGTAGCATCCATGCTGCTTCTTCGTGTTTTTCTAGCAATCCTGTTAAGAAATCTGCAGTCCCTTGATCGTGCAGATCATTAATAGGATCAATATTCTCTCTCAAGAAAATAATAATCGCTTCGTGATCCTTACATAGATCTTTAATCCAAGAAGCACTGTCGTTTCCGGCATTATCTCTTGATTCGGATAGCTGAGTTAATGCAAGGTATTCTTTTAAGCTACTAGGTGCATAATGTCCTAAGTGACGAATTCGCTCTGCAATGGCGTCTACATCTACAATGATCGCTTCGTATTGTGTTTGAAAGAATAAGTGCATAGAGTGAAAGTCAATACCCTCAACGTTATAATGCGCTTTTCTAGTTTTAGTATAGAGCACAAATTCATCTGCTAATAATCGAGCGAGGATGTCTGTTATTTTTTGTCTTACTTCGTCTTTTAGACCAATGTTTGTTTTCATAGTATTTGATTTTTAGTTCCTTACAAGATACGAAAAAGGAGGAAAATACCCTAAATTCAGGTTATAAATTAATGATAAAATTGATTTGTAACTAGAAAAAGTTCGAATTTTGTAATGGAAAAGTATAAAAAAAAGGACCTGTTTCCAGATCCTTCTTCGGTTTATTTTTTCAATTTATCTGCTGCATTTTCTAAGCCTTTTTGTGCTTCTTTTGCAGCGTCATTTACATTTTCTTTAGTTGCTTTCGCATCTTCTTTAAGGTCATTTACTTTCCCTTTTGCTTCATCAAGTGATTTTGCAGCGTCATCTTTTAATTCTTCTGCTTTTTCACCCATCTGGTTCACCACCTCTTCTGTTTTAGCTTTTGTAGCGTCCCACGCTTTTTGGGCCTCGTCTAGCGTTTTTCTAGCCGCTTCTTCTGCTGCTTTGTCTCCACTTTTTACAGCCTCTTCAAGTGCTTGTTTCGCCTCATCAAATTTTACCTCAGCTTCTGATTTTGCTTCTGTTAATTCAGTTGCCGGAAGGGTATCAGTTTCTGTAGGTTCTGATTTATTTTCTTTACAAGATGTAGCAAATAACAATCCACCAATAGCTAATGATAATACAATTTTTTTCATAACAAAAATATTTAAGTTTGATTAAAGTTATGAAAAATATAGCTTAATAGGAAATAAAATGTATAAAATGTAAAGGTTTATTTCTTTTTCGCCTTGAAGTCTAATGGACCATGCCCTCTGATGTATCTGGCAATAGTTTGCTTTCGCTTGCTTACATAAGGACCTGATTGTACGGGATTATAACGTCTCGGACTTGGTAATATAACTGCTAATCCCGCTGCTTCTTGTACGCTGAGTTTAGCCGCACTCTTCTTGTACCAATGTTGAGCCGCCGCTTCTGCACCATAAACACCATCTCCCATCTCAATGCTGTTGAGATAAACCTCCAAGATGCGTTCTTTAGACCAAAGTAATTCAATCAGTACCGTGAAATAAGCTTCAAATCCCTTGCGAATGTAACTTCGACCGGGCCATAGAAAAACATTCTTGGCTGTCTGTTGAGAAATTGTACTTCCTCCTTTGATACGCTTGCCTTTTTCGTTGTTTTTCATCGCCTTTTCAATCGCTTTAAAGTCGAACCCGTTGTGACTCAAAAAGTGACCGTCTTCACTGACAATCACCGCCTTTTGTAAGTTCGGACTAATCTTGTCTATAGAAACCCAATCGTGCTCTAATTTAAATGATTTTCCTTCTTTCTTTTGTTCATATAATCGAATAAACATCAAAGGTGTGTAAGGAATTGGAACAAAGCGAAAAAAGATAACGGAAAGAATGCTCAATGCAAAGAACCACAACACAAGCTTAAAAATAAAGCGTATAAGTTTGCGAACCATAGATTTATATCATATAAAAACTAGCACAAATGTACTAACATATTGTCAATTCTAATTCGAGGGGATAAAAAAAAATAGATAAAAAAAAGCTACCTTCTAGTGGTAGCTTTTTTTAGTAGTTATACTGGATTTGTCGTCCATAAAGAGGCTGTTTTTAAAAGGGCTCTTCTCGGTAATTTTAGCGTTGCTACAAGTAGTTCTGCAAAATCTTCGGGTTGTAAGATGTGATCTGGATTGCCATCCGTTAACCCCAATTCAATAGACATGTCTGATGCTATCGTACTAGGTGTTAGTGTACACACGCGAATGTTGTTTTTTCGCACTTCTTTCATTAAAGATTCTGATAGCCCAATAACAGCAAATTTTGATGCTGAATAAGCTGATGTTGTAGGATTTCCATTTAAACCAGCAGTAGAAGCAACGTTGAAAATATCTCCTTCATTTTTAGCAATTAGATGAGGTAGTACTTCACGGGTTACATTGTATACGCCCATCACATTTGTCAGTAAGATTTCTTCCCAACGATCTGCAGGCATATCTACAAATTTTCCAAATTCTGAAATTCCTGCATTGTTTACTAAAATATCAATTCCACCTAAAAACTCAATTACTTTTGCAATCTCGGTGTGAACTGCGGGTTTATCTACTACATCAAATACTGCATACGTTGCCTTGACACCTAAAGCCGTTAATTCTGTAACCGTTTGTTTCAAACGCTCTTCGTTTCGACCTGTGATGGCTACGTTAATACCTTCTTTAGCAAAAGCAATAGCTGTAGCTTTTCCCAATCCTCTTCCTCCGCCTGTAATAATGGCATTTTTTCCTTGTAATGGATTCATAGCTTTGTGTTTTTATATATGAATGAATTAATTTGATTCGATAGCACGCGAAATAGCATTCCATAAGCCATATCGTTTCACCAAGGCTTCTTTAGATACGCGAATGACATCTTGCCATTTTTGCTCGTCAGAACCACATAGTTCAACAATCATTTGCATGGCCATTGGGCCGTGCTCATCTCCATCTAATTCGATGTGTCGTTCAAAGTAATAAATTAATTTTGACAAGTCTGTTTCTGGAAAGTTAAGTTGAAACCCTTTTAAGATTTCTGTAAACATCTCAGGAATTAAATCCTCGCGTCCAAAAGTGAATGCAGCGGCAATTTCATGTGGTTTTCCTTGTGCAATAATGTCAAATGTAAAAGTTAAAAAGTCTTTGATATCTTGATCAACAGCTAGTTGATCAATAGCTTGATCTATGGTTTTTCCCTCTTGAAGTTGCTGTAGAAAATCAGCAATTGTTTGTGTATCAGCTTGTGCACCTTGCATCGCGTCTATATACATTTCGAAGTGACTCAAACGCTGTCCATCCATGGCTAGATCGGACTCCTCTGCTAAGACAATTTCGTTAATTAAATAACGCGTCTGAGGATAAGGAGAAGCAAACCAAGGAGTGGTAGTACAGGTTAGTTTTTGTTGTAGCGCTTTGAGTAAAGACATAAAATCCCATACAGCATATACATGGCCTTCCATGAATTTTTGGAGATGGGTAATTGTTGTGATTTTTTGATATAATGGATGCTCTAATAAAGCGTGACGCTCTGGAGTTATAAGCTGATTTACGGTTTGAATGTTCATAATGAGTAAAAGATTTATACAAAAATAAAAAAGCTTCTCCGTAAGGAGAAGCTCTTTATATAAAGTTTATCTATTTTGTTATAAGCTAGACTACTTGAATGCAGGGAATCCTGTAACATCCATACCTGTAATTAACAAGTGAATGTCGTGTGTTCCTTCGTATGTTACAACTGATTCAAGGTTCATCATGTGGCGCATAATTGAATACTCACCTGTGATCCCCATACCTCCTAACATTTGACGTGCATCACGTGCAATTTCTAAAGCCATTGCCACGTTGTTGCGTTTTGCCATAGAAATCTGAGCAGATGTAGCTCTTCCTTCGTTTCTCAAAACACCTAAACGCCAAGTTAATAATTGTGCTTTCGTGATTTCCGTAATCATCTCAGCTAATTTTTTCTGTTGTAATTGAGTAGCTCCAATTGGCTTGTCAAATTGAATACGCTCTTTAGAGTAACGCAATGCAGTGTCATAACAATCCATTGCCGCTCCAATAGCTCCCCAAGCAATTCCGTAACGTGCAGAATCTAAACATCCTAGAGGTGCTCCTAATCCTGATTTGTTAGGTAATAAGTTTGCTTTAGGAACTTTTACGTTATCAAAAATAAGCTCTCCTGTTGCAGAAGCTCTTAATGACCATTTGTTGTGTGTTTCTGGTGTAGAGAAACCTTCCATTCCTCTTTCTACGATTAATCCGTGAATTCTACCTTCTTCGTTTTTCGCCCAAACAACTGCAATATCAGCAAATGGCGCGTTTGAAATCCACATTTTAGCTCCGTTTAATAGGTAGTGATCTCCCATATCTTTAAAGTTGGTGATCATCCCTCCAGGATTTGAACCATGGTCAGGCTCAGTTAAACCAAAACAACCGATCATTTCTCCAGTTGCTAATTTTGGTAAGTATTTATTGCGTTGTTCTTCGTTACCGTATTTCCAAATCGGATACATTACTAATGAAGACTGAACAGATGATGTTGAACGTACACCTGAATCACCTCTTTCAATTTCTTGCATAATTAAACCATACGAAATTTGGTCTAATCCTGCTCCTCCGTATTCTGTTGGAATATAAGGACCAAATCCTCCAATTTCACCTAAACCTTTGATGATTTGTTTTGGGAATTCTGCTTTTTGAGCATATTCTTCAATAATTGGAGATACTTCTTTTTTTACCCATGCTCTCGCTGCATCGCGAATTAATTTGTGCTCTTCTGTAAGCAAATCATCTAAAAGATAGTAATCTGGCGCCTGAAATAAATCTGGTTTCATAATATTCTTAAGTTTATCAGTTGTGACAACAAAAATAAGTAATATTTATAGATGTGCAATTTTTGCACGTGAAAGTATGCTTAAATTGCCGTTATTTTGTCTATTAAACCCAAACGAGCTATAAACTACATTTTTAGACGATAGCCAATAGAACGACCTGCACTTCAACTTTCCTCTCCATAAGATTACGCAGAGTAAGTGGTTGTTACTTTGTAGATACCGGATGCTTGTATCGTGACCTTGTTTTTTTAGCTAGGCAGTAAGTTCTGTTTATTTGTTTTTTCGACGTTTTATACGACGTCTAACAAGGTATAGAACCCCGATCGTGATTAGGATAAAAGGCCAAATATAAAATAACCCTAGAGTAAAAGAAACGAGATTGCTCCATCCTTCCTTAAACGCAGTCGAAAATTCGTAACCGAAAGTTGATGTACTCGTTTGTTTTTCGTAGAATACTACAGTAAGTGTACTATAAGCCACGCTGTTTTTTAAGTAATTCAATCGCCCTTCATAGGACTCTATATCGGAGCGAAGTGCTTCAATTTCTTTTTCAATGGATAAGATTTCTTCTACTTTATTCGCTTTGCTCAACAAGGCTTTGTATCGATTTTCCAACTCTTTTTTGGTGTGAATACGCGATTCTACATCAATGAATTCTTCTGTAACATCTAATGCGCGAATGTCTTGGTTCTCTACTTTTTTAGCTGCCGTGGTAATATCCGACAAAAGTTTTTCAAAATTTTCTGCAGGAACACGTACCGTAAGGGTATAAACCGATTGACTCGCATAGGTTTCAGCGTGATCTTGTGAAACATAGCCTTTGTAGGTTGCTAAGGCTGCTGTAATTTGCTTGCGCGTTTCTGAAGCAGCATCAGTTTCAAAGCGAATACTTCCTTCTTTGATTATTTTGCGCTCTACCGCTTGTTGCCCTTCTATTTTTTCGGCTGAAGCGGAATTTGTATCTGCAGATTCTAAACTTACTGCTGCGTCAGCACTCATGTGCTCCTGATGTTGATTGCACGAGAATACAGCCAAAAGTACACTGCACCCTAATACGAGGAATAAAATTCTTTTTTTCATAGCGTTCTATTTTTTATGCGCCAGACAAGTTTCCGGAAAAGAAAAATGAACAAAGCGACTACAGTCCTTAAAATTATTAAAAACAAATGAAAGTCAGGTAGTGATTTTTACTAGGGATAAAGGACTGAATTTATCAAATAAAATTGCACTTGTCAGAAGTGTAAAAAATGTTAAATTGCACGATAACCAATCCAATACATAAATACGAAATGAAAAAAGCAACTCTTTTATTTTTGACATTTGCGGTATCAACGCTAAGTATGGCTCAAGAAAAATTGCATATCAAGGGAAAGTTAAAAGGACTAACAGAAGATGCAAGACTCTTTTTACTTAGTGGAAATCAAGAAGAGGAAATAGTAAAACAAGGAGAGAATTTCGAAATCGAATTGCAACTAATCGAAGCTCCGGCAACTGTATATTTATATATAAGTGATGCGAGTGGACAGAAAAATACTCGTTTCTTTTTAGGAAATGAATCTGTAGTTATTGAAGGATCAATGGATAATTTTTCTCAAGATATCCGTGCTGTAAATTCAAAAAACGATCAACTGCGCTATGAAAATTACTTGGCAAGTAGAGCCCTGCGTTTAGAAGGAGACAAAATACAAAAAGAAGCGATGGAACTTTGGCAACAAGGCAAAACGGATAGTATACAATATATTTACTACAACCAAGTAGAGCCTTTAGGTAAGATGACTAAAATCTACAAACAAGTAGACCAAATTGATTATGCTTTTATTGAAAAGAATATTAATACAGCGTATGGACGATCTATGTTACAATATGTGAAGAACAGATTTACAGATGATCAATTGAAACACTTGTTGAATTTAATCAAGCCAAAGTATAAACAGACTAAAGAAGTTGTCTACCTCGATGCTTTGGTAAATTATAAAACGCTAGAAGAGGGCGATTCGTTTTACGATTTTACCGCCCTAGATCAAAAGGGAAATACAGTAGAGTTTAGTAAATTATTTCAAGGTAAACCCGTAATCTTAGAATTCTCTACGATGCATTGTGGAGCTTGTCAGGAAGCGGCTCCTCATACGTCAAAATTAGCGGAAGAAATAAAAGATAAAGTGACCTATGTGACGTATTATGTCGACAACAGAGAAGATGCTATGCAGATGTATTACGAATTAAAAGGCAACAAAGGAATAATGCTTTGGAATAAAGAAGGACGTATGAGTCTGATGAGTGCAAAATACAAAATAGAAGGTACACCAACTTATATTTTCTTTGATGCTCAAGGAAAAGTAGCTCATATAGAAGTGGGATATGATGCAGGAGTATTTGAACAGAAAGTCAAAGCATGGTTAAAATAAAAAATGTCCTTCATTAGAAGGACATTTTTATTTGAAATTTAGAATAAACAACAACCAGGAAAGAGTTAACAACGCTCTTTCCTTGGTTAACTATAAATGAAGTATAGCCTATTTTTGAAAGAGAAAGCCTATTTATCGGCCAAACGGAGAATATCACCAAATACTCCTCTAGCGGTTACAGAGGCGCCCGCACCCGCGCCTTGAATAATAATGGGGTTTTCGCCATAACTCTCCGTATAGATTTCGAATAAACTATCTGAACCTTGTAATTGTCCTAAGGCAGAATTACGAGGTACTGCAATTAATTTAGTCTCTAAAACACCTTTGTCTTGCTGTAAATCACCAGATAGTTCTCCTACATAACGCAAAACGGTGTCTGGTTTTAGTGCTTTTTTTATGATGTCAAAAGGCGAATCAAGCAGATGGAGTTGCGTTAAAAAATCGGATGTTTCTAAACTTTGCAACGCAGGCGGAATCAGATTTTGAATTTCGATTTCTTCCAATTCATTTTGTAGATCCAATTCACGCGCAAGAATGAGCAACTTCCTTCCAACATCATTACCTGAAAGATCTTCCCTAGGGTCTGGTTCTGTATACCCTTTGTCAATAGCTTCCTGTAAGATTGTACTAAATGGTTGGTCTGTAATAGAATATCGATTGAAAATGTAGCTTAAACTACCAGAGAAAATGCCTTTGATACGCGTGATGTTCTCTCCCGAGAGATGTAGTAATTTAATGGTATCAATTAGTGGAAGCCCAGCCCCAACATTGGTTTCATATAAATATTCTTTGTGATTGTTTTTTAATGTTTGACGCAATTGCTGATAAAAAGAATACGCAATAGTATTCGCAATTTTATTAGACGAAATCAAATCGAAACCACCCTCTACTAAAGGAATATAATGTGATACAAATGATTTAGAAGCGGTATTGTCTATCGCAATGAGATTCTCTAAGTGATGTTGCTTGGCAAAGGCAATGACCTCCTCTATTGAATAGGGAGTTCCTTTTTGAGCTAATTGTTGACGCCAATCGCCAGAAATACCTGTATCGGATAAAAGTATTTTTTTTGAATTTCCAACAGCAAATAAGTTCAGTGCGATGTCTTTTTTTGCTTCGATTGCTGTTGCAGAAGTTAAAATTTGATCAATCAAGGTTCCTCCAACCAAACCATGACCAAAAACAGCAAGGTTAATTTTCTTGGCTATCCCAAATATTTGCCCGTGAATCACGTTCAATGCTTTTTGAGCTTCTTCTTTGCGTACGACTAAGCTAACATTTTTACCTGTTACGGTATTGTGAAAGAGGATGGGCGTAATTTTGTTTTTGACTAATGCCGCATAAGGTTTGTCAAAGGTGGTGAGATCCTGTCCAATAATAGAAATGATAGCAATATCAGGATGAATAACAATCTGATCGACATCTTTGGTGTAGAAGTCTGGTTGAAATTCTTTTTTGAGAACTTCAAGAGCCAATTGAGCGTCTTTGCTTTCTACGGTAAAACCCAATCCTCGTTCAGATGAACCCTGTGAGATTACACCGATACTGATTCCTGCATGAGCTAGTACAGTAAAAATGCGAGCATCTATACCGACAATACCCAATAAACCACGTCCTTCTAATTGGATTAAAGCTACATTTGATTGTACAGAAAGGGATTTGATACCTTTCTTACTCGGATTAGCAGAGATTAGGGTGCCCTTGTTTTCGGGATTCAAGGTGTTTAAAATGCGAAGGGGAATTTTGTTGGGTAAAAGCGGTAAAATGGTCTTCGCATGTAAGATTGAAGCTCCAAAATTAGCGAGTTCATTCGCTTCATCAAAATGGAGTTCGTCAATTTTTTGTGCGTTTTTTACCCAATCTGGATTTGCAGTGTAAATGCCATCAACATGCGTGTAGTTTTGCAATTCATCTGAAGCAGTAAAATTAGCGAGTAAAGCTGCGGAATAGTTGCTGCCATTTCTCCCCAAAGTCGTCGTTTCTCCTTTGTCTGTTGCTCCAATAAAACCAGTCACCACAGCAAGTGCATGAGAATCTAAACTTTTAAAGTATAAAGATGTTTTGGCTTTGGAAACTTCTTCTTGTACTTGTGCCTGACCAAAAGAGGTATCAGTAACGAAAAAATGACGACTGTCTACAGCTACAGCGGGTATCCCTTGCTGTACTAAATGATGGGTTACTACTTTACTCGCTATAAGTTCTCCTTGTGCTAGTACACTATCTTTGATTTTTAAGCTGTAGTCTTCTAAAAGTGATACTCCTTCAAATAGCTTTTGCAATAGGATAAACTCCTCCTGTAAATCTATTCCTAGGTGATAAGGCCTTGTTTGAAAAGCATGAAATGACGTAAGGTAGTCTTCTTGGTTCTTAGCTAATTCTAAAATAGATTCGAGGGTGTCTGTCGTATCGCCAATTGCAGAAACTACTAAGGTAATTTTACCTTGAGCTGCTTTTTTTTGTACGATTTGTATAACGTTGTCGAAAGCTTGTCCTGATGCAAGTGACTTTCCTCCAAACTTTAATATCTTCATGGTTGTATGGCTTTAAAATAAAGGTTGTAATAGACGGTTTAATTGCTCGTACTCAATGAGAAAAGCATCATGACCGTGTATGGATTGTATTTCTTTATAGCGAACGGTTACTCCAAGCTGCGTTAATTTTTCATAGGTTTGCAACTGCTCTTTTTGGGTAAACATGTAGTCAGAATCTATGGCTATTAGGGTAATATTTGTTGTGGTTTCTTGACTAAAAACGAACAATTGATCCGCTGTCAGTCGTTGTCCTATCGTTTTTAATAAATGATTCATCATGCGATAGGCCAATAATGGATATCTTTTTTTCAGTGTCTCACCATGATGAGTGAGCCAACTCTCAATAGCGTAATACCCTGCCTCATATTGTCGATTAAATTTTTGTGCAATGGATTCGGGTGTGCGATAAAGCAACATCGCATGTTTTCGTGCATCCTCCAAAGGTTGGTTTGAGTTGTTGAGAATGGTTTCTTGTACGTGTACTTGCCCTATTAGCCAGTCCGAAGCTTGCAAGTTCGTTGCAATTGGAATGAGTTGATTAATTGATTTCGGACGCTGAAGCGCCATCTCCCACGCAACACTGCCTCCTAGACTACCGCCAATCACTGCATATAGCGTTCTAATGCCTAAACGATCAATTCCGCTCCAAAACAAAGCAGCAATCACTTCAGTTGTAAAAGCCTTGTAATTGGAGTATAGATTTGTTTTATCCTCGTCATACCCATTGCCTGGAATATTAAAAGCAAGTACGGTATACTTGTTTAAATCAATTACTTGTTTTTCGCCTATGATTTTGCTCCACCAACCATTTGTGCCAGTTACTGTGCTGTTTCCCGTTAAGGCGTGATTGACCAAAACTACAGGTGCTTGGTGTAGAGGTTGACCAAATAATTCATAGCTGAGGTATAAGGTTTGTTTTGTTTGATCAGGCAAAAGGTAATCGGTGATTTCTAAGGAGTTCAAGTGTGGCATTATCGTATGAAATTCGTTTAGGGTTTGTCTGGAAATAAAAGTGAAAGAACTATAGCGTTTTGAATACGCGATCCAAATCTTGTTTCAAATCTTCCACAGACTCAATACCAACAGAAAGACGTACCAAATCAGGAGTCACTCCTGTAGCTTTTTGCTCATCGATTGTCAACTGTTGATGCGTGGTTGAGGCAGGGTGGATAATCAGCGATTTTGTATCGCCAATATTGGCAACTAACGAAAAAAGTTGAGTATCATCTGCTACTTTCTTAGCTGCTTCGAAGCCCTTTTTTAATCCGAAAGTGACAACTCCACTTTGTCCGTGAGGCAAATAGGTTTTCGCAAGTGTATGATAAGGACTTGAAGGCAATCCGGGATAGTTTACCCAAGCCACTGATTCTTGTTTCTCAAGCCACTGTGCAAGAGCTAATGCATTTTCACTGTGTTTTTGTAAACGAATAGGTAAAGTCTCTAATCCTTGGATAATCTGAAAGGCATTAAACGGACTTAAAGCAGCGCCTAAATCGCGTAATCCCTCTAATCGAATTTTGGCGATGAAGGCCGCACGTCCCAATGCCTCGTGGTAGATTAACCCATGATAACCCGCTGCAGGTTCAGTAAATTCTGGAAATTTACCACTGCTCCAATCGAATGTTCCTGCGTCAATAATTGCGCCACCTAAAGCCGTACCATTGCCCGAAATGTATTTGGTTAAGGAATGAATTACTATATCCGCACCATGTTCAATCGGTTGAAGGAGAGCAGGAGAAGGAACCGTATTATCGACGATAAAGGGCAAGTGGTGAGCTTTGGCAATTTGAGCAATCCCCTTTAAATCTAAAACATCGAGCTTTGGATTCCCTAAGCTTTCGACAAAAATAGCCTTGGTGTTTTGTTGAATGTTCTTCTTGAAATTAGCAAGGTCTGAAGGATCGACAAAAGTGGTGTGGATGCCCAATCGCGGAAGGGTTACATTGAGTAAGTTATAGGTACCACCGTATAAACTGTTCGACGCAACGATATGATCACCTGCTTTTAATAGGGTTAACAAAGTAGTGCTAATAGCTGACGCGCCAGAAGCTGTAACAACCGCGCCAATTCCACCTTCTAAAGCGGCCAATCGCTGTTCTAAAATATCATTCGTAGGGTTGTTTAATCGCGTATAGATGTAGGCAGGTACAGATAGATTAAAAGCTCCAGCTGCATGGTCGGCATTTTCAAAAACATAAGAAGAGGTTTGATAAATGGGAACCGCTCTTGATCCTGATGTTTGTCCTACTTGATGACCTGCGTGTAACGCTTGTGTTGAAAAATTAAAATTGCTCATTGTGATTTAGATTTTGGTTGAAAAAAGACATAAAAAAAAGCCCCACCGTTTGACCGATGAGACTTCAACTAATTTATCCTACTTTATATCAGGTTAATTCATTGACTTTCGGCCATAGTAAAAGAGTGGACACATCGTGTTCATCATTAAGGCCATCATCAAAGAAGTAACATTGAAAATCATGGTTTTATTTTTTTTGAAGTAGCAGAATGTTGTACTTGTTTTATACATCCGCTTACTTGAATTATTCTAGAGCAAATTTCTGTAAAATATTTTGAATAGCAGTTATAAAAACTTGTAACACTATAATTTTAGATAAAAATTCTGAACTAGGGTAGTGAATTCAGGGGTGTAACAGTGTCTTTTTTCTTCAATTGTTAGTTCATTCAGAGGAATTTTCTCTATGCGCTTTCTTGAAAAGGCAAGTAAACTGCGTTTTATCTCACTGGTAGGTGTTCCTTTTACGCGTGTTACTTGCATCGGATAGATTTCAAACTCTGCAGCTAAGTAAATAATGCGTTCTTCTTCTTTAGCAGGGACAATAATACTAAACACACCTTCTTCTGATAAAAAATACTCCACAGCTTCAATTAATAATTCAAAGGGCAGTGAATCTTGAAAACGAGCCTTATCTCTCTTTGAATCATTGGAGTAGTAGTCTTCACTGTAAAAAGGAGGATTCGATACAATTAAATCGTATTCTTCATCCATTTCATTAGCAAAATCTTCTAATCCAGCATGGTAGCAAAATAATCGATCACCCCAAGGGCTATTTTCAAAATTGTCTATAGCTTGTTCGTGTGCATCTGCATCAATTTCAACGGCATCAATTTGTTCTGCATGGGTGCGTTGTGCTAACATTAAGGCGATGAGTCCCGTACCCGTACCGATATCTAATATTTTATTAGGGTTATGGTCAACAGGTGTCCAAGCACCTAAAAGCACGCCATCTGTACCCACTTTCATGGCACATTGATCTTGTTGTATGGTGAATTGTTTGAATTGAAACATAAGAATAAGTATAATTTCTGTGTTTCAAAAGTACAAAAAATGCAAGAGTAGGGAAGGCAATTTATCTTTGAATGCTGAGATTAACTGTAGTGTATACCTTAACTATTTAGATATAACTAGTTTTTTAGTAAAGATATTACGACTAAATGTAAAGTATTTCTTACATTGTAAAGAGTTTTTATTACATTTGAATCAACTTTATAATCAACTTACTATGGAAACAAAATTTTTATTACCTCATTCGTGTAAAAAGATAGGGTGGACCTTATTGGCAATTAGTGTTGTAATTTGGATTTACGCCGTTATCGTGTTACAAGACGATATCCCTTTTTTAGAGATGAATGTTTTTACCTTAGTGGGAAGCGCATTCCTTAAAGGTGAAACGAGTTACTTTGGCTTTATCGAAACCAATATTACTTCTACCTTGATGGGGAGTTTATTTTTGATTGGAGGGCTATTAGTTGCTTTTTCAAGAGAAAAAATAGAAGATGAATTTATTTCAAAGTTGCGTTTGCAATCTTTTCAGTGGTCCTTTTTGATTAATTACGTGCTCTTGCTCTTGTTGTTTCTATTTGTTTATGGGATGGAATTTTATTACGTAATGGTTTATAATATGTTTACCATGTTGATTTTATTTATTTTGCGCTTTCATTTTTTATTACGACAAAACAAGGAGTAGAACCATGAAGAATACGTTAAAAGTACAGCGGGCCATTAAGAACATTACGCAAGAGGAGTTAGCGAATATCATTGGTGTAAGTAGGCAAACAATCAATGCAATGGAAAAAAACAAATACGTTCCGTCAACCGTTTTAGCGCTGAAACTTGCTCGTTACTTCGAAGTGGCTGTTGAAGATATTTTTAGTTTGGAAGAAACGGATTAAGTAAAAGCAGTCGTGTTGGAACGTGAATTACTATTACAATCCCCACGTTTGATACGCTTTCATCAATGCTTGAAAGGAAGTAATACGTACATAAGGAAGACCACTGGTTTCTACTAACTTTTGGTATTTGGCTTTGCTTTTAGGGAATTTAAAAAGAATATGGCGAATCATGTTCCAATTAAATTGTTGTGTTGCACCTTCAAGATTTCCTGCTCGATCGGGGTCATTTTGTAAGGCGCGCTTTGTATAGCGATAAAGGGAATTCCATCGAGAGAAGTCTAACCAAATGATGGCAGTTGCCTGAGCAAAACGCTCTGGCATGAGAAAGCTGTAATTTCCTTCGATGACCCATTGATCATGCTGCGTTAAAAACGTTTGATGATCTGAACGCAGGAGTTCGCGATCTCTCGGTTGCCAATTGGTATAAGGAATATGAGCCAGTTGATCTAAGTGACAAATCGCCAAATCGAGCTGCTGTGCTAAATGCTGTGCAAGGGTAGATTTTCCTGCACCACTATTGCCAATTATACAAATGCGTTTTCCTAAGGTTTCTAATGGAATCATTTTTGTTGAGTGTTGTGAGTTGGTGAGTTGATGAGTTGGTGAGTTGATGAGTTGGTGAGTTGATGAGTTGGTGAGTTGGTTAGTTGATGAGTTGGTTAGTTGATGAGTTGGTTAGTTGATGAGTTGGTTAGTTGATGAGTTGGTTAGTTGGTTAGTTGGTTAGTTGATGAGTTGGTTAGTTGATGAGTTGGTGAAATCGAAACGCAGTGTAGATTCATCGAACACCAAAACCAATATAAACTAGGTGAGATAGATGGTGAGATGATGAGTCTTAAAAGCACAAACCTCACAAACCTCACAAACCTCACAAACCTCACAAACCTCACAAACCTCACAAACCTCACAAACCTCACAAACCTCACGAACCTCACGAACCTCACGAACCTCACGAACCTCACAAACCTCACAAACCTTACAAACCTCACAAACCTCACAAACCTCACAAACCTCACAAACCTCACAAAGCACACAAACCCCGCTTACTTATTCTTTTTAATTTCTTTCATTAAATCCTCCAAGTAGTCTACTTGAACTTCTTGAATTTCCAAGAGTTTTTTGTTCTGATGGACGAGTAAGTGATCTATTTTTTCGCTGAGTAATTTGATTTCTAATTCTGCTTTGAGATTGATTTTGTAATCGTGTTCTCCTCGTTGTCTATCTTTTTGTTCTTGTCTGTTTTGGCTCATCATAATAATAGGTGCTTGAATAGCCGCTAAACAGGAGAGGATCAAATTGAGTAAGATGAAGGGATAGGGATCGAAAGGTTTGGTTGTAAACACCCAAATATTGATGGCCATCCAAATAATTAAAAAGGAAAAAAAGGTGATAATAAAGGTCCAGCTTCCACCAAAAGCGGCGACTTTATCTGCAATTTTCTGCCCAAGTGTTAACTTGGTTTCGATGTCATCTTGAATATTCTCAGAGAGAATGGCATTGTTTTTTATTGCATTTACAACATCTTGATCGAGGATCGCCAGTTCTCCTTTTTCTTGGAGCATTAGTTCGGTGAGGTATAAACGTCTATATCGATTGAGTTCCCCAAGAGTGATGTAATCCTCTTTTGAAAAAGAGGGATAATCGCGTTGAATAAGTTCAAAAATACCTTTTCTTATTTCTTTGGCTCTTATTTCTTCCCCCGAATTAATGGTAAGTTTACTGATTGCACTGATTTTCATTTTTTTTCTATTAAAAGTAGAGAATTTTTTGTTATCTGTGATCAGAGATCAGTTATCAGATGAACAATCCAAATACGGTTGACCTTTTTTTTATCTTCGCTTTACTAGTAAAGATAGCACTACCATACATAGCTTGATTTATCTTAACTAAATGATACAAGAAAACCTATCTAGAGCTGGTTCTTGCTATAAGTGATCAGCAATCGGTTATGAGTTATTTTCACCTTAAATCAAAAATTTTTACAACCAACAAGTAATAACCAACAAAGAACCGCCAAGTGAAGATCTTCACTTGGCGGTTCTTTTTAACTATCAACGATGAATTAATTATCTAAATATAAGTCTACTAAACCAGCAGGAATATGGAGAATTAATCTTTTGTTTTCGCGATCTACTTCTTCGATAAATTGGTCGATCATGGGTACTAGAATTTCAGTTCCCTTGTGGTCAATTTCGAAAAGGGCTTGGTAGTTGCTGTCGTTGATACGCACTAAAGTTCCGATAGAACCCAAAGTTGTATCAACCACTTCAAAACCTTCCACTTCGTGATAATAGAACTTATTCCCTTCTAATTTGGGTAATAGGCTCAAAGGCAAATATATTTCTGAACCAATAATACGATCGGCATCCTCTTCGGAATTACAATCTTCAAATTTTACTCGTAAGAAATCATTTTTGTGCAAAAAAGCGTCTTCAATAAAAAAAGGAACCAGTTGTCCGTTAAAGTCAACGAACACTGATTCCAAATTTTCGTATAACTCAGGTTCATCTGTATCTAAATAGATCAAAACTTCCCCCTTGAAGCTAAATTTTTTTGCGACTTTGCCTAAATAGAAACAATCTTTTTTATGCATATCGCTTAGAAATTATGCTTGAGTTTCTTCGTTGTTTTCTTCAGTTGCTTCTTCAGTTTCTACATTTGCAGACTCAGCAGCAGCTTTAGCTTCTTGAGCAGCAGCAGCGCGTTTAGCGTTAGCTTCTTTCTCAGCAGCGATTTTTTGTGCTTTCTCAGCAGCTTTAGAAGATGTTAAACCATCTTTCTTAGCGTTGATTTTGTTAGCTTTCTCTTCTAACCAAGCAGCGAATTTAGCATCAGCTTGCTCTTGTGTTAAAGCACCTTTTTTTACCCCACCTTGTAAGTGGTGTTTCAATAAAGCACCTTTGTAAGAAAGTAATGTTCTAGCAGTATCCGTTGGTTGTGCACCGTTGAATAACCATTTAACAGCTGAATCTACATTAAGTTCAACAGTTGCAGGGTTAGTGTTTGGATTGTAAGTACCGATTTTCTCTAAGTATTTACCATCTCTTTTAGCGCGTGAATCAGCAGCTACTACCCAGTAAAAAGGTTTCCCTTTTTTACCGTGTCTTTGTAATCTAATTTTTACAGACATAATAATTTGTTTTGTTTGAGGTACCCGACCTCGGTTAAAAATTTGCGCAAAGATACTAACTTTTTTAATTAGTTGAAGGATTAAAATAGAAAAAATATAATTCTAAGAGGCTTGATTACAAACGAGTTATGTTTGATCAAATAGTGTGATCAAGCACAAGAGCGTTGTTTTTCTCTGTTTTATTACTACTTGGTCGCTTCTTGGTCGCTGGAAAAAACAGACTTTTTTCGCGTTGGAAAACGCTACTTCTCCTTTTTGTGAATAATGTAAAAAAAGTAGGCGGTTTCTTAAATTGAAAAGCGTAAAAATTGTATTTTTCTCAAAAGATTGAAGAGTTGACCCTCGTATAGGGGTGCATTAGTTTTTAATCTTAAGGAAATATAAATAGTACTTTGTTTTCAAAGTTAAAGTTTTATTAAAAAAATTTTTTTATGAACAATAAAAAATATATTTTTGCGATGTATATATATCACTAATAGGTTAGTACAATATGAGAAAGATAATAGGAATATTTGCTTTAGCTCTAGGATTTATGGCATGTGAAAATGATGTTAAATTTTCAAATCCTGGTATGCATGCTACAATGACATTAGACGCGATAGTTGATACAGCGAAAATTAAGGGGAATCCATATAGTCATTTTACAGAATATAAACCGCAAAGTTTTAAAGCTTATGTGGTTAATGACAAAACGCTGATTATTGATGCTAAAACCGATTCTACTCAATTGAGAATTTATTTGCCAGACTATGAGTTTGGTGCGAAATATGAATTTAACGCAACAGAAAATATTAAAGCGGATTATTTGGTGTTAAATGATTTTGATGTCGTTACTTCTATGTATTCTACAGATGCACTTTCATTAAAGGATCAAAAACCAGTTAATCGCCCAGGATATATTATCCTAGATTCTGCGGATAAACAAGTGCCAGGAACGATTTCCGGAACATTTGCTATCAACATGAATGCGTCTAAATTACCTGAAACGGAAGTGGATGAAATGAATAATCCGATCAAACGCTACGTAGATAGAAAAACATTTGACGGTGGTACATTCTATAGAATTCCACTAGAAAAAGGAAAATAGAGATTTGTAAATTTATTTATATTGGAAAAAGTCGCTTACGAAGTAAGCGGCTTTTTTTGTACCTTTGAAATTGTTACAAATCCCCCTGTTTTTGGGTTAATAATCTATAAATCAAGTATGTATTTAATTTTTGATACGGAAACTACTGGGCTTCCGAAGAGTTGGTCTGCCCCCTTAACGGATACTGATAACTGGCCAAGATGTGTGCAGATTGCCTGGCAGTTACACGACGATATGGGACGACTTGTTGAACATCAAGATTATCTGATTAAACCAAAAGGATTCAACATTCCCTATGACTCGGAACGAATTCACGGTATCTCTACTGAATTAGCAGATGAACAAGGAATTGAGCTGGAAGAAGCACTAGCTAAATTCAATATCGCTTTGTCCAAAGCGCGTTTTATCGTTGGACAAAATATCGGATTTGACGTCAACATCATGGGATGTGAATTCTATCGTATGGGTGTTGATAGCATATTGACGCAAATGCCTGTTTTAGATACCTGTACTGAAGTTACTGCCGAATTGCTGAAATTACCTGGTGGTAGAGGTGGACGCTATAAATTGCCTACTTTAACGGAGTTACATACATATTTATTTGGAGAAGCTTTTGCAGAAGCACATAATGCTACTGCCGATGTGGAGGCAACAACGCGTTGTTTTCTTGAATTAGTAAAACGACAAACGTTTTCTAAAGAGGAATTACAATGTGATGATACTTATATTGAACGCTATACAGCATGTAATCCTCAGCCTTTTCAACCTGTTGGATTAAAGCACATCAATTTAAAGAAAGCTTCAGATGAAATCAGAGCTCGTCTTGCTAAAATGCAAGGAAGTGCTGCGGAAACGATCTCTACAGAAGAACGTCAACAATTTCAACAAGCTCGATTTGCACATTTACATGTACATACTCAATTTTCTGTCTTGCAATCGACCATTGGTATTGCCAATTTGGTTAAAAAAGCAGGAGAAATGAATTTGTCTGCTATTGCTATGACGGATCACGGTAATATGATGGGAGCATTCCATTTCGTAATGGCTGTGAATAACCATAATAAAGGGATAGAAGCACAAAATAAAACACGACTTGAGCAAGGAGAAGAGGCTTTGCCTTTGTTGACACCTATCGTGGGTTGTGAGTTTTTTATCAATGAAAACCACTTGGATCGCACCAAGAAAGACAACGGATACCAAGTTGTCTTGTTGGCAAAGAATAAAAATGGCTATCACAATTTAGCAAAAATGGCCTCTATTGCTTATACAGATGGCTTCTACTATGTTCCGCGTATTGATAAGAGTGTGGTAGAACAGTACAAGGAAGATGTTATGGTGTTGACCGGAAACTTGTTTGGAGAAATTCCAGGTAAGATTTTGAATGTTGGTGAACGTCAGGCAGAAGAAGCTTTGGTTTGGTGGAAGGAGCAGTTTGGTGAGGATTTGTACATCGAACTAATGCGCCATGGTCAAGAAGATGAGAATCGCGTTAATCAGGTATTGGTCGAATTAGCGCGTAAGCACAACATCAAAATGGTAGCAACCAATAACGCATACTATCTTGATAAAAAAGATGCCAATGCACATGATATTTTACTATGTGTAAAAGATGGAGAAAAACAAAGTACCCCAATTGGAAGAGGTAGAGGGTATCGCTATGGATTGCCTAATCAAGAATACTACTTCAAATCAGAAGAAGAAATGAAAAAATTGTTTGAGGATTTACCTGAAGCAATTTACAACATACAAGAAATCGTCGATAAAGTAGAACCATTTGTTTTACATCGCGACGTACTATTACCTAAATTTGATATTCCCGAAGAATTCCAAGATGCGAGAGATCTTGAAGGTGATGGTTCTGGAAAACGAGGGGAAAACAATTATTTAAAATACCTAACTTATGAAGGAGCGAAGCGTCGTTATCCTGAAGTAACTGAGGATATACGTGAACGTCTAGACTTTGAATTAGAAACGATTGAACGCACCGGATATCCGGGGTATTTCCTAATTGTACAGGATTTCATTGCTGCTGCTCGTCAAATGGGAGTTTCTGTTGGTCCGGGACGTGGTTCTGCTGCGGGTTCTGCAGTAGCTTATTGCTTGGGAATCACCAATCTTGATCCCATTGAATACGACTTACTTTTTGAGCGTTTCTTAAATCCAGATCGTGTATCCATGCCCGATATCGATATCGACTTCGATGATGAAGGACGTAGTAAGGTTATGGATTATGTAATTGATAAATATGGATCTAATCAGGTGGCGCAAATTATTACCTATGGTAAAATGGCGACCAAATCAGCGATTCGAGATACTGCTCGTGTATTGGATTTGCCGTTGTTTGAGGCAGATCGAATTGCCAAACTGATCCCGGGAATGATGCCTTCTAAATGGAACTTAGCGCGCTTCTTGTCAGAAAGTGAAGATGTGATAAAAGGCGCTTTGCGAAGTGAAGAGTTTGATAAGGTCAAAGAATTAATCGCCTTAGCGAAAGAAGATTCCCTAGCTGCAGAAACAATTCAGCAAGCCAAAATATTAGAAGGTTCCATGCGAAATACGGGAATTCACGCTTGTGGGGTAATTATTACGCCTGATGATATCACGAAATTCGTTCCTGTTACTGTAGCGAAAGATTCTGATTTATATGTCACTCAGTTTGATAACTCCGTTGCGGAGAGTGCAGGATTGTTGAAAATGGACTTCTTAGGGTTGAAAACCCTTACCTTAATTAAGGATACCATTAAACTTGTTAAGTATAGAACAGGGATTGAAATTGATCCTGATTTGATTCCCATTGACGATCAAAAGACCTATGAGCTCTTTCAGCGCGGTGAAACTATTGGAGTGTTCCAGTATGAGTCTGCCGGGATGCAAAAGTACATGCGCGAATTAAAACCAACGGTTTTCGCAGATTTAATTGCCATGAATGCCTTGTATCGACCAGGTCCGTTAGAGTATATTCCGTCATTTATTCGCCGTAAAAACGGGGAAGAACCTATTGTATATGATTTAGATGCTTGTGAAGAATACCTACAGGAAACCTATGGAATTACGGTATACCAAGAGCAGGTAATGCTTTTGTCACAAAAATTAGCTGGGTTTACAAAAGGGGAAGCCGATGTCTTGCGTAAGGCAATGGGTAAAAAACAAAAGGACGTCTTGGATAAGATGAAGCCTCAATTTGTAGATCAAGCCGCACAAAAAGGACACGACCCTGTTGTATTAGAAAAGATTTGGAAAGACTGGGAGGCTTTTGCATCTTACGCTTTTAATAAATCGCACTCCACTTGTTATGCGTGGATTGCTTATCAAACGGCTTATTTAAAAGCACATTATCCTGCAGAGTATATGGCAGCAGTACTGTCGAATAATATGAATGATATCAAGCAAGTAACTTTCTTTATGGAGGAATGTAAACGCATGGGATTACACGTATTAGGCCCTGATGTCAATGAATCGTTCTATAAATTTACGGTGAACAATGAGTATGCGATTCGATTCGGAATGGGAGCTGTAAAAGGAGTGGGACAAGGTGCTGTAAAGACAATTGTTGATAATAGAACAAATGGTCGCTACCGATCTATATTTGATTTAGCCAAGAAAATAGATTTGAGAGCTGCTAATAAAAAAGCATTCGAAAATTTAGCCTTGGCAGGTGGATTCGACTGTTTTGAGAATACACATCGCGCTCAGTATTTCTATACAGATCCAACAGATCCAAATACATTCTTAGAAAAAGCTATTAAATACGGGGCTAAAACGCAAGAAAGTGAAAATTCTGCGCAAGTAAGTTTGTTTGGAGACAGTAGCGAAGTTCAAATTCCAGAACCCCTTTTACCGGCTTGTGAAGAATGGAGTACCATGGAAAAACTCGCGAAGGAAAAAGAGGTTGTAGGAATTTACATTTCAGGACATCCATTGGATGATTTTCGCTTTGAATTGAAAAGTTTCTGTAATGTGCGAGTGGAAGAATTGGCGCGTTTAGAAAACTTTACAGGGCGTATTGTGAGCTTTGGTGGAATGATCAGTGATGTTCAGTTCAGAACTTCTGCAAAGGGAAAAGATTGGGCTGCTTTTACTATTGAAGGGTATGACGAATCTTTTGAATTTCGTTTGTTTAATGAGGATTTCTTAAAGTTTAGACACTTTTTATTGACCAATACTTTTGTCTTTGTGCGCGTCCAAGTAAACGAAGGATGGATTCGAAAAGATACGGGCGAACGCGGTGAACCTCGCTTGCAATTCATGGAGATGAAATTGTTGCATGAAGTGATACCTTCATTCGCAAAACAACTTGTGGTACAAATGAATATTAAAGATGTAAACCAAGGTAAATTAGACGAGATTAAAGCTACGCTTGATAAATACAATGGAGATAAACAGGTTTTCTTTGATATTTATGAGTTGGAAAGAGTGGAGTTGGAAGAAGAAATTAAGCCAATTGCAATGATCCGTACTGTGAATGAAGATGGTGAACCACTTGATGAAATGATGGATGGAGAAGAATTGACGTTTGAATTAGAAGAAAAGAAAGAAGAATTTAGAATTGTTAATCGCATCGAAATGGCTAGTCGAAATAGCCGCATTACTATCAGTGCCGATTTATTAGAAGAATTGGAACGTCAGCAAGTAATGTTTAAGTTAAACTAGAAGACGATACATAAAATAGCAAAAGCCTTGGTCGATTTTGAAAGACCAAGGCTTTTTTATTTAGCTGGAAAACTGTTGTATGATGTTTTTCGCTTTTTCTAAAACTTGAGGGGTTATAGCGGTACAGTCAATAAAGTATAAGCTCTGCCATTGTTGGGTTTGTGTAGCCTGTTTGTTCGTTGGTGTGTCCCAATCAGGATAGACGCGAAATCCGCGCTTTCCTTCCTTTTTAGCAGTTGTAAGGATGCCTCTTTCGCTCAATACAGATCGAGGAAAAATAAAATATCCTATCCGATTGTAATCCTCAGTCATTATAATGTAGAAATCAAAAGGATCTGTTGAGGTGAAAGGGATTGTGATTCCCGCAATGTTTCTTTGCCATACAGTAACAAACTGCCCTGTCTTTTTGGGGGTAATTTTTGCCTTTCGGAATTTAACAAGAAAAGAAGATAAGACACAATTTTGACCTGAATAGTCTTCGCATTCTGGATCTTTAGTACAGGTGCTGAAGGTTAGATCCAAATGTTGGAGCAGTAGGGATTGTAAGTTTGCTAAATCGGTAGACATTTTTTTTAGTAAAAATAGCAAAAAAGCCACGTTCAATTTCAATCTCCCATTATTCAATACCCGTGTTGTACTCGTATACTCCAATTCAGGATGGGAGTTGATCTAAAGACTACAAGATATAGAACTGCTTGTTTGTGAGAATGCGAAAGCGCGAGGAATTAGCTTTGTATATTACCAAATAGATAAAATTGATTAAAAAGGATGAGGTAAGTATAATAATTTTAGTAGTTTTGTCCTATAACGTAAAAAAAAGTATTATCATGGCATTAGAAATAACAGACGCTACATTTGAAGAAGTAGTATTAAAATCAGACAAACCAGTTTTAGTAGATTTTTGGGCAGTATGGTGTGGACCATGTAAAATGTTAGCTCCAGTTGTATCTGAATTAAGTACAGATTTCGAAGGAAAAGCAGTAGTTGGAAAAGTTGACGTAGACAACAACCAAGAATTCGCTTCAAAATATGGAATTCGCAACATCCCTACAGTATTAGTATTCAAAAATGGAGAAGTTGTAGGTCGTCAAGTAGGAGTAGCTCCTAAAAAAACATATGAAGATTTAATCAACGACGCTTTATAAGAAGCATTGATAAGATTAAAAAAGATAAAAAGGCAGCAGTGAATTAGAATTTACTGCTGTTTTTTTTTGCTCTTTTTTGTAAGAAAAGAAAAATAATAGATCGCTGAGAGCAAAAAGGAGGGTGTAATAGGAGGTGTAAAGTAAAAAAAAGAGCACGAATTAGATTAAAAGAAGTGTAGGATAGCGTGGTGGAGCAGAAAAAAAGAGTACGTGTAGAACAAAAAAGAGCTAAAAAAGGAGAAACAGCGCATAAAAAATGAAGGAGAATTTGAGGATAATGGTTGAAAAAGAATAAAAAATACGAGTGCGAAGGTGTTTTGGAGCGAAATAGAAAAGGAATTATTCCTTCAAAAAGCGCAGTGAATCAAAAAAGCTTCAAAAAAAGTTGATTTTTTTTAGGTATATATAGTGTTGAAACTCAGGTGGCTTCTGGTTTTGATGAAAAAAAGTTTAATTTTTTTTCTCACAGGATTTGGAAGTGTAGAAAATGGTCGTATATTTGCACCGCATTACAGCAATAAAGACAAGGTTTGGTAGTTCAGTTGGTTAGAATACATGCCTGTCACGCATGGGGTCGCGGGTTCGAGTCCCGTCCAGACCGCAAAACTCAAAAGCAATTTTGAGTCAGCGAAAAAGACGAAGAAAAGAATAAATTTCTTTGTAGTTTTTAAAAAAAGTCTATCTTTGTCGCTGTAATGATTTTATGGTTAATACTGGTTTGGTAGTTCAGTTGGTTAGAATACATGCCTGTCACGCATGGGGTCGCGGGTTCGAGTCCCGTCCAGACCGCCAGTAAAAAAGAAGCCTCTCATTTCGTGGGAGGCTTTTTTTGCCCTCTAATAATCACTGAATTAATAGAGTGTAAAACTTAGTTGTGTTGTTAAGTGCGTAAGCACTAAGGTTTAGTAGTTAGACCAATGAAAAGCTTTCCTGAATTTCACGGAGAGCTTTTTTGATTTTATAGGGTATGAATAACGGACAACCACGCTCCGTAACTATAAAGCATTTTTTCTATCTTTGTTTTTTAATAAAATGGTTCTTCTGTAACAAGAAGATGTCAAAAGGGAATGGAGTGTAAGTCTCCAACAGGCCCGCTGCTGTAAGCTCATTGGTTTAGCAAGCTTAGTTGTCCACTGTGTAAAATGGGAAGGACCTTGCTAAGAGTAAGTCAGAATACCTGCCATTTTAGGTTTTGTTTCATGTTTTCGATGCCAAAACAGTAAACGTTGTTCCTTTTATGCACATAGTCTTTTTGCTAATGTGTATACGGGTTATGCGTTTGTGTGTCGAAATGATTTACACTTATGCAGGTACAGTACTTTTTATTGGTTGTTTTTTTGTGGTTTATGGGATCCTCAAGTAGCTATGCCCAGCAGCCTACAGACAGTATAACAACATTAAGGGAAATTGTCGTTCAAAAAGAAAAGGCAATGGATGTTATTCCTCCTCAACGTTTAGAGGGTGAAGCGCTACAGCGCTTGAATCAATATACTGTAGCAGATGCTTTACGTTATTTTGCCGGTGTAAAAGTAAAGGATTACGGAGGTATGGGTGGAATGAAAACAGTAGATGTCCGCCATATGGGAACCCATCATGTTGGAGTTTTATACAACGGTATCCAATTGGGAAATGCTCAAAATGGAATCGTTGATCTCGGTAAGTTTTCTCTTGATAATATCGAACAAATTGAACTGTACAACGGACAACGCAGCAGAACACTTCAATCTGCTAAAGAATTTGCTTCGGCATCTTTGGTGTCTATCCAAACGAAACAACCTGTTTTTGACGATAAGAAAAGGGTGCAAGGACATGTAAATTACACATTAGGATCTATTCAATGGGTCAATCCTTCAGCAGGTGTCGAAATTAAAGTCAATGAAAAAGTAAGTACCCGTATTAGCGGAGCATATCTTTATTCTAATGGACGGTATAAATTCAGGCAAAAACGCCATAATCTAGATGGTTCCGTTGCTTATGATCTCACAGATTATCGAAAAAATAGTGGTATTGAATCCTACCGAATCGAAAACAATTGGTTTGGAAAGGACAACGTTAATACTTGGCAAGCAACGGCGTATTTCTATCAATCTCAACGTGGTTTACCGAGTGCTATTATAAAGAAAAGTGATATTACGGAAGCAACAGAAAAGCAAAACGAACAACAAGGCGATAAAAATGTGCTGCTGCAAGCAGAATGGAAACGCAAAGTATCGCCGTTCTATCAATTTGTGCTGAAAGGAAAGTTTGCCTACGATCAAATGCATTATAAGGCAAGAAAAACAGTTGCTTTTGAAGGGGATGAGGTAACGTATAATCCTCAATTTGACAACACCTATGAGCAACAAGATTGGTATGTGTCTGCTGCTCATTCACTCACTCTTAAACCGTATTGGACGGTTGATATCGCAACGGATATGCAATACAATAAACTTCTTGCGAGTAGAGTGGGACAAGAATCTCTATTTTCTTTTCCTGAACGTTATGCCCTTTATACAGCACTATCAACTAGAATAAATATAGGACCATTGAACGCACAGGCAGCTGTATTGGGTACTTTTACAAAAGAAAAAGTGAAGCATAATTATCAAGCACCTGATCGCAGCGTATTTACTCCTTCGATTTTTCTAAGCTATCATCCTTGGAAGAATCGCCAATTTGAACTTCACACTTTTTACAAACACACCTATCGATTGCCTTCGTTTAACGATTTGTACTATACACAAATGGGAACCGCTCACTTAAAACCAGAGTATGCCCGTCAACTTACGTTTGGTTTTTCTCATCAACAACCGATTACTTCAAAAGGGTTAAAAGAACTCTACTTTGCCGTTGATGGGTATTATGCTAAGATTCGCGATAAGATTATTGCTTCACCTACATCGAGTATGATGCGTTGGATGATGTCTAATCTAGGAGAGGTTGAAAGTTATGGTATCGAAAGTCAAGTAAAAACGACATGGCAACCTTTAACTGATGTAATGGCTCATGTAGGGATTACCTATGAGTATACGGTTGCACAAGATTTAAGCGTTACACCTACTGGAAAACCGTCCTACTATGGAGATCAAATTCCCTATGCTCCTTGGCATTCGGGATCTGCCATGGTCGGATTAGACTATCGAGAATGGAGCGTCAATTACAGCTTTATTTATGTAGGGAAACGATACAATGGAAATAAAAATAACAACAAACGCAATGAATTACAACCTTGGTATACCCACGATGTAGCATTACAACGAAAAATAAAGTGGAAGAATTGGCAAATGAAGGTGAGCTTAGAAGCTCATAATTTAGCCAATCAGTACTATGAAGTAGTAACAAATTTTCCTATGCCAGGTAGAAATTTTAGAGTAGCGGTAAACGTAGCGATATAGAACCATGAGAATAGTTGTTTTTTTAATTTTTAGTCTAAGCCTTTTTTTGAGTGGTTGCCGCAAAGATGAACTGATTTTTGTGTCGGATAGTTCGGTAGTTTCTATTCCAGTTGACCTAGAGAAGTACAGTGGGTTCTATCTTCTCAATGAAGGGAATATGGGAATGAATCGCGCAACGATTGATTACTTTGAATATCAAACGGGAATCTATACTCGAGATATTTTTTCAGAACGCAACCCTACACTGCCTCGTGAATTAGGAGATGTAGGTAATGATCTCATGATTTATGGCAAAAAAGCGTATGCAACGATTAATGCCTCCAATTTTATAGAAGTGTTTGACGTAGAAACAGGTAAGCACATCAAACAAATTCACTTGCCAAATTGTCGGTATTTAACTTCTGACAATGGCAAGGTATATGTGAGCTCATTTGCAGGAAAAATAGAAGCAAACCCCAATGCTGAAATAGGTTTTGTAGCTGAGATCGATACGCTTTCGCTTGCAGTTACCCGAAAGGTCAATGTCGGATACCAGCCAGAAGAACTCGTTGTGCATAACCACAAACTATATGTTGCTAATTCAGGAGGATATCGAGAACCGAAGTACGATACAACTGTATCTGTCGTGGACTTAACCACCTTTACGGAAATAAAAAAAATCGAAGTTGCCCCTAATTTACATCGAATGCAAGTAGATCCTACAGGTGATATTTATGTCAGCTCTAGAGGAAATTATGCTGGGATTCTTCCTGCTTTGTACGTGCTTGATTCAAAAGCTGATCAGGTCAAACACAAACTTGATATACCCGTAGCTAATATGACTTTAGATGGAACTATGTTGTATTATTATACTTCCAGTTACCAATTGAATACAGGGAATAATTCGATTGCATTCGGCGTGTTAGACACCCAAACGAAACAAATAATTCGCAATTCGATAGCCACGGACGGCACAGATCAACAGCTGTTAATGCCCTATGGAATCGCAGTAAATCCAGAGACAAAAGATATTTTTTTAACAGATGCGCAAGATTATATTGGAAATGGTTATATTTACTGTTTGTCTCCGAATGGAGAATTAAAATGGAAGACCATTACAGGTAATATTCCTGCTCATCTGGCATTCATAAAAAAATAAAAGCGTACGTAAATTCGCACAATAAGAACTATGATAAGAAGATTAGGAATAATTGCAGTCACAAGTATTTGTATTGGAACGGTGATGAGCTGTTCAAGTGACAATGTAGACCAAGATGAGAATCCAAAAGAGTACAAAGCGACGATTACTAGCGTGTTGGAATATGCACCAGCTTTTGGACAGTTTGTCAATAAGTTGCCAGTATATGAAGCAGGAGATACAGTAGAGAGCATGCGCGTAAAAGCAGAAAAGGCTTTACAAAATAACGAGGTTATCACCTTAGGTGGATTTGGAGGGTATGTTGTATTTGGATTTGATCACACTATTGACAATGTAGCAGGCAAGCGCGATTTTCAAATTTTGGGTAATGCGTTTGCAAATAATGCTGAACCAGGTATTATTTGGGTGGCCTACGATGCAAATAAAAATGGAATACCTGATGAAGATGAGTGGTATGAGATTGCGGGAAGTGAACACGATAAGGCTGTTTTAGGATATGAAATCACCTATTATCGACCTACTAAGGTAGCAGATGAGAGTCTGGAAGAAATTGAGCAATATATTCAATGGTCGGATAATAAAGGAAATAGAGGATGGAAGAAGAAAAATACTTTTCATAATCAAAGTTATTATCCACAATGGATTCAAGCTGAAACCCTAACATTTAAAGGGACATTGCTGCCCGATAATGCAGTGCAAACGGGAGACTCTGAAAATAGCTGGCAGTTGAAAACATTGGCTTGGGGATATGCGGACAATTATCCCAATAGACAGGAAGGCTCAAAGATAGATATTGATTGGGCAGTCGATCACAAGGGGAATAAAGCAAATTTACCAGGGGTAGATTTTATAAAAATCTATACAGGATTAAATCAAGAGGCAGGGAAGTTAGGAGAAACATCAACAGAAGTGGCTGGGGCTATTGATTTACATATAGAAGAACAAAAATCAAAAACACTTAAATAAAGGAAATATGAAAAAAAGATTATTTAGTCTTAGTGCCTTAGTAATGGTAGGACTGGGTTTATCAACGGTTACGCTAACAAGTTGTTCAAGCGATGACAATAGCGTATATAACATCAACGTTGATAAAGGAAAGTTAACAGCAGTTACTTTTGAAGAAATTACAGTTGATACAGGAATTACAATTAATGGAGCTACTTATACTTGGTTCGATCACACGACAGGACAAGTGATTTCAAAAGAAGCGGTTTTAAAACACGCATTTAAAACGCCAGGTGAGCACAAAATCTCATTGAAAATTGAGCATAATAGCAAAACTGAGCTATATAGTTATTTAGTTGAGGTTTCGAAATCAGCAGACTACGATTATATTACTTTGGATCTTTCTGCCTTTGATTTAGGAGAGGGAATTGAAACAGCTGGAGGATACATCTGGGATCAAACATTTACAGAAAAGGCGGTATTACAGTCGGATGTATACACCTTTAATCATATGGCTTCAGCAGAGGGCACTTATTGGTCTGGATTTACTGTATCAAGCAGTACAGACAATGCAAATCACGCTGATACAGAAGGCGGATGGGCGAAAAACCAATGGGGAACAATGGCTAAAGGCAGTGTTGAAGGACATGGTGGTTATTACTTAGTAGCTTATGCTGATCAAGCACCAGCAGGATTGCAACAAGGAGCAACGGTTAATGTTGAAGATTACAGCGCTGTTGTGACGTTAGATGATGAAGCTAAGTATCAAGCGATCAGTACACAAGTAGCTATGAGTCCTTGGGCTTACTACGGTATCACAGAAGGGGATGACTTCGCTACTAAATTTGAAACAGGAGATTACTTTGCGCTTAAAGTATATGGAGTTGATGCAGACATGAAATTAACTGCTGCAGAGCCTGTAACGCACTATTTTGTTGACTTTAGAAATGGAGTTAACACCATTAGTAAAGATTGGAACAAAGTAGATTTATCTTCATTAGGTGAAGTAAAATACCTATTGTTCTTCCTTGATACAACAGATAAAAATGCACAAGGATACGCTAATACAGCACTTTATTTTACAATGGATCAATTAACAGTTAATCCAGTTCAATAAGAAGAACTAGTATACAATAATAGAAAGCCTTGCCCTTTGCGGTGAGGCTTTTTTTTCCTCGAGATTAAAAGTAAAAAACTAAGAGAAAAAGGACAGAAACACAGAAAAACTACCGTATTTTGCAGCGAAACTAAAAAGCATAAAAAATGGGATCTAAACCTAGAATAGCACTGTTTATTGGTATTTTGTGTATTTCTATTTTTCCAGTGTTGGTCAAAATGGCCCTTGTACCAGGGTTAATTTCGGCCTTTTATCGCATGGCTATCGCGGCTTTGTTTATTGTTCCCTATGCTTTTTTTACCAAACAGATCAAAGTATACGATCGAAAAACAACAACCTTAATGGTGTTGTGTGGGATGTGTTTTGGTTTGGATATTGGGGTTTGGAATATTGCCATCCAAGGCTCTACTGCTACCCAAGCAACCTTGTTAGGTAACTTAGCACCAGTATGGGTGGGAATCGGGAGCTACTTTTTTCTTCAGATCAAACCATCCGTTAATTTTTGGATAGGAACTTTATTAGCTCTCATCGGTATGGTTACGCTTGTTGGGATCGATGTTTTCGTGAACCTGTCTTTTGATATTCCATTTCTGTTCAGTATTCTTTCTGGTTTGCTCTATGCAACTTATATTTTATTGAGTAAAAGGGTATTAGGACAAGTCGAGGTTGTGCCTTTTATGTCTTATAGTATTTCAGTATCAACAATTTTTCTCGCTATTTTAAACGGAATTATGGGATCTGCTTTTACTGGATTTTCAATAGAAGGTTGGATGACACTTGTGGTGCAAGGTGTTGTATGTCAGCTACTCGCGTGGTTACTCATTAGCTATGCTACACAACATATGAGAGCTACCCGTGTATCCTTGAGTCTGTTAAGTCAAGCCCTATTTGCAGCCTTACTTGCCTGGTATTTCTTAGATGAAGCGATTTCCCTACAAATGGTTGTAGGTGGTTGTATTATTTTGTTTGGTATCGGAATTACCTTTGTCAATAAACCGCTAATTGGACGACCAAAATAAAGCTTGAGAGGAGAACTTTCCAACAATTAATACAATTCCCCAAATCAGAAAAGCAAGAGCAAAGACTACTTTTAAAAAGGTAGACGCTAAGAATCCAATAAAAGAACCTATAGCAGCTTTTAAGGCACGAGAAATATCGCGACTGTCAAAGATTAACTCACCAATCAAAGCGCCTAGAAATGGGCCAATAATAAAGCCTAATGGGATAGGTGTAATAATACCTACAATCAATCCAATATTAGTTCCCCAAACACCGTATTTACTACCGCCAAACCGTTTAGTTCCTTGCGCTGGAATTACATAGTCTAACACTGAAATAACAAGCGTAATCGCTAAACTTCCCCAAAGGGCAAAACTGCTCATGGTGATACCATCGACAAAGTACAAGCACAAAATGCCAAGCCAACTCAAAGGTAGTCCAGGTAACGCTGGAAGAACACTGCCAATAATCCCAAAAACTAACAGTAAAACGCTTAATAGTAATAAGAAATAGTCCATCTCTTTTTTTTTCGTATTTTTGATTAACTAAAATTACAACAATATTGTTTGATGAAACTCAGTTGGATCGTTTTCTTTTTTCCCTTTTTAATCACTTCTTGTCAGTGGATGTCCAATAGACTCCCTGATGAGCAACAATTATTGGAGGAAGAATTAAATAAAATCGATTGGACTAAAGTCGATACCTACCCAAGTGTGGCTAGCTGTGACTCCATCTTTGACGATGAAGCCCGTAAAGATTGCTTCTTTAGTTATATTACTGCTGAATTAGAAGAAAAACTTCGCGTTGACACCCTGAGAGGAACCTTTGCACAGGTAGATACACTCAACATATTGGTTACCATTCAGTCTAACGCTCAAGTGTCTTTGTCGTTGTATCAGTTGAATGACAGCCTCAAACAACAACTAAAAAGTGTCGATAGTCTCCTACAAGAAAAGAGCAAAAATTTTCACCATCTCTCACCAGCAATCAAAAGAGGCGTTCCTGTAACCAGTCAATTTGTACTGCCTTTGGTTTTGCACAAGCAATAGTTATTTTTTCAACCTAAACGTCAAGACAAAATAGCTGCCAATAGAGATCGGCAACACAATATTCAGTAACCAAATCAAGGTTGCAACTAAAGCAACTACCCATTGATTGACATCTAGAGCAGTAAAAATGAACATGGCAATACTGCCTTTTACCGCAAATTCCAAAAATTGAAAATTAGGTAAAGAAGACGCTAACAGATAGATAGCAGAAACGGCGCATAACAGTTCAAAATATGGAATACTTACACCAAATAAATAGTACAAAATAACATATTGGTGAGTGAAAGAAGCATAGCGCAACAATGCTAAAAACAAATTTTTGCGATGCGTTTTTTGGGGAATATCCCGTAACATCTCAAGAACGGTATTGATTGAATACCCCTTTATTGTTAGGCGACGCAAGGAGAAAAACAGGAGTAGAATGGTCGAGGCAATTCCATAGAGTATCCAAAGGTAATAGGGAGGGATGAACTCGTGTTTATGATTGAGGATGGTTAACCCAATGAGCCCAAAAACAATAGCGTAAATGACTTGTACTCCATTGCAAACCATATTGAGAAAAATGACTCTTCCCGTGTCTTTTTTTGGAAAATACAAGGCTTTGCCCGCATATTCGCCTATACCATTAGGAGTGAAAATCCCCAATGTTAAAGCACTTAAAACCTGTTTGGTCGCTTGTCCTACTGAAACGGGTTGTATCAAGGATGACAGGTTTTGCCATTTTAAAATTTCGACAAATCGGTTGGAAAAAGTCAACAAAAGCAAAGCAACTAAAGCCCATGTATGTTGTGGATTGAGCAAAACTTCTTGCAATAAAGCAGGATCTAAGGTCTTGTCACTAGATAGTTTGTTATAGATATAATAAAAAGCACTACATACAACAATTATCTTCAGTAGAAGTACGAGGAATTGCTTAGTTTTGTTGGATAGAATTTTCATCAACACAAAGTAAATCCTTTTTTTCGTGTCTTGATGATTACAATAACAAAAATTAAGAATTTGACAATAGATAGAATTATATTAGGTATTGATCCAGGGACGACGATTATGGGATTTGGACTCATTCGCGTGGTTAATAAGAAGATGGAATTTATTCAGTTAAACGAATTGCAATTGAATAAGTATGAGGATCACTATACCAAATTACGTCGAATTTTTGAACGAACCATTGAGCTGATTGAAACCCATTGTCCAGATGAAATTGCCATTGAAGCACCCTTTTTTGGAAAGAATGTACAGTCTATGCTAAAATTGGGACGCGCACAAGGAGTTGCAATGGCAGCAGGACTTTCGAGGGGAATTCCCATTACAGAGTACGAACCTAAAAAGATAAAAATGGCTATTACAGGCAATGGAAATGCCAGTAAAGAACAAGTAGCAAAAATGTTACAACAACTTTTAGGGTTAAAAGAATTGCCTAAAAACTTAGATAGTACTGACGGATTAGCTGCTGCTGTATGTCATTTCTTTAACTCTGGAAAAACGGTAGTAGGGAAATCTTATAGCGGATGGGATGCTTTTGTCAAACAAAATCAAGATCGAGTAAAGAAATAATGGCAGGTATTTATATTCATATTCCGTTTTGTAAACAAGCGTGTCATTATTGTGATTTTCACTTCTCTACTTCGCTGAAGAAAAAGCAGGAGTTGTTAGCCGCGCTGAAGCACGAACTCTTCTTGAGAAAACAAGAACTCAATGGAGAAGAAATTGAAACAATCTACTTTGGAGGTGGAACACCGAGTATCCTTGCTATGGACGAAATCAATGCGTTGATCGAAGCAGTTTATCAAAATTACACCGTTGTAGATCAACCTGAAATTACCTTAGAAGCCAATCCAGACGATTTAGATTCTGCTACAATTTTGCGATTAGCGCAATCCAAGGTCAATCGCTTGAGTATAGGGATTCAATCATTTGGTGAAGAAGATTTGAAAATGATGAATCGCGCGCATAACGCTACGGAGGCCATTACTTGTCTACAAGAGGTAGTTCAGTATTTTGACAATATTTCGATTGACTTAATTTACGGAATACCCAATTTGTCTAATGAGCGATGGTTAGCCAATATTCAACGTGTTTTAGATCTTGGTATTCCTCATATTTCTTGCTATGCATTGACGGTTGAAGAACGAACTGCATTGAACAAACTGATTCAAAAAGGAGTTATTCCTAGTCCAAAAGAAGAGGTTGCTCATGCTCATTTTATGCTGTTGATCGACAAGTTAAAACAAAGCGGCTATATCCATTACGAGTTGTCTAATTTTGCCAAACCGGGCTACTATTCTAAAAATAACTCGGCCTATTGGCTCGGTAAAAAGTATTTGGGTATTGGTCCTTCAGCACATAGTTTTGATGGAAAGTATCGCAGTTGGAATATTTCCAATAACCCCTTGTATATCAAAGCAATTGAAGCAGGTGAGCTACCTTCAGAAATCGAAGAATTGTCCATCACTGATCGTTACAATGAATACGTAATGACAGGTTTACGCACCATTTGGGGGGTTGACTTAGCGCGTATTGAACATGAATTTGGTTCAACGTTACATGAGTATCTAGTGCGAGAATCGGCTTCTTTTATTGCAGATGGATTGATGCATGAAGCAGCAGGTATATTAACGATAACAGATAAAGGAAAATTTTTAAGTGACGGTATTGCATCTGATTTATTTTGGTTAGATTTGAACTAAAACAGTGAAAGCAACCCTCTCTATTTCTGACCATAACTATACGGTTGATTTTTCTCAACCTATTGATATTTCAATTCCCCTATCGAATACGGAAAAAAATCCCATTGCGTGGTATCTTGATACACCAATCATTGAACCTGTACGTATGGGTGATTGGATTGGGAAAGTTAGCGAAGGACAATCGTCTACAAACTTCAATAATATCGCCTTTAATCCGCATGGACACGGTACACATACGGAGTGTTTAGGGCATATTACGCGCAACTTTTACAGCATTAATGATACCTTGAAAACATTTGTTTTTTTAGCGCAAGTAGTTACTATTCAGCCTGAAAAAATAAGCAATGGAGACGCAGTAATTACTTTGGGGCAAATTCGTCAATTGTGGCAAGAGAAAGGACAACAGGCCATTGTAATTCGTACCTTGCCCAATGAAGAAGTAAAGAAACACAGCAAATACTCACATACCAATCCACCGTATTTAGCCGCTGAAGCTGCTACTTTTTTACGCGAACAAGGCATTAAACATTTGTTGATCGACTTACCCAGTGTGGATAAAGAAAAAGACGAAGGAAAACTCTTAGCACATAAGGCCTTTTGGAAAGTAGATGATGTAGATCAAGTCAATGCCGATGCTCAATTCGATGCAACCATTACCGAAATGATTTACGTGCCTACAACAGTAAAAGACGATTTTTATATCTTGAATATACAAATAGCCTCTTTTGTAAACGATGCCTCACCAAGTAAACCAATTTTGTATCAAATTTTTTAATCTCATACGCGATGGATGTACATGTGATTTACGATTATTGTCTCAATAAAAAAGGAACAACAGAAGATTTTCCTTTTGACGAGGAAACGCTGACCTTTAAAGTAGGAGGAAAGATTTATTTATTACTCAACTTAACAAAATGGGAGCAGGGAAATTGTTTTGTCAATTTAAAATGTGATCCTGAAAAGGCAGAAGAATTACGAGCAGATTACAGTGAAATTACTCCTGGTTATCACATGAGTAAAAAACATTGGAATAGCGTACAATTGGGAGGATCTGTTCAGTGGAGTTTATTGAAAGAATTAATTGATCACTCATATGAACTGGTTTATGCGAGCTTGACAAAAAAAGTGAAAGATAGTTTATCGTAGAAGAAAACCCGTAAAAGGAATAGCGATATAAAACGACAAAAGAGCGATTGAATCGCTCTTTTGTCGTTTTTAGGAAGTTTTGCTTTTGAGTATAAAAGGAAGAATGTCTTTCTTGCGTTCATACTCATCCAAAAGGAGTTGCTTGAGTTGAGGGGATTGAAACATCTGAATGAATATAGCACCTTGGGTGCGTAGTAGTTGTTCTTCGTCATTTGTCCCTAAATTGAGCTTATACACATTGTATATACTCTCCTTATAATCGTCGTAAAACGGATAGGTTTCACTAGTTAGATGATTGATAATCGCATCAAAAGCAAAGGCTTCTAAATAGGGAGATCGCTTTTTCTCTGTTTTGGGTAGCGCATGTATACCTACACATATTCTACCGGTATAGTGTCCTTGCGTATTAATTCCTGTGATATTAAAAAACTTAACCGCTACATTGAGTATGTTGTCTATAGTAACCGTGTCTTTGGGTTGCGTATGATCAATTACCTTGGCTTGATAGGTGCTGACAAGATGGTTAAAAGTAGTGTCTTGTTCCATGTGATACATTACTTGCTTTTCTACAACTGTGGTGTCTTTGATTTGTTGTAAAGCATCATAGTCCAACCGTGCAATATAATTGGTCGTAATAAATTCCCAAAAGGACGATTGTTCATTAACTACCGCCGCATGTGAACTCGTAGCATCAATTTTTTTTACTTTGATGTAAGGTGTTGACTCATAGAATAATATTTCGAGGAAATCACTGTAATTTTGTAAAGAATTGTCTTTCGATTGTGCATAAGTCTGACCAGTTACAAGTAATAAACCAAACACTACAAGGTGTAAAAGAGCTCTCATCTTTATGAATCTTTGTTTGCAGGAACTCCTTGAATCGTGATAGGAAGTGTAAACTGGCTGCGTACAACTTGCCCTTTTTCTTTGGCAGGAATCCATTTATCCGTTTGTGCTAAAGCAGCTAAAGCAGCTTCACCTACACCATAGCCCGGATCTCTCACTAATTTTACTTCGCTTAAACTACCATCTTTTTCCACGATAAACATGATAATTACACGGATTGAGGCTCCCTCAAATGGAGGTGTTTTAAAATTGGAAATAAACGCCTGATTAAATGCTTGCATCCCTCCAGGATAACTCGCTGGTTCACTCACCGCTATATAAACCTCGTCAGGATCGTTTGATGGTGTAGCAGGTGTAATTGTCTCGGTTTGTTTAGCTGTCGATTGTGCAAAAACAGTCGTGGCTCCAATGAGCAACAACAGCGTAGATGTTCCCAAAATAGCTAAGGTATTTTGTATGGGATTGTTGGTTTTGGTTAACATAGTAAAACGTTTTTTAGTTAGGTTAAAGTTGAAAGAACTACTCAGTGGGAGTTCATTTTGTTGATAAGTTTGCTTCAACAATAGTTGTAAATAAGCCTGGGTTTCTTCTTTGGTACTATTCAGTACATCGTCAGCCAGAAATTCGTGATTTAAAGCGATATGTTGCTGATACCAGTACAAAAGAGGTTGAAACCAACATACAATCTTGAGAAGTTCGATAAATAAAATATCCCTACTGTGGTTTTGTTTCACGTGATTATACTCGTGTAAGAGAATTTTGTTGTTCCAATCGATGGGGATGTGAAGCGGTAAATAAATCGTTTTTCTAAAGGTGAATGCTGCATCTAAATGACTGACGAATACAAATTTTTGCCCTCGACTATAGACAATGCTTCCTTGCTTGTCTAAGTGATGAAAAGAACGAAGCGATAAAAGAAAGCGAATCAGAAAAAAACAAACACCTAAAACATAAATAAGCAGGAGTAAATCGCTCGCTGTCCACGAGGCTGAAGTCGTAAGATTATTTTCTGCCATTGTAGGGGTAATAATAACTTCGTTTAGTTCTTGTAATTTAGTATTGGCCACTGTAAAGGCTCCTGTTGATGGAATTTTTACTAGGGGTAAACTAAACGCTAGTACAAGAGCACTTAACAAATAGTATCGTTTGAACTCGTGTATTTTAATCGGTTCTAAGAACAGTTTGTATATACCCAAGGTCAATAGCAATAAGAGTGTGGTTTGGATGAGGTATACAAGCATAGTTTTATTTTTTTAGTTGGTCTTCTACAATTTTTTTTAAAGCTTCTAGTTCTTTTTTACTCATGTTGCTTTTCTTGGTAAAGAAAGAAGCAAAAGAGAAAGCAGAATTATTGAAGTGTTGCTCTACCATGGTATTTAAGTGAGTTTCAAAATAGTCTTCCTTTTTGATTAAAGGAACATAAGCTCTTGAATTACCATAGGTTTGATAGGTGATAAACCCTTTTTCCGTTAGTCGCTTCAGCAAGGTAGCTAACGTAGTTTGCGCGGGTTTGGGATCGGGGTATTTTTCAAGAAGATCTTTAGCAAAAGCCTCATTTAAATCCCAAATGTATTCCATTAATTGTTCTTCTGTTTGCGGTAGTTTTATCATGGTCGTACTGTTGTTTCGTGTTTTAAAAGTCCATAGTTGTAATGTCTGACGTGCGTTAATACTTCATCAATGTTGTAAATAAACCAAGAACCAAAATAGTAGTAATGCAAACTCGACTCGGTCGCTACTAGTTTGGTTTGTCCTCGTTCTGCTACCTTGCCATTGCGATGATAGTAGGTGGTATAGGCAATGGAATCCTTAAACCGCTGTTTCTTGTATAGTTTTCCATTGTATCGATACCGCCAAGTTCCTTTTTGCCATCCATTTTTGTCATAGCGCCCTCTTGCAACATCTTTGTTGTTGTCTATTTTAGTTTTGTATACCCATCGACCGACATGTTCCCCATCAATGTGTTGATTGACGGAACAACTGTGCAAAAGAAATAGTAAAAAACTAAAGTAAACATATTTCATATCTATTGATGTAGATGTTGTTCTACAAATATAGAATAGTTTTTAAATATACCTAGTATATTTTTTCTTTTTTTTGAGAAAACCAAGTAAATTTACAAACGTAAAGTAGTGCTATTGAAATGTATAACATATAACCATCCTATGATTTTTGATATTTTAGCTAAAGGAAATACCAGTTTAGCCAGCAGAAAAAAAGTTATAAATCAACTTGAAAACCAAGAGGATGTCGTAGCTACTTTACTGCAGTTCACTTTTGATGAGAGGTGTAAGGTAAACGTATTGGCCAGTGTTGTTTTAGATGATTTGCTACAAGCCAACCCTAATTTGTTAGATGAATATATCCTCACTTTTATTGAGCAATTACCTGTAGTACGCGATGAAAGCGTGAAGCGTTTAACCAGTAAAATGGCGATTTTATTGGTAGAGAAACGGAGGGTGTTGTTTCATGAGGAGCTAGAGGAACAACTGTTGGATCAGTGTTTGGTTTGGCTAACATCTGATGCCAAAGTAGCAACAGAAGCCAATGCAATGCATATTATCATGGTCTTGTGTAAAAAGTTTCCAACACAAGCGCAATTAATAGCAGAATTGATCGAAATTAGGTTTGCGGAGAAAACCCCCGCTTATCAGAGTAAAGCGCGTAAGCTGTTGAAAAAAGTGAACAACCTAAAAAAATAGCAATAAAAAAAGGCAAGTGTACCAACTCGCCTTTATTTGTATTATCCGTGAATGTGTTCTTTTGTTCCGTAACTCTGAATTAAGTTTCCTTCAAATTCCAACCATTCTTTCCATCGTTGATCGACATCTACACGTTCCGTGTATTTGCGAGCAAATTTTAAAAATGTTGTATAGTGATTGGCTTCCGAAACCATGAGGTCATAGTAAAACTTCGCTAATTCCTCGTCCTTGATATTTTGAGAAAGTACGCGAAAACGCTCACAACTTCTCGCTTCAATCATCGCTGCAAAAAGCAATCGATCGATAAATGCATCGTTTCTACTACCGTCTTTTTTACAGAATTTCACCAATTGATTTACATAGTCATCTTTGCGTTCACGTCCAAGCGTGTAGCCTCTTTCTTTGATGATATCGTGTACCATTTTGAAATGCTGCATTTCTTCAATTGCAATTTCAGTCAATTCAGTGACTAAGTCTTCGTGCTCTGAATTGTATGTAATTAAAGTAATGGCATTGGTTGCTGCTTTTTGTTCGCACCAACAGTGATCAGTCAAGATTTCTTCAAGATTTGATTCCGCAATATTAGCCCATCTTGGATCGGTTAAAAGTTTAAGTCCTAACATAATTCCTTTTCGTTTGCCACAAAAATACTAAATATAATAGACATTAAAAATGGGAGAGGGATACTGCTAGAGAAACTGTATTTTTGTTGCATGGAAAATGCATTAAAAGGGAAGAAGCTATTGATTATCGGTCAAGTATGGCCAGAATCGAGATCATCTGCAGCGGGAAAGCGCATGTTACAGCTATTGGATGTATTTTGCCAATGGGAGATGGAGCTGTATTTTGGCTCTACCGCTCAAAAATCGCCGTATAGTGACGACCTATCTTCTTGGAATATAAAAGAAGTGGACTTATACCTCAATGACGAGCGCACAGACCACATTTTAGCTGATTTGCAGCCCGATTGGGTGATGTACGATCGATTTATGATTGAAGAGCAATTCGGTTGGCGTATCACCGAGCAATGTCCTCAAACCAAAACGATACTCGACACAGAAGATTTACACTTTTTGCGCTATGCTCGTCAGGAACATCTAAAAAAAGGAGAAGGCGTACTGGAAGATTATCTCTATAGCGACCGAACAAAAAGAGAATTGGCAAGTATTATGCGTTGTGATTTGACCTTGCTGATTTCACAAGTAGAATCCGACCTTTTGACACAGCGCTTTCGTATAGCGGAAGAATTGCTGTTTGTTCTTCCCTTCTTGGAAGCGGAAATAACAGGAGAAGAACAAGCTAATTGGTTGCCTTTTGAAGAGAGAGAAGGATTTGTTTTTATTGGCAACTTTATTCACGAACCCAATTGGCAAACCGTTTTGCGTTTGAAAACGGAAATATGGCCACAGTTGAGAAAAGCCTTACCTCAAGTGAATATGCATATCTATGGGGCATATCCTTCGGCAAAAGTTATGCAATTGCACAATCCCAAAGAGCGTTTTCTCGTACACGGTAGAGCAGAGGATGCCTTAGCTGTTGTAGGAAAGTCGAGAGTGATGCTTGCTCCCCTTGCTTTTGGCGCAGGAATAAAAGGCAAGTTTATCGATGGTATGCGCGTGGGAACGCCCAACGTAACCACTACTATCGGAATGGAAGCCATGGCAACAGAAGAAGAGTGGAACGGATATAAGGCAGATGAGGTAGAGCTGTTTGTTGAAAAAGCGGTAGCACTCTATCAACAACAAGAGTTATGGCAAGAAAAACAACAAAAAGGAATTGCCTTGGTGCAAAAAAGATACAGCAAGTCAGCGTATACCGAGCTTTTTAAAGCGCGAATGTTGCAGTTAGATCAAGAGATAGCAGCACATCGAAAGGCTCATTTTTTACTCGAAGTGTTTAAATATCATACGGCTCAAAGTACGAAGTACATGGGACTGTGGATAGAGGAAAAAAACAAGCATAAAAAAAGCGAGTAACCCAATGGTACTCGCTTTTTGTATAAGAATTCCTCTTGACTTTCTCTAATTTTCACTTCAATCAAAAAAGTCAAGATGAGTTCTAAATTATTTTGCTAATTCCATGTAGTATTTGTAGAACAACGGAATCGTTTCAATACCTTTTAAGTAGTTGAATACCCCAAAGTGTTCATTTGGAGAGTGGATCGCATCAGAATCTAATCCGAATCCCATCATAATAGATTTAGAACCCAACTCTTCTTCAAATAGAGCAACAATTGGAATACTTCCTCCCGAGCGAACTGGAATTGGTGTTACACCAAATGTATCTTCATACGCTTTAGCTGCTGCTTGGTATCCGATTGAATCAATTGGCGTTACATATCCTTGTCCTCCATGATGAGGTTTTACTTCTACTTTTACACCTGCTGGAGCAATGCTCTCGAAGTGTTTTTTGAATAGGTCTGTAATTTCTTCCCAATCTTGGTTCGGAACTAAACGCATTGAGATTTTAGCGAAAGCTTTACTTGCGATAACGGTTTTAGCACCTTCTCCTGTATAACCACCCCAAATTCCGTTTACATCTAAAGTAGGACGAATTGAGTTGCGCTCGTTTGTTGTATAACCAGCCTCACCATACACTTCCTCAATGTCTAATGCTTTTTTGTACTCGTCTAATGAGAATGGACGTTTAGCCATTTCATCGCGCTCTTCACGTGACAATTCCTCTACTTTGTCATAGAACCCTGGAATTGTAATATGATTGTTTTCATCGTGTAGAGAAGCAATCATTTTCGTCAATACGTTGATTGGGTTAGCAACCGCTCCACCGTATAACCCAGAGTGTAAATCTCTATTAGGTCCTGTTACTTCAACTTCAACATAGCTTAATCCTCTTAATCCTGTTGTGATTGACGGTTGTTGATTAGAAATCATTCCCGTATCAGAAATAAGAATCACGTCGTTTTTCAATTTGTCGTGGTTTCTTTTTACAAACCAACCTAAACTTACAGATCCAACTTCTTCTTCTCCTTCGATCATGAATTTCACGTTACAAGGCAAAGTATTCGTTGCAATCATATATTCAACCGCTTTCACGTGCATGAACATTTGTCCTTTGTCATCACATGCACCACGAGCGAAGATCGCTCCTTCTGGGTGAATTGGCGTCGTTTTAATTACAGGTTCAAACGGTGGAGATGTCCAAAGTTCAATTGGATCTGCTGGTTGTACGTCGTAATGACCGTAAACCAATACCGTTGGAAGGGCAGGATCGATGATTTTTTCTCCATATACGATAGGATATCCCGGAGTTTCGCACAATTCTACATTGTCGCAACCTGCTTTTATTAAATTTTCTTTTACTGCTTCTGCCGTGTTTATTACGTCTTGTGAGTACGCACTATCTGCACTAACAGAGGGTTTTTTAAGTAGTTCAATTAGCTCATCTAGAAGACGTTGCTTGTTTTCTTGAACAAATTGTTTTGAATCTTTCATAGTATGTATCGATACAGTTATATTATTCCTTACAAACATAAGAATAAAAAAAAATTATTTTTTTCTTGCGCATTAAAAAACAGGTTGTATATTTGCAACGTCTTAAAAGAACAACAGTACACAAGTGTACGACAGTTCTAAGCCACCTGCGGGTGTGGTGAAATTGGTAGACACGCCAGACTTAGGATCTGGTGCCGCAAGGTGTGTAGGTTCGAGTCCTATCACCCGCACTAAAGCCTCTTCGAAAGAAGAGGCTTTTTTTATGTCTTGAATCTAATCTTTCTTTACAAAATAGTATTAATCTAAAAATTCTACTTGCCCTGTTTCCATTTGGTATTCGGCACCTATAATTTTGATCTCTCCTTTGTGTTCCATTTCTTTTAAAATAGGACTGTTTTTTCGAATATCTTCTAGGGTATGTTTAATATTAGCCTGAGTTACCGCTTTCATGTATGCGGGATTGTCGTAACTCTTTTGTCCTTTAAAATCTTTTACTTGCTCGATTGCTGGTGCTATTTTGTTTAGCAAAGGCGTTATATTTCCCAATTCAACTTTTTGTATCGCCGATTTAATTGCACCACAGTGCTCGTGTCCCAAGACGATAATTAGATGAGCTCCCGCAACTTTACAGGCGTATTCCAAACTCCCTAAAATATCTTCGTTGCATATAGTACCCGCAACACGGACAACAAATAAATCGCCAATGCCAGAATGAAAAACATCTTCCACAGGAACGCGTGAATCGACACAAGATAAAATCGCAGCCACAGGATACTGCGCTAAGGCCGTTTGTTTAATTCTCTCCGGTCTATTGAGTATGGTAAGTTTATCCTCTGTGTAATCTTGGTTGCGCTTTTTTAAGGTGTGTAGAATGAAATCTGGTGTGAGCTTCGTTTGAATCTCTTGGGTTGGAACAACGCCATCTGCTAGTACGTTCTCTTGATTAGTGACAATCTCATTCTTTTTAGCGTTTTCATGTTTACAAGATTGTAAGAGTAATACAGTTAGTATCAGTAGGAAACTGAAAATTTTTTCTTTTTTCATGACAGAAGTCTAATGCAAAATTAATATGGAGTTCAATTCAATGATCTTTTTGGAGGGAATAATAATGTGAAATTATGTAAAAAACAGTCTTTTGTTTTTATTTGTTTGATATTTTAATGTATTTGTTGTGTTTTGTTTGTTTTTTGTTAAAAATGATAAATAGAATAGTCTAGCTTTTCATCTTAATTTTGATAGGAACTTCACTTCAATTATACAACGGAATGTATTCACTAAAGAACAAGGTGGTTTGTTTTTAGAGTGTATTTGAAAACCAAATTATACATTTCATGAAAAGACCTCTTTTTTCCTTCTATATATTTCCTATTCAACTTACATTTGATACGTGAAGATTTTCAATTTTGTACCAGATTAATCATGAGATGCTAATATGCAGTAGAAGCGAGTATAGAGAATTACAGCTTTACAAAAGGCACTATATTTAGAGCAGTCTTTTATCTTCTGGGTTTAGAAATTTGGCGGAAGCTTAAAAGACGATCAACTGACCATGATTGCCTTTTCTACGGTTAGTGGAGGAGGAGTATCAGCATTAACGGGAGGTAATTTCTGGGAAGGAGCCGCAACTGCTTTTTATGTGAGTTTGTTGAATCATTCAGCACATAAAATAGAAACAATGGAGCAGAATGGCGAAGGAGATTTTACAGGTAAGGGGACTGTATCAAAGTATGAACCAAAAAATAGTGATGGTCTTACTTTAGATCAATATAATAAATTACCTCTCTTTGGGAGAATGTTTAGCGATAGACCAGGCGTAATAGGTGGAGCAGTCGAATTCGGTCCTGGTAAAGGGGCTAAATATCTTGCTAAAATGCTAGCTAGGGAAGGGACAAGTTTAGTTGAAGTTAAAAAAAATTGTGATTTTTGGAAATACACAACTAAAACTATGGCTAGAAATGGCAATGGAAGTTATACTTTAACTACAAAATATTTGAATGCACAAGGGAAAACGATTCGATGGTTTCACGATACTTATACTAAGACTGGAACTTTTTTACATAGAGGATATACTGAAGGCAGTACTAAAGTTCATTTATGGTGGAATGGTGTTAAGCAGTATGGTAATGATTTTTTTCAAACATTTAGATAATTATGAAGCGTTTTAAATTTAATAACATAAAAGAAGTTTTATTTTCAATAAAAAATAAAAATTTTGATAGGAACTTCGCTTCACTCATCGGTTTGTCTTATTCAATTGATGAAGGTGAAATTGGAGGGTATTCATTTGAATTTGATGAAGATAAATTAAATAAATACTCTTTTTTATTTAATTTTTTTGATGTTGATCAAATAGGTCTTTCTGATGAAGAATTTAAAAAAATTGTTGAAACAATTCTTTTATTCACTTCAGAGGATATAAAGCCGACTGAGATTAAAAAAATATTATATGAAAAACAATTGAAAGAGCTAGAGTGTAAGTTTAATAAAAAAATTATATCTAAAGAAGTATATAATAGCCAAGTTAATAAGTATATAGATTAAACACAAGACCCAGTCAACGGCTGGGTTTTTCATTTATGACTTAATCGAAGTTGAGATTTTAGAAGTTGAGTATAATGCATTGAAAAGCCCTGTATCCATTCATGAAGAGAATAAAGAAGATTTATACTTTGAATACAATGGAGCTGGAGAAAGAACCGTTATGTATTATGGCAATATGGCTAATACAAAAGAACAGAGTCTTTATCAAAGATACTATTCTTCGGATGGTAGTATAGAAATAACCTATAATACACAAAACCAAAGTATAGATTATGTGTATTATGTAGATGGAGATGCGTATAATGCCACAGTATTAGCAAAAGGAGATGGAATCAAAGGGAAACAGTATTATTATCTTCACCGAGATTATTTGTCTAGTATCGTCGCTATTACAAATCAATATGGAACGATTGTCGAAAAAAGACATTTTGACGCTTGGGGAACTGCTGTAAAAATAATGGATGGACAAGGTCAAGTGCTGAACCAATTAACATTTACAGATCGAGGGTATACGGGACACGAACATCTTCAAGGAATTAATATCATTCAAATGAATGGTCGTTTATATGATCCCTATTTGAGAAGATTCATGGCTCCTGATAATTATATACAAGACCCAACGAATACACAAAATTTTAATCGTTATGGCTATGTGTGGAATAATCCGCTAAAATATACGGATCCGAGTGGTGAAGAGGGGATTTCTTTTACTGCTGCAGTAATTATTGGTGCTGTTGTTGCCATGACTACCTATACAATGACAGCTCTTTTGGCAGATGTACCTTTCACGGCTGGAGGTTTTACAAAAAGCGCTATATTTGGAGCAGTCAGTGGAGCCGTTAGTTTTGGTGTTGGCGAGATGTTTCAAAGTGCTAATACCGTAGTTACTGTGCAGCAGGCTATGGCACAAGCACTAGCACATGGAATGAGTCAAGGAATAATATCCGCTGTTCAAGGCGGTAATTTTGGATCTTCCTTTTCATCAGCAGCAATCAGTAGTTTGCTATCTGCTGGGTTTCTTAAATATGGCAGTAGCATCAAAGACAATACCGTAGCAATGATTGCCTTTTCTACGGTTAGTGGAGGAGGGGTATCAGCGTTAACAGGTGGTCATTTCTGGGAAGGAGCCGCAACTGCTTTTTATGTGAGTTTGTTGAATCATTCAGTGCATAATGCCAATTCAAAGAAAGGCGATAAAGAGTCAACGGCGAATGTTTATATTGAAACAGATGGAGTTGGGCATGTGTATGTTGAAGTGGATGGTGTAGTTTATTCATATGGTAGATACAATGGTAGCTATTCTCCTGCATCAGGTAGTTTAGGACCATATGGAGATGGTGTTTTGCTGCGTTTAGAAGGTGAAAATGCACTTAATTTTGTGGCTGAAAGAACTTCTAAATACCCAACATCTAGGTTTGCTGTTGAAGTAAATGGTTCTAAAGTCAAAGCTTATTACGATAGAATGTATAACTCAGGACAAAAAATAAGTGGAAAATCAGGATATATGTCTTTCGCTAGAGTTGTTGATACCTATGGTTTAATAGGACCTGGGGGAAATAATTGTACGACGATTACCTATAAGGGGTTAAATAAAGGAGGAGCTAATATTAATGCTTCTCAGACACCTGCAGGAATGTTATACGATTTTCAAAAATTACAGAGCATTAAAAATGGTTATAATCCGAGTTTTCAAGGACCAAAACTATAAAAACTATGAAAATAAAAATGAAGAAAATTTTGGTAATATTATTGTTTGTTTTATTGTTTGTTTTATGTTTTGTTGCGAGTTTCGCTTATTTTAATTTTGGAGTATCAGAAAAATATGAAACACAATTGGAGGGGTTAAACCCTAATCAAGAAGAAAATCTGATCGCAATTAAAAAAAAGAAGGATATTGATAGAAATAAAAAGATTGCGCTTATTGTAATCTTTCTTTCTTCGATAGGGATTTATGGTATATCGATTATAAAAACTAAAAAGGAGGAGAAGTTTTAACAGTTTTATAGTGTGGGTAATTTAATTGTTCATATTCAAAATGTTCGTTTTTCAAAGAGAGTCAGTAATTCTGGGTCACAAGAATATTATTCTAATCAAATTAGTGCCTATTAGTATCAAATGTATGAATCAGGTAATTGGTGTTTAGTTAGTTGTTTGATGAATTCCGTTAAGACGAGTAGTATATTTTCTGAGATAACTCCAAAAATTGTTAAACAAATGGGTACCTGATGCTACTATTATAAACCTATACATTCCTAAATAGAGTAGATTATGAATAAAATTGAAGTTTTGTTTTCAAGCAGGGCAATAAATCGTGGTGGAATTCTTCTTTTTTCAAAAAGAGATGCTTTGGATTTTATTGAACAATGTAAATATTTTGAAATAGTTATTTTAGGAATAGATGGATTTTTTATATCTGAATCCCTTACTCAACCGAGTTTAGAAGATAGTATAGACTATTCAGGTACATTATCCATTAGTGGTATTTATGAAAAGGCATTAGAATTTGTCAATAATAGAGACGCTAATTTGTATTTTGAAATAATATGTGAATAAACGAAAACGCCAGGCATTTAGCTTGGCGTTTTTGATTACAGAGCAGCAATATTTTTAAGTTTAATAGATTTAATAAAACCGTCCAATACGTGTAGAATGTGATTTTTTTCAGTATTGGCTACAGGTATTTCCTTTTCAAATTGTATTTAATACGAGGGACTTTCAATTTTGTACTCTATTAATCATGAGATGATAATATATACAGTAGCAGAGATTATAAAGAATTACAGCTTTACAAAAAGCACTATATTTGAAGTGACAAGCAGTTTGCTATCTTCTGGGTTTATGAAATTTGGAGGAAGCTTAAAAGACGATCAACTGACGATGATTGCTTTTCTACGGTTAGTGGTGGTGGAGTATCAGCATTAACGGGAGGTAATTTCTAGGAAGGAGCCGCAACTGCCTTTTATGTGAGTATGTTGAATCATACAGCGCATAAAATAGAAGGTGATAAAGATAGTTCTAATAATGAGATGGAATCTCGTTATAAGTATAAAGATAAGTTTTATGACAGTAAAAGTGAATTATATGCAGCAATTCTTGTAGATCAAGCAGCAGAACAGTTTGGTATTAAAGATATTGTTTCACTCACACTCGCACTTGATAATCAAGGCTTATTAAATAAACCCTTTCAAGCAGTGGGAGCTTCAAAAGGAACGTCATTTGCGTCGAAATATGGTGCAGAAGCATTACCATGGGAAATGCCTAAAAGATTACCAACACATATGAGAGGTGGAACATGGAGATATACGAAAGTTTTTGGTAGATTTTTGGGACGATTGGCGGGGCCCATAGGCTGGGGAATACTTGCATATGATGTAGGAATGACACTATATAATACACAAATAACATATAATGATATAATTAATGGAAAATAGAAATGATTACATTGTATTAGATTATATCTGTAAAGAACTTAATTATGATAGAAGTAAATTAACAGTTACTACTTCACTTTCTGATTTAGGATTAGATGGGGATGATGTCTTAGCATTTTTAGTCAAGTTCTTTAAAGAATTTAAAATAGAGTATGAAGGAACAAATTATAAGGATTTTATTCCTGAGGAGAGAGGATTTTTTGTACATACTATTTTAAGTGTCTTTGCTAAAAGAAAAAGAGAAGATGAAATTTTTGTAAAAGATTTGATACTATCATTGGATAAAAAACAATGGAATAAAAAAATAAGTATTAAATGAAGCAGATGAAATAATATGATTTTGGTCTTACTGTTTAAAATAGTTGAAAATGGAAATAAAACAAAGTATCACTGATTTTAGAAAATTTATTCTTGATTTTGAGGATACATTAAGAAAAGAGTTAGGATTAGTGGAAGAAGATATGTATCAAGAGATTCAGAAACTATTTTCAAAATCGAAGGGTAGTATTAATTATAAACAAGGTAACATAAAGGGATACCACTATCAATTCCATGGAGCAGGATGTTTTGTAGAAAAAGAAGGGGTAAAATGTGATTTTAATTATTCTCGTTTCATCGAGGATTTAACTTATCAAATAACTGATATGAAATTAAAAGATTTTATAGATAGCTATTATGATTCTATTAGTGATGAAAAGGAATTAAATGAACAATTAATAGCATTAGCAAAAGAAGGTTTTATTGAACAAGTGATTGAAGATGGTAGGGTATATCATTCATTTTTGATTAAAAGGTATAAATAAAAATTAGATGAGCGTTAGTTCTAATGCCGCCTAACGATTTATAAATGTAAATAAAAGCAGTAGAGTTGATTCTACTGCTTTTTTATTATCAGGCATTATTCAACTTATATTTGATACGTGGAGATTTTCAATTTTGTACCAGATTAATCATGAGATGCTAATATGCAGTAGAAGCGAGTATAGAGAATTACAGCTTAATAAAAAGCGCTATATTTAGAGCAGTTTGCTATCTTCTGGGTTTATGAAATTTGGAGGAATCTTAAAAGACGATCAACTGACGATGATAGCCTTTTCTACGGTTAGTGGTGGTGGAGTATCAGCGTTAACAGGTGGTAATTTTTGGGAAGGAACCGCAACTGCCTTTGATGTGAGTATGTTGAATCATGGGGCGCATAAAATGGAAACAACGGAGTAGGATCCTCCAACGAAGAGTAGATCAGAAATGACCTCAGAGGAAAAGGATTACGCTTACATGAAGGATGATTTGCTTCCTTTTAATCAATTTATGCTAGACGCCTATATGGTTGTTGAAGGAGCTAGAGGTTTATGGGGATTGACTAGTTTGTTTAAAAGCTCTGTGGCGGTGGCGGTTGTGAAGAGTGCTCCTGCTACAACTAAAGTAGCAACTACTTATTCTGGATTAGTTAAGTCTGCACAGAAATTATATCCGAGTAAGGCAGGTAAAATAGAATTACATCATATAACACCAAAATATTTGGGAGGACCAAAGAATGGACCATTGGTTCCATTAGATGCGGCGTATCATCAAATTATTACTAATGAGTTTCGGTTACTATGGCCATACGGTAAAGGTGTGCCAAGTAGTACTCAATTACAATATATTATGAAGCATGTTTATTCTAAATACCCACTGCCACCAGGCTATTAAAAAAAAAAATGAAAGAAATTGTAGAACTTAGAGTTAATTGTGATTATGTTTATTTGCTTTTTAAAGTAGATGAAAGTAAGAATTTAGAAACTTCAGTTAAAGTTGTAGAAGTAGATAAAGAGGATCCTCTATATAATCAGATCTCAGTAATTCGTGAAGAAGTGAAGAATAAGTATGGGCAAAGTCTTTTCTTTGGGTGGCGAATTAAACGAAAGTATACGAAAAGAGAATTAGCCTTAGCTTCCCTTTTGCATGTAAAGATAAAAACTTCTTTTGAACCCGCAGGTGAAGAATGTGGGACGTTATATGATGAGACGGTTGCTTGTAGTGTATGTGGAGCAAATAGAAAGCAGCTAACGACCTTAATTCTTAAGAAAGGAAAAATACCTAAAAAAGATATAGTTAGAACTTTGGGAGGTGAGGTTGTTGTATCAAAAAAATTCGTAAATGCAGTAAGGCAAAGGAATTTAAAAGGATTACAATTTATACCAACTAATGTTGAAAATTATTACCAACTTATTACAAATACAGAAGTTGAGTTGTCATCAAATACTATTGTTGGAATTGATCCTTGGGATTTTTCAACATGTAGCGAGGAACGTGAATTTACAGTATCAGGGGACACTCCTGTTCAGTTTGAAAAAGAAATTTATAAGTGTCCTAAAGGCGATACAATTGGATTAAATATGCTGTCAGAACCTTATCTCTTAAATAGTAAATTTATCGGTGACTTCGATTTTTTTTCAAGCAGACAGAAGGTAGGTGTTAAACGTGGTTTATTGAGACCTGAGGCTATTTACATTTGTTCGCAGGAATTTAAAAAAATGATAGACGAAGAAAAATTAACAGGAATTGAATTTGAAATAGCTCATATTGAATCTGATTTTTCGGAATAAAATCACTTAGCGACCTACTAATAAAAAATAAAGAATTAGATTTTGAGATGTCAAATTAAATAGAACTTGATTTTGATAAAACAGGCTTGTCCATGTTGTGGTTATTTTACTTTAACTGATGAAATAGGTAATAGTTTTCAACTTTGCCCTGTTTGTTATTGGGAAGATGATGACATACAGTTGAAAGATCCTACGTATGAAGAAGGTGCTAATGCTGTAAATTTAATTCAAGCAAAGGAAAATTTTAAATCTTTTGGAGCTATAGAAGAACGATTTAAGATGTATGTTCGCCTGCCTAGAGAGGATGAGAGATAAACAAGGAGATTCGAATTTTTAGTGCGTTTGACTCTTGCTGTTTAATGTAGAGACGACGTAAAAGAAGAGGACTTGTAAGTAATAGGAGTGAATTAACCCATCTTGAAATAAACTAGAAAATCAGAAAATGCAAATGGAACATAAAGTGAAGTATAAAACTATTTTCATCAGTCCTTTTAGTTTAAACCATAAAGAAGATGATAATTGTGATATCAATATCGTTTTAGAGACGGGAGAAATATATTTTGGCTTACTAATGACTGTAAAAAATGTTACAACATTAGCATCAAAACGCGATTATGATGGATGTCTCGATATGGTGGATACAATCATTGTTCCAAATATGGAAAAAGAAACGATAAAAAGTGCTCTAGACCGTCTAATCGATGAAAAAAGACTAGATGAAGTTTTTACAAAAATAGGGACTTTGAAAACGGAGGATTTTGATTACTCCTTTGAAGAAATTAACGATTTTCAGACCTGGTGGAAAGATAGTTAATGATGAGTTTCTTACTTTTAAGCCGGTGAGATAACAAGGATCGATTATAGTTCTTGCTAAATACATAACATGGTTTGATTCAAAATATCGATATGTTTAATCTTCGGATAAATGATTTTATAAGAATAAAGTAATGGTTGATTTTTGGAAATTTTATAAGGGTCTATTAAAAAGAACGGATTATTTTGATAAGTATTGGGATCGATTTCCTTACGATCAGCGCCACCGTTTTCAATTTAATGAAGAAACACTTTCTTTACTTAAAGACCATATTACAAATAAAAATGATAAGGGATTAGCTAGTATTTTAGCCCTTATTTGTAATAACGGAGCAGATAAAGATTATACGGATCTTTTACTACAACTTTTAGATGAAAATTGGCATACTTCTGAAGAGGATATCATAAGTGTTCTAGAATTAATTAAAGATCCTAGAAGTGTAAATAAATTATACGAGGTTGCTATTAATGTACCTGATTATGACGAGATGCGTGCTTTGGCAAAAAAATGTATGTGGGCTTTAAGTGCTATCAATACACAGGAAGCAATTCAAAAATTGGAGTTATTACAAAATTGTGATGATCTTATACTAAGAGAAAATGCAACTTTTCAATTAGAGCAAGTGCTGAAAAAGAATTAACTGGTAAAACAATATTTTCAGGCAAAAGGATAGAGTTGTTCTTGGGGGTAACAAATTCTTTGTCTGATCTATTTTCCATTTAATTTATTATAAAGCTGTGTTTACTACAAAAAATAGTATTGTAGTTGATGTTAACTATGAAGATTAAGAATAAAGTCTTTTATACGGAAGTATAAATATTAAATATTTTCCCTATCCTTGTGATGCTAAATGAAATAAATCTGCTATGATAAAAGTTATTCTTACCTATGCAACACTGCTGTTTTCGCTTTTTTGCGTTGTAACAAGTTGTTCTTCGAATCAAGTTTCTTATATTAAAACAAGTACATACGATCAAAAAGAAGAAGTAACAAACTACACCCTATCGCCTTTGGGAACCGTTAAGATACCAGGTCAATGGGAACAAACGAGTTATAATTCAAGCAGTAGACAACAGTTTTTTACCAATAAGGATAACAGTGCCACTATTGCTCTTACGTTCGCGCCATTTACGTCCTATGAGTTTAATAAAGAAGGAACATTGAAGGGATTTGATTTTACCAAAGCCTTTTATGAATGGGACTCGAGTTATATGAAAAAAACGTTTAATGCCGAAGTCGCTATACTAGAGGAAGATGCGGTTAATAACTATATTGTTTGGCAAGTTGATTTGAAAGAAGAGGGAATTAAACACTATTTTCTCTTTGGAGAAAAGAATGGAGTTGTTCGCAATTTTTCTGTCACAAAAAGCAATTGGACCAAATCAGGCGTTATTGTATTTCTGAAAGAATTGTATTTATCCAAGTGACGGTTCTTCTACTAGTGAATTAGTACTCAAGTGCTATTTTTCTATACTTCTTTTTTAAGAAATTGAAACTGTAACGACTAGGTATGTAATTACACAATAAAATGTAAAGTTCATCGGAGGATAAAAAGAAATAAAACCTCGCCTTTAAGGCGAGGTTTCTTTTTTGGGCTCATTACACCGATAGATCAAGAATTCGTTCGCTTATTGAATCTCTATTAGTGATCCAATATGTCCAGGGTAAAAAGAAATAGTACCAGTAACATTTTTGTTTTTAGTAACATTCAATGGCCACGAAGATTGTGAACCATTAGGATATTGATACGTCCAATTTATCAAGGCATTGATAACTCGTACAGGAGACGCAATGAAAACTTTTCGCTTAGTTCCCTTTCCTGCAACAGAGTGTTTTAAGTGAATTGTCATTTGAATGGGGTCATCATAACTCGTTGTACTAACTCGGATGATGCTGTGTGCTTTGTGAGTATTAGCATAGAAAAGGTCGAAAAAACTAGTTTTGTTTCCCTCCAAGTATGCAATCCTGAAACTCTGTGTATTAGAGGCTTGTGTTGCAGTAATACTGTCGTCATTGTCGCTAAAATAACGATCGTTTCTCGTTTCTAAATAAATACTTTGATCCGGCTGCTTTAAAGCCTCTTTGATGCTGCGGTTTAAGTCTTCCAATCGCTTTTCAAAACGCGCTTTGTTAGTTGGACTTACTTGTCCTAGAATCTCAGAGGTTTGTTGATAAGACATATAGTACTGCTTGTCCGTTTTATTAATACAAACATAATTTTGTAAAATGTTTTCATCTTTTGCATAATTGTCTGTATTTTGAGCAGCACGTGTTAAGGATTGTTTTGGGGCAACTACTGTGTCTTCTGTACTGCAACTGCAAAGACTTACTGCTAGAATAGCTAGTAAAGCTGAAATTTTTCTTTTCATAGAAATTAACTATTTAATGATTAAAAATGTGTATTTACCTCCTTTTGGGTAAAATGTCCTGCTAAATTATTTTAAAATAACTTTTTTTCTAATTATTTGTTGATATTAGTATGTAATTTGATTTATTTGTTTGAATAGTGTATTGATTGTGGTTGTTTTTTGAATAAAATTCAGTTGATGAAAAATAGTTTACGTATGAATTTCAAGTTTTTCTGCAAAGAACAAGGCGAATGTAAAGACAACGAAGGCTCTCCTATCCATACAAAAACACAGAACGTCAATCAAAATATCCTACCTTTACACCATGAATCAAGCAGATATCCTTAAGAAATTGGAGATTGTGTCGTTGAACGATATGCAACTTCAAACCCTTCAAAACGCGAAAGAACACGATAATATCGTTTTATTATCCCCTACTGGTTCGGGTAAGACACTCGCTTTCTTATTGCCGATAGTAGAGCGATTAAACCCGAAAATCAAAGGGGTACAGACGGTTATTCTCGTGCCTACACGTGAGTTGGCACTCCAGATAGAAACCGTGTTTAAAAAGATGGGAACTGCGTTTAAGATTAATGCGTGTTACGGCGGACATTCTACCCGTACTGAATTGAATAACCTAGCTTCTCCACCTGCCGTATTGGTTGGAACGCCAGGAAGGGTGGCTTTCCATATCGAAGAAAATTCTTTTGATACGGGGTCGGTACACAGCTATGTTGTTGATGAGTTTGATAAAGCATTAGAAATGGGGTTTCAAGAAGACATGGAATATATCATTCACTCGTTTGAACAGCTTCAATTTCGCATGCTTACTTCAGCAACTCCTTTAAAGAAAATACCTGCATTTACGGGAATTGAAAACCCCAAAAATCTCAAATTTTTGCAAGCAGCAGAAATCAAACCCCAGTTAACTTTCAGCAAAGTGGTTTGTCCTGCAGAAGAAAAACTTGAAGCGGTTATTCAGTTGATCGGAAAAATAGGGAAGGATACTATTTTAATTTTCTGCAATCACCGTGATGCCGTGACTCGAATTAGTGAAACACTGACCAACAAAGGCGTGGCAAATGGTGCTTTTCACGGCGGATTGTTACAAGAAGATCGCGAACGCGCTTTAATGAAGTTTAGAAATAGGAGTTGTCACATTTTAATTTCAACGGATTTAGCCGCACGTGGTTTGGATATTCCTGAAATTGGACATGTAATTCACTATCAAATTCCGGAAAAAGAAGATGCCTTTATTCATCGCAATGGACGTACGGCTCGTATGAAGGCAAAAGGGAAAGTGTACCTCATGGTGACAAATGAGGAAGAATACAGCTTCATCGATCCTGCGATGCCTATAGAACACTTACAAGGAAATTATGCGATTGACAATCGTACCGAGTTTAAGACGATTTACATCAGCGCAGGAAAAAAAGACAAAGTCAATAAGGTTGATATTGTCGGTTATTTGATCAAAACTGGAGGACTTCAAAAAGAGGATATCGGATTGATTGAAGTAAAAGATACACAAGCTTTTGTTGCCGTTCAAACAGCTAAAATAAAACCTTTACTGCAAAAATTGAAGGATACCAAATTGAAAAATAAAAAAGTAAAAATAGCCATAGCAAAAGATTAGCTTTGTTTTAATTCTTGTCCTGTAGATGGAAAACGAACCGGATTATCAGATATTTTTTTTTGTGATTTTTTCAACCATTTGGCTTGGTAACATATGTTATTCACCGGTTCATAAACACCTTCAGAGTAAGAAAGTTTTTTATACACTTCTAATTCTATCTATTGTTGGTGTAATTTATGCGTGTTTTAAAATTGAAATTGGTTGGGAGCACAAGCGTATTATGGGAATTTTATCGCCATTGTATTTATTTTTTTATCTTTTGCTCTATAAACTTGCGAATGCAATTGCCTTAAAGAAATACAAAAGACCAATTTATTTCAGCTGTAGAGTGAGTCGTTTTTTAGAACTAAAAGAAGCTGAAGAGTCCACTGGCTTAGAATTTTTACTGCAAATGGCGATATTAGTCACTTCATCGATACTTTGGGTTGCTATTATTGAATATGTTAAAAGCTTTGTTGTACTATAATTATACGAAGTTTTATTTTTCTTTGTGATACATGGCATTAGCAGTATCAAAAGAGACCTGTATGGCTTTGGTTACGGGTTTGCTAAAATAGGAGATAACAACGATGCTTAGCCCACTGAGTATAAACCCAGGAATAATTTCATACAGCGGTTCTCGATAACCGAAAATCATTCCATCTAATAGGTCTTCTTGCAACATCGGCCAAAAAATAACCGTTAATCCTCCAACAAGGATTCCTGCTAAAGCACCTTGAGCTGTGGTTTTTTTCCAAAATAAAGCCAAGAGAATAAGAGGGCCAAAGGCAGCACCAAAACCTGCCCATGCGCGAGATACTAACGCGAGAATACTGTTGTTTTCGTCAGAAGCAATTCCGATGGCAATGAGTGAAATCAACAATACAGCTAAACGACTCATCCATACCAATTCTCTTTGGCGGGCAGCGCGGCGAAAATAAGAGTGATAAAAATCTTGCGTAAGTGTACTAGAGGCCATAAGCAGTTGCGCGCTTAATGTACTCATTACGGCAGCCAAGATGGCAGATAGTAAAATTCCAATAACCCAAGGATTAAATAGATAGCGAATGAGCTCGATAAAAATGAGCTCTCTATTTTGGTTTACTCCCAGTGCTTGTTGTGGATTGACTTGAAAATAGGCAATACCTAAGTAACCGATTAAAACGGCTCCCGCTAAGCAAAGCAACATCCAGGTCATCCCAATACGCCTTGCTTTTTTCATCGTCTTAACTCCTTCCGCTGCCATGAAACGCGCGAGGATATGTGGTTGTCCAAAATAGCCCAATCCCCAGGCTGCTGCACTGATAATGGTTACAAAGCTAATGTTGTGAACTAAATTTGAATAATCAATTTGTTGGAGGGCACTAGCTATGTCAATTTGTTCTAAAGCGACAGACCAACCTCCTAGGTGAAGCAACAACATGATTGGAGTAACAAGTAAGGCAAAAAGCATCAACGTGGCCTGTATGGTATCGCTCCAACTCACCGCTAAGAACCCCCCAATGAAAGTATAGGTTATCGTCGCAAGTGCACTAATCCAAAGGGCTTGTGTATAAGGAAGCTCAAATATAACAGTAAATAGCTGTGCACCAGCTACCATACCTGACGCGCAGTATAGCGTAAAAAAAAGTAGAATAGCGAGTGCTGCAATCGTTTTTACTGCTTTTCCTGCCGTACCAAAACGGTGAAGAAAGAAATCGGGGAGTGTTAAAGCATTATGATACAATTCGGTATGCATACGCAGGCGACCTGCAACGAATCTCCAATTGAGGTAAGCACCTAAAAGCAAACCTATCGCTATCCAACTTTGCGCTAAACCTAAGGCAAAAATACTGCCTGGTAATCCCATGAGCAACCAACCCGACATATCCGATGCCCCTGCTGATAACGCCGTAACTAATGCACCTAAACGACGACCGCCAAGGATGTAATCAGAGAAGTTTTTTGTTTTTATATAGGCGATTAAACCAATGACCAAAATTAGAACTAAGTAAATTGAAAAGGTGATTAAGGTGGCATTGCTAGACATTTTTATTTTAAAACTAAATAAAATTTACTTTAAGTGATTGGTTGTATTTGATATAAGTAAGTAATAGTCAATAGTTGTTTGAATAGTGTATAAATTAAGCTACAAAGGAGATTGTGCAATAAAAAAATCAGGCTCTCCATAAAAGAGAACCTGATTACAATCAAAAAATGAATTAGGGGGGCTATGCGTGTAACAACGCTATTTGGATATCGGTTAATTCTTGAAGAATAGCCGATTTTTCTTTCGTAAAATAGGTGTCGTCTTGTTCAAATAAGTTTTGATAGTACGCAATTCCAGCAGTAAGGTTTTCCTTGGTTTTAGCCATTTTTTTAAGCTGAATAGGTGTCGCTTCTCCTTTGATTTGACGTTTTTCTTCTTTGAAGTGATCCAAGTACATTCGCAGTTCTTTGATAAAGAAATGAGGACGATGTACGGTGTCAATGACATTGGCACGACCATAAATGTGATGCATCATGTGTTTAAGCGATACTTCTTTGTTGAAGTAGGCGATATTCGGACCAGGGCAAATAACCACACCTTGAGCTTCTCCTTTTATTTGCATATCATTTTCTAAGAAAGAAGCATTGGCCAAACCTATACACAAACATGCTTTTTCGGTAATAGCATGAAATTTTTGTTGGTATTCCGAATCTGAGAGTTGATCTTTTTGTGTGAGTAATGCATCTAGTTCGATGGTTTGGTATTTGCGCGATGCGGTACAAATTCCTTCATTATCGTGCAATTTATTCAGCGCTAAATACTTTCTTGGACAGGAACTTCCCGCTTTGTTCTTAGCAATGCGCGCTGATTTGTGTATCTCGTTTGTCGTTCCCTTAATGTTGTTAAAGGGAATACCCAAAGGAGAAATGTGACTCAAATACAGATCTTCTTCCTTTGCATTGGCTAAAAGCTGACGAGTAGCTGGATCTACAGAAGTAGCTTCTGGAACAAGTAAAAAAGGCGATCCCCATCCTACAGAATCTACCTGATAGTGATCGAGTAAAAATTGGTGTTCTGCCGCTGTTCCCACACCACCTTGTGCAGTGATTTTTAAGCTCAAAGGAGTTGCAGGCACAAATCTTCCTTTTTGTTCTAGTGCTTTACACATTAATTCATGCGTTGTTGTGATAAGCTCTTCTCGTTTGGTTTTAAATTCATCCAATATTACTCCAAGTAAAAATCCATCTGTGGCAAAGGCATGTCCTCCACAGTTTAAACCTGATTCAATGCGGTATTCGGATACCCATAACCCTTTTTTCGCCAAGAAACTCCCCTGAATTAGAGCTGAGCGATAATCACTTACTTTTAAAATGATTCTCTTTTCTAATTGGTGGGTTGAGGTCGGATAAAAAGCGTCAAATTCTTCAAAATAGCTGAAGAGTTTTGGATTCATACCAGCAGATAAAACAACAGAAGAACTTAACGTACTATTGCTGAAACCCCGTAAAGCAGCATGTGCATCGTTGTACATAGCTGGCAAGGGACTTTTTTTATCGAATTGTTCTCGGTCTACTTTGGTCATGATATTGACGTCAATATCTCCAGGAGTCAGATAGGTATCAAGTATGTTCTTTAGGTTGTCTACCGAAATCGTATCGTCAATATAAGTTTGCAATTGTTTGCGGATATCCGATACCGTGGGTAACATATCAATGTAATCCTCTACGTTTTTTTTGCTCTGTAATAAATCTCTTTTAAGCGTGTCAAATTTTCGCTTGACTATGGTATCTAATGTATTGAGATAAGCCGTGATGCGTTTCGCTCTAAAATCTTCTATTTTTTTAGTGATTTCTTGGTAAGGCAATTCAAACTTTTCGCAATAAAATTTATTCATGCGCTCAATCAATTCGTCATCCATCACAGATAACGTCGAAGCCAATCCATATTGTGCCACGCGAATTGGGCTGTCTATGGTATAGGCAAGTCCCATCACTGGTATGTGAAAGGAATGCGTAGGTTTTACATTCATTTGGATATAGGTTTAGTTGTAAGGGAGGAAAAGTAGGTATTTTATTCGGGGACTTAGGTGATAATTATCATGCTTTAGAGAGGCGAAACAGGTCGAAAAAGTGATTTTTTAGCTAGAATTAGACGCTAATTCTTCATTAAATCGCTAAATGAGATTTTATAGACAGAAACTAGTGACGGTTTTGAAAATAAGGCTAATCACGGTAATTATTTGGGTTTTATCTTTTAATAGTTGTGTTAAAGTCTTAATTTTATCAGTTGAAGAATGCATAAAAAGTGACTTTTCTTCGATAGCCTGTCCAAAGAGTATAGACCCACTTAATAAAAGAGACTTATTTTGAATTTAAAATTATTGCTTTCTAAGTTTTTAGAATACGAACTTTACGCAAGTAAATCAATTAGTATAACAATAGGGACTATACTTTTTATTGTTTTTACGTTGTTGATTACCAAGTATGGATTGACCTTTTTGAGAAAGACATTTATTAAAAATGCACCTCCTGATGTTGCTTTGCGCTTGCGCAGTGTTTTTAATTTTGTCAATTACTTCATTTATGTGATTATGTTCTTTTTCATTCTCAATGTAATTGGACTTAATATCAGTATGTTCTTAACCACTTCGGCAGCATTGTTTGTAGGATTGGGATTTGCCTTACAAGATATTTTTCGCGATATCATTGCAGGGATTTACATTCTCTTTGACAAGACACTAAACATGGGGGATGTCATTGAAATTAATGGACAAGTAGCGCGTGTGAAAGCAATTCACCTTAGGTGTACGATTGTTGAAACGCGTAACTTAAAAGACATCGTAATACCCAATCGTAAATTGATTGATGATATTGTTTACAATTGGACTCATGAAGATCCTGTAATTCGTGCTCGAATTGATGTTGGTGTGTATATTGGAACTGATGTTGAGGTAGTAAAAGCTGTACTCTTGTCGGCAGTTGAAGATAATCCAGATGTGTTGAAAGATCCAAAACCGATTGTGTTTATTGATCAGTTTGGCGATTCTTCTATCCGCTTTATTCTGTACTATTTTATCGAACATGCCTTTGATAACGACCGAATTTCTAGTGATATCCGCTTCGCTATTGATAAGAAGTTTAAATTGAATAATATTGCTCTTCCTGTACCGGTTTTAAAAGTAGATCAAACACCTGTGCGATAATTCTGATGTACATTGTTTAGGTAAAATACGTATTTTTGTTTTTTTAAGATAATTATGGCTTCTACAAAATACGGAACTGGACAAAATTCTCCTATTGCTGTGGTAAATAAAAAACAACCCGCTAAGAGGAAACCCACTCCACGACGACCAAAAAAGAAAAAAGACAATACGGCGTTTACCCGTATTAAATGGATTTGTATTGTAGTGGTTTTATTAGGCGTTGGAGTTTGGTTTGGCATTACCTTTCAAGAGGGAATTAAGTATTTTTTTAGTGCGCAACGCAAAGAAGCCGATGAAAAATCTTTTTTTGATTTTCGTACCGTAGAAGTGTTGCAACGACACAGCGATCGCATGATTGGATTTGACGTTTCTCATTACCAAGGAGTAATTGATTGGGAACAAGTTGATTCTGTTGCACAACGTGCACCCTTAGAATTTGTTTTTGTTCGCGCTACAATGGGAGATGACGGCAAGGATAAAGCCTTTGATATCAATTGGAAAGGAGCTCGTGCAAATCACTTTATTCGCGGGGCTTATCACTATTATCGCCCGGATGAAAACTCCATCAAACAAGCCGAAAATTTTATTGCAACCGTAAAACTAAATGAAGGTGATTTTCCTCCAGTATTGGATATTGAGGATCTTCCAAAACAACAATCCATGGAAAATCTTGTGCTAGGGTTAAAGCGTTGGATGGAAATGGTAGAAAAACACTATGGCGTGCAACCTATTTTGTATTCTGGAGAACACTACTATACCAATCACTTAAAAAAATGGTTTCCCGATCATGTGATTTGGATTGCTAACTATAACTTCTTTGTAGAGGAAATCAAACCTGAATGGCACTTCTGGCAATTCACAGAAAAAGGTGTAGTGAAAGGAATCGATGGAAAAGTGGATCTCAATATTTACAACGGAACAAAATCTGATATTCGCAGTATTCTAATCAAATAATAGGGTTATTTACGCACATCAAAGGCATCGCGAATCGCATTGCCTAGCTGGGTAAAACACATAACAATACTAAACATAGCTAAGCCTGGAAGTAAGGCCAAGTAGGCTTTCCCAACCAAGATATAGTTGTAGTTTTCTTTGATCATTGCTCCCCAACTCGGAGTCGGTACTTGAGTTCCTATTCCTAAAAAACTCAATCCGCTTTCTACTAGAATCGCTGACGCAAAATTTGCTGCTGAAATTACGATAACAGGCGCCATGCAATTGGGCAAGATGTGCTTCATAATAATGCGGTAATCGGAATATCCCAAAGCTCTTGCTGCTGTAATATACTGTTGTTGTTTGGTGCTGATTACCTGCCCTCGAACAACACGAGCTACTTCTACCCACATCGTAAGACCCACTGCAATAAAAACTTGCCAAAATCCCTTGCCTAAAGCTAAGGTAATGGCAATCACTAAGAGCAACGTTGGAATAGACCAAAAGATGTTAATGACCCAAAGGATAAAAGCATCGATCTTACCTCCATAATAGCCTGCAATTGCTCCCAAACTGATACCAATTAACAAAGAGATGGAAACCGCGATAAAACCAATAGAAATGGAGATGCGCGATCCTAAAACCAAACGGCTGTAATAATCTCTTCCTTGGTTATCTGTACCCAACCAGTAGGTTTTTTGTTGGATGAGAGCTGCTCTTTCACTAGCACTAAAACCAGACAAAACCAATTTCTTCACTTGCGCACCCTCCTGTAATTCAGTATAAGGTGTATAGATCAAAGTGTCTTGCGTTAGGGTATACTGACTCAACGGAACTTGTTCGGGGGCTTCTTTACGGCCAAACCAATACTCAGACCAAGTTGGTTTTGTCGTAGTAGGAAAAACAAGAACCGCCGTTGTAAAACCAGGATGCTTGGAACGAATCGCCAAATCACCCGCATTGGCATGTTGAGATTTATCCGGTATGATGAAGTACGCGAATACACTCACCAATATAAAGAAGATAATAATCCAAAAACACAAAACGCCCCGAAAATCCTTTTTGAATTTTCGGAGCGCAATATTTGTGTTACTATTCTTGTTTCTAGCCATTGAACTAGCTGTGCTTATAGTTTTTTATCAGAAAATGTTTTTGTATTTCGAGGTGCCGTTGTCAGTTGTTTGATGTCGTTTAGGATTTTTACTCCTTCTTCAACATATACATCACTGCCCAAAGACTCATGCCATCTATCTCTTTTTTGTTCTAAAATTGTATCGGTTTTGATGCGCTCAATTTCACTTGGTAAAGAAGAGAATGTCAGATGATTGTTATATTTCGAAATCGCTTTGAATTTTTTTACTTTTTCGTCTACCTCTTTTTGTTTTGCTTCGTATTTTTTCAAGTTCAATGTAAATGATTTTTCATCCTTACGTTGATTAATCCACTGTGCATTTTCGTCAATCAATTTGAATTGATCATGACCTGCAATTCTCGATTTACTTTTGTTGATTACAGAAGAAAAGTCGTTGTTGTATGGAGTGTAGTTTGCACGGTCAATTTTATCCCACGGCATCGCATTGTCCATATCGCGTTCTCCCATATCAATGTAAGAATAGCGATCTGGTAATACAATATCACTCAATACACCTTCTCGTTGTGTAGAACCTCCATTGATTCGGTAGAACTTTTGAAGGGTGATTTTCAGAGCTCCTAAATCGCCAAACGGTTGTTTTTTCAATAGCTCGTTTAAGTCAACTAAATTCTGAACCGTTCCTTTACCATACGTGTGCTTACTACCGATGATCAAGCCGCGTTTGTAATCTTGAATAGCCGCTGCGAAAATCTCAGAAGCCGATGCAGAGAAATTATTAACCATAACAACTAACGGACCATCCCATACAATTGGCGTGCCTTTATCATCTAAAATTTGCTGTTTCCCTCTGGATGATTTTACCTGAACGACAGGACCTTCTTTAGAGAATAATCCCAACATATCTACCACCGTTTGTAGCGATCCTCCACCATTGTTTCTCAAGTCCATGATGATTCCATCGACATTCTGTTTCTTCAGCTCAATAATTTCTTTTTGAACATCTGTAAACGCATTTCGGTTGTCTTTGTTTTCAAAATTGATGTAGAATTTCGGTAATTGGATAATTCCATAGCGATTTGCTCCATCTTCAATGATACTCGATTTGGCAAATGTTTCTTCAAATTCAATCACTTCACGCGTGATAGCAACTGTTTTAATTGTTCCTTCAATTTTTTTGATGGTCAAGTAAACGGTTGTTCCTTTTTTTCCTTTGATCAATTTTACCACATTATCTAAACGAACTCCTACAACATCAATAGGTTCTTCGTCTTTACTCTGCGCTACTTTTAAAATGATATCTCCAACTTCGATTTCTTTTCCTCTCCAAGCAGGACCTCCCGGTACTAACTCGTTGATTTCAACACCTTCTGTTTTCTTTCTCAGAACCGCACCAATTCCTTCAATGCTACCACTCATGCTGGCATCAAATTTTTCTTTATTCTCAGGTGCAAAATAGAAAGAGTGTGGGTCAAAGCGCTCCACGATGGAGTTTAAGTATACAGAAAACCAATCTTTGCGCTCTAAGTCATTCAACGCGTCAAAATACTCGTCTAGTGACTTTTTAGTGCTCTCACGAGCTTCTTTTTCTAGTTGCTCGAAAGATTTAATCTCTTTGGGTTTATCGTCTTTTTTCTTCTTAGCATCCTTCGCTTTTTCTACGGTATTGCCATATTCATCTACTTCCTCTTCCTCTTCTTCAACGACATCTTTTCCTTCTTGGATTTTGATGTTGTCGGTTAAGGTAGATAAAGCATTTAGCTTCAATTGTTTTCTCCAACGATCTTTGAGTTCTGCTGGTGTTTTTGCAAATCCAATCTTGTCGTAATCCGCATCAAAAGATTCCTCTTGGGTATAATCAAAAGGTTCAGCTAAGACTTCGCTATAGATGTCTTTTGCCTCATTCATACGGGCGGTAATTCGCTGATAGGTTAGGTCAAAAAATGACAACTCTTTCAATTGAATCATATCGTCAATTAAAAGTTCATATTTGCTAAACTCATCGATATCTGACTGAAGGAAGTAACGCTTCATAGGATCAAGAGCCTTGATGTATTCCGTATATACTTGTTGTGAAAACTTGTCATCTAACTTGGGTGGATCATAATGGGTACGTTCCATTAAGTATGCGACTAACTCTAATAAGAGTTGGTCTTTTTCTGGATCCTCCGTTTCCTTTTTAGGTATAAAACTCCATAAAGCTGCAGAAACTGCAAGAAGAAGAATGATAACCTTATAATTTCTTTTCATAAATGCCCAAATAGTATTCATTAAATAGTTTTGAACTAAAGTAGTTAAAAAAGTAGAGTAATTATGATGTAAGCAGATAATTATTTGTTAAATCACAAGATAGGACGCGAGACGCCTCTCTATTTATGTTTAGAAAGTCTGAAATAACGAAATGTTTTACATAATAATTGTTACTTTTACGAAAGTAATTAAAAATTTGAGATGATGCAAAAACCATTAATACTTGTTACTAATGACGATGGTATCACGGCGCCAGGAATCCGTGCTTTGATTGATGTGATGAAAGAAATAGGGGAAGTAGTTGTGGTAGCTCCTGATAGTGCGCAATCTGGAATGGGACACGCTGTGACCATTAATAATACCTTGACGCTAGAACGTGTGAATATTGACCCCGAAATTGAGTTAGAATACGCTTGTTCGGGTACACCAGTGGATTGTGTGAAAATTGCCTTAGGACAAATTTTGGATCGCAAACCCGACCTGTGTGTATCAGGAATCAATCACGGATCAAATTCTTCTATTAATGTAATTTATTCCGGAACAATGAGTGCTGCTCTAGAAGCGGGAATGAGTGGAATTCCAGCAATTGGTTTCTCCTTATTAGATTTTAGCTGGAATGCCGATTTTGAACAAGTGCGCACTTTTGTGAAAAAGATCACAACTCAAGCGCTAGAGAATGGAATTCCAAAAGAAGTAGTGCTAAATGTCAACTTTCCGCGTTTGTTGACGGAGGAAATCAAAGGAATTAAGGTTTGTCGACAAGCAAAAGCCGTTTGGATTGAAGATTTTGACAAACGTCTGAGTCCGAATGGAAAAGAATACTATTGGTTAAAAGGTGAGTTTGTCAACCAAGATAAAGGAGAAGACACAGATGAATGGGCGTTGAGAAATGGATTTATCTCCATTGTTCCTGTTCATTTTGACTTAACTGCACATCATGCCATAAACAGAATTAATAATTGGGAATTAGTATAGATGAGAACTAGAATTAAAGACATTCTACTGGGCTTCCTAATCGGATCAGGTTTGACCGTACTTGGAGCTGAACTCTATTTGAGGTTGTTTACCAACTTTGATTTATTTATCAATTTCGATTTAATCCGCAAAGCAGGTTTGTTGGGGCGAATCGTAGCAATTGGCAGTTTATTGAATTTGGGAATCTTTACCTTTTTTATCAATAAAAGAAAGGATTACTACGCGAGAGGCTGCATTTTTGCAGTGATTATTATCACGTTAATCACACAGTTGTTGTAGATGAAATATTACATTATTGCGGGTGAAGCATCGGGTGATTTACACGGGGCTAACCTTATGAAATCAATTTACGCTAAAGATCCTCAAGCCGATATTCGCTTTTGGGGTGGTGACTTGATGCAAAAAGTTGGAGGTACGCTAGTGAAACACTATAAAGATTTAGCTTTTATGGGGTTTGTAGAAGTTGTTCAAAACCTTCGTACTATCTTAAAAAATATCTCTTTGTGTAAAAAAGATATTGCAACATTTAAACCTGATGTGCTAATCTTTATTGATTATCCTGGTTTTAATATGCGTATTGCACAATGGGCCAAAGAACATAAAATACCTACACATTATTATATCTCTCCCCAAATTTGGGCTTGGAAGGAAAATCGAATTAAAGCTATTAAACGCGATGTTGATTTTATGTATGTGATTTTGCCTTTCGAAAAGGATTTTTATGAAAAGAAACATCACTATCCTGTCACTTTTGTAGGACATCCTTTAATTGATGAAATTGAAGAATTTCGCAGCAGAGATCGCGTAGACTTTCGTCAAAAATATCAACTGGATGAACGACCAATTATTGCCTTGTTACCTGGAAGTAGAAAACAAGAAATCAAACGTTTATTAGGTGAGATGCTTTCTGTGGTACAGAATCACCCAGAATACCAATTTGTTATTGCAGGTGCTCCTGGCCAAGAGCCCACTTTTTATGAGCAGTTTTTAAAAGGACAGAATATCTCGTTTATCACCAATGATACCTATGCTTTATTAGATGTTGCTTACGCGGCTTTAGTAACCTCAGGAACAGCTACTCTAGAAACTGCCTTGTTCAAAGTGCCACAAGTAGTCCTGTACAAAGGCAATACAATATCCTATGAAATTGCCAAGCGAATTATTACCCTAAAATACATCTCTTTAGTTAATTTAATCATGGATGAAGAGGTTGTTGTAGAGTTAATTCAACATGATTGTAATGCGAAAAGAATCGCTTTAGAATTTGAAAAAATTGTAAAAAGTGAAAAAAGAAGCAAAATTTTATTGGATTATGAAAAATTAATTCATAATTTAGGCGGTCGCGGGGCTAGTGATTTAGTAGCCGGCGAGATTATTAAAAATTCTAATTGAAAATTGAGTATGTAAAACCCCTTTTGCTATGAAAAATAAAACAGTACTTTCCACCATTTTATTAGGTTTGAGCCTTGTGTGCTCAAGTTATACACAAGCCGCAACAACAAAAGTTGAAAATCCAGTTAAAAAGAAAGGAACAGTCGTTTTAAATGAAAGCAAAAAAACAGATGACGAGATTCGAAATCAATTAGATGCACTTTTAGAAGAAATGAGTACGTCGAAAGCAGTTAACGAAGAAGTATCTGAATTAGTGCTCAATACAGCCTTCGATTTTGAAGGTGTACGTTACAGATTTGGCGGTACAACCCGAAGCGGAATGGATTGTTCCGGCTTAGTGATGAATGCTTTCAATGATACTTCAATCAATTTACCTCGCAATTCTAGTGCTATGGCTCAAGTAGGAGATAAAGTCTCTAAAAACCAAGCGCAAAAAGGCGATCTTATTTTCTTTCGTACTGGACGTGGAAGTAGAATTAGCCATGTAGGGATAATAACAGAAGTAATTGATGATGAAATTAAATTCATCCATTCTTCTACCAGTAAAGGTGTAATCGTTTCTTCTACAAAAGAAGATTATTACAAAAGAAGATTTGTTCAAATAAACAGAGTTTTGACAGACGAAAGTATCTAAATCAAAACCAATTAAATATCTTGGAGAGAATTTTGATGTACTCATTTCATGAGGCCATTAAAATTCTCTTTTTTGTTTTATGCCACAGCTGTAGCACTCGGTATTGGTAGTAAATCTCTTTGGAATGCAAAGGGAATGATGTCACTTTGTATTGTTTTTATGCTCTTGCTTTTTCTTTGGACCAAAAGCAAGCGTTTTTTTCATCCCTTTTCTTTTTATTATACGGGGTTGATCTACTATGTCTTGTGTTTTTCTCTAGGATATTTAGCTGCTGTTTTTACGGATTGGAGACATCAACAGTATCTTTATTCATCGTGTGTTGCGGATCAATGGCCCTATCAAGTAGAGTTTCGATTAGTGGAAAAGCAAAAAACATACGGCGATCAAACGCGCTATGTCGTTGCTATTGAAGCTGTCGATCAGGCGTTTGTTCAAGGTAAAGCTACCCTCTTTTATGGAGATAGTTTGCTGAAGGTTGGCGGGATGTATCAAGCGGTAGGTTATTTTAAGCCCTTTGATGGAGTTACTAACCTCGGACAGATGGATTATACTGCTTTTATGAGAAGAAAGGGAATAGAAAGGCAGCTGATCGTTAAAAAGATCCATCAGGTAGCAGATAGACAACATGGAGCTTCGTGGTTCATCGCTATGCGTTTGGACTTGCAACAACGTATACAGGAAACCAAAATGTCATCACAGACCAAAGCTTTGATTAATGCTCTTCTGTTAGGTGATCGTCAGGATATATCACAAGAAAACATAGCTGTTTTTCAACGCCTAGGATTGATGCATATCTTAGCTATTTCCGGTTTGCATATAGGAGTGATCTATTTGCTCTTAACTAAAATTACAGCTTTCTTGAAACCGCGCTACCGCTGTTTGTTGATTGTGTTGTTGCTCTGGATGTTTGTTTTTCTGTCGGGTTTTTCTCCCTCTGTCTTTCGATGTGTTTGCATGTTCTCTCTTCTATCGATAGCCCAGGAGTTGAGACGTAAACAACCTACTCACGAAAGCATTGGATTAACCCTGTTTTTTAGCTTGCTTTTTCAACCCAATTGGCTCTTTGACGTCGGATTTCAATTGAGCTATATTGCAGTGCTCGGCATTGTTTGGCTTATGCCATTGTTTAAGAATAGCTATACCCAAAATAGATATGTAAATTACTTCTTGGGATTGTGCTATGTTTCTGTAGTGGCACAATTTAGTGTATTGCCTTTACAACTCTACTATTTTCATTCTTTCTCGTTTACTTTTTTGTTGAGTAATTTAATTGTGATTCCGTTCATCACGTTACTCCTTGTGGTGGGGTTGTGCTTTTTGTGTTTGGGATGGAGTACGCCTGTATTAGCAGAATGTTTAGCGCTTTGTTTAGAACAAATTACTTCTTTTGTTTTTTTGTTGTTAGAGGGGTTAAACGAGCTAAATATTGCGGTTTCTTCGTTTTTTATTAGAGGAGAAGATGCGGTATTGCTACTATTGGGATTGGTGAGTATCGGTTATGTACTTCAGCGCATAAATCTCAAGAGGATTAAAATCGCCTTGATCAGCGTTGTTTTACTACCTATAATTAGTAAGGGTATGCGATTGATATACTCGCCATCAGATTCTTTTATTATTGCTGCAACTAGAGATAAAGCAATGCTTTTTCTACAGTATAAAAATGCGGTACTTACAGCCTTTGAAAATACAGAAAACACTCCTACTGTAGTTAAAGGCTATCAAAGACATTATGTCCCATCGCGTTTATTTAGCGCAACGTGGAAAGACGTTTATCAACTAGATCCTTCTACTAAACTTTTAGTGCTCTCTCGAGCGACTCCTTTTTTTCAACTAGAACACACGGCTGAAATTCTATACTTTCACGATAATAGTAAAGTTAATTTTGATCGTGTTTTGGCGTATCATCAACCGAAGCAAATCATTATTGGCAGAGAAATGGGGGAGGGATACAAAATGAGGTTAAAGCAAAGTTGTGTCAAAAAAAATATCCCTTTTCACGATATACGTGAAAAGGGATATTGGTTATATCAATTGTAATGAGATTATATTTTACTCAATAATTGGTCAGGTGTATGGTAACCAACAATCGATTGTTTTAAACTTCCTTTTTCATCTAGGATAACCATTGTTGGATAACCAGGTACGCGTAAGAATAAAGTAAGTTCATGCGTTGCATTTCTACCTTTTCTACTCGCGTCATAGTTTGGGTTGCTATATTTTTTACCATTATAGGTAACTGCTTCATTTCCTTCAGCATTGAATTTTACAGCATAGTAATTCTTTGTTACATACGCTGCGAATTTTGCATCACTGAATGTGTTACTGTCTAACATTTTACATGGACCACACCAATCCGTGTAGACATCCATAAAAATAGGTTTAGGGTCTTTTTTCTGAGCTGCTAAGGCATCGTTCAAAGACATCCATTTGATTTCTTGCGCCTGTGCTGTTAATCCAACCAAAATCAAGGCAAATAAGAATACGATTTTTTTCATGTGAATAAGTTTGTTTTTATTTAACACCGTGCATTAAACGTTTCATAACTGGATTTAATGCAATTACTAAAATACCTGCCACAATTGGAACAATCGTAAAGATCAAGAAGAACCCTGATAAAGAGTATTTTTCTGTAATATTTTCGATTTGACCTCCTAATTTAGCAGCCAAATTATTACCAATTGCAATAGCTAAATACCACATACCAAACATAAAGGCAATCATTCTGGCAGGAACAAGCTTAGAAACATAAGAAAGTCCCACTGGTGAAGAGAATAACTCTCCTAAGGTATGAAATAAATAGGCAAAAACAAGCCACATCATCGAAACTCTGTTTCCTTCTGTAATTCCATTAGCTCCATAAGCCAAAACTCCAAAACCTAAAGCCATAATGATTAAACCTAATCCGTATTTAATCGACGCAGGTGGGTTGTATTTTGAATCCCATAGTTTAGAAACTAGTGAAGCAAAGGCAATGATAAAGAAGGAGTTTAAGATAGAGAACCACGAAGCCGTAATTTCTACTTGATTGTCCTTAATTTCTTTAATCTCTGCTTGTACAATATGCGGTGTTTTATCTTGAGTTCCATATTCCGCAATTAATTTTGCTTCTAGTTCATCTGTCAGAATGTGGTAGGTACCCAATTCTTCATAAATCTTAACTGTTGTACCAACAGCATATTCTTCACGGTTTGAAATAATGGTGTTTTTTTCAACCATTTTATCTCCATCTTTGGCTTGAAAAGCCATTGAAACCGGTTGATAATGGTAGGTAGCGTTTTTATTTTCGTCTAGTTTTTGGCTACCATCTTCATTGAGAACAAGTGTTTCTACCGTTTGGTAATGCACTTGGTATGCATGTGAAGACCAGTCTCTGTCTAGCATCCAAACGACAGCTCCCCAAACACCTAAGAAGGTCAAGCCTAAGATGATGTTAGAAACCAACGCTTTTTTATAAGTGCGTTTTGCTAAGATGATCAATACCCAAGAGATTAAAGCTAAAGGAATAATCGTTAAAAGTGTATTGAAAATCTTAAATAGTAGAGCCGTATCACCCGAAAGTACACGTTGTGTATTATCACGAGCAAAGATAACTAAGGAAGTAGCTCCTTGTTCAAAACTCATCCAGAAAAAGATAGTAAAGAACGCAAAGATAATTACGGCAATCATTCGATCGCGTACTACTTTCGCATAACGAGCAATACGCCAAATAACAAGAACTAAGAAGACGATTAATCCGAAGGCAATACCCACGGTAGAGCCGTCTTGTCCGAGAATAGTTTCTGGGAATAGGTTAATTCCACCCACAATGCGGAAAACATCATCAAAAGCGTATAGTAAACCGATGACGGTCGTAATGGCGATTAAGATATAATCAATAGTTGTAAAGGGATTGCGTTTTAATGAATCTCGTTCTTCCGGTGTCATGTTCGTTGTATCGACAACTTCTTCTTTATCGCTTCGAGCTTCTTTCGAAGGAATATCTCCAATGGAGCCGAAGATCGGTTTAGCCAACCAGAATTGCAAGGTTCCTAACAACATAAAGATTCCCGCTAGTCCGAATCCCCAGTGCCATCCAACGCGTTCTCCTAAGTAACCACAAAGCATCATTCCGAAGAATGCCCCTGCATTTACTCCCATGTAGAAAATCGTATAAGCACCATCTTTCTTCTCTGGAAACGATTTGTACATTTCAGATAGAATAGAGGTCATGTTCGGTTTAAAGAATCCCGTTCCTATTACTAAACACGCCAAACCGATGTACATGAAAGTTTCTCCTTCCAAGGCCATAGCAGCGTGTCCTAAAGTCATAATCAAAGAACCAACGACAACAGCCAATCGGTATCCCATGTATTTATCAGCTAAAATACCTCCAAAAATAGGTGTAATGTATAGTAGCATTGCGTATGTAGCAAACAAAGCCCCTGCATCAGCAACATTCCAACCCCAACCGGTATTGATCCCAACTACGGACATGGTTAAGAATTGAATTAATAAAACCCTCATTCCGTAGAAAGAGAATCGCTCCCACATCTCGGTAAAGAATAACACAAATAAACCAGCCGGATGCCCAAGCACCTTGGTATCGAAAAAGTTTGGCTGCGAACTCGAGTTTGTCTGCATAATGTATTGTTTTTAAAATTGGTTGAGAAAGATAACTATTTTTATTTAGTTTAAACTGTTATTTTTTTCGTTCTCAATAATTTTAATATAAAAACAAAGAATTATTTCTTGTTTTCAATCGGTTTGATAATCAATCTATCATAAATCATTAGGGTCACCACAGAGAAAATACCGATGGCAACGATTACATACCAAATTTTGTTTGGATTGTATGTGTTCCAAAGCATATCGACCATTTCCCAGTGAGACATACCTAACTTTTGTTCGGCTAACGCGAAGTATTCGTTTTTAGAGAAAGGGAAGTGAATCTGGCTGATATCAATGGCTTTAGATGTAGCAAAATCTTTAAACGCTTGTGTTACTTGTACCCAATCGACAGTTTCAGCTTTAAGATTAAATTGCTTTTCAAAAGCGGAAATTGACATGTTTAACGCCTTGGCTCCTTGTTCTATAAATTGTTCGTGGCTCACTACTTCCGGCATTGGAACGTTGCGCGTGGCCATTTCTGTTTTTAATAAAGATAATTTATCAGACCACGATTGGTATAAGTTTCCTGAGATATAATCCGTAACAAAATAACTCGCTGCTACAGGTAAGAAGTATGTTCCTTGATAAAGACCATCTTTTCCTTTAGGAGTGATTAATGATATAAACGAAGATACGGTTGGACTTGACATCATTTCCCCAATAGAGAAGATCATGGTTCCTAAAATCGTAAATAAAGGATTATGCGTATAGAATGTAAGTCCAACACCTATACTGGCGATAAGAGCTCCTCTAATCACGGCATTGATATGACGCATTTTAGTTACGAAATAAGAAATAGTCACCTGACAAATAATAATCATAAAGGAGTCAATATTCGTAAACCATTCTGGTTTTACTTGACCATCTTGTGTAAGTAAAGTTCCTAAGAAAGGAACATTTTCATTGATCCATTCGCTTAGTACAGCAGAGTTTACCCAATCTTCGATAAAGTTTGGCAAGGTGTTGAACAATTGATTGAACATAGTCCAAAACCCAATCATTAATACCAAAAGAATACCTAAACGAACGTCTTTTAAAGCTTCAAAGATACCAAGTACAGAGTCTTTAATAGCTTTTCCTATAGAGTCTTTCGGTTTTTCTACTTTTGATTCCTTATAGAAAAATAGCACCACAACTAAGTTAATGGCAATTACCACAGCAGCTTGGATGAAGATGATGTTCCAACCGTAGGTAGTACGCAATCCTGATGACATGGCAGGTCCGATAAAACCTCCGATGTTTACCATCATATAGAAGATACCGAAACCTAGTGTTCCAGTAGACTCATCGGTGTTGCTTGCAATAATGGCTGAAGCTACGGGTTTAAAGAAAGCTGCTCCTACTGCAACTAGTAAAAATGCAGCATAGACATTGGAGAATGCAGTTACTTCCCCTAAAAGGTAATAACCGGCAATCATGATGATAAAGGAAATAATCAAGGATATTTTATAACCGATACGGTCAGCGATAACACCAAAAAACAAAGGTAAGAAGTATAATATACCTACTACACCACCCATGATACTTCCTTTTTGTACGTGGTCAAAACCCAAACCTCCTGCGTCGGTTGAACCAACTAAGTATAGTCCCAAAAGGGTGTAAATTCCGTACCATGCCCAACGCTCCATCAGTTCCATGAAGCTGGCAATCCAGAAGTTTTTATTAAACGATTTTAACGTCTGTCCAAAGGTCTTATTGTTTTGTGACATGATAATAAAAGGTTGTTAAAATTAAGGAGTGTAATTTAATTCCTATATTCTATATAGCAATGCATTCCGTGTTAAAAAAAACGGATGAAAAAAGAAAAAGCGACCAATTGGTCGCTTTTGTCTTGTATACTATCGAAAAAGTGGAGTGGAATTACTTCACTTCTTGCATTAATTTTTTCATAATCGGTGAACATGCAATTAAGATTACCCCTGCAATAACAGCATATAATCCTAATTCTTTATATCCATCGGTATAGGTGATTAACAAATCGTAGTTTGTTGGATTTTCAACTTCTTGTGTAGACATTGAAGCACCAATGATACCTGCGACATATTGACCATAAGCACTTGCTAAGAACCACATTCCCATCATCATTCCTTGTAGGTTGGCTGTAGAAAGTTTAGTCATAATTGACAATCCAATTGGCGATAAACAAAGCTCTCCCAAAGTGATGATTAATAAAGCGAAAGTAAAGAAATCCAAAGAAGTCATACCTGCAGCATCAGCGAAGAAACGAGTCCCGAATAAAGCGTAGAAACCTGCTCCTAATAAGATAAATCCGATACCGAATTTCATTACTGTATTGGGTTCAATTTTCTTTTTTGCCATCCAAATCCACAGTAAACCTAAAATAGGAGCAATAAAGATGATGAAGAAAGCCCCTCCAGAGTTATTAACTCCGTTTGGATCTAAATGCATACCCAATAGCTCAGAATTTAAGTTTTGCGCTGCAAAGATGCTTAATGAACCTCCTGCTTGTTCGTAAATTGCAAAGAACAAAATAGAGAAAAAGATAAACACAAGAGCAGCAATAATTTTCTTGCGTTCGCCACTTGTTAGTTTCGTCATCTCATAGAACAAATAAGCCAAGGCTAAAGGACCTACGGTATACATAAAGTATGCGGTGTATTCTGTATTGTCAATCATAAATACAATAACAGGAACCATGGCAAACGTTAAGATGTATGTCCCAACTTCTTTCCATAAAGGCATTTTAGTTTGCTCCCCATTTGCGTTGGTTTGCATCGGTTGTAGCCCGATAGGACCTAAATGTCTTTTTGTGAAAATGAAATTGATTAAGCTGATACACATCACGAAAGCTGCTAATCCGAAAGCAACATTCCAACGGTGTGCTTCATCAATCGAATCAGCAAAAAGTTGTCCTTTACCAATCGCGATACATAAGTATCCTCCTAATAAAGCACCTAAGTTAATCCCCGCATAGAATAAAGAGAAACCAGCATCCGTACGGTTATCTCCTTTTTTGTATAGTTTACCCACCATCGTTGAAATGTTAGGTTTAAAGAAACCTGTTCCAATTACAGTAAAGGCAATACCCGTAAAGAAATAAGCATGCGGGTCTATAGCTAGGATTAAACTACCTAAAATCATCATTGAGCCACCCCAAAAAAGAGACTTTCGGAAACCTAAAATTTTATCTGCGAAGATTCCTCCCAAGAATGTAAAAGCGTATACGAAAGCTTGTGTTGCCCCGTATTGTAAATTAGCTTTACCGTGTTCGAAATCTAAGTGGTGTATCATAAAGAATACCAACATTCCTCTCATTCCATAGAACGAAAAACGCTCCCACATTTCTGAGAAGAATAAGCTCCAGATTTGTTTAGGGTATTTTCCCTCGAAATTCTGAATCTCTTCTATTGTCTGTGTTTGACTCATTGTTTATAGTTTTTATTTATTGTGCAATGCACGGTGGGTTAACGAACACCGTGCATTAGTTTTTTCAATAGTGGATTTACTAACATCACCAATACTGCAGCAGCAGCCGGGATTAAAGTAAACAAGAAGAAGAAGTGACTCAACGAATATTCTTCTTTAATATTTTCAATTTGACCTCCTAGGATTGCTGCAAATTTTTGAGCAATAGCAAGAGCTAAGTACCACATACCAAACATAAATGCCAACATTTTTCCTGGCACTAATTTCGATACATAAGACAATCCTACCGGTGAAATAAATAATTCCCCTAAAGTATGGAATAAGTAAGTTAAAACTAAAAATATCATCGACATTTTTACACCTTCTCCTAATCCCATAGATCCCAATCCTAAGATTAAGAATCCGATAGCGACTAATAATAAGCCAATTCCGTATTTAAATGCAGCTGGTGGGTTGTATTTTGAATCCCATAGTTTTGATACAGAAGACGCTAATGCAATAATAAAGAACGAGTTCAAAATAGAGAACCATGAAACGGTAATTTCAGACACTTCTTTTGAAAATTCAGCATTTAACATATAAATCGCCATGGCCCAAATTCCCGCAAAACAGATGAATAAAATTACGTTAGATAATGCAATTTTTTTCCAAGTTGCTTTCGCTAATAAGAACAATACCCATGAAATAATCATCAAAGGAATGATAGTTAAACACGTATTGATGATATTAAACACAGTTAATGCAGTTCCTTCTAAGGTTCTGTCTACATAGTCTCTTGCAACAAGCACTAATGACGTCGCTCCTTGTTCGAAACTCATAAAGAAGAACATCAAGAAGAATGCCAATAAGATAACGGCAAACATACGGTCTCTAATTACTTTACCATAACGTAGAATACGAGAAACCACTAAGTACAAGAAAGAAACTAAAGCTAAGATAGCCATTAAGTTTTGCCCTCTTAAGAAAGGAGTATCTAAAGTCGCAAAAATATCTAATACGCCATTTTTAGACAAGGGATCATTGAATGCGTATAGCAATCCAACGATAGATACGATAGCGATTAGAATATAGTCAACAATAGTATACGGATTTTTTGTTTCCTCTTCTTCTTTGATTTGCTCTGCAGTTTTTTCTACTGAGGTATCTTCTTTTTTCAATTCACCTAGATCTCCAAACAACGGTTTCGCTAACCAGAATTGGATAGTTCCCAAAAGCATGAAAATACCCGCTAATCCAAATCCATAGTGCCATCCTTTTGTTTCTGCTAAGTAACCACAAAGCATCATTCCGAAGAAAGCTCCTGAGTTTACCCCCATGTAGAAAATCGTATAAGCTCCATCTTTTTTCTCTGGAAGTGCTTTGTACATTTCTCCTAGCATTGAGGGCATGTTCGGTTTAAAGAAACCTGTACCAATAACCAAACACGCAAGTCCGACAAAGAACCATATTTTAGAGATTCCCTCTGCTGCCATAGAAGCGTGACCTACAGTCATAATAATTGCTCCAACGATTACAGCCCAACGAGAACCAATGTATTTATCGGCGATAACTCCCCCTAAAATAGGAGTTAGGTATAAAAGCATTGCATAAGTACCATATAGGGCACCGGCTTGCTCTGCTGTCCAACCCCAACCTGAAAACTCACTGCCAAAAAGCACTTGAGCGGTTAAGAATTGAATCAATAATACTCTCATTCCGTAGAAAGAGAAACGTTCCCACATTTCAGTGAAGAAAAGAACGAAAAGACCTGCTGGATGTCCTAAGACATTAGACTTAAAAAGGTCTGATTTAGTAGCTGTTTCTGCTGCCATTTATGATTAAGTTTAGTATAGTTTGTTTTAAAAGCTTAAACTATAGTTTTAATAGTTGATCGTTAGTCGTTTTATAAGTTGTTTAAGATGAAGTTGGTCATCTTCGTATACAGTTGTAAGCGTGTATTTCCTCCGTAAATTCCGTGGTTTTTATCGGGATAGATCAACCAATCGAAATCTTTGTTGTGTTGAACTAGCGTTTCAATCATTGCCATCGCATTTTGAACGTGTACATTGTCATCCGCTGTTCCGTGAATCAATAAATAGCGACCTTGGAGTTGGTTCGCAAAGAAATACGGAGAGTTGTCATCGTACCCTGAAGGATTTTCTTGAGGCGTTTTCATGTAGCGTTCCGTGTAGATTGAATCGTAGTATCTCCAGTTGATCACGGGTGCTACGGCGATTGCCATTTTGAATACGTCATTGCCCTTTAAGATACAGTTGGTCGACATAAATCCGCCATAACTCCATCCCCAGATTCCAATTCTAGAAGCATCTACATAGCTCTGTTGAGCCAAATACTTCGCTGCTTCAATTTGATCTTCAACTTCGTATTTACCCAACTCGTATTGCGTGGTTTTTTTGAAATCAGCTCCTTTGAAACCAGTACCTCTTCCGTCTACTGTAACAACAATGTATCCTTTTTGAGTCAACATCGCATGCCAATAGTCATTGGAATCGAACCAATGGTCTGCCACTTGTTGTGAACCCGGACCACTGTATTGATACATGAAGACAGGATACGTTTTAGAAGCGTCAAAATCAACGGGTTTCATTACCCATGCATTGAGCATAACGCCTCCTACTGTCGGAATCTGTGTGAATTCCTTTTTCGGAAGTTGATACGCTTTTAGCTTGTTTTCTAAAGACGTGTTATTCAAAATTTCTTTAACTACTTTGCCTGTATTACTTTGGTGTAAGGTGTAACGCGGTGCAGTTGTAGTGGAAGAATATACATTGATAAATAAATCAAATTTCGGACTGAAAATAGCCGTATTTGTTCCCAGTTGAGAAGAAAGTAGCTTTTTGTTTTTTCCATTTAAGTCGATAGAGTAAACATCTCGATAGATAGAACCTCGTTCTACAGATTGGAAGAATAATTTTTTGTTCTTTGCATCAATACCGTAGTACTCTGTTACTTCCCAGTTGCCTTTGGTGATTTGATTTAGAAGTTTTCCGTCTTTATTGTAGTGGTACAAATGGTTGTATCCATCGCGTTCGCTCATCCAAATAAAGTCGTTGTTTGCTAAAAAAGAAAGCGTGTGTACATCGACATATGCCTTATCTTTTTCCTGTAAGATCAATTTTTTTGCTTGTGTATTACCATCAACAAAAAAGACTTTTAAGTCATTTTGGTGTCTGTTGATTACTTGTATACTCAGGTATTTAGCATCATTCGTCCATTTGATTCTCGGAATGTAAAAATCGGAGAATTCAGATAGATCCACAGCGTTGTTCTTCCTCTGATTGACATCGTAAATATGAAGAGAAACTACTGCATTTTTTTCTCCTGCTTTTGGATATTTGAACTGGTCTTGTGTTGGATATAATCCCGATCCATATACATCCATCGAGTATTCAGGTACTTCTGTCTCGTCAAACTTAACATAAGCCAATTGCGTACTCGCTTTATTCCAATCAAACATACGTACAATGCTGAACTCCTCTTCATAAACCCAATCTGAAATACCATTAATGATGTGGTTTTTTTGTCCGTCTTGTGTTAATTGAATCGTTTTTTTCGATGAAATATCGTAGATGAAAAGGTTGTTTTGGTAAGCATAGGCGATCTTGTTGCCATCAGGAGAGAATAGAGGTTCCATGATGGGGTGATCTGCTATTTTTGTAGTCTGATTCGTCTTGGGATTGTATAAGTAATAATCCGCTAAGAAAGAACGACGATAGATTGGTGTTGTATTGGTTCCGATTAAAACCTGTTCTTCTTTTGCATCAAATACATAGCTTTCTATCGATTTGATGGCAGGGAAATTTTGATTGCTAAAAACGGTTTTTGTTTTTTCTAGTGTTGCAAAGTCGTATAAATTGATCACTTGGTGTTGCTCAGAAATTCGTTCAATACGCGCGTACTGATTCTGAGTCTCTAAGGTGTTGACCGCTTGCATAGCCTCCGTTCTAAACGTGCCATTCCATATTTCTGATAGCTCAATGTTCTTTTGCGCTAGACCAATTTGCGTGGCAATCACACAAATTAAAGAGGTGAATTTAATGTATTTCATTATCTAATTAGTCGAAAAAACTTCCAATTTTACTGAAAAAATATGATTTATGCCAATTTTCATTCAGATTAAATAATAAAAACTTAATTTTATTGAAGCGGTTTTAGTAGTGAAAGTCCTAATACCTTGCACAAATCGTACTGAATTTTATTTATTTGCCTTTTTTACATACCGTTGTTTAGAGTATTCTTGCATCATAGATAATTTAATGAAAAAAGGAGAGTAAAGGAGAGAGAAGAGGATAGGTTCTTGGATATCGTTGCTTGTTTTTCACTGTCGACTTACTTAGGAAATTATGGTTTTAAAGGATGAAAGAATGGAGATTCTTCGGGTTTTCTTTTGGGTGAGTCCATAGTGAGTCCATGGTGAGTCCATAGTGAGTCCATAGTGAGTCCATTAAAACGATTATTTTAATAGATGCACTATGGACTCACCATTGAGGTGCCCTAGATACATACTAATGATAGCTATAACTAACCAAGAGGAGAACTATTCCCTTCTTGTTTTTTTAAACGGGTTTCACCTAACATCAATTTACAGTGCGTTGTTTCGTATTTCTGTTTTCTCCTTTTATATTTCCATTTTATAACCCAATAGAAACACTTATCTTTGTTACTTAAACTTTTTAATCATGATAGGGAGTATAAATGGGTTTTCTAAACTAAACAAGGAAGAGAAAATCAATTGGATAGCAAAAACATATTTAAACAACCAGGAAGCGGTCGTAGATTTAATTAAACAGTATTGGAATTCAGATGAGGATTTACAGAAATTGCATGATGAATTTATTGAAAATACAATAACGAATTTTTACTTGCCTCTTGGTGTAGCTCCTAATTTCTTAATCAATGACACTTGGTATACGATTCCTATGGTGATTGAAGAGAGCTCGGTTGTGGCTGCAGCGTCTAAAGCTGCAAAATTTTGGGCTGATCGAGGCGGGTTTAAAGCAACAATTTTGAATACCGAAAAAATTGGTCAAGTTCACTTCCTATATAAAGGAGATAAACAGAAACTGCAGCAATTGATACAAGATCTTCAAGAAACTTTTCTTGAAGATACGCTTTCAATTACGCAAAATATGCAAAAACGCGGTGGAGGAATCTTATCGATTGCGCTACGTGATAAAACACAAGAAATCGATAACTACTATCAATTACACGTTACTTTTGAAACGAAAGATAGCATGGGGGCAAACTTCATCAATTCGTGTTTGGAGCAAATGGCAACGACATTAAAACGCGAAGCTTCGGTGTACCCTGCATTTAATTCAGAGGAGAAAAACATAGATGTTGTGATGAGTATCTTGTCGAATTATGTGCCGAATTGTGTCGTTAGAGCTGAAGTTTCTTGCCCTGTTGCAGAACTGAAATCAAGTGATATTCAAGATCCCATACTTTTTGCAGAAAAATTTGTACAAGCTATTCGCATTGCGGAAATCGAACCTTTTAGAGCTGTAACCCATAATAAAGGAGTGATGAACGGGGTAGATGCCGTTGTATTGGCTACCGGAAATGACTTTAGAGCGATTGAAGCTGGGGTTCATGCTTATGCTGCTAGAGATGGACAATACCGCAGTTTGTCTCATGCATCCATTGAAAATGGAATTTTTAAATTTTGGATTGATTTACCTCTAGCTGTCGGAACGGTAGGCGGATTAACTTCTTTACACCCAATGGTGAAAATAGCGTTGCAAATGCTACAAAAACCATCTGCTACACAATTGATGCAAATTATTGCTGTTGCTGGTTTAGCACAAAATTTCGCAGCGGTTAAATCACTGACGACTACTGGAATTCAACAAGGACATATGAAAATGCACTTGATGAACATCTTAAATCAGTTTAAAGCAACCGATGAAGAACGCATAAAAGTAGTTGCTCATTTTGAAAAAAATGTAGTTTCACACAGTGCTGTAGTTGAATTGTTAGAAACGCTTAGAAAATAGTTTAGATGGATTTTTACAGCCCTGGTAAGTTGTTGATTGCTGGTGAGTATGTTGTATTGGACGGAGCAAAAGCTTTTGCTTTACCTACGGCTCAGGGACAATCAATGCACGTTGAATCAATAGCGCAAGCTGTATTGTATTGGACGAGCTATGATGTAGATGGAAAAATTTGGATGCAAGAGCAAGTCGCAATGGAGCAACTGCTGAAAAACGAAGAAGTAACAGGTAGCGCATACCTTCAAACCTTAGTCGACGTGTTAAGAGCTGCTCATAGTCAGAACCCAACACTTTTACAAAGTGGAGGGGGATTTAGGGTGAGATGTGAGCTAACTTTTCCGCGCTTGTGGGGATTGGGAACTTCTTCTACTTGGATTAATAACGTAGCACAGTGGTTTGATATTAATCCCTATCAATTGTTGCAAGACTCTTTTGGTGGAAGCGGTTACGATATCGCTTGTGCAAAGCATAACAGCCCTCTATTTTATCAGTTGACTGACCCTGTATATCCTAGTGTTGACCTAGTAGAGTTTCAACCAATATTTCACAAAAATATATACTTTGTTTACTTAAACGAGAAACAAAGTAGTAAAGAGGCGATTCAGGCTTATCGCTCTAAAAAAGGACTTCTATCTGTTGAGATAAAGCGAATTTCTGAGATTAGCCAAGCGTTAGTAACAGCTACTTCAGTAGGAGCTTTTGCTCAGTTGATTCGCGAACATGAAGCAATTATTGGTCGTGTTTTGGGTATTCAACCTGTCCAAGAGCGCCTGTTTCCCGATTTTAATGGTACAATAAAAAGCTTAGGCGCTTGGGGTGGAGATTTTGTTCTCGTATTGGCAGATGAGAATCCCACAGCTTATTTTACGGAAAAAGGATACACAACAATCTTACCGTATGAACAAATGATCGCAAAGTAATACTATATGAAAAAACTCCTTGTTTATCTTGGAGTTTTTTTCGTTTATAGACTATGATCAACACCTTATCAAAAGGTAAAGAGCGAAGAATAGTTCTATTTTATGGTTTTACTACGGATCTTGAACAAGATGTATTATTTGATAAACAGATTAGTTGATTTTTGGTGTTTTCCCTAGGTATTATTGAAAAATAAGGGTTTGCAACGGTTAGGTGAGGTTGTTTTAGTGGAATTTAGTATATTTATAATGTTTTAATTCGTTGATAACTGACTTAGTTTCCGAATGTGTTCAATTGTATAGAAATAGCTTTTAGGTATGAGCAACATAAGAAGAAGCTATGGAGAAAAAAGGCATCTTATTGGGGTGCCTTTTTTGCGTTCTATGTTTTGGATTTTGAGTATCTTTATTGGTGAAAAAGAAAATGAATATGATTGATAGAATCTTACAAGCTGTAGAACACAGACCGTGGCCAATGCCGCGTGAAAGGTGGGCGTATTATCAAGAGTGGAACCGACTTATTTTTTTACATTTTGAAGTGCCTTTTGACGTGTTGAGGGCCTTAGTTCCTGACGCACTTGAATTAGACGCTTTTGAAGGAAAATACTATATTTCCGTTGTGCCTTTTAGCATGGAAAAAATTCGTCCGCGCTATTTGCCTGCAGTTGGATTTATCTCCAATTTTGATGAAATCAATGTGCGAACCTATGTAAAGAAAGAAGGAAAAGCAGGTGTTTACTTTCTGAATATTGAAGGTGGAAAAACGCTTTCTGTTTTTGTTTCCAAGAAACTATCAGGATTGCCTTATGAAAAAGCAACAATGAAACGAAAAGAAGAGATGTATACCTCTTCAAATGCAAAGAAGAAATTTCAATTAGAAGCAAATTACACGATAGGAGAAAAAGTACAACAGAAGACACCCTTACAAATATGGCTAACAGAACGCTATTGCTTGTATGTGTACGTCAACAATAATTTATATCGCTATCAAATTCACCATGAAGAATGGGAGTTAAAAACAATCACCTTTGAACAACTCAAAGTCGACTATCAATTGGCAGGTATTCACTTGACAGAAAAAAATGTAATAGCACCCAATTATGCTGACGGGATTCGTGTAGTAGCATGGAGTAAAGAAAAAGTGAGGAGCGAGGAGTGGTAGTTTGTTGATTGTTGTTTGTTGATTGTTGATTGTCTTTTGAGCTTGGATGTAAATCGGTAAGGTCTTTTTCTTCCAAAGGATCTTGAGGCAATGGATTAAAAAAGGCTCTTAAAATAAGAGCCGTTTGTTGGATAATTCGTAAAATAGTGTCTTGTGTTTCCATTAACGTACAGGACGTAAAGTGTTGCTAAATGTTACTTTGAAAGGATTTTCTTTACTGCTGTTTTTCATGATGTAAATGAATTTAAACATCTTAGCATGATCACTTTCAATAGTCACTTCACTGTTAGTGTACGTGTCCAAAATTGTAAAACTGTCCGTGTTATCTACGCGAACGGATTTTGCAATTCCATTGGATAAATCACTCATCGTCATTCCTTTAAAAAAGGTTTTAGTACTGTTTTTTACCACAATGTTTTCTCCTTTGAATCCTTGTGTAAGAATAACAACGCTGTATTTATCAGCCGTTGCTTGCATTCCCTGTAGATACGATTCTTTCGTCTTGTCTGTTACAGAACGAAAATCGTCTCGAACTTGAGCATACTCAGGCAAATCAATAACGTCTTTTTCTTCTGGTAAGCGGTTTTCTTCTTTGATTTCTTCGATGCGTTCTTCTATTGTCAGTTCTTTAGAAGAGGCAGTTGAACTACTGCTGTTTGTATTGGCGTTTGTGCTGGTGCCACTTCCGTGAGGAACTGATTTACACATAGCAAATAAAACAAGTAGTAATAAAAATGGCAATTTTTTCATAATCTTAATTTTACAATGATAGGATGCGATTGTAAGTAAGTATCTTTGTGGCTGTAAAGATAAAAGTTTCATATAGAATAAAAAAAGAGAACTTTAGTAAATGGCTAAATATGGGGATTATGCATTATGATATTATCATTGTAGGCGGTGGTGCTGCTGGTTTTTTTACAGCAATTAATTTAGGTGAACGAAACGCCAATTTGAAAATTGCTATTGTAGAACGTGGAAAAGAAGTACTTGCCAAAGTTAGAATATCAGGCGGCGGACGTTGTAACGTTACGCATGCGTGTTTTGATCCCAAAGAGTTAGTTCAGTTTTATCCCAGAGGTGCTAAAGAATTACTTGGCCCTTTTCACCAATTTTGTTGTGGAGATACGATTGAGTGGTTTGCTAAATACGGTGTGGAGCTGAAAATCGAAGAAGACGGTCGTATGTTTCCTGTTACAGATTCGTCTCAGACTATTATTGATTGTTTTGCTAAAGCAGCAGCAAAGTATAAAATAGAGATCCTACAAGGAGTAAGTGTGCAAGGAGTGTATCAAAGTGATAAAGGATGGAAATTAGATACTTCTAAGGATGGAATGACGTGTTCTCAATTGGTTTTTACTACGGGAAGCAATCCCAAAGTATGGCAAATGATGACTGATCTCGGGCATCGTGTGGTTGAACCTGTCCCGTCTTTGTTTACCTTTAATATCAAAGACAAACGCATTGTGGATTTAATGGGAGTTGCTACTCCAGCTACGATCAAAGTGAAAGGGAGTAAATTGGAAGCAACGGGTCCGTTATTGATTACCCATTGGGGGATGAGTGGACCAGGAATCTTGCGTTTATCTGCTTGGGGAGCTCGTCTTCTAGCAGAAAAAAAATATCACTTCCACATTCTTGTTAATTGGCTCCCTCATTTGGATCGGGAAGATCTAGTTGATCAATTGAAAGCGTTTAAACAAGAACACGCCAAGAAGACGGTGGTAAAAAGAGGATTGTTTGATTTTCCTACTCGACTATGGGAGCGATTAGTAAGCGCAGCGGGTATTTTAGAGACCACTACGTGGGCAGATCTAAATAACAAACAATTGCAAGCTTTAGTTGTAGAATTACAAGAAGGGGAGTATCAAGTGAATGGCAAGAGTACGTTTAAAGATGAGTTTGTAACTGCAGGAGGAATTGATTTGCGTGATGTTAATTTTAAAACCATGGAAAGTAAGATCTGCAAAACGCTGTATTTTGCAGGTGAAATACTGAATATTGATGCGATTACAGGTGGTTTTAATTTTCAAAATGCGTGGACCACTGGTTTTTTAACGGCCCAGGCTATTACTTCAACAAAATAACATAGACGATATGAAATTTACATACTATAATACGAGTAGTAACTTGTTGCTTTTGCTCGTTTGTTTAGGACCTTTTTTATCAACGGCCATTTTCTTTTTATTTGTCGGTGTTGGTATAGTTAAGCTGTTTGCTCTTGTTTTATTCTTTTTGTTTTTGGTATTCTTTTATAAAATTGTCTTTATGAAAGTGAGCATCGACGAAAAAGGAGTGCTATATAAAAGTTTGTTTAAAGAAAAATTTTTGGCTTGGACCGAGATTCAAGACGTTTTGATTGTAGTTAGAGAAAGACGTTCTATACCTGATTACTATAAATTAGAAGAGTGGATTCAATCCGGACGTTCAGGAAAAAGTTACTTTTTGTTGTTTCGAACAACAAGTGAATTTCCTGCAAATCCGATGTTTATGTTTAGTGCACCAATTGATACAGACTATATTAGCGTACAATGTAGAAAGGCAGTTTTAACACAAGTAAACCGTTATTTTTACGGTTCTTAAACTTATCATAATTAAATCAAAATTGGTGATAACATTGTTGATAAGTTTATTTTGAAATAGTGGAATCCAAGGGATTTTTATGTTCCTTTGGCAAACACACAACTAAAAAATCAGAGTCTCATTCTGATTTAAAGATGTATGTAATTTTGTAAGTGCTAATAGAAATATGGAAGGTCTTCCCTTCCATATTTTTTTTATGATTTATTGAAAGGATTGTAGACTAATGCAAGTGTTCGTTGATAATCTTTTATAAATCGTGTAATCACAGTAAATGTGGATAATCCTATCAGTGTTTTGATTGTCCAATTTTCGATAGGTATAAGAAAAAAGATCAGTAATAAGGCGCTAATCGTCATAAACATGCGGAGGTTGTAATGTCCTGTATGTATAGGGTGTTTATATAAAATCATAAACAACAAGAGCACGATTATTGTACTTCCTGATAAGAATAATAATTCTTTCCAATTGGAGGTTGTAAAAATAGAATAGGCAACAGCAAGTAAGCCTGAAAGAAGACTAAGTATTAAATTGGTTTGATCCAGAAGGTATATTCTAGGTACCAAACGCAATTCAATCGAGAGATCCTCTGTAAGTTGAATACTTTGTTTCTTCTTTTCATTTATTTGAGCCAAGGAAATTGTACGTTGAACATTTCCGTATACAAAGGTTAGTTCTTCTACTGTATGATCAAGTAGTAGGTTTGTTTGTGAAGAAGTGTCAACTTCATTGATGAAATTTGTCTCAGCGTAAATGAAAACAGAATAATTACCAGCTAAATTCATTTTAGATGTCGTTGTAAGGTGTAACTTTTTCATGTTTTAAATCATTTTATTGTCCGCGTTAAAAGCAAGTTAATAAAATTTTAGTTATAATGCAATTTTTGATTGATTTTTATTAACATTTGGCAGTGTGTTGTTTGTTGAGTTGAAAGATAGGTGGAAAAATGAGTTAGATTATCCATTTAGTATAAGTTTTGTTAGATGTCATTGGGTCACTGTCGTATGTAATAAAAAGGTAGTATTTTTGTCAAAAAGAGGAAAGGAATGATAAACGCAAGTGATTTTATATTCGATAAAAATAAAAGTACGAAGACCGCTGTACAGCAAGGACAATTTACGTGGAGTGCTCCGAGTAATATTGCATTAGTGAAATATTGGGGTAAAAAGGAAAATCAAATTCCAGCTAATCCTTCTTTGAGTTTTACATTGAGTAATTGTAAAACGATAACAACATTGGCTTTTACGCCAAAAGAAGAAAAGGGGATTAGTTTTGATCTATTTTTTGATGGACAGCCTAAAGAAGAGTTTAAGCCTAAAATACAAAAGTTTTTTGAACGTATTCTCAACTACTGTCCTTATATCGAGGAGTATCATTTTACAATAGACACGACTAATACATTTCCTCATAGTTCGGGTATTGCATCTTCTGCATCAGGCATGGCTGCCCTGTCAATGAATATCATGTCATTGGAGCGTGCGCTTTATCCTACAATGACAGAAGTCTACTTTTTAAATAAAGCTTCTTTTTTAGCGCGCTTGGGTTCTGGGAGCGCCTGTCGAAGCATTAAAGGAGAAGTTGTTGTTTGGGGTGAGCAAGCGGATGTAGTAGGTAGTTCCGACTTATTTGGTATTGACGCGCCTTTTGCTATTCATCCCAACTTTAAGGAATATCAGGATGTAATTTTACTGGTAGACAAAGGAGAAAAACAGGTGTCTAGCACAGTTGGACATGATTTAATGCACAATCACCCTTTTGCTGCTGAGCGTTTCAAACAAGCACATCAAAATCTAAGTATGTTAAAAAATATACTTGAAACAGGAGATTTAACTAAGTTTATGGCTTTGGTAGAAAGTGAAGCTTTAACCTTACATGCCATGATGATGACTTCTATGCCTTACTTTATTTTGATGAAGCCAAATACCTTGCAGATCATTGAAAAAATATGGGCATTTAGAGCTAAGACTGCAATTCCCGTTTGTTTTACTTTAGATGCAGGAGCGAATGTCCACCTACTTTTTCCTGTAACTGTAAAGGCTGAAGTTCTCCGTTTTGTACAGGAAGATTTAAGTGATTTTTGCCAAAATAAACAGTTTATAGAAGATAAAATGGGGAGTGGGGCATTATTTATTAAATAAAAGTGCTAAATTTACAGTAGAAAAATAGTGTTTAATAAACAATAGACAAAGCTATGAGAAATCTTATTAAGTTATTAGGACTCGTGATGTGTAGCTTGTTTACTTATCAAGCAAACGCACAATCACCTATAAACGATCAAAATCCAAATTATCATGTAAGTATGGAAAAATACATGATGAACAAGGATTCTTTAACCCTTACTTTAGGTGAAACAGTTCACAATACATACAAAGCATATGATTGGTATGAAGCAAAACAAGAACGAAAAGCGCTAAAACGACAATATCGCCATGAAGAACGCATGGCAAGAGCAAAATACGGACGTTCCTATTATTCCGACTACGGATATAACTACAATTCAGGATACAATAGTTATTACAGAAACTATAGCAATTGGAATTGGATGCCGCGTATTGGCTTTAGAACTGGGAACTGGTGGTTCTCTATTTAGTAAAAAAAATTAATGAATAATAAAAAAAGTATGCAAATTAAAAAGATAGCTTTGGCTGCAATTTTAGCAGCGTCAGGTTTGTTTATCACATCTTGTGGTCGTCAAGTTACACGTGTTAGTACAGAAGAAACAATCGACTTAAGTGGTAGATGGAATAATTCAGATTCAAGAGAAGTTGCACAGCAAATGACAAGACAAGTACTTGATGGTGGTTGGATTGGAGATTTTCAAGAGGATAACAATAACAAAAAACCAGTAGTTATCGTGGGCATGGTATACAACAAAAGCCATGAGCATATTGATGCTGAAACATTCGTTAAAGATGTGGAGCAGTCTTTTATTCAATCTGGACGTGTTCGTTTAGTACAAGGAGGTAAAAAACGCGAAGAACTAAGAGGTGAAAGAGCGGATCAACAAACAAATGCTTCTGCTTCTTCAATGAAACAATTTGGTTTAGAACAAGGTGCAGACTTTATGTTGCAAGGTTCGATTAACTCAATTGTAGATTCACACAAAAAGAAAAAAGTTGTTTACTACCAAGTTAATTTAGAGTTAACGAATCTACAAACCAATGAAGTTGTTTGGATTGGAGACAAAAAAATAGCGAAATACGTAAAAAACTAAACTTATAATTTATGGTTTTCAATCGAACCATATCTTCCATAACAAAAACATTAGTGCCCTTGGCGCTAATGTTTTTCGTCTTTGGATGCGCCACATATCACGATAGAATTACAGATTATTACCAACGGATGACCCAAGAAGATTACGTTGGAGCAGATAAAGCCCTAGACAAAAATAAGCTATTACAAAAGTCGAGAAATCTCCTGTTGTTTTATATGGAGAAGGGAAGAGTAGAGCATTTGAAAGGCAATTATGCATTGAGTAATCAATATCTAAATAAGGCGGATCTCTTAATTGAAGATCAAGTATCCAAGTTTGGAGATGTGATGGTAGGACTGTTTTTAAATTCGATGTCCCAAAGTTATAAAGGGGAAGAATTTGAAATTTTTATGCTACACTATTATAAAGCATTAAACTACTTATATCTTGGACAATCACAAGAAGCCATCGTCGAAGCTCGACGTATCTCGCTTCAAAACTACCAACAAGGTGACAAGTATAACGATAAAACAACGCGTTATTCAAAGGATGCATTTGCTTTGAATTTGCAAGGACTCATCTATGAATCTGTCGGAAATTACAACGATGCTTTTATCGCTTATCGCAATGCAGTTGAAGTTTATCAAAGTGCAGTTGGTGGATTGTATTACGGGGTGAGTATTCCTGAAAACTTAAAGTATGATGTCATGAATATGGCAAATAAACTTGGGTTTACCGGTGAGTTGAGAAAGTTTGAAAAAGAATTTGCGATGCCTTTTAAAGCCTATCAACAGGCTGAAGGAGGAGAGTTAGTTGTTTTTTGGGAAAATGGTACAGCTCCAGTAAAAGAAGAAGAAAGTATGTTTTTCTCTTTAATAAAAGGAGATAGTGGTTCTTTAGTTTTTACTAATGCATTAGGGATTATGATTCCCTTAGATTTTGGTATAGCAGGAAAAACGGATTTAAGTGACGTACACAGTGTAAATATAGCCTACCCGAAGTACATTAGTACACCTGTTCCCTACACAAAAGCACAAGTAGAGGTCAACGGAACAGCAACCTATGTTTTGGAAAAAGTACAAGATATTGATGTTGTAGCGGTTTCAACTTTACAAGAACGTGCCGGAAAAGAATTAGGAAAGATTTTGACTCGTTTAGCGGTTAAAAAATCGGCGGAATATGCCGTGAAAGCAGCAGCTAAGTCGAATGATAATAATGCCGTATTAGAAGGCTTGGGATTCGGATTGCAATTGTATAATTTATTTTCTGAAAAAGCAGATACCCGTAATTGGCAAACCCTTCCTGCAGAAATAAAGTATGCACGTGTTCCTTTGGTAAAGGGGAAGAACCAGCTATCGTTTAATTTACAACGAGTGCAAGGGCAAAATGTTAATCAAAAAGTGGAGATTGAAGCAAATGGCGGACTACAGTTCTACAATTTTGCAACAATGAGATAAATGTATGGCAAAAAATAAAGTGTGTACACGTTGTAAAACACCCATTACTTGTCTGCCAGAGACCATTGAACACTGCGATTGTACACAAGTTCAACTTCATCCTGATGCGAAAGCATTTTTGCGTTCTTCTTTTCACAAATGCTTGTGTAATACTTGTTTAGAACACATGAATCAGTTGATTGTAGATGCAAGAACGGAAGATTTTCCGCGTAAACGAAGTGAAATGGTTGAGGGTAAACACTATTATTTAGAAAATGGATATTTTGTGTTTACCGAATTATATCATTTACTCAAAGGACAATGTTGCCAAAATGGATGTAGACATTGTGTTTACGGTTTTAAAAATCGTTATCTATAGAAAAAAAATAAAACAAAACTACCTAAGCGTGAATATTATACGTACCTTTGTCGGGTAAATTTACTTTTATAAGCTATGAAAGGACCTTTATTTTATTCTAAGATTCTTCTATTTGGAGAATACGGAATTATAAAAGACTCAAAAGGATTATCAATTCCTTATAATTTTTATAAGGGAGCTCTAAAGATGGAGGATAACTTAGAAGGATTCGCTAAAAAATCAAATGAATATTTGAGAAATTTTGCTGCTTATCTTGTAGATATGCAGGAATCAGAACCTACATTGGTTCAATTTGATATGGATCGTTTACAAATGGAAATTGAAAACGGACTGTATTTTGATTCAAGTATCCCTCAAGGTTATGGTGTTGGAAGTAGTGGTGCTTTGGTAGCAGCTATCTACGACCAATATGCTTTGGAAAAAATTACAGTTTTAGAAAACTTGAGCAAGGATAAATTGTTGAAGTTGAAAGAAATTTTTGGTAAAATGGAAGCTTTCTTTCATGGTACGAGCTCAGGATTAGATCCTTTAAATAGTTATTTAAGCCTGCCTATTTTAATTAATTCAAAAGACAATATTGAACCTGCGGGTATTCCATCACAAAGTTTGGATGGAAAAGGAGCGGTGTTTTTAATTGATTCTGGAATTGTAGGTGAAACTGCTCCTATGATCACCATCTTTATGGAGAAATTAAAAGAACAAGGGTTTAGAAAAGTATTGAAAGAAGAATTCATTAAGCACACAGATGCTTGCGTAGAAAACTTCTTAAAAGGTGACCTGAAAGCACTATTCAATAATACGAAAGAACTTTCCTCTGTTGTTTTCAATCACTTTAAACCAATGATTCCAGAGCAATTTCACAATGTTTGGCAAAATGGAATTGAAACCAATGACTACTACTTGAAATTATGTGGTTCTGGTGGAGGTGGATACATCTTAGGATTTACTCCCGATATTGACAAAGCAAAAGAAACGCTTAAAGACTATAAACTAGAAGTAGTATATCAGTTTTAAGCAACAACTATAAAAGAATGTTATAACCGTTTTACTAATCGAGAGAAAAATATAATATGTTATCTAGGAAAAATAAAATACTCTTAGCTAAAATATTCAGTTTGTTTTCTGTGGTAAGGGGTTATAACATTTTTGTTATTATTTTAGCCCAATACTTAGCCTCAATTTTCATTTTTGCACCAGAAAAAAGAGCGTTAGATGTCATTCTGGATTGGCGCTTATTTCTTATTATTTTAGCATCTGGATTGGCGATCGCCTCAGGCTATATCATTAATAATTTTTACGATGCGGAAAAGGACTTAATCAATCGTCCGAATAAATCTATGTTGGATCGATTAGTGAGTCAGACAACAAAGTTAAGGGTTTATTTTCTACTTAATTTCTTATCCGTTTGTATCGTATTTCCAGTTTCTATACATGCAGTAATTTTCTTTGCAGTGTATATTTTTCTGTTGTGGTTCTATTCCCATAAATTAAAAAAATATCCTATCATTGGAAATTTATTAGCTTCTTTGCTTGCAATGTTGCCCTTTTTCGCGATTCTAATGTACTTTCAATCGTTTTATATCTCTATCTTTATTCATGCTTTTTTCTTGTATTTGATTATCCTCATGCGAGAAATCATGAAAGATCTAGAGAACCTAAAGGGGGATTTTGCTAATAATTATCAAACAATTCCTGTTCGCTTTGGAGAACAAAAAGCGAAGGAAGTTCTTACGGGTGTTTTTGTATTGGCCTTAATCCCGATCTACTTGATGACGGTGCGTTACGATGTAGGTTATATGATCTATTACTTTTATTTTAGCATCGTTATTTTGCTTTTCTTTTTAGTAAAGCTGTGGAGATCGCATACCACTCAAGAATACCATCAATTGCATTTTTTACTTAAACTTTTAATCTTATTAGGCGTGCTATCCATCGTGTTAATTAAACCTGATGTTTTAGCTAGTGGAAAGTATCTTTTGGAAGAGACTTTATAATTAAAAGCTATATTTTTTTGTATATTGAAATAAAAGAAGGAGTTTGTCTATCTTTGCAAAAATATTTAATATGAATAACGGTAAATCAGGTTCTAGAAAAAACCAATCTAATCGCAGTGGTAAACCAAAATCTGGAGGGGCAAAGCCTTTTCAGAAGCGAGCTAGTCAAGGACAAGGAACACAAAAACCTAAGCCTTCTGCTAGAACATTCGATAAAAAACCAAAAGTTGTAACTGCGCCAAAAGAAGATAATGGCGAGATGCGCTTAAATAAGTACATTAGTAATTCTGGTGTTTGCTCTCGTAGAGACGCCGATTTATATATAGTTTCTGGTAACGTAAAAGTCAACGGTGAAGTAGTAACGGAATTAGGTTATAAAGTTAAGGTAACGGATGTCGTGAATTTTGACGGTATGGTGATTACACCAGAGAAAAAGGTATACATTGTTTTGAACAAACCAAAAGGATTCGCTACAATTAATGAAGAGATTGTTAGTCAAGAAAATGTATTGAGTTTGGTTAAAAATGCGACTAAATCCTATATAGCACCTGTTGGACGTATGGATAAAAGTACGTTGGGATTAATGTTATTTACAAATGATACGAATCTAATTCAGAAATTGAGTTCTCCAGAGCAACGCTCTTCTAAAATGTACCAAGTATCTTTAGATAGAAATTTGAAGTATGAAGATTTAGAACGTGTTCAAAAGGGAATCTATATCGAAGAAAAACGCGTTTTTGTAGAAGATGTTGCTTATGTTGAAAATCAACCCAAAACAGAAATCGGAATCAAGTTAAAAGCCTCTAACGTAAAGTTGGTACGTGCTTTATTTGAATCAATGGATTACAACGTATTGAAAGTTGATCGCGTGATGTATGGGTCAATTACAAAATGGAATCTACCAAGAGGAAAATGGAGATTCTTAACAGATGAAGAGGTTCGAAGTCTACAACAAGGATAGATCGCTAACGTCATCAGTTGAAAGTTTTAAAAGATACAAAAGGGCAAGTTTAAAGTAAACTTACCCTTTTTTGTTTCTATTAGCTGCTTAGCTTTCGCTATGTTTGACATGTCAATTAGGCTAAAACAAATTGTGTTTCTATATCAAAATTAACTTCTTCACTAACTAAAAGACCACCTGCTTCTAAGGCTGTATTCCAGTTGAGATCCCAATCTTTTCTATTTACTTTTCCTGTAAGAGCTAAAGCAATTTTAGCATTTCCCCATGGATCAATAATAATTCCGCTGTATTCTGCGTTTAGTTTTACTTCTTTGCTTACTCCGTGCATCGTCAAAATACCCGTTACACTGTAGTGTGTTTCTCCTTTTTTCTCAATATTGGTTGAGCTAAAACTTACGGTAGGGAATTGTTCTACATCAAAGAAATCTGCACTTCTCAAGTGGTTATCTCGATCTGTATTGTTGGTGTCTATAGAAGCGGCTTGTGCTTCAAAACTAATTGTGCTATTTTCAAAATTGTCATTAACTACATTCAAAGTAGCGTTGTAATCTGTAAATGTTCCTCTTACATTGGTAAACATCATGTGTTTGATTTTAAAACCAATTAAAGAATGTGTGGTATCGATTGTCCATTTTTTTGTTTCCATCGTTGTTAAATTTTAGTTGTTTGTAATTATTGTAAGTAACTAGGTAATTCCATTGGAACTTCCATTAATAATAGTTGTGCATCTGTTGTTGCCTGAACGTCTAGTGAAGTGATATCCCATATACCAAGAGCATCTCTTCGATCTAAAGTTTGTCCGTTTACGGTAATACTACCTTCTAAAACAAATAGGTATATCCCATTCTCTTTGTCTTTTAGATCGTAGTTTAGTGTTTTATTTGCCTCTAAATCAGCTAAGTGGAACCATGCGTTTTGATGAATCCACGCTCCTGCATCATTTGGATTAGGCGATAGAATTTGATCCCAATTATTTTTTCTATTAGCCACATCTAAAGGCAATTGCTGATAACGTGGTGTAACGTGTAACTGATTGGGAAATAACCATATTTGTAAGAATTCCGAAGCTTCTGTTTCGCTTGGGTTAAACTCACTGTGTTGTACACCTGTACCTGCACTCATCACTTGGATTTCGTTGGCATGTATGGTTTCTCCGTGTCCCATACTGTCTTGATGAGCCAAGCTTCCTTTGAGTGGGATGGAAATAATTTCCATATTCTCATGAGGATGGGTTCCGAATCCCATTCCTGGTGCTACATAGTCGTCATTGAGTACACGTAAAACACCAAAGTGTACGCGATCATTGTTTCTGTAGTTTGCAAAACTGAACGTGTGGTGTGATTTTAACCAACCGTGATCGGCATAACCTCTTGTATCTGATTTGTATAAAATAAAATTCTCCATAGCTGTATTGATTTTGTTATACAAAGATACAGCTAGTCAGTGGTTTATGTGCTTAATGTAGGTTAAGAAATAGTGGGGGGATTGTTGTTCGTTGTTTGTTGTTCGTTGTTGTTTGTGACAATCGACAATCAACAATCGACAATCAACAATCGACAAACAATAAACTTTTATTTCGCAGTAAGGATTCTCTTTTTCAGTTTGCTGAAGAATTCTGGTGTAATACCAAGATAGGAGGCAATTTGCTTTTGAGGTAAGCAGTGTTTTATCTCTGGGAAACGCTCACAGAAGCGTTCATAGCGCTCTTCTGCCGTAAGGGATAGGTTATCCATTAAGCGCTGTTGATTGGCAATTAACGATCGCTCAATGAGGATTCGAAAATAGCGTTCCATTTTAGGCACTTGATCAAAGAGAATTAATTGTTGAGCTCTTGTCATGGTAAGTACCATGGCATCTTCCACAACTTCGATGTAGGAGTTTCCGGGCTTCTGAGACAAAAAGCTGTACATATCGGCAATCCACCAGCCATTAGTTGCAAAACTAACCGTGTGTTCAACAATTTGATCATCGACAAAGTAGTTGCGTAAGATACCAGAAACGACAAAAGTTGAGTTATAACAAACCTCTCCTTCTAAAAGAAGTTTTTCTTTAGCACTATAGCGATGAGATTCAAAAGAATCTAATACAATTTTCTGTTCAATTTCTGTAAGCGTAACATGATTCGCAATACTTTCTAATAGTATATCCACAACAATCGATTTATCTTATAAAAGTACAATTTTATTTATACAAAAAAAAGCGCTAATACAACTGTACTAGCGCTTTTTATTATATTAAAGGAGCTTATTTCAAAGCTTCTTTCATTCGTTTTAATGCTTCTGTTAATTGATCTTCGCTAGTTGCATAAGACAAACGGATGCAGTTTGGATTTCCAAAAGCATCACCTGTAACTGTAGCAACATAAGCTTTATCTAATAAATACATTGATAAATCATTAGCGTTGTTAATGGTTACTCCTTGTAAAGTTTTACCAAAGAACGAGGATACATCTGGGAATAAGTAGAATGCACCATCAGGTACATTTACTTTGATACCAGGTATGTCTCTTAACAGGTTTACTACTAAGTCTCTTCTGTTTTTAAAAGCTTGTACCATGTCTTTTAATACGCTAGGGTCTGCATTTACGGCAGCAATTGTAGCGCGTTGTGCGATAGTATTTGCTCCTGAAGTAACTTGTCCTTGCATTTTAGCACATGCTTTTGCGATAAATTCAGGCGCGCCAATATATCCAATACGGTACCCTGTCATAGCGAAGGCTTTTGAAATTCCGTTTACAGTAATGGTACGGTCAATTAAATTGCCAATAGAACCAATGCTGCAATAAGCACTTCCAAAATTAATGTGCTCATAAATTTCATCCGAAAGGATGTAAATAGAAGGGTGTTTTGCCAATACAGCACCAATCGCTTCTAATTCAGCTTTGTCGTAAACAGATCCACTTGGATTACAAGGTGAACTGAACCAAATCATTTTTGTTTGTGGAGTAATCGCATCTTCTAATTGTTGAGGAGTGATTTTGAAATCCGTGTCAATCGTTGTAGGTACTTCTACTGGAATACCTTCTGCAATTTTTACAATTTCTGCATAACTCACCCAAAATGGAGCAGGAATGATGACTTCATCTCCCGGATTAATCATCGCTTGGGCTACGTTGAATAGCGCTTGTTTAGCTCCTGTAGATACTACAATTTGATTTGCGGTATAGTGTAAGTTGTTATCTCTTTTAAATTTGTTGCTAATAGCCTGTCTTAGCTCTAAATATCCTTCTACTGGAGGATATTTACTGTAGTTATCTTTGATGGCTTGAATAGCAGCTTCCTTGATAAAGTCAGGTGTATTAAAATCGGGTTCACCAAGACTCAAGCTGATAATGTCTATTCCTTGTTCTTTTAGCTCGCGAGCCTTTGCGGCCATCGCTAAAGTCTGTGAAGTTGTAAGATTGTTAATTCTATCTGATAGAACTTGAGTTTCCATAGGTATTGATACATTTAAATAGTATCGATCAAAGGTAAGTATAATAAATTATAATATAGTTTACAGGTGGTTTATTTACCGATAAAAAAAGCTATTTTTGTCAAAACTTTTGAAATGGAAGAAATTTTAAAATATTTCCCTAATTTAACGCCAGAACAGATCGCTCAATTTGAGCAATTGGAAAGTGTATATAACGAATGGAATGCGAAAATTAACGTTATTTCTAGAAAAGATATACACGAATTGTATGTGAAACACGTCTTACATTCTTTGGGTATTGCCAAGGTGATGGAATTTGTTCCGGGTAGTAGTGTGTTGGATGTTGGAACAGGGGGAGGTTTTCCGGGTATTCCATTGGCTATCATGTTTCCTGAAACTAAATTCTACTTGATTGATATCATCGCTAAAAAAATACGCGTAGTTAATGAAGTGGTACAAGCGCTGGGATTACAAAATGTGGTAGCAGAGCAAAAAAGAGCAGAAACAGTGGATGAGAAATTTGATTTTATTGTAAGCCGTGCTGTAACGAATATGCCTGATTTTGTCAAGTGGATTCGCCATAAAACAAAAAAAGAAAATAACCACGAATTCGAAAATGGGATCTTATATCTGAAAGGTGGAGATTTAACAGAGGAACTGCAAGATTTTCCTAGAGCCGTTCAATTCGATTTGAGCAATATTTTTGACGATGAATTTTTTGAAACAAAAAAAGTAGTTTATCTGCCGTTGAAATATAAAGGGTAAGTAGGAGAGAGGAAATCGAAACGCAGTGAAGATTCATCGAACACAAAAACCAATATAAAATAGGTGAGATAAAGAGGAGAGAGGAGAGAGGAAAGAGGAGAGAGGAAAGAGGAAATCGCAGCGCAGCGTAGATTCATCGAACACAAAAACCAATATAAAATAAGTGAGATAAAGAGGAGAGAGGAGAGAGGAGAGAGGAGAGAGGAAATCGAAACGCAGTGAAGATTCATCGAACACAAAAACCAATATAAACTCGGTGAGATAAAGAAGAAAGAGGCGAAATCCGTAGGGGTAAATGGCAATTTGACAACTAACAGAATAAATTATAAAAAAGGCATGGATTGTAATTACAATCCATGCCTTTTTTATATCATGATTATTTTTACACAAAGTGTTCAAGATAATAATAAATCGAGCTGAAACCTCATATCATGCCCTTTACCTCTCTCTTCTTTCTTTTTACTTCTTTCCAATCAGTGGTTTGACAAAAAGCAAACACGTATCGGTAGGACGATGTAGTACATGAGTAGCAACACTTCCTAAAATAATATCTTTAATTCCTGCAGAACCTTTGACTCCTAGAATCATCAAATCTGCTTTTTTGGTTTTAGCATATTGAATTAGTGCTGCGGCAACATTCTGATTTTTAGCAGGTACAATTTCAATTTCGGTATGTTGGGCATAAGCTTTGTTCCATTTTTCTTCTTTTTCCTTGATATCCTCCAACGAAATTTTGTCCAACTCTTTTTCTGTCATCATTGGTAAATAACTCCAGTATGATTTTGAGATATGTACTGCGGAGTGCTGGATGGGTTGTCCTTTAGAATTGTTTTTAAAGCGATCTGCCCAAAGCATAATTGCAGGAGTATAACGCGAAAAATCAATCGCGTCAATTACCGTTTCAATTGGGATATGAAATGTTTCTGGAACGAGTAAGGTGGCGCAAGGAAGAATTCGAATCAACTTGTTTGCTAAAGCGCCATTTCCTGTAAATTGTTGCTTATTTCCTAGTAGAAGTAAATCGTAGTTCTTTTGTTTAGCAATAGTAGCAAAAGCAATTTCAGAATAGTTTTCTACTGTCACGAATATTTCATGCGTATAGTTAACTTCTGTTGCTGCAATTTGCCCTTCTACTCTTTTCTTAATTCGCTCTTGAATGAGTGTTAGTTGCTCTTTTTCAATGAGTTCTTTTGGAAGCTCACCTAGTTTCAGGTTGTGTATAAAGGTGATCTGTCCTATATTTAAAATATGGTCGAGTATTTTGGCGTATTGGATTAGATACTGATCCATTTCTGAGAGATCTAATCCAATTAGTATGTTGAGTGTTTTGTTGGTTTCCATGCTGTGTTATTTTTGTTGTTCTTCAATTAAGTCAGAAATAATTTCCTTGTAACTTCTCTCTTGTTTAGACTTGAGCTGTTTAGCCTTTTTATTTAATTCATCTTGTAATCCTTTTTGTAGGCTGTAACACATGAAAAGCAAAATCATTGCGAAAGGAAGTCCCGTTATAATTACTGCCGTTTGGAGTGCATCTAAACCTCCTCCCCACAGAAGTACAATAGCGATCAGCCCTTGAGCAAATGACCAAAAGACGCGTTGCCAAACCGGTGAATTTCCTTCACTTCCTGAAGTGATATTATCAATCACGAGTGAACCTGAATCGGAAGACGTGATAAAAAAGGAGAAGATTAGTATAATTGCAACAATCGATAAGAAATTCGTAAAAGGGAAGTTTTCTAAAAAGACAAATAAGGCCGTTGAGATATCTTCTTTTACAGCGTGAACCATTGTCATGTCTCCTTCTAAGATGGTGTGTAAAGCGCTTCCACCAAATACATTCATCCAAAGTAAAGTAATCAAACCAGGAACAATGAGCACACCTAGAATGAACTCTTTGATTGTTCTACCTTTTGAAATTCGAGCAATAAAGCTTCCTACGAAAGGAGACCAAGCAATCCACCAAGCCCAATAGAAGATGGTCCAGATATTTTGCCATCCAGAACCTTGATAAGTATCGTTCCATGTGCTAATGTCGATAAAGTTCGCCAAGTAAGACCCTGTATTTTGTACGTATCCTTTGAGGATAAATAAGGTAGGACCAAGAACAAAAATCAAGATCATAAAACCAGAGGCCATATACATATTAACATTACTCAACAGTTTTACACCTTTGTCTAATCCGGAGAAGACGGAAATGGTTGCCACACTGATTACACCAATAATAATTCCTGCCTGCATTAAAGGAGAAATCTCCCATCCGTAGAGGTATTCTAGTCCAGCTGTAATTTGGGTTACTCCCAATCCCAGTGAAGTAGATAGCCCAAAAACAGTGGCTAATGTTGAGAGAATATCAATGGTATGTCCCCACCAACCGTGAATTTTCTCACCCAAGAAAGGGTAAAGTAAAGAACGGAATGTCATGGGTAATCGTCGATTGAATCCGAAGAAAGCTAGGGCTAACCCAACGATGGCATAAATAGCCCACGCGTGTAACCCCCAGTGTAAGCTGGTAAATTCCATTGCTTGTATAGCAGTGTCGATATCGCTATCTGCAGGTCGTGGAGGGTTAAAGAAGTGAGAGACGGGTTCTCCAATACTAAAGAACATAATTCCGATTCCCATTCCTGTACTAAAAAGCATAGCAAACCAAGAAGGTTTAGAAAATTCAGGTTCTGCATCATCACCACCTAAACGGATACTCCCATATTTGCCAAAGGCTAAAAAGAGAGCAAAAATCAGGATGATATTAACGGTAAGAATAAAAAACCAACCAAAGTTTTCTGTAACAGCAAGCTGTCCGATATGAAACCAATCACCTACTTTACTAGGGAAAAGGAGACAAACGGAGATTAATGCAATAATTAGTACAATTGAAGTGGTAAAAACAGGAGGATTAATAACCAACTGTTTGTTGTCTAGTAATTTTTTAAACATGAGTTATATACTATTTGTTAATAATTATAACCCAGTACTTTAGAAATAAAATAAGGAACTTTTTCTACTGAAAAAGTATAAAAGCAAAATATAAAAGTAATTTTTACTTAATCGTGTCGTCAGCGAAGAAGAAACGATCCCAATAAAAAGCACTGAATTGTGAAATAAAAAAGGCGGTTAACAAACCGCCTTTGTATGTATTATCCTAAGAACGGATATTTGTAATCTTTTGCAGGAACAAATGTTTCTTTAATTGTTCTTGGCGATACCCAACGCAATAAGTTCAAGATAGAACCGGCTTTGTCGTTGGTACCAGAAGCTCTTGCTCCACCAAATGGTTGTTGACCTACAACAGCACCTGTTGGTTTGTCATTGATGTAGAAGTTACCAGCAGAGTTAACTAATGCTTCAGTTGCTTCAGCGATTGCGTAACGACATTGAGAGAAGATAGCTCCAGTTAACGCGTAAGCTGAAGTTTCGTCTACTAATTTCAATGTTTCCGCCCATTTAGCATCCTCATATACGTAAATAGTTAAAACAGGACCAAATAATTCTGTTTCCATTGTATCGTATTTTGGATTCGAAGTTAAGATAACCGTTGGTTCAACAAAATAACCTACAGATTTATCGTATTTACCTCCTAATACTACTTCTGCATCTTTAGCTGCTTTAGCTTCTTCAATTGCTTTGGCTAATTTGTCGAAAGAACTTTCAGAAATTACAGAAGAAACGAAGTTAGATGGATCTACTGGAGAACCCATTTTGATTGTCGCTAAGTCAGCAGCCATAAAGTCTTTTACTTGTGGCCACAAAGAAGCAGGGATGTATGCTCTAGAAGCGGCAGAACATTTTTGTCCTTGGTATTCGAAAGCACCTCTAGTTAAGGCTACAGCCACTTCTTTAGCGTTTGAAGATGGATGTGCTAACACATAATCTTTACCACCTGTTTCCCCAACAATTCTTGGGTATGTTTTATAATTGTTGATGTTTTGTCCGATTTTTGTCCACATGCTATTGAAAACGCCCGTTGATCCAGTAAAGTGGATTCCAGCGAAATCTGGGCTAGCTAAAAGTGTATCTGTAATCATAGCAGAATCTCCGTAAACAACGTTGATTACACCGTCAGGTAAACCTGCTAATTTGAATACTTCAACGATTACTCTAGCAGAGTAGATTTGTGTAGCAGATGGTTTCCAAACAACAACGTTCCCCATCATAGCAACTGAAGACGGTAAGTTTCCAGAAATTGCTGTAAAGTTAAATGGAGTAATTGCATATACGAAACCTTCTAAAGGTCGGTGCTCTAATCTATTCCAAACTCCATCTACTGATAAAGGTTGTTCTGAATAGATTTGAGTCATGTATTCTACGTTGAATCTCAAGAAATCAATAAATTCACAAGCAGCATCAATTTCTGCTTGGTGTAGCGTTTTAGCTTGAGCAATCATTGTAGCAGCATTGATTTTAGCGCGGTAAGGACCTGCTAATAATTCAGCTGCTTTTAAAAAGATAGAAGCTCTGTGTTCCCATGGCATTGCAGCCCATTTTTTCTTTGCTTCTAAAGCAGTACTAATTGCCTTTTCTACTAAAGCTTTGTCTGCTTGGTGGTAAACACCTAATTTATGTTTGTGATCAAAAGGTGGGAATAAATCTTTTGTATTTCCAGTTCTGATTTCTTCTCCACCAATATATAATGGAATATCAACTAATTGGCTATATTGCTCTTTGAAAGAGTTCAAAGTCAATTCTCTCTCTTGCGTTCCTGGCGCGTATGATTTTACAGGCTCATTAATTGCACTTGGAACTTTGTAGAATCCTTTTGACATAATGTACTTTTTTTCGGGTTTATTAAAATATATAACTACAAAGATAATTAATTTTACTCGAACTAGCGGTTATTACACACTAGTTTAACTTAAAGCGTCTAATTTAAAATAAAGGGAGCAATGAGTTTAAAAAAGGGAATTTCCACTGTGATCATCTCCTCATTATCTGTTCGAATCACATTGTAATAACCTTGCATCGCTCCAGAAGTAGAGGTTAAAACACAACCGCTACTATAGGTGTATTTCTCATTGGGATGGATAAAAGGTTGTTCGCCAACTACTCCTAATCCTTCTACAACTTCTTTCGCATTGAGTGAATCATAGATCTCCCAATGACGAGAATGAATTTGAATGGTTGTATCACTCTGATTTTCGATGGTAATTTCATAACTAAAGGCAAATTGCATGCTATTGCTTCGTTGGAAAAAACCTTCATACAGTGTTTCTACGGTTACATTAACTCCTTTGGTTTGTTTGGATACCATATTGTTATTCTTTTGTTCTTAATATGTTATTTGTTCGGCATTAGCTTCTGCAAAGCCTATTACGCGATCATATAGATCGGTTGTTCCCTTATAATATACTAAAACTTGATACTTATTTGTGGTTAAGGCATGATTGCCATCTGGATTATGTGCCGGACTAACTTTTCCTTTTTGAGCAGTGGTGACATTGTAGTTGGTGAATCCCTGTTTGATCAATACTGCTTTTTCATAGCGTTCGGTTTGCGGATTGTAGTCCAATTGATGTTCTGAGGTCAACTCATAATTATTGAACATTCCCGTAACATAGTACGTATTGTTTTTGTCATCGTCAATAGGTTCAAAACTAAAATAAACCCAACTGTATTCGCCCTCAATACTTGCATTTTTGCCAAATAGGTTCCTTACTTTAAATGATCCGTTAATATCAGGAAAGTATGAATACTTCTTCTCTAACCAACCGGTAATAGGGTAGAGTATTGTTTTGTACATATCATTTTCTTTCGAATTGGAGTAAATCATGTTATTGGCTTGTTTCAAATCGCTGTTGTCAAAATAGCGAAATTGATTACCACCCCAAAAACTAGTTTCTTGATCGTACTTGTAAATTAAGTCTGTCCCTAAGGTATATTGAGGGGGTACTTTTGTGATGTATGAGTCCCAACGCCCATTTTGAAATAAGGCGATCTTTACGTTTGACGTAGGATTTTGATAGGGTTGCTCGCCTAGTTTTACAGTAAGCTCTAAGGTTTGTTTCTGGTCAATGTAAGTGAGGTCTCGTGCTCGTTTTACTTGTGCACCTACACTTGCTACATTTTCATATAACACAAATTTACGTCGTATAACTACTTGATTGTCTTCGTCGTAAATTTCGAGAATATAGTTACCACTTTTGGTAATTCGATAAACAGAATTGGGAATTGTCAATCGATAATGAGTATACATCTGTAAGGTGTTGAATGAAGTGGTATACTGTTGAATACGCTGATTATCCATTCCTTGGATGTAGTCTATAGGTTTTAGCTGTGAAGGTGTCCAATCGTAGTTATAAGCAAGTACACGATAAAAGTAATTACCTTCGTCACCGTATAAATCGTCAAATTCAATTGAAAAGCTTTCATTTAGTGGGAAAAATGGGGTAACTGCCATCTCATTGTTCATGAATGCAGCCATTTTAATGTAATTAGCTGTGTAATCTTGTGTTTTTTGCGCTTGAATGAAGCTTGTACAAAACAATAAAAGGAAAAGCCAATACTTGTTCAACATGAATAATGGAGATTAAGAGGTTACGTAACTTAAAGCTAAGAAATTTTCTTCAAATTCTTCTAGGTTTACTAGTTTTCTATCTGCAAGATCAAATTTGGGATTGTGATAAAATTCAGGTTCAGGTACGATAAAGACCGTCATCCCCGCTTTTTTTCCTGCGGTTGCTCCAGTAAAAGAATCTTCTATAACAAGGCAGTTTTGGGGTTTGCTGTTGATGTTTTTAGCAGCTTGTAAATAGACATCAGGTGCTGGTTTTCCTTGTGCTACATCCAAAGCAGATACGGTTGTTTGAAAAAAGGAAGCAATTCCCAATCGCTCTAATACTGTTTGAATTAAAGAAGGGGTTGAATTTGTTGCTAAACCTATTTTGATCTCTTGGGCTTGTAAAAAAGATAAAGTCGCTAAAACACCCGCTTTGATTTCTCCTTCTTGACGAATTAACTCATCAACGCGATCAATAACCGCTTGTTCTACTTCTTCTAGGGTTTTACCCTCCCAAGGAAATAAACGATACCAAAGTTCAGTAACTGCTCTTGTAGTTTGTCCTGTGGTTTGGTGTGCAATTTCTTCACTCCATTGACATCCAACAGAAGTAAATACTTCTTTTTCTGCTTGTTGCCAAAATTTTTCGGAGTCAATTAAAACACCATCCATATCAAAAAGTACCGTCGTTATTTTATTCATATCCATTGACTAAAAATAGTAGGACGAAGATACGCAAAAGTGATAGAATGAGAAAGGAAGGTTTATGCAGGTTTGAAACAAACGGGAATTATTTCACCGGCAGCAAGGCAATATCGTTCTACTTCTGTAGGTGTTAACTTCTTTGTATAATCTTCTTCAATAACGGTAAATCCAATTTGACGCAATTTATCAAAATAGTCCAATCCATACACGCGTACGTGGTCGTATTGTCCAAAAATTAAGGTGCGTTCTTTGGGATCTGTAATGCTATCATCTTGAAAAGTCATAGGTCGATTGAGGTCTTGAGGAACCTGAAAAATTCCCATTCCCCCTGGTTTCAGGATGCGATAGAGTTCTTGCATTGCCTTGGTGTCATCAGGGATGTGTTCCAGGACGTGATTACACAGGATAATATCAAAAGAGTTATCCGAAAAAGGCAGATTGCATATGTCTGCTTTAACATCGGCTAAAGGCGATTCTAAATCTGTTGTTGTATAAGTTAAGTTTGCCTGTTTTTTGAAGCGTTTGTAAAAGGCTTGTTCTGGTGCAAAGTGCAAGACGCGATGAGGTGCGGTAAAGAAATCTGTTTCATTTTGCAAGTACAGCCACAGTAAACGATGTCTTTCTAATGATAACGTGCTTGGTGAAAGTACATTAGGACGTTGTTTGGCATAACCATAAGGTAAAAAACTTTTAAAAGACTTGCCGTCAATAGGATCCGTATAACGATCACCTTTGAGGTACCATGCAAAAATAGGTTGAACAAAATAGCTCAACCGAATTAGTATCGGTCGAGGTATAATGTTCAGTATGGTTTTAAAAAGTTTCTTCATTTAGCGTGAATGAATTATAAAACTAAAGGTTTAGCTCTAAATTCATCTTCTTCGTTGCTTTGGATACCCAAGGCTTGGTAAATGTACTGGAAGGTAGACAATAGTTCTGGTTTTCCGTTTACTAAAGCAACATCGTGCTCAAAGTGCGCAGAAGGTTTACCGTCACGTGTTACGATGGTCCATCCGTCGTTCAATTGTTTGATGTTTCTCGTACCTAAGTTAATCATAGGTTCAATAGCAACTACCATACCTTCAACGAATTTTTTTCCTCTTCCTGGTTTACCGTAGTTTGGCATCTCAGGTGCTTCGTGCATCTTGGTTCCCAATCCGTGACCTACTAGTTCACGCACTACAGTATACCCTTCTTTTTCGCAATAACGTTGAATCGCACTTCCTACGTCTTCTACGCGGTTTCCTAATTTGAATTCGCGAATTCCAACGTATAGAGATTCTTTAGTAACTTGTAATAAACGCTTCGTTTCAGGTGCAACTTCGCCAACCTCAAAGGTATAAGCGTGGTCACCATAGTAACCGTTCATCACCGTACCACAGTCAATCGATACGATATCACCTTCTACAATGGGTTTATCCGTTGGCAATCCATGTACAATTTGCTCGTTTACACTAGTCAAAATAGTAGAAGGACATCCATATAATCCTTTGAATCCCGGTACTGCACCGTGATCTCTGATAAATTCTTCTGCTTTTTTATCTAATTCTAAAGTCGTTACTCCTGGCTTTAGCTCTGTTGCAAGCATCCCCAATGTTTTTGAAACCAAAAGGGCGCTTTGTCTCATCAACTCAATTTGTTCTAGAGTTTTTGGAATGATCATACTTTATTGATTTAAGAACTACAAAATTACGGTATTCCTTTGAATCTAAAAAATGGTTGAAAATGGATTTTTAGAAATTAAGAGGTTCTATGTAGTTGAAAGGCAAAATAATTGGCTTATATCCAATCCGATGCTACAATCGTGTGTATGTTGTGTTTTACTTCTAGCTCAATGGTTGCTGCACTGGGTTGTGCTTTGAGTTGGGTTGGATACCAATTTCTTTCTGGGCTAACAAAAATAAGTAAACCTTCATCGTCGCCAATGGCACAGAATTCGGGTAAAGGTTCGGATTTACTGAAATACTGCAATCCCGTTTGTTGCATAATGGCCTCTGCTGTTACCATAGGATGAGAAGTGACGATTCCTATTTCGCTAATATTCAACATCTCTTTGGGTGAAAATGGCTGTTCTTTTGTGGTTTGTATATCGGATCTAACAATGAACTCAAGTAAGTTGCCATTTAAATCCCAAAAATAAATTGACTTCGCTTTCCAGGTATCAAAGTGGGTGATGATTTCATTTTTAGGTGAAGGAAGTAGTTCAATTTGATTGGCTTGTGCCCATGCAATCGCTTGCTCTAGGTGATTGATTGCAAGAGTAAAAGCAAAGTGATAAAAAGACGTCTGATGCTTATTCTCCGTGAAGGTGAGTAAGGTTTCTCCCGCTTGAAAGCGAACCATGGTTTCTGTTTGTTCTACAATAGATAAACCTAAGGTATTTTGATAAAAAGTGAGGCTATGAGCGAGGTTGTTTGTTTCTAAGTATAGGTTTGTTATTTTCATGACTTTCTTTGTTTTTGTTTATCGTAAAGGTAGTTGAACAAGCATTTGTATAAACGATATTTAGATTGTTTAAAACAATACAGAAATAAAAAATAACGATACGATTTTATCGCTAGAGACAAATTGGGGTACAAGTTTTACTAAAGCACCAGTGTTAGAGGGTGAGCTTTCTTTTTTAAAAAGCGTATAAGTAGGTTTGTTGGTCTAATACAATTGCATTAGGAGACGGCTTTGTTTTTGGCATAGCTCCATCAAAAAAGTGCTTTGTAAATTCTACAAAGCACTTTTCAATTTTATACTTCAATTAAACCAACGAATGTCTCGTCATTTCTTTTGGTTGAGGTAAACCCATTAATTTTAAGATGGTTGGAGCAAGATCACCTAAAACGCCATGATTGATTGTTTTGATGTCTTTGTCTACTAAAATAATAGGCACAGGATTGGTTGTGTGTGCTGTATTTGGTGTTCCATCTTCATTAATCATGGTTTCACAATTTCCGTGATCCGCTAAAACAATAGTCGTATAGTTATTGGCTAACGCTGCTTCGATTACCTCTTTGACACATTGATCTACAGCTTCACAAGCCTTGATGGCAGCTTCCATTACTCCCGTATGTCCAACCATATCGCCATTGGCAAAGTTTAAACACACGAAATCAACCTCTGCTTTTTGTAATTCGGGAATTAAAGCATCTTTTAAGTCATAAGCACTCATTTCCGGTTGTAAGTCATATGTTGCTACTTTAGGAGATGGGCATAAGATGCGTTGTTCTCCTTCAAAAGGCAACTCTCTTCCTCCTGAAAAGAAGAATGTTACGTGTGGATATTTTTCAGTTTCTGCAATTCGAATTTGTTTTTTACCGTGTTGAGCGATAACTTCACCTAACGTGTGATGTAAGTTTTCTTTGTCATACACCACGTGTACATTGCGGAAGGTATCATCGTAATTCGTTAAAGTAACAAAATACAACGGCAAGGCTTTCATTTCGTATTCAGGGAAATTATCTTGAGATAAGACATGAGTTAATTCACGTCCGCGATCGGTGCGAAAGTTAAAGAAGATAACGACATCATCGGGTTCAATTTTACCAACCGGATGGTTGTCTTTATCGACCATTACAATAGGATCAATAAATTCATCCGTAATGTTATTGGCATAACTTGCTTCTATACTTTTTACTGCATCTGTAGAATGAATTCCTTTGCCTTCTACCAGTAAATGGTAGGCTTTGGCTACTCTCTCCCAGCGTTTGTCGCGATCCATGGCATAATAACGTCCAATAACAGATGCTAGTTTGGCTGGTGAATAGGCGATGTGTTTGGCTAGTTGTTCTAGGTGTTTCGCACCCGATTTAGGATCTACATCTCGTCCATCTGTAAAAGCATGGATGAAAATATCTTGCAAACCGAAATCTACTGCCGCTTCAAGTAATCCATACAAGTGTTTTTCATGCGAGTGAACACCACCATCAGATAATAAACCTAAAAAGTGAACTTTTTTGTTTTTTTCTTTAGCATAAGTAAATGCTGCTTGTAAAGCAGGCTCGTGTGCAATAGATTTATTTTCAACAGCCATGTTAATTTTTACCAAATCTTGGTAAACAATTCGCCCTGCACCTAGATTCATATGACCTACTTCTGAATTTCCCATTTGTCCTTCAGGTAAACCAACATTTAATCCATCAGTTAAAACATAGGTATTAGGATATTGGGTATATAAGCTATCGATAAAGGGTGTATTGGCATGAGCAATGGCTGAAACTTTTGGGTCTTGTGTTTTACCCCAGCCATCGAGTATCATTAAAATTACTTTTTTATTCATAGTTGTATTTTTTTGTGGTTTGACTCAATATAACACACAAATTTACAGATTGTATTTTGAACGTTTACCTTTCTAATGCAGATTCCTGCTTTTTATTTTAAAAAAAGAATGACTATAAACTCGTGTTTTTTTGAATTCTAGCAAATTGAGATTTTTTTTTCGATTGGATTTCTCGATTTGTAAGATAGAGTGAAAAAAAAGTAAAAAAAACGCTTAGTTTGGTGATAATCATTTGTTTGGTAAGAATATTTTTTTATTTTTACGACTTCTTAATTATAAATAACCCCTTTTAGTAACAAGTGAATGATGAATTACAAGCAGTGGATAGTGGCTTCAGCCGCTTTGGTATTGGTTGGAGCAGGTATTGCGAAAAATTCAATGCAATTTGAGATTTCTTCCATTAAATTGGATATTGATATAACAGATGAAGTAAAAAATAACGAAAAAGTAGAAAAGGTTGAATTATCAGCTGAAGAGCTTTTTGCCCTAAAAGCAAATACACTCTTTCAAACGTTAGATTTAGACAATTTTGATGCTCCTTCTGAAAAAGTATTTACCATGGCCTTGAAAGGCTACTATAAAATGAAAGAGGAAGGGTTAATAAAAAACGATAAATTGACGATTGTTGATTTTAGTGTTTCCTCTACACAAAAGCGTTTATGGGTGATTGACATGGAGAAAAATGCTGTTTTATTAGAGTCTGTTGTAGCACATGGAAAACGTACTGGAGATGAATTTGCTACGGCATTTTCTAACCGAATCAATTCGCATATGAGTAGTTTAGGTTTTTATAAAACAGGTGAAACATACCAAGGGAGTAATGGTTTTTCTATGCGTTTAGATGGCTTGGAAAAAGGAATTAATGACAATGCTCGTACACGTGCTATCGTGGTACACGGTGCAGATTACGCTTCACCTACTTTGGCTTTAAAACAAGGTAGATTAGGAAGAAGCTACGGATGTCCTGCAGTGCCAAATGAGATAAATAAAGAATTGATCGAACTGATTAAAGACGAGTCATGCTTGTTTATTTACTCTTCACAACAAGATTACTTAAAAAAATCAAGATATTTAATCTAAGAAAGAATTAGTAAGTGATTATAGTGAAACGCCCATAAAGTACATTACTTTATGGGCGTTTTTATTGATTTTTAAATGGAAATAAGCCAAATGTAAAAAGAGTTGCTTTGCTTTGAATCTCAACCAATTAGTTCACCAAGCGTTTATAAAGCTCCTCGTCGTATTGATAAATATCTTTAAAATACGTGAATTTTCCTTGATTGTCAACTTGTACAGTCCAATACAATAAGTGAACATCAATAGGATTATTACTTACAGAAACACTCTTTGTTTCTTGTGATTCAATAATTTTATCTACTTGCTCTTTAGTTAGATTCGTTGCCGCTTGTGCAAAAATATAAGCTGTCAGATCAAATGGATCTTGTACGCGAACACATCCTGAACTCAAGTTTCTGTCATTGCGCGCAAACCCCCATTGACTAGGTGTATCGTGTAGATAAACCGCATGGTTGTTTTGAAACATAAATTTCACCCGTCCTAAAGTGTTTCCTTTTCCTCCTTTTTGTACATAGCGATAAGAAGTTCCCTTGGTAGCATCCCAATTCTCTGGGGTAACCACTTTTCCGTTGCCGTCGTAAATTGTAAAATTTAATCTTGAAAAATACGAGAGATCACCAGAAGCCTTTGGCACAAGGTCGTTCTTTTTTATCGTTGGTGGAACAGTCCATGTGGGATTGAGTACTACTGTTGTTAACGTAGAACTTAAAATAGGTGTTTTCCTAGCTTTTGTTCCAACGACAACTTTGTGTTGCTGAATAGTGTCTTGTTTGGAAACAGACACTAAACTAAAAGCAGGAATGTTTACTAAAATATAATTGTCAGAAAATTCACGAGGAAACCATCTCCAACGTTCTAAATTGACAATAATTTTTTCCTTTAACGTATTTTCGTCTTGTAAAATAGCAGCAATCGTCTTGTTGTCTGTATAACCCGTTACATTCAATTTCTTCTTGGTTTGAAAGGCTTTGATTGATTGGGCTATCGCTCGAGTGTAGATGGCATCTGAACTTACACTGTCCGCTACTTGATCCAAGAATATAAAGTGTTTTTTAAGGGCAATTAACTCTGGTATCGTATCGTTTATCTTGGCTTGCTTGAACGGTTTTAAAGTGTCTTTCTCTAAGGCATATAAAGAAGATAACTTGTTTCTTAAATTAGTGTAAACCAGTTGTTTCGTTCGGATACTGTCATACGTAAGAGCAATGTTTTTATGCTCTAAAGCCAATAACATTGTTGCACTTGTATTCAGCGGTTTTGGGGTTATTTCCCAATCTCCATAAATTCGCTTTGCATTTACACTACCGTTGTACAATCGGTTTAATGTATTGACGTACATCGAAGAAAATAAAAAATCAGCCTGAATTTTATCTTCGTCTCCAAGACTGTCATAGGTTGTATTGAGATCTGAAAGACGCAGAAGTTCATTTGGAGAAATTTTTATTCCATCCAATTTAAGGTCTGCAACACTGGTTAAGAGTTGTTGTCTATTTAGCTCGTTAGACCACCCTAAGTGATAGTTGTTATTTTTGTAAAATAATTGGACATCCTCTTTCAATTTACTCGTTTTTAAAGAGTCAAATTGAATATTAGGTACTTCAAGTAGAGCTTCGACTTCCGGATTTTCGCCATAAATGACTCGCATCGCCTGTTTTTCCTTTTCCCCACAAGAGGTAAGAACCCAAGTCAGCAATACCGCTGGTAATATAATCTGTTTAATCATAAAGCAATTTTATAAGGCAAAAATAATGAAAATAATTTAGATTTAGTTTATATTTTGTGTTTGATTTTTTCGTATAACTCCTAAAATGAGGAGAATAAGTTATTTTTTTTAGAATAAAAAACCGGACTGTTTACTATCTTTAAACTGGACTAGAAAAGGAAAATATTCCTCCTGTACTTTTGCCTCACACAAATGAAAATGGAATAAGAACGCTAATTAGTTATGAAACGTAATTTTTTTATACCCTTAGTATGTTGTAGTTTTTTTGCTGTGGCAGGTTATGCACAAGAAAAAAACACTGAGGCAACGGAAGAAGAAATGGAGGAAATTGTGATTTACAATCAACGATTGCAACTTCCTAGTACGCTAAAGAATAGGAATATCACAGTGATAGGGCAAGATCAGATTAAACAATTACCTGTAAGTTCTGTCCATGAGTTGTTGAGCTTTGTGGCAGGAGTGGATTTAAGACAACGCGGACCCAATGGAACTCAAGCTGACTTGAGCATTGATGGTGGTAGTTTTGAACAGAATATCTTACTGTTAAACGGACAAAAGATTTCAGACCCCCAAACAGGACACAATTCTTTAAATATTCCTGTACCACTAGAAGCGGTGGAACGCATTGAGATTGTTCGTGGTCCTTCAGCACGATTATATGGAATTAATAGCTTGACGGGCGTTGTGAATATCGTCACGAAAAACCCAAAGAAGGATGGAGTGTTTGCCGCTGCTTATGGAGGTACCAGCTTTAAAAAAGACAAAGAAGATGACCACAAGGAGACGTATAACAACCGAGGTATTCAAATTGGAGGAGCTTTAGTTCGCGCAAAAGACAACCACCTGTTGTTTGGAAGTCACGATTCTGGAAATGGCTATCGTTATAATACGGCTTATCACAATAACAAAGTATTTTATCAGGGTAATATTGTTCCCAATGAAAATAATGCAATCATGATTTTAGCGGGACATGCCTCTAGTTCTTTTGGGGCAAATGGTTTTTATGCCGCTCCTGGAGATAAAGAATCGAAAGAAATTGTGAGCACAACTCTATTTAATGTAAGCTCTCGTCATTATTTATCTGATCGATTGACGTTTATGCCAAGTGTGGCGTATCGCTATAATTTTGACGATTATCGCTATTATCGCAATCGGTTAGATGTTGCCAGAAGTAGACACTATACGCACGCAATTACTTCTAATATGAACGGAGAATATACGGCCGATTACGGAAAGTATACCTTTGGTGGTGAAATGCGTTACGAAGAAATTAATTCTACAAATATTGGAGATCACAGTAAAAGTAATTATGGTTTCTTTGCTGCTTTCCAACGGGAATGGTTTGAAAATTTCGATGTCAATCTAGGTGCTTATATCAATTATAATTCAAAGTATGGATGGGAGATTTTTCCAGGAATCGACGCTAGTTATACTTTCAACGCACATTGGCAAGCTACCTTCAATGCAGGAACCGCGAGTAGAATTCCGTCCTTTACTGATTTGTACTTGAATCAACGACCAGGTAATATTGGAAACCCTGATTTAACACCTGAAAAAGCATATCAAGTTGAGGTAGGAGGAAAGTATAGAGCGAACAATTTTCAAGCGGAAGCTTTTGTGTTTTATCGCGATATTGATGATTTCGTAGATTGGATTCGCGTAGATATGAATCAGCCTTATCAACCTTATAACGCTTCTAAAAACAAAACGAAAGGTGTAAATACGGCACTTCGTTATCGCTTGGGGGATGAGGTGAATTTTTGGAACATTGGACTTTCTTATACCTATCTTTCTCCAACAATTGAAAATAAATCTGCAGGTGAGGGTATGCTTTCTAAATACGCACTAGAAAGCTTAAAACACCAGGTGGTGGGAACGGTAAGTTATACGCAAGATAAATTTAGTGCAACCTTAGCTAATCGCTTCAATGAACGATTGACCTATAAGAGCTATTGGATTACGGATATTCGTTTAAATTACACTTTAGACAAAGTGAAATTGTATATAGATGCTCAAAACATATTTGATACAACCTATATTGAAGCGGGAGCAGTACCTATGCCCGGTAGATGGTTTACACTAGGAATAAAATTTGATGGACTGTAAACAGGACGAATGTTTTGGTTAGTTGTAAAAACGAGTTAGAAGGGATATCTAACTCGTTTTTTGTTGTGTATTTTCTGTTGATTGTTGATTTTTCGATTAAAGTACGATTGATCTATTCAGAAAATTGAAACCGTTAATTGTCAACTAATTCGATACTTTCATTCCCTTTTTGTTAATTGAAAAAGAGCGAAATTTAACTTCAACTTGTGCTTGTCCATTTTCAAAGTTACTGGCGTATTCGTATTGAAAAGGGATTATTACTTTACCCGACTTGTTGATATAACCAAACAGATTATCCTTAGAGGCAAGGGCTAAACCCTCTGAAAAATTACCTACAAATTCGTAGGTTGCAGGGATCACTTTATCTCCTGTTGTTGAGAAGAAACCCCACAATCCACCTTCATAAAAGGCAATTCGATCTTCACTACTTGTTTGTAATTCTTCATAAATATAGGGAATTACGACTTCGCCTTTATCGTTGATTGCCCCCTGAAAACCTTCAAAAGTGACGATGGAAATATTCTCTACAAAGGATTCAATTTGGTGAAATAAAGGTTCAATAAACAGCTCGCCGGTTTTCGTTTTAATACCAAAAAGAGAGCGTTCAGGATCTTGAAACCAGCGTAAATTATTGGCAAACTTAAAGTCGGGATCATTTTTCAGATCAATAAAGACGGTGTCTTTTGTTGCTTCCATTAACGGAAGTAGATTTTCTTTCCAAGAAGCTTTTACTTCGCTAGCTTGAAGTGAATAACTAGAAACGCAATAAAGTCCAATGAGAGAACTAATTGCAAAAAAGTGTTTCATAACAAGATTCATGTGTTGTTGTTGGCCCTATTTTTTATTGAATGTCGTTCCACTTGCTTGTGCTTTGGGAAAGATAGTCATATCGGCTAGCTGTACGTGCTCAGGTTGATTAATCGCATAAGCGATGGCCTGTGCAATATCGTCTGCTAGTAGTGGGTCATATCCGTTATATACTTGTTCTGCTTTGGCTTGATCGCCTTTAAAACGGATCATTGAAAATTCAGTTTCCACAGCTCCGGGTGCTACATTAGTTACCTTTATTCCTTTGGTATTGAGGTCGATGCGCAATCCTTTCGAAATAGATTCTACTGCTGCTTTTGAGGCACAATATACTGCACCATTGGCATAGGTTTCTTTTCCCGCAATAGAAGAGAGGTTAACAATGTGCCCACCTTGGTTGTGTTGAAGCAATAGAGGAAGAACAGCTTTAGTTACGTAGATTAATCCTTTAACATTGATGTCAATCATGGCTTCTAAATCTTCAATATCTGCCTCTTGAAAAGAAGATAATCCGTGTGCATTACCAGCGTTATTAATTAAAATGTCGATTTTTTTCCATGCTTCGGGTAGTGAATCAACGGCTTGAAAAACGGCTGATTTATCTCGAACATCAAACGTTAGAATATAAGTATCGGTTGATTGAAGTTCTTGTGCTAATGCTTCTAATCGCTCTTTTCTGCGTCCGCATAAAATTAAGCGATGGTTCGGGGCTAATGCTTTAGCAGTTGCCTGTCCAATACCCGAAGATGCACCTGTTATAAATACTGTTTTCATCTTGCTTTGTGTTATAAAATGGTTTGTTTTAGTCCTTGTAAGATACATAGCCAAAGGTAATTGAAAAAAGACTTTTCTTCAATGCGATTTACCTTTTTTATATTTACCTCTTTTAATTCACCGGCTGTATTTTTATGAATCAGCCAATTGCCTACTTTTGAAAGAATTTTTCTCTTTTTTTCTCCATTTTTTCGGTACAATGTAACTTTTAAATCGTGGTAATTCATCGCAAATGTCCCTGTCGCAACTTTATTGTCGCCAGAGAAATTGAATTTTACAAGGTCTAGGTTTCCTTCTGTTGAAGCTTTTACATAGGGTTGTAAAAATGGTTGCATAGCAGTTGCAGGAAAATTTTGTATCGTTCCACTGATCTGGAAGGCATCACTTTTGTTTAGGATATTAAAAGACCAATCTACATGTAGAGGAGCTGCATTCATAAATCGCGCGTCTACTGCAATTGTGGTTCTAGGTACTTGTTTTCGTTGATAACCACTATACACGTTTTGAATTACAGCATTGAAGTTGCCAAATGTCAGTTTACCAGGTGCAATTGCGTTGGCATCATATTCTTCATATTCAAGTGTTGAGTTGACAATCTGTACTTTTTGAATGCCTAAAGTAAAGGGAATTTCCCGCAGTTTTTTGCTAAACAACGGTTTAATACTCATATTGAAAGGAGGTGTTTTATCGCGATATATATTGGCGTTAATTTGATCTAATCGGACGTTATCTGCCTGAAGGAAAAAGACGTCTTGAGCGTCAAATCCCCACGTGTAATTTGAAAAAGTAATGGACTTGGTCTTGAGGGTAAATATATCATCTGCATACCTAAACATTCGCACCATTTTCTTGCGGTTGTATTTGGGAATCAACTCAAAATCACTGCACGTGAAAGACGTGTTTTTACCTTGGAGTTTGCCTATCTTAATATCGTAGAATTGTCCGGTATTCCATTGGATTGCCTCAGTAGAAAAGGAAATTCCATTGTATCGTACTGGAATTTTGTTGGGTAAGGTTTGTGCATCTAGGTGGATGTTTTCAAAAGAAGCTTGAATTCCTTTAGTCTGTATTACAACTGTGCGATCTTTCCCTTTGGTAGAGGTAAAACTACCCTGCTCGAGAGATAAGGTATCAATCTGCACCAAATCGTCAAAGAACACATCTACTTTTGCTGCTTTTGTTTTTTGTTTTTGTTGTGCTTGATGGAAGTATAGTTCCGGTTGCTTTGCAGTAATAGTTCCAATGTGTAATTCTTCTTTGGCTTTGTTTGAAACTCGCTTGAGGTGTAAACTGCCTTGGTTTACAAACCACTCATTCAAAGAATTGACGCGAATACTATCCATATCGATGGAGTGAATAGTCAAATCAAACGGTAAAAGTTTTGCGCTGACGGAGGTTTTAGTTTCTTTTTTTTGGGTTGACAACATATTTGCTTCTACTGTTACATCAACAATAGGTGTTTGTACTTGATCGATATGCAGATAGAAATCTGTCTGATTTTTATATCCCCAGTCTGTACCTTTTAGTACCAAAGAAGGAGCCTCTATGGTGACAAGGCGATGCGGTAAGTCTGCCTTATCTTTAGATGCAGTCAAGGGAAGTAAGGAAAGGCGTTTGGTACTAATTTGATTTGTATTTACTTCAATCCCGTGAATACTCAATTGTTGTGCGTCTGATACTAAACTAGTTACAGAATCACAAGAAATAATATAATCTTTATATGTAAAAGGAATGGGTTTATCTCGGGTTTCTACCCCAAAGTGAATCCCTTTCAGTTGTGCATTAAAGTTGTGAACTTCATGCAAACGGATATTTCGTTCTGCTTGTTGGATGACCACGTGGGCTTGTTTCACGGCAATTGATTTGATATCAATTGCCTTTATGAATTGCAACGGAACTTTGGGGGTAGTATCTTGTTTGGTTTGACGCTCATATACTTGGATATCAGGTTGAATAATTGAAATTCCTTGTGCAGTGAGATGATGTCTTTTGATTAGATCCCAAATTCCAACTTGTTGAATGTCTATTTGGTTGATACTCCCCTTAATATAGGAAATTGTGTCTACAGCAGTTGTGGCTTTAGGGTGAATTTTAATCTCTTTTACTGTCAATTTTCGCTCCGCTAGTGCGTAGTGAACAGTCTCATAGGTTAGTTCATAAGGAGAATCGTTTTTTTCAACTATAATATCCGGTAAATATTGATTGATAAGAGAATTGATGATCCATTGACTTGAGCCATAGAGTACAACTCCTAGAACAAGAATGAACAGGATAATTTTATATTTCTTTTTCAAATGCATAGTGCGATCCCATAAGTTATCACTTAAAGGTACATTTTATTTTGGTAATTACTTTATAATCAATTGATGTTTTCGAAGAAGGCCTTCCAAGGCGTCTTTGGAAAAGATGGCATTTTTTAATTTTGTTGAGTCTGGATCAATATCAAAATTATAGCTAGTATAGAAATCTGCTTTTTCTGCTTTGGCTTTAGTAAAATTGGCGCGATATAAATTACAATTATCAAACATGACCTGTGATAAATCCGCTTCCATAAAATCTGCACTGATCAGACTACAATTGATAAAAGCAGTTTTTTTCAAGTTTAAGCTGTAAAATAAAGTAAATTCAAGATTACAGTCTGTAAAAGAGAACTCAAAAATTGTTTGATCCATCATAGTAAAATTGACATGCGTAAAGTTGCACGTTTGAAAGTGGCAATTTCTTAGTCCGACATAATTTATCGCAGCATTTTTAAAATTGCAATTTTTGAAGTCACAATCAATAAATAGGGTGGATAAAAAAGAACAAGCGGTAAAATCGCAGTTGATAAATTTACAATTTTCATATTCTTTAAAAGAGATACTATGCGGTTCTAGAGCGATGTTTTCAAAAGTTTGGTCGTATATAAAATCGGGTGTCATAGGCGAAATGAATTAAAAAAGCCTAATCGGATGTATTAGGCTTGTATTGTATTATTCAATAAGATGAGGTACAAATCTGCTTTTATCTGTAGTAATTCGTTTATCACTTTCTCTAAAGGTAATTCCACAAGGTTCTTGTCCAATGAGCCAACTACCAATAATAAAGTACCCTTTACCTAAGTTAGGGGTATCAGCTAAGGCTTGACATACATACCCTTCATCTCCATAATCTCCTTTGGTAGCCTCGACAATTTGGTTATTGACATAAAGTGTTACATTAGCTCCTTCACGAGATAATAATGGCTTCTTGACGAAATTCTGCATGCCTTTTGGCTCGTCAAAATACGATTCCAGTAAGAGCGGGTGGTTGGGATACAACTGCCATAAAATGGGCAATAATGCTTTGTTCGAAAGAATCATTTTCCAAGAGGGCTCGATCCATTGTGCTTGAGCCATATCATTGGGAATATGCAAGGCAAAAGGTTCGTAAATTAGCCATTCCCAAGGGTAGAGTTTAAAGATATCCGTGATCACTTCATCTTCTAAATCGGTGAATGTTTCACCATCCCAACCGATATCATCAATGAAAATGAGTTTGGTATTGATTCCTGCTTGAATCGCACAATCGCGTAGGTATTCGATATTGGTTAGATCTTCTAATGTTTCTCGCATACACGAAAAATGAAGCGTATTACCTTTTAGATAAGCTTTGGCTTCTTTCCATGATTCGATTAGTCGATCGTGTACCGAGTTAAACTGATCTTTAGAAGTACCAAAGTAAGTATTCATCCATTGCCATTGCACTACACCTGTTTCATAGAGTGAAGTAGGGGTGTCGGCATTGAACTCTAATACCTTTAGTTGTTGCTGTACTGTGTCATAAACAAAATCAAAACGACCATAGATACTCAACTCGTCATTTTCCCAAGAGCGTTCAATGTGATCGTGGAAAAATAAAGGAATTTGAAATTGGTCATATAATTTATTGGCGATGACATGGTCAACTGCTTTGAGGCACATTTGCCATAGATCTGCAGTTGCAGCATAGATTTCATCTGCCAAATTTTCTGAGATACTATAGTAATAGTCTTCAATCCAATACGGAATATTATTTTCATCCGTATGATAGCCAAAACCCTGCTCTTCCAATCGGTGTTTCCAATTGGCTTGCGGTGTTAGTTGTTTTATTTGCATGAATTTCAATTAAGAAGAAACGGTGTTGTTTTTGGCCGTATTACCAAAACCACCACGTGCTGTTTGCTTTTTGTACGCATCTGCTTTAGAAGCGTTTGTTCCTACATTGGATTGAGGTGAAATACCAGGACTTGTATACCCCATACCACCTCCCATCATAGGGCGAAAGGCCATATACCATAACAGGGCACTGCCCATTCCCATACCTCCACCACTTCGTTGTTGTTGGTATTGATCCGTTACTTCTGTGTAAGGGGCGCTACTGTCTGCACGCATAAAGACGCGTTGTTGTTCTTCTTTCGTTTCAGTAGGTTTAGAACATGAAGCTAAAGTTGCTGTAATCAAAACTAAAGAAACGGCTTTACTACTTTTTTTCATACTATTCTACTGTTACGTAAATTGGAATTTTTTCTAAACTAGTGGGTTGAGTTGCTCCCCAGTCATTGATGTTTTTAGCAGTAGTAATTGTATCTACTTTTTGTTGTATCATTTGACCATTAACCCAGATCGTTTGTGCGGTTATATGATAGATGCTATCACCAACAGTAACCGTTTTTAAGGTAACTTCTCTTGCTGATTTTTTATCGAGCGATTCTAAATTTTGTGTCGATTGTTGTTGTGTACAAGCAGACGCTATTAAGGCGATAAAACCCGTAACTAGTATTGCTTTTTTCATTGGAGCAATTGTTTTTTAGATTGAGTAACAAAGTTTGAAAATAAAATTTGGTTATGCAATTCTTAATCAATTAAAATGAAAGTTCTTGTTAGATAGTTAATTGTATTGGGCTGCGTTAGATTTCTTGTTATTTTTACCACAAAATGGGAGGGTATGGATGAAATCGCTATTTTACAAATAAATGATCTGACACATAATAATTTGCAAACAGATTTTTATGCGAATAAGCTGTCACAGCATTTGCTCGATAACCACAGTCATATTGAGCGACCACACAAGCATAACTTTTATGTAGGCATTTTATTTACTAAAGGAGAAGGGATTCACGAGATTGATTTTAACCGTTATCAGGTTAAACCCGGTTCAGCCTTTATGCTTGCACCTGGACAAACACACAGTTGGGAGTTGTCGGATGATATTGAGGGTTTCATCTTTTTTCACACGCAAAATTTTTTAGACTTGTATTTGTTGAAAGAATCTCTCCGTGACTATCCTGTTTTTCGATCTGCCTTTTATCCTAATCACGTCATGTTGGGCGAAAAAGATACAGCGGTTTTAGCTTTTGTATTGAATCGCATGGTTGAGGAAGTTCGACAAGAGCAATGGAAACGCAATCAGCAACTCGTGAGCTTAACATTGCTATTTTATATTGAAACCAATCGAATCTTATTGGAAGGAGAAACTTTTAAGACGATTCAAAATAATTTGTATGCAACCCATCTACAGTTATTTGAAGAATTAATAGAGAAACACTTTGCGGAGGAGAAGTCTGCGGCGGTTTATGCAAGTTGGATGAATATGACGCAAAAGCATTTGAATCGCGTGTGTAAAACAATGGTTAACCAAACGACAACAGATATTATTTTGGATCGCGTGGTTTTAGAGGCAAAGCGAATGATGATTTATACAGACCATCCATTGAATGATATCGCTTCTATGTTGGGGTACGACGATTACTCCTATTTCTCTAAGCTGTTTAAAAAACGAGTGGGGGAAACACCAAAAGAATTCTTTAAACGATATCAATAAAAAAAGTCCTTACAATTGTAAGGACTTTTTTGCACGGGTGGAGGGATTCGAACCCCCATCAACGGTTTTGGAGACCGCTATTCTACCCTTGAACTACACCCGTTTTTGTTTCAAGTGGTGCAAAGATAAATAACTTTTTGAAAGAAACTATTCTTTTTTATAAAATATGTTTAACCAAATGATGCGCGATAATCTGTAGTTAAATGTCCAGCATAATAGTAGGACAACTACAATGGCGATAAAGGTTTGAAGCAGAGTGATATGCACGTCAAATAAAGCATTGATGATTAATCTCAACACCATTACAACACACATTTCGGCAACTGTAAGTCCATAGCTTACATACATGCCTCCGAAGTAAAAACCAGTTTCTCTATGGAAATTATAATGACAATGAGAACATTCTTTCGTCATTTTCGGCATGCGCATGGTAACGGGATTTCCCTTATCATAGAATAAATCTTCCTTGCCGCAGTTTGGGCATTTTCCACTTAAAACTCTTGATATGTATGACATAAGATAATTTTTATGCAAAGTAAAGTAAAAATACTGAAATGCAACGGTTTTAAAATGCTGTATTTTGGTGTAATTCGGACATTTTAAAAAAGGTTTTTACTTTTTCAGTCTTTTGTTTTGCTGTTATATTGTTGGTTGCCTTTCCGAATGTGCAATTAAAAAGGACATGCATAGTTGAATGAAAACAAAAACAGCAGCAAATTATGTTTGCTGCTGTTTTTGTCTTGATGCATGTTTATTGCTCTTCGTATTCTTCTGTGTAGTTTTCTTGTTCTACTTCCGTTTCACTTTCTGAACTATTTCTGATGTTCAAGTATTTTAACGGGTTAGTTTCGTTTTCACCATTATAGAAATCGTCAAATTCTTTTACTAAGTTGGCAATTTCCTCTAAAGACATTACATCGTTCTCTTCTCCAGTAGCTTTGTAATATTCTGTTAGTTTTAGGCGATCTGTATCGTATTTTTTTCGAATTGACGTTTTTTGAGCAGCGTAAATTTTTCTATCCATTCCATATTTACGGTAGATTTCTTTTTGCTCTGCTTTGTAAAGCTCATCCAAGTTCTTTAAATCTTCTTTTAACCCTTTGTCGATGTTATTAGCTTGATCGTATTCAACTTTTTTCTGTGCCCAAATATCCATCTGATCTTTGGTTAAGGTACGTTGAATAAATAATTGATAACCTGCTTTTACTTTTTTCTCTGTTTCTTTTTTCTCAACAGGTAACATATCTGTTCTATCATTTAAAGCCTGTAAGTCTCTTTTAATGTATTCGTTTTTGACAATAAAAGAGGCTTCTTGTTTCTGATTTAAACCTAGCTCCCCTTTATTCTCAAGAAGAACTTCAATATCCTTATACACAATAATGTCGTTTCCCGTCAATAGCACTGGTTTTTTTTGTGCATATGTCATTGACAGAGATAAGAATAGGATTGATAATGAGATGATCTTTTTCATTTTTTTTCTTTATTTCTTCGATTGCAAATTTAGTGTAAAAATAATCTTTTTCCTTTCGAAGTATAGTAAAATAAAATAGAGGTTTGCAGCTTGTATTTTACTTCGATCCATACTCAGTCTACAACTTGAACAAATGTTGTTTTTGACTCATTAACTCAAGCTGTGTTATGGTTCTTTTTACAGATTATAATTGTTTACAAAATTAAACATATCTTTATTAAAATTAGTTAAAATTTTTTAAAATATTAATTCCAAACGTGTTTGGATACTTTATTTCTTTTTTTAGAGAATATTTATCTTGATTTTGATCAGTTTCTTCCTCTATTTAAACGCGAAATCTTTATTTTTGGTGTGTTTCGTGATTTATTTTTTGTGATTTTTCATTTGTTTTTCTACTCATAACGTGTTTTTTTATATTTTTAAATATTGGTTATTTTTCCTTTTTTTATGATAAAAGGTTATATATGTGTTTTATGCAACTATTGTGCCGAATTTTGTTTTTTAGATATATTTATGAATATTTGCGACTTGTAGGAGTGGTGCTTTTTATTTCTTGTTTGTCTCCAACACTGTATGCACAACCCAGTGTAGGTAAGGGGATGGAAAAGACTATTTACGCTGTAAAAGATTCTATTCAAGTGGCTAATGTTGAAAAAGGAGGTCTTTTTCTTGAGATAAAAAGTTACTTTGATGACTATAGTACCACAAAACCAGGCAGTGTTACGCAATTTTATTGGCTAGGTCAGTCACCCAACGGAGATTTAGAGGTTCGCTATGTTTTTGTAAATGAATTAATTGATTTTCGCGTTGACACAAAGTTTCAATATGCGAATAATGAAACACAAAGGTTAGAACTCAATTTGGGGCGTCGAACGCCTTTTGTAGTTGACGTGAAACTTTGGATTGAAAAAGGACAATTATTAGTCAAATTATTGTAACAACATCAGTTTATGTCGTAAAATCATAGTGAAAAACGCTTTTTAAGTTAATTTTTCGTATTCGATGGTTTTATTTTTTGTAATGGTTGGTTTTTTTTCTACTTTGCGTAACCCAATTCGGGAAAATGTACAACAAAACCACTAAAACACAATGAAAAAGCCAGTTATTTTTACCTTGCTATTGTTAACGATGAGTACGGGTGCATTTGCTCAAATGGCACTAGATCGAATCGATGCAAATCCAAAATGGAAACAATACGACCATTTTTTTGAAAAAGATGCGCAAAGTGTTTTTCCTAATGATCGTATAGAGTATGAACTAAAGGACGGCAAAATTAAAAGCTATCGTTTGTATTACAAAGATGAGTTAGGAAAGTTGTTTGATGTTTTCTACGATGATAAGGGACGCGTGTATCAAGAAGTTTTAATGTATGACGCAGATCGCGGGCAAGTTAGAGAAGTAGTCTATCAAAGTACGTTTACGTATGATGAGAAAGGTGCAATGGTTGATGATGGAGAACGCACTTACACTAAATTTGTGAAAGGCCGACCAATGTTGGTTACCTCACGCGAGTATTCAGATGAGTATGAACGTGGGTTTAGTACGGTGAGAGCTTACAACGAAAGCGGCTCCATTCGACTAGAGAAAACTACTTTTTTTGAAGAAGGAGAGAAAAAAATAAAAACAAGCACCTATAAGTATGACTCTTGTGATAACGTTGTTGAAGTGAGTACAAGAACAATTATCGCTCCTACATATACGAAAGAAAAGAAAAAGAAAAAAGATAGAACACCACCACGTCGTCCTGTTATAGAAAAAGAAGTATTTGCCTATGACTACAATGATGACTGTATGTGGACTAAAAAGTACAAAGTTGAGAACGAGACGAAAACCTTGCTTCGCGAAAGAGAACTTGTAAAATAGCACAAAAACCAATCAAACTATATTATGTAAAGTCCAATGAACGTTTTGTTTGTTGGGCTTTTTTTTATCGTTTGTTTAGTGATGGGTAAATTTGAATAGAAAACAGAGGTATTCATCATATAAATAAAGCGCTCTTAGTACAAGAGGAATGAATCATTTTGAATAGAAAGTTAATCTACGTAAGTCGAAATTAGCGTGATATACTCTTTAAGTACAAAGAAGATTAGTGCTTGGTTGTTTTTACTGTATTATAAGTGACATTGTTTGGTGGATGTAGGATGAAATGTTAAATTTGGCAGTTAAATTAACCAAAGAAATGCCTGTATATGGCATACTACTTGTGAAACGTACCGAAACTAACTAAAGATAAATTACACAGATGAAAAATGTATGTCAAAATTGCCAGACGGAGAACGAAATAACTTCCAAATATTGTTCAAGTTGTGGATACCAACTTCCAAAAATTGAAGTAGAAACTAGTGTTGAAATGGATTCCAAGGAAACGCACGCTCAATCATCTCAAAAAGGAAAACGAAAGCTAAATTTTGGCGCTTTGTTGGGAATCGTGATTGGAGTGGCCGTTGTGAGTTTTGCGGTCAATTATTTTTCAAAATCTTCGATTGCGATTGATCAAAAACTAAGTGTTGTTGCGTCGGAAATCAATAAAAACTGTCCGATGGTTATCGATCAGGATATCCGATTGGATAATACGGTAGCTATGCCCAATGCTACATTTCAATACAATTACACCCTCGTTAATTACGAAAAGGCACAGTTGAATATGGAGGTAGTTGAGCAAACGCTTTTTCCAACGCTGTTAGAAAATGCAAGAACAAATCCGGATATGAAGGAAATGCGAGAGGCTAAAGTAACGATTAACTACTATTACAAGGATAAGAAGGGAGAATTTGTAACGAAATATGTCATTACTCCAGATATGTATCAAAATAAGTAAACGATTACATAAAGATAGATGAAACCTTCTCAAAGCGCTGTTGAGAAGGTTTTTTTATATTTCATTTTTTGTGGATTAGAAAGTGTGATGTTCTGTAAAAGAATACTTATTTTTATTTTTGACTTAAAAAAGTTACCATTTTCTAAAATTAGGACGACTTGGAAATACGCATACTTATTTCCTTGAATAAATTACGCACAATGACAGAACAGGAAAACACAGCTCATAATATCAAGTTTTATTCGGCAAATGCTATTTGTCTTGCCACTTTTTTAGGAGGACCTTTGATTGCAGGATATTTAATTCGGGCCAATTATCGCGCTTTAGCAGAGGAGCAAAAAGCACAACAAGCGCTTGTCTTAGGTATTGTGTCTACTCTTATTTTTTTGGTTGCACTCTTGCTGCTTCCCGTAGAATTGGTTGATCGAATTCCCAATTATATTTTTCCCGCAATCTTTACGGGGATAGTGGGGTGGATTGTAGAGGTAAAACAAGGAAATATATTGCGACAACACAAAGAAAATAACAAGGAATTCTATTCAAATTGGAAAGCAGCAGGACTTGCTTTTCTTTCGGCTTTGATCTTGTTTATTACGGCTGTTTTGTTGCTATTATTATGGGAGTAAATGATATGATTTTATGAAGAACTACGGGGGAGAAAAAATAGTATTGGCCATAGGAATTGTTGTCAATCTTGTCTTTAATCTAATTTGTATGGGATTTATCCTTGTTGTGGTTTTATTTTCCCATTTGAGGTATAAGTTGTTTAAGAGGAGATAGAGGAGTGATGAAAAGAACGATAGTGATAATAAAGCTTTAATAGAAAGTAGAAAGAAATAGGATGTTGAATATTGGATATACAGAAGCGACAATAGAAGATTGTGAATTGTTGACACAAACGGCAAAAAAGGCAAAACAGTTTTGGGGTTATTCTGATGCGTTAATGGAAAAATGGCAAGATGATTTAGCCATTACTCCAACGAGTTTTTTGGATCGAAGTATTTATAAGTGCTATGTTGATAGCGATTTTATTGGTTTCTTCGTTTTAAAAGACATGAACGGGTATGCAGAGTTGGACGGGTTGTGGATATTGCCAGAGTATCATGGTAAAGGATACGGTCGTTCTATGATTGAAAAAGCAAAAGCAGTAAGTGTTGAGAAAAAGTATCGCTATATTGAACTGTATTCTGATCCTAATGCAGACGGTTTTTATCAAAGGTGCAAGGCTCAGTTGGTGGGGAAAGTTGAAACAAAAATCAAAGATCGCTACCTAAATATTTACCGTTTTGACTTGCTGTAGTTGTAATGAAAGTAAAGACAATAGTTGTATAAAAAACAAAACCCCTTCAAAAAATATTGAAGGGGTTTTCTTGTGGTCCCACTTGGGCTCGAACCAAGGACTTGCTGATTATGAGCCGGAGAAATGAATGTTGTATTTAATTGCATTTTGTTTCAAACTAACTGGTTTTTAGTTAGTTGCAAAATTTTTAAAATATTTTTGTTTCATCTATTTGCACGATAAGTACCGATTTGTTGTACGTATGTTGTACTTTAAAATTATTTATGATGAAAACGAGTTTAAAAATTGTATTAAAAAAGACAAAATTAAGTGATGGAACTTACCCAATTAATCTTAGAGTTACTATTAATAGGAGGTCTAAATTCTATAAAACACCTTACAGTACTGCACCTAAATTTTGGAATGCAAAAGTGGGGGAGTTTACCTCTAAGTTCCCGAATTTTTTACAAGCCAATAGAATATTAAGTACGCTCAAACAAGATGCGTCAAAAGTATTGGATTTGATGATTGAACAAGAAAAAGAATTTACACTTGAAGTATTTGATTCTCTACTTCGACCAGAGAAGGTTGAGATTGTAAAATTTGTTGCTTTTTTTCAAAATAGGATTGAGCAATTCAAAGAAGCAGGTCAAGTTAGTTCAGCAAGTTCATATAATGATTCATTAAAGGCTTTAAAACGTTTTAAGCCTGGGGTGATCAAATATGAGTTTTCACAAATTGATTATTCTTTTTTAGTAGCCTTTGAAGCAGACTTAAGATCAAGAGGCTGTACAAATGGAGGAATAGGTATATATATGCGTAATATACGTGCTATTTATAATTCTGCTATTAAATCAAAAATAGCATCTTTGGAGAATTATCCATTTAGAGACTATGTGATTTCTAAGTTGAAATCTACCAAGATAAAAAAAGCGCTTACAAAAGAAGAGTTACAGCTGCTACTTGATTATGACTTTTCAGAAAATACTGAAGGAGCTAAGGTGTTGTATACTTATTTATTTAGTTTCTTTTGTCGAGGAATGAACTTTACTGATATCGCTGAATTAAAATGGGATGATATAAACTCTAATCGTTTTAGTTATATCCGAAATAAAACAGGCGTGGCTATTAATGTAAAGATACCAGAGAATAAAGACTTGGATACTATCTTAAACTATTTCAGAATCTATAGGCCATTTGATACAGATTACATCTTTTCAATCCTGGATAAAGATCTAAGCTTATATACTAAAGAAGAACTAAGAGCACGAAAAAGTAGTGTTAGGGATTATTATAATAAGCAGTTAAATATCATTGCAAAGGAATGTGGGATTAAAACAAAGATTACCTTTTATACAGCTCGTCATACTTTCGCTACTCTATCATTAAAAAAAGGGGTGAACTTATATATGCTTAAACAGGCCTTTGGGCACCAATCTATTAAAACTACTGAAGCTTATGTAGAGGATTTTAATAGAGAAGAGCTTGATCAGGCATTTGAGAATTTGTTTTAACTATGTTTGTGGGGACTGATAAAGCGTGTTTTGTAAAGAGGGAAGCTTATTTGATTTTTAATAGAGATTTATCTGTTTCTGTTTTACATTATAATTTAATAAAAAATATTTTGATTACAATAATATCTATATTTATGTAATCAAACATCTTTGTTTTTGTTTTTATTTGTATTTTTGTAATCAAAATAAAAATGTATGGATTATAATTTAGAGAAAGCGGTAGATTATCATTATGGTGTTTTTCCTCCAAAGAGTATTGATTATGCTCTTTTTATTCAAGAATTAGTGAGGGCTACTGATGCATTGGCACGTTTTGATCAAATGTTAAAAAACCTACATAACACTGAAATTTTATTAGCTCCTTTAAGAAATCAGGAGGCGGTAATATCTTCTAGAATTGAAGGTACAATTAGCACAATGGATGAGATACTTCAATATGAGGCTGATCATGAAGGTGAGGATATCACTACTGCTAAAACCGATGTAATAGAAACTATCTTATACCAACGTGCTTTGAAAAATGCTCAAAGTGCACTTGAAAGTGGCTATGATTTTTCATTAAGCTTTCTTAAGCAAATGCATCAACAGTTGTTATATTTAGGTAGAGGAGCAAATAAATCTCCTGGTGAATTTAAGAAAGAACAAAATTATTTGGCAGATAGGTTAAAAAGAGAAATTCAGTTTATTCCTATTAGGCCTGAAAATCTAGTTGATGGATTAGAGCAGCTTTTTAAGTTTCTAGAAAATAGTGATTTTCCTCCGTTAATTAAAACTGCTATTATGCATTTGGAGTTTGAAGCATTGCATCCTTTTAAAGATGGAAATGGAAGAATTGGAAGAATGTTAATTACGCTGAACTTATGGAGAGAAAAAATTCTTTCAGAACCTCATTTTTATATTAGTGGATATTTTGAAGAAAATAAAGATGAATATATAGAACAAATGCGTAATGTTTCCAAAACAAAGGATTGGAATGAATGGATTCTTTTTTTCTTAAAAGCAGTAGAAAATCAAGCGATTAAAAATTTAGAAATAGCTGAGAGTATAAAGAGTTTGTACGAAACTACAAAAACTGAATTCTCTGAGTTACTATCTTCAAAATGGAATATAGAGATACTTGATTTTATATTTACTTATCCAGTATTTAGAAATAATAAATTTGTTAGTACAACAAAGATCCCGAATGCAACAGCAGTACTAATGATTAAAAAATTAGTTGATAATGGCTATTTAGTTTTAAGAGAAGAATCATCAGGGCGTAGAGCTGCGATGTATTCTTTTGAACCTTTAATGAAATTAGTTAGAGTATAAAAATTGTAATCAATATTTTTTGTTTACATAAAAGTACTGTTTTTTGTAATCAAACTAGTTAGTCTTCAAAAATTGTAATCAATATTTTTTGCTTACATAAAAGTGTTATTTTTTGTAATCAAACTAGTTAGTCTTCAAAAATTGTAATCAATATTTTTTGCTTACATAAAAGTGTTGTTTTTTGTAATCAAAGTAGTTAGTCTTCAAAAATTGTAATCAATATTTTTTGCTTACATAAAAGTGTTATTTTTTGTAATCAAACTAGTTAGTCTTCAAAAATTGTAATCAATATTTTTTGCTTACATAAAAATGCTGTTTTTTGTAATCAAACTAGTTAGCCTTCAAAAATTGTAATCAATATTTTTTGCTTACATAAAAGTGCTGTTTTTTGTAGTCAAACTGATTTGTATGAAAGTAGTGAACTTTTGGCGTTTTTTTAAATTGTGTAATTAAATGGCCTAAAAAAGAAATATATATACTGTTTGCTCTTTTAGCTTTTTTTGTAATACACTAAGGTTATATACCTTTTTATATTTGCTTTATTTTGCGGGTATCTTGTTCGGTTTGAGGTATAGTTTTTATTTAAGGTAACATAATTATTGTTAGGTTCTTGTATTGATTAGTATAGTTTTAAGAAATTCTAGAAATGCCCGATTCTAACTAAGAATTGAAATTGCTTAAAATCAAGCTTTTTTTATTTGATGGTTATTTGATACAAACCTAGTTTTAAAAGTTAAACTGCTTAAAATCAGTTGTTTTTTTATTTGATGGTTATTTGATAAAGGGGATTTTTAGCTTCTAAGTAAAATTCATTTGAGTTAAATACAAAAGTGAAAACTAGAGTAATTAAGAATATATAAAAAAACAAAGACACCTATAAGGTGCCTTCGTCTGCAAAGGAGTAGTAACTCTCTTCGGTTATAATTAAGTGATCTAAAAGATTAATATCAAGTATCTTACTTGCTTCTTTTATTTTTCTTGTAATTTGTCTATCAGCATCACTTGGATCTAACTTTCCAGATGGATGATTGTGAATAATTATAAAAGCTGTAGCATTAGCCTTTAGTAAAGCTGAGAAAATAATTCTTAAATCTACTATTGTTGCGGTTATTCCTCCCGTTGAAGCTTCTAATACTCCAAGTACTTTATTGTTGTTAGAAAGCATAAGAACTTTAAACTGTTCTAATAATTCAATCTTATTACCATCCCAAGCCTTTAATGCTATTTGATATGCACTATAAGAAGATGTAATTTGAGGTCTCTGTGAAGCCTTTACTTTTGATTTGTAAATTAATTCTACTTCTGAAGCGATAAGCCAATCTTTGTTTAAAACTGTAGTTTCCATAATATTAAATTTTTAAATTAATTATGGAGCCACAGTTGGTAATGGCTTAGCAAGCGCAAGAAACGGGCGCAATAAAGCGAAGACTTTAGTCAAGCATTTATGGGGGTTTTCTTGCTAGCGAACCGCGAGGCATTGCCTAACTTTGTGTAATTATTAATAAAAAATAAAACTAAAAATCAATGTACTATAAAGGCTTTTTTGTGTTATTTTCAGAAGAAATTTTCCACTTTTTATATACCTCAAAGTTCTTTGGATTCTCTTTAAAGAACTGATTCAGATACATTAATTCAAGATTCGATTTCTTATTATTTTCTATTAACTGATTATAATCAGAGTAATGAATTGATTTTTTAATCGCAACGTAAATTGATAAACCACTTGTGAGTAAAAGAAAAATATTAAGGGCTATGATGTAGAACATCTTCTTATGACTAATAGCCCTATATACTTTTAAAAGGTCTTCTTTAGTATCATAAAGTGTGGACTGAAATGCAGTGAAATCATCTTGTAATCTTTGTCTATTATTTGACTCAATTTTGTGTAATTCAGACACATTTACTTTTACTTCAATATTATTTATCCTGTTTGAAAGCTGAGTTTGCAGAGTAATATTTTGCTTGAGTTTTTCTTGCAAGTGAACTACCTGCTGAAATAGTAACTCAGTGAGTTCTGTGAGTGTAGGTTGTTTCTTTGCCATAGTTAAAGATTGCTGAATTCAACTTGCAAATGCAACAGAATTCTGATTAATAATTTGTTTAAATTTTTCGTTTGGCGTGAGGTATCCAAGTCTTTTACGAGGTCGATTATTGAGTTTATTTTCAATCCACTTAATCTG
>NZ_JACHTC010000080.1 GCF_014145635.1 Myroides sp. WP-1
GGATCTTTCTCCAAGGCCTTTCCGTAATACTTCGCTGCCTCTACTGTATTGAATATGTTGTAATAACAATCCGCTAATTGTAAATAAATATAATTATCTGTCTTGGCACCGCGGATTAACTTCTGATACACTTTAGCTGCCTCTACGAATTCGTAGTGCTTATAGTGACCATCGGCAATCTCCAAAGGCGTTTTGATAGGCTCTTGAGCACTTATACTTTGTGTAGCTAAAAAACCACCCAATAACAGACCTAAATAAACCTTTCTTATTTTCATTATATGTGTGTTTGGCTATTAGAAATAACGAGACGAACTGGATACTTTTTTTGACAAGAAGATATCGTACAATACCATAAACTCATGAGATCCTTTGGCGACTTTGTTAATATCTGAGGTAACGTAATCATATGCATAACCCACGCGCAATTGAGGAGTAACGCGGTAGTTGATCATTCCGCCAATAGCATCCTCTAAGCGGTAACTAAGCCCTGCCTCGATCTTGTTCTGATACATCACATTAAC
>NZ_JACHTC010000008.1 GCF_014145635.1 Myroides sp. WP-1
TTTTACTGCGTTTCCGTCTGAATCGGTTACAACTAACTCGTCATTTACTAAGGCAAATGTTTGGTTGGTTGTGTTTAGATCTTCAATTGCAATCTCGTGTTTTCCTGTTGCATCAATATAGAAGAAGTTCCCGTTTTCGTATCCTACGTTTCCGTATTTGTCGTTTAACGTATTAATGATGTTCGTTACAAATTCTTCGTTGTTTGTTACTTTTGAAATGAATTCATTGTTATCTCCTAACTTAGTTACAAACGTATTGTTTCCTGCTAAGTTGGTAACGAATGTTTCGTTGTTTGCTATCTCAGCTACTGCTACTTTTACTGCGTTTCCGTCTGAATCGGTTACAACTAACTCGTCATTTACTAAGGCAAATGTTTGGTTGGTTGTGTTTAGATCTTCAATTGCAATCTCGTGTTTTCCTGTTGCATCAATATAGAAGAAGTTCCCGTTTTCATATCCTACGTTTCCGTATTTGTCGTTTAACGTATTGATGATGTTGGTTACAAATTCTTCGTTATTCGTTACTTTGGAAATGAATTCATTGTTATCTCCTAACTTAGTTACAAACGTACTGTTATCGGCTAAGTTGGTAACGAATGTTTCGTTGTTTGCTATCTCAGCTACTGCTACTTTTACTGCATTTCCGTCTGAATCGGTTACAACTAACTCGTCATTTACTAAGGCAAATGTTTGGTTGGTTGTGTTTAGATCTTCAATTGCAATCTCGTGTTTTCCTGTTGCATCGATATAAAAGAAATTCCCATTTTCATATCCTACGTTTCCGTATTTGTCGTTTAACGTATTGATGATGTTCGTTACAAATTCTTCGTTATTCGTTACTTTAGAAATGAATTCATTGTTATCTCCTAACTTAGTTACAAACGTATTGTTTCCTGCTAAGTTGGTAACGAATGTTTCGTTGTTTGCTATCTCAGCTACTGCTAATTTTACTGCGTTTCCGTCTGAATCGGTTACAACTAACTCGTCATTTACTAAGGCAAATGTTTGGTTGGTTGTGTTTAGATCTTCAATTGCAATCTCGTGTTTTCCAGCCGCATCAATATAGAAGAAGTTCCCGTTTTCGTATCCTACGTTTCCGTATTTGTCGTTTAACGTATTGATGATATTGGTTACAAATTCTTCGTTATTCGTTACTTTAGAAATGAATTCATTGTTATCTCCTAACTTAGTTACAAACGTATTGTTTCCTGCTAAGTTGGTAACGAATGTTTCGTTGTTTGCTATCTCAGCTACTGCTAATTTTACTGCGTTTCCGTCTGAATCGGTTACAACTAACTCGTCATTTACTAAGGCAAATGTTTGGTTGGTTGTGTTTAGATCTTCAATTGCAATCTCGTGTTTTCCTGTTGCATCAATATAGAAGAAGTTTCCGTTTTCGTATCCTACGTTTCCGTATTTGTCGTTTAACGTATTGATGATGTTCGTTACAAATTCGCTGTTGTTTGTTACTTTGGAAATGAATTCATTGTTATCTCCTAACTTAGTTACAAACGTACTGTTATCGGCTAAGTTGGTAACGAATGTTTCGTTGTTTGCTATCTCAGCTACTGCTACTTTTACTGCGTTTCCGTCTGAATCGGTTACAACTAACTCGTCATTTACTAAGGCAAATGTTTGGTTGGTTGTGTTTAGATCTTCAATTGCAATCTCGTGTTTTCCTGTTGCATCGATATAAAAGAAGTTCCCATTTTCATATCCTACGTTTCCGTATTTGTCGTTTAACGTATTGATGATATTGGTTACAAATTCTTCGTTATTCGTTACTTTAGAAATGAATTCATTGTTATCTCCTAACTTAGTTACAAACGTATTGTTTCCTGCTAAGTTGGTAACGAATGTTTCGTTGTTTGCTATCTCAGCTACTGCTACTTTTACTGCGTTTCCGTCTGAATCGATTACAACTAACTCGTCATTTACTAAGGCAAATGTTTGGTTGGTTGTGTTTAAATCTTCAATTGCAATCTCGTGTTTTCCAGCCGCATCGATATAGAAGAAGTTCCCATTTTCATATCCTACGTTTCCGTATTTGTCGTTTAACGTATTGATGATGTTCGTTACAAATTCGCTGTTGTTTGTTACTTTAGAAATGAATTCATTGTTATCTCCTAACTTAGTTACAAACGTATTGTTTCCTGCTAAGTTGGTAACGAATGTTTCGTTGTTTGCTATCTCAGCTACTGCTAATTTTACTGCGTTTCCGTCTGAATCGGTTACAACTAACTCGTCATTTACTAAGGCAAATGTTTGGTTGGTTGTGTTTAAATCTTCAACCACGATGTTTTGTTTTTGTCCACTAGCATCTAGGTAGAAGAATTCTCTCTGTTGAGCATCATACCCCACGTTTCCGTATTTGTCGTTTAACGTATTGATGATGTTGGTTACAAATTCGCTGTTGTTGGTTACTTTGGAAATGAATTCGTTGTTGTTCGCTAAATTGTCAACAAAGGTTTTGTTGTTTGCTATATCAGCAATAGCTAAATAAACTTTTGAATTTTCTGTATCTGTAATAACTAATGATTCTTCCCCATTTTTATTTGGATTTCCTGCGATTGCGAATGTATTATTCTTGCGATCTGACACACTATCACCAGATAGTAAACGCGTCCATGCGTTTGATTTCCAATAATAGAAACCTGCTTCTAAAGTAGAAGAACCTGTATTATAAACTAATAAACTTTCTACCATATCTCCTTTGATGGGAGCATGATCTTTCAATGCTGTTAATTGAATACGTGGGATTAAAATTCCTCTATCGGTTGCTACGATATCCAACTGTGCTACATCAGCTGCTTTTGGTGTTCCAATACCAATTTGTGCAAATGCGGTACCGCTCAATACTAAAGCTACTAATGGAATTACTCTTTTTATCATACTACTATGTTTCTTTTCTAATCATTTAAAAAACAACTCAAAAATCTAATTACTACTTGCAAAAATCTGCAATATCATTCACTTTTAAACTAGAATTCAGACGTTTATAAAAACAATTAATAATATTATACTTTTTTTACTAATAAGAAATATATATTCTTTTCACTCAAAAACAATTTATTCTCAAATTTCGATTTTAAAATTACTAATTTTAGATTAAAAAGGAATACTAGTACACCAACTGACTTTAATTTCTTAACAATATCTCAACAGGTGTTTTTTTTAAAAAAACTACAAAATTAAATTTTTGACAAACTCACTAGTGTAATTTTATGATTAAAAGCATTAAAAACGAAAAACAAAGGCTATACTTTTCTCTGTTATCTATCTTTTCATGCTCCCCCCCCTTCTCTTTTATTCAAACTTCAATCGTAGAATTTATTTGTTTTTTTAATAAATCTTATTGTTCTCAAAATAACAAGTATTGTGCCAAAAAAGTCTCAAAATGAAACTACTACTTAATTTTTACAAAAAAAACAATTATAACATACTGATAATAAATATCTTAACTTAAATAAAAAAAGTGATATTTTGAAAGTAAAAAATTTTACTTTTTACTTTTCAAGTTGATAAAACAGCGATATCTTGCGCAAATTATTTGATTAGTTAATATTTATTCTTGTCTCAAGACAGCTATAAACCACATAAAAAAAGAGGGTTAACCTAATAGGTTAACCCTCTTTTCATTGAAAAAAATATATGAATCTGCTATTTAAAACGACTTACATATTCATAATAATAAACTCACTTCGTCGATTTTCTTGATGTTGTTCATCTGTACAGTCTACGCCGTTACCACAGTGATTAACTAATTGACTCTCACCATAGCCACGTCCAGTTAAGCGACTTGCATCTACTCCTCGGCTTATCATCCATTGGATTGTTGCTTGTGCACGACGATCTGATAATTGCATATTGTAAGCATCATTTCCTCGACTATCTGTATGTGAACGAACATCTACCTGAATATCTGGGTGTTGTAACATAACATCCACTACTTTCTGCAATTCAACTTGAGCATCCGGACGGATATTCCACTTATTAAAATCAAAGTGAATTGGCGATAATTTTAATTTCTTAAATAAATCATCTCCTTTTTTAATCTTTTCTAACTCAACATTAAATCGCTGATGTGCGCCGCGATCTGTATCAATATCAAAATCGCGATCAAAGTAATTCTCTTTTCGAACCTGCATCTTATACCCTTGAGAGCAGGCTAGTTTATTCGCTTGGTAATATCCGTTTTCATCGGTGTAAACGGTCTCAATCAATTTGTGATTGCGATCGTAAAGCGATAGTTCAACTTCTGCAATACCTTCGTGGGTATCGATATCTGAAACTATTCCGTCTAGTAATTGAATACAGGTTTCTTCCACAAATAAATAGAGATCATCTCCTCCATTTCCTCCAGGTTTGTTCGAACTTACAAATCCTTTGTGGGTGGCTGCATCTAGGTAAATACTGAAATCATCGTAACTACTATTGATATCAGGTCCAAGGTTTACGGGAACGCCTAATTGACCATCGCGATTAATCTTGGTGCGATAGATATCCAAGCCTCCAAAACCAGGTAAACCATCGCTTGAAAAATAAAGCATATAGTCGTCCGATATAAAGGGAAAGGTTTCGCGGCCTGCTGTATTAACTTTATCACCTAAGTGTTCTACTGTGCCAAAGCGACCTGTTTCAAAAAGACTCACCCGAAATAAATCCGATTGACCTATACTTCCTTGACGGTCTGAAACGAAGTACAACCATTTTTCATCTGGAGTTAACGCGGGATGGGCTGTATTGTATTCTTCTAAGTTAAACGCCAATTCTTCAGGAGAGCCCCAACTTCCGTTGGCTTGTTTCTTTGCGCGATAAATCTTCAATACAGAAGAATCTTCTGCGTTATACTGCGTGCGTTTACCGCCCTTCAAGGCTCCTTTGTTACTGGTAAAATACATCGTCCCTCCATCTTTAGTGAAAATTGCAGAACCCATATTCAGATCTTTCGAAGCTATTTCTTGAGCAAACAAAGTAGGTTCGCCAAAGCTTCCATCCTCACCTATACTCAATGCATACAACTTGGTGTATTGCTCGTTGGTCCAACTGTGCACTTTATTTTTCATCTCTTCACTCTCTCGTGAAGAAGTGAAAATCAAACGGCCATCTAATAAGGTGGCTCCGTAATCTGAATTGGCACTGTTCGAAGACATGTTTACTAATGTGTAACGAGAAGCAGTCAACGTTTTCTCTACTAATTCTTCATGAGTTATATACAATATAGCTCTGGAATCTGAAGCATTGCGTTGGCCAAATTCTTGTAAAACTTCATCTGCTTTAGCAAATTCGTTGACTGCTTTTAAGGTCTGAGCGTAGCGGTAATAGTATTCTTTATCTAGTGTGGATAAATCCTTATCGCCATAATGACCGTGAAACAATTCGTCATAGGCATTAAAGGCTTCTTCGTATTTGCCATTAAAATAATAGGCATCTCCTAATTTACTCAAGATAGAGGTATTAGCCTCTCCTTGGTCTATCATATCTTCATAGGCTTTGATTGCATCGATATAGGCGTACGTATCAAAGTTGCGATCGGCCTTGCGTTCCTTTTTTGTCTGTCCAAAGCTAAGAACACTGGACAAGAGAAAAAAGAGCAGCAGCACTTGTACTATGTTTTTTCTAGTCATAATAGTTCGGATTTAGAAAAAGCGCGGAGCGTATTTTCGTCTGTGGTTGCTAAATAGTTCGAATTTCATGAAGATTTCATGAGAGCCTGAATTGTATTTAGACAATTTACTGGTGTCTGCATCATAGGTATATCCTACAAATAATCCTTTGCTAACTTGGAAACCTGCTAACGCACTCACCGAAGAATCCCAGCGATAAGCCGCTCCTAAGGTAAATTTATCGTACAACAGGAAGTTGGCTGTAAGGTCAACTTCTAGTGGTGTTCCTGTAGCGGCCTTTACTAAAATTGCGGGTTTAAACTGGAGTTTATAGTTGATGTCAAAGACATAACCCCCAGTCAAGTAAAACTGCGTTTTCTCTTTCATCACTTTGTAATCATTGTCGTTGTAGATATTACTAGACAAAATAGTCGGTGCTGATAATCCTACATACGCTTTTTCAGAATACAAAAAGACACCTGCCCCGATATTACCCGAAAACTTATTGCTGATATTGTTTTCAGAAACCGGATCTGATCCGTCATAGATGTATAATTTATCGTAGTTTACATCCAAAAGTGATCCGCTTCCCTTTAATCCGAAAGCTAGTTTATACTGGTGATTTAATTCTATGCTATAGGCTAAATCTACCGAGAAACTGTTCTCATCCATAATCCCCAAACTCTCGTTTCTAAAGTGAAAACCCATACCCAAGCCATTATCAGAAATGGGAGTTGTTGCAGAGAGATACGCTGTCTTTGGTGCTCCTTCTAGGCCTACCCATTGGGTGCGATATAGTCCAAAGATTTGCAGATTACTTACACTTCCGGCGTAAGCGGGGTTTATGACTGCGGGATTATACATGTATTGGGTGTATTGCGGATCTTGTTGGGAAAAAGCTTGATGCATACTCAGCAAACCTAGTCCATACAGCAATACCTGCTTTATTGTGTTTTTTCTTTTCATTACTTGTGTTTTTAGTTGGTTTCAAGGTGCAGGTTTGCCGCCTTTTTAATCATACGACTGCCATTGGCATCCGTATACTCATAGGTAATGACGTAATAGTATGTACCACTTGGGAGTTTTGTGCCCTTGTCTACGGTTGCCTTTCCTTCAGAATATCCTCTAAAAACATTCGTACTACCATCGCCATACGGATCGTAATTGGTGGTTTCGTATACGCGAGCTCCCCAACGGTTGAAGATCTCAACTTTATTGGGATAGTTTTTAATGTGGTCAATGATAAAGTAATCATTCTTTCCATCTCCATCTGCTGTAACCAAGTTATAAACCACGATATCGCCATCCAATAGCCATTCTTTTTTTACCGTTCCGAAGGTAAAAACCCCATACCCTTTTACCGTACCGATAGTCGTTACTTCTTGTCTTGACATATCCACTACACCTCCTTCATCGACCCAAATTTTTTGTTGTTCGTCCCAACGTACAATGTGTAAGTCTTCTTCTGGGTTGGTTAATACTTCGTCTGATGTAGTTTCTTCATCCCAGCTTAAGGTCAAGAGCACACTACTTTCATTAGCATCTGAATTTTCTACAATCCAATACTCCGAAGTACTTATTTTATTCAATGCTCCTACTCTATTGATGCGATCTTCAAAGTAGGAAGTATCATTGTAAACATAACGGCCAACAAAAACATTTCCTCTCTCGTTTGAGGCTGAAATTTTAGCTGGACGAAACTTTTCGTCATGTCCTATAGGAAAAACAAAACTGTCGTCTCCAATTTTTTCTACAAAGCCATCCACATGAGAATCTTCATTTGCATTGAGTGCTTGAGCTCCTCTTTTAAAGGTCATCATTCCGTGCGATACTTCGGTCACTGGATTATACGTTGAGTCAACTAAAACGATTCCCTTTTTGAAATCAACTATTCCAGAAGCCTCCATATTGTTTTTCAAGTCAAAAGCTACTTTACGCAAAGGGCTATTAAATTCGACATTATAAAAGGAACTTATTCCATTTCCGGTGATTTGTTTTGGGGCGTAGGGAACTCCCTCTGCAAGAAATAATGCATTTCCTGTTTTGATATTATGGCTAATACCATATAACCCATCGTTAATGAAATTTTGATAGTAAATTGTTGTACCATCATTGATTACATCACCAGAGTCTGTATTTTCGAAAGTTCCTACAACAGAAACCACGTCTTCTGATGAAACGAAGAATACTCCTTCATTAATCATATCCGAAGACCTTTGTCCGTACATTAGCACACTACTCAATCCTAGTAGCGTGCAGTATATCTTTCTTTTTTTCATGCTTTTCTTTTAAATTATCACTTAACTTCTCTTGTCCATTCTCTAAAAAGAGATTACAGTCGCTTTTCATATACGTGAATAACAAACACTCCTTCACCGTAATTTTCGCTTGGGTTCAAAAAGTTACCAAAATGCATTGTTCCTCTTCCATTTTCAACATATCCTTTAACCGAATAGACAATCGTTTTAACATTAGATGTCGTATTGGTAATCATTTCTGTTGCTCTTCCAGATATGGGCATTGTAATATGTTTAGTTGTCCCATAGTTTTTAGGTACATTATACAAGGTAAACTTACGAGATCCCTCTTCTAACTCTGATTGTACATTATTTTCTCTACGAAACAGAGTTGCACCCAAATAGCCCGGTATATCGTTAGATGTACCCGCTAAAACTGCGGTAACGGGGAGGTTATACTCCATTGAAATTGCTACTGCTGTACGAGAATCTACTTTAATTTCAATTTCCATGTTCAGCTCTATTGGTGAATTAACTGCACCCGTAGCATTTACAAGTTGAGTAGAAACACTCTGAGACAAGTTTTTATAATAGATACTCTTCAACGAGTAGGAGCTAGGTCCTAAATCGTTATAACCTAAATTTCCCTCTTCATCCGCTAAGATTAATCGATTATATTGAATTGGATTACCCAAATAGCGCATGCGGATATCTCCTTTAATATCTAAGTCTGCCTCTGGATGTTCATTATTGATTCCGACTTGTCCAAAGGCAGTTGTTACAGCGAACAAGCCTATGCTACATATTTTTAGTAATCTCATAGTCTTAGTAATCATAAACATTAATATTCAACGAACCTTTTCCCCAGTTTAAATTTTTGGGTTCACCAGGTCTTGTCCACATACCAAATAAATTATAAGCGGTATTAGAACTCGGCGTTCTCGGTTGACTTAACATGCCATACACGTTATAAGTGACGTATTTTACCTGATTGGTGTTGTTTTCTAATTCATCATAATACACATTCGATATAGATCTACCCTGCGCACTAGCTCTTGTAGAATAGTTGGAGGCAAAAGAAAACGATCGCATGGAATTGTAAATCAGTTCTACGCTATTGCTTTCGTTTTTCCCTAATAAAATAGACCCTAGTCCAGTTCCACCGTTGATCACCACAATGTTATAGTTAATTTCAACGATCATTTTTTTCATCGGTAAAATCACAATTGTCAAACTCAAATTAAGTGGAGTTAACGTAGTTCCTACAGAAACTGGATTGCTCATTGTTTGGAAGTAACTTGTTCCATAAACATAACTATCAGCACTTCTTTCCATATAGCCTAAGTTTCCATACCCATCTGCATAGATGATTCTATTGTATTTATCCAACTGTGTACTTACATTGGGCAGATTGCTCAATTGCATTTTCACGTTGACATCCAAATCTGCTTCTGGTCTTTCAATTCCGATTCCCACTTGAGCCACACCTATATTTACTATAAACAAGGTGACTAATAAAAAAATATGTTTCATCTTTCTTATTAAAAACTAAATTGGTCAAAGATCATGGCCGAGAAAACGCCAACTCCCATACTCTTCATTGTTTGATCAGCCATGTTATCGCCAAAAAACATGGCGGTAAAATCAGGACCTTCTGTAAATCCAGTCAACGTATATTCAACTATCCGTTTCGTCGTACCTGTATTTTTAATTACATCTACATACTTTCCGTCAATAAAAACTCCTCTTTTTGTGTCATCCAAAGCACCTGGATAGGTATTTGGAAAAGAAAATTTTCTTGAACCTCCGTATAAAATTTGTGTATTACCACCTTCTTTCCTAATCAACTGCATTCCGGCAAAATGCGGTTTAACAGCTGCAACATTTGTGTGCATATAGATCGGAATATTGTAGGTTAATACAATATACGTTTCACTTTTAGGTTCAAGTTCTACCCTTAATTTTAAGCCTAGATCAGTTGAATATCCAATGGGAACAGGAACAGCTGCAGGCATTAACTGTCTGATTAAATCTTTGAATGTCAAATAACCTTCAAAAATCTGTATAGCTGTTAAATGTCCTTCATCATCACTGCGAACTTGTCTATAATGTGTGTACGGGGTAACTTTTTCTAAATCTCTAAAGCGCACTGAACCATTTGCTTCAAATTCATAGGTTGGTTGTTCTGTACCAACTCCAATTTGAGCATAAGAAATAGCACTAAAGAATAAAAGAGAGAAGCTTACGAGTAGATTTAATTGCTTCTTCATAAAATCTTTCATAATTATTACAATCTATTCTTACCTCGTTACTTCTTTACATATTCTAAAATCAAATAATATGTTCCTGTCGGATGTGCAACGGTAAATGATCCTGCTGTTCCTAAAATGATACGAGTATTTCCTCCTACAACTTCTTTTCTAATTACTCCTTCCGTAATTGAATTTGTCGCTGTATGAATTAGACGGGCATTAAGGATTACTGATGCGAAATCTCCAGGTACTTCAATAACATTTGTTTTTGTATTCAACGTGATGTTAAACATTCTCAATGCAATCTTGTCTGCAGTATCCAACCATTTTTCAGGTTTGATTTGTTCATCATAAGAATAATTAACAACTACATTATTTTTTATAAATGTGTTTAAAATATTGGTAACACTACTATCATCAACAATTTTTTGGAAGTTATTTTGTACATCTTTGACTACATCAATCTTAACTCCATCTCCTCCATTAACAATAACATTCTCATTTTTGTATTCGTATACCCCTTCACCCAAACTAGTTAAAGTTGTAACACTTTGTTTGTTTCTAATCTCTTGGCTTAAGTTGTACTCAGCGGTAGCAGTTTTGATAATCAAATCTCCAGCAGGATTACGCGTTACAGAAACTTCACCTGAAGTAGTAGAGATAAATTGTTCTAACAATTGTTTTACCGTATTGTCATTTAAGATCAGTTCGAAATCATTGATGATATCTTTAGTTACTGTAATCTTAGTATTTGCTGCTGCACCAGTCTCATCCATGTATGAATACTCAATCATTTGATTGGCATCTTGACCTTTGTTCAGTTTCGTTAAAGTTTCTGCAAATACTTTAGAACCAGCGTTTTTACCATCTTTAAATTCAAATCCAGCTAGTACGCTATTTGCATTGGTTGTTCCATCTTTTAAATCAATAGAGGCAACAAAAGACTCATTTTGAACTAATTGCGTTAGATTAATTTCTCTTGCTGGTTTGTTCGGTTCTTTTACTGTAAGAATAATGTCACCATTAGGTGCATCTGTAACCGTAACATTGGAAATGTTTTTGGTTAAAAACTCATTAAGAATATTTTTTACTTCTGAATTATCAATGATTTCTTCGAAATTATTTTGTACGTCTTCTACAACGTTAATCTTAACTCCTACTCCACCATTTACAATGATATCTTCATTTTTATACTCGTAAACTCCTTGACCTAGATTAACTAAAGTAGTGATACTTTGTTTTGCTCTAATCTCTTGGCTTAAGTTAAACTCAGCTGTAGCGGTTTTGATAATTAAATCTCCTGCAGGATTACGCGTGATAGAGATATCTCCTGAAGCAACAGAAATAAATTGTTCTAACAACTGTTTTACTCTATTGTCATTTAAGATTAATTCAAAATCATTAATGATGTCTTTCGTAACTGTAATCTTAGTATTAGCTGCAGCGCCTGTTTCATCGATATACGAATATTCGATCATTTGGTCCGCGTCTTTTCCTTTTGCTAATTCGGTTAACGTTTCAGCATATTTAACAAGATCGGTAGTTTTTCCGTTGTTAAAGGTAAAACCTCCTTTTACACCACCCGTATTTACTGTAGAATCAGTTAAGGTAAGCGCTGCTTCTGCTGAATTGTTTTTAATAATCTCTTTAAATTCATTATTATCTCCCAATTTAGTAATGAACTCGCTGTTATTTGTCAACTCTGTAACAAACACATCGTTATTGGCGATAATTTTACCTAATTCATCGATGGAAACAGCAAATCTATTGTCTTCTGTATCCGTAATTACCAACTCTGTTTGGTTTACCTCGAACGTCTTGATTTTTGTATTACCTAGTAAATCCCAACTAATTACAACTGGATTGTAATTTTCATCGTAATAGAAGAAATTGTTGTTTACTGTGTCATACCCTACGTTTCCGTATTTTCCTTTTAACTTATTGATGATGTTTTCAATAAACTCAACGTTATCTCCTAGTTTGGTAATAAACTCACTGTTTTCTGTCAGCTCGGTAACAAACACATCGTTATTGGCGATAATTTTACCTAATTCGTCGATGGGAACAGCAAATCTATTGTCTTCTGTGTCCGTAATTACCAACTCTGTTTGGTTTACCTCAAACGTCTTGATTTTTGTATTACCCAGTAAATCCCAACTAATTACAACTGGATTGTAATTTTCATCGTAATAGAAGAAATTGTTGTTTACCGTATCATAACCTACGTTTCCGTATTTTCCTTTTAACTTATTGATGATGTTTTCAATAAACTCAACATTATCTCCCAGTTTAGTAATAAACTCGCTATTTTCCGTTAGGTTTTTAATAAATGTGCTATTGTTTGCAATTTCTGCAACAGCTAATTTCACTTCGTTTTGATCACTATCTCTAACAATCAAGAAATCTTGTTCTAATGTAAAGCTAACGTTTGTTGTATTTAAGGCAGACCAATCAATTTCTTGCTCTACACCATGCTCATCAAAATAGTAGAATTTCTTAGTAACACTATTATAGTTAACATTTCCGTATACGCCTTTTAGCTTATTGATGATGTTTTCAATAAACTCAACGTTATCTCCTAGTTTAGTAATAAACTCGCTGTTTTCCGTTAGGTTTTTAATAAACGTGCTATTGTTTGCAATTTCTGCAACAGCTAATTTCACTTCGTTTTGATCGCTATCTCTAACAATCAAGAAATCTTGTTCTAAAGTAAAGCTAACGTTGGTTGTATTTAAGGCAGACCAATCAATTTCTTGCTCTACACCATGCTCATCAAAATAGTAGAATTTATTGGTTGTGCTCTTATAGCTAACATTTCCGTATACGCCTCTTAATTTATTGATGATGTTTTCAATAAACTCAACGTTATCTCCTAGTTTAGTAATAAACTCGCTGTTTTCCGTTAGGTTTTTAATAAACGTGCTATTGTTTGCGATATCTGCTACTGCTAAATAAACACTGTGGTTTTGAGTATCTGTAACAATTAATGACTCTTCATTTCCTCTTGTTGGATTTGGCCCAATTCTAAATGTATTATTTTTTCGATCCGTTACTACATCACCAGAAATTAAAGCCGTCCATTTGAAATCTTTCCAATAATAGAACCCTGCTTTGATATTGCTATTCCCTACGTGGTATATCAAAAGACTTTCTTCATAGTCTCCCTCAATCGGAGCATAACTATCAAGGCTTACTAATTCTACTCGAGGTAATAAAACTCCTTTTTTTGATGAGAATACTTCTAACTGTGCTGAACTTACGGGTTTTTTAGTACCAATTCCTACTTGCGCCATAGCTGAGCCACTTAAAACAAGTGCTACCAATGGAATAACTTTTCTAATCATATTGCATTTATTTTTTAATCGGTTATTTTGTGAATTATATAACTCTTAAAATTTTTCCTCACAAAAATACAATCAATAAATTATATACAACAATGTCAACAAATTATTAAATATAATCACACTTTTTAACCAAAACAACATACAATATTTTGTGTAATTATACTAATACTGTATTAAAAATAAAATTCACAATTAATGTTTTTTTCGCATAAAATCACACCTTTTAGGTCAGAAATTCTATCTATAGGAATATTTTTATCAAACACCTCTTCATACGCCCAAACATTCTCTAAATGCAAATTTCTATTAAAAAAAATAAAATAAATTATTCGCATCTGCTTTTTCGCTCATTATCAGAAGTATGGATATTTTTTTTAAAAATAAACGTTAGTTAAGCGTTAAATCAAATACCGTAAATTTCTTTTCTACTAATCCCCTAAAACAACAACGTAAACAACTCTTAATTTTTATGTTTTTTTAAGCCAATTTTCATCAATACCTTCAGGTAGAAATTAAGTACCCTATCAAAGACTCATGATTGCATTTTTAATGCTTCTACTTAGAATATACGCGTCATTTTGTTCTCATTTTCCCTACTTTTACGCGTTATTTTCTCGTCTTGCTCTATAAGAGAACAAGACAGAAAAAAGGCTTAAATCAGCTGTATTTTAACTCGTAATTATCTTTTAAACGATCACTTACACAACATCTCAGAACACCCTTTTCTCTACCGCCTTTTGCTCTTTGCACAACAGAAGAAAAAAGGATTGTATTCTTACTCCTTTACGTGAATCTTTTTTGTCTACTCATAGTCCAATTTAGTTTGACAAAAGGAGAAAATAGTTTTTACACCGACTTCCAAAAAAAATAGCATCCCACGTATGTAGGATGCTATTCAAAACAGGTATTAATTTCTACAATGTTTCGAAACTAATGCGTACTAACTTATTCTCTTTAACTCTATATTTAGTATTTGACTAATCAATACTTTAACACTATCTCATTTACCTGATTTACATTTGCATAATCATTTCCAATAGGGTTATCCAACGTCTATATTACTCGTGTTTGATCACGAACATAATATTGAAATATGACTTTTTAGATGTATTCATACTAGTAACGTCAAAAGACAGTTTTCCATCATTTGAGACTGAAATTGTACTTGGATTAATAGTTGTTTCATCAAAATCGGTAACTACATAATCCAATTCAGTGCGTTCATACAATCGATTTGTTCCTGCCATTGGCAATACATCTAGGGTATAATTTGAATTGGAAACAAAATTGGTATTCAATCGTCGAGAAAATTGTCTTTCATATTCTGCATATAGATCAATTTCATGTCTTACAGTTCCTCGTATTTCAATATTGAAAGAAGGCAAATAGAAAAAGTAGTTGACATTCAGAGGTCTAAAATCTTGTTTTTCCCATTTGGTTCCATTCCAAACAAACATTCCTTTTGTAAATCCGTTAGTTTCACTTAAGTTATACACTTGCAATCCCATGTGTTTTTCTTTTATTTTGGATGTATTTGCGTTCACCCAATCTGCATCAGTTCTGGAAATAAAAGGCTCTAGGGTTGTTTGATCTACCAATAAAACACGCGGAAGTAAAAGCCCTCCCTTAGTGGCAGTTTCATTGCTAGTTCCGGGATTAGTACGATCTTTAATATCCAAAAGAGCGGCTCTATTGGGTATTCCTTCAGAACCAATGGTTACTTGTGCTACAACTTTTGTTGAAATACCAGCCCATACTAAGAGCAATATGGCAATGTATATTTTGCTAATTAATTGCATGATTATCAGTTTTTTATAATATTATTAATTCTTTTCTTTTCCTTTGTGCACAACCAAATAAACATTGAGGAATGCATCAGGTCCGGGATTAATATTTTTTACGGTATACTCCATTACTCCCGTATTACTAATACTATGAATATCAATAATTTCCTTATCATAATGGGTTACTACGTAATCCAATTCACTTGCTCCATAGAGATTATTGCGAACAAAATCACTTTTATTAGCCATGTTGGTAATAAAATTGTTCGCCAGCATGTTATTGGAGTAAACTTGGTATAAATTGACAGTAAGTCGGGTATTTTCGGGATCATTACTATCAATTAAAGGCAGGTTAAACGCAGGTAGTGGAAAAATAATTCGATTGTTTTCACCAGGTATGGTTTGGCGAAACACGCGTCTCCACTTGGTTCCATCCCACAAAAAGGTTCCGGGTTTAATATCACCATTATCGGTTGTATTATAAATTTCCAATCCGATATGACCTCTTTGTAAAGCTTCTTTTTCACTAGGGTTTATCCATTCAGCATCGGTAGTAGCGATAAAAGGTTCGAGGGTGTTGAGATTGACCAAAGCTACACGAGGTAATAACAATCCACCGGTTGTGGCCGTTATATTATTTGCTGCAGATTCTTGACTTTTCAAATCGAGGATTGCTGCTCTTTCATTTACTAAATCCGACCCGATAACCACTTGTGCTTCGGCAAATGTAAAACTCAATACGAACAAAAGAGTCAATACAAAATATTTCATAATTCTATTTTTTTGCTTCATAATCGACTGGCTAATAATCAGCATTTATTAAATTGTGATTTACAGGCAAATAACAACTATATACGGTTGTATAAATCGTTTTCACCTGATCTGGAATAGGCACTCCAAGGTTATTCAATGGGCGCAGTTTAATTAGGTAATTCCCTGGTTTTTTAAATGTATGTCTCAGTTCTGGTACATTGTTAATAATAGTAGGACCATCTCCTTCGTCAAAATCAATTTCTATTCTTGAGGCATTAGACACAAGTTCATATACGGCTTCTTCTCCAACACATAGAGAGGTTGTACCCTCAATTTCAACAAAGAAAGAAGCTGCAAAAGTAGGAAGACCAAATCGTGTTCCAGACTTTCCATCTGCTCCGGAACCCGTACCAGGAGATAAATTTCTCAAAGCATATACCTCTGTACTTAAAGGTTCATTTGGATTTTCAAAAACGTATAATTTAGAAGTATCAGAGGAAGCGGTTGGAGGGTATGTCGACATATAAATACGTAAATCAGGTCCTAACTGTAGTGCCCCTATCTCATTTCTATTCGTATCATCTATGTATGTTTTTAAAAAAACTGCATTTCCATTAAGTAATTCTTGGAACTCAAAAACATTTGCTATCTGTCTGTTGTAAAACCCTCCATAGCCTACGTATAAATATTTACTATTCGGAGAAAATTCAGCTCCATAAGGGCCTATTTTTCTTGACGTTAGTGTTTGAAAATCATTCATATTTGAACATATTCCCGTACGATCATCAAATGTTCCCCACAACATATTATCTGATTCAAACATCATCAAAGCAAAGTACTTTCCATTGGGTGAAAATTTCAAATAACCATAAACTGAACTATTGTAACTCATTTCTACATTGGGAATTACAGAAGTTACAGGTGTATTTGATACCCCGTTCTCTGTAAGGAGCCAAGCCACCATTTTTGAATTTGTTCCATTTCTCTGAACAGCCAGAATCCAATAGTCTACACCATTCGCGTGCTTAATTGCCGCTAAAGATTCGACAAAATGTTTTTCCAGTGCACCTTGAGGGAGAACAAAAGATCTATTTTTAGGTAACTCTAAACGACCTAGCCCATTGTTTGGTTCTAAATCGAGAACTTGGTATCTAAGAGCTCCTCTTCCCTGATGTATTCCAATAGTTACAGCAACAAATTTCTTTTTATTACGCGGCATGGGTAGAATAATACCAGATTGAGCCGAACTAGTATCTCCACTTAATCCAGTAGCATTTTCCATTATTTCGTGATTGGCATTGTAGATTTGCGTACCGCTGGAATAAAACAGTAAATTTCCATCTTCATCCGACAAAGAGAAACAACCCTCTCTTGTACTTAAGTGATACATTTTCGGATGTACACTTACAGGGTCATAACGCGTAGGGATTCCTCTTAACGTTACGGTTGTATTGGGATTGCTAATTGGTGCACCTGCAAAATCTTGAGTCCTACTCCAAGTAATTCCCTGTCCTGACCCGTAAAACCAGTTGTATGTTTCTTTTTGTGCATATGCACTTAAACTGAGTATACATAAAATACTACAGTATAGATATATTTTTTTCATTCTTTTCTTTTTTCACCTTCTTCTTTTTTTCTTTTTTTTTCTATCTCCTAACTTTGTGAATATTAGGATTGACAGAAAATTGAGGAGGAACAGGAGGAGCACACACATCAACAATGACTTTCCTTTGTTTCGATTCTTCTCCACTTGGTCGATTCTGGTTATCAAAAAATTCAACCGTTATCGTGTATATACCAGGTGTTTGATAAACATGCATAAATGTCGTTTCTCCCTGATGCCCCAAAATATCTTCTCTCTCATTCGGACTTCCGTCTCCGAAACTCCAAACGGCATATTTTGTGTTTGGGTTAATACCTGGAATGTTGAATTTGAATAGTTTAGCAACTCCTCTACATGCTTTATCATCTTCATAAATTACTATTCTACTTTGTACATTGCCTAAAAAACGATCAGGCAAACTTTGGTATAAAGAATCACGTGCTGCATCATCTAATACTTCTATTTGTTGTACTTCTAATTGTGCTTGTCTCTTCAATACACCTTCACTAAGCATACTTGATTTAACTGGTACAACAACAATACTAAAATCATTTTCTTGTGCATAACTCGCGTTTTGAAGCACAAAAAAAATAAACACCATACTAAACAGTAATTTGGGCAATTTTTTTTTCATTTTTCTTAAAATCTTAAATGTTGATTGCAAGGCAATCGATGTTGGTTTCTCTTCTTATTTTCAGCATTTTTTAAAAAAATCAAAATAACATTTTTTACTAAAAAGTGTAAAGTTAACTTTTTTAATACTCCATTTCAATAAATAAAATACACAATTCTCAAAAAATACATTTATTTTAATCTAATTTTATTAAAAACATATTTTTAAAATTTCGCTTTTAATCAAAAAACTATTTTCATTTAGTTCTAAAAAACACTTCTGGTAAAACAAAACTTTAGACACCCCCTCAAAACGCGACTGAATAAAGTCAGCCTCAACTTCTGTTTACTATACTTTTATTTCGATTTATTTAACCAATAATTAACACTAATTAACAAAAAACAAATAATCTCCTGTACTAACACTTTCTTCTTCTTAAAAAAATACAAATAACTAAAATTCAGTTAATTAAATACAAAAAAGCACATCAATGCTCAATCTACAACACAACATTATCAACGAGGTCCATTTTTCATATTCCTGTACAAAACTTACCTAATCAATTGATTAGCGAGTAACAAAGAGAAAAATTTAATTCTTTTCGTTCCCTTTTATGAGTGGCAAGCAATCTGGCAGCTTTCTTATACACAGCTGATAAAATATATGCTTCAGCGAGCGCTTTACGCTATAAAAACTACAGGTTTTCATCTCTTTTTTCGACAAAAAGCAGGCTCTTTTTGCTATTTTAATAATCAGCATTTAACAGATTGTGGTTCACCGGTAAGGAACAACTATAAACTGTGGTATAAACTGTCTTCACCTCATCTTCTATAACTAATCCCGCGCTATTTAACGGGCGAATTTTGATCAGGTAATTCCCTGGTTTTTTAAAGATGTGTTTGAGCTCTGCTACATTATTTACAATAATTGGTCGATCTCCCTCATCAAAATCAATTTCAAGTCTTTGCGCATTGGTATTGATCGTATAGACGGCCTCTTCACTAAGGCAAATAGTTGAAGATCCCTTAGCATCCATAAAAAAAGAAGACACGAAGCTCGGTAGTCCCAACATAGTACCAAAGATACCACCACCACCTTGATCTGATCTTAGAGATAAATTTTCTAAGCCATACACTTTGGTATTTAAAGGATCATTAGGTGTGTCAAATAGATAGAGAAGTGATGGAAGTCTTTCATTATTTTGTATAGGCACAAGCATCGTCATATACATTCGATAATCTGGCCCTAATTGAAGTGTACCTGCTGTATGAACACTTTCAGGAAGTTCATACGTTTTTAAGGGAATGATATTATGTTGAAGTAGTTGTTGAAAATCAAAAACATAAACCCTTTTATTTGACTTAGTTCCAGAGCTAAGGTATAAATATTGATTATTAGCAGAAAACTCTCCCCCATAGCAATCAAAAGCAGTGCGAGTGAAAGAATAGTAATCGCGTATATTTGTAAATACACCCGTGCTATTGTCAAATTCTCCCCATAAAAAATTCCTTTCCTTTTTAAACAGTAAGGAAAAATACTTCCCATTGGGTGATATTTTCAAATAACCATAAAACTCATGGCTATTTAATAATGTCATATTCGGAATACTAGACGTTACAGGACTGGTAGAGATTCCATTCTCCGTAAGTAACCAAGCGACCATTTTACTATTTGCGCCAGAACGTTGAACTGATATAATCCAAAAGTCGATGCCGTTGGCATGTTTTGTTGCAGATACAGATTCTACAAAATCACTTAACTGAGCTCCAACAGGAAGAGTAAAGAGTCTTTTCTTAGGTAATTCTAGCTTTCCTAATCCATTATTGGCTTCAATATCAAGGATATTATAAGATAGACTACCTGCACCTTTAATACCAATGGAAACAGCTACATACTTTTTTCTGTTATTAGGATAAGGAATAATGATTCCCGATTGGGTAGAGCTATTGTTTCCACTTAAACTGGTAGCATTTTCCATGATTTCGTGTTTTGCGTTGTAAATCGTTGTTCCATCCGAATAAAACAACAATTTCCCGTTTTCGTCAGACAGAGAAAAACAACCTTCTGCGGCGCGTATCGGATACATTTGTGGACGAACACTTTGTGATTCATAACGCGTGGGTATTCCCGTTAAATTAACTCTCGTATTAGGAGCATCAATTGGTATTCCTTCGAATGTTTGGGTAGAATTCCAAGTAATTCCTTGTCCATAACCATAAAACCAATTATTAGCTTCTTTTTGTGCGTAAGTACTAAAACTAAGCATAAAAATTATACTACAATACAGGTACATTTTCTTCATTTTTCTCAATTTTATTTATTAATATATCACAAACAAAAACACAAATTTAGCTTTTTTAAAACATATTTTTAACCAAAATTAAAAACATAAAAACAATAAACAGTAATAAAAATAAAATATCAATAATTAAAAAATAAAAATAATTCGCTTTTAATCAACAACTAAACAGGTAACTTATTTAAATACACTGAAGCAAGTTGTAAGCAGCTGCTAAATACGCAATACGCGATATTTTTTTCTGCCTTATTTCTTCAAGAAAAGTCAAAACTCATAAAAAATCAGAAGGTAATAGATAATAAAAAAAGTGGTAAGAATTCACCTATTCAAGATTGATAGGAAAATTCTTACCACTAGTACCCTTGTATAGTCTTCGGGTATTTTATGTAGATAAAAAACTAGTTGCTTTCTAGATGCAAGTTCGCCGCTTTTTTTATTGTTCTGCTTCCATTAGCATCCGTATACTCATAAGTAATCACATAATAATATGTTCCATTGGCTAATTTGTTTCCTTGATTTGCTACTCTTTTGCCTTCTGAATATCCTTTAAAAACGTTACTACTTCCGTCGCCTTCAGGATCATAGCCTGTTGTTTCATAGACGCGAACGCCCCATCGATTGTAAATTTCAACTTTATTATTCGGGTAATTCTTGATGTGATCTATAATAAAATAGTCGTTTTTTCCATCTCCATCTGGAGTTACTAGGTTGTAAATGACAATATCTCCATCTAAAATCCAATCTTTTTTTACGGTTCCGAAAGTAAAAATTCCGTATCCTTTTACTGTGCCGATTGTGGTAACTTCTTTTGTAGACATATCAACAACACCTCCTTCATCTACCCATAACTGAGCCTCTTCATCCCAGCGAATAATGTGTAATTCTTCCTCTGGATTCGTTAAAACATTCGGAGAAGTGGTTTCATCATCCCAACTTAAGGTTACTAATACATCGCTCTTATTACTTGCGGCATTGTTGATGATCCAATATTCACTTGTATTAATCTTGTTAATTACTCCAACTGCATGAGATCGTCCTTCAAAAAAAGCTTGATCGTTGTAGACATAGCGACTGAGGTAAATATCTCTTTTGTTTTTAGATCCTGAAATACGAGCAGGGCGATACTTTCCGTCATGTCCTAGGGGATAAGTAAAAGATTCTTTACCTACTTTTTCAACAAAACCATCTACATGAGAAGCGTCATTAGCATATAATGCAGTGGCATCTTTATTAAAGGTAAACATCCCCTTGGACAGCGATGTTGTAGGATTAAAAGTTGAATCAACCTGAACAATCCCGTCTTTAAACTCAACTACTCCTGAGGCATCAATATTGTTTTTCAAATCAAAAGCAACCTGACTTACAGGGCTATCAAAGACAATGTTATAAAATGAACTAACTCCATTTCCTGCGATTTGCTTCTTTCTTTTATTTCTTTCGCCTACCGTAAAAACGGTAGTAGAGGTGGTTTTATTCGTCGTGATTCCATAAGCTCCTTCATTAATAAAATCGCGAAAGTAAAATACAGTTCCATCATTAGTCACATCTCCTTCTTCTCTGTTTTCAAAAGTTCCTTGAAAAGAGACAATTTCATCAGAAACCACAGATAAGATACCTTTATTGGCAACTGATATAGATTCTTGCCCATACAGTAACGCACTGCAAATACTCAAAAGTAGTACACTATATTTTCTTTTCTTTTTCATGCTGATATTCAATTAGATTTGCGTTTCTCTTTGATCTTCTATCTTCCTCTATTCAAAAGGCATTCAATACTGAATGACAAGATATAAGGATAGATACACTACTAAATAGCTAATAAACAACATCATTCTAACTATAAAGTTCGATTCCGTATCGTTAAGTAAATGCAGATTCCATTTCAAATGGTTGGTAAAAGAAACAGCTAGTATTCCATCTTTATGTTGGTTTTACACATTAAGTGCAACTTCATTTTTATGTCATACTAGCTTTGGTTTCTCTGGTTGGTGTGGATATCAATCATCCACTTAAAATTATTATTTATTAGCCAGGTATTCCATAATAGCGGTATAAATATTCGCCATAAAAGCTCCAGTATTGGTATCTCCTTCATCTCTATTCAATGGAGTTCCATTTGCATTTATATTAAAGTCAACAGCCAACATACCTTCAGGCCATATCCTTACAACAGGAGCCCAAAATAGATTTTCATAAGTACGGTGTACAAAAACTAATCCTTTTTGATCGCCAAACTGAGCGCCTCTATCTGCAACTAAAGGCCTAAAATTAGTATTCCTAGCATCGATGTAACTTAAAGCACCTAGATCTCTAACCAAATACCAGTGAATATCGAGATAACCGCCTCTACCATTAGAAACATAGTTGTATCCGTTTCTCGGTTTAGTCCAATTGTCATTTTCATTCACTACAATCATATTATAATTCCTTTCGCTTGGTTGATTGAAGGATTCCAAATCTCTATTGTCATTAAATCGCTGAATCAATCGGTACCCTTCTTTTTCCTTTCCACCTCCTGGAGAATTCAAAGAAGAAGGCACATTCGTTGTATGCTCTTGTACATAGTTAATCGTATGTTCTCCATTGGCATAGTGATAGATTGTTTGCAACCATAAGACACCTTGCTTATTTACAACATACTCATGCAAAGCATTCGCTAAAGTAGAATCTATGGCATAAGCAGCAGATTGTCCGGAAGTTGAGATAAAGTTATACTTTCCTTCCCTAATATCTGTGACTAACTGCGCTCTAACGGATGGGAAATTAGCACTTAAAACATCTACTACTTTTACTTTTACCTCTCCGGTTTCTGTAAATGCTCCACCTACTCCAAAGCGGTACTTTCCATCGCTGTTTTTACCCGTAAAGAACAAGTCTTCATTAATTGTATACTCAAACATACTATCTCCTGCTCCTTTTAATATCAAGATATTAATATCGCTATAACCCACTTTCAACTTCACCTGATTACATCTGGCTTCTGAGCCATCATTAGCAATCAACTCCACAGTATATTCTCCTCTACTCGTTGGAATTTTTGTTCCATCCACGGCATAAAGTGTTACCTCTTGTCTACCCGTTTGCGTAAATACTTGTTTTACTCCCCCTCTTGTTGTACTAAAAATAATACCATCAATAGGCATACTAGTTGTAATTTCATACTCTCCAGCTACAACAACGTCCACAGTCAAGCTAATGGTATAGTTTTCTCCAATGGGTTTATTGTATGGCATGGCTTGTCTGCTTGTTTTGATTGTCGAGCAATCCATGGTGTATTCTACTGGTTTTTTTGAAATCGGCAAATGCAATAAAGTATCGTTTTCAATACTAAGTCTTGCTGCGTCACCACTTAACGTCAGGTCAATTCCCGTTGTTGCAGGAAGTGTTCCATTAACTCCTTTGAAGACAACATACTGTAATTCATCTGCTTCTTCAGGCATTTTCAACATCACCTCTTCTGCTTTGAACTCAATGCCTCCAGCTCCCTTGAGGAATAAATTGGTTTTTCCTGATCCGAGTACTTTTATTGGTAGTTCAATGGTATGTGTTTCGGTTAAACCATCACCTTGATAATATGGTTTTGCTCCAAAATCAACCTGCTCAAATTGAGCTTGAATCTTTGTTTCTTCAATCACTACATTAGCTTGTTTACCATCAATTGTCTCCTCAGGATCTAGCGTATTTACTTCAAAGGTTAAAGGATAGCTTGTCTGTGTATTTTCGCTTGGTATATTTTCTCCACTTACAGGTTCTAATACCATTTGCGTAGTTGTATTACTTTCTAGCTCTTTTGTAGCTTTAAACACTAAACCAACGGCAGAATTACTTGCTTTAATTGTAGCCATACCTCCATTGATAACGTTTACATCTACTACAATTATATTGTCTTTTTCTGCTTTCGCTCCAACACCAACATAATATTTTCCTTGCGCTTGATGAGTACTCGACGTAATTCTAAACTTCAAATCTGCAGGAATCACCAATACTTGAGTGGTGGTACAAACCGTAGATTCATTTCCGTTAATCATAAACTTCAACATATCCCCACCTCCATTTGTGTATCCATTGATGGGGGTTCCCATCCCTTTTAAGACGATTTGATAGGTTCCTGTAGCTTGAAACTGACCTTCGCCAGAAAAAAAGTATCCGTTATCCGTTAACGCTGTAATATTATAGGTTCCGATTTGATCTACTTTAATACGCAACGTAATAAATTGTTTATCTGGTGATAGCGCTGTTCCTTGTTGTGCTTGTGGTTTGCCACCTACCATAGTAAAACCGCTAAAGGCAATAGTATTACAGCTTCCTGCTTCAATTTCTATGGTTGCTGGAGATAAACTACCGCACAAGCTCCTCCATTTATTGACACGAGCGCTCCAATATTCGATACAATCATTGTCAACATTGTATACTGCTAATCCGTTATCATCAGTCATATTCTGTAACAACGCATCACGTTGTGCTGTATTCATACGCGGTAAGAAAAAACCTTTGCTCGTACTTTCTAAGTCTAAAATCGCATTGGTTTTCAACTCTTTTTCAACCGTATTATCTGTCATACGCGCCCCTACTGATTTGGTTACTTGTCCATATCCAAGCCCCATAGTCCATACGAGCAAGCAAATCCAAGTTGTATATTGTATTATTCTCTTCATAACTTCTTCAATTATACTAGTTCTAATTTCTTTTAATTAAAGATTTAAAAAAAAATCTTCGATTAAAACAAGAACAAAAGAAACAACTAGCACTACATCTTCATTTTTCATTTCATATCTCAAAAACAAACATTCCTGTAAGGCGTAATACTAGTTTCGTTTCTCCGATTTCAGCTAAACAAACACAGTGTTTGTTCACTTCAAATTCGTTTTATTTATTGGCCAAATACTCCATAATAGCGGTGTAAATATTCGCCATAAAAGCACCATTATTTGTATTGGTATCAACTAAAACTCCGTTATGCTGTTTTGCTTTATCTCTAGTAAACGGAGTTCCATTTGCATCAATACTCGAATCAATCGTTAACATCCCTTCGTCCCAATCTCCAACCACAGGAGCCCAAAACAAATTCTCATGAGTACGATGTACAAAAACAAGACCTTTTTCATCTCCAAACTCAGTACCTCTATCAGCTACCAAAGGTCTAAAATCAGTATTTCTAGCGTCAATAGAACCAAAATTGGTTAAATCACGAGATAAATACCAGTGAATATCCAAATAACCACCACTACCGTTAGCAACATAATTGTATCCATTTCTTGGTTTGGTCCATTTATCTGTTGGATCAACAACAATCATATTATAGGCGCGGTCACTTCCTCTATTATAAAATTTAAGATCTCTGTCACTATTAAATCGCTTAACTAACTCATATCCTTCAAATTGAATCCCCCCTCCAGGTCTATTCAGCATAAATGGAATTTGTCGTTTCATATGGTCTACATAATCAATATTTTTAGTACCATTTGCATGATAATACAAGGTTTGAAACCAGAAAACTCCCACCTCATTGATTACATAATTGTACAGCGCATCAGCTAAAGGGCGATCGATTGCATAAGAAGCAGATCGACCAGAAATGGAAATAAAGTTATACTTTCCTTCAGTAATTTCTGTTACAAGCTGTGTTCGAATTGTAGGGTAATTGCTATCCAAAACATTCACTAATTTTAACTTTACTTCACCTGTTTCTGCAAATACACCACCTTCTCCAAATCGATATTTTCCATCACTATTTTTAGCTGTAAAGAACAAGTTCTCATTAATCTGCGCATTTTTACTACTACTGCTTCCTCCTCCAATAATCATTAAAATATTAATCTCACTATAGCCTACTTTCAATTTCACTTGACTACATCTATTTTCTGAAGCATCGTTGGCAACTAAATCAACCGTATATTCTCCTTTATTCGTTGGAATTTTCGCTCCATCTACGGCATAAAGTGTTACTTCTTGTCTACCCGTTTGTGTAAATACTTGTTTTACACCTCCTCTAGTTGTACTAAATACGATACCATCAATGGGTGTGCTAGTGTTAATTTCGTATTCTTCTGGTACTACGACATCTACAGTCAAACTAATGGTATAGCTTTCACCAATGGGTTTATTGTATGGCATGGCTTGCCTATTGGTTTTTATCGTCGAACAATCCATCGTGTATTCTACTGGTTTTTTCGAAATCGGCAGCTGCATTTTGTTTCCATTTTCAACAGAGAATCTCGCAGCGTCTCCGCTTAACGTTAATTCAATTCCCGTTGTTTCTGGGAGTGCTCCACTTACACCTTTGAAAACGACATACTGCAATTCATCTTCTTCTTCAGGCATTTTTAACATCACCTCTTCAGCTTTGAACTCAATACCTCCAGCTCCTTTGAGAAACAAATTGGTTTTTCCTGATCCAAGCACTTTTAGAGGTAGTTCAATACTGTGATTTTCTGTTAATACCCCATCTTGATAATAGGGTTCTAAACCAAAAGTAGCCTCAGCATATTGAGCCTGAATCTTCGTTTGTTCAATCACTACACTAGCTTGTTTGCTATCAATTGTCTCCGCAGGATCTAGCGTATTTACTTCAAAGGTTAAGGGATAGCTTGTCTGTGTATTTTCACTTGGTATATTTTCCCCACTTACGGGTTCTAATACCATTTGCGTAGTTGTATTACTTTCTAGCTCTTTTGTTCCCTTAAACGCCAAGCCAACGGTTGGATTACTCGCCTTAATCGTGGCTGTACCTCCATTGAATACTTGAATATCTACTACAATTTTATTGTTATTTGCCGTTTTCGCACCTACTCCTACATAGTATTTCCCTTGCGCTTGATGTGTACTCGATGTAATTTTAAATTTCAAATCCGCTGGAATCACCAAGATTTGCGTATTTGTACAAACCGTAGATTCTTTTCCATTAATCATAAACTTCAAAGTATCACTACCTCCGTTATTATATCCATTAACCGGAGTTCCCATTCCCTTCAATACAATTTGATAAGTACCTATAGCCTGAAATTGACCTTCACCAGAAAAGAAATATCCGTTATCGGTTAGGGCTGAAATGTCATAGGTTCCAATTTGATCAACCTTAACGCGCAGTGCAATAAACTGTGTATCGGGCGTTAAAGCTGTTCCTTGTTGAAGTTGGGGTTTATCCCCTACCATTGTAAAGCCTCCACCAAACGAAATATTGTCACAGCTTCCCGCTTCAATTTCGATGGTTGCTGGTGGTAAACTTCCGCATAGGCTCATCCACTTATTGACGCGGGCACTCCAGTATTCTACACAATCATTGTCAATATTGTAAATAGACAATCCGTTGTCTTTGTTGTTATCTTGTACGAGGGCATCGCGTTGTACTGTGGTCATACGAGGTAAGAAAAACCCTTTGCTTGTACTTTCCAAGTCTAAAATAGCATTGGTTCTCAACTCTTTTTCCGCAGTATTATCTGTAATACGCGTCCCTACTGATTTTGTTATTTGTCCATATCCGGTACCAATATTCCATACGAGTAAACAGATTAGGATTGTATAGTGTAATATTCTCTTCATAACTTCGTCCATTATACTAATTACTTGTTTCCTTTGACCAAGTTTTCTAGTTGGTTAAATTGTTCCTGTAGTTTATCTAATGCCGCTTTTTGACTTTCAATAACTTTGTGTTGTTCAATCGTATGCAAATACAATTCTTCTACTTTTTCTAGTAATTGAATAGAAAGTTCGGATACATTAATCAAATACCCTTCCTCTTTAGATTGTTCCAAATCTCCAATAGGAGTAATACCCGGTAAGTGATAATTTGCTTTGATAAAAGATTCAACGGTTGCCAAATCTTTAAAATTATAGTCCGCATGTAAGGCTGAAACTTCGTTGGTAAAATAGTTGTCAAATACATAATCCGCATAGTAGCTATTACGGGCATAAATACTTCCATTGACGCGTAATTTTTCATCGGGTTTCAAACTGTTTATTGCTGTACTAGCTTGCGCTGAAGTAAGCCCTACACCTACCCAACCATTGTGAAAAATATTATCTGTTACTTTGGTTGATTCTGTATTGTCTTCAGCTACTCTCCAAGGTTCTTTTACCACACTTCTGATGTTTACTTGCTGTCTTGCCTCTTTCTCATTGATAAAAATCAGATTATCATCCGCATCAATAGTCATACTAGTAACCGTTTCATTTTTCTTAATTACATCAACTAAATCGATATCTGTGTTTTGTCCTTTCTCATTTGTATACACTAATCCCGTTAAACTGCTATTAAGTTTTAGATTTGTGATAGCTGGAATACTATCATTACTTCCTCCTAATAAATCTTTAACGGCAAAATTGAATACTTTTTCATCCTCATCTGTATATACCAATTCTAATTCTGTTGTCTTTTTATTTAGTCGAATGTTTTCGGTAATTAATTCTTGATCCGTTTTGGGTTCGCGAGTTACATCTCCATTCGAATAGTGATATAATTCAAATTGTTTCAATTCAAAACTAGTTACGGTTTGGTTTTTAACCACTAAATCGGGAATATCTAGAACCAATCGTCCAGGGGCATTGGGATCTGTTGCCATTGTTTTATCAGGTGTATAAACAAATACTCCTGTACCTACTTCTTCCCCATTTTCTGTTGTTGTTTCTTCAACAAATGATTCTTGAATTTGTCCTTCAAGAATCGTATCGTGATCTTCGCTTGTCAATACTCTCACCCATTTTCCTTTTGGATTTGAAGGAGTTATTGTCCAATAGTAATATCCTTTAGAAATTCCTTCGCTTTCTGCAATATTATACACCAACAAGCTTTCTTTTGCCTCCGCTTCGATAGGTGTTTTTTGCGTTAAATCTGTTATTTTTACTTGAGGAATCAAAACCCCTTTCGTATCAGATTCTATGTGTAGTACCGCACTCGGATCAGGAATAGACACACCTATACCGATACTTTGGCCTTTTTGAGCTTTAGCTCCAAGTCCGAAAAACAAACAGGCGATAATAATTGTTAACTTTTGTTTCATTTGTTCTTTTTTTTTCACATTTTATTCTCCTGCATACGCAGTAGACAATTTTTACCTATTTTGCTATATATTTTTAGTCTGTCCATTGTCTACTTACTGTACTACTTTCAATTGTGAGATTTTATATCTAAAGCATTTGAAGCAACTAGTTAATTAAAACAGTTCTCTTGTGCTTAAAAATTCAACAATTACACCATACTGACCTGCAGGTAGAGTATAATACACACTACTAGACCCTAAACTAAATTTCAACATTCCACCAGTAGTAACTTCTATATCCGTAATTCCCATATCGATAACTTGTTGATTTTGATTTAACAAGTAAATCTTAAATACGTTCCCTTCTTCTAACAACTGTAAAGAGCTGGGATTTAATCGCATCCCTTGAACTTCAGCATTTCCGTCTTCAATTGCTGTTCTACCGTAAACACTGTAATGATATTTTCCTTGTATGCGCTTTCCTGTAAAAACAACTCGTTCTGTAATATCATAGCCAAAGACTTTTCGCAGATTGAAAATATTTTCTTCGGATAGATTCGCAAAGTCGTCTAGCAAAGCACCAACAAGATCGATTTCAACATCTACCACGGTTCCATTAGCCTCTTTCTTCTTGAAGTACAGCACTTCTTTTGCTCCTCCATTAATTTTACCGTAGTAAACACCTCCTTCATTCGCGGTTGGCTTACCGATCAAATCCATAATTGTATCTACATCTGCTAACCTTGTCCAAGTACTTCCAGTCCAATAGTAGTAGCCTTGTGTCAATTCTTCGGATATATTCTTCGTCATATTATATACTATCAGTCCGATATTATGAGGATCATTTCCGTCTCCTAAAATTGGTGCATACGATTGTTTGTCGAGCAATTCAACTTTAGGCATCAATACCCCTCTATTTCCACGTGCGCTATAAATATCTAACATAGCCGAAGGCGATGGATCTTTGATTCCTATTCCTACTTGGGAGTACCCGCTAAAGCACCCCCATAGTAAAAACAAAACAAATAATAGCTTTCTCATCCTTTACGTTTTTATTTCGCTGTATACTCAATCACAACTTCATAATCTTTATTTTCTAAAGCCGTATACATCGTACCTAACCCAAAATTAAAGGTTACCGTATTATTCGCTCCAATTACAACATCCGTTATATTTGTTGATACAACCTGTTTGGTTGTTTTATCGATAATTGTTGCAGAAAGTAGCGTTTCTATTGATTCATTTGTCGGTTCATATGTTACTTGATCCGAACCTTGTACGTGTACTTTTTTAGCTGGTTTTGCCGTAATAGGCGCTTTAAATGTTACGTCATATCCATCCTCATGAAATACCGTTGCACTTCTTTTTCCTTTGTAAATTTTACTTCCATCAATTGAAGTTCCAATTGCAACATCTGCCACATCTACGTTGATGGTCACTTCTGTACGCTCTAAAATTTTCTCAATAATTGCCTCATTTGTTACGTTTTCAATTACTTTCAAAATATCTTGAGAAATATCAATACGCTCTGGCACATCGTTTTTGATTACATACAATACATCTTCTCCATTTTCTTCTATCTTTCCGTAGTACACATTTCCACCCGTTGTATTGTATTCATTGATCGTATTGAAGATCTCCTTTTTCAAGGTTTCACTATTTTGAATCGAGTTGATCACGTCATTGGTCATATTGATATAGAACGTCTTTCCGTGCTCTGCTTTGTAAGAGTAGTAAATACCACCATCTTTTAATTCAGCCGTGTTTAATGTTTCTATCACTTGAGGATCACCAGGTGTACCATATGCAGTAACAACGTGTTTAAACATTTCTGTTTGCGTTTCTTGGTGTTCTAAGCTTACTTCGTGTTTTACTTTATCTGCATCAAAATACACTAAAAACTTCCCTTGATCGCCTCTATCTTCAACCCAAACGTTATTTGGAGATTCTTTAATGATCTCGTTGATAATTTCATTGTTGGTTGCATTTTCAAAAATCTCGCGGAAGTTGTTGTTTACCACACCTAAAACATCGATTCTAACACCTAAATCAACATCCATATCGTCTTGAGGGTTTCCTTCAGGGTGTAAGAGTTTCCAAGCTTTAATTGCGTCTTCTGAGAAATACACATAAGCAGACACAACTTGTTTTGCTTCAGAAGTACCTTCGCCAACAGTCGTGTAAACGGGTCTAATAAACGTATTGGTCTCTGCTACTTGTACCGCTTCAATAAGGTCGATATTCATTTTATCATATCCACCGTTTTCATTGGGTTTAAGATAACTGTAAACCTTTGTATCAGGGTTGTAAGAAACGAGGTAACTAATGTCTGTTTCTTCTGTTTGACCTCCATTGATAATATTGTTAATTTGGGTATCAATTCTTGTTTCTAATTCTGATAATTCATTTGAAACATACTCCGTGTTGGTTAACATATCCCATTTCGTACCATTCCAGTAGTAAAACCCTGGTGCTAAAGCAGTACCATTGTTGTACACAATAATCCCTTCTGGATTTGTTCCTCCGTGTAATACTGTCGTTTCTTCTAAGCTGATACGAGGTATTAACACCCCTTTGTTTGTCGCTTGGATATCAAGCATTGCTGCTTTGTCAATTCTCTTTCCTCCGATTCCAACACCTGGTTTATCTTGGGCAAACATGACTACTGATACAGTCAGGAACAATATAGAAAATACTCTTTTTTTCATCATCTTATCTTTTAAAATGTAACAATGTGTTTGGTTTAAATTACTCGTTTACTTTTACTTCGTTTGAAACATACTCAATGATCACCTGATAATCTCCACTCATCAGTGTTGAACAAAGACTTCCCATTCCAAACTTAAAGCTCAACGCGTCTCCTTCATATTTTACTTCTGTTACAGAACTTTGAACCAATTCAACTCCTTTTAAAATTTTTACATTCAACAACGTTTTTAAGTTCTTAATTCTAAACCCTGTATCAAAATGTGTGTTGTAAGGTGCTGCTTGTGAAAAAGCCACTACCTCAGCATCGTATTTTGCTTTGTATACAACATATCCGTCAATCGTTTCATTTAATTTAGTTTCACTTCCAGTAACTATTTTAATTTCTGTACGCTCTAAAATTTTCTCAATAATTGCCTCATTAGTTACGTTTTCAATTACTTTCAAAATATCTTGAGAAATATCAATGCGCTCTGGCACATCGTTTTTGATTACATACAATACATCTTCTCCATTTTCTTCTATCTTTCCGTAATACACGTTTCCACCCGTTGTATTGTATTCATTGATCGTATTGAAGATCTCCTTTTTCAAGGTTTCACTATTTTGAATCGAGTTGATCACGTCATTGGTCATATTGATATAGAACGTCTTTCCGTGCTCTGCTTTGTAAGAGTAGTAAATACCACCATCTTTTAATTCAGCCGTGTTTAATGTTTCTATCACTTGAGGATCACCAGGTGTACCATCTGCAGTAACAACGTGTTTAAACATTTCTGTTTGCGTTTCTTGGTGTTCTAAGTTCACTTCGTGTTTTACTTTATCTGCATCAAAATACACTAAAAACTTCCCTTGATCTCCTCTATCTTCAACCCAAACGTTATTTGGAGATTCTTTAATGATCTCGTTGATAATTTCGTTGTTGGTTGCATTTTCAAAAATCTCGCGGAAGTTGTTGTTTACCACACCTAAAACATCAATTCTAACTCCTAAATCAACATCCATATCGTCTTGAGGGTTTCCTTCAGGGTGTAAGAGTTTCCAAGCTTTAATTGCGTCTTCTGAGAAATACACATAAGCAGACACAACTTGTTTTACTTCTGGAGTACCTTCGTTAACAATCGTGTAAACGGGTCTAATAAACGTATTGGTCTCTGCTACTTGTACCGCTTCAATAAGGTCGATATTCATTTTATCGTATCCACCGTTTTCATTGGGTTTAAGATAACTGTAAACCTTTGTATCAGGGCTGTAAGAAACGAGGTAACTAATGTCAGTTTCTTCTGTTTGACCTCCATTGATAATATTGTTAATTTGGGTATCAATTCTTGTTTCTAATTCTGATAATTCATTTGAAACATAGCCTGTATTCGTTAGCATATCCCATTTTGTACCATTCCAGTAGTAAAATCCTGGCGCTAAAACAGTACCGCTATTGTAAACAATAACCCCTTCTGGATTCGTTCCTCCTTGTAATACTGTAGATTCTTCTAAATTGATACGAGGTATTAATACCCCTTTGTTTGTTGCTTGGATATCTAAGACTGTAGCAGGATTAGGTACGTGACCTCCAATACTAAATCCCAATTCTTGCGCTTGAGCACTTAAAACACCTAAACTGATTAGGCCAATTGTTAGTAAAGTTTTATTCATCATAACGATTCTTTTTATTATCATTTATTTAATTAAAATTTAGTAAAACAAAATTAGCGAACTTTACATTAATTCTAAAACATACCCTATATTATTAAGAATAACGAAACAATAAGCGTTAATTATACGAATTAAAATTAAAAAACAAACACTTTAAACAAATAAAAGTCATTCTAATTATTCAGATTAAAATCTCAAATAATACCTTTTAATTCTAAATACTTCTTAAATGATCAATTTTTCGAAACAAATCGAATTAGAATAAAAACTACTATTCACAATTAGCGAATTAGGTCTTTCATACCAAACATTGTGTTATTCTCACCTCCATTTTTTCTTTTTAGAATCCTTATTAGAAAAAAAGTAGTGTAAAAACGTCAGCTCGTTGACTGTTTACAATAGAAACCTGCAAATTTCTGCCCTTTAAAAAGGGCTATTATTGCCGCTAATGCGCCTGTTTTTTTGTTTGTTTTTTTGTGTAACTAAAGTTAGTTTCCAATCAAATTTTTAATTGCAGGCATAAATGCACCTCGCACACTATAAACTTCTCGAATTTCGCTTGGATTAAGTTCTAATTGTCCAAAAACGTCATTATCACTTTGTAAAAGTAAATTGCCTTTGGCGTTGAGCTCTTTGAAACGATAGCATATAATTCCTCTACCTTCTACTACAAGCAAGTAGATTTGCCACAGCTGCATTTCTTCAATTTTTGTTTTTTGAGCTAATACATAAGAGCTAACTTTAATTGTTGGATACATATTTTCGATTCCAATTTGAAAGGCTATATTGATATCTTCTTCGAGAGGAAACACACTAGCAGGTGCAGTACCGTAACATTTTTCTGGATTCAAAAAATAAGCGAGATGTTGATCCACAGCAATCATCTTCACTCTGCGAGTTTCCATGTTTTTAGTCAGACTACTATTTGATTCAGCCAAAAACAACGTATTTAAATCAATTTTGTGATTTCGACATACCTCCATTATTTTATTGTAATCTAAGGACTCTCTTTTCTTCCAGGTAGATAATGTATTGGGTTTTATTTCTAACACTTGAGCCAACTGTAAATCATTTTTGTAATCTAACATTTGCTTTAATCTCCTAATTACTTCAGTTGCTTTTAACATAATATCTTCTTATTTATATACAAACAATTTTAACTGTTCTCCAAAAATCAACTACCTTGCCAAAAAGTTCTCAAAACAAATATTTTTCCCAAAAAATTAAACAATAAAAACATAATGTATTGAAAATCAATTATTTAAATACATTAATTTTTTTATCTTTTTTTTAAAAAAATTTAATTATCCAAATACAAAACTAAATTATACACCAGAGCACTAGATAAGGTCTATGTTTTTCAACTGAAAATTCTCATCATGCGAAAAACACGTTTTTTCTTTATTCTGTATTCTATTTTTTTCCTGATCAATTGTTTTGATTGGTGTTTGGTGAGGTGGTGAGGTGGTGAGATAGATGGTGAGGTGGTATTTGATGATTGTTGTTTGTCGTTTGTTGTTTGGTGAGGTGGTGAGATAGATGGTGAGGAAATTCTCTTGTTTGTTTTTAATATTCAAGAGTCTCCCTATATACCTCTATTGAATTAATTTATTTTTCTTGTGTTTTCAAAAAGGTCAGAAATGAACAAAAAAAAACAGCTAGGATAAAGAAGAAGTATTCTTTATCCTAGCTGGAAATATTGTTAGATTAACTAACGTGATTCAAAAATATGTAACAAAGGGAGTATTCTTCGTTGTGCATTACTAGTAAGCCTTTCACTATAGATAAGCTTAATCGCTTTTTATTTACACAAGGAATACTCCCTTTCTTCTGCTGTGAAACTTCCGTTTAGTACTTCCATTATCCAGCTCATTAACTATTTTTTCTTTTGACCTGAGTGAGTTTTTACTGTTGTCTGATACAACACAAGTAATTCACTTCGCATACCCCATGTGTATGACTTAATAATCGGTAAGATTTTTAATATTAGGTAAAAATGCTCCGCGAATACAAAATACTTCACGCACATCTTTAGGATCAACTAAAAAGGAATCAAACGCCGGATTATCGCTAATAAACAATAATTCGCCTTCATGTGTGTAACGTTTAAAGCGATAGCACAGAATTCCTTTTCCTTCCACAACTAATAAATAGATGTGCCAAGGTTTGATTTCACTTAAATCAATCTGCTTCGTTAACACATAAGAACTTACCTTAATTGTCGGATACATATTTTCCACGCCAATCTGAAAAGCCATATCTATTTCTTCTTCAGTTGGAAAAACACAAGTTGGAGATGTTCCACAGCATTTTTCAGGATTCAAGAAATATTCAATATGGTGATCAACAGAAATCATTTTTACTCTTCTGTTTTCCAAGTCAACATTTAAAACTGAATTAGGGTGTGCTAAAAACAAATCATTCAAATCGATTTTATGCTTTTTACAAATAGCTATAATTTTATCATAACGCATGGTTTCACGAACCTTCCACGACGATAAGGTATTGGGCTTAATCTCCAATAAATTGGCTAACTCTAAATCATTCTTGTAGCCAAGTAGTTGCTTCAGTCTTTTAATTACTTCGTTTGCTTGTAACATAACTTTCTTCTTTCTTTTTTCTTAATTCTACATCTTCTTCTGTTCTCAAAAATCAATTATCTTGCCAGAAAAATCGCAATTTTTATTTTTATTCAAAAAAACCTATTCTATTAGCGACCAATAATAACATAACAACCTGACATAGTGATACATAACAAAAAAACTTTCGTCTTCTTATTTAGCTTTTTATTAACAAAAAACTTTAAATTATCAAATAAAAAATCAGGCTTTAGTACTACTGAAAACCTCAAAAAAGGATATAATTGACTTGAAAAAAATCTCAAATTGTAGTATAAGGTTTGTTCAGAAACAGTCATTCAATGTCCATTAAAGAACTAGAATTCCTATTTTGAGGGTTTATTATACGCTCACTAATACAAATTCAGAACAGCCACACTTTATGTTGTATAGGATACAATTAATTTCGTCTTCAAGTGCAATAAAGCAAATTTACACTTTACACAAAAGAAACGGAATATAACTGATACTTTTACTATTAAGTCTTTTTTTAAGATAAAAAAATACAATAAATAAATATAATTTAACTTTAAATACTCAAATCAAACAATTTAAAACTGTTCTAAGAACACTAGATTCACCACTTTTATACGTTTGATTTTCTCGTATTGAGTGTTTCTTCTATTTTATTGAATATAAATAGTTTAAATATGACGTTTTGTAGATAAATAACTGAATAAGGGTTTTTAAAGAAAATACAACCCCATTTGGGATAAAAAAAATTACTTTTGGATAAATTCCTCGTAAAAGGAGGCAGAAATAGTGCTAAAAAGACAATTACATTTATCTTTTTTACTCATTTTAGAGAATAAAGAAGCCTTTCAAAAAACGTTTTTTTAGCCCCTTTTTCCCTTCAATTTTCGAATAAAAAAAAACGTCAGGCTAAAATCACCTGACGTTTGTAAAAATACATTTATTTTTTTATTCTAATTCAAAACTTATAGAAACCGATGTGTTAATTTCTATTTCACCTACTGCAAGTGTTTGGTCACCTGATTCATCCGCAGTTGAGCTCTTTAATGAATACATGGGTCTAAATACAGGAGGGGTTGATCCTCCTCCATCTGCAACTAAAATTACCTTACCTACTTTTTGTCCTAAAGCATTAGCATAATCTGTCGCTTTTTTCTTGGCTTCCTGTACAGCTAAAGTTCTAGCTTCAGTTTGATAAGTTGCTATTTGAGAAGATTTATACTCCACTCCATCAATTCGATTTACTCCCTTACTCATAACCCCTGCGATTAAAGTCTCATACTTCGATAAATCTTCTAAAGTCAAGGTAATGGTCTGACTCGCTTGATAATAATCTTTTTTATCCGTATAGTCTTTGTAAGAATAAAAACTAACTCGTTGCGTTTGAATATTTTTTTCAGGAACTTTCGCTTCTTTCAAATATTTCAAAACACTAGCAACAATGGCGTCGTTTGTATTTTTCACCTCTTCTGCAGTCTTTCCTTTGTTTTCAATTCCCAATCGAACAACAACTTGATCTGGCACAGCTTTTACTTTTCCAACTCCTTGTACTTGAATTTGAGGAACACTCGTTCCTGCTGTTTGTGCTTGAGCAGCAACACCCAAAGCTAAACACATACTCGCTACTATAAAACTCTTTTTCATTTTATTAATTTTCTAAATCATTTCAAACAAATATAACGATCTCGTTCACAAAAAAAAGATTCCATTCTTTTTTATAATAAACCTTTAACAACTATATTTTGTTTGTTTTAGCTAAAATCAGAAGCAAAACAATGGGAATCAGCAATAAAACGATTAAAAAAGCTTGCTGTTGAAACAGTGCAGGATAGCGCACTAAAGTGAGTACTAAACCTCCTATTGCCCCTCCAAAATGAGCCGCATGACCAATATTATCTGCGTTCTTTTTCATTCCATACAAGCTATATAGCAAATAACCTAAAGCGAAAATATATCCTTTTATTCCAATGGGAATAAAGAACAAGTAGAGCTCTAAATCAGGATACAACAAGATGGAAGCATAAACAATACCTGTTACTCCTCCAGATGCACCTACGGCGTAATACTGTCTTCGTTTACTGTATAATTGATAGGTCAAAACATTGCCAATAACGATGCTTAATAGGTAAATCAATACGAAATAAAAACTTCCACTAAGCATAACGACTATACTCGAAAACATATAGAGCGTAAACATATTAAACGCAAAATGCATCCAATCAACATGTAAAAATCCTGATGTAAAAAGGCGATACCACGCTCCTTGACGAATCTGATCCAAATCAAAATTGTACTTGGCGAAGAAAGAATAGTCTTGTAAACCTTTATAGGTCACAATTCCTGTTCCAATTAAAATAACTAAAATAATAGGGGCTATATCCATACTGAACGTTTTTACATGCTATCGACTGTAATTTATGTATCGATTAGCGGGTTAAAAATAGTCTAAATCCCTTATCTTTGCTAGTAAATTAATCCTAAATAATGAAGTTACTAATTTACTATATCGCCTATCCTATCTTATGGCTTATTTCTAAATTACCCTTTCCAGTCTTTTACTTTGTATCGGATTGTTTTTTCGTACTTCTATATTATATCGTGAGATATCGCCGTAAAGCGGTTACTGAAAATATCCGATTAACGATGCCTCATTTGTCAAATCAAGAAGTAAAAGAAACTGTCAAGCAATTCTACAAACACCTATGTGACATTTTCTTAGAAATGATCAAAACCATTACCATTTCTGAAGAAGAATTAAAAAAGCGCTTTCAATTTACCAATCTAGATACCATCCTAAACGTAGAAAAGCAAGGAAAAAGCGTCATGCTTTTTTGCGCCCACTACGCCAATTGGGAGTGGTTGATTATTTTAGATAAATTCATCAGTTTTCAGGGCTATGCGGTATATAAAAAAATAGCCAATCCTCATTTCAACGATTTATTTTTGAAAATAAGAACGCGATTTAATACGCGCTTGATCGAAATGAAAGAGACGATTCGCGTAATTCGTCAAAATGAGGTCAATAAAAACCATGGAATTTATGCCTTTATTAGCGATCAATCACCCATGATTGGCGATGCTAATTACTGGCAAAACTTTATGGGCATCGAAGTACCCGTTTTTACGGGTGGGGAAGCTTTGTGCAAGAAATTTACTATGGAACCCATGTATCTCAAAGTGGAGTACATCAAACGCGGACACTATCAAGCTACTTTTGTGCCGCTTCTTCAAGCAGATGAACAAGTGAAAGAAGTACCTAATTATGAATTGACGAATCGCTTTTTACAAGAGGTAGAAAAACAAATCAATGAAGCTCCTGCGTACTATTTTTGGACGCATAAACGATGGAAACACCGCGGAAAAAAACCTGCGAATATTAAATCTTTCCACTAGAAACACCGCTTACTGTATTTATTTTAACTTCAAAAACCCGTTAATTATCTCTGGTTTAAAAATTGCATTTCGTACCTTTAACTGAAATTACACCTATTATGACACATATAGAAAAACTTAGCGCTATCCGCTCTTTAATGAAAGAACAAAAGATAGATGCTTATATTATTCCTTCTTCGGATCCTCATATTAGTGAATATCTTCCTGAATACTATAAGTGTATTGCGTGGACATCTGGTTTTACTGGATCTGCAGGAACACTAGTTATTACTCAAAATTTTGCAGGTTTATGGACAGATTCTCGCTACTTCGTTCAGGCAAATGATCAATTAGCACAGAGTGGTTTCGAATTGGTAAAATTGAAAGTTCAACATATGCCAGAATATGTTGATTGGATTGCAACCCAATTTGAAACGGGTGTTGTTGCTTTTGATGGGAATTTGGCCTCTTTAGCAGTTGCTAATGCTATTCAATCTACGTTATCTCCTATTGGATTTACAATCAACGGACATGTAGACCTATTGTCTCCGATTTGGAACAATAGACCTACGCTTCCTACAGCACCTGCTTATACGCTTCCTGTATCAATTACAGGACAAAATACAGCCGATAAATTAGCGAAAGTACGCGCCATGCTCAAACAAAAAAGAGCAACGTGCCATCTTGTATCTTCCCTAGACGATATTGCGTGGTTATTGAATATAAGAGGAACGGATGTACCTTGTAACCCCGTAACTCTAAGCTTCGTTTACTTGGATGCTGAAAAAGCTACCTTATTTATCGATGCCACTAAATTAGACGACAAAACCAAACAAGAACTTCAAAGTTTTGGGGTTTCAATTGCCGACTACACTAGTGTACCTCAAGCAATTGCAGCTATTCCTGCGGGAAGTACAATTTTATTGGATCCAAAACGCACGTGTTTTGCAACCTATGACAGTGTACCTGCAACGGTAACGATCAAGGAAGACATGAATCCTTCAACTTTGCTAAAAGCAATTAAAAACGAAGTTGAAATTGCCCATGAAAGACAAGCTATGATCAATGATGGTGTTGCAATGACAAAATTCTTTAAGTGGATTGAAGAAAATGTAGCTTCTGGCACTTTAACTGAATTGAATATTGCAGATCACTTACTCGATTTACGCGCTGCTCAACCTGGTTTTAAAGATATTAGCTTCAACACAATTGCAGGATATAAAGATCACGGGGCTTTACCTCACTATTCTGCAGATGAGAAAAGTAGTTATGACCTAAAAACAGAAGGTTTACTCTTGGTTGATTCAGGAGGGCAATACGAAACAGGAACAACAGATATTACACGTGTCGTTGCTTTAGGTACGCCTACACAAGAGGAAAAAGACGATTATACAATCGTATTAAGAGGCACAATTGAAGGTTCAATGGCAATCTATACGAAAGGTACACGTGGCTACCAAATTGATGCCATTACAAGAAGACCTATTTGGGCTACCTTAAGAAATTACGGACATGGTACTGGACATGGTGTTGGATTTTTCCTAAATGTTCACGAAGGTCCTCATGTCTTCAACCCAACTCCGACGGATATTGCCATAGAAAAAGGAATGATTACCTCTATCGAACCAGGTTTATACCGCGAAGGAAAACACGGAATTCGAATTGAAAACTTAGTACTTGCAAAAGAGCTAGATTCAAACCAATTTGGTGATTTCATGGATTTCGAGACCTTGACGATTTGCTATATTGCTACTGACTTAGTAGACAAAAAATGGCTAGAACAAACCCATATCGATTGGTTAAACCAATACAATGAATGGGTATACAACAGCCTAAAAGCATTGTTATCTACAGAAGAAGCTTCTTGGTTAAGAGAGAAAACAAAAGCTATTTAATATAAAAAAAACCGTCTACATAGACGGTTTTTTTTATACACTATATTATACTTGCCAATCAATGGGTTCTTGACCAACGCTAACTAAGTATTCATTAATCTTTGAAAAAGGCTTACTCCCGTAAAAACCTCGATAAACAGATAAGGGAGAAGGATGAGCTGTTTCTATAACGAAATGTTTTGCTCTATCAATCATTTTTCCTTTCTTTTGTGCATAACTCCCCCACAAAACAAACACCACATGCTCTCGCTGTGTTGCCACGCATTCAATCACTTGATCTGTAAAGACTTCCCATCCTTTTTTTTGATGAGATCCCGCTTTTGATGCTTCAACTGTTAAGGTAGCATTGAGTAATAGAACGCCTTGTTCTGCCCAAGGGGATAAATCGCCGTTATGAATGTTGCGAATCCCTAAATCGTCTTCTAATTCCTTAAATATATTCTTTAAACTCGGAGGAAATTTCACTCCTTTATGTACAGAAAAAGCTAGTCCATTAGCCTGAAACTCACCATGATAAGGATCTTGTCCTAAGATCACTACCTTAACCGCTGAAAAGTCAACTACCTCTAAAGCTTTAAACACCTGTTCTTCAGGTGGATAAATTGTTTTTGTTTGGCGCTCTTGGGCAACAAATTTCTGTAATTCGCTAAAATAAGGTTTTTCAAACTCTCCTTGTAAAACCTTATTCCAACTTGTATGTTGTAATCTAAAACTCATTATTCTATATAAACCGTTCTTCTATAAGATACAACTTGTGTTGCATCTCTCGCTTCTATTAATATTTGATTGTATTCGTTTAATCCTTTCTTTGGATTTACAATTTTCTGACGAACTACCCAGAAAAATTCCTTTTTATCAGGATCGAACTCAAAAGAGACAAAATCAACAGGCTCAAATTTTGTTTCTGTTGCTTTGGCAATTTGCAAAATCTTGCAGACATCCAATGAATAATCTAAGGCTAACTTCTCCTGTGTTTCGGGTAAAAGCAATGGTGAAATGATTTGTTGATAATCATTTAATGCAATCCCTAAACAATAACTCACTCCTTTAGCAGGTTCAAAGTCATAGTAAAAGAAGTATTTCGTCAAACATTTTCCCATATCAACAACAGGATATCTCGACTCAAATTTACGGATACTATCGTAAGCACTAATGCTAACTCCTTTAAACTTTAATTTGCTAACCATCTCCGCTCCCACTTTAGTAACCAGTAAATCTTCAAGGTTTTTCTTAATTTCAGCAAAACCCGTCGGCACTAAATCGATCGGTCTGTTACTATAGTGATAACCTGTTGAAGATTTTTCAGCATCAACAAAGTAATTGTAATAAGGACATGGATCTATAAACAAATCACTTTGATAACTCCCCCCTATTTTTACCTTACTTTCATCTAAACATTGCGCATTTATTTTCACAATACTTAAAAAAAGTAAAAAGACCGACAGATATAATTTCATGTTTTTAATATTTTATTAAGAAATCAAAAATATAAAACTTTTTAAATATTATTTACTTTATGCGATTTATTTTATTTTAATGGGAATTGGTCGTTGGTCGTCGTTGGTTGTTGGTTGTGAGTAATCTTACAGATAACAACAAGCTGTCAACCGTCAACTATTAACTGTTAACAAAAAAACCACATGCTTCTCAACATGTGGTTTTTCTTTTATCTTCAGACGCTTACAAGCGTTTCATTTGTTCTTTCATCATTTTGATCTGATCTTTCAACATGCCTTGTTTATCCAATTTCTGCGCTTCTCCTAATAACTTCGTCGCTTCTAACTTTCTGCGCTTTGTCATCGATATACCCGCTAATTGCAGTTTGGCCATCGCTAAATCTTGATCCATGTTCAAACCTAATTCAATTGCTTTCTTCATGTATTTTTCCGAAGCATTTAAATTCGTTTGAGAAGTCATAATTCCCATTAGATAATTATAATATCCATTTTGCTTTCTAACTAAAGCTGTTTCAGGATTTTTAATTTTCTTCAACCATTTCTCTGCTCCTTCAAAATCTTGTTTTCTCAACTTTAAAAAAGACAATAGGATGAACTCATTTTTAAAATACAACAGTATTACAAGCCCCATTAAGAACAATAAGAAAATTCCATTTCCAATATTTGATTCCGAAAATTGCCAAACAGCCATTGCCAATAATAGTGCTGCGATACCTAATTTAATATACCTATGAAACATATGCTATAATTAACTTCATTAAGAATGCAAAATTAAAAAAATAAGCGTAGTATAAAAATTATTCCTCAAAAACCTATTTTGCTTTTCTGTTTTTTTGCTCTTTGCTCTTTGTTCTTTGCTCTTTGTTCTTTGCTCTTTGCTCTTTGCTCTTTGTTCTTTGCTCTTTGTTCTTTGCTCTTTGCTCTTTGCTCTTTGTTCTTTGTTCTTTGCTCTTTGTTCTTTGCTCTTTGTTCTTTGCTCTTTGTTCTTTGCTCTTTGTTCTTTGCTCTTTGTGAAGTCGTAAATTCTCTGCAAAGTACAAACCTCACAAAGCACAAACCTCACAAAGCACAAACCTCACAAAGCACAAACCTCACAAAGTACAAACCTCACAAAGCACAAACCTCACAAAGTACAAACCTCACAAAGTACAAACCTCACAAAGTACAAACCTCACAAAGTACAAACCTCACAAAGTACAAACAACAACCTTCTCTTACTTCTCAAAATTCATGAGACGGCATAATTCGCGTGTATCTACATCCAAAAAAGATTCTACTACGAAATCTGCCGTACTGTAATCTTGTTGTTTTGAATGCTGACTCTTATATCCCAGTACTTTTATTCCTGCGGCATTGGCTGCTTTTATTCCGTTGGTACTATCTTCAATCACCAAACAATGCGCTTTGTGATTCATCTTCGCTAAAGAAGCGGCGTGATTAAAAATTGCAGGATTGGGTTTCGACTGCGGAAAATCCTCTCCACTGACAATATGAGTGAAATAGGGAAATAATTCAAAACGGTTAAACACACGGTTAATTGTACTTTTAGAAGCTGACGATCCCAAGATTAACTCGATATCTTGTTGATGTAAATCGACAATCAACTTTCTTACTCCATCAATAAGTTCTAAATCTGGTTTTGTATCAAAAGATTCATTGAATATAGCTCGTTTACGCAACACCAAATCTGCAACCTCCTGGTTAAGTTGAAAGTGATCTTTTACTTTTTGATAAGTATTTTTAGTTGAGAACCCCGTAAAAGAGGTATACATATCTTCTGAGACATCAATTCCCAATTCATCAAAATGTTGAAAATAAGCATAACGATGAACAGGTTCTGTATCTACAATCACCCCATCCATATCAAAAATAACCGTACGTAACATATCTTCTGTTTTTTGTGCAAAGGTAAGTTGTTTTTTATCATCTAATCGCACACAGTCTTGAATTGCAAAAACATTAATTAAATAATACGTAAATTATCGATGTTGCTTCCGTGCTTTTTAGTATTTTTACGTTTACACCTTACCTAAAAATTAATACCTCACAACCTTGTCTGTAGCTGAAGAAGAACAATTTGTCGAAGAACTGCAAAACGCTAAAACGAAAGATCGTGCATTTCAAGAGCTTGTTACTCAAAACAAAGCGAGACTGTACTATCATATTCGATCCCTTGTTTTGAATCATGATGATACGGATGATATCCTACAAGAAACCTTTATTAAAGCGTATGAAAACATAGAGGGATTTAAAGGCAATAGCAAGCTTTCTTCTTGGTTGTATCGCATTGCTACCAATCACGCTTTAGATTTTCTAAAACAAAAAAGCAAATTACAAAACCTCACCTCAGACCAATACAGTCAACAAAGGGCGGAACAATTAGAGGCTGATCCCTTTTTTAACGGAGATCAAGCCACACTCTTATTGCATAAGGCCATTGCTAGTTTGCCAGAAAAACAACAATTAGTTTTTAAGATGCGTTATTTTCAAGAACTAGATTACAACAGCATAGCCTCTATTCTCAATACTTCTGTTGGCGCATTAAAAGCTTCATATCATCACGCAGTAAAAAAAATCGAAGTATTTTTGCAATCACATTAAACCTTTGTATTAAAATTCAGTCTAAGTAATAGAAGTTTATAAAAATGACAATGAATCACAAGGATCAAAACAATAGAAAAGATGGTTTCAAGATACCCGAAGGTTATCTAGAATCCTTTGATGAACGTTTTTGTGAGCGATTAAATGCCAAGCAAAAACAAGTATCCCGATCTAAAGATATCATTTCCTTGACGCCTAAAAAATTAATGCGTATCGCTGCTGCTATTGTTCTTTTAGTAGGTTTGGGAGTCTTTATCAAAACACAGCTAACTGCTTCGCTAAGCGAAGAAGCATTGGAATATTATCTTGAATACAATCCTTCTTCCTACACGTTATCCAATGAATTTATTCAAGCCTTTGATGAAAGTGATATCAAAGAACTCGAGCAAGGAATTCAAATCAACCAAAAGGAGATCAATGAATACGTTCAAACCAATATAGATCTTGAGTATTACTTAAATTACTAATTATCATGATGAAAAGATATCTATTGTTACTGTTCTTGCTTAGTGCGTCATTCTTCGGTTATGCGCAGCACTCATCGGATCAAATAAAATCCTTAAAAATAGCACATATCTCTTCTGTCTTAAATTTGACAAGTGAAGAAGCAGAGAAATTTTGGCCTATTTACAATACATACGACAACAAACTCTCTAAACTGAGACATTCAGAGGTTATTCACTACATTAAATCACATGAAACTCAAGACATTGAGAAGTTAACTGAGAAACAAGCAACGGAAAAAGTTCAGGATTTAGTTTCTTTCGAAGAAGAGTATTACACTTTGAGAAATCAGTTTATTATTGATTGTAAAAAGATACTATCGAACAAAAAGATACTCTTACTAAAGAAAGCAGAAGATGAATTTAATCGCAAGTTACTCAAGAAGTACAAGGACAAAAAATAAGCGATAAAATAAAAAATAATAAAACCTACCAAACCTAGCCTACAAAAGACCTATATTTGTAGGCTATTTTATTTAATTATATAATGAGATTACACAGAAACTTAGTTTTTACCGTTATTGACTCTATCTTATTAATTTTCAACGAAGGAGAATACGCAGACAAAGTAGTTGCGAAAGCCTTAAAAAAGGACAAACGTTGGGGAAGTGCAGATCGTAAATTTGTTGCAGAGACGATTTATGAAATTGTGCGTTGGAAGAGGTTATACACTGAAATCGCCGAGGTAAAAGAGCCTTATACACGCGATGATGCTTGGCGTATTTTTACGGTTTGGGCTGTATTAAGAGGATATAACTTACCGGATTGGAAGTATTTTGAGAATGCTCCACTTCGCAGAATCAAAGGTAGATTTGACGAACTAAGTAAAATTAGAAAATTCAAAGAAGCTATTCCGGATTGGATGGATGAATTGGGGGTAAAAGAATTGGGTGAAGAACTTTGGTCAAAAGAAATTGCGGCTCAAAATCAACAAGCTCAAGTTATTTTACGCGTCAATACGTTAAAAACAACACGCAAAAAATTGCATGCTATTTTAATGGATTTAGACATTGAAACCATTCAACCAGAAGAATACCCCGATGCTTTAATCTTAAAAGAAAGAGCAAATGTATTTTTAACTGATGCTTTTAAAGAAGGATTGTTTGAAGTACAAGATGCCTCTTCTCAACTTGTGGCTCCTTTCTTGGGGATTCAACCAGGTATGCGCGTTGTAGACACTTGTGCTGGTGCGGGAGGAAAAACACTTCACATGGCTGCTTTAATGGAAAACAAAGGACAAATCATTGCCATGGATATCTATGAAAGCAAGCAAAAACAACTAAAAATTAGAGCGAAAAGAAATAGCGCATTCAACATTGAATACCGCATTATCGAAGGAACGAAAACCATAAAAAAACTACACGAAAAAGCAGATCGCGTATTGATCGATGCGCCTTGTAGTGGTTTAGGAGTAATCAAGCGCAATCCAGATACAAAATGGAAATTACAACCCGAATTTGTAGAAGAAATCAAAAAAGTACAACAACAAATCCTACAAGATTATACCAAAATTGTCAAAGTAGGTGGACAGGTTGTATACGCGACTTGCTCAATCTTGCCATCTGAAAATGAAAAACAAATTGAAAAATTCTTAGCATCAGAACAAGGACAACAGTTTAAATTCATCAAAGACCACAAAGTATTGGCTCACCAATCTGGTTTTGATGGTTTTTACATGGCTTTATTAGAGCGTATCAAGTAATTAAAGGGATTCAAATTAGGATATGAGAAAGAATCTGGTTGTTATTTTATTAGCTTCCGTCTTTTTGAGTTGTGGCTGTACGAAGAACAAAACGCAACCCATCACAGGTTTTAGTCAAGAAAACACGACGCAAACCTCAACAACGGAGGAGAATCAAAGCGTTCATTATACGATTCCCAAAACGGTACAATCCTACTATAATGGGATTGATTTCTCTACTTCTAATGCTAGCTTACAGAAAGATCTAGGTGCATTAACTATTCAAAAACACAGCCATTATCTCACCTATAATGATTTATGGCACGTATTGAAAGCTACAGATCTAACTGTTGCAGCCAACGAGGTGTATTTACTCTATGGAGAAAAAGGTTTACTGAAAGGAAAACAAGCCTATACAAGAGGTAAAAATCAAAATGGAGGACGCCAAAATCAATGGAATAGAGAACACACCTATGCTCGATCACTAGGAACACCTAAACTTGAGCAATCGAGTTCTGGCGCCAATGAAGATGCTCATCACATCAGACCCGCTGATGTACAGTGGAATGCTCAACGCGGCAATAAGAAATTCGCTCAAGGCTCAGGAAGCGCTGGTGATGTCAAAGATGGTTGGTATCCAGGAGATGAATGGAAGGGAGATGTAGCTCGTATGATGCTTTATATGTACTTGCGTTATCCAACGCAATGCTTACCTTCTAATGTTGCTGTGGGAGAAATAAACAATAAAGATCAACACATGATCAATCTCTTGCTCCAATGGAACGCCGAAGATCCTGTATCTTCGCTTGAAATTCAACGCAATGAATATTTGAGTAAACCTGATGTTCAAGGGAATCGAAACCCTTTTATCGATAACCCTCATCTTGCTACGCTACTCTGGGGTGGCCCGGAAGCGGAAAATAGATGGTAATTGGTTAACGGTTTACAGCAGATTATCGATATAAATAAACCATTCCTTTTTAGGGGTGGTTTTTTTTTGTTTGGTGTTTGGTGAGGTGATGAGGTGGTGAGGTGATGAGGTGATGAGGTGATGAGGTGATGAGGTGGTGAGGTGATGAGGTGATGAGGTGATGAGGTGGTGAGGTGGTGAGGTGGTGAGGTGGTGAGACGATGAGACGATGAGACGATGAGGTGGTGAGGTGGTGAGACGATGAGGTGTTGAGATGTTGAGATGTTGAGATGTTGAGATGTTGAGGTGGTGAAATCGAAACGAAGTGAAAATCGAAACGAAGTGAAGATTCATCGAACACTAAAACCAATATAAAATAGGTGAGATATATTCATCGAACACTAAAACCAATATAAAATAGGTGAGATATATTCATCGAACACCAAAACAAATATAAACTAGGTGAGATAGATGTTGAGGTGTTGAGGTGGTGAGATGTTGAGGTGGTGAAATCGAAACGAAGTGAAAATCGAAACGCAGTGAAGATTCATCGAACACAAAAACCAATATAAAATGGGTGAGATATATTCATCGAACACTAAAACAAATATAAACTAGGTGAGATAGATGTTGAGATGTTGAGACGATGAGGTGGTGAGATGGTGAGGTGGTGAAATCGAAACGCAGTGAAAATCGAAACGCAGTGAAGATTCATCGAACACTAAAACCAATATAAAATAGGTGAGATATATTCATCGAACACAAAAACCAATATAAAATGGGTGAGATATATTCATCGAACACCAAAACAAATATAAACTAGGTGAGATATATTCATCGAACACCAAAACAAATATAAACTAAGTGAGATAGATGTTGAGGTGGTGAAATCGAAACGCAGTGAAGATTCATCGAGCACAAAAACCAATATAAAATAGGTGAGATAGATGTTGAGGTGAGATAGGTGGTGAAAGGTACTCTCTTAGTATAGAAAAATCACCGTTAACTGTCAACTGTTAACTGTCAACCGTAAACCATTTCATTTCCTTTTTCCTTTATCAAACATCAACTCCTTTACCTTTTCCTTATCTTCTTTCTCTTTATTCAGGTCGAACATTGTACCAAAAATGCGGTCCCAAAACGTATTACTGACTCCAAAACCGAGGTTTTCATCTTTGTAGTGATGCAAGTGATGATTGCGCCAAAGAGGTTTCATAAACTTAAAAGGAGGGGCAAACGCGTGTATAGCGTAATGCATCGAAGCATAAAGAAGATAACCGATAATAAAACCGGGATAAAAGCCAAAGGTGTATGTGTTTAAAAAAAGATATTGTAAACCAAAAAGCAAAGAAGCTAGAACAATACTCGGTACGGGAGGCATAAACAAACGTTGTCTATCTCTTGGATAATGATGGTGATTGCCATGCATAATATAAGCCAATCGCTGTAAGCTTGATTTCTCGCTAATCAGATGAAACAAATATCGATGTGCTAAATATTCAAAAAACGTCCAGAACAACATACCTCCGATAAAAAGAAATACGAGGTTCTGAACGGATAAATTATAGTCTGTGTAACCGATGTATAGGATGTAAGACAAGATCGGAAGATACATTCCCCATATTATTGCGGGATGTCCTTTAGTCAACATTTCTAAATAAGAATTCTCAAATAGTCTTGCCTGTCCTTTGTTATTTATCTTATCAAATTTCATATGTCTTAACTACTTTTCTAGCTAAGATATAAAAAATTACCATTTTAACACAACACTTCCCCAAGTAAAACCACTTCCAAAAGCAGCTAAAACCACAACATCTCCTGTCTTGATTTTACCTTGTTCCCAAGCTTCTGTCAAAGCGATAGGCACTGAAGCAGCTGTTGTATTTCCGTATTTTTGGATGTTGCTGTACACTTGATCATCTGATAAACCAAATTTTTGTTGAATGAATTGAGAGATTCTCAAATTAGCTTGGTGTGGAATCAACATGTCGATATCTGAAACTTGTAGTTTGTTAGCCTCTAATCCTTCCATAATAACTTCACTAAAGCGTACTACTGCGTTTTTAAATACAAACTGTCCATTCATATAAGGCATATAACTTAAATCGTCCGGATCATTGTCTTTTAAAATATCCGACACCCATCTTCCTCCCATACCTGGTGCTAGTAGAGCCAATTCTTCTGCATGTTCTCCTTGTGAGTGAATATGAGTAGATAGAATTCCTGTCTCGTCTTCAGATCGCGTTAAAATCGCTGCTCCTGCTCCATCACCAAAGATTACAGACACCGCTCTTCCTCTTGTTGTCATATCCAATCCTGCAGAATGCACTTCAGAACCTACCACCAAAACCGTTTTATACATTCCTGTTTTAATGTATTGATCAGCTACAGACAAGGCGTAAATAAATCCAGAACACTGCGCTCTAATATCTAAGGCTGCAACGGTATTTAAACCTAATGCTTTTTGTAACATGACCCCTGGTCCTGGAAAATAATAATCAGGACTCAGTGTTGCAAATACAACAAAATCAATATCTTTTGCTTCTACTCCAGCACGTTCCATTGCTATTTTTGCAGCCTTCACCCCCATTCCTGAAGTAGTATCTTCTTCCAAAACTTTGTGTCTACGCTCGTGAATTCCTGTTCTTTCGACAATCCACTCGTGATTCGTATCCATCACTTTTGACAAATCGTCATTGGTTACTACGTTATCGGGCACATAATAACCTAGACCCGAAATCTTTGATCTAAACATATTTATCTGATTTAATTTGTTAAAGCAAAGGTAAGTTTTTTGTGTATTTTAAAAAACATCAACTAAAAAAACGCTATCTTTTTTAAATATTCCACGTATATTGCCCAAATAAACTAAAACAAACAAAAATGAAGATTTTAAAAACTTCTTTATTCTCTCTTTTTTTAATTACATCTATGTATGCACAAGAAAATGTAACCTATCAAAAGCCTTCACAAGAAATTTTGCAACTGGCAGAGTTTGAACGTGCCCCTTCTATTTTTATGGATAGTAAAATGGAATACATGCTTTTGAGTTACAGAAGTACCTACAAAACATTGGATGATTTGAATGTTGAAGAGATGCGATTAGGTGGTTTACGAATCGATGTAAACACAAACATTTCAAGTACATTAACCTATATTGACAATTTAAAAGTTAGAAAGGTAAAAGACAAAAATGAAATTCAAGTTAAAGGTTTACCCGCTAATGCGAGAATCTCGAATTTAACCGTTTCGCCTGATCAAACAAAAATTGCTTTTACCAACACCGTTGCCACTGGAGTTGAATTATGGGTCCTTGATTTCCGTACTGCGGAAGCCAAAAAGCTAACGGACGCTAATTTAAATGCCAATTTAGGTAATCCTATTACTTGGTTGAGAGATAATAAACAGCTCTTAGTTAGTGTAATTCCAGCAAATAGAGCTGCTTTAATAGATACGAAAAAGAACTTACCAACCGGACCTATCGTTTCAGTTAGCGAAGAAGGTGTTGTTTCTCAAAATAGAACTTATCAAGATTTACTAAAAAACAAAACGGATGAAGCTAATTTTGAAACATTAGTAACTTCTGAGCTCTATCTTGTTGATTTAAATGGCAATAAAAAGCTATTCAAAGAAGCAGCGATGTACGCTAGTGAATCTATTTCGCCTGACGGGAACTACATAATGTTAACTACACTTGAAAAACCCTTCTCTTACCTTGTACCTTTGAATCGTTTTCCGATGAAAACAATTGTATACAACATGGATGGGACTCTTGTGAAGGAAGTAAATGATATTCCTCTAAACGAAATCATGCCTAAAGGATTTATGGCTGTTAGAGAAGGCAAGAGAAGTATGCAATGGCGTGCAGATCAACCAGCTACGCTATCTTTTGTTGAGGCATTAGATGGTGGTGATCCTGCCAAAGAATCACAATATAGAGATGAAGTATTCACTTGGGAAGCTCCATTCAATACGGCTCCTAAATCGCTTGTAAAACTAGGTCAACGTTATGCGGGAATTACGTGGGGTAATGACCAAGTAGCTCTTGTTTCTGATCAATGGTATGATACGAGAAACACAAGAAAATTCTTAATCAATCCATCAACAAACAACCCGAGTCCGATCAAAATAGAGGATAGAAATGAACAAGACGTGTATAGTGATCCGGGAACATTCGAAACGAAACGAAACGAATTTGGCCGTTATACTTTAGCGATAGACAACAACAAAATGTTTTTAATTGGTGATGGATATACCCCTAAAGGGCAATTTCCGTTTATTGACGAGTTCGATCTAACTACATTAAAAACAAAACGTTTATATCAATCTACGTACACAACTAAAAAAGAAAACATTCAATCGATTGAAGATATCAAAAAAGGATTGGTCTTGGTTTCTATTCAGTCACCTACTGAATATCCAAACTACTACTTTAGAAACATCAAAAAGAAAAATGACATTCAACCGATTACAGCATTCAAAAATCCATTTGAAAGCTTGAAGGGCGTGTACAAAGAAGTTATTACTTATAAAAGAGCGGATGGTTTAGAACTATCGGGAACTTTATATTTACCTGCCAATTACGACAGAAAGAATAAAACCGAAAAATTACCTTTATTGATTTGGGCTTATCCAACAGAATACAAAGACAAAAACAGTGCTGGACAGGTTACTTCTAACTCCAGTGAGTTTACCTTTCCTTACTACGGATCGTTTGTCTATTGGGTTACTAAAGGTTATGCCGTATTAGATGATGCTGCATTCCCTATTGTTGGTGAAGGTACAGAAGAACCCAACGACACCTATATTGAACAATTAGTTGCTAATGGTAAAGCAGCCATTGATGCTGTTGATGCATTGGGTTATATTGACCGTTCTAAAGTTGGAGTTGGCGGACATTCGTATGGTGCTTTTATGACGGCAAACTTGTTGACACATTCAGATCTATTTGCAGTAGGTATTGCGAGAAGTGGGGCATATAATAGAACGTTAACACCTTTTGGATTCCAAACAGAACAACGAAACTATTGGGAAGTTCCACAAGTATACAACACGATGTCTCCTTTTATGAATGCAGATAAGATGAAAACGCCAATGCTATTGGTTCACGGAGAAGCAGACAACAATCCAGGTACATTTACGCTACAAACAGAGCGTTACTTCCAAGCGCTAAAAGGATTGGGAGCTCCAGTTCGCATGGTGATCCTACCTAAAGAAAGTCACAGTTATGTAGCCAAAGAAAACATCTTCCACCTTTTATGGGAACAAGATCAATTCTTGGAAAAATACTTGAAAAATAAATAACGAAAAGACCCCAAAGGGTCTTTTTTTGGAGAGAGGAAAGTGGAAAGAAGAGAAGAGTAGATTTTACGAATAGAGAAGAAACTTCCTTTAAACAAAAACTCAATACCTCAACAAACCACAAGATAAAAAAAAAGCTTGCGTTAAAAAACGCAAGCTTTTTTTATCTTGTTAATCTTTCTTCTTTCTTCTCTCCATTAACCTATTCGTCAACGCGTTCTATCTTTACACCTAAAGCACGTAAACGCTCGTCTATTCTTTCATATCCACGATCGATTTGATCGATGTTTTGAATAACACTTGTTCCTTGCGCTGATAGGGCAGCAATTAACAGAGAAATCCCTGCGCGAATATCGGGTGATGACATACGAGTTGCTTTTAGTTGTGATTTAAAATCATGACCGATAACAACTGCTCTATGCGGGTCACACAAGATAATCTTCGCTCCCATATCAATTAATTTATCTACAAAGAACAAACGGCTTTCAAACATTTTTTGATGAATCAATACTTCTCCTCTTGCTTGAGTTGCCACTACCAAAATAACACTCAATAAGTCTGGTGTTAATCCTGGCCATGGTGCATCGGCAATGGTCAAGATAGAGCCATCGATAAAACTTTGTATTTCGTATCCTTGTGTGTGAGCTGGAATGTAGATATCATCTCCTCTTTTTTCCAACTGAATACCCAAACGTCTAAAAGTATTTGGAATTACTCCTAAATGTTCCCAGCCGACATTTTTAATGGTTAATTCACTTTTGGTCATAGCAGCTAATCCAATCCACGACCCAATTTCAATCATATCAGGTAGGATTCCGTGTTCACAACCATGTAATTCGTCTACTCCCTCAATAGTTAAGAAGTTAGACCCTACGCCTGTGATCTTTGCTCCCATGCTATTTAGCATTTTACAAAGTTGTTGCAGGTAAGGTTCACAGGCAGCATTGTAAATTGTTGTTATTCCTTTTGCCAATACGGCAGCCATCACAATATTAGCTGTTCCTGTAACAGACGCTTCTTCCAACAACATATCTGCACCCACTAATTGTTCTGCTTCAACGCCGTAAAAATATTCTTCTCTATTGTATCGAAATGTCGCGCCTAATTTAATAAACCCTTCAAAGTGAGTATCTAAACGACGTCTTCCAATCTTATCACCGCCTGGTTTAGGAATATAACCTTTACCAAAACGCCCTAATAGTGGACCAACCATCATAATAGATCCTCTCAATGCTTTTCCTCCTGCTTTAAAATCGTCAGAAGTCAAATAATCCATATTGAGTTCATCTGCCTGAAAAGACATTTTATTTGGGGCTAAACGCTCAATTTTCACCCCTAAAGATTCCAATAGTTCAATTAATTTATTGACATCAATAATATCGGGAATATTGGAAATTACAACTTTTTCTTTAGTTAATAATACTGCGCAAAGTACTTGTAAAGCTTCATTTTTAGCACCTTGTGCATGCACTTCACCTTTTAATTGATGACCTCCTTCAATTCTAAATGTACTCATTGCTTTTTACCTTTTGCTTGAAAATTATGCTTATTATACTTCTTGTTGTTATTGTTGTTGTTTTTCTGGTTGTTATTATTCGCATTTGTATTATTGGAATAATTACTTTTATTCGACTGTTTTCGATTTACTTGAATCAAATTCGCCGTAGTAGACAACTCCTCTTCTTGTTTAGATAAATTTATTTTCCCTCCTGAAAGTTCACTTAAATGCTCAAAAATAACCTCATCTTTTACATTGTCTTTGTTCCAACTGAGGTAACTTTTTTTCATGTGATTTGCAATAACAATAATCAATGCATCTTTCATCTCCCCTTCTTCAAATTTCAACGCTTCTGCAATCATACTCTTGATATTGTTCCCATAATAACGATAATTTAGCTGTTTTTTGGGATAAGGCAATACCTCCGGTTTTGCGTACACCGTTTCTCTTGTTGCAATAGGAAATGGGCAATCAACATCTAATTTAAAATCTGATATCATAAAAAGCTGATCCCATAATTTATGCTGAAAATCAGGCACATCGCGTAAATGAGGATTCATATCTCCCATAATTCGGATAGCAAAATTTGCCGCTTTATTTCGTTCTTCTCTGTTTTCAATTGACATGATATGCTCAATCATTAACTGAAGATGACGACCGTAATCGGGAATTACTAATTTATTGGAGGCTGTATTATAGCCTAAGTGTGTTACTGCTTCTGCGGAGTTGAATTTCATCTAATTGGTGTTTACTAAGTTTGGCTCATTGTCCTAGCTATAAAAGTAAGAAAGTTTCTAGGATAAAGCAATTTTTACAAGGACAATAACCCTTCAATTGTCGATAGTTCAATATACTTATCTACAATCGCTTGTGCACTTGTCATATGAACTTTTATCGATACACTAGTAAACGTTCCTTTACTTGAATTTCTGAAGTTTATCACGGGATTCATTCCATCAAAAGCACGCTCAATTTGAGCAATCTTACGCTCATCTGCTGGAACAATAAATTTAAACAAGTATTCGTTTGGCCAAGTTCTTTCAAACTCAAGCTTTTCTTTCAAGCTCTCGTAAAATTCTTTCGTCTTCGTATCCATAAAATATTTTGATGCAAATATATGTATTTTGATTGGTAAATAGTGTATGGGAAAAGGGAAAAGGGAGAGAGGAATGAAAGAGGAAAGAGGAAAGAGGAAAGAGGAATGAAAGAAGAAAGAGGAAAGAAGAAAGAAAGAAATCGAAACGCAGTGACCACTTACTCACCACCTCATCACCTATCTCACCTAGTTTATATTTGTTTTGGTGTTCGATGAATATATCTCACCTATTTTATATTGGTTTTAGTGTTCGATGAATCTTCACTGCGTTTCGATTTCACCCTCACCTCACCTCACCTCACCTCAACACCTCAACACCTCATCACCTCAACACCTCAACACCTCATCACCTCAACACCTCATCACCTATCTCACCTAGTTTATATTTGTTTTGGTGTTCGATGAATCTACACTGCGTTTCGATTTCACCATCACCATCACCTCATCACCTCATCACCTCATCACCTCATCACCTCATCACCTCAACACCTCATCACCCTATTTTAACCTTATCTTATAATAAAGAATCTCAGAAACGTCATGTTATCCCGACTTTTTGTACTACTTTTGCCCCTTTCTTATTTTTAAGTAGAAATGAATACAAAACTCGTTTTAATAATCGGTGGCCCAGGATCTGGTAAAACAACCATAATCAATGAATTAATTGCGAAGGGTTATACTTGTTATCCTGAAATATCAAGAGAGGTTACAAAAAAAGCACAGGAGAAGGGAATTGATCAACTTTTCTTAACAGAACCGTTGTTATTTAGTCAACTATTACTAGAAGGTAGAATTGATCAGCATAAAAATGCCGTTGAAGAAGAAGCTTCAATTGTTTTCATTGATCGCGGAATTCCCGATGTACTCGCTTATATGCATTACAAGGGGGATGTTTATCCCGAAAGCTTTGATTTGGCTTGTAAAAACCACTTATATCATCAAATTTTCCTTTTACCGCCCTGGGAAAATATCTACATTAGTGATGAGCAACGCTATGAATCTTTTGAACAGGCAAATCTCATTCACCGTTATTTAGTAGATACCTACAAAAATTATGGGTATGACTTAATCGAAGTTCCCCGTGAAACGATTGCCAAGAGAGTAGAATTTATCTTAGAAAGAGTATAATATAAAAAAGGATTGTTTCGACAATCCTTTTTACATTTTTGACTACCTTAGTCGAAAGTAAAACCTACCTATCCATGACTAAAAAACCCATCGATTTACTTCAACAATACTGGAAACACACTTCTTTTCGTGAGCCACAAGAAGCTATTATCGATGCCGTTTTACAAAGAAAGGATACGTTTGCTTTGCTACCAACAGGAGGAGGTAAAAGTATTTGTTTTCAAATTCCTGCTTTACTTCTTCCGGGTACTTGTTTAGTGATTTCACCTTTGGTTGCTTTAATGCAAGATCAGGTCAATAATTTAAATGCCTTAGGAATTAAAGCTGCTGCTATTGTTGGTGGAACTTCTTTAACTGATATTGATGCAATACTAGACAATTGTCTCTATGGCGAGTATAAATTGTTGTATTTATCTCCTGAACGACTGGAGCAAACCTGGTTATTGGAACGCATTGAAAATCTCAAAATCAGCTTAATTGCCGTTGATGAAGCCCATTGTATATCACAATGGGGAAATGATTTCCGTCCGGCTTACCTCAAAATAAATCAATTGCGTAAACTCTTTTCTTCTGTGGGAATTATTGCATTGACTGGTTCGGCCAATAAACGCGTAATTGCTGATATTTGCACCAATCTTGAACTAAAAGACGTTGCTTTATTTACCAAGAGTTTCTATCGCGACAACCTCATCTATGGGGTATATCAAGTAGAAAATAAAGAAGCAATTGTTGAGCGAATTTTACAAAAGAATCCTTTTCCCACTATTATTTATGTTCGCAGCAGAAAGGAAACACAACTCCTCGCACAACAACTCAATCAAAAGAATTACAAGGCTAATTTTTTTCACGGTGGATTAAACACTTTTGAGAAAAAAAAGCGCCTCGATGATTGGATGGCTGAAAAAACACCTATTATGGTAGCTACTAATGCTTTTGGTATGGGGATTGACAAAAAAAACGTACGAAATGTCATTCACTTGCAATTGCCTGAAAATTTGGAAAACTACTATCAAGAAGCTGGTCGTGCAGGACGCGATGAATCCAAAGCTTTTGCCTCTTTGCTCCTTTCTCCTAGTGAACCCAAAACAGTAGAAGATTGGTGTAAAGAAAACATATTCGACAAGGCGTTTTTAAAACTGGTTTACCGAAAGCTAAACAATTACCTCAGCATTGGTCTTGGTGAAGGATATAACACGTCATACTCCTTTAGTTTTAATCAGTTTTGTTTACACTACAAATTTCCATACACGTTAACATACAATGCCTTGCAATTTTTGGATCGACAAGCTATTTGCAGATTAACCCCCAATTCTAACAACAAAACACAAGTTCAATTTGTTGTTAGCAGTAGTGAATTGTTAGACTATGTTTATGATAATGAGCGTCAAGAAAATGTACTCCTTCAAATAATTCGACATTACCCTGGAATACATGAATACAACACACCGATTAACCTTGCCTTTATCAGTGAACAAGTACATGAACCAATTCTGTTTATCCAAGAGTGCCTACAAACCTGGCATCAAGAAAATCTATGCATCTTCACACCAGAAGAGCACGACTTAGAGCTTACTTTTTACGAAGCGTGGGAGGAGGATAAAACCATTTATCGAACATTTCCTTTCTTAGAGCAACAGAATAAATTAAAACGAGAGCAATACGAAGCGATTTATTTTTACGCACAAAATGACGATATTTGTAAAAATAAAATCCTCCTGCAATACTTTGATGAAAAGCTAGAGCAAAATTGTGGTACCTGCTCCACTTGTTTACAACGAAGCAAAAAGAAAACCACGGTTAGTTTGACTCAAATAAAAGAACTTGTTTTGCTGCATCTACAACGCGAAGAGGTGGCCTCAGCAAGTGAATTGGAAATTGCACTCAATCTCAGTATACAGGATATTCTTGTTGTTCTGCAAATTTTAGTCGAACAACAACAAATTAAACTGAATAATAAAAATCAATATAGCTTAATATAATGAAAGACTTACGTATCATTTTTATGGGAACTCCTGATTTTGCAGTTGGGATTCTCGATGCGATGTACCAACATAATTTCAACATTGTCGCTGTAATTACAGCACCGGATCGCCCTGCAGGTAGAGGTCAAAAACTAAAGTATTCAGCGGTAAAGGAGTATGCTTTAGAAAAGCAATTACCTGTTCTACAGCCAACAAACCTTAAAGAAGAAGCTTTTTTAGAAGAATTAGCTTCATATCAAGCCAATTTACAGGTTGTTGTGGCCTTTAGAATGCTTCCAGCGGTGGTATGGCAAATGCCTTCTTTGGGGACATTTAACCTCCATGCTTCTCTATTACCTGATTACAGAGGAGCCGCCCCTATTAATTGGGCCATCATCAATGGAGAGACAAAAACAGGGGTTACCACCTTCTTTATCGATGAAAAAATTGATACTGGAGCAATCATTTTAAAGAAAGAAACAGCTATTGGACCAAAGGAAACTGCGGGTGAATTACACGATCGCTTAATGACATTAGGAGCTGAAACTGTGGTAGAAACACTCGAGTTAATACAAGAAGGTGACGTAAAAGTAGTGCATCAACCAGCAGAAGACACCAAAACAGCATACAAACTCAATCGAGAGAATTGCAAAATCGACTTTAGTAAATCGGGTAAGGAAATAGAACAGTTAATTCGTGGCTTGAGTCCCTATCCAGCGGCATGGTGCATGTTAGAAGACCGCGAAACACAACAAGAGTGGAACATCAAAATATACGAAGCACACTTTGAAGAAGAAGCACACCAACTACCTATAGGACAAGTAATTACAACCAAAAAAACCATTAAAGCAGCGGTGCAAAATGGCTTTATAAATCTTGTTAAAATACAGTTACCAGGTAAGAAAATGATGGCGGCAAACGAAGTATTAAATGGACAAAATTTTAGCGAAAACACTATCGTTTTATAACTCATTATCATTTTATCAAAAACTTCACATAGAACCTTAACACAAAAAAAGATATTCTATTTCGTTTTTTTTTCGCAAAAAGCTTGTTTTATAACTTTATAACCCTAAATTTGTAATAAGAACGTTAATAAAGTTAACCTTTAAAAAAAATTATTATGAACAAAACAGAATTAATTGATGCTATCGCAAAGGATGCAGAAATCAGTAAAGTTGCAGCGAAAAAAGCTTTAGAATCTTTCTTATCTAACGTTGAGTCTACATTAGCTAAAGGAGACAAAATTTCATTGGTAGGTTTCGGTTCATGGTCAGTATCTGAAAGAGCTGCTAGAGAAGGAAGAAACCCTCAAACTGGAAAAACAATTAAAATTGCTGCTAAAAAAGTAGTTAAATTTAAAGCTGGATCTGAGTTAGAAGGATCTGTAAACAAGTAATTACTGAATTTGTTTATGTAATATAAACATATCAAAATAGTAAAAATCAAAAAAGTCTTATTATATTGTATAATGAGACTTTTTTTTATGCCTATACTATGACAGAACACGAGATCAACAAAGGAGATTATCTAATTGCACTTCCCTCTGCCTACAATCCCAATGACGTAGAGTTCAATCAGTCTGTGATTCTCTTAACAGATCACAACATTGATGGTTGTATGGGCTTTATCCTAAATAAACCCACTCCCTACCTACTCAGTGAATTGGTACCTGAAAGTAGCGGTGCATTTACCGTGTATCACGGTGGTCCGGTTGAGCCTGATCGCTTGTTTTGTATTCACAAATGTCCAGATCTTATTCCGGATAGTATTGCCATCACGGATCAATTGTATTGGGGAGGAGATTTTAATAGCATATTTAACCACATCGAAATGGGATTACTCACCCACTTAGATTTACGCTTTTTTATGGGATATTCTGGTTGGGACAATGGTCAACTCGAAATGGAATTATCCAACCATCATTGGATTAAAACACCTAATCTACGCTTTAACCCCTTAGAACAAGCAACAAAAACATATTGGAAAGAAGCCATGCAAACCATGGGGAAAGATTTTAGTATCTGGTTCAATGCTCCCGAGAATCCAAATCTAAATTAGTTAACAGCTAACGGTGGATTTTTCTGAAATGAAATAAGAAAGGAATTTCTTTAAACGATTGCGCGGATTGTGTGGTTCGTTGACACTGCTGCCTTATAACTAGAAGTTGAGGTGGTGAGATGATGAGGTGAGATAGATGGTGAGATGGTGAGGTGATGAGGTGGTGAGGTGGTGAGGTGGTGAAGTGGTGAGGTGAGATAGATGGTGAGATGCTAAACAAAGAGCAAACCTCACAAACAACGAACAAAAAACAACGAACAAAAAAACCACCCCTACAAAGGAATGGTTTTTCTATATATTGATCATCTACTGTAAACAGTTAACAGTTAAGTGTCAACCCTCTACTACATCAAGCGAATTTTAGCATTCAATCGATCCATCAAATCTTTAGCGATTTGAGTTGTAAACGTTTTTTTTCTGTATTTGGTTACGGGTTGAATTCCAGTAATAACATTGGTGATAAAAATCTCATCTGCTTTTTGTAATTCAAATGGAGATATCGCTCCCTCTTCTAAAGTCAAATCGGGGTGTTTTCCGATAAGTTCTATTATTTGCTTGCGCATTACACCTTTTACACAACCTTCGTCCAAAGGAGGCGTTTTAATTGCGTTTTGACTCACCACGAATAAATTTCCATTTACGGCTTCTATGATATTCTTTTTATCATTAACCAATAAACAGTTTTGGTATTCATTTTCTGAAGCAAAAATACTTGCCAACACATTGACAGCTCTATTGGTTGTTTTTACGGTAGACAGTAAATTCGCTGCGACATAAAAATCTTTGTACAGTTCAACTTCGTATGCTTGATCTTGAAAAGTATAAACTGTTTGTTCTAAAGCTTCTGCAGTTGCTACAAATCCGATGCTTTTATTTTCTCGAGGAAGGTACTTCCCTGCTGCATCGCGATAAACAGTTAAACGCACGCGAAAAGCTTTTGCTTCACTCAAACAAGCATCTGCTGTTTTTATAATTTCTTCTTGAAAATTTTCTAAGGTAAAATGCATGGGAATTTCCATTCTCATGATTCTCATGGATGACATCAATCTAAAGTAGTGATCTTCAGCGAATAAAACTTTTCGATCTAAGACTCTAACTGTTTCAAAAACAGCGTCTCCGTATAAAAATCCACGGTTGTTTTCTATTGCAAGGTCAGTAGTAGAAACAAGTTTGCCGTTAACATTAATCATAGTTCTAATTTGTGATTACTATTAACGGCAAATATAAGTTATATTTTATGGAATTTAAGCAGATCCTAGGACTTGTTTTAAATCCATAATTTGATTTTCCCACAATTGTTTCGATTCATTCACTTCGTCTGATTCTGCGAAGTCTGTTACGATAATAGTAACATCTTTCGTCAATTCGTCGCGGATTATTTTTATTTCAAAATAGTATTCGGTATCCTCACCGTCTTCATCTAACCATCTATAACGTACTCTTTCGTCTGTTTTTCTTGTAACAACTCTTGCTTTTTCCTCCGAATCTCCCCATATAAAAGAATAAACTTCTCCTCTAGAGTTAACATTGTCAGCAAACCATTCGCTTAATCCTGAGGGATCTGACACGTATTGATATAACAGTTGAGGGGATGAATTTATTGAAAATTCTAATTCATATTTTTCTTTCATAGCTATACTTAAAAAGTTATAATTCCTCGAATATAATCATATTTTGGTAATAAAAAAATATTTTTTAAGAAGGCTACTATTTGCTTTATACCAAAATAATAGTAACTTTGCACTCGCATTCCTAGAAATAGGATAAAGATCAACATTTGGCGAGGTAGCTCAGTTGGTTAGAGCGCAGGATTCATAACCCTGAGGTCACGGGTTCAACTCCCGTCTTCGCTACAAAAACACAAGACTTAATCGAGAGATTAGGTCTTTTTTTTTATAAATGAAATCACCTCATATGTGGTGGAAGTTGCTTTTTCTCCATGCTTTCCACAATTTGATTGATGCGTTTCTCTTTCGTTTCTTGCCGCTTGGCAAGGGCTATCCAACTTAAAATTATTTTCCGTGTTGACTTACTCAAACTGAGAAAATAGTCTTTGGAACCACTGTGTTTAGTAAACGCTATTTCCAACTCTTTCGGAATAATCAATTCTTCTACCTCATCCAAAATGATCCAAGAACCGTTTTCCTTTGCAATCGCTATACTTTCAAACCCCGCTTTTGTCATTTGGTTGTTGTCAATGAGCGTTTGAACGATCTCTTTATTGATTTTAGACCAAATACTTTTTGGTTTGCGTTTACTAAAATATTGAATAGACGAAGAATCGTTCACTTTTTTTCTTGTACTGTCAATCCATCCAAAACAAAGCGCTTCATCTACTGCTTCTCGCCAACTGAGTGAGGGAATGTTTGACTTTTTGGTGTAATACACTAACCAAATAAACTGCTTTGATTCGTGGTTCTCCTCTAACCATTGCCTCCAAGCTGCTCTGCTTTGTGGATAAAATGTTTCTATTTCTTTCGTCATATTGCTCCTTATTTGGATTATTCTCGCTGCTCTTGTTTTATTTGATCCAAGATTAGGCAAACTTAGAGCTACTTGATGACAAGGGTATGTCAAGAGTAAAAAATGGATGTGATCTTTTCGAGATAACTAATGGATGTGGTTTTAATTCTTGTAGGGTTCGATTAAAAGGGGAAGTATTCAGAAACATTAAAACTATTGTTTTCGCATTTCAATTCCTGTATGGTACGATTAAAAGGAGGCCTCATTATCTGACCTATGTATAATTAACCCATTTCAATTCCTGTATGGTACGATTAAAAGTCGAACGTTTTTTTTAACATTAATTCTTTGACATTAATTTCAATTCCTGTATGGTACGATTAAAAGTCTTCACTCAAATATTTAATTTTTTGATCAAACATATTTCAATTCCTGTATGGTACGATTAAAAGAAGTGAATATCTCAATTGCGGATATCAAAGCTTTGAGATTTCAACTCCTGTATGGTACGATTAAAAGTCGGAAAAAAAACAAGTTTAAAGTTCCGGTTCTTGAATTTCAATTCCTGTATGGTACGATTAAAAGGTTCCGCTTATTATCACATTTGTCAACATATACCAGATTTCAATTCCTGTATGGTACGATTAAAAGGAATGAGTTGGATCGATACTTCTAAGACACCAAAATTTCAATTCCTGTATGGTACGATTAAAAGGGATGGTTTAGAACTTAGAACATCTAAATTTACTGCATTTCAATTCCTGTATGGTACGATTAAAAGTGGTTTGCGATGGTGTTAAACGTGTTGAATACTTATTTCAATTCCTGTATGGTACGATTAAAAGGCAGACTCTAATAGAACTTCTGAAGAAGATTATATATTTCAATTCCTGTATGGTACGATTAAAAGTCAAAGGGGGACAGCATAACTGATCAAATTACATTAATTTCAATTCCTGTATGGTACGATTAAAAGTTGATTTTGTTGGGGCTCGTCTCAATTCTATCGAATTTCAATTCCTGTATGGTACGATTAAAAGTTTTCCATCCACTTCAATTAATGGTGAAACATCAGAATTTCAATTCCTGTATGGTACGATTAAAAGATGGAGTAATTGAAACACTCAACTATTATGTCAATAAATTTCAATTCCTGTATGGTACGATTAAAAGTTGATTTTGTTGGGGCTCGTCTCAATTCTATCGAATTTCAATTCCTGTATGGTACGATTAAAAGTTTTCCATCCACTTCAATTAATGGTGAAACATCAGAATTTCAATTCCTGTATGGTACGATTAAAAGATGGAGTAATTGAAACACTCAACTATTATGTCAATAAATTTCAATTCCTGTATGGTACGATTAAAAGGTTAGAGCACAAATTTGAAGTAGATGATTTAGAACCATTTCAATTCCTGTATGGTACGATTAAAAGTGGGATAAAAGAAAAAACTGATCAGCTGACCATGAGATTTCAATTCCTGTATGGTACGATTAAAAGAGACATTAGAAAAATATCAGTAGGAACAGGACACCCATTTCAATTCCTGTATGGTACGATTAAAAGTCTATTTAGAGATTTGATTATTTATTTTTCTTATCGATTTCAATTCCTGTATGGTACGATTAAAAGTAGAATCGCCTTACCTCCAAACAAATCCATACTTATTTCAATTCCTGTATGGTACGATTAAAAGCAGTGATTGGTAAAACGTTAGCAGTTGCATCCTCATATTTCAATTCCTGTATGGTACGATTAAAAGCAGTGATTGGGAAAACGTTAGCAGTTGCATCCTCATATTTCAATTCCTGTATGGTACGATTAAAAGTGGTATTTCCGCAGCTGGATTAATTGCTGCGATTACATTTCAATTCCTGTATGGTACGATTAAAAGAGTTATCCAATCAAGCCAAAGAATTGGCTGGAGCATATTTCAATTCCTGTATGGTACGATTAAAAGGTAACTGAACAAATTTGAGTATGGTAAAATTATCATATTTCAATTCCTGTATGGTACGATTAAAAGTTAAAGGTACAGATAGTCTTTGTTGAGCAATTCCTAAATTTCAATTCCTGTATGGTACGATTAAAAGTTAAAGGTACAGATAGTCTTTGTTGAGCAATTCCTAAATTTCAATTCCTGTATGGTACGATTAAAAGTAGACTACTATATTATTGGTCTTTAATTCTTTGTATAATTTCAATTCCTGTATGGTACGATTAAAAGAGAGGAAGTGCAATACAACGCACCTTATTTGAGTATATTTCAATTCCTGTATGGTACGATTAAAAGCCCTTTTGTTATGGTGTTATTCTTGGTATAACTTCATTTCAATTCCTGTATGGTACGATTAAAAGAACACAGCTCTTTAATTCGTTCTTGTGTCAACGCTATTTCAATTCCTGTATGGTACGATTAAAAGAGTCATTTCGTTTGGCCATGGAAGGTAAATACGACAATTTCAATTCCTGTATGGTACGATTAAAAGCTGTTGATAACCCTAAAGGAAGGGCTAATTTGAAATCATTTCAATTCCTGTATGGTACGATTAAAAGATTCAATTACCAAAAGGAACTATGTTAATTTAAGAAGATTTCAATTCCTGTATGGTACGATTAAAAGTGCAAACATGCCCGCAACTTCATTTCCTAGAATGATTTCAATTCCTGTATGGTACGATTAAAAGTTTACACTCCGTCACGTTTTGACAAAGATATACACAATTTCAATTCCTGTATGGTACGATTAAAAGCACTGGAGTACAAAACAGATCCTTTGCGTTTCTTATTTCAATTCCTGTATGGTACGATTAAAAGTTTTGAATATGTACAAGTAGGTACGTGTTTTATTTCATTTCAATTCCTGTATGGTACGATTAAAAGGCAATTCGAGAATAATATTCAAGAATATGTAGAAACATTTCAATTCCTGTATGGTACGATTAAAAGTTCAATTATTTTTAAGTATAGTGATTTAGCTTTAAGATTTCAATTCCTGTATGGTACGATTAAAAGGAGTCAATTAAAGTCTCGTAAACAAACGATACGTGAATTTCAATTCCTGTATGGTACGATTAAAAGAAGAGTCAAGGGTTAACATTTGACGAAGTAACAATATTTCAATTCCTGTATGGTACGATTAAAAGGCTAACTAATAAACTAAACAAAACTTAGCAAATATAATTTCAATTCCTGTATGGTACGATTAAAAGCCGTTAATCAAATGGCATAAAAAAACCCGTTTTATAGGTTTAACAAAAGTATATAATATACTTTCTATTCACAAAATTAGTCGATCAGCAATAACCGATTTTATCCTTATCAGCGACAACTTTATAAACTACTGAAAATCAACACAAAGATAGTTTTTTTTCATTATTTCAAAGAACAATACACTTTCTATTACAGTCATCGACAACTATAAGAAGTTGTCCAATTCATTTTTTTCTTTACCTACTACTTGTTTTTCAAGCCATTTTTCCTCTCTACTTTTAAAAATAATAACACTATCTTCATCTTTATTCATAATGTCTTTAGCCTCTGCTAAGAGCGTTTTTAATTTTACCTCCGTAATCTCCCCCTCAAACACCGAGTTTTGAATCCAATTCAAATAACGCCTGCACAACTTAAGCATCTTACCTACCCTCTTTTCACCTATATCATAAACTAAAATTACATACATTACCAACGTGATTTAAAAGGTTTATATTCTTCTATACCTAACACATGTTTACTTAACTTATAACACTCTAATTTAATCAAATGCTTATAACTTACGTTACGTTTCAATACAGGATGCTTAAATGTTTCTGTTATTTTATCTTCCCAAGCTCTTACAAATATCTTTCTTCCACTTTCTTTTAACGTACAACTGTTCAATTGATGATCAAAATCTTTTGCCTGTATTTCTTTTTTGTTTAACAATCTAAAAATTAAACGATCGACTAATAGTGGCTTGAAAATTTCTGCCAAATCTAAAGCTAATGAATATCGTCTATATCCAGGTTCATGTAAAAAACTTATGGTGGGATTCAGCTGAGTGTGATAAATTTGACTTAAACACAAACTATAACACATCATATTACCAAATGAAATCAAAGCGTTTATTTCATTTTGAGGAGGGCGTTTACTTCGATTTCCCATAATAAAATCAGAAGTAATAATTTCATTGAAAGCGGAATAGTATAATTGTCTAATATTACCTTCTATCCCCATTAACTCATCAATAGCACCACTTGCCTCTATTGATAAATTATACTTTTCAATTATTTCTTGTATATCTTGTAAATCTCTATCTCGATTAATGTAATATCGAAGATTCTTTATCATATTGAAAGAAGTACCTGAAACAAATTTTCGAGCCAATATCATTCTCTTCTTTTTATCGAGATAATGCTTAGTCTGCTCAATCTGCATTTTACCTGCAAGTAAATACTCTTTTGGCATAAAAGAACCTGCATAATGTTCATAGTAATCGAAAAAATGAACTGCTATACCAGCCTTACCTAAAAAGGTATACAAAGCACTATTTGCGTCCAAACTACCAAAACAAAACAAATCTGCAACTCCTTCTATGGGAATATACTTAGGTATCCCTTCATTACCACTACTGTCAACAGGTACAAATTTTAAAGTATTATCCTTTCTACTTAATCTTCCTGGGTTAAATAAATAATATGTCTTTTTCATATAACTTTACTTTTGACTACTCTTCTTCTATATAACAAAAATCATGATAACTACAGGACTTACATATTTTAGCACGTAATACTTGAGGACATTTATCTCTAGAACATATTTCTATAATTTCTCTTTCCCATTTTTGTATCTTCTCAATCTCACCTGGATCTAAAATCACATGTTCTTTTTGTCTTAAAGCAGGATATTCAATAATTCCTGTTGCGCCCTCTATTCCTACTAAAAGCAATCGATACAGATAGTACATCACTTGAGCTCTGTGTGCAGCTTCTACTTTATCAGATTTTTTTATTTCATGCACTACTTTATTACGCGCATCATAATAGTCAATCTTCACATTCCCTAATTGCAGTTCAGTGTATTTCTCTGATCGATCAGGATAAGATAGTTCTCCCAATAACTTACCCTCAGCTACTAAATCAGAATTGTATTCCATGCGAACTCCATGATAATGTAACCACAATTCACGTTTACAAACATGATATAAATTGATATGTGTTGCATTTACTAACATAATACTACAAAAATTGAGATTCTTCTACTCCATATAATCTAGATGTATCCATACCGCCTTCTTCTGTATAAAAATCTTTCCAGTGCTCCATATATTGATATCCATACTGAGATTTTTCTACATTACTAAAATGAACTAATTGTTTTTCAATTGCTTCTGTAGCAAAAACAGCATATACATATTTAGATAAGATACTGTTTAATCGCTTCTCTCTCATTTTTTGAGAAACAAACTCAATTCTGTTGTGTATAATATTAATATAAAGGTTAAACACCTGTGCTCCACAAATTTGATTACAGTTTGTAGGTAAAATACCATATGATTTTAAAAACTTTAATTCTGACTTTGTAAAGAAATCCCTCTCTCCAATTTTAATAGGGATTTTCAAAGGAATAAAACACAAAACATTTTTATTTTCAATTAATTGAAATTCATCATTAACAGATTGAAATCGCAGATTTATTAAATGATTAATATAACCAGTAACATTCTCTACCATCGGAGTAGTTGTCCATTTATTTCTATTGTTAATTACTAAATCATACAACAAATCGAAGTTTTTAGTTTTTAAAATTTCTTGATATTGCTCTGCTTTAATTTTTTCTTTTGTGAATTTGTAACGCAAATCACGTCCATACACAACTGATTCTTTATTATAATTAAACAAGAAGAGTTTGCAGTTTTTTTTGTTAACATTGCGATTAATTCTTCCTGCTAACTGCTCATCCGAATCAATTAAGGAACGATCTTTAAAACCTAAATCCATATCAATATCAACACCTGCTTCAACAACTTGTGTTGTAATCAATAATATTTTCTTGTTTCTATTTTCTTTATCCTTTAAAAAACTAATAATATATTGCCTTCTGTGCTCCAAAATTGTTCCTGAAAGAACAAAAATTTCATCAAAGAACTCATCATCTTTGAACAACTCATAGAAATCAGTTGCAGACTTCTTATAAATGAACTCAATAATTGTATACACGGATCCTTTAGGTTTGGCCCCACCATAGTCAAAATCTGCATAAGCCTTAGATTCTGATACTAATCTACTTGCTAAATGGTTTAAGTCAGCTTTAGATTCAAAATATTCAAAATCAAAGATTACTCTTTCGCAAAAATTCGGATTTTTAAAATATTTCTCCTTTGAATCAGGTAATAAGTACACAAATTCTTGTACCCTTTTTTGTAAAAATTCTATACGATCTAATTTTGGCAGTGTAGCTGACATTAAAATAAACTTAATATTTAATGCTTGGGCATAATGATTAATCAAATAAATAATCTTATCCCATTGACTTGGATTATAGCTTTGCAATTCATCTATAACTACAATCGAATTAGCTAAACGATGAAATAGATAATTTTTATCCTTTCTGTTTGATTTAATACCATCAAAAAAACCTATATGAGTTAATAAACATACTGGATAATGTACGAATAGATTAGAAATATAATTCAATTTTTCTTTGCCATAGGCACCATCTATTTCCGTTTTTTCTGCAAATGCTGCTTTACTATGCAATTCTATAATTTCATTATCATCCAATCCTAATGTTTCTTTTATACTATCTTTAGTTTGGGTAATTAATGTAGTAAAAGGAAAAACGTAAAACACCTTATTAAACTTTCCCTTTGCCCCTTGTAACAACTCCATAGTCGCCAAGATAGATAGATTTGTTTTTCCACCCCCCGTTGGAGCTTCAATGTAAAATAAGTTTTTATCCAAGTTTTCTCTTATGGTTTTAATTACCTCAATACCCATCTCTTTTCGTAGAATATTGAGATTATCACCTGATTGTAATTTTGGATTGATCCATTTATAGGTGTCTAATTCTTTGTAGGTAATCGCATTAAAATTAACTTTAGAGGGATCGTGTATCAAATATTCTGCCTGTGTCAAATATTCATAAATCTGGTTAATTCGCTCTACAGAGAACACACTACTATCTGCAATTGGACATTTGGAACTATATTCATTTGTTGCTAGGTAATCGGCTGCTGTAAGTAGTGAAAAATTTAATTTCAACAACGAATAAAGGGAATCTGAAATACAATATTGATCTAATATTACCGCTATTATTTTAGTATTTCCTATATAACGCACCACCTCTTGCTTGATATCTAAATCAAACTTTGTGAAATACGTTGACATAAAATTCAATGTTTTTTCTCTATCCCTATTAATAAGAATATTAGACATCTCTAGTGTACTAGCTATATTGTCATCTAAGTATGAACTATGATGCTTAAATATGGTATAAGACAACAAATATGCTGTCGACATCAACACGTTTTTTTCTTGATTCCCAAATCGAAATGTCTCCGTTAGTGCTTTACCTAAAAAAATAAAAGCCCCTAAGGAAGAGTGATGGGTTGAAATAATACTATCTTTTTTTGCCTTTCCGAAAAAATGGGTATTATTCATTTTTGTACTATCGGCCTGGAAATTTTCATTTACTTTTCCATGGTCATGAAAACAAATAACATTAATGAATTGTTGTTTGATCTCTTCCCCTACAAGATGATTCTCAACACCTACCTCATTTAGGTAATTATAAATTAATCCATCTATAATTGCATCTAGTTGGTGTTCATTAACAAGTTGCAAAAAATACTTGATAACCAAATTGATATGTTCTACTAAAGTTTCTGGCTGATCTACTCCTTTAGGATCTCTGTGAGCATAATAAATACCTTCGTCACATAAATAACTTTGTAACGAAGGTAATTCACTTACTATTTTTTCTGTGGATTTATATAAATTGGACATAGGTATCTTCTTCTATTAGATGACACAATCCTTCCATTGTATGTGCATTTTTAACCAGATAATCCGTATAAGCAAAATCTTCTAAAATATACTGCATTAGCTTTTCATCAAATAGATAGGGCAAACGTTCAAAAAAAACAAAAGGCAATTCAGCTTCATCACTTCCTAAGGACATAAGATCAGGATATGGCTGTTCTTTATTATCCTTAAGATTAAGTGTTTTTTTAAATAAACTTTTAACCCTAACTCCCTGTTTATCCACCTGTGGATTGATCGTTGATCTGTAAATTCTAAAACTTTCTTTTGTCCACCAGGCAGTAAATTCATTCTTACCAAAATAAGGAATAAACTCTGTTTTAGCCTCCTTTAAATAGTCAAACAACTTTACATGCAATTCAATGGTATCATCTAACTGCAAATAAATTCTATAGGCAGGGTTTATCAACGTTAATTCTTCGGTCAAAAAATTATTTCCTTTATTAGCATACCCCACAGTATTTGTATACTTTATCGCCGTTTTTGTAAAATTACCTTTATCGTGCATTAAAGGTTCAACTGCTATTTTTAAATCCTTTAATTTTAAATAGTATGCTGGTAAAACTCCTTTTTCTCTATAGCCTTCCAATCCTAAAATAGCTCCTAACACCCCTAATATCCCAGGCTTATGGATTATATTGTAGGAAAGATTAATCGTATTATTCGTATCTGGTTTTCGAAAAAAACCAAAATCTGAATGTAAATCTATCGATACTATTTTCATATACTTCTATTAAAACGTAAGTTGAAATCTATTTCAACTTACTAGATTAAATGGCTAATACAACTGCCTCTGTTGGTTCGTTAATAACTTTAGTCAACGACTTATTATAATACAGTTCTATTTTTGCTATTTCTTTGGCAATATGTTCTTCTTTCAACAAAGTTTGTACTTTTTGTAAATCAATTTCTCTATTATCATTAACATCAATTAAATGAACAAGTGATGGTAATACTATTTTTGAATTTTCTTTTAATTCTATCCAAACCATCAGTTCATTCTCTGTACCAGACTTCGCTGCAGAATCATAATAGGTTGCCCCTTTACACATTCCTTCTTTTAATTTTGCTATATCATCTACCGATACTCCAATCGACTTAACTCGAGTTGCATCTTCTTCTATATTCTTTGGATTGATCGAAAAATGATGAACATAGTGACCTTCCTCTAAACGAGACTGAGATCCTAATGTACTATTATCTGCGTCCTCTTTATTTGAATTGCGGAAAGGAGATAAGATTTGTTCTGAATAAATCACGTTTTCCGCAAACTTATTTACCCCATGTGTTATTTGACAAGTTCCATGTAACGAAAGATTTACACTTTTTACTGCAAAAGTACCGCCAAATAAACGAACGTCGAGGTTTTGAAGAAGATTGCCTAGTACTTCAACTTTATCATTCTTAATGTCTTTGTATTTTACTTCATAGGTTTCTTTTAAATCTCTCGGTGCTAAATTTTCATTTAATGATTTAAAATAAAAGACACTTTCACCTAGAGCATTCTTCCAATAATTGCGTATTGAATATTTCAATGCCTTATCTGTAGCATACACTACTCCATTAGGCAGTTTCCTAGGTTGCCCAGAAAAATCTGCATTGTAATTTGAATTAAGTGATTTAATAACAACTGCGCCATAAACGCGATTTTTAAATGCTGTACTCATAATTTTATTTTTTAGTTGAACTATATAATTGATTGTTAGCGAAAACACCTGATAATATTTCTGGTAATAACTTTTTTAGATCTGATTCAGTTTCATAACTCAATACAAAAGCAGCAGCTCTCTCAAAATTCCTCGAAAATCTCTCGTGTTTATAGCGAGCAAAATCATTGGCAATTGCCTTTTTAAATTCTGAACATCTTACTTGCTGTAAATATGGTTCTAGCAATTGAAAGCTTGCGTCTGCCGATCGACTCTTGTTTATAATATAATTGATAACCATACCCGCCGTAAACGCAAAATAGGCATCATTTGTCTCTCTTTGTAAGCCAGTTTCTGAAATTAATTCTGTTACAAACTCCTGATAATCTTTTAATCTATCTCCCATATATGCTTTATTTTTTTGGTTAAAATAATGTTGTATACTATACCAAATATTTAGTTTTTCTCGAACTCCCTTCGTATAATTATTTTTAATATTGTCTTTAATTCCATTAAACACCATTTCGTGAAAAATATGATAATCAATTAAATGCCTTTGCGATTTATAAACAAAATCATATACCGTTTTACGATACTTAGAATAAGACTGAAAAGTGTTTACTAAACTCTCATAACCATCTGTAGTTAAATCAGAGAAATAATCCAGTTTGTGAAACTTATTTCCTAGTAATGGTTTAAAAACAGTGTTCTCCAAGTGAAAGATATCGTTAATTATGATTTTTTCTCTTCTCTTTTTTTCATCTTGTACCTCAAATAAATTGTCAATTACTAGAGCATCTTTTGAGCTAGCACTAAATTTATACTCAAACGTGGATACATAATCAAAATCCCTAAACACCAAACCGTCTTTTGTGTTCTGCCAGAACAAAAGGTAGTAATTACCAATATCTTTTTTATGATATTCCGTTATAGACTTCACAATTTCCTGATATCCAAACTTATAATTACTTTCTCGCATAAGTTCAACTAAATGACCATTTAACTCTTCTTCATAAATAAAAATAGGCAATGGATTAGGAAGTGTTTTATTAGGTAAGAGTCCTTTAAATTCATGGAGTAATCTAGCTTCTACATTAGAGATACGTCCCGTAATATCAAAACTAGCTGATTGATGCATCAAAAAGGGCATATTAGCATTAAATCCATTCATGAAATTACTAGTACCATAAATCAAGCCTTCATCATCAGGAACAGTATTGTACTTATCTGTATTAAACAATCTATCATCTAGGTACTTTTTATGTGCCTCCTCATACATTTCAATAGGTTCGTTTAAATAAAAAATAACATACTCCCCATCCCCTAATTTTCGAACCTTTGTTAACTTTTTTTCAATTTCTTTTAATTCGAGTTTCACTTGCTCCTTTACTTGTGAATCTTTCGTATTTTTTGTTAGCTCCTTAAGTTCTTCTTGCTTCTCTTGCAAAACATTTCTCTCTTCATCTAATCTCTCTTCAATTTTATCAAGTAGAAGAGAAAATTGATCTCCTGTAAAAAAATGCTTAAAAACTTCATATTTTGATTGATCTTTTTCTTGATCAAATAACTGAAACGCTTTTTCAAAATAATCAGCAAACCTTTCATACAATTGTCTTTTCTTTCCTGTTTGATTTGCTGTATATTTCCCCCCACCTCTCAAATGTTCTCTTTTAAATGCCACAACAAAAGGAGAACAACTGTGAATTGCTTTTATAGGTAAATCAAAACATTTATTTGTATCAATGCACCAGGCATTTTGATGACGCAGTTTACATTCTTCTAAAAAAGAACTAATCTCTTCATCTTTCTTTGCATACATTTCATATTGAAAATCATTTAAATCAATACTCATTACCTGATTAGTATCAACTTTTTGATTCAATACAATATGTAACCCTTCTTTTGGTTGAGATCCTACCGTTTTAAATTCATCAGGTAGTAATTTCATAAAATTTACTATCTCTTTTATCATAATCAAATTTTATTTAACTGTATTTACTTACTAAAGCTGGATATATTTTTCTATCCGTAAAATCGAATTCACTAAAAAAATCTTGAAAACTAAAATCTAAAAACTCTTTTTGTAATTGTTCTATATACTGGGGAAGCTCATCCAAACTCATTAACCCATTATCAATTGTTATATAATAGACATCTTGTCTCATAGATATTATTTTTTGTTAAAACAAATATATAAAATCTAAATCAAAAAAATCACTATAAGTAACTGATAAAAATATTAATATGTGATTTATTTTTTTTTCCTTTATATTAATATAACTTTGCTATGTTAATAAACCTTTCTAATCGAACTAATAGGAATTGAAATCTATAAGTAACAGATTCTTTTGTATTCTGTAATCAGCTGGGAGTTTTAAACTCCCAGCTTCTCTTCAACAATTCCTAAACAACCTAATCCTTGTGCGTTGTATAATCCTCCACCAGCATTAAGGAGTAAGTCAATAAAACGGCGTTCTCCTTTTACTGCTAATTTAAAATTCACATAACCTTTCACCATTGATTGTTGAGGTGTTCCAGCTTTAATTGTGATCAAACGAGAGCGAAAGGGTTTCTCATAAAAATCTACATCAACCACTAAAAAGGCATCTCGAGCTTCTTCTTCACTGTATGTTGCTTTTATCTTTTCTCGCCAATTGTGAACGAATAAAGTTCGAAATAGTTCTTCCTTTGGACTTAAAAAAGTATAGAACTTTGTATCCTTTTTATCACCAATCACTAACGGAGACAGCGGTTTTACGGTTACCTCAATAATTTCATTCTCACGATGTCTAATGAGGGCACTATTTACTCGTTCAATAGATTTTACCTTAAAATCTTGTCTCGATTTTTGATCTGATATGTTGATTTTTTCAGAAGCAAATAACCCTTGTACAAAATGTTGCATAGCCTCTGGCAAATGGAAGGAAACTTGAAACTCGAGTTCATTTTGGTTTAGTACCAATCGATCACCGTTTATCGTAAAAGGGCATTTTATATCACTAAAACAAAATAGTTTAAATCCTTTTCCATACCCTCTTTCATGCAAAAAAGAAGCATATCCAGCATCTCCTTTGTTAATAATTCTATATATCGCTGCAGATAAAGGATATTGATAATTAATAGGAATTATTTTTTGCCCTTCTACAGCTTCTAACTTTATTTTAAATCGCATTTTATCATTTTATTACATTATAAACATACCAAATAAAAACTTAATTTTCAATTAGGTCTAATACTAAAAACAAAAAAAGAGGGCACTATCCCCCTCTTTTTTTATAATTTTATAACTAACAGATTATTCTCTTCTGTTTTATGTAATATATTCTAACTTACTAACCCATTCATTAAACTTGGCACATTTTGTTCTTATTTTTTCCAATCCAATTGATTCTGCTAAAATGTTGCCATAAACTATTTTATCATACCCTGTAATACAATTTTCTAATCTTTTTGAAGGAGCATTTAAAGGTCTATCATTGATTAATTCAATATCTTCATATTGAAGTAAAATTTGATTTAATTCATTCAATTTCAGATCTCTTTCATCTATTTGATCAACTATAGCACTTAGATCACTAAACAAAATAGTTTCAAATTCGTGAACTACTATATTGGGTATAAACCGATGATTATTGATCTCACCATACATTGCGTTCTCTATATCCACTACTCTATTTTTCACCTGTTGCATTCCCTTACTCTCTTCCCACCGAGGAAATTGATGAGTATTAGTAATACCATACAAATCAATAAAAGTAGTTACGAATGCCGAAGAATCTGAACGCAAGTATTTTTGTATTTCTTGTTTTAATATTAGCCAAGAAACAATTCCTCCTCCACTTCTTTTTATCAGCGGGTTTTGTATATAAATATTTTTGTTTGCTAAATACGGAGCTAATAGTTTCACACAAAATTCTTGCTCCGTCTGTCCCTCACAAATTACAATTAATCTTTTCATCTTCTATGAATTTGGTTGTCCAGCATTAATTATATTTCTCTTCCACAAATCATCTATCGTATAAGTATCTAACCATTCTTTTAGATTTTCGCTATCTAAGCGCTTAAATACACTTTCTCCTTCTAGCTGATCCACTGTAATAATATCCTCTGGTTCAAAGTAACTAATCAAATCGGTTGATTGAGTTGCTAAGATAACTTTCGTTTCCTTCTTTGACACCGACTTAATCATACCACTCAATTTACCAATAGCAAATGGATGCAAACCTAATTCTGGTTCGTCAATGATAATCGTACTTGGCAGATTTGGCTGCATAAACAGTACGGTCAAGGCAATAAACCGAAGTGTTCCATCAGACAAATCTCGTGAACTATATATTGTACTACTGTATTTCGAAGTCCAAAATAATCGAAGATTTCCATTCTCATCTGGTTGTAAATAAAAGTCTGAAAAATAAGGAGCAACAGCCTGAATTGTACGTATGATGAAATTATAATGTTTTAGATATTCTTCTTTAATATTATATAAAAATGCCGCTATATTACGTCCATCTTCGTACAAGATGAATTTATCCGATTCTATATTTGAGGATTTATGAAAAGGTGATTGACCCCCTGTATCGTGAAAATGATATTTCATAATAGACTCTAAATACTCTCTAATATAATTAGAGCGAATTGTATTATCATTCTTAATACGTGCCTCCGATCCATAAGATGCAATATTAAAAATAGACTGTAAATATCCAATTCCTTCATTTAAAAATACAAAACTCCCTTCACCTTCCTTAAGAAGAAAAGAATAATTGTTATTTCTTAAATATAGTTTACCAAAAATATCCGAAGTAATTTTATTCCCCTTGTGTAAAAATCGATCTGTACCTCCATTTAAAGCCACATATTGTTGTAGGTTCCGTTTATAGATCTCTTTCATAAAATTAAAGAAAGACAAAAAATTACTCTTTCCACTTCCATTAGCACCTATTAGTATATTTATAGGCGCTATCACAAGAGAAAGCTCCTTAATTGACTTATATCCTTTAATTTCTACTTTATCTAACATACCTTATCACTTATATCATTATGTAAATATACTATCTTGTTTAAGAAATTTAGTATACTCAAACCAATTCTCTATATCATTTAAAAAAAATCTATATTTTCACTATAAAACACTTTCCATTTATAGGCTAAATATGAGCATATTGAAATGATACAAATACAATTCCTTTATCATTGACAACTCCGTATTTCTCACCCTTTTTTTTCCAATAATTATTTCTTTAAATTAAACATCTTTTCTACTCACTATTGATTTACAACATCAAAATCCGATGGTGTGGATTTAAGGTTGCTATCCGTGTTGGTACTTAACTCACAAACTACGATCTCCAAAATCAAGTAGTTGAATTGCGTATCTGTTTTGATCATTCTGTTCAACTTTTTCATGCGCGGGCTACCCTCGAGGCTTTAATTGAGTTGGATAAAGTTAAAGCCCTGGAATAAATTATAAAACACTGACATTCAATTTATCCAAATATTTTAATTTCAATTCCGCTTCACCCAACTACTCTCTTTATTCGTCTTTTTAGGAACTGGATTAGCTCCCCAACTCCTAGGACCTGTTTGTATCCAGACCATATCATGAGTGAGGATCATTTTAATATATCCCCAAATTCCCAAGGTTAAAATCAAAATAAAAAAAACAAGAAGTCCCGTTGCAAAGAGTGGCACTTCATTTCCATAGAAGAAAGCGTAAATGAGCAAACAATCAAAGAGAATCATCACGAGTGGAATAAAGAAATATACGCCAATATATTTAACCACACGCAAGTAGTAATCCATTTTATAGTTCATTACATACAGCAATACCCCCCAAAAGGCAAAAACTAAAACGATCATCATAATCAAAGCGCCAAAGAACAAGGCAAATGTAGTAAACCCTAAACTCACGCTATCTCCAGTTAATTCGCTGTAATACACGATCAACGTATCGCCAATTGTAGGTTGATTACTCGATGAATAGGATAATGTATGAACAACCAACTCTCCAGAAGAGGTGAAAAATTCAACTGTTGGAGTAAACATCGTGGTTGTAGTTCCCGCATCTGCATCGTGACTTTCATAAGAGGAATACGACACAACTTGAGCCGTATAACGTTCTCCATTGATTAGCAACTGCGTTGTTTTATAGAGTGAGGACGCCATGCCCATCGTAATACTACTTGTCAAAACCACCAAAATAGTTACCACAAGAAAAACATAGCCAACCCCCAAACAACCTAAAGTGCCTTTTCCGTTTTTCGCTCGACGTTGTCCTATACTATACGTCAAATACAAGCTAAAAACCACGGCTAAAACTCCCCCCCATCCATAAGCAGTTAAACCAAGGGGAATGCCATTAAACAACATGATTCCCATACCTAATTATAACGCGATGTTTTATGTTTAAATGTTCTTTTTTCGCGCTGTATTAAAGCATTCTCATGCTTGGTTGTAGGCATCGTAAACATCGAAGTAGAATCAGCTACCGTTACCGTAGGATATACAAGTGGATGAGTTGATGTTTCATTAGCTGGATGAACCGTCCAATATTTCTTTGCACTTCGCACTCGAAGAAGCAATACAATAAGGAAGTACAGTGAATAAATACCTAGAAAAATGGTAAAAAACTCCACTTCCTCTTCATAGGCAAAAATCCGATTTTGGTAAAAAACAAAAAGCACATAACCAAACAAAAGCAAACGCATGGGTTTCAACAGTAGTTTTATTCCCATTTTTCCTTGTTGCATTACCTTTTTGGAAGAAAGCACAGACCATAGCATCAATACAAGAGAAAGAACAAGTCGAAGAACAAAAAAAGTAAGTAATAAAATCGCATATGCGATTCCAAGATCCTCATAAGTCAGCCAAAACGTTCCACCAGTTTCATCGAGAAGTACCACTTGATCGGTAGCACCAAAGTAATCTATGGTTAAATCACTTAATCGTTCAGCGGGGATGAATCCACGCGTTCCGTCTTCCCTATCATAAATCACACCGATGTACCCTTCTTCATATTCATCTGTAACATACTCTAATTTTCCACTATGGGGTTCTCCTGTAACTAATGCACTAGCCATTTCTAAGGGAATACTCGCCAAGGAAAGTAGCTGGGAACTCCCATAAGACATAAAGACAAGTATAAAAATAAAAGGCAACCAACTTACTGTTTTTCCTCCTGGTCTACTCATAACAATTTGTTTTTCTTTTTCTTTCACATCGGAATCAAAAAGTATTTTGTTCCTTTCTGCAAGATACTACATTAATAAAACATAGCGTTTATACTTTTGATTTAGATACAAAAAAAGGGATGCAGTACAATCTACATCCCTATTATTTTAAGTGCAATTTCTTGCTTATTCGCCTTTGATAAAAGTCAAAAAATCATCGTAATACTGCGCCAAAAGAATTTGATATCCTTCACTTTGGTCTACTTTTATTGTGTTTGTATTTTATTAATTACGTATTCAATAAACCAGTTTGGAACTTTATTCCCAGATACTAAAATTTCAATTGCTCCATTTTCCAACTCAGCAATTAACTCCATTTTATCCGTTGAATTATCAAAAACATAAGCTCTATCCACTAATAAAAGCGCAGGAAGTAAATTATTTAATGTTTCAGTATATCTTCTTTTAACACGCTCTTCATCTACATTATGACCTCCTTTTTCCACCCGGTTCAAAACCCTTGAAACATTAATGTCTGCATCTTGCAAACATACAAAGTACAAATAGGTTTTATATCCCAATTCTTTCGCTTGGCGAATTTCATCTAACTTAGAAGGATGGCTCATAACAGATTCAAAAGAGTAATTCGATCCTTTTTTCAAAAGGTGTTTACGCAAAAAAGAAGTGATTAAAGAAGCTTCGTAACTATGGGTTTGTTTTGATTTATCGACTATTACATTTTCTCGTATTTCGATATCAATTACATGTCCTTCAAATGCAGCTTTCTCAATCAACGTATGCGTATTGGGTTCTGCTTTAAAAGCATCCAAGTCTTCTTGTGTCAGTGTCTCAGACCAAAAGATTCGATATTAACGAATCCATTAGAAGTAATTTCTCTTTCAACTTCATCCGAGTTGATGAAATGTCCCACATTAAATTGCTCTTTTATCGAAGCAAATAAAGTTGATTTACCAGAACCATTAGGACCACCAAATACTCTTAGTCTTTTGATTGCAGGCATATTTTAACTCCTTTAGCTAAACTAATATTGCTTTTTACCTGTTTTATTTTTTTTAGTTCTCTCGTTGAGCCATCAGCCCCTTGTAAGATCACTGTATTGCCCTTTACCACTTGTATAGGTAATTCTAATGCAGTAGAAATTCGTACAGCAGTAGAAGAGGCTTTTTTAGCAGCTCTAACTATTAATTTTCGCTCCTCTTGCAACTTTGTTGTTGATGTATTTTTTCTCACTTGCTTTGGCATTGTAATACTTTTTGTTATGATTGATAAAGTTACAAAACTTCGAGTTGCTATCCTAAAAGATTTTACCCAGCCTAATGACTAAAGACCTCATACAAAGTATACATCTCCCTCTACAAACACAAAAAAAGGGATGCAGTACAATCTACATCCCTATTATTTTAAGTGCAATTTCTTGCTTACTCGCCTTTGATAAAAGTCAAAAATTCATCGTAATACTGCGCCAAAAGAATTTGATATCCTTCACTTTGGTCTACTTTTATTTTATCTGTTTCCGGTTGAGTTACGAAATAAATCACGAATGCGTCCACGTGATACTCTGGAATACCTAGATCTTTCATTAATTCTTCTCTTGGGTATTGTTTGTAAAAAGACGTCATATTTGTTTCAATCCTTTCATATTCCAACAGTTTTAAATCGCGTTTTCTCGTTCCATTCAATCGATTGATAATACCTTCGATACTAATTCCCATTTTCAGGTCATTTGTTGCACTAAATACGCGATTATTTCTATTATAGCGCTTTTCAGCGGGAGTCATTTTTTTACCGCCAAACTCCATTTCACCTTGACCAAATTCTTTTTTAACGATGACAATTTCCTCTAGATTCTGCCCTGGTTTGATCAAGACAGGAGTAATGCGTTTGGTTTGTAAATCACCTTCATCAATAACATACAACATTGTTGCGCTGTAATCACTTGTGAAACGCAAAGTATCACCTAGACTTGTTTGAATTAAAAAATAACCTGTTTGATCAGCTTGTGTTTGTTCCTTTGTATTTTTATTTTCAATTTTCACAGGAATAATTTGCCCATTATACAATCGAACACGTCCATCTATTAATGTAGGACGCTGCGCATATGAGCTTAATCCGAGGCAAAGGATACTCACTAGAGCAAATACATGTTTCATAGTTTGTTTTATTTTGTTTGATAAAGATATAATTACTTCAAAGAATAAAAAAAATTATTCTTTATCTAATCCATCAATTCTTTCCACTACATAAGCTGGAGGAACAGTTGGTCTTCCTGTTTTCATATCAACGAATACCAACATCGAATATCCTGTTGTTAATAACTCCCCTTGTTGGTTATACAATTCGTAGTCAAATTCTATTTTCACTCCACTACATTGTTTAAAAATTGTTCGTATGCATAAATCTTCATCGTATTTTGCGGGTTTTTTATAGTTCATGGTTAAAGAAACTACAGGAAGCATGATTCCCAATTCTTCCATTTGCTTATAGGATATTCCCAAATTGCGCAACCATTCAACTCTCCCTATTTCAAAGTATTGAGCATAGTTTCCGTGATACACCACTCCCATCTGATCTGTTTCAGCGTAACGCACACGTACTGTGTAATCAAATTCTTTCATATTCTTTTTTAATTTTATTTGACTAATTGAATTATAAATGTACTTACCATTTTTTTTTGAAAATTACAATGACTTAATCGTTTTTTTATCCCAAAAATTGTTCACATATTTGCCATCTGATTCGACACCGACATCAATCCAAAAAACATTCAAAAATAGTAACTGTTTTTTTAAAAATCTAACCAAAAATGCACGAATACAAAGACATGACAGCGCAATCTGCTTGGAATGCTTGTCTTGAATTCATAAAGGACAACATAGGGGAACAAGCGTTTAAGACTTGGTTCATGCCTATTAAAGCCATTGAATTAACTGAAGACAAGTTATATATACAAGTGCCTAGCAAATTCTTCTATGAATGGCTAGAAGAGCACTACGTAAGTATATTGAAAGTTGCGTTGACAAAAGTGTTAGGTGGCAATGCAAAGTTACTATATAAAATACAGATGGAAAATGTATCTGGCAACAAGCAGCCATTTACAGAGCAGTTACCTAGTTCACAGCGCGGTCCTGTAAAACCACAAGAGTTGGATGTTCCTGTTCAGAATAAAAATCCTGAACTTAAAAATCCTTTTATCATACCGGGAATTCGAAATGTAAAAATTGAGTCACAATTAAACGCTAATTATTCATTTGACAATTTCTTAGAAGGCGATGCAAACCGTTTAGCGCGTTCTGCAGGTATGGCTGTTTCTAAAAAACCGGGGGGTACTTCATTCAACCCTTTATTGATTTTTGGTGGTGTAGGATTAGGAAAAACACACTTAGCTCACGCTATTGGTGTAGAAATTAAAGAATATTTTCCCGATAAAACTGTATTGTACATCTCGGCTGAGGTGTTTACACAACAATATGTGGATTCTGTTCGCAAGCAAACAAGAAATGACTTCATCTATTTTTATCAATTAATTGATGTATTAATTGTCGATGATATTCAATTCTTATCTGGTAAGTCTGGTACACAAGATGTATTTTTCCACATTTTCAACCACTTACACCAAAATGGAAAACAAGTAATCTTAACTTCAGATAAAGCACCTGTTGACATGCAAGATATCGAGCAACGCTTGTTATCTCGTTTCAAATGGGGTTTATCTGCTGAAATTCAAACACCTGATTTTGAAACTAGAGTTAAGATTGTAAAACATATTTTATACCGTGATGGGGTTACGATGCCTGAAAACATCATCGAGTATATGGCTAAAAATGTTTCAACAAACGTTCGTGAATTAGAAGGTGCTATTATCTCTTTAATTGCTCAATCATCATTCAACAAACAAGAAGTAACGATTGATTTAGCCCGTCAAGTCATTGAAAAATTCATCAAGCACACGCAAAAAGAAATTTCTATTGACTATATCCAAAAGGTAGTTTCTGACTATTTTGATATGGATATTGAAACGTTAAAGTCAAAAACGCGTAAACGCAACATCGTTCAGGCTAGACAATTAGCCATGTTCTTTGCAAAAAAATACACCAAAGCTTCTTTAGCTAATATTGGTTCTCAAATTGGAAAACGCGATCACGCAACAGTATTACACGCCTGTAAAACGGTGGATAACTTACTGGAAACGGATAAAGAATTTAAGAAGTTTCACGACGATATTAACCAAAAGTTTTCGATGTAATGAAAGTAAAAGTACTGATGGTTTGTTTAGGTAATATTTGTAGATCTCCTTTAGCAGAAGGCATTTTACAAGCTAAACTCCCTCAAGAAAACTTTTTAGTTGATTCTGCAGGAACAGGGAATTGGCATGTTGGTGAACAACCCGATTCACGTTCAATTGAAGTGGCAAAAAAATACGGTATTGATTTGACTACGCAACGAGCAAGACAATTTAAAAAGAGTGATTTCAGTACTTTTGATCATATTTTTGTCATGGACCAATCCAATTATAACAACGTTATTCAATTGGCCGAAACAGCAGAAGACAAGGCGAAAGTACGCTTACTTTTAGAAGTACTTGACGCAACAAAAAAAGCAGAAGTTCCAGATCCATACTACGGAGGTCCTGATGGTTTTGAACACGTATATCAATTAATTGACCAAGCGTGTACTCTTATCGCTAGCGATTTAAAATCTTAGTAACTTATAATATACAAACAAGGAAGAAATTGCATTTCTTCCTTTTGTTTTTTCTAAACCGCTTTACTTACCTTTGCAAGTAAAACACAGTTTATCAAATTATGGATAAAGCAACTCAACACGGAACCTTGTATATGATCCCTACTACATTAGGGGATAACGAACCCATGCAAGTCCTTCCACAAGCCGTAAAAGACACCATTGATCGATTAAACATCTTTATTGTTGAAAACGAAAAAACGGTTCGCAAATTTATCAAGCGAATTGCTCCAGATAAGAAACAGTCAGAATTAATTTTATTTCCTTTAAATAAACACACTGATCCTGCTACACATAAGCAGTATATTCAACCGTTATTAGAAGGAAAAGATATAGGAGTAATTAGTGAGGCAGGTTGTCCGGGTATTGCAGATCCAGGGGCTGCCATTGTAGAACTAGCACACAAACAAAATCTTCGCGTATTACCTTTAGTTGGTCCTTCTTCTATTCTACTGGCTTTAATGGCTTCAGGAATGAACGGACAGAGCTTTGCTTTTAATGGTTATTTACCTATCGATAAGAATGAAAAAAAAGCGGCACTAAAAACTTTTGAACGCTTGTCTTTTGAAAAGAGTCAATCGCAAATTTTTATTGAAACACCGTATCGAAACAACCAACTGCTACAAGATTTAATTCAAACCTTACATCCCAATACGCTAGTGTGTATCGCTTGTGATATTACATTAGAAAGTGAATTCATTCAAACAAAGCCAATATCAGCTTGGAAGAGAGCTACAATCGATTTACACAAAAGACCTTGTATTTTTATTTTGCATAAAAATTAATTGGAAAAGAAGAAAGAGGAGAAAAGAAAGAGAAAAAACGCTCTGAACGTCTCTCCTCTTTATCTCATTAGGTTTGTATTTTATTTGATATTCGATGAATCTACGCTATGCTCTGATTTCCTCTCTCCACTTTCTATTTAACTTTAATTGTACAGCCAATAGCTACAGTGGTAGTTTGTTCGATTGCTTTTCCTGCTAGTAAAGCATCGACTGCTTTTTCAACATATTTTTCAGAAACTTGACTAGCATCTTCATAGTTATCGTCAATAGCTCCGATGTATTTCACTATATTTTTATCTCCTTCTTTTTGCAAGATAAATACATGCGGTGTTTTTGTTGCACCATACTGAGGATATATCTTTTGGCCTTCATCTAATAAATAAGGAAATGTAAATCCTTTTTCCGTCGCTCTTATTTTCATTATTTCCAATCCATCTTCTGGCTGAACAACAGGATCATTAGGATTAATCGCTACAACAGGATATCCTAAAGCTTTGTATTTTTTATCCAATTCAACAATGCGTTCTTCATAAGCTTGCGCATAAGGGCAGTGATTACAAGTAAAAATCACAATAAATCCTTTTGCATCAGGAAAATTAGATAAGCTGTGTTTTTGATTATCCGTACCTATCAGACTAAAATCGATGGCAACATCTCCAATCTTATACCCCAATACTTCTTTAAAGTCATTTACAGGCTCTATCACTTCCTCTACAGGATCAATAGCTTCTATTTTTTTTGCATCTTTCTTGCAACTCATAAGAGCCATACCACACAGTACAGCCAAAGCTAATTTTTTAAACATAATTTTTAGTTTTTATTGGATTAATGTTTTTAGTTCTTCATAAGATAGTACTCCCTCGTGAAAATAAATTTGTTTGCCGTTCTTATAGATAGCAGTAGCGGGAATCGCACCACTCCAAGATTTATGAATAGAGGGAATCCACTCGTTCATGCGTTTTACATCAGCTAACAAAACCACTGGTGGCGTTAATTGATGTTCTTCGATAAAAGGTTTTACTTTCGTTTCATAGTCACTAGATCGATCTAAACTAACCAAAACCATTTCGAAATCAGATCGCCCTTTATTCTCCTTGTACACACGTACAAAATCAGGCAGTTCTTTTACACAAGGCACACACCACGTTGCCCAAAAATTAACTACATATACTTTATTATCTTGTTGATTTACCGCTTCTATGAGTAGGTGATAATCTTCTACTACACCTTCTAAGGTAAAGGGTTCTTTTGACTCTCCGTTTTTACAACTCACTGTTAATACAAGAAGTAGAACTGTTACTAGATATTTACGCATACGATACACTTGTTTAAACAAATATAATTTTTTTTTTGTTAATTGAGTATTGGAATTCACCACCTCACCACCAACAAACAACGATCAAAAAAAAACCACTCCTACATAGGAATGGTTTTTCTATTCTTGATGATCTTCTGTTAACAGTTACCTGCTAACCAAGCTATTCTTTTGTTTTTTCTTTGGGATAAATAAATCCTAATCCCATTCGAGTCAACATTTTTTTTACGAAGTTCCAAAAGAACTCACGTTGACCAAATAAAGTTCCGATACAGATCAGAATTACTTTATACATGGGAAAAATAATTAAAACATAGAGCACCCAATACAGTAAAGGATGAGTCAACCCTCTTTCTATACCTAGATACGTCAAAATAGGTTTCGAAATAAACGCGGCTGTTGAACCAGTAATTGCAAATACAACTAATATTATTACAACTTGAAAATTAGAAGTAAGTCCCCAACGTTGCTTTAACTTTTCCATTTATTTATTTTAAATCTAAACAAAAGTAGTGCTTTTTTGAGTAGTAAAAAACTAATTTTTACTTAAATATAAAAGCCATTCTGTTGAATGGCTTTTATATTTTATAATTCGATTTGATTCAGCGTTTCTAACACATATTCATGCATTACCTCTCGATAATCTAGGTGTGTAACCAGACGCAACCAACCTTTTCCAATTTCGCTAATGAGAATATTTTTTTGTTTCAGTTTATCCAAAAACGGTTTGATATTCGCATTGTCTTCTAAGCGAAAAACCAAGATATTCGTTTGTACAGGAAGGATTTCTTTCACCCAAGTTTTCTTGTTCAACAGCATTTCAATTTGCTTGGCTCTGTAGTGATCGCGTTGCAAGCGGCTAACGTTATTTTTCAGGGCATACAAAGCAGCAGCGGTTAGATATCCCGTTTGTCTCATACCTCCACCCATTACTTTTCTCAAGCGAACAGCACGTTGAATCAATTCTTTTGATCCCAACAATACAGATCCCACAGGAGCACCTAAACTTTTAGAAAAGCATACAGATATAGTGTCAAACAAAGCACCAAACTGCGTTGGATGTTGAGACTTTGCTACTAAAGCATTCCATAAACGAGCACCATCTAAGTGCATTTTTATTCCGTAAGCATCACATACTTCTTTGATGCGTTCGATTTCATTTAACTCATAACAAGCACCACCCCCCATATTTGTTGTATTTTCTAAACACACTAATTTGGTTAGTGGCAAATGAATATTGGTAGGATCGGTATAATGATATGCGACATCTTCTGCCGTAATTCGCCCGCGGTCACCATCTACTAAGGCACAACTCACGCCGTGATTTACCGCAGCACCTCCTCCTTCGAATTGATAAATATGAGAACTTCTATCGCAAATTAATTGATCACCTGGCTGTGTATGTAGTTTAATAGCAACTTGATTAGCCATAGTTCCTGAGGGAAAAAACAGGGCTGCCTCCATCCCAAACAACTCTGCAACAGCTGCCTCTAGTTCGTTTGTGCTTCCATCCTGTTTATAAACATCATCTCCTACCCTAGCTTTTAGCATATAATTCAACATTTCTGGAGTAGGCTTCGTAATTGTATCGCTAATTAAATTAATTTCCATAAATCCACAGGAATAAGTATTTTTGCTTGTAAAAGTATTAAAAATTATGGTAACCACAGAACAACAGAAGGACATTATTGATCGCCTTGGTGCGTTAAGGAGGTATCTTTGACGTCGATAAGAAGTTAATTGAAATCGCAAACGAAGAAGAAAAAACGTTTGCCCCCGACTTTTGGAATAACTCCAAAGAAGCGGAAATTATTGTTAAGAATCTAAAATCCAAGAAGAAATGGATTGAAGATTATGAACAAGCGAAGAATCATTTGGAAGAACTTCAGGTATTGATTGAGTTTTACAATGCCAAAGAAGCAACAGAAGACGAAGTTGTTGAGCAGTACAAAACCACGCTTGAACTCATTGAAAATTTGGAGTTCAAAAATATGTTATCCGACGAGGGTGATAATATGAGTGCTGTATTGCAGATTACCGCTGGTGCTGGAGGTACAGAAAGTTGTGATTGGGCCTCTATGTTGATGCGTATGTACATCATGTGGTCTGAAAACAGCGGGTATAAAGTAAAAGAACTGAACTATCAAGCAGGAGAGGTTGCAGGTGTAAAAACTGTTACCTTAGAAATTGAAGGTGAATTTGCTTTTGGTTATTTAAAAGGAGAAAATGGCGTACATCGTTTAGTTCGTATCTCTCCTTTTGACAGCAACGCCAAACGCCATACGTCTTTTGCCTCTGTTTATGTGTATCCTTTAGCAGATGATACCATCGAAATAGAAATCAGCCCATCGGATATTTCTTGGGAAACCATGCGTTCCAGTGGTGCAGGTGGTCAAAACGTAAACAAAGTAGAAACGGCAGTTCGTTTACGACACCACCCTACAGGTATTATCATTGAAAACTCCGAAACACGTTCTCAATTAGATAATAAAATCAAAGCCATGCAGCTCTTGAAATCCCAACTTTACGAAATTGAGTTGAAGAAAAAACAAGCCATGCGCGATGAAATTGAAGCGAATAAGAAAAAAATTGAATGGGGATCACAAATCCGAAATTATGTGATGCACCCGTATAAATTAGTCAAAGACGTCAGAACCAGTCATGAAACAACAGATGTTGATTCCGTTATGGATGGCGAAATAGACGCTTTCTTAAAAGCTTATTTGATGATGATGGGACAACAAGAAGATGAATAGATAAAAACGGAAGGTGACTATCCCAAAAAGAATTGGACAACGTTATGCGTTTTTTAAACAATGAGCTCAGTATTCTACTGGGCTCATTTCATTTTTACTTCTACTAGTTGTAGCAATATTTTTTTATTTAACATATATTATATTAATATTATCTTAAACTAAAATTTTTAAATTAATATTTTTATTTCAAAAAGCCAATATTATGTTTATATTTAGATAAAAAATAAAAATGCCTAAACCAAAACTATACAATAAAAATATTTTTAGATTTTTATTATTCTTTTGTTCGCTGCCTCTTTTAGCCTTAGCTATCAATCGAGATACAGGTTATTTGTCCTATTTTCAAACTCCTCCTCCAATAGCTTGTGAGGAACCTATCACTGATTTGCCTTTTATTGAATTATTTGATACTAATTCTTCAACAAAAGACTGCTGGGCGGTTTATGATGAAAATCAAGATGATATTACTTGGGAAATTAATCCTTGGGAAGGAAGTGCTAAAATGGGATTAGAAGGAACTAGTAACCAAGTCTTTAACGATTGGCTTATCTCTCCAAAAATAACCTTAACAGGCAACCAACGTTTGCGATTCGTTTATACACTAAAGGGACCTGATATTATTTTTCCAGATCCTCCTTTATCTGCTAATTTGGGAGTCTATCTATCTACAGAAGGAACAAATCCTGAAAATTTTACGCATACCCTAGTCCAAAATACGCGATACAACTATAGATTTGCATATCGCGAAATTGTCATTGATTTAAAAGATGCACAAGGAAATCCCTTTGTCGGAGAGGTGAATATAGGATTTCATCTCACGTACACTTTGTATCTCATCGAAGGAGCAGCTTTTAATTTATACAATATCATAGTTGAGGATATTAATACTCCTATCACCCCTGCTCCTGTTGACTTACCCTATTTTACTGATTTTGAAGACAGTCCTCCCTTTGAATATGTAAATGACGACACCAATATGTGGCACATAGGATCTGCTGTCAACCACGGTGGTTCTAATGCTCTTTATATCTCTAATGACGGTGGTGATACACATGCTGGATCAGCTATTCCACAAGCATCTTCTGCTTATATTGATATTAATCTTTCTCCAGAAAATACAGAGTTAATCATTGAATTTGATTATTTACTCGGTGATTCTAAGAGTGTTTCTATTTTTTTAACCTCTATAAATGAACCACTCCTCCTTCGGCTTCCTATGTACAGGAGGCTTGTAGCACATATCCAAGGGATAGGAGCTGCAGTTCCCTCTAATACTGAATTTCAACACTTCAAAACCTACGTCAATCTAATTGGCACATCTACCTCAATGGGTAATCCGGTTCGGTTAGTGTTTCAATCATTTAAGAATGATGTAAACACTCTTCCAATTGCCATAGATAACCTCTCTATTTCATATAGAAATTGTAGTACTCATTTTATCGGTCCTCATGATGTGGTTCGCCCTCTTACACTTAATTTAAGTGTAACTAATATTACTTCTGATTCAGCTATACTAGACATGGTGAATGATAATGGAATATTTGGTCAATATGATTTTATTGTATCACCTACTCCACTCAATCTTGATACGCTCAATGATGCTACAGTTCCTACCCATGCCAATGTAACACTACCTTTTCACCTAACAGGCTTAGCCCCCCTAACGTCTTATTACGTCTATTTTCGACGCTCTTGTGGTGAAAACAATAAAGGCCGCTGGAAAAAAAACAACTCGTATTATGAATCAGAAAGGGATGAATTTAGAACTACGCAAATCCCCGCATCACTTCCTTTCTTTGATGATTTCGAAGAAGAGTTTAACTGGGATTACAGCTCTTACTATAGGACTACTGAAAATGGTTATAAAAGTTGGTATCACGGATCTGCAACAAGTAGCACAGGCACTCATTCGCTTTACATTTCTCAAGACCAAGGAGAAACCTACACCTATTCCACAGCACAAAGAGTATTAGCTAATTTCGGTACTACCTATCGCGATATTTCTATTCCAACTGATGTTTCGGAAATAAAGATATCTTATGATTATCAAGTAGGGGGTGAAATAGATGGGCGTGCCCCCTCAGATTACTTTACACTTATTGCATCTCCACTAAGTCATATAGAACTACCCCCTTTTCTTATTAATCCCGTTCCTGACTATAATTGGTTGGAAAGCCTAAATATAATAACTCTAGGAGAGCCTTATTATGTACATTCTTCAGGGTGGAAAACAGAAACGGTCACGTTTGATGTACGAGCATACCAAGGAGAGATTATTCGTTTTGGTTTTCTTTGGCGTGTTCTCAATACAATCAACGGTGTTCAACCTCCTGCTGCTATTGATAACTTTAGAATCGAGACCTCCTCTTGTGTAAGTCCTACCGATCTGCAAGCAGACTTCATTGACGAAGGAAACAGCGTTCAACTTTCGTGGACCCCGCAGGGAGATACAACCAAATGGGAAGTTTTTATTATAGAACAAGGAGAAAATGCTCCAACGCAAGATGATCAAGGCATTATTGTAGAAGAGCCCTCTTTACTCGTTGAAAACATTAATGAAGGAACATATTACCTGTACTACGTGCGTGCTATTTGTGATAACCTTACACCAAACCACCAAGGATTTTGGAAAGGTCCCAAAAAGTACGGATACATCAAGCCATCTATTTGTATGGAAATCGAAGAACAAGAAATCAATTTACCTCAAAACGAAAAAAGACAATACATTATTTGTGGAGATCAACCGCATACTCAAACTTTGAAGGCGGATTATTTTATAGACCACAAAACAGATGATTACACCATTGAAGAAATTGTATACGAACCTCCTTTTCCTTTCTTCGGCGATGATGTTACCACTATAACAACAAACAATACTTGGTCTTCTGTTATTGACTTAGGATTTGATTTCTGTTTCTATGACAACACCTACAATAAAGTATTGGTTTCTCCAAATAGCGCCATCACTTTTAGCATTGCTGGCATAACAGAACAAGGAAGGTATACTCCTAATAGTAACCTAGATCTTATATTTGATCAAACAATTCCCAATGAGAGCACGGGAACCGAAGCTCCTTTTGTTAATGCCATTTTAGGAGCTATGCAAGCCTTAGATCCAAATTCATCACCTGAAGATCACTCCGTCAACTACAAAGTATATGGAGCGTTTCCTTGTCGTGCTTTTGTTTTCAATGTCTATAAATTAGCCTTAATAGGAACAAATAACACCCACTTGCAAACAACTCAAATTGTATTGTATGAAGGAACAAATGTCATTGAAGTATATGTAAATGACAGACCCGTTATTCAATCAAATAATCCGCACAACAATGCGAATGGAGTCTTGGGAATTCAAAATGCAACGGGTACGCAAGCGCGTTCTCCTTATCAGCGAAATACAGGAGCTTGGTCTGCTTATGAAGAAGCTTGGCGATTTGTACCAAATGGAACCTCTACTGTTGACTTCAAATGGTACAAAAACGAAGAAGTATTTTCGGAGGAAAAGGAAATAACGATCACCATTGATCAAGAAGACACCTATACCGCACGTGCTAGCTATACTTCTTGTACTACAGAAGAGAGAATCATTGAACGCGTTTATGATTTTATTCGAGATGATTTCCAAATACCTGTATTGCCTAACTATTCCTTTTGTAGCGAATCTATAGATCCAGAAAAAACAGATGCTATGCCTATAGCACAACATAAGACAACAATTCTTGAACTACTCAACGCTGAAGAAGGTGCTAATTTTGAAATTGAATTCTACTATGATGAAGCATTAACTCAGCTAGTAGAAGATACAATACACGTAAAAGACACACAAACCATTTATGTCAAAATAATCAATACACATACAAGCTGTACAAAAACAGCTCAATTTCAAGCAATTAGACTATTGCCTATACAAATGACTCAACTTGATAATGTGGAAGCATGTTCTGTGTATATTTTGCCTGAATTAAAAGAAAATGAAGCCTATTTCACCCAATCGAAAGGAAAAGGTAAACAATACAATGGTGGAGACACCTACGATCAACTTGGTCGATCAACACTGTATATTTACTTAGTAGAACGAGAGAATGACTGCATTACAGAAACGAGTTTTGACTTGCTCATACAAGAAAAAATAAAAGTTGCACATATACCAGATCAACGCTTAGAATGTGAAATTTTTATACTTCCTGAATTACCATTGGGCAATCGATATTACACCGAACCTGGCGCTACAGGTGAAGAGCTGATGCCGGGTACACCTATTATTGAACCAACAACTATCTACATCTATACAAAAATAGGATCAGACGCTATTAATTGTACAGAAGAAAGTAGCTTCCACGTTGACTTTTTAGATTGCACACTACCTAAAGGTTTCTCTCCAAATGACGATGGACAAAATGATTCCTTTGACTTGAGCAATTACGGAATATCGAGTATCAAAATATTCAATCGCAATGGTACAGAAGTATATTCTCATGGCAAAGGATATACTAACCAATGGACAGGAAAAGATAAGAATGGAAAAAAACTTCCTCCTGGAACTTATTTTTATACCGTAATAGCCAACGGAAAACATAAAACAGGTTGGGTACACGTAAATTACTAAGTGATACTATTCATCTTTTCTAAATAATAAAAAAGGTTCGAGAGCATGTTAAGCTTTCGAACCTTTTCTTTATACCGCTATTCTGTCATTAAAAAATATTTAATTCACCTTCTTCATCACATCTTTCAGCATGTGGCGAATTTCCTGAAACATCGCTTTGGTATCTGCTTCCCCCAGATCTTCTGGTTTAAATTCTTCTGTGGCAATACTACAAGCATATTCCCAAATTTCTAGGATATCGTATGCTTTAATGCGATAAGGCTCATAAAACGTATTATCAGAATGCAACTCATACGTTTCTTTATCAATGCGATATACTCTCTTATATACTACACCTTCATTGGCTGTCATAATAATATAAGTACGTCCATTGCGGATGTAATCGAGCTGCTCAATATAACTACCAATAATAAACGATCCTTCTTGGTGTGGAGGCATAGAATCTCCTTCAATGGGAAAAGCTCTATACTTTCCTTCTCTCAAGAAAGGTAGGGAAATTTGATCTAGATTTTGAATAAATTCGGGATCTGCATATCCCGATAAGTACCCTGCTCTTGCTTTATGCGGAATTATTTCAATAAAATTATTGCCATTAGGATCAACCATAATGGGCAATAAAATACGGTTATCTTCCAATTTTAATAAATCTTGCATAGGCACCTTTCTCAAATCAACAGAGATCAGTAAATCCACACTCACGTGAAAATAACGTGAGATTTTCAACAAAACTTCCAAAGGAGGTTCCGAAGCCCCTTCTTCATATTTTGAATAACGGGCACGTGTAATGAGTAGCGAATCGGCTACTTTTTGCTGCGACAATTCTTTCTGTGCTCGCAAATACCTGATGTTATCGGATAAGTATGACATTTGCTATTATTTATAGCATCAAATATAACAATAATTGCTAACATACGTAGTAAGTTTGTTTAAAATAATTTGATAGTTAGATTGATGGAACGCGCAATTGTACATTTAGATTTGGACAGTTTTTTTGTCTCTTGTGAGCGATTAACTAATCGTCAACTCACTGGTATTCCTCTTATTATAGGGGGAGGTGATCGCGGTGTAGTTTCAAGCTGTTCCTATGAAGCACGTGCCTTTGGCGTTCGATCAGCGATGCCGATTCGCATGGCGATGCGTTTGTGTCCGCAAGCTAAAGTTATCAAAGGCGATATGGAGCTTTACAGTAAAATGTCGGCAGAAGTAACGGAAATTATCGCCGAAAAAGCACCCGTAATGGAAAAGGCCAGCATTGATGAGTTCTACCTCGATTTAACGGGAATGGATCGTTTTTTTAGCGCTAATCAATGGACTTCAGAATTGGCAGCAACAATTCAAAAAGAAACACACCTCCCCTTGAGTTATGCCCTGTCAATTAATAAAACTGTTTCTAAAATGGGAACAAACGAAGCTAAACCAGCTGGCGCTTTGGTTATTTCCGAAAAAGAGGTACAACCCTTTCTCAATCCGTTGTCTATTCGCAAAATTCCCATGCTTGGACAAGCAACGTATGATTCACTTGCTCGATTGGGAATACGAACCATCGAAACACTAGCCACGATGCCTTCAGAAATTCTGTTTCAACTATTGGGTAAAAACGGTTTAGATCTTTGGAGAAAAGCCAATGGAATAGACTTTTCTCCTGTTGAACCCTATCGCGAACGCAAGTCAATTTCGGTAGAACACACCTTTGCTCAGGATACCATCGATTTAACATTATTAAAAACAACATTGTTAGGAATGGTTGAACGGTTGGCCTTTCAATTAAGATCCGAAGGTTGGCTTACTTCCATTGTATCTGTTAAGATTCGTTATACCAATTTCGATACAGAAACCAAGCAATGCAAAATTGCCTATACCTCAGCCGATCACGTACTCAATGCTTATGTATTAGACTTGTTTGAAAAACACTATCAAAGACGCATGAGACTGCGCTTAATCGGCATCAATTTAAGCGGTTTAGTCAGGGGAAACTACCAAATTAATTTATTTGAAGATTCTCAAGAAATCATGGCGTTGTATGAAGCAATGGATCAAATTAAAAAACAATATGGCATACATGCGGTTCACCGTTGTTCTAGTGCCATACTCAAATCTAAAAAGAAATAAAGATGTTGTTAAATTGTCATTCTTACTATAGTCTGCGCTTTGGCACGATTCCACTAGCGCAATTGGTCACTGCAGCTCAACAGTTGCAAATAAAAACCTTAGCCCTAACGGACGTCCATACATTTTATGGTATGTACGACTTTATTCAACTTTGTCAAAAAGCCAATATCAAACCACTCATTGGTGCTGAATTTCGCTTCAATCACCAGCTGCAATACATCGGCCTTGCTAAAAACAACCAAGGGTTTCAAGAGATGAATCAGTATATCACCTTACACAACAAAACCAAACAACCATTTCCTCAAAAAGCACCTGCTTTTGCGGATACATTTGTTATATATCCGTTAGAAAATTGTCCTTCTACCCTTGCAGAGCACGAATATATTGGTGTTAAACTAAACCAACGCAACTTGTTGTATCAAGATCAATGGAAAAAACAACTACCCAAAATGGTTATTTTACATCCTGTAACAATTCAATGTGCGGAAGAATATGAATTACACCGCATTCTACAAGCCATTGATCAAAATACACTATTGAGTAAATTAGACCCGAAAACTTGTGCATCGCCTGATGAAATCCTCATGAGTGAAGAAGATCTTTATCAGCATTTCGAATCCTTTCCTCTTTTGTTGGCCAATACACAAAAGATTGTAGAGGAAGCTAACTTTTCCTTTGCTACAAAAAAAAGTCGAAATAAACTGTGTTATACAGACACAAAGGCTAATGACATGCAATTACTCACTGCTCTTGCTAAAGAAGGTGTAGAACGTCTCTATGGAGTTAATCACCAACAAGCAACCAAACGACTACAAAAAGAACTCGATGTGATTGAAAGGCTGTCTTTTGCTAGCTATTTTCTCATCATTTGGGATATTATTACCTATAGTACTCGACAGGGATTTATGCACATCGGTCGAGGAAGTGGAGCAAACAGTTTGATTGGCTATTGTATTGGTATTACCAATGTTTGCCCTTTAGAACTCGACTTATACTTTGAACGTTTTCTCAATGTCAATCGCAAATCTCCTCCTGACTTTGATATCGATTGGTCTTGGACAGATCGCGATGCCATTATCGATTATATTTTCGAAACCTATGGGGAAGAATACGTTGCCTTTTGCGGAGCTATGTCGACTTTCAAATCTCGCTCTATTGTAAGAGAAATAGGTAAAGTATATGGATTACCTAAAGAAGAACTTGACCAACTCAATCGCCGTTATTCACCTGAACAAAACGATGGTAATTCAATTGTACAACTCATTCATCACTACGGTCAAATGCTAGAAGGTTTTCCCAATCAACGAACGATGCACGCCTGTGGGATTATTATTTCAGAAGAGCCTTTATCACATTGTACTGCCTTAGACTACCCGCCTAAAGGTTATGCTGTAGCGCAATTTGATATGCACATTGCTGAAGACATGGGGTTTGAAAAATTTGACATACTCAGTCAACGTGGGATTGGCCATATCAATGAAACAGTCGAATTAATTCGAGAGAATCAACAGGTAGATATCGATATTCGAGATGTCTCTCTGTCGAAAAACGAAATAAAATCCAATGTGTATTTACAATCGGGAAACACCATTGGTTGCTTCTATATTGAAAGTCCCGCCATGCGAGGTTTATTGAGAAAATTAAAGTGTAATAATTACAAAACATTAGTAGCTGCCTCTTCTATTATTAGACCTGGAGTTGCACAAAGTGGTATGATGCAAGAATATATTTTTAGACACAACAACCCCAATCAATTCGACTATTTTCACGATGTATTTAAAGATCAATTAGGGGAAACTTATGGTATTATGGTTTATCAAGAAGACGTGATTAAAATTGCGCTTCACTATGGGGGATTACCTGCAGAAGACGGTGACATCCTCCGTCGTGCGATGAGCGGTAAAAGTCGTTCGAAGGAAGGTTTACAAGCGGTTCGTCAACGTTTTCTTTCGCTATGCGAGGAAAAAGGACATCCTCAAGCACTCAGTGAAGAAATTTACCGTCAAATTGAATCATTTGCAGGTTATTCCTTCTGCAAGGCACATTCTGCATCTTATGCAATTGAGAGTTACCAAAGTTTATACCTCAAAGCCCATTATCCCTTGGAATTTATTGTTGCTGTGATCAATAATCAAGGAGGGTTTTACCGTACAGAAGTTTATGTACACGAAGCAAAAATGTCGGGAGCTCGTGTATTTCCGCCGTGTATCAACCGAAGTATGCAAGGAGCTACTCTGAGAAAGCGAGATATTTTCTTGGGTTTTCAACTGGTTAAAAATCTAAATACGGCCTTGATTGATGCGTTCTTGAAAGAACGTCAAAAAAACGGTAATTTCACCTCACTTGAAAACTTTATTCAACGGGTAAATATTAATCTCGAAGCGCTAGAAACGCTAATTTTTATTGGGGCTTTTCAATTTACAGGGCTACAAAAGAATGAATTGCTCATTCAAGCTAAATTACTGTATAACAAAAACAAATCTAAATCGACTTGGCAATTAATACAAGAACCTATTAAAGCATTTAATTTTCCAACATTAAAACGAACAATGGAAGAAGATGCCTTTGATGAATTGGAATACTTGGGTTTTCCAGTATCCACAACCCCCTTTAACCTCTTACAGACGAAATTTAGAGGAGAAATCACAACCAAAGACTTCCTCTTCCACAAAGATCAAAATACGCGTTTAGTAGGCTATTTAGTGGCTTTAAAACCGATTCAAATCAAAAGTGGCCTCATGTACTTCGGGACATGGATCGACTCTAATGGGGATTACTTCGACAGTGTACATTTTCCCCATAGCTTACAACAATACCCATTTCAAGGTAGTGGTTGTTACCTACTGTTAGGAACAATCCAAATCGATTATGAGGTACCGACACTTCATATTCTAAAAATGGCTAAACTGCCGTTTATACAAGATCCGAGGTACGCGAATGTGTGATGTTGTTCATTGTTTGGTGTTGGTTGTTTGGTGTTGGTTGATTTTATTTAATCAGAAAAACCTCAACACCTCACCATCTCAACACCTCACCATCTCAACACCTCACCTATTTTATATTGGTTTTAGTGTTCGATGAATATATCTCACCTAGTTTATATTTGTTTTGGTGTTCGATGAATATATCTCACCTAGTTTATATTTGTTTTGGTGTTCGATGAATCTACACTGCGTTCCGATTTTCACTTCGTTTCGATTTTCACTTCGTTTCGATTTTCACTTCGTTCCGATTTCAACACCTCAACATCTATCTCACCTAGTTTATATTGGTTTTAGTGTTCGATGAATCTACACTGCGTTTCGATTTCAACACCTCAACATCTCAACATCTCAACATCTATCTCACCTATTTTATATTGGTTTTTGTGTTCGATGAATATATCTCACCTAGTTTATATTGGTTTTGGTGTTCGATGAATATATCTCACCTAGTTTATATTTGTTTTGGTGTTCGATGAATCTACACTGCGTTCCGATTTTCACTTCGTTTCGATTTTCACTGCGTTCCGATTTCATCACCTCACCATCTATCTCACCTAGTTTATATTGGTTTTAGTGTTCGATGAATCTACACTGCGTTCCGATTTCAACACCTCAACACCTCACCACCTCAACATCTATCTCACCTAGTTTATATTTGTTTTGGTGTTCGATGAATCTACACTTCGTTCCGATTTCAACACCTCAAAAAAAGTGACCCATGTTCAGTGATTCGTTCTTTCTACACCAAGGATGTACTTGCTTTATTAGAAAGAGGCTACAAAAAAAGCAAAAAAAAAATCCCCTATAAAGGAGATCACATAAGAAAAAAATGGCAAGCTACCTACATCGCACCGCTACAACCACATACCTTTGCTGCGTTCCCACCCTGGAGGATTCTGCAGGAGCTGGTCGTGTAGGACTTGCCGTTGCAAATATACAACCATTTTATATTTTTCCAAGTGTTTACAACTATTATAATAACTTTTGTATATTGTAATAAAATTAAACTTACCGATGAAAAGACATAACATGCTTATACCCTTAGCCTTATCACTTGCATTTTTTAGCTGTTCTGAGAAAAATAATTTAGAAAAAAATGTAATTTCTTTAAATACATCCGAATTAAAGCAGGTTTACAACGATAAAGAGGCTATAAAATTAAGCTTAAACTTGGCTGAAAACGCCGAATTAGACTCTGTTGTTTACCACTTAAATGATATTCGCTTAGGAGCTGTAAAAGGAAATGAAACACTCAATGCTCCATTGAAAGGACAAAAATTTGGACAATATACCCTCACAGGAACCGCCTATGCAAACAAAGAAAGCATGGACGTTTCTTCTCGTATTGTTATTCTGTCTTCTGTTGCTCCTCAACTGATCAACTACTCTATCGTCAATACCATCCCTCATGACATCAAAGCGTATACACAAGGATTGGAATTTCACAATGGAATTCTCTTCGAAAGTACAGGAAATGGAGAAGGCATAGGAACAGGTACTAAAGGAGTATCAAGCGTTCGTCAAATCAATCCAAAAACGGGTGAAGTTATCAAAATCAAAGAGCTTCCTATGGAAATTTTTGGTGAAGGTTGTACTATTTTAAACAACAAGCTATATCAATTGACTTACAAAAACAACGAGGCTTATGTATACAATCCTGAAACGTTTGAAAAAATCGCTACTATTCCCTACTTCAAAAAAACGGAAGGTTGGGGCTTATGTAACGATGGTCAATACTTGTATATGACGGATGGCTCTGAGAAAATATACAAACTCAATCCCGATACTTTTGAGAAAGTAGATGAAATTACTGTTGCTGCACAACGTGAAATCTTGGTAAATATCAATGAATTAGAATGGGTTAATGGCAAGATATATGCTAATTTCTACGGTAAAAGTGGGGTGGCTATTATCGATCCTACAACTGGATCGGTAGAGGGGATTATAGATCTTTCTCAACTGTATGATTTAGTCGAACGCCACCCAGACTTAGACGTCTTAAATGGTATCGCTTATAACGCAAAAACCAATACATTTTTTGTTACAGGAAAAAACTGGAATAAAATGTTTGAAATTAAAATTATTGAATAGGGAAAGAAGAGAAAAGAAAGAAGATAAGGGAAAATTTTCTTCAAATAAAGATACTTCATTCTTTACAACGAAGAATACTCCCTTTGTTACATATTTTTGAATTACGTTAGTTAATCTAACAATATTTCCAGCTAGGATAAAGAATACTTCTTCTTTATCCTAGCTGTTTTTTTTTGTTCATTTCTGACCTTTTTGAAAACACAAGAAAAATAAATTAATTCAATAGAGGTATATAGGGAGACTCTTGAATATTAAAAACAAACAAGAGAATTTCCTCATCACCTCATCACCTCACCAAACAACAAACAACAATCACCAAACACCACCTCACCATCTATCTCACCTAGTTTATATTTGTTTTGGTGTTCGATGAATCTACACTGCGTTTCGATTTTCACTGCGTTTCGATTTCCTCTTTCCTCTTTCCTCTTTCCTCTTTCCTCTTTCCTCTTTCCTCTTTCCTCTTTCCTCTTTCCTCTTTCCTCTTTATCTCACCTAGTTTATATTTGTTTTGGTGTTCGATGAATCTACACTGCGTTTCGATTTCCTCTTTCCTCATTACTCATACAAACTCACTCCATTGACATCTGTTGTCAGGACTTCTGACATATAATCAAAGAAGGGTTTCATTGCTTCGAAAGTTTGAAGAACTTGTGTGATAAATTCTGGTTTTAGTATTTCTTCATCAGTAAAAGAACGCATCACTAAGAATTGTTTTTTACGCAATAAATCAATAGCGGGATGTTCTTTGTCAAATCCCTTAGGAGCTGTTTTGAGCTCTTCTCCCATTAATCCTCCAAAGGTTTGTACAAATAGAGGATCACTTATAATTTTGCGCAATTCGGAATCATCCAAGGCAATTTCTTTGCGAATGCGCAATAAATCATCTTTATTAGGCTCCCAAAATCCTCCTCCTACAAAACTCTTTCCAGGTTCTATATTGAGGTAATAACCTCCGCGTAACAAGGGCTTCTTTCTTCCAATATGCAAGCCAAAATAAGTTTTATAAGGGGTTTTATCTTTTGAAAAACGCACGTCACGGTATAAACGGTGTACGTGAAAGAGTTCTACCTCATCCACAACAGCCATTTGATCAAATACCGATTTAAAAAACGCTTTTACTTCTGTAAAAACAGCATCAATTTGCGGTTTATTCTCCGTAAACCAAGGTTTATTGTTGTTCTTGGCTATTGTTTCTAAAAGCGTTAAGTGTTCTTTTTTTAAGTGATTCATAGGTGTTCTATCTGCGGTTGTATGACAAATTTACTTTAAAATATCGGTATATTTTACAATATAGGCTTGACGTTGTTCATCCGAAATTTTCAATCCTTCTTTGATATAGTGATCCATCGAACCATACTTAGTTTCAATTGCAGCAAACATCGCATCGAGATAATTAGGCTTAATCCAAGAAAAATTCTCAATTACTTCATAATCAATTTTCGGAAACAAAAACTTGCCAAACTTAGCTAATTTCATTCTGCTAGAAACGTCCTCTACCCTTCCATTATTTGACAGCAAATATTCTTCCATGATCGTTTGACGATCCACGTTCAAAATACTCAACATAATAGCGCCAATCATACCTGTGCGATCCTTTCCTGCTGAACAGTGAAACAGCGTTGCTTGATCGTAATCTAGCATACGCACCACGATATCGCGTATTTTATCTGGATTATCCAACACGTAAATTCCGTAAAATTCTTCCACTGCTTTATTGGATTCTTCTACAGTTACTCTACCTTTTAGCACTTCCTTTTTTGCTTTACTAAACATATCTTCTGAATCTTCAAATGCCTGTATATTATAATACTGAACAGTAGCAGGTAAGCGATCTGGGTGTTTTTTTATTTCTCGATCTGTTCTCAAATCAATAACTTGTGTGATATCATACGCTTCTAAGGTTTTGAAATCCTTTTTCTTTAGTTTGCCTAAATGACCACTACGATAAAAATGTCCCGTTTTAATCACACGTTGATCTTGGGTAATAATCCCTCCTAATTCACGCACATTCGCTACATTTTTAATCGCTACACCAGCATTAGCTTCTTGGTATACTTGTCTTTGCTTTTCTTTCGGCGTATACTTACTATCTTCCCCACTTGCATAGCGTTGGGCTAATGCTTGATAATTTTCAGTTGTATCTAACTTTGAAAATACAATGGGTTGATAGGCACTTTTATAAGAACAACTTCCTAAGAATAATATTCCACCAGCAACAAACAGCAATCTATACTTTTTCATAACGTACTTTATATTAACCTTTCTCAAAGTTAAGCAATTCTAATCTATTTTTATTTTCAACTCGTTTCTACAAAAAAAGCAATGCTTTGCAGCATTGCTTTCTATATTATTAGTTAAGACCCCATTAAACTCCCATAAATTGGAATGGTTTACTTTCAACAAGTTTATCATTCGATAAACCGAAATACTGCTGTCTCTTAGAAACATCTAATTTTTTTACTTTGTTTTTTTCACCAAAATCTAGCGTTTTCAAATCCAACCACAACGGCGATAAGGTCAACGGATCTTCGTAATAGTACACCAAATTCTTCTGATCTGAAACGGCTCTCCATTTCGTTGAAGATAAATTAGGGTAACCTTCAATATGTACTCCATATGGAACAGAGCAATTGCGAATTACACTGAAAGCAGACCCCACAGCAACCATTGTATCATCACTTTGATCTACTGCAGTTGCGTAGTATGATGCACGAGCGAAACGATCTTCGGATCTACCTGTTCCAGGTAACACCTGATTTCCAGGTAAAAAAGCCCAATAGTCTCTAATTGCCAATTGCTTGTCATACGTTGGAGAATTGGTCACCACCGTATAAGATGGATCGTGGTAGATTTTTAATTTGCCGTCAATGTATTCTAACACAGCGTTGTCTCCTTTTGCGTCAGACATGGTTAAATGTACCGTTGCTAGCGTAGTTCTTCCTGGTGTATTAGCTGTAACAACAGTAACCGGATTTTTCTGTAGATCAGCTACAGCTTCTGCTACGGTAGCATAATTATCCAATACATATTGAGCCCAGATTGCCAAGCTCATTCCCTTTTGTTTCCCATTCGGGTCATACTCTGGATATTGAGATTCTACCAACCATAAAATATTAGCTACTAACCCTTTTTCATTCATTCCGTCTGTTGTAGCGATATCAAAAGCTGATACAATAACGCTTCCATATTTTGACTTCCATTTTGCAGATGCCTTTCCTACTTCACCTGTGCGTTCCATTCCTCTAGGAAAAACCCAAATATTAGGATCAATTTCATCTTTCCAATCCATTGAACGCGCTGTAATAATTGTATGGTTAGGTCCTTTGTATACCACACGGGTACACGCATAAGCATCTGATACAACGGGCAGTAAAAAGGCGGCTAAGGCTAAATTAGCTACCCAAATTTTCCATTTTTTCATAGTTATAGAGTTATTTATGTGTTTGTTATTTCAATGCCTGTTTAAAAGCAGTTAAAGCTCTTTCTCTAGCAAATTTGTGTTCTACCAACGGAGCTATATAATCTTCAGTTCCATATTCAGGTATCCATCGTTTGATATACTGCTCGTCTTTATCGAACTTCTTCTGTTGTTCGGATGGATTAAAAATACGAAAATACGGCGCAGCATCACAGCCACATCCTGCTGCCCATTGCCAATTACCAACATTCGCAGCTAAATCATAATCATTCAATTTTTGTGCAAAATATGCCTCTCCCCACCGCCAATCAATCAAAAGGTGTTTAACCAAAAAACTGGCAACAATCATACGTACGCGATTGTGCATATACCCTGTTTGATTCAATTCGCGCATCCCTGCATCGACAAAAGGATATCCCGTTTCTCCTTTACACCAGGCCTCAAACTCTACTTCGTTATTTCTCCACTTAATATTTTCATACTCACTTTTGAAACACGCTCTTGCGGAGGAAGGGTAATGATACAAAATAGACATGAAAAACTCACGCCAAATTAGTTGACTCAACCACGTATCGTTATCTCGTATCGCTTGTTTAACACAAGTGCGAATTGACACAGTTCCAAATCGGATGGCCATTCCCAAATGAGTAGTAGCATCCAAGGCAGGATAGTCGCGGTTTTCGGTATAATTTTGGATAATTGAACGATCAAATACGGGTGGTTTGACATTCTTTATTGTAGGAGTGTTATATCCCATCTTAATTAAACTCGGAAGAGCCACTTCTTTATCTTTAGGCACAAAATTTCCTTCGTTTAGCGTAATGGTCCAATCGATTAAGTGTTGTTCTGTTAACTTACTCCTCCATAATTTGGCATAAGGTGTATAAACTTTATATGGAGTATTATCGCTTTTCAGCAATTCATTCGTCTCAAAAATCACTTGATCTTTAAAGCTATAAAAAGCAATGTTCTTTTGTGCTACTAAGGCTTGTACAGCACTATCTCGTTTCCTTGCTTGTGGTTCATAATCGGTATTGGTATAAACAGCTGAGATGGGGTACTTTTGCAGTAAATAGTCAAAAGTTGGGATCACTTGACCGTGATAGACAAACACTTGACTATTCAATGGGCACAACGCTTCGTTCATTTGCGTTAAAGCTTGATAAATATACTGTATACGTCGATCATCTTTGGATGGAAATTGGTCTAAAATAGCCGTATCAAAAATAAATACAGGCAGAACTTTCTTCCCTGTTTGAATAGCATGATACAAACCTACGTTATCGTGTAAACGCATGTCTCTTCGAAACCAAAAAAGTACAATTTCTTCCATAGCAGCCCTACTAAAAAGACCCTTTATTCTAGTTAATAAAGGGTCTTTAAAGATAGTTTTTTATTTAAAAATAACCAATAATACTTAGCCAAGTTGTTCCTACAACCAAATAAATGGCCAATAGCAACACGCCTATAATCAATCCATACATCCACCAAGACTTTAATTCAACATAGCCACTTCCGAAAAATACGGGTGCAGGACCATGTCCATAATGTGTTAGTGTACCATAAATTGACCCCATATATCCAAGAGTTAAAGCCAGTAACATGGGAGGTACTCCAAGGGAAACTCCGACACCTAACAATGCTGCATACATTGCTGCAACGTGCGCTGTAGCACTAGCAAAGATATAGTGACTCAAGAAGTAAACAACTACAATTAGAGGATAAGCATAATGCCAATCAATTCCTCCCATTTGTACTTTTACTAAATCGCTAAACCATCCAATAAAGCCCAACGTATTGAGGGAGCTCGCCATCATTACTAATACAGCAAACCACACAATCGTATCCCAAGCACCTTTTTCTGATTTAACATCATCCCAGGTCAACACAGAGGTTAACAATAGAATAGATAGTCCAATAAAAGCAGTAGTGGTAGCGTCAATTGTAAATAAATCACCCGTAATCCACAAGAAGAGTAAAATAAAGAAAGTCAATAACATCAGCTTTTCAGGCAGGGTTAATTTTCCCATTTCTCTTAATTTTTCGGCTGCAATTTTAGGAGCATCTCCTGTTTTCTTTAATTCAGGAGGATAGATTTTATACAAAACCAAAGGTGTAAGAATAAAAGCCACTACTCCAGGAACAAAACCGCCAATAGCCCAATTCATCCAACTGATATTGATTCCAATATCCGCTGCAAATTTTTGACACATCGGATTACTTGCCGTTCCGGTTAAGAACATAGCAGAGGTTATCAAATTGAGATAATAACAATTTAAGGTTAAAAAAGACCCTACTTTTTTCTTGGTTTCTTCTTTGCTAGGATCAGAACCGAAGTTCATCGCCATCGATTTCATGATGGGATAAATAATTCCACCTCCACGAGCTGTATTACTTGGAATTGCTGGTGCTAATACCAAATCTGCTAAACCCAATCCATAGGCTAAACCCAACGTACTTTTCCCGAAAGCGCGGATAAATAAATAGGCAATGCGATTTCCCAATCCTGTTTTAATAAATCCTCTCGCGATAAAAAAAGAAATCCCGATTAACCAGATCACTTTATCGCCAAAGCCCTTTAAACTAAGTGTGATCGATTGCCCCGCATTTCCTGGTGCTAACAGTTGAAAAAAAGCAGTTAATCCAACAGCTATCATACACATAGTTCCCATAGGGGCAGCTTTGAGGATAATTCCCAAAATAGTACTGACGAAAATAGCAAACAAATGCCATGCCTCAGGAGTTACGCCCTCGGGGATAGGACAAAACCACAATAATATTCCTATTACTACGGTTATTCCGAAATTTTTTAAATTTACTTCTTTCATAGAAGGAGTTTTGTTATTCGTTGTTTGTTGTTTGTTGTTTGTTGTTTGTTATAATCTACACTGGAATTGTAGGAAAGCTAAATTAGAGTTGTATGACTTCGTATGTTCAACACTAGTTTTAAAATTGTCAATTTGCATTCCCAATTGCAGACGAGCGCCATAGTTCTTTAAGAATTCAACACTTACCATTGGAACCCAAGTTTGTCTAGCATTAGAGTTTACGTGAGCACTGCCGTCTAAATATTCATAACGACAAGCAAACTCAATTGCCTGTAATTTATTCATTCCCAACTCATAGCGAATATTGGGTAAAATATAAAAACTCTTCATCAAATAATCCTTCATATCTCCAATGCGTTGTTCAACTGGTTGGGTAAAATACATTTGATGGTTTACCCCTTGTTTTGCCTCTATTTGAAAATCAATACTCCAACGATGACCTAGCGAGAAAAAAGCAGAAGCTTCTGCTCCTACCGCATAAATTGTCTGACGCTGAACTTCTCCTACTCCACCACTTATACCTAAGTTGATTTTGTGTTTAGGATCTACGTTAAACAACAAACGGCTGGAATAATGCTTTCCATCGTCATTATCTGTTTTATTTTTTCCATTCCCGTTAGTTACGGAGACTCCATAACTCATGGGTACATTTCCTAAATCAACACTACCTGTTATCGCTGCGCCAATTTGAAAACTCGTCCATCCATTATCTCCAAACAAATAGTACGAGTTGGAGTAATCAATTGATTTCACGACATCTACTGGATAGGTTTCTTCCATTCCAAACAAAGGTCTGAATTGCCCTACAGTAAACTGCAAATAGCGATTTAGCGTATACTTTGCATAGGCATTTTCTAGTACTTTGGTTTTGGGATCCGATTTAAAGTCTGCTAAATTAACTAACGCTACTACTTCTAAATTCTCCGTTACTTTAGCATTCATAGAAACACGCATACGCTTAATTTCAAAAGAGTTATTCGTTCCTTCTCCATCGCCATAATGCATTCCATTAATATCTACTCCTCGTTTAAAATTATCTAAGTAGCGCGTTTGAAAAACACCACCTACTTTAAACTGAGGATATTTTTGCGTGGCGTCATTCAACACAATTTTGTCTTCAAAAATTCGAATTGTATCTTGTGGAATTGCCATTTCAGACGTGATTTTCACTTCTTGTGCCAAGCTATTTATTGTAGTAAACAAGCCTATTCCGAAGAGAAATAGACTTGTTATCAACCCTTTTTTTTGTTTCATTTTACTTCTTTTTAAACTTGAGAAAGCTAGCGCGATTGTACTCATAGTTCATGCGAGCAATATTCAAAACAGAAATACCTTGTGGACATTCAACTTCGCACGCTTCTGTATTGGAACAGTGACCAAATCCTTCTTCATCCATTTGAAAAATCATATTCAATGCACGTTCTTTGCGTTCCTGTTGTGACTGAGGCAATAGTGCTAGTTGCGTAATCTTTGCTGAAGTAAACAAAGCGGCGCTACCATTCTTACAAGTAGCAACACAAGCTCCACATCCAATACAAGCAGCAGAGTCAAAAGCAGCTTCTGCTGTTTCATGTGATACAGGAATTGTATTTGCTTCTGGCGCCTGACCAGTATTAACAGATACATACCCTCCCGCAGATATGATGCGGTCAAATGCACTTCGGTCAACTTTCAAGTCCTTCTTAACAGGGAAACCAGCAGCCTTAAAAGGCTCAATTAAGATCGTTTCTCCGTCTTTAAACTCTCTCATGTGCAATTGACATGTTGTTGTGTTTTCGAGAGGACCATGTGCATTGCCATTTATCACAACACCACATTGCCCACAAATACCTTCCCTACAATCGTGGTCAAATTCAATTGGGTCTTCTTTTTTGGAAATTAATTGTTCATTTAAGGTGTCCAACATTTCTAAAAAAGACATATGTGTATTCACATTATCTATCGTATAATCTACCAGTTTACCTTCTGATTTACGATCTCTTTGTCTCCATATTTTAAGATTCAATTTCATAGCCCCTATTATTTATAACTACGGATAGTTGGTTTTACGTATTCAAATGTTAGTTCTTCTTTATTCAAAATTGGCTCTTGATCTAATGATCCTGGCCATTCCCATGCAGAAATAAATTGAAATTGCGCATCATTACGAGCAGCTTCTCCTTCTTCTGTTTGGTACTCCTCTCTAAAATGAGCTCCACAAGATTCATCACGTGTTAAGGCATCGTAACACATCAATGTACCGATTTCTAGATAATCTGCTACACGACCTGCTTTTTCCAATTCTGAGTTAATTGTGGCATTGGTCCCTGGTACGTGAACATTTTGATAGAATTCTGCTCTCAACTTTTTGATTTCTTCAATGGCAAATTCCAATCCTTCTTTTGTTCTTGCCAAACCACAATAATCATAAAGTAGTTTACCCAATTTTTTATGATAGTAGTCAACGGTTTTATCACCATTGATTTTTAACAATCCTTCTAATTTGTCTTTAACTTCTTGTTCTGCTTTGTCAAATTCGGGATGATCTGTCGTTATTTTACCAACTCTAATTTGGTCAGCTAAATAATTTGCTATGGTATAAGGTGCGATAAAATAGCCATCTACAGAAGCTTGAAGCAGTGAATTGGCTCCTAATCGGTTAGCCCCATGATCAGCAAAATTAGCCTCACCCAAGGCGAATAATCCAGGAATTGTAGTCATTAACTCATAATCTACCCACAATCCGCCCATAGAGAAGTGAGCAGCAGGAGAAATCATCATTGGTTCTTTATAGGCATTTGTACCTGTAATTTTCTCGTACATGGTAAACAAGTTGCCATATTTTTCTGCAATTTTAGCTTGTCCTTGTTCTCTAATTGCTTTAGAAAAATCGAGGTAAACTGCATTTTTTAAAGGCCCTACACCATATCCAGCATCAATGCGTTCTTTAGCTGCACGAGAAGAAATATCGCGGGGTGCTAAGTTTCCAAAAGCGGGATAGCGACGTTCTAAATAGTAGTCTCTCTCTTCTTCGGGAATATCATTGGCAACTCTTGTTTCGTTTAGATTTTTTGGTACCCAAATACGTCCATCATTTCGAAGGGATTCAGACATTAACGTTAATTTTGACTGATAATCTCCTGATTGCGGAAGAGATGTTGGGTGAATTTGCGTCCAACTTGGTGAAGCAAAAAAGGCTCCTTTTTTATGTGCTCTCCAAATTGCAGATCCATTACAGCCCATTGCAAGTGTTGATAAGTAGTAAATTTTACCAAATCCACCTGTTGCCAATACAACAGCATGTGCAGCATGTCTTTCGATTTCGCCTGTTTCTAAGTTTCGAACAATAACTCCTCTAGCTTTACCGTCAATCACCACCAAATCCAACATTTCGTGTGAGGAATATAGCTGTACTGTTTTTTTACTCACCTGTCGCATAAGCGCTTGGTATGTTCCCAATAGCAATTGCTGTCCTGTTTGTCCACGAGCGTAAAAAGTTCGGCTGACCTGAACTCCTCCAAAAGATCTATTATTCAAGTATCCACCATATTCTCTACCAAAAGGAACTCCCTGAGCAACAGCTTGATCAATTAAATTAACCGAGCATTCAGCCAAGCGATAAACGTTTGCCTCTCTAGCTCTAAAATCTCCTCCTTTTAAAGTATCTACAAACATTCTGTAAATACTATCTCCATCATTTTTATAATTTTTTGCTGCGTTTACTCCTCCTTGAGCTGCCACGGAGTGTGCACGACGCGGTGTATCTTGAAAGCAAAACGACTTAACATTATATCCCATTTCACCCAAAGAAGCAGCTACAGAACTACCAGCTAATCCGGTTCCTATAACGATTACATCCAACTTTTTTCTGTTCGCTGGGTTAACCAAACGAGCATTCTTTTTATAATTAAACCATTTTTCTTCTAATGGTCCACTTGGAATTTTTGCATCTAATTTCATAACAAGTTGTATTAATGGGTGATATAAATATAAATAGGCATTAAGGCAAATCCTACACATAAGATAACAGCATAGGCAACACCGAATACGTTAATCCAGCGGACGTATTTAGGGTGAAACAACCCCAATGTTCTAACTCCACTGGTAATGCCGTGAATCAAGTGATAAGCTAAAGCAATCATTGCAATGACATAGACTACTACAAGCCACAACTCTTGAAAAGCAGTAACTACTACCGTGTACAAATCTTTGTTTCCGTTGGCATCCAATCCAATTGAACCGAATTTATAGACATACCAAAAGTTTTGAAAATGCAGTACGAGAAACACTAAAATGATAACACCTAAAACCCCCATGTTACGACTGTACCATTTACTAGCTCTACCTCTTCTGTCTCGCTTGTAATGCCCCCCAGCTCTTTGGTTTTTTGAAGTAATAATCAGTGCGTAAATTGCATGTCCGAGAATGGACAAATAAAGTACATAAGACACACCTTTTACCAACGGGTTACCCGTAAGAAAATGAGAATAAGCATTAAAGCTTTCTTGGGCGTGTTCGGGTTCTAGAAATAACTGTGTGTTTCCTAAAAAGTGAATGAGTAAAAAGAAACACAGAAACAATCCAGTCCCTGCCATTACAATCTTTCTTGAGAGTGTATTCATCTTATTTTTGTTTAATAATTAATTCCTAAACGATTGTGTAATTTTTCCATTTTGAAGGTTATAAGAAAACCACATAAACAATACCAAAAATCCCTTTTCTCATCTCTTTTTAATGTCAACTACAAAAGCCAAATAGCTAATTTTTTATAATTTACACCTATAATTACATTTTATTTGTACTAAAATTAGTAATTATTTTAACCATTTATCAAAAAATTAATCTATTTTGCATTACAAACAAACAATACAGAATGAATATAAATTACAAAACGATGGCTTAGATAAGAAAACGGACTTATTGCCTATAAAATGACTATCTTGGACATGAAATTAAAAAAAAACTTTTCCTAAAAATGTAACAAATATCATATTTAGGCATCTAATTAAATTATGAAACAAAAGAGTCTTGAGTTAGAGTTTGTTACCTTATTGGAAGAGCATCAAAATCTCATCCATAAAATCTGTCGCTTATATACAGATGAGGAGTCAGCTCATAAGGATTTGTTTCAAGAAATTTCCATACAGTTATGGAAAGCCTATCCAAGCTTTAGAGGGGAGTCAAAATTCACAACTTGGGCCTATAGAATTGGATTAAACACAGCTATTTCTTTATTTAGGAAAAAAAATAGACAGATTAACACCACAACTTACGATCCTGTTATCCATCATTTTCAGTACCAAGAGTACAATGAGGAAGAAGAACAACAGCTCAAACTCATGTATCGGGCACTTCACCAACTCAACGATATAGACAAAGCGCTAGTTTTTATGTACCTCGAAAGCAAAACGTACGAAGAGATAGCAGAAACGCTTGGGATAAGCGAAGTCAATGCCCGAGTGAAAATGAATCGAATTAAAAGTAAACTTAAAAAAACCCTTAATCCATAAGGATTCAAAATACTATGAATGAACTTGATTTATTAAAAAAACATTGGAACGCCAACCATAACTTTCCAAAGATTTCAAAAGACGAAATCATGAAGATGATTCACAAAAAATCATCTTCTATCGTCATGTGGATCTTCATCATCAGTGTCATAGAGTTTTTACTTCTCAATTTAGCTAGTCTCTTTCTATTCACCGAAGACAGTGATCTAGAGGGAAACAATAGCGTTTTATTTCAATTGATAGTCAATAATATTGACTATGTCAGCGGAATTATTTCATTAGTATTTATTTTTTTATTTTACAATAAGTACCGCAAAATTTGCGTAGCAGATAATACCAAAAAACTGATGAAACAAATTCTTCAAACCAAGAAAACAGTAAATTACTATATCGCCATCAATATTTCATTGATTTCATTACTCTCTATTTTTGCCGTTATCAGTATATTAAGTATGGATGCAGATCCTTCTCATGGTTGGACTTTTTACGCCTTTATTACCGGATTATTTGCCTTAGTTTTTCTAGTATTCTTTGGTTTTATGTGGCTTTATTACCGCGTCGTTTATGGAATTTTGATCAAGCGATTAATGAAAAATTACAAGGAACTTGAGAAGATAGAAGATTAATGTTGTATCTTGGATACTCCATTTATCTCTTATTGATCAAGACATGACTATCACACAATTATTATATGCCTTAGCGGTTGCTGAACATCGAAATTTTACCCTTGCAGCAGAAAAATCATTTGTAACTCAACCCACCTTGAGTATGCAAATTCAAAAATTAGAAGAAGAATTAGGAGTACAAATTTTTGATCGTACAACCAAACCTATTCAATTAACTACAATTGGAGAGGTTATTATTCAACAAGCACACAAAATTGTCAATGAATCGAATCGAATTAAGGATATTATTGACCAAGAAAAGGGTTTTATTGGAGGTGAATTCAAGTTGGGAATTATCCCTACCGTAACGCCTACGCTACTGCCTATGTTTATTAAGACCTTTGTCAATAAATACCCAAAGGTTCACTTAATTATTGAAGAATATACAACTGAAGAAATTATCACGCGATTAAGAGGCGGTTATTTAGATGCTGCTATTGTAGCAACCCCCTTAGAGTTAGAGGATATACGTGAAAAAGTATTGTACTACGAACCTTTTGTTGGTTATATTCCAAAAAGTTTACAAGGGGAGTTTACTGATAAAATCCGCACAGATCAACTCGATTTAAAAAAACTATTACTCTTACAGGATGGACATTGTTTTAGAGATGGTATTATCAATATCTGTAAAAACAAAAATTCAGAAAGCGATCGACCATTTTCATTAGAAAGCGGAAGCTTTGAAACGCTAATTCAATTGTCGAAAGAAGGATTAGGTTATACCCTACTTCCCTACTTACACACGCTTCAACTCCATCAAGAAGATCAAAAAAATCTCTTGCAATTTGAAGCACCTCAACCCGCTAGAGAAATTAGTTTAATTCACACCAACAGCGATCTAAAACTACAAATTATCCAAGCCCTATACGACACGATTTTAAGCATTATCCGAGGCGCTATTGCGTTTCAGGATGTAAAAATAATTAGTCCTAAGAAGAAGAATTGAGTACTTTTATTGGGTGAGGTGGTGAGATGATGAGGTGTTGAAATCGGAACGCAGTGTAGATTCATCGAACACTAAAACCAATATAAAATAGGTGAGATAGATGATGAGGTGTTGAGGCGTTGAGGCGTTGAGGTGGTGAAATCGGAACGCAGTGAAAATCGAAACGCAGTGAAAATCGAAACGAAGTGAAAATCGAAACGAAGTGTAGATTCATCGAACACCAAAACAAATATAAACTAGGTGAGATATATTCATCGAACACAAAAACAAATATAAAATAAGTGAGATATATTCATCGAACACTAAAACCAATATAAACTAGGTGAGATAGATGGTAAGGTGGTGAGGCGTTGAGGTGGTGAGGCGTTGAGGTGTTTAGATGGTGAAATACCAAAAAAAAAGGAGCAAGATAAAAATCTCACTCCTTTTGTTTTATTTTGAAAAGATTACTCTTCTCCTTCACCTTTTACTACCAAACGGAATCCTTCTCCGTGGATATTTAAAATTTCAACAGCTTCGTCTAATTTTAAATACTTTCTCAATTTTGCAATATAAACGTCCATACTACGAGAAGTAAAATAGTTATCATCTCTCCATATTTTCGTTAAAGCAACTTCTCTTGGCATTAAATCATTCTCGTAAATTGCCAATAATTTAAGTAGTTCATTTTCTTTTGGGGACAACTTAATTGGTTCTTGGTCTTGGAATGTCAAGAATCTCAATTTAGAATTCAAATGAAACTTACCAATTTGGAATTCGAATTTAGTATTATCTGTTTTTACCTCAGATGTTTTTCTGTGAATAATTGCCTTGATTTTCATCAATAAAACTTCAGAATCGAATGGTTTATTTAAGTAATCATCCGCTCCTACTTTGTATCCTCTTAATACATCCTCTTTCATTGATTTTGCAGTTAAGAAAATAATAGGCACTTCCTTGTTTTTGTCTCGAATTTCTTTGGCTAAAGTAAATCCGTCTTTGTAAGGCATCATCACATCAAGAATACAAAGATCAAAAGTATCGCGTTTGAACTTTTCGAATCCTTCCATTCCGTTTTTAGCTAAAGTAACTTCAAAGTCATTAATAGCTAAGTAATCTTTCAAGATCGCACCAAAATTTGGGTCGTCCTCTACTAATAAAATCTTTTTGTTGTTTGTTGTTTCCATATATATTGATTAATTTATTAATGGCATTTTAATAATGAACGTACTTCCTTTACCTTTTTCACTCTCAACATATACTTGTGCATTGTGGTCTTCAACAATTTGTTGAACGTAAGCCAACCCCAATCCATGTCCTTTCACATCGTGTAAATCTCCTGTATGTTCGCGATAGAATTTATCAAAAATTCTCTTTTGTGCATTTTTACTCATTCCTACCCCTTGATCGACTACTTTTATCAAGATAAAATCTTTGATATTCTCAGTAAACACATCAATAATAGGACTTTCTTTTGAGTATTTAATGGCATTATCTAACATGTTAACCATTACGCTGGTTAGATGGAATTCATTTCCTAAAATATCGGATCTTCTTGCATCGAGATGAAGGTTGATTTCTCCTCCTCTATCTTGTATGATCAAACTCACGTGATCTACTGCAGATTCGATAACTTCGTGAATATCCACGGCCTCTTTATCGGCTTCAAACTCTTTCTTTTCGAGTTTCGAGATGCGCAACACATTTTCTACTTGTGCGTGCATTCGTTTATTTTCCTCCCGAATCATATTGAGATAGCGATCTACCATTTCGGGATTTCCTATCACTTTTGGATTCTTAATCGCATCCAAAGCTAAGTTAATTGTTGCTATCGGAGTTTTAAACTCATGCGTCATGTTGTTGATGAAGTCTGTTTTCATTTCTGAAATCTGCTTCTGCTTGATCAACTGATTAATCGCATTCAAATAAGCTGCAATAATAACAACAGTAAACAAGATAGATAAAAATGTAATTCCAATCAACGAAGAAAAGAGGTATTTACTCTTTTCAGGAAAAGTAACATACAAATGATACTTACTTTTTCCATCGTTATTTTTTAAAATCGGAACTCCATATGTTGATCCCTCGCTATATTCAAAATCATCAGATTTAATTTTCGTTGCCAACCCTTTGTTGTAAACGCCAAACTCAAATTTAGCATTTACGCCATATTGGTGTAACTCATTTTGCAATAATTCATTGAGCTTTTCTTTCGAAATTCGCTCATCAACGCGTTTTAAAGCAACGATATCTTTAAAGTATATCTCGAATTGTGCTTTGTCTAACACGTCTAAATTTCCTGACTTTTCAATCACTTCATCAGGATAATTTTGATGTAAATTATCACCTCCTCGATCAAAGGAATTTCCTTTGTGAATATCTGTTTTTCGCCTTGCTACAAAACTTTTAATATTTGTGCTATCGGCTCTTTTGTCAAAGAACGAGCTTCGCAAATTAAAATCCTCGAGAATTAATGTATTAGAATAAAATACAGACTCATTTGTCAATGGATCACGCTCATAAAAAACGATCTCTTTTAATTCGCTTTGCTTTGGCGGTTCGCCAATACTATCCTTCAAATTATTGTACAACTTGTAAAATTCCATTGCTTCATTTTGCTCAATGGCATTTGATACATTTCCAATTACTTGTTGAACATGGTATTTGAATTGTTCCTCGTTGTTGTTATACGAACTAACAATCCAATATAATTGTACGATGATGATTCCAATCAATGAAAAACTCATTATACCGACAAGTATCCTAAATCGTAATTTATTCATCGCAATTCAAAATTATGATTAATAATGTATATTCCCTAGTAGTTAACATAAAATTAACCGATTAAATTAAGTGATTTTTTAAATTAATGTCACGTATTATCGAAATAATATCACTTTCGAGTGATTTTTTGTTATTATTTTCAATTATATATTGACTTCTTCTTAGCTTTTCTTCATCTTTCATTTGATTATTTATAATTTTCATGACTTGCTCTTTCGAAACTCCATCGCGATTCATGACTCTTTCAATTCTAACTTCTTCTGGTGCAATAACTAAAACAACAACATCGCAATTTTTCTCTAGTCCGTTTTCGAATAGGATAGCACTTTCTTTCATAACAATGGGCGCTTCTTTATGTTCGATAAGCCATTGGTCGAAGTCCTCTTTTACTCGAGGGTGAACGATTTGATTCAGTTTGTTTAATTGGTCTTTTGCGTCAAAAACAAGTTGTTTTATTTTCGATCGATCTAATGTACCTTGTTCTGTTATAACGGAAGTTGTAAAAATTTGTTGTACTGCTTGTACAACGTCTGGTTGATCCATAATAGCACGTGCACGTTCATCGGCTATATAAATAGGAATACCGTGCTTCTCAAACAATTTTGCAACGGTTGTTTTTCCACTGCCAATTCCCCCCGTTAAACCAACAATAATACTCATTCTCTTTTCTATTTAAAAAACATTTCAGGCATTCCAATTTCTGGTTTTTTTCTCAATACATACAAGATGTAATTTGACTTTACAAATCCTGTACCATATCCATAAAATTGCACAAAAACTGCACAAATTGACAGAACAGAAACCTTAAAACTCTTCTCTTTTAACAAAGATATCATAAAAATCAAGAAAAAATAAAACAAATAAACAGAAAAAAATGAATAAATCCCCGAAAACAGGAGTAAAAGACTTCCTATTAACCCTATTATAAACAAACTTGGGAACCAATACGTCATTTTGACATATTCGGGATACCTTTGATTGAGAATGGGTCTTGCCTTTCCAAACTTATTTACTTGAATATAAAATTTCTTCCAATCTATTCGCCGTTTGTGGTAAACGTATGCTTTTGGGAAAAGTTGTGTATCAAATCCTAAATTCCAAAGTCGAATGGTTAAATCGGGATCTTCGCCAGGATGTATTTTGCCAAATCCCTCCGACGTTAAGAACGCTTTCTTTGAAATTCCCATATTAAAACTTCTTGGTTGAAACTTGCTTAATCGTTCTGATCCTCCGCGAATTCCCCCAGTAGTCAGGAAAGAAGTCATCGAAAAATTTATCGCCTTTTGCACTGGAGTAAAACTTGAAAGCGCTTCATCTGGTCCGCCAAAACAATCAACATAGCTCTCTTTCAAATACTGATCTACAATTGACAAGTAGTTTTCGGGAATAATACAATCGGAATCCAAGATAATATAGTAGTCTCCTTTGGCTTTTTTCATGCCATAATTTCTGGAATCACCCGGTCCTGAATTGGCTTTATAATAGTATGAAATATCCAATTGTTCTTGGTATTTTTCTACGACAAATCGAGAATCAATTGCCGATCCATCTTCTACAATAACAACTTCAAAAGGTTGTTGAAACGTTTGTTTTGCTAAACTAGCCAACAATTCATCCGTTTCATCTGGTCGATTGTAAACAGGTATAATAAACGAATAATACATGATCTTCTTAAAATATCAACAAAAATATTGCTTCCTAAATTGGAATACAAAATTTACTCCTTATATTTATATACATTATTTATATTTTTTACGTTATAAACTGTAAACTTTCTAAAAAAAGCAATACAGTGCGCTGTAATTGATTTTAAATATTTGAACTTTTATTATTATGAATGCAATTAATATACTTTGGGTTGATGATGAAATTGATTTATTAAAACCTCATATTATCTTCTTAGAAAAAAAAAATTATGCTGTTACAACGGCTACTAATGGAGCAGATGCGATAGATTTAGTTCAACAGCAACATTATGATATTGTTTTTCTTGATGAAAACATGCCTGGATTGACAGGTTTAGAAACACTAAACGAAATCAAAAGCATCAAAAACAACCTTCCTATTGTAATGATTACCAAGAGTGAGGAAGAATATATTATGGAAGAAGCGATCGGAGCGAAAATCGCAGATTACCTCATTAAACCGGTCAATCCCAATCAAATTCTTTTGTGTTTAAAAAAGAATTTAGACGATTCGCGCATTGTATCTGAAAAATCATCTTTGAGCTACCAAAAGGAATTTCGCAATATTGCCATGGATCTAATGGCTATTGATACCTATGAGGATTGGATTTCACTCTATAGAAAACTCTTATTTTGGGAAAGTAAGTTGGAGGATATTGAGGATCAAAATCTAATCAATATCTTGGAAGGTCAGAAAAGTGAGGCAAATAGTTTATTTGGCAAATTCATTGAAAAGAAATATGAAACATGGATTAACACAACTGTTGATCGACCAACTTTTTCACATGAAATTTTCAAGAAATGGGTAGTTCCTGAGTTAAAAAAAGAGAACAATAAGATTCTCTTTCTCGTGATTGACAATATGCGTTACGATCAATGGAGATCTTTTGAACCTCTTGTTTCTAATCACTACAAAATAGAGAGTGAGCATACTTTTTTCTCTATTTTACCTACGACCACCCAATATGCAAGAAACGCTATTTTTTCTGGATTAACTCCTCTACAAATGGAGCAAACACATCCTGAATGGTGGAAAAACGACGTTGAAGATGGAGGAAAGAATCTACATGAAAATGATTTTCTACAGGCGCAGTTACAGCGTTTGCGTCTAACAATTCCCAATGAATACTTTAAAATCGTCGGGCAAAAAGAAGGTCGAAAATTAGTAGATAATTTCAATGCTATCAAGCATAATCAATTAATTACGATTGTTTATAATTTTGTTGATATGCTTTCACATGCCAAAACAGAAATGGAAGTAATCAAAGAACTAGCGTCTAACGACAAGGCTTATCGCTCTTTGACCACTAGTTGGTTTAAGAATTCTACGCTATTAGATGTTATCCAACAGGCGCAACAAGCGGGATTTAAACTGATTATTACAACTGATCATGGTACTATTAACTGCAATACCCCTTCCAAAGTAATTGGCGATAAGAACACTAGTTTAAATCTCCGCTACAAAACGGGTAAGAGTTTGACCTTTGAAAAAAAGGATGTCTATGTTGTGAAGGATCCAAAAAAGATACAGCTTCCGGCAATAAATCTCAGCAGTTCCTTTATTTTTGCAAAAAATGATTGTTTCTTAGCGTACCAAAATAATTACAATTACTACGTATCTTATTTTAGAAACACCTATCAACACGGTGGTATCTCGTTAGAAGAAATGATTGTTCCTTTTGTAATTTTAAATCCAAAATAGATGGAATTTATTTATCAACTTGACGATATAGACACCATAGCAGCTAAGGTTTTGCCTTTGTTATCTCATAAAATTGTATTATTTCAAGCGCCAATGGGAGCTGGAAAAACGACCTTTATCAAAGCTTTAGCTAAACAATTACACATTACGGCTATGACAAGTAGTCCGACGTTTTCTATTGTCAATGCTTATCAAATTCCCGATTCGAATGAGTCGCTCTATCACTTTGATTTGTATCGTTTAGAGGAGGAAGAAGAAGCTTATGATTTTGGATTCGAAGAATACTTAGACAGTGGACATTGGTGTTTTATTGAATGGCCTGAAAAGACACCTAATTTAATTCCCGATGAACACAGTACCATCGAAATTAGTATCTTAGACACACAAGAAAGACAATTAATTATTACAAATGCTTAAAGCTTAACGTATGGCTAAACTATATCCTTTTTCACGAAAAGCGCTGATTCCACAAGAGGAATGTTTACTTGTAGAGCCGCGTAAAGGGGAATTATTTATTGGTGTACCCAAAGAGAATTTCACGGTTGAAAAAAGAATATGTATTACGCCAGAGGCGGTTCAAACCTTGCATGCTTATGGACATCGCGTCTTGATAGAAAAAGGAGCTGGAGAAGCTTCTAGCTACAGCGATTTAGAATACAGCAAAGCAGGTGCTGAAATTACCACAGACACAAAAAAGGTTTTGGAATGCCCTATTGTAGTCAAGGTAGTTCCACCGACGTTAGAAGAGATCAAGTTAATGACACCACACAGTGTGTTGTGGTCAACCATTCAGTTAAAAACGCTTGATCCCTCCTATTTTAAAGCCTTGGCAAAGAAAAAGATTTCTGCTATCGGCTTTGAATTTATCCAAGATAAAAATGGTTCTTTTCCTGCGACGAGCATTTTGAGTGAAATAGCGGGAATTGCCTCTATTCAGATTGCTTCAGAATTAATGACAACTACCAACAATGGCAAGGGTTTATTGATGGGAAATATAACAGGTGTTGTTCCTACTGAAGTAGTTATTCTCGGTGCTGGAATTGTTGCAGAATACGCTGCGAAAACAGCTATTAGCATGGGAGCTAATGTTCGACTTTTTGACAATTCGATTCAGAAACTCCGTCGTTTACAAAACAACTTGCCTTTCCCCGTTTCTACTTCTACAATTCAAGACAAAATTCTCTTAAAAGCCCTGATGCGTTGTGATGTGGTTATTGGTGCTATACGTGGTCAAAACAGAGCGCCGATTGTCGTTACGCAAACCATGGTTGAAAGCATGAAAAAAGATGCTGTTATTATTGATGTTGCCATCGACAATGGAGGGTGTTTTGAAACTTCTGAGTTAACAACACATGAACATCCAACTAAGCGAAAATACGAGGTTATTCACTATGGAGTGCCTAATATCACTTCAAGATATTGCAAAACAGCTTCTATGGCTATTAGCAATGTCATTACTCCTTTTTTGTTGGATTTTGCCGATAATGGTAGTCTAGAAGGTACCGTTTTTACGGATAATATACTCAAGTCGGGTATTTATACGTATAAGGGATTAATCACGAATAAAATTGTTGCTGATTGGTTTAACCTAGACTATAAAGATATTCGACTTTTTGCATTCTAATTTTTTGCCAATTATTTAGTTTTACAACGCTATATTGCTACTTTTGTATAAATTTTAAAAAAATGAGTTTTATACAAAGACTTGCGTATTATTTGTTTGGCCTTTTAATTGGCTGCATGTTTTTATTTTACTTTTTTGGAGAAAAGAAAACAGAGTTTTGTTATTTACCTAATTGTAGAGTTTTAAAAGATTTGAGAAGCAAGCCTGTTCAATATGGTCCTGATGCTGAACTTAAATTTAAAGAAGGTTGGGTCGTTGAAGAGGATATTCGAAAGTCTTTACAATATGGAAAAGTAGATTTTGACAAGAGCAATGTTGCTTACGAAGAAGGTAAAATTTACATCATTGAAGGACGTAATGCCAACAATGATCCCATTACGATTAAAATGGTGAACTACACGGATAAAGTCAAACTTTTAGATATAACAAAGCCCTAATTTTTAGGGCTTTTGCTTTTTTTATAATTCGTCTAATTGTCTTCGATGTGGAGCGGTCAATTGCTTAAAACCTGTAGGCGTCATTCCTGTGATTTTTTTAAATTGTGTACTGAGATGAGCCACACTACTGTAATTTAAACGAAAGGCAATTTCTTTGAGGCTCAATTCATCGTAGAGTAATAGTTCTTTTACTTTTTCAATTTTGAGCTGAATAAAATACTGTTCAATTGTTGTAGCTTCAATCTGCGAAAAAAGTTGAGTTAAAAAGAGGTAATCTTTATTTAGTTCTCCTGCTAAATAAACGGATAATGGAGTTTCTAGTGTCCACTGTTCTGTTTGAAGTAAGGCAATTAAGAGTGCTTTAATCTGGGCGACTAGTTGTTTTTCCTTATCGTTTAACAACTCAAATCCAATAGCTTCTAGGCTTTCAGCTAGTTTTTGAAGTGCTTCATCATCGAGTTGTTCTTGCAGTTCTACTTCACCTAATTTAATGGCAATGGGCACATATTTAAATTCTGTAAGAATCTGATCTACAGCAAGTATACAACGATGACAAACCATATTTTTGACAAACAATTTCATGCGCTAACTGTTTAAGGGTTCATAATACATATCGTATAAATCGAGCCCTTCAGCCCAAAAGTCTTTTTGTATTTGTTTGACAACAAAGCCATACTTTTCATAAAAGGGATAAACAACTTGTGAAGTTCGGACGCGAATATGATCAATGGCGGGGATTTTTCCCAAGATACTTAGGCGATACAAGAGCAAAGCACGCCCTATTCCCTTACCTTGCGAAGCTGGAGCAACAACATCCCAGCTAATTCGTCCTTCTTTTTCCTTAACTAATACATTAATTCCACCAGCACCTAAGAGCTGTCCATCTTCCTCAACAACAAAATATTGATCAATCTCTTCTTCTAAATAGCGCTGATATTCTTCGATTTCTTCTGGAGCGAAATAAAGTGGAACATTCCATTCTATCAATTGAAGTAAAGCTTTTTTATCTGATTCTATATAAGGACGTATTTTCATTTTAAACTTGATTTACTCTCAAAGATAAAAAAAAAGGAACCGAACAATAGCCTACTCCGTTCTTTCCACTGAAAAAAGAAGGCATAAAAAAAGTCATCTCGAAAGAGATGACTTTTCATTATACGGTTAATAAATGCAATGAATCGCTCAATTCAGGTTTTTCTTGTACAAAACTATTCACCCATTTCCCCAATTGTTCAACATCATAAGGAACTAAATGATCTAGTGCTTTCTGTAACTCTTTATAAAATAATTTCGAGTCAAAACTAACGCTTTCTAAAACAGTTTTCGCATAGTTCAACATTACTCTTGTTTTCATAACTCAATATTTTAAAATCATACTACAGGATAAACATACTTCTTTTTTTAGGTAAATCAAGTTTACTACCGATATTTTAATATTATTTTAATACTTCATCGTTTTAGGCTAAACACCTCTTTAAAACGCATTTTTTTCAAACTTATTATACGAAGTACAAAAATAATTGGTTTTAATTACGAATCTTTAAATTACAGCCTTTACTACTCAGTTAATCGTAAAAAAGGTACCCTATAAATCAAAATAAGTCGTACTTTCCCCTCAAGCAATTATGCATTTGTTTAACATTTAATCTATTGATAATGAAGATAAAATCAAATTTATCTCGGGCAGCAGTACTCATTTTAACGATAATTTTTCTGATCACAGCTGTTACTTTTGAAATTTTTGAACTTAGTTCATTGCCTGCTCAATTTTTTGGGACCTTATTGGGGGTTGTGATTACCGCGATCATTACGGTACTGTTACTACAAGGTCAAACGAAGAGTGAAGAATCTAGAGAGCGAAATCTAATGGTTTTTGAGAAGAAACAAGAGGTGTTCTTTCATTTTTTAACTCAACTAAACACGATTTTGCAAAAAGAAAAACTCACCCTTCACTTGAGTCACGACAAAACTCTAGAGCGAGAGGTACACAGCTTACAGGATTTACTTTTTGAATTTGGTTTTTTACAAATGCATACCTCTTCGGAAACGTTCAATCAAATTCTTGTTTGTGTTGGAAATTTAATGGACGAAAGCAAGAAGATTAAACATATTGAAGAAAAGACAGAACATGACTTTGAAGTTTACTACAAAGTATTGGCTACTGATTTTTTTGCGATTGTATCGCTATTAAAATTAGAGCTATACAATGCCGCACCTGAGTCTATTGACAAAAAACAATTGGATCGAATCATTAGGCTTTCTTTTTAAATCATGCGTATAAATTAATCATAGAGCCTAGTAGAAAGTTGAGGGGTCATCTGTAATTTTTTATATTTGAATCACTTTGACTTATACTCAATACAAAAAAGGATACTCATTTCGAGTATCCTTTTCTTTTAACTACTATTTTTTACTAACGAGCCCAAATAAGTTTGGTATTCATCAAATCTCCACCCATTCTTGCGGCCGCTTCGTCTTTATTGGTTTTATTCACCAAGTTAAGATTCGTTGAATACGTGATTCGTTCTGGTAGATCACTTAATCCGTTTAGGGGCGTAAAGGTGTATTCCTTTTCTTGCTGAGGCCCAGGTGCTAATAACGAATGTGTTTGACCTGGTAACAAAACTGTTTTAGGGTATTGTGTTCTTCTGTATTCGGCCCATGCTTCATATGGCTGTAAGAACAATGCAATATACTTTTGTGTTAAGATTGTTTCTGGATTAACCGTATTAACTTGAGACAGATAATGGTCGATATCTGTTTCAGCAACTTTCCATCTTTTCATAGAAGCCTTAATTCCATTCACAAAGTTTTCTTGCGGGCTGATTCCTAATTCTGCCAAAATAAAAGCTACTTCAGCATACTCCATGAGTATTTCGGTATAATCAGCTTTATAGATGCTACTACTAAACTGGCAAGCATAGTCTGCTTGACTCCCTGTAATGGCATCTGCAATTCCCAGCGGCATACCTTGGTAGAAATCGGGAGTTCGATCTACATAATCCTCTTTCTCTATACTTGGTTTTGGATTTGATGCATTGTAATAAAAAGCGAGCGTTACTTCTACCTCTTCTCCTTTATCATTAACAAGTTTCTGACTTATTGGTGCAACCATCTTAAACAATCGAGGATCTACCACCCCTGAAAAAGGATTTGGATGTGCTGTTTTCGTTTCTCCTTTCAGCAATTCAACGAATGTATTGGAAGGTGAAAAATCATTTCGTTTATCCAGAAAAGCATTGGTAAAAAATGGAGCGGGATTAATTCTATCATTTTGAAATTGCAATCCTACATTATCGTCATTAGACTGTAATAAAAGATCCACGTTTGCTGTTAATTCAGTGAGGTGATCTTTTGCTTGTGGAATTACATCTTTTACGCGATTGGCTATTTTCAAACGAAGAGAGTTAGCAAATTTCTTCAATTTTAAAGGAGTTTTAAAGAGGAAATCTCCTGAATTAAACACACTGTTTGCTTCCATATTGATAGATTGTGCTGCTTCTTTCAATTCTTTCATTAGATCAACGTAGATTTTCTCTTGAGGAGCAAACTTAGGTGTAGCAATTTCACCATCGGTTCCCAGAGTCATCGCTTGAAAATCGCTATCTTTCGTTCCATAAGAATAATAAGGAACATCGCCGTACATGTCAACTAATTGCAGCTGTGCATAAGCGATCATAATACGTGCCGCAGCCAATTGATTGACTGGATCCCCATATGTTTCTACTTTAGAGGTATTAGCAGGATTTTCGACAATATCAATGATTTGTTTGTATCCTTTTACCGCTAAAAAGATATTGATATACAAATTATTATTTACCTCATTTCTAAACTGATATCGATCTTCTGCAGTATAATTTCGCTGTGCAGAATATTGAATCCAAGATAAAGCCATACGTCCAGAGGCCATGCCTCCGCGTGTATTTGTCATTAATTCTTTATTGGTATTGTTAAACAATCCATTGGTTGATACTTCCAAGGGTTGATCTGGATTTACATTGATTTGTTCCAAATCTTTATCACAACTACTCAAAGTAATAAGTCCAATAAGAAAGAGACTGATATATTTTTTCATAAGATTTGATTAGAGTTTAAATTTTACATTCATTCCATATGATCTCGTTGAAGGCATTGATCCTCCTTCGATAGCTTGGATATTTCCACTTCCATAAGAAGCCATTTCTGGGTCCATTCCTTTCCATGCTAGATTCCACGTAAATAAATTGCGAGCGAATAGAGAAATGGTTACGCCTTTAAACGGTCCGATCCACTTGGTTGGCAAGTCGTATCCAATGGTTACTTCTCTTAGTTTAACATAATCTGCATCAAACACATTTTGCGCATCAACGGAGCTATTAAAGCCTTTGGCCCAATCAACAGCCGTAACCAGTTGATCATTTTGTGTTCCGTCTTCTTTTACTCCATCTAATACCAATCCCATTTCGCGTATATCACCTTTAGCAGTTTCTTCTAACATTCCTGAATACATACCAAACATATGTGTTGTCGAAAAATATTTTCCTCCTTTTTGGATATCAACCAAGAATCCGATGTTCAAATTTTTGTAGCGAAAATTATTTCTAATTCCCATGTTATAATCTGGTAAATAAGAACCTAAGGCTTTTACTTCTGAAGCCTTATAAAGTCCATCTTCCCCTATGATTTTATTTCCATGATTGTCATATAGATAATCTGTTCCATAGATTTGTCCATAGGTTTCTCCTGTTTTACCTTGTAGTGTTACGCGAAAGGGAGCTCTTGCAATTTCGACCGATTCAACTCCTTCCGCCAATCGGGTTAACGTGTTTTTATTTTTTGCGATATTCCAAGTTATTTGCCAAGAGAAATCCTCAGTTCGAATGGGGGTTAAATTCACGGTTGCTTCAATTCCTTTATTTTTCATGTCTCCTGCATTCATCCATCGATAAGCAAATCCTGTTGCTGCATCATATTGCACCCGTGTAATTAGGTCTTGAGTTTTAATTTCATAGTAAGACACTTCAAAACCGATGCGATTATTTAGGAAAGATGCTTCTAAACCAATCTCTTTGGTTGTCATTAATTCAGGTTTGAGGTTGGGATTATTGGCCGTATTATTCAACGCATAGGTAGGGTCTCCTAAGAAAGGACCATTAAGCGTGTAATAATCTGCTGTTCTATAAGCGTCGGTATCATTTCCTACTTGTGCCCATCCTAGGCGTATTTTTCCAAAGCTCAACCAATCAGCTTGATCGATTACATTAGAAAAGATAAAAGTTCCCGTTAGAGACGGATAAGTAACTGATTTTTTAACCGTCGAAAACCAATCTGTACGCATCGTTCCTTCTAAGAACAAGTATTCTTCATAATTTATCCCTGCAGAAGCAAATATGGAATTGGTACGAGTGTGTGTTTTTTTGTGGCTAGCTTTAGCTGGTGAAACACTATTATCTAAATTATATAAATTAGGTAAAAACAATCCTCCTACGCTTGCGCCTTGCAGGTAGTTATTTCTTTTTTCACTTCTATTTACCCCTGCAAAAGCATTTATTCCAATAGGACCAAAAGTATCGTCATAATGGATACGTCCTTCGTAGTTATATTCAGATACATTTCGTTGTACCTGTTTAAAAGAAGAGGTATTTTTGGAACCAACTGCAACGCGCTCTTCTATTTCCATTGTGTATCGATCGCCATAGATTGTACCTACAACATAAAGTTTATCAGAAAAGTTATAGGTTAGTTTTGCGTTTCCATACACTCTATTTCGGACATCTTCAGCCGTATTTTCGTAAATTATCCAATACGGGTTATCTGAATAAGCAGGTGTACCGTTATCCCAAGAAACGCGATTCCATGATCGTTGATTTCCATTGGCTAATTTATAGTCCTTTAATTTATCAAAATCAAGTTGACGTTGTCCCCATTGAAAAAAACGCTCAGCCACGGAATTATCACCGTAACCTACTTCAGGACGATTAAATCCTTTGGTTCTAACGTAATTAACATTGGCTTCGACTTTTACTTGTTCGGTTAATTGAGTTGCAGCATTTACAGTAAAATTATTGCGTTGTAATTTAGAATTAGGAACAATCCCCTCAGTTACTTGATTATTGAAAGCCATTCGAATATTGCTTTCTTTAAAAGATTTAGAGATAGAAACCGATTGATTATATGAAACACCCGTTTTAAAGAACGAACGCACGTCGTGTTTTGATTTTTCCCAAGGCACCTCTCTCATGTAGTCGTTTTCAAACTCAGGATCGAAGGCATACCATGGCAAATAAGGAGTACCATCGAACTTAGGTCCCCAACTTTCATCTAAAATATATTCTGGAACATTGTAAATCTTTCCATTGATCTCTTGTTTTTTAAAAACTTCTGAACTTCCACCTCCGTATTTTGTTTGTAGTTTTGGCATGATATTGATCGATTCAAACGTTAAACCTGAATTGAACTCAATATCAGTTCGTCCATTTTTTGCTGATTTTGTGGTGTAAATAATAACGCCATTTCCTCCTCTATTACCATATAAAGCAGAGGCAGGTCCTCCTTTCAAAACAGTTACTGATTCTATGTCGTCGGGGTTGATATCAGCCGATCCGTCTCCATAATCGCGTCCACCAGCACCTCTTTGCATATCAAGATCAGCAAAATTACTATTATCTAGTGGCACACCATCAATCACGATTAACGGTTGATTGTTACCTACGACAGATTTCACTCCGCGCAAAACAATTCGCGCTGATCCTCCCATAGAAGATGGAGCAGTCACTTGTAAACCAGCGACATTTCCAGATAATGCATTTACTGCATTAGTTTGTCCTGCACTTGCTAAATTATCTCCTTTTACTTCTTGAGAAGAATAGCCTAACTTTTTCTTGTCTCGTTTAATCCCCAATGCAGTTACAACGACTTCTTGCAGCATTTCCTCTTCACTGACCATTTGAACATTAAATACGCGTTGATTTCCTACTGTATATTTAACTTCTTTCATACCAATAAAAGAAAACAGCACGGTTGCTCCTTGTTTCACATTAAGGGTATATTTTCCATCTAAATCCGTTTGCACCCCTTGCTGCGTTCCCTGAATAATGACAGTTACACCAGGCAATGGTAGACCTTCGTCTGTTACAACTCCTGAAAGTTGCTTCTCTTGAGCCTGTACAAGTTGAAAAAACAAGCCAAACACAATCAAATAAATAAACCTTACTTTTAATTTCATTAGCATATTATTGAATAATTCACCAATCAAAATTAAATTATGTTTTTGCATTAAAATTTAACAAAACAAATAAACTATTATCATAAAATAACACTAAGTCAACTAATCAAACAACTGTCATTCATTATTTTGAAAATCAAATATTTTATCCACTGAAAGTATTTTGAAAAGCTAAAAAACACCTTGATTTTAGTTTATTTTTAAGACGCTTCTTTTTCCTTTTGATGGTATTTTAAGGTGCTTTTCATTTTTTTATTTCTTTTTTTAAAATTTAATCCGAGAACAAAATGGGTTCATTGATAACGTTCTACCTCAATAAACGAGCGACAAAGGAGAATCAAAGAGAAGGTAGTATCTGCAATTTAAAGGGATATTGAATCAAGTCACTTTCTTTTGTATTAATTTTCATTTCTTTAACCTATTAAGAAAATTATTATAAAGAACTTTAGGTATTCAAATCTACTCATTATGCAATCACTCCAAGATTTATATCGCTTTGCGCAAAGCTTAACCTATAGTAAGCAAGTCATGCCCACACTTTTTATTGGCCATGGATCACCCATGAATGCTATAGAGGACAGTATTTTTTCAAGGAATTGGTCGAATTTAGGACAAACGATCCCCACGCCTAAGGCTATCCTCGTAATTTCTGCTCATTGGTTAACCAAGGGCAGTTATATTACAGCTATGGATTTTCCTGAAACCATCCACGATTTCAGAGGATTTCCGCAAGCTTTATTTGATGTAGAATATCCAGCACCTGGTAGTCCTAGTTTAGCTTCAGAAACACAAGCTTTAGTTCAGCCTTTTGATCTTCATTTAGATCATGATTGGGGATTAGATCACGGTACTTGGTCAATTACTAGGCACCTTTTTCCAAAAGCAGATATCCCTGTCTTACAATTGAGTATTGATTATTATAAACCTTTAGAATATCATTATCAATTAGCACTACAACTGCGAGAGCTTCGCAAAAAAGGGGTGCTTATCATAGGTAGTGGAAATTTGGTACACAATCTTCGTTTACTTTCTTGGGAGGATATGGGACAAAACTATGGTTTTGATTGGGCCATTGAGATTGATGCTATTTTTCAAAAAAATATCGCCTCCTATAACTACAAAGATTTAATTGCTTATGAGAAGTTACATCCACAGATTCAACTTGCCATACCTACTTCGGAGCATTACATTCCCATGTTGTATACTTTAGGGCTCAGGGAAGCTAAAGACGAGTTACTATTCTTCAATGACGCTTATGTAGGCGGATCTTTAAGTATGACTTCTTTTATGTATTATCAATAAAAAAAGAGCGCTCAAATTGAGCGCTCTTCTGGGCTTAGTGCTGCTTGTTTTAAATCCTACAGCAGGATCATCGAAAAAAAATTGCTTTGTTGTTTTTATGTTCTCGGCTACATCTCTAAGATAATAAACTCACTGCGTCTGTTTAACTGATGTTCTGCTGCGGTACACGGTACGCCATTGCTACACTTGTTTAGCAATTGACTCTCTCCGTAACCTCTACCAGTTAAGCGACTTGGGTCTATTCCTTGTTCTATCATCCACTTGATTGTTGATTTCACACGACGGT
>NZ_JACHTC010000009.1 GCF_014145635.1 Myroides sp. WP-1
CTTTTGAAAAGCCTGATTACGTAAGTAGTCAGGCTTTTTTGTTTTTGATTATCAGTGAACTGTTAACTGGGATCAGTGGCGAACGAGAGTTCGCTTTTTTTGTTTGGTGAGGTGGTGAGGTGGTGAGATGGTGAAATCGGAACGCAGTGTAGATTCATCGAACACTAAAACCAATATAAACTAGGTGAGATAGGTGGTGAAATCGAAACGCAGTGAAAATCGAAACGCAGTGTAGATTCATCGAACACCAAAACAAATATAAACTAGGTGAGATATATTCATCGAACACCAAAACAAATATAAACTAGGTGAGATAGATGGTGAGTCGCACAACAAACGACAAACGACAAACAACGCACAAAAAAAGCCCTTAGAAGGGCTTTAATTATTTCTTATACACAAATGTATTTACGTGCTTTTTGTTGCTTTAAACGTCAAGTAATTGACTAGGGTAAGAGTTCTGCGGTCTCTACGTATACTGGATAGTGAACAAGCAGGCTCTATTAACTTTCTTTTTCCAGTTCGTTTGTCTTTTCAATAATGTCATTCATCGCATATCCCTTGCGGAATAAATAAGCTTGGAATTTTTGTTTTTTCTTTTGTATATCTGAATCTGTTAGTTGAATCCATTTATTTTCACTGATACGATCAAACGTTTGATAGTATTCCTCATCGTTTATTTCGGTTAGTGCAATTGTAATTAGCCGACTGTTGATATTTCTCAATTTTAATTCTGAAGTAATTCTGTTTTTCCCCCAAGCACTTAATCTGTGCTTACCTCTTACAAAGCTCTTTGCAAATCGCTCTTCATTCAGGAAGTTGTGTTCGATTAGATGTACGATGATTTCATCGTGTATTTGGGGTGTTATACGCAGCGAAAATAATTTGTTGACTACTTCTGAGTGACAACGGTCTTGGTATGCACAATAGTGCTCTAATTTGCGTTTAGCGTCATCAAAGGAAAGATAGTTGGATTCTTGATTCAAGATTGTAGTTTTTTACAAAGATAATCAACCCAAAGGAAAGTTGGCAGTGAACTTATATTGTTTGAGTAAAGATAAAATTATATTTATCAAATAAATTGAATATATGCGTTTCATTTTGTAGTTTTCCTCTTAGAAAAATAACAACGAAGATTATGAGTATTAACAGAAGTTTTTTAGTAGAACTACAACACGAGTTAGGTAGTACAAGAAAGATTATTGCTTGTGTACCGACGGATAAATGGGATTGGAAACCACATGCAAAATCTATGAGTTTAGGTGACCTATCAAGACACATTGTTGAATTGATCATCTGGACAGAAATTATTACGCAACAAGAGAGCTTAAACTTTCATACAGATTATAAGCCATTAGAGGCTAAAACAACAGAGGAGTTGTTGCAGGTGATCGACAATTATGAGAAACGTGTTGTAAAGGCTGTAGAATCAATGTCAGAGGAACAATGGATGCAACCTTGGACATTGAAAGCTGGAGAACATACAATTATGGAAATGCCCAAAGTTGGAGCTAATCGATTTGTTGTAAATAATCATATCTACCACCACAGAGGACAATTGTCTGTTTATTTACGCTTGCTAGATATTCCGATTCCTGGTATGTATGGACCTTCTGCTGACGATGCGAAATAGATTTTGATATGCAGGTTACTGTTTATAACCTGCTGTTAAATTTAGAATAGAAAAGTATTGAAAATAAAAAAGCCTAACTAAAAAGTTAGGCTTTTTTCGTACCCGGAGTGGGAATCGAACCCACACTCCTAGGAACACGAGTTTGAGTCGTGCGCGTCTACCAATTCCGCCATCCGGGCATTTGGTGTTGAATTGTGAGTGCAAATTTACAGAAAAAAATATGCTATCAAAGAAAAAAAGCAAAAAAATCGTTCTAGTCAATTAATATTTTATAAATTTGCATCGCTGAATTACAATAAGGAGGCACTAACTAACAACATAACAACTAATTAGAAAAAATGTTAAATCCTGAATCAGAAGCAAAAATTTTTGCTTGTTCGCAAAGTATTGAATTAGCGGAGAAGATAGCAAAGGAATATGGTATAGAATTGGGTAAAGCGACCTTATCACATTACAGTGATGGGGAATTTCAACCCTCTTTTGAAGAATCAATTCGAGGAAGACGAGTTTTCCTTGTTTGTTCTACATTTCCATCATCAGATAACCTAATGGAATTATTGTTGATGTGTGATGCAGCTAAGAGAGCGTCAGCACGCCACATTACTGCGGTAATCCCTTATTTCGGATGGGCTAGACAGGATAGAAAAGATAAACCAAGAGTTCCAATTGGAGCGAAGTTAGTTGCAAAATTATTAGAATCAGCTGGTGCAACGAGAATTATGACCATGGATCTACACGCAGATCAAATCCAAGGATTCTTCGAAAAACCAGTAGATCATCTTTATGCATCAACAATATTTTTACCTTATGTTAAGAGTTTAAATATTGAAAATCTTACGATTGCATCACCAGATATGGGAGGTTCAAAAAGAGCTTATGCTTATTCTAAGTTTTTAAATTCAGATGTAGTAATCTGTTACAAACAAAGAAAAGAAGCAAACGTAATCGAGAAGATGGAACTTATTGGCGACGTAAAAGGACGTAACGTTATTTTGGTTGACGATATGATCGATACAGGTGGTACGTTGGCAAAAGCAGCGGATATGATGTTAGAAAGAGGAGCGTTGAGTGTACGTGCTATTTGTACTCATGCAATCTTATCAGGAAGTGCTTATGAGAAGATTGAAGAATCTTCATTAACAGAATTAATCGTTACAGATTCAATTCCGTTGAAAAAACCATGTGACAAAATTAAAGTACTTAGTTGTGCTCCATTGTTTGCAGAAACAATGCACAATGTGCAATCGAATTTATCGATTAGCAAAACATTCGTAATGTAAATTATTAATACTAAATATTTAAAGTAATGAAATCAATTACAATTAAAGGATCAGAAAGAGAAAGCGTAGGTAAAGTTTCTACTAAAGCCTTACGTAATGCTGGAATGGTTCCTTGCGTAGTATACGGAGGAGAACAATCAGCAATCCACTTCACAGCAGAAGAGAAAGCATTTAAAAGTTTAGTTTACACTCCTAATGTACACACTGTTGTGATTGAATTAGAAGGTGGTAAAAAAATCAATGCTATTTTACAAGATATTCAGTTCCACCCGGTATCTGACAAAATCTTACACATCGATTTCTACCAATTATTCGACGATAAAGAAATCACTTTAGAAGTGCCTATCAAAATTTCAGGTAACTCTAAAGGAGTTATGGCTGGAGGTGTATTAAACATCAACAACCGTAAATTAAAAGTAAGAGCTTTACCAGCTAACTTACCTGACTTCGTAGAAGTAAACATTTCTGACTTAGAAATGGGTAATAAATTATACGTTACAGATATCGCAACTGATAACTATAAATTATTACACCCAGATAACACTGTAGTTTGTCAAGTGAGAATTTCTCGTGCAGCTATGAAAGCAGCTCAAGAAGCAGCGAAAGCAGCAAAAGCTCCTTCAAAGAAAAAATAATTATAGCTTATATACATTATTGGAAAGCGCCTGTATTTTTACAGGCGCTTTTTTTATTTGGTTAAATAACTTATGGAATGTCTCGGGTTTGCTTTATTTTTGTACCCTGAAAATTAGTAACATAATACCATGAAGAAGTTTTTAATTGTAGGATTGGGAAATATAGGTGTTGAATATATTCATACACGTCATAATATTGGATTTAAAGTTGTAGAACAAGTAGCCCGTGATTTAGGGGGAGATTGGCAAACGGTAAAATTGGGAAGTTTAGCAGAAGTAAAAGTAAAAGGTAGAACGCTGTTATTGTTGAAGCCTAATACTTTTATGAATTTAAGTGGTAAAGCTGTTCAATATTGGATGCAGAAAGAAAACATTCCCCTAGAGAATGTTTTGGTGGTAACGGATGACTTGAATATTCCCTTCGGAACGATTCGCATCAAAGCCAAAGGATCAGATGGTGGTCACAATGGATTAAAGAATATTCAGGCGGTTTTAAACAATACAAATTACCCGCGTTTTCGATTCGGTATTAGCGATGAATTTAAGAAAGGTCAGCAAGTAGATTACGTGTTAGGGGAATGGTCTGAAGAAGAGAAAGAAAAACTTGTAGAACGTCTGGAAACGTCTTCTAAGGCTATTCAGGAATTTGCTTTAGGAGGGTTGAATAATGCCATGAATATGTATAACGCGAAATAGGAGATAGCCCTTGATGAAATGAAAAAGATTCTAGAAACTTCTCGCTTAGTTCTAAGAGAGCTACATCCAAGTGATGCAAGTTCTTTTTTTGAATTGAATGCCAATCCCAATGTGATTCGCTACACGGGGAATACTGCTTTTACAGATGTAGAGGAAGCCAGGATATTTCTAGAAAATTACAGCGATTATCGCGAGAAGGGTTATGGCAGATGGGCGGTAGTTTTAAAGGATACAGGACAATTTATCGGCTGGTGTGGATTAAAGTTCGATGCAGATACCCAACAAACAGATATCGGTTTTCGTTTCTTTGAAGAAGAATGGGGGAAGGGATATGCGACTGAAAGCGCACAAGCTTGTTTACAAGTGGGATTTAATCAATTTCAATTATCTCATATCATTGGTCGGGCGATGAAAGCTAATATCGCTTCTATATGCGTTTTAGAAAAGCTGGGACTTACGTATGAACAAGATATTATACTTGATGGTGAAGAAGCTGTTTTGTATAAAATAAAGAAATAAAAAACGGGAACTTTCAAGTTCCCGTTTTTTGTTATTTTTCCGCTTTGATAGCAATGTGTAATTCTTCTAATTGTTCTGGGCGAATCATACTTGGTGCGTCAATCATCACGTCTCTTCCTGAATTGTTTTTAGGGAAAGCAATGAAATCGCGAATGGTCTCTTGTCCTCCTAAAATAGCTACCAGGCGGTCTAGTCCAAAAGCCAACCCTCCATGTGGTGGTGCCCCATATTGGAAGGCATTCATCAAGAATCCGAATTGCTTTTCTGCTTCTTCTTTAGAGAAACCTAAGTGTTTAAACATCAATTCTTGGGTTGTTTTATCGTGAATACGAATAGACCCCCCTCCAATTTCGTTTCCATTTAAAACCATGTCGTAAGCATTTGCGCGAACTTTTCCTGGATCTGTATCTAGTAAAGCGATATCTTCTTTCTTGGGTGAAGTAAATGGGTGGTGCATGGCGAAATAACGTCCTGATTCTTCGTCCCATTCAAATAAAGGAAAATCGATTACCCATAATGGAGCAAACTCGTCTGATTTTCTCAATCCTAAACGATTTCCTAACTCCATGCGCAATGCACTTAATTGTGCTCTTGTTTTATTTGCAGGACCTGAAAGAACTAAGATAATATCTCCTGTTGTTGCTCCTGTGATACTTGCCCATTGTTTTAAATCTTCCTGGTCATAAAATTTATCAACAGAAGATTTGAATGAACCATCAGCCTCACATTTACAATATACCATTCCCGAAGCTCCAACTTGTGGGCGTTTTACCCAATCAATTAAAGCATCGATTTCTTTTCTAGTATACGCCGCTCCACCAGGAACAGCAATACCCACTACTAATTCAGCGCTGTTGAAAACACCAAAATCTTTGTGTTGCGCTACAGCGTTTAACTCTCCAAACTTCATCCCGAAACGGATATCTGGTTTGTCATTTCCGTAAGTACGCATGGCTTCTTCGAATGTCATGCGAGGGAATTTATCAATTTCAACACCGTGAATAGATTTCAATAAGTGTTTCGTCATCCCTTCGAATGTGTCCATGACATCTTCTTGATCAACAAAAGCCATTTCACAGTCGATTTGTGTAAATTCAGGTTGTCTATCTGCACGTAAATCCTCATCGCGGAAACATCTCACGATTTGGAAGTAGCGATCCATACCTCCTACCATCAACAATTGTTTGAAGGTTTGTGGTGATTGCGGTAAGGCATAAAATTGACCAGGGTTCATACGAGAAGGTACGATAAAATCACGCGCTCCTTCAGGTGTAGAACTGATTAAGTATGGTGTTTCTACTTCACAGAAATCTTGTGCAGAAAGATAATTTCTCACCTCTTGTGCAACTTTATGTCTGAAAAGTAAACTGTTTTTTACAGGATTTCTACGAATATCTAAGTAGCGATATTTCATTCGAATATCTTCTCCTCCATCAGTTTCATCTTCAATTGTAAAAGGTGGAACACTTGATTCGTTTAAAATTGTTAGTGACTCAACTAAAATTTCAATATCCCCAGTTGGCATATTTGGATTTTTAGATGCGCGTTCTATTACAGTTCCCGTTACTTGGATTACATATTCACGACCTAAGTTTTTCGCTGTTTCGAAAACAGTTTTATCTGTTCTTTCCGCATCAAAGATTAATTGTGTAATACCATAACGATCACGTAAATCAACCCAAATCATAAAACCTTTATCACGGTGTTTACTCACCCAACCTGAAAGGGTAACTGTTGTATTTATATCTGAAGCACTTAAAGCTCCACAAGTATGAGTTCTATACATGGTAAAAATTATTTCTGCAAATTTATAAACTTATTGTGAATAGGACGTCTTTTGCTTGAAGAATGTAGGTGTAAACTATTGAATTTCTTGTGGCAAAGATTCCTCTCTTTTTTTGAATTGAATAAATAGATAGGCTAACATCGCACCACAGAGTGCCATCCCAGCACCTACCCATTCTGGCGAATTATAACCCAATCCCATTGTAATGGGAATACCTCCCAAGAATGCACCTAATGCATTGCCAATGTTGAAACACGCTTGTCCTGCTGATGCAGCTAACATTTCTGATCCTTTTGCGTTTTTGATTAACAGCATTTGTAAGGGTGATCCGATAGTAAAGGCTACTAACCCCGTTACTAAAGACATGGTATAAGCCATCCATTGGATGTGTACGGTATAGTATACTACTAATAAACATACGGCCATTAGTGAGAAAGAAAAAATAACGGCCTTCGCAGGTGAAAAGGTATCTGCAATTTTTCCTCCTACAAAATTACCCAGAAACATTCCTAGTCCGACTAAAGTCATGATAATAGGTATGTTCGCCTCGGGAATCAAAGCGATATTTGTCATCATGGGAGCTATGTAACTGATCCAGGCAAATAACCCTCCTGTTCCAATGGAAATAAGCGCAACTAAAATCCACGCAATAGGCGTTTTGAAAAAGGCCATTTGTTTTTTGGTATTGGTTGTCGTATCTGCTTGTAATTTGGGAATCCAAAAGTAAATCGCTAAGGTTGTTAATACTCCTAAAGAGGCAATTAGGGTATACGCTTCACGCCAAGAATAATGTTGACCAATCCATGTACTTAGAGGGACTCCTGCTAAGTTGGCTGTGGTTAATCCCGCAAACATAATAGAAACGGCTTGAGCTTCTTTTCCCTTTTGTGCTAATTGAGTTGCTACTACAGATCCTACTCCAAAGAAAGCACCATGAGGTAATCCCGACATAAATCGCGTTGCAATTAAGGTTGGATAAGAAGGGGATAGTACAAAAAGAACGTGAAAAACGGAAAATAGCAGCATTAATGCCATTAAAACCTTGTGTGGAGCAAATTTGTTGGAAGACATTACCAATAAGGGTGCCCCAACTACTACACCAAGGGCATACGTTGATATAAAATTTCCTGCTTTTGGAATAGATATTTGTAAGTCTTTTGCGATTTCAGGTAATAAACCCATCATCGAAAATTCGGTCATACCGATGGCTAATCCACCAACAGCAAGTGCTAATAAGCTTTTATTCATTGAATATAGTGTAAAATTTAAATTATTCTTTTCCTCTTTCATATTGTGGAGCCCACGGAATTTCCTCCCCCAATTGTTGAGCCGCTGTCATGGCAAAATGAGGATCCCTTAGTAACTCTCGTGCAATAAAAATTAGATCGGCTTCGTTTTGTTGTAAAATAGCTTCCGCTTGTGGACCTGTTTTAATTTCTCCAACAGCCCCAACAGGCAATGTTGTGTTGGCTTTGATTTGTGCCGCATAAGGCACTTGATAATTTGGACCTGTTGTGATTTTTTGATGTCTCACACCACCTCCTGTACTCACATCAATCACTTCTACGCCTTTTTCTTGTAAAATTTGAGCTAGCGCAACGCTTTCTTCAAGGGTCCATCCGCCTTCGGCCCAATCTGTAGCGGAGATTCGAACCCATAAACTCTGTGTAGTTAACACAGGTTGAACAGCCTCTATAATTTCTAATAAAAATCGAATTCTATTCGCAAAGCTTCCTCCGTATTCATCTGTTCTATTGTTTATTAGAGGAGAAAAGAATTGATGAATTAAATAACCATGGGCACCATGGAGCTCAATTATTTCATACCCTGCTTGTATCGAACGAACGGTAGCTTGTTTAAATGCATCAATCGTTTGTTTGATTTCCTCTTTGGTCAAGGCAAGAGGAGGGTGATCGTTGTCGTTAAATGGTATTGTTGAAGGAGCAACAGTTTGCCAACCATTGTGTTGATTGGGTGCAATTTGATCTCTCGTAATCCACGGCTTTTCGCAACTCGCTTTTCGTCCTGCATGCGCTAATTGAATACCTGGAATACAGTTTTGCGCTTTAATAAATTTTGTAATCTGTTGTAGCTTTTCTATGTGTTCATCAGACCAAATCCCCAAATCTCCATATGTAATGCGCCCTTCGGGAACAACAGCTGTTGCTTCTTGGATGATTGCAGCTACTTGACCCGTTGCAAATTGACCTAAATGAACTAGATGCCAATCGGTTGCAAAACCATCCGTGGCAGAATATTGGCACATGGGCGAAACAATAATTCTATTTTTTAAGGTGTGATTCTTTAATCGAAGTGAACTAAATAATAAACTCATACGGTTGTTTTTGAGTGGTTGAATAAAAAAAGCTTACTGATTAGTAAGCCTTATAGTTATTTCAGTTGAACAAAAAGATTGTTTGCTATCTTTTTGGTTATCGTAATTTTTGTACCATTAATTTCAATTAAATACGATTGATCAAACGGCTCAATTTCCAAAATTACGATCTCACTGCCTAAGGCGATTTTTTGTTTGTCTAAATATTGCAAAAATTCAGCTGAGGAATCTTTTACTCCTACGCAAATTACTGCTTGTTGAACTTTTATTTCTGCTAATATCTTTTTCTTGATTTGTTTTATTTCCCCTTTTGCGTTAGGAATGGGATCACCATGTGGATCTTCCGTCGGAAATCCAAGATAGGCTTCTAATTTGTTGATTAACTTTTCTGACTTAATGTGCTCTAACTCTTCCGCAACGTCGTGGACTTCATCCCAACTAAATCCTAATTTATCAACTAAAAAAACCTCCCATAAACGGTGCTTTCTCACAATCATTTTTGCCGCTAAAAGCCCTTCTGATGTCAAGCGAACTCCTTGATACTTTTGATAAGTAACTAGTTTTTTATCATTTAATTTCTTGATCATATCCGTTACCGAAGAGGCTTTGGTCTCTATTCGTGCAGCAATTGCATTCGTAGAAATTCCGTTTTCTTCGCCCTGTGATAAATGAAAAATGGTTTTCAAATAGTTTTCTTCTGAATACGTAAGCATGGAGTAGTTTTTTATAAAATACAAATTTACGATTTTTTTTATTTAAATTATATTTTTAGCTTTGCCTAAATTTTAATTCAATATAACAGTAAATATTTTTTTATGCGTGTAGTAATAAGTTTTTTGTTTCTTCTGGTTTTCGCTAGCGCAGCTGAAGCTCAAACTATCCAAGGAAAGATTACCTCAAAAGGGGAGGTGTTGTCTTATGCGAGTGTGTCTATTGCAAATTCCGCTAAAGGGACAACCTCTGATGAGGATGGAAAATATAAAATCGAAAAAGTACAAGTGGGATCCTATCTTGTGCAAGCTGAATTCGTTGGTTTTAAAAAAATGTCAAAGCGCGTTACAGTGAAAGAAAATCAAACACTAACGGTGAATTTTGACTTAGAAGAAGATTCGAGTTTGGATGAAATTGTAATTTCAGGATCGTTAAAACCAGTTTTGAAATCTGATGCGGTTACTCCAGTGGAGATTTATACACCTGCTTTTTTTGAGAAAAATCCAACGTCAAATTTATTTGATGCTGTGCAAATGATTAATGGGGTACAACCTCAGTTGAATTGCAACGTATGTAATACAGGAGATATCCACATCAATGGAATGGAAGGTCCATATACGATGATCTTAATAGATGGAATGCCAATTGTGTCTTCACTTTCTACCGTTTATGGATTGTTTGGGATTCCCACCAATATGATCGAACGCGTTGAAGTGGTGAAGGGTCCTGCCTCTTCGCTATATGGAACTGAAGCTATGGGAGGAATTATTAATGTTATTACCAAAGACCCTGAACATGCTGCTAAATTAAGTGTAGATGCCTTTAGTACAACCTGGCTGGAAAATAACCTCGACTTAGGAGCTGGCTATAAATTGGGAAAAAAAGTGAATGGATTATTTGGAGGAAACTACTTTAAATTTGGCGAGCGAAAAGATAAAAATGGCGATGGATTTACTGATGTAACACAACAAGAACGCGTTTCTTTGTTTAATAAGTTTAGTTTGAAACGTCCTGAAAATCGCGTTGCAAGTTTGGCTTTACGTTATGTATACGAAGATCGTTGGGGGGGTGAAACGCATTGGAATCGCAAGAAACACAGAGGTGGAGAAGAGGTATATGCAGAGAGTATTTTTACCAATCGCTTTGAAGCTATCGGAATGTATCAATTGCCGACAACGGAAAACATCTATACGCAGTTTTCGTATATCTATCACAATCAAAATTCGATGTATGGACCAGAATCTTATGATGCCAAGCAACAAGTTGCTTTTGCTCAGGCCTATTGGGATAAAACCATAGGCGATCACAGTTTGTTGATTGGAGGATCATTTAAGTATACCTATTACGATGACAATACACGTGCAACGGGAATTTACGATGAAAATGGTTTAGTCAAAAACCAACCTCAAGAAACGCCAATACCAGGATTATTTGTTCAAGATGAGTGGTCATTGAATAAACAGAATAAATTGTTACTTGGTTATCGCTTTGATTATGATAAAACACATGGCGGTATCCATTCGCCTCGCTTAGGATACAAATTTGCACCAAACACCAACCACGCCTTGCGCGCTAGTTTTGGAACAGGATTTAGAGTGGTGAATGTATTTACAGAAGATCACCGCGCCTTAACAGGAGCAAGAGAAGTTGTATTCGCGGAAGCCTTAGATCCTGAAAAATCATATAATGTCAATTTGAATTATACGGTTAAGGTACCAACTAATTTTGGGGCTTTTAATTTTGATATCAATGGGTTCTATACCTATTTTACTAATAAGATTGACGCAGATACGGATACCGATCAATATAAAATTATCTACGCGAACTTAGACGGACATGCGATTTCAAAGGGGGTTTCTTTGAATATGGATGTTGCTTTTGACTTTCCATTGAAATTGATGGCTGGAGTTACGTATATGGATGTGTATCGAAAAGAGGATGGTCAGCGCGAGCAAATTTATCATTCACCAAAGTGGTCAGGGAATGTTTTGGCGAGCTATAATTTTGGTAGTGGTTTTACTGCAGATTTAACAGGTGATTGGAAAGGACCTATGCGCTTACCGAGAGTAGAAGATGATTATCGCCCTGAATATTCACCCTGGACGGTGATCGCCAATATTCAAGTAACGAAGAAATTTGGAAATAATTTCCAAGTATATGGTGGTGTGAAAAATATTTTCAATACACTTCCGAAAGAAGACACCATTGCAAGATGGTGGGATCCATTTGGAGAACCTGGTAATGGCGTTACCCCGCCTCCAGGAAGAACAGATGTTATTTTTGAACCGAATGATTATAGCTATACAGCTTTACAGGGAATCAGAGGTTTTATCGGTGTGAGATATAGTATTTTTTAAATTAGTTAGTCCATGAAAGGGATAAGCAGAAAAGGAATTCTTGTTTTAACTTGGTTGATTTTGTTACTCACCAGTGGGATGAAAGTAAAAGCGCAAGAAGTGACATTCTCTTCTTTGGAGAAGAATATGGAAGCAAAAGCAAAGCCTATCGTCGTGTTTTTACATACGAATTGGTGTAACTATTGTGCGTTGATGAAAAAGAAAACTTTTGCTAATGAGAAAGTGCAACAAACCTTAGAAGAAAATGTGTACTTTATTTCGTTTGATGCCGAATCAAAGGAAAGTATTCGCTTTAGGAACAAAGATTTTGTTTTTAAGAAGAAAGGACTCCAAGCTGGTGTGCATGAATTAGCGGAGGCCTTAACGTCTCAAAATGCTTATCCCGCCTTGGTATTTCTAAATGAAAACTATGAAATTATATACCAACAGTATGCTTATGTTGGTCCAAAAGAAATGCTTCAATTACTGAATGCATTGTAGGAGACTACGTGTTATTTTTCTTTAAAGGCACTGTAAATCAACATGATTTATAGTGCCTTTTTTTATGTAAATCAACTTTTTTTATTGAAAACTAAAAATTTAGTTTGATAACTAAATTTTTAGTTATATGTTTGTTTTAGTCAAAAGAAAAAGAAATGGAAAAATTAACCAACAAGGAAGAAGAGATCATGCACATCCTTTGGAAGTTGCAAAAAGGTTTTATCAACGATATATTGGCAGAAATGCCAGAACCCAAGCCTCATTATAATACCTTATCTACGTTAGTGCGTATTTTGGAAGAAAAAGGAGTAGTGGCTCATCATGCCTACGGCAAATCACATCAGTATTATCCTGTTGTAACGATGGAAGCGTATCGCTCCATGTTTATGGAAGAAACAATGCACAAGTATTTTGACAATTCATTTAGTAATTTGGTTAACTTTTTTGTCAAGGATAAACAGGTCTCACAAAAAGAATTGGATGAAATTCTTTCAATCATTGAGCGCAATAAAAAGTAAGTATCAACCCCAAAACCTGTAGTTTATGCATTCATTTGTTGAATATCTATTGAAAGTAAATGGCTTGCTCGTTATAGTCTTAGCTTTTTATTATTTGGTTTTGAGAAAAGAAACGTTCTTTTCTGCAATTCGCTACTATTTTTTAGTGGGAATTGGATTGAGTTTTATACTACCGCTATTGCGTTTTACCCAAACAGTATATGTAGAGCAGCACATCGATTGGTCGGCATTGCTACAACAGGGGAATGAAGATCTATTGGTGGAAGAGCAATTGAGTTGGATAAACGCCTTAGACTGGCAAACAATTCTTACCTATTTAGTATTAACCATAAGTAGTGTATTAGGATTTCTATTCGTCGCAAAAGTGATTCGATTAACGCGTTATGTCAAGCAATTACCTCTTTGGGCTAATCACGCAATGGTAAAAATAGATGGAACCACACAAGAGGCTTATTCTTTTTGGAAGTGGATTGTTTTACCCACTCAAGATAGAGAAAGTGAAACACTATCAACTATTATTCAACATGAACAAGTGCATGTACAGGAAAAGCACTCCATAGATCTTCTTTTGATTTCTGGTTTAAGATGCATTTTTTGGTTTAATCCACTGTTGATTTTGTTGGAACAAGTCATTCGATTAAACCTTGAATATATTGTAGATCAAAAGGTCTCTGCTGTACAAAATAGCTATGAGTATCAAATGACTTTAGTGCGTTTTGAACAAACGAAAGGATCTGCGATGTCTTTGGTTAATTCTTTTGGATCTTCTGATCTCAAAAAAAGAATCATTAAACTCAACCAACCCAAATCTAAAAATATGAAAAAATCAAAATTTGTTTTATGTCTACCCTTAGTGGTGGGATTCTTTTTGCTTTTTCAAGTGAAAACAAAAGCAGAAGTTGTTTTTGTGGAGCAAGAGCAAATTGGCAGTAATACAGAACAGGAGTCAGAAAAAAGAAAGCATACTGCTGAAGTAACAGGAGAGAGTGAGGGAAGTCTCCCTATGGAACAACAAGAAACGGCAGCGGTAAAAAAGAAAGAAGAGAACAAATCTCAAGGAGAAAAATCTGCTGAGAAAAAAGCGGGATCTGTTCAAATTATAACTAGAGATGAAGATGGTAACATTGTGTATCAAACAGATGATGCTACAGATGAACAATTGGCCAAGTACAATATAGTTCGAGTGGATGATGGTAAGGGAGCTCTAAAACAGTTTAAAATTGTTACATCGGAAAATGGTTCTAGGCATAGTCGTATTTACATCAATGGTAAAGATTATTCGATTGATGAATTGCTGAAGGAAAGCCAACAAGCAGCTGAAACAAGCACAACATATTTTCACACGAATAAAGGAGAGGAATTATCTGAGGAAGTAAAAAAAGCGATAGAAGAGGCAAAGAAAAGTCAGGAGGAGGCTAAAAGAGCTATTGAAAGTTCTAAAAGACAAATTGAGGAGTCAAAGAAAGCAATGTTAGAATCTCGCAAAGTAATGGAAGAGTCTAAAGAGGCGAGAGCAAGAGCAATAAAAGATGCAAAAAAAGCACTAGCTGAAACGCGAGAGGTAAGAGAACAGGCATTGGCTGAATCGCGTAAGGCAATGGAAGAATCTAAAGAAGCGAGGAAGCAGGCGATAGAAGCGGCAGTTGAGGCTAGAAAACAAGAGCAACAGTATAAAAAATGGACTGTAGTTGGTGGTACAATGAGAAATGAAGAATCAGCCTGGCAGAAATATATTATCGATGGAGTACACGTAAAGGATAATACGATCATTAATTCTTTAGATCCGAATGATATTGAGCAAGTACATGTTATCAAAGGAGAAAAGGCAGTGAAAGAATATGGAGAAGATGCAAAAAATGGAGTAATCCTTGTAACAACCAAAAAGAAATAGATTATTACTTTTGAAATAGAATACGTTAGTTAGAGAAGGCTTTCAACTGTAGTTGAGAGCCTTTTTAGCTAGAAAGAAAAGCGAATGGAGACTAAGAGTTGTCTAGGTCTTATAGGCGTTTGTGTAACACTGCTCATCATATCTTCCAAGATAACTTGGTTGTATTGCACTGTATTTAAGAGATTCGTCCATGCGAATTCGACGTCTATTTTTCGCTTGGAGAAGGTATAACGATAGGTCAAGTCTAAAAAAGTACTAGTAAATGAGTGCTGTTGGATGTGATCTTCCTGATAAGATAGAGTCGCAAGTAAAGTATGCTGAGAAAAAGGGAGAATACCTATAGTTGCATCATGTGTTTTTTTAGAAGTTTGATAGGAGGAGATAGCGCTGTTTTTGCGCTGTTGATACGTAAAGGAATAGTCTACATTCAACCAAGAGTAAGAAGTATTGCTCAAACTGAATCGGTAGATGTTTTGATTTGTTTTTACGGTATTGTAAATGTGATTAATCAATTGGGGATCTTTACTGCTACTATAGCTTAAATTTGCTTTTACAGTTGTGCTGATAGGTTCAATGAGCTTGTTTATATTAAATGCTACTTGTTTGGTTGTTTTTGTATTTCTTTGCTCTACAGCTTGAATTAGCTGTTGCCCATTATCGCTAATTTCTTTGGTAAATAAAATTGGTCGATCTTGCTGCGTATACTCCAAGTTCATATAGGAGAACCATCCTGTGAAAGGATCTTTAAAACTCGTTTCTACCTTCGTTGTAAAACGATGACTCGGTAAAATTTGATTGGTATAAGACGTAAAATTTAGCGCATTAAAAATAGGAGAGGCATACAATTGATTGAGCGGGGTAGAAACACTGTTATAAGCTATATTTCCTCTAAAGGTCCAACGTAAAGAGGCAGTATATTGGGCATAAAGCGTAGGGGAAAAAAACAATTTGCGGTTGTTGTCTTCCTGTTTGTTTACTTTGTTAGTTAATGACACAACATTCCAATCTAAAGGAAGGTTGAGGTTGAACGACCAGCGTTTGGATCTAAAGCTAATCTTGGAATGTAAAACATGGCTGCTCATTTGATAACTTAAATCATTGCGATAGGTATCAGAAGTTGGAAACAAGATACCGTCCATTTCACCATACAAATTCGAAGTAAAATCCGTCCGTTGAAAGGTAAAGTTATATTCTTCCGAAAGCGTCCAGTTGTTCTTTCTCCATACATAAGATAGTGCATTTCGCGTGTAAAATGATTGGTTTTCGACTTGCTGATTCAAACTGTTATAAGGAGTTAAGTCTAGAGTATTCATGCTAAATAGAGCCGTTGGAGTGGTGTAATATGCTTCCCTGTTTTTTGAAAAATCAACAAGAGAGCGAAAATTTATCCAATGTTTTTCTGTTAGAGGAATAATTGTGCTTGCTGTATTTTGCAATTGAACTGCTGGTGCATTCGTTTGCTGTTGAATGAGATTTTTGGGTGTATGTAAGGTTAAATTTCCCTTTGCTTTCGTTCTAGAAACATGGAGAGTTGTTTTGTTTTTTGTATAGTTTTTCTTTTTGTTTTGTGTGAAAGTAAAAGTAGAAAGAAAGGTCTCTTGGGTAGCAAGACTTGAGGTCGTTCTTTTATAAACTATTGGAGTGTCTGAACTAAAATCGTGTATTGTTGTGGCTTGCATTCGATCATCTGCCGTATTCTTTTCGTTTAGATAGTATACTGTTGCGGCAAACTCCCACTCTTGTTTGAGTTTTTGTATGACATTCAAATTACCTAGGTGACCTTGATTAAACCAATAGCGGTTCTGCTTGATCGAAGGATCCGGATTAGTGGCTATTTGCAGAAAAGACATGTTGGTAGGGGAATATAAAAAAGTATCGTATTTTTCAAAGGAGTAAAGATTGGTCATTTTAGTCACTAAAGTTGATCCTGTGTTGTTGGTTTCATAGCTTCCTAAGGCTTGAAACAAACGACTAAAGAACATAGGAGAAAGCGTTACATCCCAAATAAAAGGACTAAATCCTCCTCCAATTTTAGCCGTACCTGTACGGCTTATTTTATTCTTTAATCGAATATTTAAAGCAGGTTTGCCTGTTGAAACTGCCCCCGCTAACATTTTTATTGGTTGATGATCCTCATACACCTCTACCCGACTAATATCATCCGGAGAAATAGCTTTGGTTATTGCAGCATAGCGTCCTTTCATCAAATCCAACCCTTCTACGTAAAAGCGATGAATATTTTCTCCTTGATATTTGATTTGACCTGATGCGCTAACTTCTATACCAGGAAGTCGTTTCAAGACATCTTCTAATACGCGATCGGTTTTTGATGTAAAAGATTCTACGCGATAGCTTAGTGTGTCATGGCGTTGTGTAATAGGAGAAGGTTTAATGAAGATTTCTTCTAATACGGTTTCCTGTTCTTTTAAGGTGAGATTGAGATAAGGAACAGGAAAGACTAAAGCATGGTGATATAGCGCATAATCAAGATGTTGAATGCGTAGGTTGAGGTTTGAATTTGATGTAGGTAACGACATTTCAAAGACACCTGCTGTATTAGACTGTGTATATTGAATTATCTCCTCTGTTTCTGCTTTTACAAGGGAGATGATGGCTCCTTCAATAGGTGTATTGGATGTATTTGCAATTCTGCCTTGAATGCGTTGTTGTCCCATAAGGGATCCGCTTATGCAGTAAAACAAGCAAAAGATAAAAGTGTTTCGAAAAGAATCTGGCATACTATAGAAAAATAAAGGAATGAAATAGTGTGCTTCAAGGTTATTCCACTTTAAAAATAGGATTTGAACGAAGTCCTACTTTTTCTGCAAATTCGGCAGGTACTGTTTCTGCATTTTTAGGATTCATTTCAATTAAGAGATCTCTATAGGATTTATTTTGATATACTTTTAATGCTTTTTCGTATTGTTTCACCGTAATAGGAGTGATGAGGTCTTTTGGATTACTCAGGTTCCAATTCTTGATAGTTATTTTTTTGCTGTTTGCGAATTCAAATTCATAGTGATGTTCATCGTCCCAAGCTTTGACTACAAAACCGGGTAGGTTTTTAAATTTATAAGGACCTTCAATTAGGGGAATCGCTGTGGTAAAGAGGACATTCCAATGGCGGCCTTCAAAAAAAGTAGTCGCTTTTTGTACGGTATAGTTCTGCCATTGTTCATTACCAGGTTCTATTTTCCAAATCAAGGTGTTTTTAGGTTCGTCATATGTAAAAATTGTTTTATTGATCTTAGAAAAGGTAGTCAAGATTCCGTTGGAATAAAAAATCGTGAAGTTTGTTTTTGAGCGATAAGTACGAAGAGTTTGCATGAGTTCGTCTTGCGATTTTATTTCAGCGATTGCTTGTTTTCGCTCTAATAAAGCCAGTTCGATAAAACGGGAAGATTGGTTAGAATCAATATCTAGAACAAATAGATATTCCTCTATTTTCTCAGGCTGTGTCTTGTCTAGAATGAGTTTGCCTAAGTAGTTATAGCGCATGACCGTTTGCTCTTGGGCGTATAAATTAATATAGCCGTTTATGATTAGTAAATAAAATAATAATTTTTTCATATTTTAATTTTTAAGTTAATAGGAGCATTTTTTAAATAAATGCTCCCAATTTTTATGCTCCACAAACGTATGCCTCGATATGGTCAATATCCTCCATTATGTCTGTTATTGTATCATGCTCTTGAGGGCAATACGTTGTTCCACCTCCACAAGAATAGTTTAGAGTAAAACAACCTGCAAAACTTACTGTAGATAACGCAAAAAGCGATAAGGTTAACACTGTCTTTTTCATCTTCTAGTTGTTCAGTATTTTCTCCCTGTTCCCAGTTTTTGTTTGATTTTAGGGTGAATTTAAGTGAGAAAAAGAAGAGGTCAAAAGAACTAGTTGAATGTTTAATGCATTAGTTGTTAGCTGTTTGAATTGTGAATTTCGAGAATAAAAAAAAGGCTTTCAACTACAGTTTGAAAACCTTTGCTAATTTTTTTAGGAAAGAGGACTTGGGAAAGAATGCCGAAAAATGGCTTAGGTTAGCTGTACTAAATTTCCATTTTGCAACTGTATTTGTCTTGTTCGGATGGGAGTCAAGAGATGGGGGATGTGATTGACAATTAGAATTCCTTTCGTTTTGATTTTTTGTTGTAAGACAGTAAGAAGCTGTTCTTGCAGTAGGGGTGATAAGCCAGCGAAAGGTTCATCTAATAAAATAAATGGTTGAGGTAACTCAAGTACAAATAGCGTTTGTATAAGCTGTTGAATACCTGTTGAAAAGGAAGAGATGGGTTGATTTAGATGAGCTTCAAAATCAACCCAGTTCCAATATGATTGGGGTAATACATCTTTGAGACGTAGTTGTTTTGGAAAAAAACTAAATTGAGGTTTTAATGCAAAATAGCGCTGTAGTCGATTGGAATTTCGAATGAGCTTTTGATCGATTTTAATATGTATATGCTGTGGTTTCTTGGTACCAAACAACACTTCGAGAAAAGTGGATTTTCCTGCACCGTTTGAACCAATTAACTCAATTAGCTCTCCCGTTTGCATCTGGAAGTAAATATTGTTGAGTATGGTCTTGCTATTGACTTGGTAAACAAGACTATCTAAATACAGGGTAGACATGGTTAACTAATTTTGACTATAGAAATTAGAAAAGCGAGTATTAAATTGCTTCCCAATAAGGTGAAAACTAGGTTGTGTGGTTGCCATCCTTTGTTTTTGAAAAAGTACAACTCATATTGGCGAAACGTCCCAAAATAGATTAATGCCAGAAAAGTTCCTAACAACGAAGGAATGAACCACCAAACAACAGTGGTCCAAGTTAGAAGTGTCGTTACTGTAAAAGACAGCAGATAATAGGGATAGAAAAGGGAAATAACTTTTCGCATAAAGTAGATTATAATAGCCTAAGATACTTGTTTTTACTGAAATAATAACTAGGTATGGATATAATACGCATTGTGGGAATTCAATGCATGTACACCTTACACGTGTATAATATTTCCTAGATTAACGGAATATGCTGAGGTTTATTTAGCGAAAAAAGCAATTGAGACGGTAGAATGTAATTCAAAAAGTACAGCGCTTAGTTTCAATTGTTTTATTTATATTTGTCTATAAACTAATAACAACAATATGTATAAGATGTTACAACCAGCGCATTCAGGCGTTGCATATTTAGCATTGATTTTCTTAGTAATCGTAGTGATTAATGCTTTTGTAGGTTTAAGCTCTAAAAAAGAGTTTACAGATAAAGACCGCAAATTAGGTTTGATTGGGTTAATCTTCTCTCATATCCAATTATTGTTAGGTTTAATCCTATATTTCGTTTCACCATTAGTACAAAGTTTTGGTGTAGCCATGAAAGACTCAACATTGAGATTGTATGCGTTAGAACACCCATTAATTAATATCATTGCAATTGCGTTGATTACGATTGGATGGTCTAAACACAAAAAAGCAACAGAGAGCAACAAAAAATTCAAAATGTTCGCTGTTTTCTATACCATCGGATTAGTTTTAATCTTATCTAGAATTCCTTGGAAAGTTTGGTTTGCATAATCAAAACACATATAATTTAAAAAAGAGAGCTTCAAGCTCTCTTTTTTGTTTTGGTATACTTCTTGTTTAACTATACTGTCTATTTTTTAAATAGGAAGATTATGAAATACATTCAATACCTCATTTTTGCCCTAGTGATCTTCACGCTATCAAGTTTTGAAGAAGCGGGTAAATTAAAAGAAAAATCGAGACCTGTTGCGATGCAATTGGCCCAAGTTATAGATACAGTAGCTATGTTGGATTTACCTGTTGTTGACGAGACAGATTCGATCGTTATGGCAGAAGTAGAGGAAGACAGCTATGAAGTAGTTAGTGATGAAACAAAAGCCTCATACTACCACGATAAATTCTCTGGTAAAAAGACGGCTAGCGGAGCAATCTTTGATAATACAAAGTATACAGCAGCGCATAAATCACTGCCTTTTGGAACTAAAATCAAGGTAACTAATTTGAAAAATAAGCGCTCTGTAGTGCTTACTGTAACGGATCGTGGACCTTTCGTAAAAGGTAGAACAGTAGACGTTTCTAAACGCGCTTTCATGGATCTAACGGACAATATTGGTCGCGGAGTTTTAGATGTTAAGATTGAACGTATAGTGGAGGAAATTTAAGTAGTAAGGTAAACCTTGAATGCAACTATTTGTTATTCAGTTATTAATTAAATGTGTGGCGCAGGTTGGGGAAATTTTCTACAATTCGAGGATGTGAACCGCACAAGAAACAACTACTTTTGACACACTTCTTACAAGAAGAAAAAAAAATAAAAAATATTTTTTAATCGAAAACGTCCTCCATAGACACTGAGTTTATGGAGGACGTTTTTTTGTTTGCAAAATGATGCTTATAGCACTACACCCAAGTGAAACTGTTCTAAAAGGGTATTTCTTTTACCAGGTTGTAAAAGGATGATTAGATAAATAAGAGTTGTAATACTCAATTTTACCTGTCACCTCTTCTCCTAACCATTCTGGTTTTTCAAAAGGTTCATTTTCGTCTTGAAGTTCTATTTCTGCCAGAATAAGACCTTCGTTTTGACCGTGAAAAACATCGACCTCAAAATGATGTGGTCCGACAGGAATGACATATCTTGTTTTAGCGATGATATGCTCTTCACATAAATGCAGCAGCGCTTCCGCTTCTTTTAAATCGATCTCTTTTTCCCACTCAAATCGAGAGGTACCAGAAGCATTGCTTTTCCCTTTAATTGTCAGGTAGCCTTTGTCATTTTTTATGCGAATTCGTACAGTTCGATCTGCATGACTGTTGAGGTAACCTTGCGCAATTGTATTTTTTGAATGTGCTAAGGTTTCGAAGTTTGTACTTTTGGTAAGAAATTTTCTTTCGATTTCAATCATAGGATATAAAATAAAGGCGTAAATTTATGCCAAGTTAGTCTCATTTCATCCTAACTGTTAAGAAAAAAATATATTTTTAAATGAAATTAAGATATATACTACAATCCCCTCAGGGAATTGAAGAGCTTTTTAATAAATATGTAGTTGACGGTAAAATATATACAAGTGAAGATATTTCGTTTTTAGTCGACCTTGTACACATTTTTCGACCTCGAAATATAAAGAAAATTAACCGAGTTTCCATAGATTCTTTTACGTCATATTTAAAAACACACGAAGTTGAACGCTTGGCTCTAGTTGAGTATTTGAAGGATATACTTTCGAATAGACGCTTTAGTCGAATGATTTCTGATGCGGGTATTTTACAAGATTCGGATTTTTTCTATGAGGTAAAAAAAAGGTTGTGGGCAAAGGTTCTTCCCTATCAACCAGAAAAGGATACCTATGAGTATGTGTTAAATCAAGTGTTTTATAAGCATACGGATGCCGCTTGGGTAGATTTAATTCCCGAGGAGCAATTGCTCGAGCTTTTTGATCAGCTCAATTTTCAAGATATTTTCGCTAAAGTATCCGATGAATCTGTCATGGGAGAACTTTTGAACTCTATTGGTTTGATCACGCAGCGCATGAGTGGAAGAGCAATGGAAAGCTCCATCATCAGTATGGTACCGGAATATTCTCATTTTGAAAGCCCTTTTTTGGCTTTAGAAAAGGAGTTTATGGAAGTAGCCTCTAGTATCTTAAAAGGGAATACAAAATACCTAACGCCTAGTGATATTAATTGTAAGCAGATTAAGATCTTTCACAAGCAATGTCTTGATTTTGTAAATCAGGCATTTAAAAATAGTTCCAAGTATGGAATCTCTATTAAGGTCAATCAAAGCTTGCTTCGTTTAAGACAGCAGCTACAACGTATAGATGTACTATTGTCGCTGATTATCATTGAAGGAGAAGATATTGAGGTTGAAAAAAAATCGAAAACGATTCGATTAGCTCGAAAGTTGATCGATTACAACTGTTATAAATACAATGTCTCGGGATTAATCAAGGAGAGTACGCAATTGATTTCCTATGAAATCACTCAACACACGGCTAAAACGGGTGAACACTATATTACCAAAACAGCGGGTGAATACTGGCATATGTTTAGAGGATCAATGGGCGCAGGTATAGTGGTTGGATTTATGTGTATACTCAAGTTGCTGGCACATAAATTGGATGCGAGTATCTTTGGTCATGCCATGTTGTATAGTTTGAATTATGCTCTGGGATTCTGTTTAATTTATTTGTTGGGTTTTACCCTAGCAACAAAACAACCCGCTATGACCGCAGCGGCGATTATTAAAGCCATTGAAGATGGTCAGAAACAAAATGTGGACAGTGCTGATAAGCACATTGGATTTGCCAAGCTTTTTGCTCGATTGGTGCGTTCTCAATTTATTGCTTTCATCGGAAACGTAATCTTAGCGTTTCCCATAGCACTCTTATTGATGTGGGGATTTGACTCTGCTTTTGATATCAATTTAGCGCAGAAAGAGTGGAAAGGCATGTTAATAGACGCTGATCCTATTGAGTCTAAAGCCTTGTTTCACGCAGGTATTGCTGGTGTTTTCTTGTTTTTGTCTGGAATTATTTCTGGTAATGTATCGAACAGAAATAAACACAATCGCGTGTTTTATCGCATTCAAGAACATCCTTGGTTAAAACACAATTTTGGTATTCAGCGTTCTACAAAAATCGCCAATTGGGTAGATACAAAATGGCCTGGAATAGCATCGAATATCTGTTTCGGTTTATTTATGGGAACTTGTGGTGCAATTGGTACATTTATAGGGTTAGATATTGATATTCGACATATTACCTTTGTGAGTGGAAATATTGCTATTGGGTTTTATGGTTCTGGATTTGAAGCGCCAACGTCGTTGTTAGTTTGGGCATTTATCGGAATGTGGTTGATCGGTTTTATGAACTTTATTGTAAGTTTTGGTTTGTCTATTTTACTTGCCTTCCGATCGAGAAATATTCCTTTCAAAGAAACCAGAGAGCTTGCTTGGGCAGTTCTGAAATACTTCAAAAGTTTTCCGATGGAATTCTTTATACCTACAGGAGGTACTGTTGTGGAACAAACAACAGATAAAACACAGGATAAAAAATAAATAATAGCAAAGAAAAAGGAGGTTTGAAAAAACCTCCTTTTTTTTATTCTGTAGACGTTGTCGTGTCTTTTGCTTCTCTTTTGTGGCGTAAACTGTCCTTTAATAAGTTAGATTGCTGTTCAAATTCAAGTCGAGATACAGTGATATAATCTTCTAAATTATGGATGTTTTTTGCTAATTTTCTCAACGAAGCACGGTCACTACTAATAAATAGTTCACTTTGCGTTCTAGCTTCTTCATGACTTAATCCTAGTTTCTCTAGCATAATAGTTCCCACATAAACCGCAGTAAAGAAATTTTCTCGGTATACTTCTGTAAAGCCATCTTGCAGGTATTCGTATGCATTCTTTCTGTTTTTTGCTCGAATGATCACTTCAACATCAGGGAAATTTTTGTGTAGAACTTCAACTAAGTGCTGGTTGACATCTGGCGGATCCATTGCTGCAATCACGTAATCTGCTTTTTCAACCCCAATTGATTTTAAAATATTGATTGAGGTCGCATCTCCATAATAAACATTAAAACCTAATTTTCTCAAGTGATCCACGCGTTCTGCATCATTGTCTAAGACCAAGATCGGAATATCGTTTGCTTGTAATAAACGACCGATGGTATTTCCAAAATCTCCAAATCCAGCGATAATGATTTTTTTGTCGGCGCTAATATGTGATAGATCGTCATAAGGTTGATTATGAGTAGGAGATGAGGTTAGGCCGAGGTAAGGACTAATCCACTTTTCATTTAACAACATTAGGATCGGAGTGACCACCATAGATAAGGCTGTCGTTGCCAATAAATAATCATACCAAGTTTGATCGATGATATTGATGGTTTTTCCCAAAGCTAAAATTACAAAGGCGAATTCACCAATTTGCGATAGTAAAATAGCGAACAGGAAAGATTGATCTTTAGGGAATTTCTTCCATTTTCCGATCGCAAATAACACAATCGCTTTTATAGCCATTGATCCTAGCAACAGAGAAAGGATAATTAGGGGTTCTTTTGTAATAATTTCGAAGTTAATGGTTGATCCTACAGCGATGAAGAAAATACCGAGTAACAAGGCTTTAAAGGGTTCAATATCACTTTCCAATTGATGTTTATAGGGGTTGTTTGCCAAAACTACACCTGCAATAAATGCTCCTAACGCCGGACTTAACCCTACTTCTTGCATTAAAAGAGATACTCCTATAACCAATAATAAGGCAGAAGCAGTGTAAATTTCGCGTATTTGTAAGCGACCTACCGATTTAAAAAGAGGATTAACAATGTAATTTCCTACCAAGAAAATAACTGTAATTGCTCCTAAAATAGCCATGGTTTTCATCAAAACCGGTTGACCATCAAGCATACTGCTATTCGTTGTCGAAATGGGTATTTTTTTAGATACAGCCAATAATGGAATTAACGCCATAACCGGGATTACCATGATATCTTGAAAGAGTAGCACAGCAAAACTCGATTTTCCTACATTGGATTTGTTTAGTCCTTTTTCTGAGATAGTTTGAAGGATAATCGCTGTTGACGACATGGTCACAACAAATCCGATGGTAATGGAGGTTCCTATAGTAAGTCCAATAGCAAAATAGCAAACTGCGGTTGTGATGAGTGTAGTACCCAAGGCCTGAGCAGTTCCCAATCCGATTATTTCTTTTCGAATTTTCCAAAACTCTTTAGGATCTAGTTCCAATCCTACAAGAAATAACATCATGACTACACCAAACTCTGTGGCATGCATAATATCTGCTCCATCTTTTCCGACAAACCCCAGAACAAACGGGCCAATTAAAACTCCTGCAAAAAGATATCCTAAGACGGAACCCATTCCCAGTTTTTTTGAGATAAGCACACAGATTACTGCAGCAAATAGAAAAATAAAGGCTTGTACTAAAAATTCATTCATTTTACGCTGTAATTTTTACATTAAAACAACAAAATCAAATCTAAAAGAGCAACTAACATTTTTTAGCATAAATAAGGTATGCTTGCTCGATAAATATTTGAAATATATACAAATTTAAGGAATAGCACTTGGATATAAACAGAAAAAAGTAAAAAAAAACTCGCTTTTTTACGGTTGTAAAAACTGTTTTTTTTCGGTTATTTTGACATATTAATTGGGAAGATGAGTCGAAAGATAATACATATTGATATAGATGCGTTTTACGCTTCGGTAGAACAGTTGGATAATCCCGAATTGAGGGGAAAAGCTCTTGTTGTTGGCGGAAGTAGTGAACGAGGAGTTGTTGCTGCTGCTAGTTATGAAGCTCGTCAATATGGTGTGCGTAGTGCGATGAGCGGAGTTTTGGCTCACAAAAAATGCCCTCACTTGATTTTTGTCCCTCCCCGTTTTGATCGTTACAAAGAAATTTCCAGACAAATCCGCGCCGTATTTTATGAATACACGGATTTAGTAGAACCTCTAGCTTTAGATGAGGCTTTTTTGGATGTTACAGAAAACAAAATCGGCTGTCCGAGTGCGACTTTAATTGCTCAAGAAATCCGACAAAAAATATTCGAACGTACACAACTTACTGCTTCGGCAGGGATTTCAATTAATAAATTTCTAGCCAAAGTCGCTAGTGATTACAATAAACCTAACGGGCAAAAGACCATTAATCCCGAAGAGGTTGAAGCTTTTTTGGAAGCTTTAGAAATAAAAAAGTTTTTCGGAATAGGCAAGAAAACAGCTGATCGCATGTATCATTTTGGTATTTTCACCGGAAGAGATTTGAAAGCAAAATCACTCGAGTTTCTAGAAGAACACTTTGGAAAAGCAGGTAAAGCGTATTATTTTATTGTCAGAGGAATACACAATTCACCCGTTAGCCCAGATCGACTCGTCAAATCTGTAGGAACAGAACGTACCTTTGATGAAAATCTAAGTTCTGAAGTTTATCTTGAAAGTAAATTGACCCATATAGTCGAAGAATTAAGCCTGCGACTGAAAAAACAAGGTCTCGCAGGAAAAACGATTACGTTAAAAATAAAATATGCCGATTTTGTACAACAAACCAGAAGTATGACATTTCCTTACTTCGTTGCGGATGCGGGAATTATTCTTGCTTGTGCCAAAGAATTGCTGTACCAAGAAAAATTGCAAAACTCAGTCCGGTTGATTGGCGTATCTTTGACGAACTTAAACAATAAAAAAGTAGCTAAAAAACCTGTAGCTGTACAGTTGCGTTTTGATTTTTAAGTGTAAAAACCCCTGTTATGAAATATACCACACCTCCTTATTTAAAAAAAGGCGACAAAGTAGCCATCGTTTGCACGGCTAGAAAGTTTGCTGTAGAAGAAGCTCAACCTGCTATTGAATTACTCCAATCTTGGGGTTTACAAGTAGTGTTGGGAACAACAATCGGATTGGATAATTTTCAACTTGGTGGAACGGATCAGGAAAGAGTTGACGATTTTAATGTGCAACTAAACGATCCAACAATTAAAGCGATTTGGTGTGCACGTGGCGGATATGGGACAGTTCGTATCATAGATGCTATTGATTTTACGTCATTTCTACAACATCCGAAGTGGATTATAGGATTTAGTGATGCCACTACTTTACACAGTCATGTACATAATCTAGGCGTGACTACACTTCACGCAATCATGGCCTTTAGTGTTCCCTTAGCAAAAGAAGAATCGAAAAATTCACTGCACAGCGCATTGTTTGGTGAATCATTGCACTATGTTATAGATCGCAATACTAAAAACCGTAACGGACAAGCCTCAGGTCAGCTAGTTGGAGGAAATTTATCTATCCTATATAGCTTACTCGGCTCGGCTTCTAGTATGGATACCAAAGGAAAAATTTTGTTCATTGAAGATCTGGATGAATACTTATATCACGTCGATCGCATGATGCAAAATCTCAAGCGAAATGGCATGTTAAAAGACTTAGCAGGTCTTGTTGTTGGTGGAATGACGGATATGCACGATAACTCCATTCCCTTTGGCTATAATGCACAAGAAATTATTCTCGATGTAGTAAAAGACTATGATTACCCTGTAGTATTTAATTTTCCTGCCGGACACGGCGCTTCCAATTGGGCTTTGAAAATGGGCACTATTGTTGAACTAAAAGCAGATGACAATCAGGTGACTGTCGCTTTTAGTTAAAACAAAAGGATGAGTAAATCTAAAGAATTAGGAAAACTAGGGGAAAATTTAGCTGTCGATTTTTTACAAGATAAAGGCTATCGCATCATAGAGAGAAATTGGATCTATAAAAAAGCAGAAGTAGATATCATTGCAGAAGTAGATTCTTTTTTAGTATTTGTGGAAGTAAAAACGAGAAGTTCAACTGATTTTGGACGTCCTCAGGATTTTTTAAAAGCACCTCAAATCAAACGCTTAATCACCGCTGCAAATGCTTTCACAACAAAATTTAACAGAAAAGAAGAAGTTCGATTCGATATAGTAGCTATAGGTATAAGAAAGTCTAAACCTAAAATTGAGCATATTGAACGGGCTTTTTATTGGTTTTGAGTAGAATATACGAGGTATTTAAAGGGTATTTTATGTTTTTGTAAGTAACTAATGACTTTTGATGTATTTACTGTAATTTTCTTATATAAAAAAAGTCTAAATAAAGTTTGTGGATTATTTAGAATCACTTTACATTTGTAGCGTTTTTAATAAGTCTAAATAACACAATTTCAGAATGAAGACGTATACTACCTTGTTAGTTACCATTTGTGGAGTGATGGTAAGTTTCGCTCAAGACATCACAATTAAAGGAAGAGTTGTAGATGAGGTGAATAAACCTTTGCCTTTTGCTACTGTTGTTCTTGGTGAAGGACAAACTGCTGTTCAAACCAACGAAAATGGAGAGTTTAAGTTGAATAATGTTCAAAAAGGAAAACATGTAATGAAAGCTTCTTTTGTTGGATATTCAACCTCCCAAAGAGAAATTACTCTAGCAAAAAACGAAGAAATTGTGAACTTTCTATTGGTGGCAGATAGCCAATTGGAAAATATTACAGTGTATGGTAGAAGTAATAAAAACGTAAAAAATCTTCAGTATATTACGCGTTTACCACTTGGATTACAAGATCAGGTTCAGTCGATTAGTATTGTTTCTGAACACGTAATTAAAGAACAAGGAGCCTTGACAATTACTGATGCAGCGCGTAACGTTGCGGGGGTAACTCAGTTTTCTACCTATGGAGGACCATCAGAAAGTATGTCAATGCGCGGATTTAGAGGAACACCCGTATTGAGAAATGGAGTTGGAATGGACTCTGACTTTAGAACAGCTTCTGCAATTGCGGATATGCAAGGTGTTGAAAGCGTTGAGGTAATCAAAGGTTCTGCTGCAGTATTGCAAGGAATTGGAAATGGTCTTGGTGCTGCTGGTGGAGTAATCAATATGGTAACTAAAACGCCAAACTTCAAAAACCACAGAGAAGTTGGATTTAGAGTTGGAAGCTACGGTCAAGTAAGACCAACTGTTGACTTTGAACAAGTATTAGATAAAAAAGAAACGGTTTCTTTCCGCTTCAACGGAGCTTATGAAAGAAATGATGGATGGAGAACCTTTGTAAATAACGAACACTTTTATATCAACCCTTCATTAACATGGAAAATCGATAACAAAACTAAGTTAACGGTTGAAATGGATTACCTAAATGGTGATTATGTATATGATAAGGGAACGGTAAATCTAGGACCAGATTATGCAAACGAATTGTATAAAATGCCTCATAATAAATTTTTAGGTTTCAAAGGAGACTCTAAAAAGATTACAATGCAAAATTATGTAGCGCGTTTCGAAAGACAATTGACTGAAAAATTGAGCTTTAGAACTTCGTATACTGCATCAATTTACAATGAATATGGTCGTTCTACTAACGTAACCACGGTAAAACCTAAAAAAGAAATAGGGGATGATTGGAGCCAATATGGCGATATCAAACGCACGGTTTCTATGGGACAATCAGATGATTATAACTCTGTGTTTCAGGCAGATTTAATCGGAAAAGATATCTTTACAGGAATCCTAAAACACACGTTCCAAATTGGTTTTGATTACAGACAAACCAAAACGATTGGAGGATCTGCAGCAGGTAAAGTTTGGGGAAAAGATAAAGACGGAAATGACGCTTTAATTGATTTTAGAAGTGATATTAACGTGTTAGGACCTATCGATAATATGCTACCTGACAATATTATCTACGGAGATATTGCAACAACAAGAACGATGTCGCCAACAATTGGTTTCATGGCACAAGATTACATTGCTATTGGAGATAAATTAAGCGCAATGTTAGGTCTTCGTTATAGTCGTTTAAACGGGAATACAACAGAAAATGCTACAGTGGATCGTTGGAATCCAATGTTGGGATTAATTTTCAAACCACAAGAAAATATCAGTACATTCGCTTCTTATACTACGACAAGTAGCTTGAGACAATCAAATAAATTGTTACACGGAGGTGGATATGCTGGAGCATCAGATATTAAACAATTTGAGTTTGGTTTTAAATCAAACTGGTATAACGATCACTTAGGGGTAAACTTTACTTACTTTTTCATCAATCAAAGTAATTTAGTAGCGCCTTATATCAATCCTGAAACAAACGAACAATCGAAAACAGAAAGTATCTTAGCAGGAGATCTAAAACGCAACGGGTTTGAGTTGGAAATCAACGGTAAAATCACGAATAATTTAGAAGTAATGTTAGGATATGCTAACCTATACGCTAGATATCAAGATAGCCCTCAATATGTGGATGGTTCTGCGCCAATGAATGCACCAGAACACACAGCGAATGGATGGGTAAGCTACAAGTTTGATCAAGGTACTTTAAACGGATTGTCAGTAAGTGCTGGAGTTTACTTTGTAGGCAAACGTCCGGTTAATGAATACAGCAGAACCTTAGATAATAGCCACAATACAAACGTAAACGTAAGACCATTTGACATGCCAAGCTATACAACAGTGAATGCACAAGCGGCTTATACTTACAAAAACGCTACGTTAAGTGTTTTCATGAATAATCTATTCAATGAAAGAGGATATACTTCTTACTTCAGAGGTGGATATATCAATGAAATTGCACCAAGAAACTTTGCTGCGCAATTGACGTATAGATTCTAGTGTTATCCTTTAATTAGTGTCATTATAATTGAAATAATAATTACAAACACGGTTTTATTAGTAAAATCGTGTTTGTTCGTTTTAAATCCTCATGAAGACAAAAAAGACATCACCCTTTCGAAAACTGATGAATGACCTACACCTTTGGTTAGGTATTGCAAGTTCTCTTATATTATTTGTGGTTTGTTTAACAGGGACCATTTACACGTTTAAGACAGAAATTCAAGAATGGCTTGAGCCAAATCGCTATGCATTTGTTGCTCCAAGCGATAGTCAGGTTAAACCCGTGGCAGAATTAGTGCAACTTGTTGAAACATCAACGCAAGGAAAAGTACAGCGCGTTACTTTAGTAAGCAAAGAGGGTAAACCTTTTGTTTTTACCGTGAGCAAAGGTGAAGAAGGAAAAAGAGGTGAGGCCGTACATGTTAATCCCTTTACAGGAGAGATCCTAGGTACAGGAAAAGGACCTGCAGATGAGTTTTTCATGACGGTTTTTAAATTGCACCGTTGGCTGTTGCTCGATTCTTCTATTGGGCGCCCTATCGTGGGAATTGCAACGATCATTTTCTGTTTCCTTTCTATTTCAGGATTAATCTTGTGGTTTCCCAAGAAAATTAAAGGATGGAAAAGTATTAAACCTGGATTCAAAATTAAGTTTAGTGCAAACTGGAAACGCATCAATCACGACTTACACAATACACTTGGGTTTTATACCTTATTGCTTGTGTTGATCATGTCCTTGACTGGATTGTGTTGGTCTTTTGAATGGTATAGAAATGGATTAAGTAGTGTATTAGGAGCTAAGGTTTTTGGCGGACGTGATGAAGTAAAACCAGAATCAGTCGTACAAGATAAAAAAACCATTAGTTTAGAAGAAGCAATGGCTATTGCCAATAAAGAAATGGCTTACGAGTATCGCACTTTAGCCGTAAGTATACCAAAAGATTCTCTTGGAACGTATGAAATCAATAAAAATGAATTGGCGCGATGGAATGAAACCGTAAATGATCGCGTGTTTATTGATCAATACTCAGGTGCTGTTATCAAGAAAGAAATTTTTGCCGATAAATCTGTCGGAGAGAAGATCGCTGGTTCAATTAGAGCGTTGCATTTTGGAGATATTTATGGCTCATTTTCAAAAGTGATCTATTTTATAACGTGTTTGATAGCAACATCCTTACCAATTACAGGTATCTTCATTTGGTTGAATAAAATGAAAAAGAAACCAAAAAAGAAAGCATAGGATATCTTGGGAATACTTTAGCATTGAAAGTGGACAAAATAAGAGAAAAAGTGTAACTTTGTTATTGCAATTTTAATTAAAGGTAATAGTATGTATCCAGAAGAAATAGTAAAACCAATGCGTCAAGAGTTAGTTGATGCAGGATTTTCAGCATTATATACAGCAGAAGAAGTAGAAGCTGCTTTAAGTAAAGAAGGAACTACATTAGTAGTTGTAAATTCAGTTTGTGGTTGTGCGGCGCGTAATGCACGTCCAGGAGCAATCATGAGTTTAAACGGTGAAAAAAAACCAGCGCAGATCGTAACTGTATTTGCAGGTGTTGATAAAGATGCTGTTGATGCAGCTCGTCAACATATGTTTCCTTTCCCACCATCATCACCTTCGATGGCTTTGTTTAAAGACGGTGAATTAGTTCACATGTTAGAGAGACATCATATTGAAGGACATCCTGCAGAGATGATCGCGGAGAATTTGATCGACGCATACAAAGAATATTGCTAAAAAGAGACCACCTTCTATAAGGTGGTTTTTTTTTAAAGTGTATATTTGCTCAAGATATACATTGAGCTAATGCAAAAAATAATTTCATATCCTTTATCAGTACTATTCGTTATCTGTTTGTTACTTGTACTCCTATTCTTTCACGGTGTACAGTGGTTAGCTTTTAACCTTTTTGGGTATAAAGCACATAAAAAAGTGGTAGATTGTATGGTATGGTGGATCATGTTGTGTACGGGTATTCTAGGAACTTCTTACCGCGTTTCAAAAGAGGAAGAGTTACCTACTGATAAACCGATTATCTTCGTTGCCAATCATCAAAGTATGTTTGATATACCGATGATCATTTGGTTTTTTAAACAAAATCATCCCAAATTTGTAAGTAAAAAAGAACTGGGCCAAGGAATCCCTAGCGTGTCCTATAATCTAAAACACGGAGGATCCGTTCTCATTGATCGAAAAGATGCTAAACAAGCACTAACCGTTATTCGTGGATTAGGCCAATATATTACAAAATACAATAGGGCCGCCGTTATTTTCCCTGAAGGGACGAGAAGTCGCGATGGACATCCAAAGCGTTTTTCCGAAAATGGGGTTAAAATGTTATGTAAGTTTTCGCCAGATGCTTATCTTGTTCCCTTGACGATTAATAACTCTTGGAAATTATTTCGATTTGGAAAATTTCCTTTAGGATTAGGAGCCAATATTAGTCTTTACGCACATAAACCAATGAAAATTAGCGACTACTCTTTTGAAGAATTGTTCGCTAGAACAGAGGAGTTAGTGAAGTCTAAAATAGAATAATGAATACTAATTCTCGCAGTTACTCCCAAACAAACTAAACCAAACCCAAGAGCTAGTTGCGAAGCAAAAACAAATTGAAATGTCAACACACAATGTTCGTCTAGAAGTGATGCACTTCTTGGAAAAAAATATAGATAGCTTCGTTGATGATTATCTAATACCTGTGGAGAAAATTTGGCAACCTTCTGATTTACTGCCCAACTCGGAAAGTGAAACATTTTTAGAGGATGTCAGAGAATTGAGAGAATACGCTAAGGAATTGCCCTATGATTTTTGGGTGGTCTTAGTGGGTGATACCATTACAGAAGAAGCTTTACCTACCTATGAATCATGGTTGATGGATGTTGATGGAGTTAATCAACGCGAAGGTGAAAATGGAAATGGATGGGCGAAATGGATCCGTCACTGGACAGGAGAAGAAAATAGACACGGAGATTTACTTAACAAATACTTGTATTTGTCTGGGCGTGTAAACATGCGTGAAGTAGAAATTACAACACAATATTTATTAAATGACGGTTTCGATCCAGGAACAGATAGAGATCCGTATAAAAACTTCGTGTTTACGAGTTTTCAAGAGTTAGCAACCTATATTTCACACAATAGAGTAGGGAAATTAGCAAAACAATATGGGGATCACAAATTAGCTAAAATTTGTCGTTTGATTGCGGGAGATGAAATGCGTCACCACCATGCTTATTCAGAATTTGTAGATCGCATTTTTAAAGTGGACCCAAGTGAAATGTTGTTGGCTTTTGTCGATATGATGAAACGCAAGATTACCATGCCTGCAAACTTGATTCGCGAATCAGGAGGAAAGATGGGAGACGCTTTTGAACAGTTTTCAGATTCCGCACAGCGTATAGGTGTATATACAGCTATTGATTATGTCGAAATCATGCAGAAATTAATAGATCGTTGGGAAGTTGCAAAACTTACTGGATTAAATGATGAAGCAGAAAAAGCAAGAGAATATTTGATGAAATTACCTGCTCGTATGTTGCGTATTGCTGAAAGAATGAACGTTGGTAAGGAAGAGCATATTTTTAAATGGGTACAACCCGCTATTATTAAATAGTTTACAGTTGACGGTGAACAGTTTACAGTAAAACATGAATAAAAAAATTGAAGCAACTATTGCCTTTGTTAAGGAAGAGCTAAAGCATGCTGAAGGAGGACACGACTGGTTTCACATCCAACGTGTGTACAATAATGCGCTCAATATTTTAAAATTTGAACCCGATGCTGACGCCGAAGTGGTGCAATTAATTGCTTTGTTACACGACATTGCTGATAGTAAATTTCACCAAGGTGATGAAACTGTTGGGCCTCGTAAAGCAAAAGAATGGTTGGAATCGTTGGGCTGTGATGCTAAGGTAGTGGATCATGTTGTGAAGGGAATCGAAAATATCTCTTACAAAGGGGGGAATTTCAATCAAAAGTTCACTTCTAAGGAGTTGGAAATCGTTCAAGATGCCGATCGCTTAGACGCAATAGGGGCCATCGGAATTACTCGTGTATTTAATTACGGAGGTTTTAAGAACAATGCAATTCACGATCCAGAACAAGCACCTCGCTTTGGGATGACCAAAGAAGAATACAAAGCGCACAAAGGAACGTCAATTAATCATTTTTACGAGAAATTACTACTTTTAAAGGATTTAATGCATACGACCGAAGGTAAGAGAATGGCTGCAGAAAGACACCGGTATATGGAAGGTTTTTTAGCCCAATTTTATGCGGAATGGCAAGGAGATAGATAGTTAAGGGTTGTCTGTTAACGTTTAGCAGTTAAATCTACAGACTAGTTCAAGAGCTCCTTAATCGAAAAAGTTGAAAAAGCAAAATAGGTCATAAAAAAAGGAAATCAATTCGAATTGATTTCCTTTTTTCGTTTATTTTGGATGAGTGCTTTTCAATTCTGATTTCTCATAACTGATTTCTCATAACTGATCACCGATCACTATTTAATCTCTGAAATTCTCAGCGTATTTACCATTCCTTTTTCAACAATAGGCATAGCAGCTAGGTTGATAACCATATCTCCCTTTACAGCGTGTTTCTTTTCTACAACCATGTTATTGATATCTTCAATGGTTTCGTCTGTACTTACGTATTTGTCATAGTAGTAAGCCTGTACTCCCCAAAGCAAGTTTAACTGCGTTAAAATGCGCTTATTTGAAGTAAAAACAAGAATGTCACTGTTTGGACGCCAAGCAGAAATTTGAAAAGCGGTATATCCACTATTTGTTAAGGTACAAATTGCTTTTGCTTCGATATCATTAGCCATTAATGCTGCGTGATAACAAATGTTTTTCGTGATATAGCGATTCGTTTTAATTGTAGGCGGACTTTGCGGTACATTGATTAAAGGAGAATTTTCAACACTTTGGATAATTTGTGTCATTTTCTCAATTACTTGTACAGGGTAACTACCTACAGAAGTTTCTCCAGATAACATTACTGCATCAGCACCATCCATAACAGAGTTTGCTACGTCGTTTACTTCCGCTCTTGTTGGAGTTAAGCTTGAAATCATTGTTTCCATCATCTGCGTGGCAATGATAACAGGGATTCGAGCGTTTTTCGCTACTTGAACCAATTGCTTTTGGATCAAGGGAACTTCTTGTGCTGGAATTTCCACACCTAAATCTCCACGAGCAACCATTAAACCATCACAGTAAGCAACTAATTTATTAATGTTTTTTACCGCTTCTGGCTTTTCAATCTTTGCAATAATCGGAATTTTGTGTTCTGAATGTTGTTTGATGATCTCTTGTAAGTCCAATAAATCTTCTGGAGTTCTAACAAAAGACAAAGCCAACCAATCTACCTGTGCTTTAATAGCAAAAATAGCATCATTGATGTCTTTCTCCGTTAAAGCAGGTAAAGATACCTTTGTCATTGGTAGGTTTACTCCTTTTTTAGATTTTAAAGGACCTCCTTGAATCACTTTGGCAACCACTTCATCTGTATTGTTTGTAGAAACAACTTCGAAAATTAGTTTACCGTCATCTAACAAAATAGTTTCTCCTGCATTTACATCATTAGGAAACTGTTTGTAGTTCATGTAAACGCGTTTTGCGTCTCCTTTAAACTCTTCTTTTGTAGAAAAGGTAATTGTGTCGCCCGGATTTACAACTACATCTTCTGCCATAATTCCTACGCGCAATTTTGGTCCTTGAAGATCTCCTAAAATAGAAGTTGTATAACCGTATTCTTTATTTAATTCTCGGATAATATCGATTTTCTCTTGTACATCGGCGTAGTCAGCATGTGAGAAGTTAATTCTAAATACATTGACTCCGGCTTTAATCATGTTGTGTAACACTTCTTTTGTTCCTGATGCAGGACCTAGTGTTGCTACAATTTTTGTTCTTTTTTTTGCTACCATATTTTTTAAAAAATTAGGTTGTTTTTCGATTTAATCGCTTCTACTCGAATTTCGTATGCAGTAGAAATTACTTTTATTGATTTTAACTTTTCAATGACTGCGCCAATTTCAAATTGTTCATCTGTATTTTCAACTTTTAGAAAGTAGTCCACCGTTTTGTGTTCCGGCAGGAGATACCCTTGTTTGCTAATGGTTGAAACAACATATTGAAAAAGGGGAGAAGCCATTTGAGACTCAGGAAGTATAAAAGCTTTATTCGATACAAGTTTCCACAAAACATGATAATCTGGATCGTCGTATTCAAATAAGGAAAAGGAAGCTAAGCCTTGATCCGTTTCAATTTCAACATCATGTGTGGTGCGTTCTAAATAAAGACCTAGAATAGTATTAATAAGATAGGTAACTTTAAAATCTTCCTTGCGCGAAGAATGGATCGCTATCAGACTATAGTTTTCAGCTTCAAAATCTTCTAATCTTAGAACTACTGGTCCCATTTGTTTATTCGTTAGATACAAAGATACGACTTTTATAATTCAAACAATATGTAGTTATTTAGAAGAAACATTAAGTAAATGTTAATTGATTCCCCAAATTAATGGTTTATTTTTTCCTGCAACGCAAAATACGCACGTTGCGAAGCTTTTTCCTCCGCTTTTTTCTTGGAGGTTGCTCTTCCTTTAGAAACTAACTTGTTGTCTATAAATAGTTTAACTCCAAAATATTTCACATCTTCATTTGAAGTGTCTTCGTAAGCATCAAATTTAAATGTATGTTTTGTCTTTTGACACCATTCGATAAGTAAACTTTTGTAACTCGTGATCTTGGTCTCTAAGACGTGTATATCCGTAATGGTAGAAATTAGGCGTTGGTGGATAAATTTTTCACAAGCAGGATAACCTTGGTCCAAGTAGATGGCTCCGATTAAGGCTTCTAGAATATTACCGTGAATGTTTTCTCCAAATTGTTGGTTTCCCATTTTGCTTTCCACGATATCGATTAAATCTAAACTCTTACCGATGGAATTTAAGTTTTCTCGACTTACAATTTTGGATCGCATTTTTGTTAAGTATCCTTCGTCACCGCTAGGCACTTCTAAATAAAGGTGGGAAGCAACTACAGCATTTAACATTGCGTCACCTAAAAACTCTAATCGCTCGTAATTAATGGGATTTCCTTGAGAATCAACAATATTCATTGAGCGGTGAGTGAACGCCAATTTGTAATAGTTGATGTCTAAAGGCTTTGCTTTGGTGATCTGAGATATCTTACGACAAAAATTCCCGTCCTTTTGACTTGGACGGGAATTTTTAAATATTTTATTTAATACATTACTCAACATTACGTTGCTGTGCTTAAATGTCTAATTTCTTGACGAGTACACAAGCGTTGTGTCCTCCGAAACCAAATGTATTACTCATACCTACTTTCACTTCTCTTTTTTGAGCTTTGTTAAAGGTAAAGTTTAATTTAGCATCGATTTGATCATCATCAGTAAAATGGTTGATCGTTGGAGGTACAATACCATGTTCGATAGATAAAATTACCGAGATTGCCTCTATCACTCCAGCAGCTCCCAAAAGGTGACCTGTCATAGATTTGGTAGAGTTTAAGTTCATTGAATACGCGTGATCACCAAAAACATTTAAAATAGCTTTTGATTCTGCGATATCACCAAGAGGAGTTGATGTTCCGTGTAAGTTTACAACGTCTACATCAGATGGTTCAAGACCAGCATCTCTCAGACAGTTTTTCATTACGTTTGTAGCGCCTAATCCTTCTGGATGTGGTGCAGTTAAGTGATGTGCATCTGCAGACATACCTCCACCGCCAATTTCACAGTAGATTTTAGCTCCACGTGCAACAGCATGTTCGTATTCTTCCAATACTAATGCCCCAGCACCTTCGCCAAGTACAAAACCATCACGGTCTTTGTCCATGGGTCTAGAAGCTGTTTCCGGACTGTCATTTCTTGTTGATAAAGCGTGCATAGCGTTAAAACCTCCCACACCTGCAATCGTTACTGCTGCTTCAGAACCTCCTGTTACCATGATGTCTGCCATACCTAAACGAATGTAGTTGAAGGCATCAATAATCGCATTGGTAGAAGAAGCACATGCCGATACTGTAGTGAAGTTTGGTCCTCTTAAGCCATACTTAATTGAAATATGACCTCCAGCGATATCTGCAATCATTTTTGGAATGAAGAAAGGATTGAATCGAGGTGTGCCATTTCCATTAACGAAATCAGTTACTTCGTTTTGGAAGGTCTCTAATCCACCGATACCTGAACCCCAAATAACTCCAGCTCTATCTTTATCTATTTTCTCTAAGTCTAATTTTGAATCAACAACGGCCTCATCAGCACTAACCATGGCTAATTGAGCGTATCGATCCATTTTACGTGCCTCTTTACGATCAATAAAATCTTCTACATTGAAATTCTTTACTTCGCACGCAAATTGGGTTTTGAAATTGGTAGCATCAAAATGTGTAATCGGAGCTGCTCCACTTACGCCATTAATAAGACCGTTCCAATACTCTTGGATGTTATTCCCTATGGGGGTAAGAGCACCTAAACCTGTTACAACAACTCGCCTTAATTTCATAAAGTAAATATTATGGTTTAATAAGTTAAAAAAACCCAATTTTTCACTTTTGTAAAAGGAAACATTGGGTAGCTTTATATTTGTTTATCAGATCACTATGCCAGTGAATCTGTCCTTTTTCTATTCTAAAAATAAGTGGGTATGTCAAAAAAATAATAACGCCCACGTGCTGTGAACAACACGTGGGTTATTAGTTATTACTTCTTAGCTTCTTCGATGTAAGAGATAGCTTGACCAACTGTAGCAATGTTTTCTGCTTGATCGTCTGGAATTTGAATATCGAATTCTTTTTCGAACTCCATGATAAGCTCAACAGTGTCTAGTGAATCAGCTCCTAAATCATTAGTGAAGCTTGCTTCTGCTACAACTTCGTTCTCGTCAACTCCTAATTTGTCAACGATAATCGCTTTTACTCTTGATGCAATGTCTGACATAATCTTTAATTTTAAAATTTAATTTCCTAGGGCAAAAATAAAAAACTTTATTTTATATCCTGATTATACATGTTAATTGTCAGTGCGAAATTATAAAAATAATTAATACTTAATACTATTTTTCTGTTTATTGTCAGTAATTATTCTTTTTTTTGTACTTCAATAAAGTGTTTTTTAACCTTAAATTCGGTTTATATCATGAGAAAAATAGTGCTATTCGCTTCTGGTTCAGGGACTAATGTGGAGAATATTATCAATTACTTTGAGAATAATTCAATTGTGAACCAATACCTAGTTTTGGTCAATAACCCTCATGCTAAAGTAATAGAAAAAGCTGAAAAAAGAAATGTTCCGGTTTATATTTTTGACAAAAACCAGTTGAATAACGGCGAGTTAGCGGAAAAATTAGCAGCATTTGATCCGGATTTGATCGTTTTGGCGGGCTTCTTGTGGAAGTTTCCTGAAGATTTGGTAAAAAAATACCACAACCAAGTTATCAATATCCATCCAGCATTATTACCTCAATACGGAGGAAAAGGAATGTATGGACATTTTGTACATGAGGCTGTTTTAGCCAATAAAGAGAAAGAAACGGGAATTACGATTCACTTTGTCAATGAAAACTACGATGAAGGTGCCATAATTCTACAAGCTAAAACTGCTGTAGAGCCAAATTTTACCGCTGAAGATATCGCCAAAGCTGTACAGGCTTTAGAGTACAAACACTTTCCAATTGTCATTGAACAATTGCTGTTTAAAGAAAAATAAATGAGTCAAGCTTATCAAGTTATTTTATATACCGATGGTTCCGCACAAGGTAATCCCGGACCTGGAGGGTATGGATTAATTCTCGAGTGGGCCGGTCATCAGGTATATAAAGAATTTTCCCAAGGGTATCGACTCACAACCAATAACCGCATGGAATTACTAGCAGTGATTGTGGGATTAGAAAAACTAAAAAACTCCCAAACCCGGGTATTAGTCGTGTCAGATTCTAAATATGTTGTTGATGCCGTAACCAAAGGTTGGGTATTCGGTTGGGAAAAGAAAAATTTTAAAGACAAAAAAAATCCAGATTTGTGGATGCGTTTCTTACGCATCTACCGACAACATCAAGTGTCTTTTCAATGGGTAAAAGGACACAACAATCACCCGATGAACGAACGCTGTGACGTATTAGCGGTTCAGGCAGGGAAACAAAAAGAGTTATTGGTGGATGAGTATTATGAGCAAAATAATGCGTAAGGGGCTCAGACAGGAAATTAAAAATAAACAGCGGCTTGTCATATAATGACGAGCCGCTGTTTGGGTTATTGTTTGGGTTCTTTTTGGTTCGCTCTTGATAAATGAATAGTAACCCGCATTGTTGAAGATGAGACGGGATGAATTTTTACTTTTCATATACTTGTAAGGCGCCACCCGCTAAAGTTGTGATACCGAGTACCCGAGTGGTTCCTGTTCCAAAGGTTCCTGAGGTTGTTCCTGTATTACTTGAGAAATGTGGTTGTGCAGAATTACCAGCCACTGCTACTTCGACTCTTAAGGTATTGTTGGTAGCAGTTAAAGGGGTAGTTCCTAAGGGGATAAGGATAGGAAATGTGAGTTGTTGTCGAAAATTAGAAGAGGTATTAGCTGTAAAATTACGATAATACGCCATATCTGAACCTATTTTTATGTTATTGACGTAGAAACGCAAATAGTAGGTTGCACTAACAGTCTTATTTGGTATGGTTGCACCGTTCAATTGTAGATTAGAATACATTTCCATATTATAGATCAAGAACTTTTGATTGTTTAGGTTTTCTTGTACATTAAATGTAATTGATTCTATAGGTTTATATTGCATAGTAGTAGACGCGATATCGTTGTAAGTGTAAGATACAGATGGAGTAGCGGGTAAAATAATTACATCTGTGAGATAATACCCTTTACGTGGCGATATAGTCACTCCAGTTCCAGCTATAGGAACACCAGCTTCATCTATCTCACTTTCGTTAAAGTAGGTAAACGTATCGTTTTGGTTATCAACTAACCTTGTAGTGATTGGCGGAGTTCTTTGGGCGGTAATGAATTCTTGTTCTGTTTTGTTCTCATTTCCTGGAAGACTGGTCCATATTTCGTAATTGGATAGGCCTTTGTCTCCTTTTGGACCTTTTGAACTAGCAAGAAAATCAACTTCGGTTTTGTTTTCGTTTCCAGGTTGTTCTGCCCAAAGATCATAGACAGATTTTCCGGTATTACCTTGTGGACCAACTAAACTGGCTAAGAAATCGGCTTCTGATTTATTAGCATTGGCCGGTTGTGCCGCCCAAAGTGCATAAGCAGATTGTCCTGCAGCTCCATCAATTCCATCTTCTCCTTTGATTCCCGTAGCGAAATCAGCTTCCGTTTTATTTTCGTTGCCTGGTTGTTCGGCCCACAGTTGGTAGGCAGATTTACCGTTAATCCCATCTGTACCTTTTAAACTCGCTAAGAAATCGGCTTCTGATTTATTAGCATTGGCCGGTTGTGCCACCCAAAGTGCATAAGCAGATTGTCCTGCAGCTCCATCAATTCCATCTTCTCCTTTAATTCCTGTAGCGAAATCAGCTTCCGTTTTATTTTCGTTACCGGGTTGTTCCTTCCAGAGCTCATACGCGGATTTACCGTTGTCTCCTTTATCTCCTTTTGCACCTTGTGGTCCAACTAAGCTAGCTAAGAAATCGGCTTCTGATTTATTAGCGTTGGCCGGTTGTGCCGCCCAAAGCGCATAGGCCGATTGTCCGTCTTGTCCGTCGATTCCGTTGGCGAACTCCATTTCGGTTTTATTCTCGTTACCGGGTTGTTCCTTCCACAACTCGTAAGCGGATTTACCGTTGTCTCCTTTATCTCCTTTTGCACCTTGTGGTCCAATTAAGCTAGCTAAGAAGTCTGCTTCTGATTTATTGGCATTGGCCGGTTGTGCGACCCAAAGCGCATAAGCCGATTGTCCGTCTTGTCCGTTAATTCCTGTAGCGAACTCCATTTCGGTTTTATTCTCGTTACCGGGTTGTTCCTTCCAGAGCTCATACGCGGATTTACCGTTGTCTCCTTTATCTCCTTTTACACCTTGTGGTCCAACTAAGCTAGCTAAGAAGTCTGCTTCTGATTTATTGGCATTGGCCGGTTGTGCCGCCCAAAGCGCATAAGCCGATTGTCCGTCTTGTCCGTCGATTCCGTTGGCGAACTCCATTTCGGTTTTATTCTCGTTACCGGGTTGTTCCTTCCAGAGTTCATACGCTGATTTACCGTTATCTCCTTTTGCACCTTGTGGTCCAATTAAGCTAGCTAAGAAGTCTGCTTCTGATTTATTAGCGTTGGCCGGTTGTGCCGCCCAAAGCGCATAAGCCGATTGTCCGTCTTGACCGTCGATTCCGTTGGCGAACTCCATTTCGGTTTTATTCTCGTTACCGGGTTGTTCCTTCCAGAGCTCGTAAGCGGATTTACCGTTATCTCCTTTTGCACCTTGTGGTCCAACTAAGCTAGCTAAGAAATCGGCTTCTGATTTATTGGCATTGGCCGGTTGTGCCGCCCAAAGTGCATAAGCCGATTGTCCGTCTTGACCGTTAATTCCTGTAGCGAAATCAGCTTCCGTTTTATTCTCGTTACCGGGTTGTTCCTTCCAGAGCTCATACGCTGATTTACCGTTATCTCCTTTTACACCTTGTGGTCCAACTAAGCTAGCTAAGAAATCGGCTTCTGATTTATTGGCATTGGCCGGTTGTGCCGCCCAAAGCGCATAAGCCGATTGTCCGTCTTGTCCGTCGATTCCGTTGGCGAACTCCATTTCGGTTTTATTCTCGTTACCAGGTTGTTCCTTCCAGAGCTCATACGCTGATTTACCGTTATCTCCTTTTACACCTTGTGGTCCAACTAAGCTAGCTAAGAAATCGGCTTCTGATTTATTGGCATTGGCCGGTTGTGCCGCCCAAAGCGCATAGGCCGATTGTCCGTCTTGTCCGTCGATTCCGTTGGCGAACTCCATTTCGGTTTTATTCTCGTTACCGGGTTGTTCCTTCCAGAGCTCATACGCTGATTTACCGTTGTCTCCTTTATCTCCTTTTGCACCTTGTGGTCCAACTAAGCTAGCTAAGAAATCGGCTTCTGATTTATTAGCATTGGCCGGTTGTGCCGCCCAAAGCGCATAGGCCGATTGTCCGTCTTGACCGTCAATTCCGTTGGCGAACTCCATTTCGGTTTTATTCTCGTTACCGGGTTGTTCCTTCCAGAGCTCATACGCTGATTTACCGTTGTCTCCTTTATCTCCTTTTGCACCTTGTGGTCCAATTAAGCTAGCCAAGAAGTCTGCTTCTGATTTATTGGCATTGGCCGGTTGTGCGACCCAAAGCGCATAAGCCGATTGTCCGTCTTGACCGTCAATTCCATTCGATCCTTGAACATTTGTCCACTGTTGGGTTTGCTCATTAAAAATCCAAAGTCCATCTTGGTTGACCACCATCGTTATACCTGTTCCTGGTGCTCCCGGTGTGCCAGGTAGTCCTGGTTCTCCTCTTTCTCCGGGGTTCCCCTCAACGGTGTTTTTAGATAGATCAGTTGATGTGCTAAGTCGTTCCCATTGACTGCCTCCCCAATAATAATATCCTGGTTTTAGTCCTTCGTTAGTGGTTGTATTATACACTAATAGGCTTTCGACATTTCCATTGGTGATGGTATTTTTGTCCGTTGTGCTTTTTAAAGCAATTTGCGGTATTAATATACCACGGTTATTGCCTACAACAGTTAATTCTGCCGAGAGGTTAGGTTGTTTTGTTCCTATGCCTACTTGCGCTTGAGCAAAATAGCTCATGGAACAGAAAGTAAATAGGATGAGTGTTTTTTTTTTCATTTCTATACTATTTTAGTTACTATTGGCTTTGGTTGGGAATTGTAAAATTCGGAAACGAAGTGTTAAGGCAGCGATCAAATTAGTATGAGTATTGGCATCTCCCTTTTTTTGAATGTATTTTAACTTTTGTTTAAAAAAAGGAAGAGATCTTTTTTTAAAACACAAAGACGAAAGGTAGTTTTTGTTGATTTATTGAATAAAATGGGTTGTTGATTTGAGGTAACTCTTTGACTATAAGTTAATTTTCGAATAAAAGAGATTAATTTTTGTTCGAAAAAAAGGAATGCTATATATTTGCACCTTATTTCTTTTCCAAAAATATGAACAAGTTATTGATCGTCGGAACAGTGGCGTTTGACACCATAGAAACACCATTCGGGAAAACGGACAAAGTATTAGGAGGTGCTGCTACATATATAGGACTGTCTGCTTCTCATTTTGAAGTTGAATCAGCGATAGTTTCTGTAGTAGGGGATGACTTTCCGAAAGAATATATTGAATTACTAGAAAGTAAAAATATCAATACAACAGGTATTGAAGTTGTTCCAGGCGGTAAAACCTTCTTTTGGAGTGGTAGATACCACAACGATTTGAACGCGAGAGATACCTTAGATACACAATTAAATGTATTAGAGAATTTCAATCCTGTGGTTCCTGCTGATTTTAAAAACGCAGATGTGGTGATGTTGGGGAATTTACATCCAGCGATTCAGCAATCGGTATTAAATCAATTGGAACAAAAGCCAAAATTAGTGGTACTTGATACAATGAATTTTTGGATGAATTGTGCATTAGAGGAGCTAAAATCGGTATTGAAACACGTAGATGTGATTACCATTAACGATGAAGAGGCTCGTCAATTATCTGGAGAGTATTCTCTAGTAAAGGCAGCTGAAGTAATTCACGAAATGGGACCTCAATACGTTGTAATTAAAAAAGGAGAACATGGGGCCTTGTTGTTTTCAGGTAAAGATGTCTTCTTTGCACCAGCATTACCACTAAAAGAAGTATTTGATCCAACCGGAGCAGGTGATACTTTTGCAGGGGGATTTGCCGGGTATTTAACAGAAAGAGGAAATGTATCCTTTCAATGTATGAAAAACGCCATTATTTTTGGCTCTAACTTAGCCTCCTTCTGTGTAGAAGAGTTTGGAACACAGCGAATGGAGCAGCTAGAGGAAACCGAAATGAAAAAAAGATTAATGCAATTTAAAATGTTAACACAGTTCGACATTGAACTCACATAAACATGCAACATACTAAGCCTCGTCGTGGGGCTTTTTTTAATGATAACACACAACACAACGAACTATGAGTGACGCACTACAACACGAATGTGGAATTGCTTTTTTACGACTAAAAAAGCCTCTATCCTATTATAAAGAAAAATATGGGAGTGCATTTTACCCCATTCAAAAAATGTACTTGCTATTAGAAAAGCAACATAATAGAGGACAAGATGGAGCTGGTTTGGCAAGTATTAAACTTGATATGGAGCCAGGTGAACGCTATATTAGTCGTGTGCGTTCTAATAAAGCACAACCAATTCAAGATATTTTTGCTCAAATCAATGGGCGCATTAATGCTGAAATGGAAGAGCATCCTGAATATGCAGATAGTGCTGATCTACAGAAAAAACACATCCCGTATTTGGGTGAAGTGTTTTTAGGGCATGTGCGTTATGGAACCTTTGGAAAGAATAGCATCGAGAGTGTTCATCCTTTTTTGCGTCAAAACAATTGGATGCACCGCAATTTAATCGTTGCTGGAAACTTCAACTTAACGAATGTTAGAGAATTATTCGACGATTTAGTGCGCTTGGGCCAACACCCTAAAGAAATGTCAGATACCATTACGGTAATGGAGAAAATCGGTCATTTCTTGGACGATGAAATCGACGATTTATACTACAAAATAAAACAAGAAGGATTTTCTAAAAAGACGGCTTCACCAATTATTGGCGAGCGTTTAGATATTGCTCGTATCTTGAGAAGAGCTTCTAAAAACTGGGACGGTGGATTTACTATGGCAGGAATGTTAGGACATGGAGATGCTTTTGTGTTTAGAGATCCAGCGGGAATTCGCCCAGCATTCTACTATGAAAATGATGAAATTGTCGTAGTAGCAAGTGAGCGTCCAGTAATTCAAACGGCGTTGAATGTGCCTTTTGAAGATATTAAAGAACTAACACCAGGGCAAGCAATTATTGTAAAGAAAGATGCAAGTGTACACTTTGAGCAAATCTTAGAACCACTTCCATTAAAAGCTTGTTCATTCGAACGCGTGTATTTCTCAAGAGGAAATGACGCCGATATTTACCAAGAACGCAAAGACTTAGGAAAGTTAATCTTTCCTCAAGTGTTAGACGTGATTAACAACGATACGGATAATTCGGTATTTTCTTATATTCCCAATACATCAGAAACGTCTTTCTTTGGAATGATTGAAGGGGCTCAAGATTTCTTGAATCAGCGTAAGATTTCGGATATCTTGAAAAATAAAGAGGCATTGTCTGAAGCGAAACTACAGGAAATCCTGTCAGTAAAATTGCGTACAGAGAAGATTGCAATTAAAGATGCGAAATTGCGTACGTTTATCACAGACGACAGCAGTCGCGATGATTTAGTTGCTCACGTATATGACGTAACGTATGGCGTGATTAAACCAACGGATAACTTGGTGATTATCGACGACAGTATCGTACGTGGAACAACCTTGAAGAAAAGCATCATCCGCATGTTGGATCGCTTGAATCCAAAGCGCATTGTGGTTGTTTCTGCAGCACCTCAAGTGCGTTACCCAGATTGCTACGGAATCGATATGGCCAAATTAGAAGGGTTAATTGCTTTCCAAGCGGTAATCGAGATGCTGAAAGAGCGCAATATGTATCATATTGTGGAAGAAGTATACCAAAAGTCAAAAGCACAAGTAGGCTTGAAAGATGACGAAGTAATCAACCACGTAAAAGAGATTTATGCACCTTTTACGGATGAGGAGATTTCAGCAAAAATTGCTCAAATGGTAACAGAAGAGGGGATCAAATCGGAAATCAAAATCGTCTTCCAATCGATCGACAACTTACACAAAGCTTGTCCGAAAAACTTAGGGGATTGGTACTTCACGGGTGACTACCCTACTAAAGGAGGAAACCGCGTAGTTAACCGCGCTTTCATCAACTACTACGAAGGTAGAGATGAGAAACCGTATTAATAGAAATTAAGCATTATATAGAAGCACCGAGAGATCGGTGCTTTTTTTATTACCCCAACCAAAAAAAGTAAGCGACAGTTGCGATAATAACCGCACAGAAAATATTCAGGATAAACCCCGCTTTCATCATTTCCTTTTGTTGAATATCACCTGTACCGAATACGATGGCATTGGGAGGAGTGGCTACAGGAAGCATAAACGCACAAGAAGCACCGAGTCCGATAATCATCGATAGTCCGAGGGGATGCATGCCTAATTCCTGTGAAATCGAAAAGAAAATGGGAACCAACAACGCTGCACTAGCTGTGTTGGAGGTGAATTCTGTCAAAAAGACAATAAAAAAAGCAACAATTAAGCTAATGATAAAGAAAGAGCTACCGTGAATAATAGAAACTAACACATCCGCCATAACCTTACTTGCTCCCGAGTCTCTGAGTACCATACTCAGCGTTAATCCCCCACCAAACAAAAGTAAAACACCCCAATCGACATTGTGTTGTAGTTCTTTCCATCGAGAAACCTGACTTACACAAATGAGAATAAATGCACCTAAAGCAATGAAGGTATCAAAGTTTTTAAAAGAGCCTTCAAAACCAACTAAAGCTGCAAATAGCGGATTGATTTGATTGCTCAAAATCCAGCAAATGGCCGTTAATAAGAAAATCCCTAGGGTAATCCAGCGATCCGTATTCATGGGAATGGATTCCATTTGGTGTTCAAACTTCAGGTTGAGTTTAGGTTTAAAGACAAAGTAAATCACTACAATCATTAAAGGAAGGAGGATAATTACCATTGGGAATCCCATTTTGAGCCATTCCGCAAAAGATAGGTTGAGTTGAGAAGCGACGATCGCATTGGGAGGGCTCCCTACAATGGTTCCCATTCCGCCAATACTCGCACTATAAGCGATACCCAATAGAGCAAAAACATAGGTGTTGCGGTGTTTGGTTTTATCCAATTGACTTAATATACCCGTTACCAGCGGGAGCATCATGGCTACAGTTGCCGTATTGCTGATCCACATAGACAATACAGCTGTAGCGAGAAACAAGTAAAAAATAGCATGCGATAACCGACCTTTTGCCAAGTACATAATCTTACTAGCGATGATTAAGTCTAGTTTTTGTACATGTAACGCTCCAGCCAAAACAAAACCACCTAAAAAAAGAAAGATATTCGGGTCTGCAAAAGAGACAAGTGCTGGTTGAACATCCGTTAGACCCAATCCGATGGCGAGTACAGGAACAAAAACTGCGGTGGTTGTTACGTGTAGCGCTTCGGTTAACCATAAAACAGCAACAAAAGCCAATAGAGCGAGCCCTTTGTTTACTTGCGGTTCATAGGGTAAAAAGTGAATCAAAGCAAATAGCATCAATACGTTTAATCCGATGATGATATAGTTTCGTTTGGACTTATGTCTAAGGCTTTCTGGTTCGTAATCGAGTTGCATGTAACAGTTGGTATTAGAAATAGATAATAGATAGGGGAAAATACAAAAAAATAAAGTAGATAGGATGTAAAAAGACGTAGAAGATTAGAAGAAAATCTATTGATTTTGTGAAGTTTTCAACTAAAAAAAGGGAAGTATCCGCGATACTTCCCTTTTGATATCTAAAGAGCGAACTCTTTATGTCTTATTTTGCTGCTGCATATCTCTTCGCAACTTCAGCCCAGTTGATTACGCTGAAGAAAGCAGAAATATAGTCAGGGCGTCTGTTTTGGTAGTTTAAGTAGTAAGCATGTTCCCAAACGTCCATTCCTAAGATTGGAGTTCCACCACAAGCAACACCTGGCATAAGCGGGTTGTCTTGGTTTGGTGTACCACATACTTCTAATTTACCATTTTTAACGCATAACCATGCCCAACCTGAACCAAATTGAGTAGCACCTGCTTTTGCGAAAGCTTCTTTGAAGTTTGCAAATGAACCAAAATCTTTAGCGATAGCATCTGCTAATTCTCCTGTAGGTTCTCCACCACCATTCGGGCTCATTACAGTCCAGAATAAGTTGTGGTTATAGAAACCTCCACCGTTGTTGCGAACTGCACCATTAGCCATATCAAGGTTTGCTAAAATCTCCTCGATTGTTTTTCCTTCTAACGCAGTACCAGCAATAGCTGCATTTAAGTTAGTAGTATAAGCATTGTGGTGTTTCGTATGGTGGATTTCCATTGTACGTGCGTCAATATGTGGTTCTAATGCGTCATACGCATAAGGTAATTGTGGTAATTCGAAAGCCATAATTCGTATTATTTAAAGATTAGTGTTATTTTTATTCAAATTTAGGGATTTTCTATGGAATATAAAAAATCTTAAGGGTTAATAAACGTTAAGGGATAATTCGATGATTAAAGCGGAAAGAGCTTCATTTTCAGTATATAACGCTTCTGCGGGTTCAGGAAAAACACATACATTAGTAAAAGAATATTTGAAAATCGTACTAGCCGATCGATCAGATGATGCGTATCGAAAAATTTTGGCGATTACCTTTACCAATAAAGCAGTGGCTGAGATGAAAAATCGAATTTTGTCTTGCCTATATGCTTTTGCGCAAAAAGAGACCGAAAAGAAGTTTCAACCGATGCTAGAGCAAATTGTGCAAGAAACGGGGTTGAAAGAGCATGTAGTGAAGGAGAAATCGGCGCGTATTATGAAGCATATTATTCACAATTATGCCTCCTTTGATATTTCGACGATTGACAAGTTTACGCATAAAGTGATTCGCTCTTTTGCCTTTGATTTGAATCTGCCCATGAGTTTTGAAGTATCTCTGGATTCGGATGAATTACTGCAAGAAGCCGTTGATTCTGTAATTGCTAAAGCAGGTACCGATGAAGAGTTAACGAAAGTATTAATTGATTTCTCTATTGATAAAGCCGATAACGATAAGAGTTGGGATATTACTCGCGAATTGAAAGAAATGGGCGCTTTGTTGCTCAATGAAAACAATCGCGATGAAATTGCTCTTTTTGATCAGAAATCGCTGCGTGATTTTGTGTCTACCCGTGATTATTTGCGCAAAAAAATAGAAGAGCTAACCAAAGAAACGCAAGAAAAAGGGAAAGCAATTTGGGATTTGTTGATTGGTAAAGGGGTGGATATGAAATCCTTCTCTCGAGGAACGTTTCCCAATCACCTCTTGGCTATTATTAACGATACAGATAAGAGTACTCAACGCAAATACGTTGAATTTGACGAAGTAGCTATACTCAAAGCCGCCAAAGATCGCGATACGATTGAGGCACTTTTACCAGAGGTTTTGCAACAATTAGCAACTATTTATCAACTATTTGCCAAGCGCTTGTTTTATCAAGCGTTTTTAAAAAATATTACACCGCTATCTCTCTTGAATATTTTAGGCATTGAAATGCAACATATTCAAGAAGAAAAAAATATGCTATCTATTAGCCAGTTTAATGCAATTATCCATAATGAAATTCAGCATCAACCTGCTCCTTTTATCTATGAGCGATTAGGAGAACGATACCGTCATTTCTTTATTGACGAGTTTCAAGATACTTCTGTTATGCAGTGGGATAACCTTGTACCATTGATTGACAATGCACTGGCGGGAGAAGATTTTGGTGTGAAAGGAACTTTAATGTTGGTAGGAGATCCCAAACAATCTATTTATCGTTGGCGCGGAGGAAAAGCAGAACAGTTTATCGCACTGAGTAAAACGGATAATCCCTTTTCTAATCCAGATAAAGAAGTTGTAGTCTTAGGTAAAAACTACAGAAGCTATGCTGAGGTAATTCACTTCAACAATAGCTTTTTTAAAGGGATTTCAAGCTTTTTTACACAGGAAGATTACAAGCATATTTACGAAAACCAAAGTCACCAAGAAATAAACAGCAAAGAAGGAGGATATGTTAATTTGCAATTTTTGGATGAAAGTTTATTGGATAAAGAAAATGAAGTTGACAAGGAGCGAGTGTATCTCGAAGCGACGCTAAACGTAATTGAAACAGGTTTGGCGCAGGGATTTTCCTATAGCGATATGGTGGTTTTAACGCGTAAACGCGCCCATGGAATCGCGTTAGCTAATTATTTAACGGAACAAGAAATACCCATTTTGTCTTCGGATTCACTCTTGATTAGTCACGCAACAGAAGTTCGGCTGATTATGGATGTGTTGCGCTATATTCGAAATAAGGAAGACAAAGAATCGAAAACACTGCTGTTGTACTATATCGCCAATAAACGTAAACAGGAAGCTGTACATGATTTTATTGAAGAGGGATTGAGTTATACGTCAGATGCGGCATTAGAGCAGTGGTTAGCAACAAAAGATATTTGCATTTCATTTGACCAATGCAGAAAAAAATCGCTGTACGAAGCAGTTGAAATTATTGTTCGAGCTTTCTTTCCCACACAAGCGACAAGTTCATACGTCTTGTACTTTATGGATATCGTTTTAGAGCGCACGATAAAAAATCAATATGGGATAGGTGATTTCATTTTGTATTGGGAAGACAACAACCACAAGTTTAGTATTCCAACGCCAGAAGGTAAAAATGCCGTTCAGCTGATGACCATTCACAAATCTAAAGGATTAGAGTTTCCTGTGGTTATTTTTCCCTTTGCGGAAGAAGATTATGATCGTTCGAATCGCGATAAATTATGGGTAGAGTTTGATGAGCTAGATGTGGGAATTGAATTGCCTAAGGCTTTGGTAGATGGAAAGAAAGAAGTGAAAGAGTATGGAGCGCTTGCAGAAGAACTGTATGCACAGAAAGAACAGGAAGAATTGCTAGACAATATCAATGTGCTCTATGTTGCTTTGACTAGAGCAGAAGAACAGTTGCATATCATTACAACAAGAGATCTGAAAACAGATGGAGAATATAAAAATAATATGTCCCGTTTTTTTATTCACTATTTACGTCAACAAGGAATTTATCAGGACGATCAACAAGTGTATGAGTTTGGTAGTCCTCAGCGTTTGTCAATAGCTAGTGAATCTACTGTAGATCAGAACAAGTTGATCCGAAGTGTGGAGCAGCTTTTTGATTTTAACGCGATTAAAATAGCAGAACGGGAGGCATTGATGTGGGATACACAAGTAGGAGAAGCTATTGCCTATGGAAATATTACCCATAAGATTATGTCATTTATTCAAACGTATTCCGATGTAGATGCAGCGATAGAACGGGCATTAGAAGAAGGGTTGATTGTGGAGAGCGAGAAGGATAACTTTAAGGGAGCGATACAACAAATTATTTCTCACCCAGATTTGCGAGATTTCTTTACGGATGGTGTCGTATACAATGAGCGTATGATTATTGGTAAAACGCAGCACAATCTAATTCCCGATCGCGTGGTTATCAAAGGTCAAAAAGCGTATTTGCTAGATTATAAAACGGGGAAGCCAGAGGATAAATATGTCAAACAATTAGCAAAATATGAAGATTCACTTGTAGCCATGGGATATGAAGTGGTTAAAAAAGTTATTTTATACATGGGAGTGGATGATTTAAATATAATACATTTGTAAAAGAGTATAGTTAACGCTTAAAAAGAGTAAGTATGTACGGAAAAATTAAAGACCATTTACAACAAGAGTTGAAGTCGATTGAAGACAATGGTTTATTTAAAAAAGAGAGAATTATTACTTCGCCACAAGGAGCAGAGATTACAGTTTCTACAGGAGAAAAAGTATTGAATTTTTGTGCGAATAACTATTTAGGATTATCCTCACATCCAGAAGTGATACAAGCGGCAAAAGACGCTTTGGATACTCATGGTTTTGGAATGTCGTCTGTGCGTTTCATTTGTGGGACACAGGATATTCACAAGCAATTAGAAGCTACAATTGCAGATTTTTACGGTACAGAAGACACTATTTTGTACGCAGCAGCTTTTGATGCGAATGGAGGAGTTTTTGAACCTTTATTAGGTGCTGAAGATGCAATTATTTCAGACAGTTTAAATCACGCCTCTATTATTGATGGTGTTCGTTTGTGTAAAGCTGCTCGTTACCGTTATGAAAATAATGATATGGCTGATTTAGAACAACAGCTGATAAAAGCTAATGAGGCAGGACACCGTTTCAAGATTATCGTTACAGACGGAGTATTTTCTATGGACGGATTAGTTGCACCATTAGACAAAATTTGTGACTTAGCTGATAAATATGATGCTTTGGTGATGGTAGACGAGTGTCATGCAGCTGGATTTATCGGAGCAACAGGAAAAGGAACGATGGAAGCGAAAAACGTAATGGGACGTGTAGATATTATTACAGGTACATTAGGAAAAGCTTTAGGAGGTGCTATGGGAGGATATACAACAGGTAAAAAAGAGATTATTGAGTTGTTAAGACAACGTTCACGTCCTTACTTGTTCTCCAACTCATTAGCTCCAATGATTGTTGGTGCTTCGTTGAAAGTGTTCGAATTGTTGAAAAAAGACACTAAATTACGCGATCAACTAGAGTGGAATACCAATTATTTCAAAGAAGGAATGAAAAAAGCAGGGTTTGATATCGTTGATGGAGACTCGGCAATTGTACCTGTGATGTTGTATGATGCGAAGTTGTCACAAGAGATGGCAGATCGCTTATTAACCAAGGGGGTTTACGTGATTGGATTCTTCTATCCTGTTGTGCCTCAAGGAAAAGCGAGAATTCGCGTGCAGTTGTCTGCAGCGCATACACAAGCGCATTTGGATCATGCTATTCAAGCGTTTATTGAAGTGGGTAAGGAATTAAAAGTCATTTAATAATTAACTTTTTTTAGTAATTCACAATAATTGTTAAGAATAAAATTTGTTAACTACACATATAATTGTATTTTTGTTTTAACATTACAATAAATAGAAAAATAAAGTTATGAAACATCTCAACAAATTAATTGCAGCGGCAATTCTATGTGCGGGTCTTTCGACTCAAGCGCAAGATGCTGACCATCCGTGGGCTGTAACTATTGGTGCGAATGCTGTAAACACTAAAGTTAGTTCAGCTAAAGGGTTTTCACACAAAATGGGAGGTTATTTCCAAACAGCAGATTGGAATATTTTACCTTCAATTTCTTACTTAAATGTATCAAGATACTTAGGTGATGGATTTTCATTAGGTGTTGTAGGATCAGTGAATAAAATTGATAAATTCATTTCTGAAGAGTCTGAAGGATACTTCAAGTACAACCCTGGGGATTTATCTTACTACGGAATTGATGCAGAAGTTAAGTATAGCTTCAAAGAAATTTTAAACTCAAAAGTTGTTGATCCATTCGTGTTAGTGGGTGGAGGATACACTTTTATGGGTGATGCAAGTACAGGAACTGTTAATGGAGGTTTAGGGTTAAACTTTTGGTTTACTAAAAACATCGCATTGACATTCCAATCTACGTACAAACATTCATTCGACGATACAAGAACTCCAGATGTTGACGTTGCATCACACATGCAACACTTCGTGGGTGTACGTTTCCAATTTGGTGGAAAAGACACTGACGGTGATGGAATCTTAGACAAATACGACGAATGTCCAGATGTACCAGGTTTACCAGAATTCAACGGATGTCCTGATACAGACGGAGATGGTATTCCAGATCATTTAGATGAGTGTCCAGATGTTCCTGGTTTAGCTGAATTCAACGGATGTCCTGATACAGACGGAGATGGTATTCCAGATCATTTAGATGAGTGTCCAGATGTTCCTGGTTTAGCTGAATTCAACGGATGTCCTGATACAGACGGAGATGGTGTGCCAGATCATAAAGACGAATGTCCAGAAGTTCCTGGTCCAAAAGAAAACAAAGGTTGTCCTTGGCCAGATAGAGATGGAGACGGAGTGCCTGATCATTTAGACAACTGTCCAGATGTTCCTGGTCCTGCTTCAAACAAAGGATGTCCTGAAATTAAAGAAGAACAAGTTAAACAACTTAACGACTACGGAAAAACAATCTTATTCCACACTGGTAAGTTTACATTCCAAGACGCTTCTTACACTGTGTTAGATAACATCGTGAAAATTATGAAAGAATTCCCAACTGCTAAATTCCACATTGCTGGATATACTGACAGTACAGGTTCTGACAAAGTAAACGTTCCATTATCTGACAACAGAGCAAATGCAGTTAAAGTTTATTTAATCGAGAAAGGTGTTGACGCGAACAGATTAACTTCTAAAGGTTATGGTTCTGAAAACCCAATCGCTTCTAACAAAACTGTTAAAGGACGTGAGTTAAACAGACGTGTTGAAATTCAATTACAAAAATAATTGAACGAAATATTCACAAGATAGAAAAGGGCTTCGAGTATTCGAAGCCCTTTTTTTATTACCTTTAGTCACATGAGTCAACAGCGTTTTTTACATCAGTTAAGTGAAGAAATAAAGAAGGATTTTCCTTCTTCTATGGATGATTTGGTTGTCGTATTACCCAATAAAAGAGCCAAGGTCTTTTTGCTAGAACAATTGAAACAGTTTTATGATCGCAGTGTCTTTGCACCTAGTATTATAAGTGTTGAAGAGCTAGTTCAGGATATCGCCCAACTTCGGGGGATTGATGCTATCGAACTCTTGTTTGAGTTTTACCACGTTTATAAAGACCTAGTAGGAGATAAAGCAGAAGACTTTGATTACTTTGTTAATTGGGCAAGGATGTTGCTGCAAGATTTTAATGAAGTTGATCGTTATCTGTTGAATCCTCAGCATGTCTTTAGTTATTTAAAAGATATTGAAGATATCAACCACTGGGCAGTAAATGTTGATCAACACACGGATTTGATCAAAAATTATTTGCATTTTTGGGAACAGATACCAATCTATTATAATGCGCTTTACGCGTATTTAAAAGAGAAAAAAATAGGCTATCAAGGGATGATCTATCGCGAGGCTGTTGCTCAACACCAGGCGTTTTTAAAGATCAATCCCAAGCAGTATTATTTTGCAGGATTTAATGCGTTAAATGCAGCGGAAGAAGTGATTATTCAGCACTTTTTAGTGGAAAAACGAGCGCGTGTTTTTTGGGATATTGATGAGGTATTTCTTCTAGATCCTTATCACGATGCTGGCTTGTTTTTGAGGCGAATTAAACAAAATTGGCCCTATTATCAACAACATCCATTTGAATGGATTTCTACTCGTTTTTCGGAGGAAAAAAAGATTGAAATTATTCAAACCCCAAAAAGTGTTGGACAAGCGAAAATTGTTGGTGCTGTAATCGATCAAGCTTTGGCTGAAGGGCAAGCATTGGATCAAATTGCCGTGGTATTGGGCGATGAAAATCTACTACAACCAGTTTTATACGGTCTTCCTGACTCCGTGAGTAGCTTGAACATAACAATGGGGTATAGTGGAAACAGCAGTCCTGTACAATTGTTTTTGAACAAAATTTTTAAGATGCATTTAGCGGCTGTTCGCCGAGGAGGAAAGCAATATGTGTTTTATTATAGAGATGTTTTAGAAGTATTGACTAGTCCTGTGATGGAAGGGTTGTTTGAGGTAGATGAGGTGGTTACTGAAATTCAGAAAAAAAACCTTACATTTTTCTCTTTCGATCGCTTCGATTCATGGGTGAAGTCGAGTGATACTGAAGCTAAGAAATTGGTTTTTACGGCTTGGAAAGACGAGGAACCAGCAGAGATTTTAAAGCGATTAATAGCCTTGGTTATTCGAGTTAAGAATAAACTAGCCGTAGATAGTCAGCAAAATCGGTTAATGAAAACGTTTTTGTTTACGACATATAATCTGTTAAACCGCTTGTTGTCCTATTGCGAGAAATATCCATTTATTCACTCTATTGAATTGTTGCACGTGTTGTATAAGCAAATCATGGATATGAGTGAGGTTTCTTTTGAAGGAGATCCTTTAGAGGGCTTGCAGATTATGGGTATTTTAGAAAGTAGGGTGTTGGATTTTGAAACGGTTATTCTTACCTCAGTTAATGAAGGTAAGTTTCCCTCTGGAAAAAGCCAAAATTCCTTTATCCCATATGATGTAAAAAGAGAATTGGGCTTACCAACTTATAAAGAAAAGGATGCGATTTACAGCTTCCACTTCTACCACTTGTTGTTGAGGGCAAAACAAGTGTATTTGATCTACAATTCACAAGCGGAAGGAATAGATGCAGGAGAGAAAAGTCGTTTTTTAGCTCAATTAGAAATGGAAACTCAACCCAAACATCAGTTGCGTAATGTTACCTATTCTGCCTATTTACCTGACAAAGCATATGAGCCTATTGCTATTGAGAAGTCTGAGGAGTTAATCTCCAAGTTAAAGACCATAGCGACAGTTAAAGGGTTTTCTCCTTCTGCCTTGACTGCGTATTTGCGTAATCCCTTACAGTTCTATGTTCAACAGGTTTTGCGTATTCGCGAAGTAGAGGAGGTAGAGGAAAGTGTGGCTTTAAATACCCTAGGGACAATTATACACAATGCTTTAGAAAATTTGTACCAACCCTATGTTGGGAAAGTATTAGATGTTGCAATGATCAAGGCGATCCAGAAAGAAGCGGATCAAGAAGTGCAGACGCAGTTTGAAGAGATTTACAACAGCGATAAAGAGAAGATGGGAAAAAACTTGCTGGCCTTTGAGGTAGCTAAACGCAATGTTTATCACTTTTTAAGAGAAGAGCTAAAAGGATTAGAGCAAGGAGATCAGGTAGAGTTGTTGGCTTTAGAAACAAGATTAGAACATGAATTGATTGATAGTCGTTTGCCTTATCCAATTAAATTGTTTGGTTTTGTAGATCGCATCGAATGTCGAAATGGAAAAATTCGGGTTATCGATTACAAGACGGGAAAGGTAGAATCTAATCAGGTAAAATTATCGCACTGGGATGGATTGACAACACAGTTGAAAAACGATAAAATTATACAATTGTTGTGTTATGCATTGATGTATGCCGAACAGCATGATATCGAGACGCTTGAAGCGGGGATTTATTCCTTTAAAAACAGAAGAGAAGGTTTTTTGTTTTTTGGCGTTCGAGAGGGAAGAACAGTGGATCACGATATTACACCAGCTGTACTACAGGCATTTAGAGAAGAATTAGTTCAGCTTATTTTAGTTATTTTAGATCCAGAGATAGCTTTTGTAGAAACTATATAATAAAAGCGAGAACATTAGTTCTCGCTTTTATGTTTTGTAAAATTAGTTTTTTATCAGTTCAGTAAGGAGTTGTTTCAACGCTTCTTTTTGTTCTATATGTAGCATATGTCCTCCTTCTAGAGTGAATACTGAAGCATTAGTGCCTGTTGCTTGTTCTAGCGTTTCTTCATAAGGCATAACAGGATCGTCCTTGCCGAGAATGAAAGAAATGCTATAAGGAGCAAAGTGTAAGAGCACTTCTCTATCAATGCGGGTTTTCATTCCTTCTAGTGCAGCTATGACTCCTTGCGTCGGAGTTTTTAATGCTTCTTCTCTGCTGTGGTCTATCTCCGGCTGAAGCACAGGTCTGAGGTGGTCTGCAAAGAGATTGTTAATAGCCATGTTGATAAACAAGGCCGCATTTTTCTTAATTAATTCAATTGCTCTATCTCTATTTTGTTTGCGTTCCAAACTGTCCGCACGTGCTGTTGAATTGACTAAGATTATGTTTTTTACTAAATCGGGATATAGTTCTGCAAATGCAAGTGAAACATAACCACCCATAGAATGACCGATCAGTGTTACTTTTTTTAGTTTGAGATGAGATACTACCGCAAGTACCATATCTGCCATATCTTCCATGGTGTGGATATAACCTAAACAATCCGTCTGACCATGTCCCAACAGATCAATACTAATGACGCGGTGTTTAGAAGAAAAATGTGCAACGTAATCCGTCCACATTTTGGCATTTTCTAAGAAGCCATGTAAAAAGATCAATGCGTTTCCTTTGCCGCTGTCATAGTAGTTGACTTGGATGTTTTTATATATCAGCGATTTTTGAATCATTATTTGTGTTTTGTTGAGGGGCAAAAGTACAGGATGCGAGGTGAAAAACAAACTTTCTGCGGTATAAATCCGCTGTTTAGCGATGGTTTTTTAATTTTTATTTATTCTAAATTACTGAAATAAAATTATCTTTGAGGCTGATAAAAACACATTAGACATGAAATATTTTTATACCCTATTGCTTACTTTGTTTTTGAGTACAACGTTTGCTGGAAATGGGCAGCCGTATCAGATTTACAATGCAAAAGGAAAAAAGGTTACGTATAAAGAAATGATTAAACAACTCGGTAAATCAGAAGTTGTTTTATTTGGAGAATACCACAACAATTCATTGGGACATTGGTTACAATTAAAAGTTACGGAAAGCTTAGGTCAGCAACACGCTTTAGTTTTAGGAGCAGAGATGTTTGAATCCGATAATCAGCAAGGATTGACAAACTATGTGACTTCAAAGATTAATGAAGAAGAATTTGCTAAAGAAGTGCGTTTGTGGAATAACTATAAAGGAGATTACCGTCCCTTGGTGGAGTATGCCAAATCGAATCAGTTGCCGTTTGTTGCTACCAATGTGCCACGTCGTTATGCGAGTATGCTATTTAAGGGAGGCATGGAAGCATTAGATACGTTGAAGATTGAAGAAAAAGCATGGATAGCTCCGTTACCTTTTCCATATGATCCGGAATTGCCAGGTTATAAGGAGATGTTAACAATGTTTGAAGCAGAACATGTCAATGAAAATTTGCCGAAAGCACAGGCAATTAAAGATGCTACGATGGCACATTTTATTCAACGCAATGTTGAAGAAGGAAAGCTCTTTGTTCATTACAACGGTTCTTATCATAGCAATAAGTATGAGGGTATTTTTTGGTATTTGAAAAACTACGCTCCACAGCTTAAAGTAGCTACGATTACTATGGTAGAGGCAGAGAATGTCGATCATTTCGAAAAACTCAATCAAGGATTGGCGGACTTTATTCTTGTTATAGATGCGAATATTTTAAAATCGTTTTAGAATCTTGTGGAATAATTGACTATTTGGTCTTAAATCTAGTTTAGGAATACTTTTTTTTTAAGTAAAATAACGTGAAAATTATTGTTTATACTCAATATAAATAAACGCTCACGCATTGCGGATAACGTTAATTAGGTGTATTTTTGAGAGATTTTTTCAAGAAAAACAATTAAAATTACATTATGGCAAAATCTGCACTTTTAAAGTCATCCATTGCAAAGAAATATTGGATGTCTCTTACAGGGTTATTTTTATGCTTGTTTTTAGTTGGTCACTTGGTAGGGAATCTTCAGTTGATTTTTGGGGATGCGTCAAAATTCAATGAGTATGCCTTATTCATGACAACTAATCCAGCTGTAAAAGTATTATCTTATTTAACGTATATATCAATCCTTTTCCACGCGATTGATGGTATAGTTCTAACAATTCAAAACAAAAAAGCTCGTCCGATCGGATACGCGAAAAACAATGCTGGAGCAAACAGCAAATGGGCTTCTCGTAATATGGCGGTATTAGGAACTTTATTGTTAGTTTTTATCGTAACACACATGGTAAATTTCTGGGCGAAAATGCACTTTTCGGCTATGCCATTACAAACGATAGAAGTTAATATTGAAGGTCAAGAAGAGCCTGTATTTATTTACAAGACAGTTCAAGAACAACCAATTGATGTTAGAGCGGTTGAAATGGGACAGTTAGAAATTAAAGGAACTTCGTTCTACCAAAAAGGGACAGATTTAAAACTTGCAGATGGTTACAAAGATTTACATAAAATCACAATTGAGTTTTTCAAAGATCCTTCTACAGGATTGATCAGCACAATTTTATATGTAATCGCAATGATTGTTCTTGGATTCCATTTATCTCATGGTTTTGCAAGCGCATTCCAATCTTTAGGGATAAATAATCCAAAGTATAACTGTTTGATCAAAGGCATTGGCTATTTATTTGCTTATTTAGTTCCTGCTTTATTTGCAATCATTCCATTATACATTCACTTTATTAAATAGTCCTAAAGAAATTGATTATGAAATTAGATTCTAAGATACCTCAAGGACCAATCGATAAGAAATGGTCTGATTATAAAAACCACATTAAATTAGTTAACCCAGCAAATAAACGTAACATTGATGTTATCGTTGTTGGAACTGGATTAGCAGGTGGATCTGCTGCTGCTACATTAGCAGAGTTAGGTTATAATGTAAAAGCATTTTGTTATCAAGATTCACCTCGTCGTGCGCACTCAATTGCAGCACAAGGAGGGATTAACGCTGCTAAAAACTACCAAGGAGATGGTGACTCGATCTACAGATTGTTCTACGATACTGTAAAAGGTGGAGATTACCGCGCTCGTGAAGCAAACGTTCACCGTTTGTCTGAAGTTTCAGCGAATATTATTGACCAATGTGTGGCTCAAGGTGTGCCTTTAGCTCGTGAGTACGGTGGTTTATTAGATAACCGTTCTTTCGGAGGAACACAAGTTTCACGTACGTTCTACGCAAAAGGACAAACAGGTCAACAGTTGTTGTTAGGGGCTTACTCTGCAATGAACCGTCAAATTGGTCGTGGTAAGATCAAAATGTACAACCGTCATGAAATGCTTGACTTGGTATTAGTAGACGGAAAAGCAAGAGGAATTATCGCTCGTAACTTAATTAACGGGGAAATTGAACGTCATTCAGGACACGCTGTAGTTATCGCTACAGGTGGTTACGGAAACGTTTTCTTCTTGTCGACAAATGCAATGGGTTCTAACGTTACTGCTGCTTGGAAAGCACACAAACGCGGAGCTTTCTTTGCTAACCCTTGTTTTACACAAATTCACCCAACTTGTATTCCTGTTACAGGAGACCACCAATCAAAATTAACATTGATGTCAGAGTCTTTGCGTAATGATGGACGTATTTGGGTTCCAAAGAAAATGGAAGATGCAGTTGCAATTAGAGAAGGAAAATTAAAACCAACTCAAATTGCAGAAGAAGATAGAGATTACTACTTAGAAAGAAGATATCCATCATTCGGAAACTTAGTACCACGTGACGTTGCGTCTCGTGCAGCGAAAGAAAGATGTGATGCTGGATATGGAGTTAACGCAACAGGAGAAGCAGTTTACTTAGACTTCGCTTCAGCGATTGAGCGTTACGGTAAAGAACAAGCGCGTATTCACCACTTGGATGAGAACGATGCTAAATTAGTTTACAAATTAGGTAGAGACGTTGTAGAGAATAAATACGGAAACTTATTCCAAATGTATGAGAAAATCGTTGATGAGGATCCATACACAACGCCAATGATGATTTATCCAGCTGTTCACTACACAATGGGTGGTGTATGGGTAGATTACAACTTAATGTCTACAATCGAGGGATGTTATGTTATTGGTGAGGCTAACTTCTCAGATCACGGAGCAAACCGTTTAGGTGCTTCCGCTTTGATGCAAGGTTTAGCTGACGGATATTTCGTATTACCTTATACAATCGGGGATTACTTAGCTGATGATATTCGTACAGGTGCTATCCCAACAGACTTACCAGAATTCGTTGCTGCGGAGAAAAATGTACAAGATATGATTGATCACTTAATGAACAATAAAGGATCACATTCAGTAGATTACTTCCACAAGAAATTGGGTAAAATTATGTGGGATAAAGTAGGTATGGCTCGTAATGCACAAGGTCTAAACGAAGCAATGGACGAAATTGCTGCATTGAGAGAAGAATTCTACAAAGACGTGAAAGTTTCTGGTACTGCAGATAGCTTTAACCAAGAGTTAGAAAAAGCGCTTAGAGTTGCTGACTTCTTAGAGTTAGGTGAATTATTCGCTAAAGATGCTTTACACCGTGAAGAATCTTGTGGAGGACACTTCCGCGAAGAACACCAAACAGAAGATGGAGAAGCACAACGTGATGATGAAAACTTTGCTTATGCTGCTGCATGGGAGTACAAAGGAAATCCTAGAGATGCTGTTCTACACAAAGAAGAGTTGGTGTATGAAAACATTAAGTTGGTAACTCGTAGTTATAAATAATATTGAGGTATTGATTCTTGAATCATATCTTGTTGTAAAAATTCGATGCAGATGAATCTTACATTAAAAATATGGCGTCAAAAAAACGCTAAAGAACAAGGAAAAATAGTTGAGTACAAAATCAATGATGTTTCTCCTGATATGTCTTTCTTAGAAATGCTTGATGTTTTAAACAACGAGCTAATTGAGAAAGGGGATGATCCCGTAGCATTTGACCACGACTGTCGTGAAGGTATTTGTGGAATGTGTTCATTGTTTATTAATGGACAAGCACACGGACCAGACAGAGGAATTACTACTTGTCAGTTACACATGAGAAAGTTCAAAGATGGTGATACGATTTATATCGAGCCATTCAGAGCAAAAGCTTTCCCTGTAATCAAGGATTTAGTAGTAGACCGTACTGCTTTTGATAAAATTCAACACGCTGGAGGATTTATTTCGGTAAATACTTCTGGTAATACACAGGATGCTAACGCTATTCCTATCCCTAAACACGATGCTGACCGTTCATTTGACGCAGCAACTTGTATCGGATGTGGAGCATGTGTGGCAACATGTAAAAACTCTTCTGCTATGTTATTCGTTTCTGCAAAAGTTTCTCAATTTGCCTTGTTGCCACAAGGTAAAGTAGAAGCAGCAGACCGTGTAATGAACATGGTAGCGGAGATGGACGCTTTAGGCTTCGGTAACTGTACAAATACAGGTGCTTGTGAGGTTGAATGTCCAAAAGGTATTTCTCTAGAGAATATTGCTCGTATGAACAGAGAATACTTAAAAGCAGCCTTATAGAGGATTTTAATATTTTTTTGAAAAAGGAAAAAGCAGCACATTTTGTGCTGCTTTTTTTATTTGTATTCTTTCGTTTTTATTTTTCTTTAACTTAAATTTGGCGCCAATTAACATAATATTTCAATTTTAGTGAAAACCTTACTCATTTGTTTTTTATTAGTATGCACTTCCGTGATGTGTCATGCTCAACTAGGTATTTCGGATCTTAATGGACCGCAGGGAAATACTGTTATTAATTTCAAAAATGGCTCTTCGGAAGAGGGGATATTTAAAGGAAGTGGAATCCTTTTTGGTTATCGATATGAGGATCCTTACGAGTTTAAATTTAAAAGTAAAGGGGAGAGAGAGTATCGCACCATTTCTTCTAATCAGGTGAAATCGATTGTGATTTACGATTCGAAAGACAAACAATCTTTCGTAGAGTATTTTCCAATCCGCATTCGCGACTTTGGTAAAAAGTATACTTTTTCGGATAAATATCATGTGGACTTTTATCCTTTGAGTAGTTATAAAGGAATTCCTTTTGCTAGAATTGTAATCTATTTTGGAGCGAATTCTTATACTTTTCAGAACCACATGGTAGACCATTATTATTTTCCTGTTGGTAAAACGGGCTATTATTTTTTATTTGACGGAGGGTTCCGCAGAAGTAATAAAGAATCTGCTCAGTTTATGATGCTATTGGACAAGAATTGCGAGGCTTTTCAAGCGTATATGCAGGAGAATTATTTAGATACTGATAACTACAAAGCAGATTATGAGGCAGCTGTAAAAGCGTTTAAGAAAACAAAATCTGAGTTTGTCGCGGAACGAAAAGCAAGAGGCTATAGCAGTAAAGGGGCAAAGATTGAATACAAGAGTGCGGAATTCTTTATTTATTTTAAACAAATATTAGATAAGTACAGCGAACTTTGTACACACGAAAATCACGATTAAATCACTGCTGATTAAAGTCGTTTTTCCTTATTTATATTGACAAATTTTTTATTTAACTTAATCTTGATTGTCATTCACAAAATAATAAAATTTTAATGAGAACCTTACTACTTATATGTATCCTTTTGTACACGTCTTTTGGCAGTTATGCTCAGTTTGGATTGAACGTATTTGATGGGCTTACTGCAAAAGCTGTTATCAATTTTAAAGACGGAACGAGAGAAATAGGAACAGTCAAAGAAAATGGTCCTTTAATTGGATTTAGACGCAATGATCCTGACGAACTAAAGTTTAAAAATAATGGAGCGGAGGATTATCGACTAGTGTCTTCTGAAACATTTAATTCAATCATTGTATATCATGGAAAAAAGGAGGAATATGCTACAGAGTATTTTCCCATCCGACTTAGAGAATACAAACAAAGAGGTGTTTTTTCCGATAAATATTATGTCGACTATTTTCAACTTGTTCACTATAATGATATATCTTTTGCACGGTTGCATCTATTTGTCAATGGAAAGTACGCCAATGAGGTTTTCTTATTTCCTGTCAAGGGAACTGATTATTATTTTAAGTTAGATGGAGGTTATAAGAAAAATGGAAAAATGGCGGAGATTATGAAACACCTAGATCCAAATTGTCAAGCGTTTACTTCCTTTATTCAAACCAATTATATTGATTCATCCAATTATAAATCGGCATATAAACAGGCGTTAAAGCAATTGAAAGAGAACAAAACCAACTTTATGCAGCAACAAGTAGCTAAGGGATTGAAGAATAAAGAGGCAAGGGTAGAATATAAGATAGAAGAAGATTTTATTTTTATCAAGCAAATATTAGACAAGTACAGCGAACTTTGTACACACGAAAATTAGTAGTAGTCTTGTGAAACAGATGTAGGATTAATGAGAGTTTGGTTGTTTGTCGTTTGTCGTGAACAAGAAATAAAAATCAACAGTCAACCAACAACAGTCAACCAACAACAATGAACAAAGAATATTTCGTATTTTTGAAAGACTTAAAACAAACGTATGAAAGTAGCTTTGATTCAAGCACCTCTAGTTTGGGAGGATGTGCAACAAAACACGACCTATTTTAAAAATCAATTACAGCAAATTGAAAAGGGAACGGATTTGGTTGTAGTACCAGAAATGTTCACTTCAGGCTTTACCATGAATCCTGAGCGTGTTTTTATGACTATGCAAGATAAGTTTATTACTGAACTACAATCGTGCTGTAAATCGCTTAATTTTGCCTTAACAGGTAGTGTCGTTATCAAAGAGGGAAACCAATTCTACAATCGATTGTTCTTTATTTGGCCTACAGGTGAATTCAAGACGTATGATAAGCGACATTTATTTTCCCTCGCAGGGGAAGAAAAAGTATATGCACCAGGAACGAATCGCTTAATCGTCAACTACAAAGGATGGAATATCTGCCCGTTGGTGTGTTATGATTTGCGATTTCCTGCATTTGCACGAAATATTGGCGAAGTATACGATCTATTACTCTATGTTGCTAGTTGGCCGGATCAACGCATTTACGCTTGGGATTCTCTCCTAAAAGCACGTGCTATTGAAAATATGAGCTATGTGGTAGGAGTAAATCGCTGTGGTGAAGATCAAAACGACAATCAATACACAGGGCATTCTCAGGCTATTGACTATATGGGACAGTACCTTGTTGAGCCTCTTGAAGGGGAGCAAATACAATATGTTAGCTTGGATAAAACAACACAAGATAAAGCGCGAAATCGGTTCGCCTTCTTAAAGGATGCCGATCAAATCGTAGTAAAATAAAAAAGCTATCCAGATGGATAGCTTTTTGCTTTTATTAACTTAGATTTTATTGTTTGGTAAATGTCACCTTAGTTCCCTCAACCTCTAGGTTTAGAGTCTTGCCTTCTACCAATTCGTATTTTACTGTGCTAATTTTAACAGATGCAGGATCGTTATTGGCAACTTCACTTTCAAAAACAAGCGTGTTATCCACTAATTTCCATTTGGTAAACACCATCGTTGGATCATTCACCGCTACCACTGTTCCGTCAGCTTTCAGTTCAAACCCTTGTTGAATACTTGGATCTGTTGCATTTGCCTGTGTCCAAACGCCAACTAAACTTTGGGTAGGATCCACTTCCGGAGCCGGTTGCTCTGTTACTGTTGTAGTTTCTTCAACTACAGTTGCTTCTTTTTGATCTTTACAAGAAGCGAAAGCGATAGCTACAAAAGCTAAAGCAAGTACAGTTTGTTTTGTTTTCATCTACTAAATCTTGTAAAAAGATTATTTTCTAGTGAAAGAGTCTTTAGACTCACCGTTAATTAAGTTTAAAGTAGTACCATCAACTACTTCAAATTGGTAAGATACTGTATCAATACTTGACGTACCATTACCGATGCTCTCTTGTTCCAAGAATAATTTGTCTCCTTCTACCCACCACTTTTTCGTTTGAAGTGTAGCCATATTAATTGAAGCAGCTGTTCCGTCTTCTTTTAATTCGAAACCTTGTACTTCTTTGTCATTAATAGGGTTAGGTTGTGTCCAAGAAGCAACTAATACTTTCGTATCTACAGCTTGAGGTGTTGTTGTTTCCTCTACTACTTCTGTAGTTGTTGTCTCTTCAACAGGAGCTTCTTTTGGTTGTTTACAAGAAGCGAAACCAATAGCTAAAAAAGCAATAGCTAAAGTCATTTTTGTTAATCTCATCGTGGATTAAATTTAAATTTTGATAGATCAAATGTATGACAGGAAAGTGTGAAAAAATCATTTTAATAATAATTTAACCAAGCCTGTAACTTGCTGTTTTTTAGTGTTTTGAAAATTTTATTTTGAATAGATGTGCGTGTTTTAGTTAAATATTTCGAGAAGAGTTTCACGGCGGTTCACCTAGAGAAGAAAAAGTGAAAAAAGGAAGAGCTATCCTAGTTATTCAATAAAAGAAAAAAATCACTCCTTCTAGTGATTTTTCTACTATTTGAAAATACAGATCAATTTACGAGGTTATTTTTCACTAAATTTGGTAATTATCCCCTTTTTTTTATTTAAAAATGGAGTTAAAGAAGAGATAATTTAAACTAAAGTTGAAGTAGCATGATTTTTACACTTTTCCTTCTCGTCGTAGTCTTGGTTATTTTAGTACTAAGCCTGATGAATAAGTTTGACAAGATCCGGACACAGTTAGATCAGGTTAATCGTCGAACTGTTACCTTATCAGAGGTTTTACAGGATATTCAACAGAAGATTAATGCACTGAAAACGTCGGATCTCACGTCGTCAAGTACTGTTATTGAAACAGATCCCGACCGCGTAATACAACCAGAGCTAGAGGAAGAACGCGTAGTTGTTCCTCCGCCTATTCCTACTCCTGTTGTTGAGGAAAATGTTGCTATAACTTCTTCAGATACTATAATAGAAACATATGCTTCTGATTTGGATCATGTCAATCAAAAATCAGTGGATTTATCTTTGAATAATCAAGCAGTAGAAGAACGTGTTGCTAAAGAAGAGGAGATACAAGCCACTGTACCTTCTTTTGCTGCTCCTCAAGCTGTTGATCACTTCTCCAAAGAAGAGGAAGAAAGCAAATTTGTAAAAGGATTAAAAGAAGTCAATTGGCTGAATGCCATCGGTATTATTACCTTGGTTTTGGGGATTGGTTTCTTTGTTAAATATGCGATTGATCAAGATTGGATTAATGAAGTAGGACGTGTGGCCCTGGGAATTGCTGTGGGGGGAATTTTAGTGGGAATTGCTCATAAACTAAGTGTAAAGTATCGCGTCTTTTCTTCTATTTTATTAGGAGGTGGATTTGCCACTTTTTACACTACGATAACCTTGGCTTTCCGCGAATATGAAATTTTTAATCAGACTACAGCTTTTGTTATTTTAATTGTTATAACAGTATTAGCCGTACTGCTTTCTCTTGCATATAAAAGACAAGAAGTGGCTATTTTCGCCTTTATTGGCGGGATGCTATCCCCCTTGTTGATCAGCACGGGATCAGGTAATCATATCGTACTGTTTTCTTATATACTCTTGCTTAATACAGGAGTGTTAATTGTTGCGGTTCGACAAAGGTGGTTGCTCATCGATAAGTTTAGTTATGTGTTGACTTTTCTGTATCTAGGAACGTGGTTATGGGTGAAATATCAAGAGGTCAATCAAGGTGCTGCAATTTTATTTACCGCGTTGTTCTTCCTGCAATTTATGTTGTTATTGGTTTTGCGTTATAAAAACAAAACAGAAGACCAATCTCCTTGGGGGCAATTGCTCTATATGGCTTTGACGAATTTTACAGCTTTGATCTGTTTCTTTGCGATTCACGCCAAAAGTACTGGGGTAAATTATTTAGGGGTTATCATCATCGGCATGGCTCTAGTTAATGCTTTGTTTATCCTTAGTACAACTAGAGGAAAAAGTCAGTCATTGGATAAAAATTTCACGTATACTCTTTTGGCTATTACTATCGGACTTGTGTCATTAGCTATCCCTGTGCAACTAAGCAAAGTGTATATTACTATTGTATGGGCCATTGAAATGGGAGTGTTATTTTGGATATGGACACGTACAAGAGCAAACTTGTTTCGAGTTGGAGCACTGCTTTTGAGCGTACTCACTGTTTTTTCTTACTTAATCGATATTCGCAGTTTCAGCCCTACATTTGAATATCAAGAAGCAACAGAATCAACGGTTTTAGCACACCTTTTACCTATCATTGTCAATCAGTATACTCTGACTGGTATTGTCATGCTAATTGCTTTCCTTTTTGTGTATCAATGCGCAAAGAAGAGTCAATTGGAGGAAGAGGATACCATCGGATTAAAATCAATAACCCAGCCAACTACAGGAGAAATCCAAAAAGGATTGAGAATTGTTCTCTTTGTGTTGGCTTATATTATCCTGTTTCTTGAACTTTCTTATCAAGTAGGGGGTAGAATTGAATACCCAATAATAGGAGAAACGAACGGGATTTATAAAACGCTTGCTTTGGTAACGTATAGCTTGCTTTTTGGAGCCGTTTACTTTGCTTTAGACAAGCATAAGACAACAAAAGTAGGATACTTGATCTATGTGTCCTTGACGAGTATATTGTTGTTGGTATTTGCATTTTCAATTGAAGAAGTGAGAAGTGATATATTTAATTACAGCGTATACCCTAAGGGATATTTTACACTTCACCTGTTAAGCTTTGCTGTTTTGTTGTATTTGTACTGGATGTTATATCGCAATTTGTCTCAGGTAAAAGTCAGTGCAATCCAAGGATTAAACGCTGTTTTGTTTATTTCATTAGTTGTTCTGTTTTCTGTAGAGTTGGATAATATGATGATATGGATACTCAGTATTCCTGAAACGTATTACACAATTTTAGATCATGTTCACGCGTATGGTTATCCAATACTTTGGGGATTGATGGCGATGATATTGATGATTTTGGGTATCAACAAAGAAAAAGCCGAATGGAGAAAATTATCTTTGGTAAGCTTTGGAATCATCATTCTGAAGTTTTACCTCTATGATGTTTGGCGTATGAATCAAGGAGGGAAAATTGCTTCTTTTGTTGTGTTGGGAATTATTCTTTTAATCGTTTCTTTTCTTTTAGAGCGCATCAAGTTGCTTTTAAAGGATAAAGAAGATCAAACGCCGAATCTTCCTAAAGAAGATGAATCGTCTGATGTTTAAACTTTTTTATATGAAAATATTTACTACGTTACTGTTGGTTTTATGGGGCGCTGTTCTGTTAGGTGTTTCATCTGTTTATGGGCAAGCGAAAGCATATCAAGCTCAGTTAGCTCCTGTAATGGAAAGTGGGTATTATAATATCGAATTAGACAATAGGTTAGTAGGGTGTGCTAAAGATAACTTTTCCAATCTCCGAATTGTACAACAAGATACGGCCGATACAATGGAAATTCCCTATTTCATAAGAGCTGTTCAGCCTTCTTCTAAGGAAACAAAGATGATCGATTATCCTATATTCCAACGCATAGAAAAAGATAGCATTAATCGCTTTGTGGTTCACAATCCTGAAAAGAGAGAAATAAAAGACTTTTACGTGACGATCAACAAAGCAGATGTTGTTATAACTGCATCGGTGAGAGGAAGTAACAATGGAGAAGATTGGTTTAGTGTGAAGCAAAAACAACCAATTTATACCGATCAGACTTCTAGTGGAGGCGAGGCAACATTGTTTATAGGAATGCCAGAGGGACATTATCCATATTATGAAATTGAACTTGTCAATAATCAGGCAACGCCACTAAAGCTCAATAAGGTTAGCACCGTAGTTGACACACATACGTATGGACAGTTTAGTCCAATTTTGCTGCAATATGATGCCAAATTAACCCAACAAAAGAATAAAACAACTCTTGTGTCTTTTATTCGTCAACCGCAATATTACAAACTTAATAAAGTATCTGTCGCGATAGATAATCCTCAAGATTACTACCGCAAAGCGATGTTGAGAGATTCAATAACGAAAGTAGCTATTCCGCTTACGTTATCTTCTAAGGGAAGTAATGAATTTATCGTTGAACACGTTGTGGTTCAAAATCCTTATATAGAGATATACAATGGCAATAATCCACCAATAGTAATTAAAGATGTGGTCCTGTCTGCATTAACTCGATTTGCAACAGCTTATCTACACGCGGGTAAAACATATGATGTAATCGTGAATAATGAGATAACAGAAATTCCTGAGTATGATATACAACACTTTAAAAACGAAATTCCGTTGCTGTTACCCACAGTCAAAACGATTGATTTTACCAGTAGCGAGTTAGCTACTGCCAAAGAGCGTTCAAGTGAAACAGCAGGCAACATGAATACCCTTTTATGGGTTGTGTTATCAGTTGTCGGATTGTTAGTTGTGTATATTTGTTATCAGACGTTTAAGAAACTAGGCAAATAATTGTCTTTGCGGTTTGCATTAACGACAAACCGCAACGATCTCTAGTTCAAATCTAGATCTTGATTAATATCCCAATTGGCGCGTACATCAATAGGTTCTTTCGAATAGAATGTCTCTTCTGGTTGACGTTTGTCCCAATAATAACCAGTATCCCACTTGCCATTTTGATTGTCATCATAGATCACGCGAACATAGTATTTACGTGGTGGAAGTAAATCAAATACAATGGTCTGTGGGGCATGAATGATTTGAGTAAAATAGACTTTTTCCTGTTCATCAATTAAATCCACAATAATAGGATAGCGTTTAACACTACTTAGATTTAGGTTTAAATTTCCATAATCACTGTGTTTAGTGGTTTTTAACGCATAGTTTAGTGTGTCATTACCCTTGCCAAATAGATCGACTAAAGCGTTGGGAAGTAGGCGAATACTGTATAATTCTTCTTGTGCTTTATCGAAGAGTAATTCCACCTTTTGTTCCGCTAATACTTCTTGAATTTCAAAAGAAACAGGTAGGGAATCTTTGTTTATAAGTTGAATTAAATCTTTGTCTACACGAGCAATCGGCGTTGTCGTCTTTAAAGCAAACGACTCTTTAAAGTCGATGGCGTTATTTTTGGCTGTAACTCGAAGGGTATCCACCTCTTTCATTTTTGCACGTGGACGCACGGTAAAGGTTTCTAAATAATCGTCTTTACTTACGGTAATATGTAGAGAGTCAGCTACAATCTTAGGAAACCAAAGTTGTAGCGAATCTTTTGCCTCTAAAGGGGTGTAAACACTCTTTATCAAGCTATCGTTCTTTGTAACTTTTACCTGTACACCGTCTTTATTTCCTACATAAGGAAGATACCATTTGTTTTCTGCAAGTTGGGCCGGTCGTTTTGCCTTAAATTGCTCTTCAGATTTAAAGAGAACTAAATTGTATTTCTGATCTGTTGGAATCGTAATGGTATCCTGAATAAAAGCAATTTTATCTTGTTCAGGATTAAATAAATAATTGTTCGTTTTTTGTTTCAATCCAACCAAATAATAAGTACCCGCTTTAATGTTCTCGATAGAAAATGTAGTTAAAGAATCTAAGGTATTGGTGATATACAGTGGTTTTTCTTTGTATACGGTTGAATCGGTAAACACCTTAGCATCGTACAGCATTACATTGACAAAATTGTCAGTTTTCAATTTGTGAGCGGATTGAATGGTTCCTTCAAGCTTTAAGGAATCAATATAACTTCCCGTTGAGAATATGTACTTAAATTGAGGTAATACATTTCCCTCGTTATTATCAATAATAGCATCCCCAAAGTTAAAACTATAGGTGGTGTTGGGATGCAAAGTATCTTTTAACTTAATTGTCATTGTTTTCTTGGGACTTCCCATCGGTGAAATCTCCGGATTGTTCTTTAAAGGGGGAGAAACAATTAAGTTTTGGTTGATATTCTTCAACTTGATGAATTCATCAAAGTCAATTTTGATTTCATCTTTATCAAAGTTGATCGAGAAGTTTTCTGGATAACTCTTTAATACCACTGGAGGTAGAGTGTCCATAGGTCCTCCTGAAATAAATCCTCTTTTAGCACAATTAGAAAAACAAGTTACACATAAAATGAGTAAGCAAGTAAATAAGTATAGACGAAACTTAGACATAGTTCTATTTTGAAAAGACAAAGTAACAATTATATTTTTTACTTAGAAAATATCAATCCCTAAAAACTTCATTTTGTATAAGCTAAACATAAAATACTCACCTTGCTTTGAGGGATTTGCAACAATAGTTTAGCGCAGGTTTCCAATGTAGTTCCCGTAGTTAAGATATCATCTAATAATAAAAAGTGTTTTCCTGTATACTCAGGAGTTGGGGTCAAGTGAAAAACGGTTGTTTGGGGGTTGATTCGCTCTCGAAAGCTTTTTGTAGTTTGAGATGAAGTAGTGGCGATTTTCGTTAATAGCTTTCGATTAATAGGAATTCTGTAGCGTTCAGCTAGCGCTGTAGCGAATCCGTCTACTTGATTATAGCCTCTTTGCTTGCGTTTTTTATGATACATAGGTACAGGAATAAGCCAATCAATGGTTTCTAATGTAGCTGTTTCGGATAAAATTTCGGCGTACATCTTACCCAGTATATAGCTAATCTGGGGCTGATTTCCGTATTTGAGTTGATGAAAGAGATTCGATACTCGACCATTTTTAGTATAGTAGAGTAAACAGCTAGCTTGTGTAATGTTGATTTTGCCGTAAAATTTACCCATTGCTTCATTGGTTGAAGATAAATGTTGATTCGTAAAGGGCAGAAAAGCGCTGCAAGCGGTACACAAGAAGAGTTCTGTTTCGAGGAGAATCGCAGTGCAACCACAACAGCTTTTTGGAAAAAGTAGATTCAGTAAGTCTTTCAACATAAAGAAGGGATTTAGATTATAAAAAAAAATAAGGCAAATAAAAGACCACTTTAAATCAATGCAAGCAATATCTTTGTATTGTATAAGAAATAAGAGAAAAGAATATGGAGAAAGCAATACTTGATTTGATGCAACTCATTAAGGAAGAGCAATACGAGATAGCAAAGCCCTTTGCAGCTGAAATAAGCAAGCGTTTACAACAGTTGATGGATGATGAAACCTCAGATGATAGCTTGGTTCGCCTAGCAAAAATGCACAAGATTGTGGAAGACCTCCAACAAACAATAAAAAGTAAGTAGTATGTGCCCTTGTGGAAGTGAACAAACCGTAGAAAAGTGTTGCTTACCTTATTTAAAAGGAGCGCAATATCCTGCAACTGCAGAAGCGCTCATGCGCTCAAGATATACCGCCTATGTGTTAGCGAATGCAACGTACTTAATTGAAACAACGCATCCAAAAACGCGTCATTTGTACAGTAAGAAATCGATTGTACAGTGGGCAACTGAAAATCAATGGACAGGTCTTGAAATTGTACAAGCAACAGCTACAACAGTAACGTTTATTGCTTGTTTCAAAGATTCAAAAGGGGTAGAACATCTACATAAGGAACATTCTCTTTTTGAAACTTTAGGCGATAAATTGTATTACGTATCAGGTACTTTTGAGGAATAGCAAGCGTTTGTTTTCGTGTTTTTCTACATGGCATTACTCAAATAAGTAGTATAACGAATAAAAAAGAAGTGAAATGCTTGAATTTTTTTTGTAAATTACTAATATGAGAGCTGTTATTATTGGGGCTACTGGAGCCGTTGGAAAAGTATTAGTGCGTCAATTACTGTGTGACGATCGCTATCAATTTGTCGAAATATTTGTGCGAAGCCCTTGGGATATTCAACATCCCAAGTTAATTTATCATGTAGTTGATTTTGATAAAATGACCGAATGGCACCATTTGATTGAAGGTAATGTGGCTTTTAGTTGTTTGGGTACAACCAAGAAACAAGCAGGCAGTAAGAAGAACCAATGGCATATTGATTATGATTATGTAGTTCAATTTGCCAAGTATTGCAAGACCAAATCGATCCAAACTTTTGTTTTGGTTTCTTCTAAGGGAGCTGATTATCACAGTAAGGTGTTTTACTTGTACTTAAAAGGCAGAATAGAACAAGCCATTGCGCAACTACATTTTAATCGCACGATTATTATTCGACCTAGTTCGCTCATTCGACCTAATTCAGATCGATTAGGTGAAAAAATGGGTGTGAAAGTTTTACTTTTTCTCAATCGTATTGGATTACTGCAGTCCTATCGCCCTGTGCCTGTATCTAAAGTAGCAGACCGAATTCGAAATAGTGCTGTAAGTCATGTCGGGTACAATCTCGTAATTATAGAAAACGACGAAATATAAACAATAAAAAAAGGGTTTACTCCTAAGAGTAAACCCTTTTTTTGAAAGATATATAAAGGATTAGTTAGCCTTGCTAAATTCTAAATTTACCGTAATATCAACATTTTTTCCAATGGCTTGTCCTGTTGGATCATAGGCTACATCAAAGTCGAAACGGTTGATTGTTGTCGTAGCTTGAAAACCAAGCTTGGTGTTTCCATTTCCGTCATCTGCTAATAAACCACCGTAAGTTAATTGAAACGTTACGGGTTTAGTTATGTTTTTGATGGTTAAGTTACCTGTTAACTCATACTTGTCTTTTCCCGTTTTTTTGATAGACTTGCTATCGAATTTCATGGTTGCATATTTTGCAGTATCAAAAAAATCACCAGATTTTAAGTGATTATCACGCATTTCTACGCTTGTATTTACACTGTTTAAATCAACTGTAAAGTTGAATGTTCCTTTGGTTAAATCTTCAGGGTTTCCTACAAAAGTTCCTTCGTATTTATCAAATCGTCCATCTACAAAAGAAATCCCCAAGTGTTTTACTGAGAAGTTTAAAAACGAGTGCATCGGATCGACATTCCATTTTGTTTGTGCAAATGAAGTAACTGAAAATAAAGCAGCTACAACGAATAAGGCTATTTTTTTCATATGAATTATATTTTGTGATTATCTATGATTCAAAGATACGGAACTTCTGAAGGAGAAGTACTTAACCTACATTAAGAAACGATTGAAAGAAAAAAGCCTCTCCAAATTATTTGGAGAGGCTTTTTATTTTATCTTGTCCTGATTACATCATTTTCTTTAACCAGTTTCTCATCGATACTTCTTCATTGATGATGTTACGTAAATCGGCAATAGCAACGCGATCTTGTTTCATCGTATCTCTGTGGCGAATTGTAACCGTTTTGTCTTCTAGCGTTTGGTGATCCACTGTAATACAGAAAGGAGTTCCCAAAGCATCTGCACGGCGGTAACGACGTCCTACAGCATCTTTCTCATCATAAGCAACGTTGAAATCCCATTTCAAGTCTTCGATGATTTCTTGTGCGATTTCAGGTAATCCGTCTTTTTTCACTAGAGGGAAGATAGCTGCTTTTGTTGGAGCCAAGACTGCAGGTAATTTTAATACCGTTCTCGTTGTTCCATCTTCTAGCGTTTCTTCTTGTAGTGATTTTGAGAATACAGATAAGAACATACGATCTAATCCTACAGATGTCTCTACTACATAAGGAACATATGAAGAGTTTGTTTCGTTGTCGAAGAACTGTAATTTTTTACCAGAGAATTGCTCATGCGCTTTCAAGTCAAAGTCTGTACGAGAGTGAATTCCCTCTAATTCTTTAAATCCGAATGGGAAGTTGAATTCGATATCAGTAGCTGCATTGGCATAATGGGCTAATTTTTCGTGGTCGTGGTAACGGTAGTTTTCCGCTCCCATCCCCAGTGATAAATGCCATTTTAAACGCGTGTCTTTCCAGTATTGGTAGTATTTCATTTCCTCTCCTGGTTTTACGAAGAATTGCATTTCCATTTGTTCAAATTCACGCATACGGAAGATAAACTGACGTGCAACGATTTCGTTACGGAATGCTTTTCCTGTTTGTGCAATACCAAAAGGAATCTTCATACGTCCTGTTTTTTGAACGTTTAGGAAGTTAACGAAAATACCTTGAGCTGTTTCCGGACGAAGGTATAAATCCATCGCTGTATCAGCAGAAGCTCCTAATTTTGTACCAAACATAAGGTTAAATTGACGTACTTCTGTCCAGTTTTTAGAACCTGTATCAGGATCTGCGATTTCCAATTCTTCGATTAGCGCTTTTACATCCGCTAAATCACCCGAATCCAAACCGCGAGCCATGCGCTCTAAAATTTCTTTTTTCTTTGCATAGTATTCTACTACACGTGGGTTAGTTGCAATGAACTGCTCCTCATCAAAAGACTCTCCAAAGCGCTTTTTCGCTTTTTCAATTTCTTTTAATGCTTTTTGGTGTATTTTTTCACAGTAGTCTTCAATTAAAACGTCTGCTCTATATCTCTTTTTACTGTCTTTGTTGTCAATTAAAGGGTCGTTGAATGCATCAACGTGACCTGAAGCTTTCCAAGTGGTTGGATGCATAAAGATTGAGGCATCAATTCCTACAATATTTTCGTGCATTTGTACCATGGATTTCCACCAGTACTCTCTAATATTTCTTTTTAATTCTACACCGTTTTGAGCGTAGTCATACACTGCGCTTAAACCATCGTATATTTCGCTAGATGGAAAAATGTATCCATACTCTTTTGCATGCGAAATAACATTCTTAAAAATATCATCTTGTTTTGCCATACTGCAAAAGTAATAAAAGACTTTAAGATTAAAAACTTCACCACAAGCTATTTGCTGTTAATAATCTTAAGTTTATGGGTTTATTAATCTATTTCTTGTCGTTATTTGATTTTTGTGCCTGATAAGCAGATAAGATGCGTTCTGTATTTTCAATATGACCAGATTGGTTCCACGCATCATGTCCCGGAATAATCACTTTTGCTTGCCCAAATCTGCGCTTTATTTCTTCGATGGTATGTGGCCAAGCTTCCGTATTGCCATCTGCGATATTGCCTATACTCGTTGCTTCTGCACTTTTGATCAAACAACCTCCATACAATACTTTTTCTTTGGGAAACCAAACTACCGTATTGTCTTTACTATGTCCTTCTCCTAAGAAATAAACCGTGAACTCCTCATTGCCGAAAGTAAAGGTTTTTTCTTTTCCAAAAGTATAGGTCGCTTGAGGATCATTGCGCTCCTTTAATATTTTATTGGTTAACTCATAGGTATAGGTCTCGGCTTTAGCTTTATTGAAAAAATCTAATCCTCCTGAACGATCTTCGTGAAAATGTGTGGTGATGACCCACTTCACTTCTTGCTGGTGTTGATTCCTGATGTGTTCAACTAATGGAACATATTGATCCTTGTCCCAAGGGGTGTCAATGAGAATGACCCCTTCATCTGTTACTACATACAATGCATTGGAAGAGTAAGAAACACCATTAAATACCTGATAGGTTGTATAAATATACATGTGATCGTTTAGTTTTTCGATTTTTAATTTATCTGATTGCGAATAAGCAAGAATAGTACCTAGAAGGAAAGATAAACAGGTAAGGAATTTGTTCATGGTGTAGGATAAGATTAATGGATTGTATAAAAGTTTAAAGCAGCCTGGATTGAAAAATAAGACTTCTCCTACAAAAGTAAAAAAAGGATACAAGAAAGAGATACTGTCACGATTTTATTTGCTGTTGTTTGTAGTGTTCGTCTATTAGAGCTCCCTAAAAGAGATGTTATTTTTTTAACTAGTTTATAGTTCGTACTTTCCTTTTACATAAATTGTAGAAAAGAACAAGATGAAATCAATCCGAATTGCAATTGTAGCACTGTTGTATACAGGTATACTAATAAGTTGTGTTGATATTTGGAATCGCGAACCTGATTGTAAAGTGTCAACGAAGGTCAGTCGTTCATCGCTTACTTTTTCTGGTAATGGAGGAGAAGAATTTGTAGAGGTGAATCCCAAGCCCTATTACCTTATTGAAGAAGTTCAAATTGGCAAGGTAGGTGAAGATGGTTATATGTATGAAGAACGGGCAACTGAGGGCTATAGTACAGCTAATTATTCTGTTCGAAAACTTGAGGATGGGCGATTAGCTGTTCGAACCAATACCTATTATGGAGAAACTCCCTTTAAGTTTAAGGTGATTGTCAAAGGAGGAGATTGTTCAAAAACGATCAATTGTACTATAAATCCATAAAAAAAGCCCAGCTACTGCTGGACTTTTTACGTTATTCTTCCTCTTCGGTATTTCTTAATTTCATGAGTAGGGTATAAGCTCCTTTAGAAACGATGGTTTTACCTGTTAAGCCATCCGTATTGTGTATGGCTGTGAAACCATTTTCAGTTTCTCCAATTTCAACTGCAGTCATTTGATAGGTTTGTTTGTCAATTTCTATAAATACAAAATTCTTCCCTTCAAAATAGACGACACTCTCTTCTGGTAAGGCTTTGCTTTGAGCCGAATGTGTATCAATTTCTGCATTCATATACATCCCTGGTAAAAGATTCTTTTCAAAATTTTCAAAGTGACAGTGTACTTCTGACGTACCTTCCGTATTAACATCCATGCTAATGAGTACAATTTCTCCCTCGTATTTTTTGTCGGGGTTGTTGTTGGTAAAACTCACAACACGTTGTCCTACTTCTAGTTTATCTAAATCTTTCTCGTATACTTTCAGGTTTAAGTGAATATCCGAAGGATCAATCAGTTCAAACATTACATCTGAAGGGGTAACATATTTTCCAATATTGACATAGGTATTACTCACAAAACCGTTGATTGGACTATAAATAGCGATTGATCGGCTAATAGAATTGTGGGTTAAGGTGTTGGGGTTAATGTTAATCAAACTCAATTGTTGTCCTAAAGCATTCATCGCAATTCGCTGGGCATTCATTTCTGCTTGGGCTTGTTGCATGACCTTGTCACTGCTTGCTTGACTAGCATTCAGCTCCTTTTGACGTTGAAAATCTAATTTAGCAAATTCATATTTGTCTTTCGCAATAAGATAGTTTTGTTGTAACTCGATATAACGCGGGTCTTCCATAACGGCGATTTGCTCTCCTTTTTTGATGTGCATGCCGGGCATCAATTTCGTTTGCTTCACATAACCTCCTAAAGGATTGGTCACTGAAATTAAGTTTTGAGGCGGAACATCTATTTTTCCATTTAACTTCAAAACAGATGCGATGGTGCGTTCTTCGAGTTTTGTGGTTTCTAGTTCTACGTGTTTTAATTGTGCATCAGTCAAGTGTACAATATCTGTTTCTTCTTCGATGATTACTTCTTCTGTATTGGTTTCATTTCCCTTACATTGAATGAAGGTAGTAGAGAGAAGAATGCCCAGAGTTACAATAGAAAATGGACGAATGGTTTTATATAAGATAGACATAAGGCTAATTATTTGAAGTTAGATAATTGATTTGAATGACAGTGTCATTATACGCTTTTAAAGCGTCAAAATAGTTGCTTAACAATTCTAATGCCTGATTGGTTAAAAGCACATATTCAAGGTAGTTAATTTCCCCGTTGATGAACTGTAATTCGGCAGTTTGCATAATAACATCAGCGCCTTTTGGTGCTTGTTGTTCATAACTCATCAAAATTTGTTGACTACTTGTAAGGTTTATCAACAATTGTTGATAATGGTTAACCATGTTTTGCTGGGTCATTGCCAATTCTGCTTCTGCTACTTTTTCTGCCTCTTTAGATGCGCGAATTCTACCTTTTTGCCCAAAGTCAAATAGGGGCAAGGTTAAGCCAATCTGAAAGGCGTGAAAGCGGTCTTTTCGGTCGTAGTACACATCATTCGCTGCTAACCCCATAAAACTACTGTTGTTGTAAGTCAATTGTAGTGTAGGTAATAGTTTTGATCGTTCCAATTGCGTTTGGGCATGCGCGATTTCGCTGTTTTGTTCTGCGATTTTTAATTGTGGATTTTGATCCAAATCTTGTTCTAATCCCAGTAATTCGACTTTGTTTGCTTCTAACGAGGGAATTAAATCTTCCTCCGTATTAAGTAAGTACTTCAATTGGAGCTGAGCTAAACTTTTAGCCTGTGCAATTTCAGCTAGTTGCATTTGAATTTTAATCAACTGATTTTTGGCCGTTGTTTGTTCCAATATAGTGCTTTCTCCTTTTTGAAAGCGCAATGTAGCTTTGTTGTAAAAGGAAATATAGAGGCTATCTGCTTGAAGTAAGAGTTGTTCTTTTTCCTTCCAATAGTAGTAATCAAAAAAGCTTTGGGTTACTTCTCTCTTGATTTCAATCGTTTTGAGTTCTAAATCAAAAATACTTTTTTGCCAATTTTTTTGGTATACCTTTTTTTGTCTGTTGTAAATTGTAGGGAAGGCAATATCCTGACTGATGCTAAATTTATTATCCGTGTAAGGGCCATTAATTTGTCCGAATTCACCTGATACAGTTGTTTGTGGAATATCCGTTGCGGTATGGATAAAGGCCTTGGCAAAATCCGAACGCAATTGTTCCGTTCGTATGGCATTGTTATTGGTCAAGGCACGGTCAATGGCTTGGTCCAGTGCAATAGGTGTTTGCGCAAATGTTTGACTGTTTGTGAATAACAATAGTCCAATTGTTGCTACAACGGTGCTGATTTTTTTCTTTTTAAAGAAAGAGAAGTTCAGCTTTTGTTCGAAAGTGATATATAACAAAGGCAAAATAAATAAAGTTAAGAAAGTGGCGAGGATTAGTCCTCCGATTACAACGGTGGCCAATGGGCGTTGTACTTCTGCACCTGCGCCATTGCTCAATGCCATAGGTAGAAATCCAAAAGACGCAACAGAAGCGGTCATCAATACAGGACGTAAACGGCTTTTTGCTCCTCGAACAACGACGTAAACGATGTTGGTAATTCCTGATTTTTGTAAGCGGTTGAATTCTGCAATTAGCACAATACCGTTTAATACAGCTACACCAAATAGTGCAATAAATCCAACACCTGCACTGATACTAAAAGGCATACCCCTTAGTGCAAGAAGAAATACTCCTCCAATAATGGATAGCGGAATTGCTGTAAAGATCATTAAGCATTCTTTGATATCTCGAAAGGCAAAAAATAAAAGCACGAATATTAAAACTAACGCCAAAGGAACAGCAATGGCTAAACGTTCTTTCGCCTCATTTAAATTTTCAAATTGCCCTCCATACGTAACACGATACCCTGTAGGTAAAGTAATTTTAGCTTCTACTTTTTGTTGTAGTTCTTCTACAATACTTTGAACATCACGTCCTTTTACATTAAAGCCAACAAAAATACGGCGTTGTGCATTTTCACGTTGAATTTGATTCGGTCCTTCTTTAATTTCTACTGAAGCTAATTGACTTAAAGGGATTTGCATTCCAGAAGGAGTAGGAATCAGTATGTTGCGAATTTGTTGAATGTCTTTTTTGCTTTTTTCCTCCATGCGAACAACCAAATCAAATCGATTTTCCCCTTCATAAACCACACCAGCACTTTGACCTGCTAATGAGGTATTAACAATGCTGTTAATCTCACCAATTGACAGATGATGACGAGCAATTGCTGCGCGGTTGTATTCAATGAGTAATTGCGGCATTCCAGTAATAGGTTCAACGTATAAATTGACTGCACCAGGAATGGTATTGATCAGTTGTCCAATTTGATTGGCAGCAGTAGCTAAAGTATCTAAATTATCTCCAAAGACTTTAACAACAACGTCTTGTCTAGCTCCGGTCATTAGTTCGTTAAATCGCATTTGTACAGGGAATTGAAATCCGACTGTAATTCCAGGAACTTCTTCGAGTGCTTTGGTCATTTTCTCTGCCAATTCAGGGAAAGAAGAAGCAGAGGTCCATTCTTTTTTGTCTTTTAAGATAACCATCATATCTCCTGCCTCCATTGGCATGGGATCGGTAGGAACCTCACTATTACCTATTTTTGTTACTACTTTTTCCACTTCCGGAAATTGATTCACCAAAATATGAACTGCTTTTTGTGTGCTTTCTATGGTTGTTGTAAGGTTACTTCCGTTGAGCACTTTGGTGTCTACGGCAAAATCACCTTCTTCTAAAGATGGAATAAATTCTCCTCCGAGGGTGGAAAGAATATAGATTGCACTGACAAATAATAAAGCAACTACACTGTAGATGATTTTAGGTATTTCCAATACTTTAACTAAAGCTTTCTGGTATATTTTTTCCAATTTTGCCATAAAGCGATCGGCAAAGTTAGGTTTTGGATCTACTTTTCTACTCAAAATTAAAGAACTCATCATGGGAACATAAGTCAACGAAAGCAAAAAGGCTCCCAATAAGGCAAACGCTACGGTTTGTGCCATAGGCTTAAACATTTTCCCTTCTATTCCCTGTAAAGTCAGAATTGGGATATATACAATAAGGATAATGATTTGACCAAACACCGCACTGTTCATCATTTTTGAAGCAGATTGTACCACAGTTTGGTTCATTTCCTCTTGTTTGAGCAGTATTTTTTTCTTGAATTTGTTGTTGTGACTGAATTGATGGAGGACGGCTTCCACAATGATGACGGCTCCGTCTATGATTAATCCGAAATCCAAAGCCCCCAAACTCATCAGGTTTCCGCTGACACCAAATAAATTCATCATCGAGATGGCAAATAGCATCGCCAAGGGTATGATAGATGCAACAAGTAAACCTGCACGTAAATTTCCAAGAAACAAAACAAGTACAAGAACGACAATTAATGCACCTTCTAGTAGGTTGGTCTCTACTGTTCCAATGGCGTTGTTAACCATTTTAGTACGATCGAGAAACGGTTCAATTACTACCCCTTTAGGCAGGGATTTTTGAATTTCAGCAACACGAGTTTTTACATCTTGGATTACATTGTTGCTATTTTCTCCTTTTAACATCATGACAATTCCGCCCGCAACTTCGCCTTGGTCGTTGTAGGTCATTGCGCCGTAGCGCGTTGCATGCCCAATTTGCACTTTGGCAATATCGCGAATCAAAATAGGTAATTCGTTGTTTTTTGAAGGAATAACAATTTGTTCAATATCTTCAATCGTTCCAATTAAACCTTCAGAACGGATGTATAAAACAGTTGGTCCCTTTTCAATATATGCACCTCCTGTATTTTCATTGTTTTGATTGAGTGCTTCAAATACATCTGTAATAGTCAGGCCGCTGGCATCTAAACGATTGGGGTCAATAGCGATTTCATATTGTTTGAGCTTTCCGCCAAAGCTACTTACTTCGGCAACTCCTTTTACAGAAATTAATTGGCGTCGAACTATCCAATCCTGAATAGATCGCAGTTCTGTCAGATCAAATTGTTTTTCATACCCTTTTTCTGGGCGTACCACATATTGGTAAATTTCTCCTAAACCAGTAGAAATGGGACCTAATTCGGGTCTGCCAACCTCTTTCGGAATGTCATTCTGCACCTGTTGTAGGCGTTCGCCAACTTGTTGTCTTGCCCAATAGATGTCGACATCTTCTTCGAAAACAATGGTGATAAGGGATAAACCAAAGCGCGAGAAGCTTCGGATACTTTTCATTCCAGGAATATTACTATTGGCCTGTTCGATAGGAAAAGTAACTAAACGTTCAATATCCGTAGCCCCATAATTCGGCGCAACCGTAATAACTTGAACTTGATTGTCTGTAATATCTGGTACAGCATCGATAGGTAATTTGGTCATTTGAAATATACCAATACCGATTAGCCCTAGTACCATTAAGCCTATGATAAGTTTATTCTTTACAGAATAAGCAATTATTTTGTTTAACATACTACTACTGTTATGTTCAATTGCAGCTATCAATCTAGTCCTAACCTACAGTTTACGGCATATAATTCATTTACCCCCGTAAACTAAGTGTTTTGAGAAAGGGTAAGATTGCACATAAACTCAGAGATGCGAAGAGATAATACTGCCCTTGAGTTGATACATAAATACGATAAGAACTACGTGATTTAGTTGATATAAACAAACCACGAAGTGTGAGGATAAAATGTATTAACAGTATTTAGGCGGTTGCCAAATAGAGGATAAAAAACTACTTTCGAAAACAGCGTCGTGAAAACGCTCAACCTTGGTATTATGAGTTGAGATTTTGATACGCTCAATTTTTAGCATAGTCGGCGGAGTTGTCGCAACGATATGCATGATGGGAGCATGAGAAACAAAAGGAAGTTTCTCATCTGTTGGATCACCATCTTCTTTGTGATTGTTGTCGTAGTGAATTTGTAAAAATCCCCAAATTGTCAAATCAGGATTTAAACCTTTGTGTTCAACATAATGCTCCACAAGCAAAGGGAACTTCAATAACTGACCAAATTCAGTTGTTGAAATCAGAAACATAAGCATAAAAAATACCGCTATTTTTCTTTTCACTTGGCTTGTTTTGAGTTTGTTAACTAGAACAAAATTAAGTAATCTTTTTTACAATCGCGGTGCAAGGTACTAATTTGTTCGAATTCAAAATAAGGTTTAGCTTAATTCTAATAAAAATCTAATAATTATTTAACGTACAAAAAAACAGAACCTAAGTTCTGTTTTTTTGTATGAGTGGTATTGATCTTACATTTCTGATGCAACGGCAGCTGCAGCTGCAATTCCAAGAATTCCCAACAAGAAGAACATGATGATAAATCCTATTAGAGAGATCACAAGACCAGCAATGGCAAAACCTCTTGGTTTTTTGAATAGTCCAACAATTGAAAGGACGAGTCCCAATAACCAACACAGCCATCCTACAATGGGAACTAAGGAAATCACAACAGCAACGATAGACAAGATAAATCCTGTTAGTCCTATGTTGTTCTTTTCAATAGGTTGTTGTACAAGTGGTGGAACAGTTTGATACGTTGCTTGAGTGGGAGGAGTTACTACTTCAGTTTGTTGTGTAGACTCTACCGCTTTTTCTTGGTTTTCTTCTTGATAATTTGTGTCCATACTAGTGGGTTTTTATTCAAATTTAAAATAAATTATCAAATATTCACAAATTATGGTTAATATTTTATAGGAATTACACTTTGAGAATGAGGGATAGTATAGAGCAAAAAAAAACTGGTTACAGAACCAGTTTTCTTAATTATTGTAGGGCATTCCATCCTTTTGCCTTGATTGGAATTTTCGTGTTATCTCTTGTGATGAGGTGAACGCCTTCGCTTTCTTGTGTCATATGACCAATAACAGTTAAGTTCGGGTTTCCTTTAATTTTGTCGTAATCTTCCATTTTGATGGTGAATAGTAACTCATAATCTTCACCACCATTAATAGCGATTGTTGTTGCATCTATATTAAATTCCTCACAGGTATTAATAAATTGTGGATCAAGTGGAAGTTTGTCTTCAAACAAGTTGCATCCTACTTTAGATTGCGTACATAAATGAATTATTTCAGAAGAAAGCCCGTCTGATACATCAATCATACTCGTTGGTTGAACCTCAAGTTCAGCTAATAGTTGTTTGATATCTGTGCGAGCTTCGGGTTTTAATTGTCTTTCAATGATATAGTCATAGAGAGATAAATCCGGTTGATTATTTGGATTTACTAGATAAACTTGTTTTTCTCTTTCTAGCACTTGGAGTCCCATATAAGCACCACCAATATCTCCAGTAAGGACTAATAAATCATTGTCTTGTGCCTTGTTTCTGTAAACTAATTCCTCTTCTTGTGCTTTACCTATCGCTGTAACACTGATGATTAATCCTTTTTGCGAAGAAGTTGTATCACCTCCAATTAGGTCAACTTTATAGTAATTACAAGCCAATGCAATTCCCTCGTATAATTCTTCTAAAGCTTCTAAAGGGAATCGATTTGACACGGCAATAGAAACGGTAACTTGCGTAGGTACAGCATTCATTGCGCAAATGTCAGATAGATTGACAACAATAGCTTTATAGCCTAGGTGTTTCAATGGAGCATAAGCCAAATCAAAATGAACACCTTCGATGAGTAAATCGGTTGAAATAACTACTTTATCTGTGGGAAAGTCTAGCACAGCGGCATCGTCACCAATCCCTTTTAGGGTAGATGGTTGTGTAATAGAGAAGTCTTTGGTTAGCTGTTTAATCAGTCCAAATTCGCCCAATTGCTCTACTTGTGTTTTACTTTGATTTTTATTTTCAATCATATCGTATATATCCTTTTGAATCGCAAAGTTACTAAAAAAATAGAAGGAGCTCCTTCGAATTGTTTTTGGAGTTAGTAGGAAAACAAAAACAGCCTTTATTAAGTAATAAAGGCTGTTTTATTATATGAAAATTTGTTATTCTTCGGATTCGATAAAGTCTCCTTCTTCTTCCATTGCTTCTCCTTGATATTTTTTGAACAAGTAGTTGAAATGAGTGAAGTACGAATTGAAGTCGTCTTTGTATTGTTTGACAAAAGCTGTTTGTTTGTCTTCTACATCAACAATATCAACCAAATGCTTCCAAATATTGAGTTCTGCAAGGATTTCATAAGCGTAGAAATTCTGTTCGTCAAGAGGAAGATTCTTGTAATAGAACAACTTCTCATTTGATTTTTGCGCTAATTCCTGTGCATACTTTTGTGCTACTTTGGCTTCGCCAATTTTGTAATAGCATTCTACAAAAGGAATGACCAATTGATAATAGCCATAATATTGAATCGGCATATTAGTCATTGCCGTATCGAGGATTTCTTTTGCTTTTTCATTTTTACCTTCCTCAATCAACTGCTCTGCTAAACGACTCAAGTTAAGGCGATAGCTTAATGAATTTCTACGTGTTTGCGGATCATGGTAAATCTTATCACTACCCATATTACCCCAATACCATGTTTTCACGGTATTGTACATACGATCTGCATCAATGCTACCCAAGTCTACCGGATGTGCATTTTGACCTTCAGATTTGATCGGAACAAGCTTATAGATTAAACCGCTGAGTTGTAGGTAATCTTTCATCCAAGCGAAATCGTCGTTGTTAAAACTACCACCAGAGAAATAGATAGGTCTTTCCCATTTGTTGTTAGCAATAATGTCTAACATGATTAAACGGTGTTTGTAAATTACTTGATCCGTAATATCAATGTCGATAGAGGAAACCACTTGATCCATTAAATGAGGAGAAACAATATTGTTTTTTGCAATTGTTTCACGATCAACAGGTAAAGAGGCTTTATCTGATGAGAATAAGTACAGTGTTGTACCTGCTTCTGTTAATTGCTTCGTACGTTGATCGTCTGAGCGAACAACATCCAATAAAAGGGATAAGTCAAAACGTTGATCTGCTACAGGTTTAACCAAAAGCGCGTCGCGTTTGTTTCCTACATATTGATCATGAGTAAATTTGATTGGCAATGGCTCAGAGTCATAGGCTTTGGCTTTCATCTGGTCAATGTACCAATCTTGTGTTAGTAAGCTAGTACAAACGACGCGTACATCGGTACGATAGCCTTCAATTTCTTGTAAATACCAAAGCGGGAAGGTATCGTTATCACCAATGGTGAAGATAATCGCATTTGGATCACAAGAATCTAAATACGCTCGTGCGTTTGCTAAAGCGGTATAACGGTTAGAACGATCGTGATCATCCCAATTTTGTTGCGCTAATAAAACAGGGCCAGCAAGGGTGCAAACAGTTAATACAATAATGTTTGACATTTTTGGAGAAAGGTATTTTTTCAATCCTTCATAGATTGAATATACCCCAAATCCAAGCCACATCGCAAAGATATAAAACGAAGGTACAACTGCGTAATCGCGTTCTCTTGGTTCAAAAGGACGCTCGTTTAAGAATATTTTCAGTGCTAAACTTGTAAATAAGAAAAGGACCAATAATACCCAGAACATTTTTGGATCTTTTCGGTAGTTGAATACAATTCCAATAATACCAAGGATGAAAGGCAAGAAAAAGTACGTATTTCTACCTTTATTGTTTAATACATCAGAAGGAAGATTATCCTGAGAACCAAGGCGTATTTCGTCTAAAAACTTAATCCCACTCAACCAATTTCCGTGTTCTAAATCTCCTTGACCTTGAATATCATCTTGACGACCTACAAAGTTCCACATCAAATATCTCCAGTACATATACCCAAATTGATAGGTAAACATAAAAGACATATTATCAGAGAAAGAAGGTACCTCAATATCTAGTGCTTGACCATATTGGCTAAAGAAATTGTCTAATTCTTCAACGCCAAATTCGCCACTCGCTAATTTTTGTTTGACAGCACGGTCTAAGTAGACCAATTTATCGTTATTCGTATATCCCGGTGCAATGTTGAAATTTAGCGGTTTTGAATAACGCATATAGTTTACGCGGTGGTTTTTATCTGTACTCCACATACGCGGAAGAAATCCTTTGTGTCTTTCGTCAAAGTTTTGCCCCGCATTTTTCCATTCGTTTACGACAACGTATTTTCCTGTTTTGTAGTCTCTTTCATAGTTGGGTTGTTGATCTTTCCACGGGTTGTTAGCATCCAGTCCAACGTAGGCTTTTGTAAAGTATGAATCGTAATAAATACTTTCATCACCGTATTGTTCACGTTGGTAGTAAGCTAATAATTCCGCTGCATCGGAAGGAGTATTTTCGTTAATGGTTACGTTTGCATTAGCGCGAATAGGCAACATTAACCAAGCACTTAAACCAACACAAACGAAAACGATAGTTAAGATAATGGTATTAAACATTACATACCCTTTCTTACGGGTGTAATACAAGCCAAATACAGTAAGTCCAATTAAGATAAGGAAGGCAAGGATAGTTCCGCTATTGAAGGGAAGTCCTAGTGTATTGATTGCGAAAATTTCTGTTTTTCCAAAGAAAGCGAGGAGCTTAGGGAAGAAAAACGCAAACAAAAAGAATAGTGCTGCAACAGAGGCAATATTACCTATGATGAAGTTCTTTATTGTTACTTTTTCATATTTCTTAAAGAAGTAAAGTAAACCGATAGACGGAATAGTTAACAGGGCCATAAGGTGAACACCAAAAGAACATCCTGCTACTAGGCCGATCAATAACAACCAGCGGTTTCCTCTAGGTTGATCAAGTTCATCTACCCATCTCAATCCTAGGTAGAGGAGAAGAGCAGTAAGAACCATAGCCGAAGCGTAAACTTCTGATTCTACCGCATTAAACCAAAAACTGTCCGTAAAGCTAAAAGCAAGAGAACCTATAGCTGCACTACCTAAAACGGCAATGGCATTTGAATTTGTCCATTCCGAAGTTTTAGTTACTATTTTTTTTAGGATATTGGTCATCGACCAAAACATAAAAAGGATAGTAAAAGCACTCGATAAAACGGCTACCATATTCACAGCTAATGCGATATGTTGAGGTGAAGCCGCAAAAAGAGAGAACAAAGCACCTAGCATTTGGTAAAAAGGAGCCCCTGGAGGGTGACCCACTTCGAGTTTGGCTGAAGTAGCAATGTATTCTCCTGGATCCCAGAAACTAACGGTAGGTTCTACGGTCAAAGTGTAAGTGATTAACGCAACGAGGAAGCATAGCCATCCCCCGATTATATTCCACTTTTTGTAGTTGAATGTTAACATATAAGAATATTCTTGGTATTTTTAATCAATATATACAAAGAAAGTCTTTTTTTATTAGATATGAACCAGATTAAAAAAAAATAATTTTGCGTTTTGTTTTTGGATAATATAAAAAAAGTGTTACTTTTGCCTCCGCAATGCAGAAGTAGTTCCTACTTTTGAGTCGCAAAGTGGTACTGGCCTATGGTGTAATGGTAACACAGCTGATTTTGGTTCAGTCGTTCTAGGTTCGAGTCCTAGTAGGCCAACAAAAGCTCCTTGAGAAATCAAGGAGCTTTTTTTTATTTGATTATTGGTTATCAGAAGACAACTCTAAGCGAGTCATCACCTCACCACCACAACACCTCACCACCACAACACCTCACCACCACAACACCTCACCACCTCACCACCTCACCACCACATCACCACATCACCACATCACCACATCACCTCTACGACTCACCACCTCAACGACTCATCTCCCCCCTTGCAAAAAAATATGTTAAAATTTATTTCGCTTTCAATTGATTATTAGTGAATTGTAGTGGGAGTCGTGTGTGTGGAGTTATTATTATTTTGAAAATCTTTGGTAAGTACAGAAATAATGCTACTTTTGCATCCGCAATACAGAAGTAATTTACTTTTGAATGGCAAAGTGGTACTGGCCTATGGTGTAATGGTAACACAGCTGATTTTGGTTCAGTCGTTCTAGGTTCGAGTCCTAGTAGGCCAACAAAGCTCCTTGAATTTCAAGGAGCTTTTTTTATGACCTTGTGTGTAAATAAAAAAGGTTGGAATGTAAATTCCAACCTTTTTTCTTATCCTTTAAAATTTGGTTTTCTCTTTTCTAAGAAAGCTGTTGTGCCTTCTGTAAAATCTTGCGTATTAAAGCACTCACCAAAGTGCTTAATTTCTTCGTGGTATCCGTTTGTACCATCTTTGAAGTTAGCGTTGATTGATTTAATAGCTTTAGAAATAGCAGAAGACGAATTGTTTGCTATCTTTTGGGCAATAGCTTTTGTGAAAGTTAGCAATTCAGGTTGTTCAACCACGTGGTTTACTAAGCCATATTCCAATGCTTTTTGTGCGTTAATCATGTCTGCTGTCATAATTAATTCCATCGCGCGTCCTTTGCCTATTAATTGAGGTAGGCGTTGTGTTCCTCCATAACCAGGGATTAAACCTAGCGTTACTTCAGGTAGCCCCATTTTGGCATTAGTTGAAGCAACTCTAAAATGGCAAGCCATAGCTAATTCTAATCCTCCACCTAAAGCAAAACCGTTAACAGCTGCAATGATCGGCTTAGAATAGTTTTGAGCATAGTCAAATAGCAATTCTTGTCCTTTAGCAGCTAATTGTGAGCCTTCACTTACATTGAAGCTTGCAAACTCTTTAATATCCGCGCCTGCAACAAAGGCTTTTTCTCCACTTCCGGTAATAATTACCACGCGTACTGATTTGTCTTCTTCTAATTGAAGGAGTGCACGGTGTAATTCTTCAATTGTAGGTTTGTTTAAGGCGTTTAATTTCGTTGGTCTGTTAATCGTTATGACCGATATATGATCATCTGTCTCAACTAAAATATTTTCATATTCCATATTTCAAATTTTTATTTGGTCAGCGGTAAAGTTACGGTAAATGTTGTTCCCTTGCCGACTTCTGTTTCAAAAGTAATGGTTCCTTTATAATTTTCAACAATGTTTTTTATAATCCCCAGACCAAGTCCCATTCCACTTGTTTTGGTGGTAAATTTCGGTTCGAATATTTTCGTCTTATCTGCAATAGTAACTCCCGTTCCATTGTCGGTAACAGAAATAACGATGTTTTTGCTATTTTGATAGGCTTTTACGATCACAATCGGACTAGGATTACTATCGGGAATAGCCTGAATTGCATTTTTTACTAAGTTAGTAATAATACGGATAAGTTGTGTTTGATCGATAATTGCGATGATTTCCTCTTCTTCGTGTTCAAAATAGATGAAATCTTCGGTAAATATATCTAAAGATATTCGAATCGTTTTAATAACGTTTAGCGTTTCGTTTTGTTGAGCAGGCATCGAGGCAAAGCTTGAGAAGGCAGTTGCAACGGATGACATGGTATCAATCTGTCCGATGAGAACAGCGGAATAGTCTTTGATTTTTGTGGTAATGTCTGGATCGGTTGGATCGAATTTTCGCTCAAAACTCTGTACCGTTAATCGCATAGGTGTTAACGGATTTTTAATTTCATGAGCAACTTGTTTCGCCATTTCTCGCCAAGCTTGTTCTCTTTCATTTTGCGCTAATTGTTGGTAAGTCTCGTCTAATTTCTCAACCATGTCATTGTAGGCATTGATTAAGTTAGATATCTCTTTACTTGTGGAGATGTCTTCAATCTTTTCGTTTTTCTGTCCTAGCTTGGTGCTCGTCATTTTAATGCTGAGCTTATTTAGACTCTGGGTGATGTAGTTGGATAGAAAATAAGAAATGGCGATAGACATAATCAACATGATAATATAGACTTGTCCGAATTTATACATGAAATTGCGCACCTCATTTTCGTAAAATTCAGTTTCTTCTGGATAGGGAATCTTTATGATTCCCAGGGGTTTAAATTTTTGATCTTTCAAGTAGCGATAGGAAGTTCGAATACGCGAATTATCGATCTCCTCTACGTCAACAAAACGCTTGACAGGAGAGGCTTTTATTGTTTTTAAGATGATAATCGGAATATTCGACTTGACGCTGTCAATGGAGAAACTCCCCTTAGAAGAGAGTAATAACTTGCCATTTAGATCATAAATATGTAATTCGGTATTGTGTATAGAGGCAAGCTCGTGTATTTTATCTTTGAAAATCAGAGGGAGATTTTCGGTGTTTAGTTGATAAGGAGTGGTGGTTAAGATGTAGTTTATGTTCTCTGTAATAGAACTTTCCTTTCGTTCTAGCCTATATTGGTGATAGGTGCGTGCTTCTTCCTTAAATTGATAGACAGAAACTGCCGAGATCAATATCGAAGATATGATGCTCAAGAAAATTAAGGAGAAAAAAATTCTATTTTGTAGGGAGAAACTTTTTAAAAAAAACTTGTCTTTCATTCACTCACTCTTTCTTTCGTTGACGAATTCGTTTATAAAGCTTAATACCTATCATTAATAATATAGCCAAACCTAGTAGTCCTACTACACCAAATATCCAGTTGAAAGCATTTTTTAAAAATACTAAAAAAACAATAGAAAATAAAATAATTGTTGCTCCTTCATTCCATATTCTGAAAAATGAAGATGATTTCGTTAGCGTATTTCGATTAATTTGCTTTACGAATTGATGGCATTTGAGGTGATAAGCGATTAAAAATAAGACAAACAACAACTTAACATGCATCCAGGGTTGTTCTAATAAATAGGGATTCACCACAAAAAGCGAAAGACCAAAAAGCAAGGTAAGTATAGCTGCAGGCCATGTGATAATATTCCAAAGACGATTAGTCATGAGGCGATATTGCTTCTTGAGGATGTCTTGTTCAACTTGTGGTTTTTCATTGGCCTCCACGTAATAAACGAAGAGGCGAACAATATAAAATAAGCCTGCAAACCAACAGACAACAAAGATGACGTGTAGTGCTTTTAAATATAAATAGGCCATAAAATTTCGTTATTTTTTTTGTTGCCAGGTTGTAATCCAAGTGGCTAAGGCATCAATAAAATCGTCGTTATCGTTTAGGCAAGGGATTGTCTTAAAAGAAGTTCCGCCGTGGTGTAGAAATTCCTCCTTTGCTTCCATGCCAATTTCCTCAAGTGTTTCTAAGCAATCTGCTACGAAAGCGGGAGTAACAACAGCTAGGTGTTTGATTCCATTTTCAGCTAATGCATTGACTGTTTTGTCTGTAGGAGGTTGCAACCATTTGTCTGGTCCTAATCGCGATTGGAAAGTATTGGTGTATTTTTCTTCTGGAATATTGAGTTTTTCAACGACTTGTCTGGTCGTTTCCAAACATTGATGTCTATAGCAATGTTGATGTGCTACAGAAGGAGTGTTACAACACGATCCATCGATTTTACAATGTGATTTTGTGGTGTCTGATTTATAGATGTGACGCTCTGGAACACCGTGGTAAGAAAACAAAATGTGATCCCACTCGTTGTTGTCCAAATGTGCTTGAATAGAATTCGCTAAAGCGTCGATGTATTCCTGTTTATTGTAAAAAGCAGGCATACTAGTAATGCTCATGTTTTGAAAGTGCTTTTTGCGCAATTCTTCAGCCAATACTTCAATGGTTTCTGTGGTTGCCATAGCAAATTGCGGATACAAAGGAATCATAAATACATCGGTTACTCCTTTGTCATGCAGTTCCTGTAAACCTGTTTTGATTGAAGGCTCACCATAACGCATGGCTAATGCAATAGGTAAATCCGTCTTTTGTTGTAATTTTTTTTGCTGACGTTGAGAGATTACAATTAACGGTGATCCTTCAGGTAACCATACTTTTTGATAAGCAGCAGCTGATTTCTTAGGTCTTGTATTGAGAATAATTCCCTTTACTAAAAATGCTCTCAGTAAATAAGGCATATCGATGACTCTTTTGTCCATTAAAAATTCATCCAAGTAAGGTTTTACATCCTCAGGGGTTGGAGATTTTGGCGAACCTAAATTTACAAGTAGTATCCCTTTCATTATTGATTGTTTGAATTAATTGACATTAAATATTTTTTTGGCGTTATGCCATATTTCTTTTTAAAGGCAGAAATGAAATGGCTAGCTGAACTGTATCCAATTTTCAATCCCACTTCATTGACGTTGTAATTTCCTTCGTCTAATAGTTTTCGTGCATATTCCATCTTGTAGTCAAAGAGGAAGCTGAAAACAGAGTCTCCGTAAATTTGCTTAAAACCAATTTTTAACTTTTTGATGTTTAAGCCGATATGATCCGCTAGCTCCTGCAACGTAGGCGGTTCGGTCATCTGTTGAATAATGATGTCTTTGGCTTGTTTGATTTTTAAAACATCTTCCTCGTCCGATAAAAACGGACAATTGTCAATGTTTTGTTCCTCGTTGTAATTGAATACTAGACTGAGTAACTCATATGTCTTGCCTTTGTAAAAAAGGTTTTTTACAGAAGGATGCATTGTAGCATTGAGCATTTGCGTTAAGACAATGGCAATGGCTGGTGTGATCTTTTCTTCTGTATAGTATTTTTTTTCCTTATTCTCTTCCGTTAAAAAACCGATAAATTCCGCTTCTGATGAAAATAAGGAGTGGAATTTTTTAATGGAAATCATCAAGCAAATAATCGCAGATTGCCCCTTTATTTCTAGGTGAACAGGTAGTTGCTTTTGAGGATTGTATAACAGAAGTGACTTCTCTTCGGGTAGATCCAAGGTATAGGCTCCGTGGTTGTAAATAAACTGTCCACTCCCTTTCAAACAAAAGTAGAATTGGATAATATCTGTGCTGATCTCCTTGTGGAAACTCAGCGATTGTGGACTGGAATTATCTATTTTGTAGACCGAAAATTCGGGGTCTATGTTGATTTCTTCTATGGGACTCATAGCGTTATTTTTTTGAACAGTAGGGAAACGTAATCTTGTATTTTTTATTTAGAATGATTCTATATAGAATCATTTCTAACCCTTGCTAATACTGCAAATGTACTGTAATATAATGAAATATTGCTAATTGTTTTTCTTTTTCTTTGAGCGTTATTAATAGTCCCTCTAGCGTTACTTTTATCGAATCATTAGCGCTAAATTTGCTTACTTTTGAAATTGAAATAGGTATGGAAAAAATAGATAAGGTCAAATCAACTACTTTTTATGCAGTGGGATTAAGCTATAAAAAAGCGGACGCTGAGATGAGGGGAAAGTTTAGTTTGAGTGAAGAGGCCAAAGAAAATCTATTACATCAAGCGAAAGAAGAAGGGATTGAAAGCTTAATCGTTATTTCTACGTGTAATCGTACGGAGATCTATGGTTTTGCGCAGCATCCTTTTGAATTGATTAAGTTATTATGTGATAATAGTAATGGAACGGTTGACGATTTCCGACAAGTTGCTTATGTGTGTAAAAACAATGAGGCAATACGTCACTTATTTCGCGTTGGAACAGGGTTAGATAGTCAAATCTTAGGTGATTTTGAAATTATTAGTCAAATTCGAAATGGCTTTGTATTAGCCAAAGAGCAAGGATTGACAACGAACTATTTTGAGCGTCTAGTTAATGCGGTTATTCAAGCTAGTAAACGCATAAAGAATGAAACGGAACTCAGTTCTGGAGCTACTTCTGTTTCTTTTGCAGCCGTACAGTATATCATGGATCAGGTGCAAGACATCTCCGCTAAAAACATTCTTTTGTTTGGAACGGGGAAAATTGGTCGCAATACCTGTGAAAATCTTGTCAAACACACCCACAACGATCATATTGTTTTAATCAATAGAACAAAGGAACGCGCTTTAGAAGTGGCGGGGAAGTTTAATTTACACGTCAAAGATTACGAAAATTTAGAGGAAGAAATTGCAAAATCAGATGTATTAGTCGTAGCAACTGGTGCTCAACAACCAACAGTTGATCTGACAAAACTACAGCTGAGCAAACCTTTAACGATCCTAGATTTATCTATTCCCAAAAACGTAGATCCAATGGTCGCTTCTCATCCCATGGTGGAACTAATTCACATGGATGACTTGTCTAAGATGACGGATAAAACTATTGAAAGAAGAAAAGAATTCATCCCTCAGGCAGAAGAAATTATTGACGAAGTGATGTCAGAATTTGTCGCTTGGACCAAGATGAGAAAGTTTGCTCCAACTATTCACGCGCTAAAAACGCGTCTAGAACAAATAAAAGATGGAGAAATTGACTACCATCGAAAAAAATATGAGAACTTTGATAGTGAACAAGCTGAAGTAATCACAATGCGTATTATTCAGAAGATCACCACACATTTTGCCAATCATTTGCGACAAGAAGAAACCGTTGTTGATGATAGCATTGAATGGATAGAAAAAGTTTTTCAATTAGACACAAGACAAAATGGATAGAGTTATTCGTATCGGTACACGCGATAGCGAGCTTGCAATGTGGCAAGCAACAACAGTTGAAAAGGCATTAAATGCTTTAGGATATAAAACGGAATTAGTTCCGGTGAAGTCTGAAGGGGATTTGATATTAGACAAGCCTTTATATGAAATGGGTATTACCGGTATCTTTACCAAAACCTTGGATGTGGCCATGATCAACAAAAAAGTGGACATTGCCGTGCATTCGATGAAAGATGTTCCAACGGCTTTACCGCAGGGCATCGTACAAGCTGCTGTACTAAAAAGAGCAAATACAGTAGATATTTTATTACACAAAGGAAATACAACTTTTTTGGATCCCGAGGTAGAGGCAGTGGTAGCAACGGGAAGTTTAAGACGAAAAGCCCAATGGCTCAACCGTTTTCCTAAACACACACTCGTTGATTTGCGCGGAAATGTCAATACAAGAATGCAAAAACTAAATGACAATGCAGATTGGAATGGAGCAATTTTTGCATCAGCCGGATTGGATCGCATCAAGAAAAAACCCAAGGGATTTGTCAATTTAGATTGGATGATTCCAGCACCCGCACAAGGTGCAATGGTGGTAGTAGCTATGGCAGAGGATTCTTTTGCTTTGGATGCTTTACGTCAATTAAATGACTATGAAGCGGAAATGACTACGCATATTGAACGTCAATTCTTGCGTACTTTAGAAGGTGGGTGTACGGCGCCAATTGGAGCAATCGCTACCTATAATCAAAAAGAAGAAACAATTGATTTTACAGGGGTACTACTGTCGTTAGACGGGAAAGAAAAGTTTGAAATTAAAAAAACAGTTGCCATTCAAGAGTGGAAAAAACTAGGGTTCTTCGCTGCACAAGAATTGTTGGCTAATGGAGGACAAGCCTTGATGGAAAAACTTCGTCAGGAATTAAAACGCTCTTAATATGCCTGTAGTTTTATCAACGCGAATATTGAATGACGTGCATCGCCAAATGCTTGAGACTGCTGCGCTCTCGTGGATCGAGCAAGACTTTATAGCGATAACTCCGCTAGCGTTTACCGTTGATCAAGCAAGGGATATTGTGGTGTTTACCAGTCAAAATGCCGTGAAAAGTGTGTTGAATAATCCGCAGGCACAATTGCTCAAGACCAAACCGGCTATTTGTGTGGGGGTTAAAACCAAAGCACTTTTAGAAGAACACGGATGGAAGGTATTGGCTTGGACACACTATGCAAAGGAATTAACCGAAGTTATTGAACGAGATTTTGCTAATTGCAGTTTTTCTTTCTGTTGTGGTAATATCCGACGAGAGGTTTTGCCTACATTTTTTAAACAACACAACTTGATTTTTGATGAGTATGAAGCTTATCAAACAATCAAACAACCTCATGTGCTTCAACAAAAAGTAGAAGGGATCTGTTTTTACAGCCCATCGGCCATTGAGAGTTTTTTGCAAAACAATCAAATTACCACGGAAGTGTGCTTTTGTATTGGCGATACAACTGCAGATGCACTCAAAGAGATTACTACGCAAATTGTGGTAGCAAGTCAACCGACAATAGAAGCTACCCTACAAGCGTGTTTAGCATATTATAAATAGTGTCAGCTAAAATTGACGTAATTAAATGGTTTAGAAATGATTAAAAATGATTTATTCTTAAGAGCTTTAAAAGGAGAAACGGTGGAGAGACCACCCGTTTGGATGATGCGTCAAGCAGGTAGATACTTGCCGGAATTCCGCGCTTTACGAGATAAATACGATTTTTTTACCCGTTGTAGAATGCCTGAAATTGCAGCTGAAATTACGGTACAACCTATTCGTATTGTACAACCAGATGCAGCTATTCTATTTTCGGATATTTTAGTTGTTCCACAAGCCATGAATATCGATGTGGAAATGAGACCAGGAATAGGACCTTGGGTACCGAATCCTATCCGCTCAGCTAAGGATGTTGAGCAGGTTATTATTCCGAATATTGAAGAAACTTTGGGTTATGTAATGGATGCTATTAAAGTAACCAAAGAAATGTTGAATGACGAGGTGCCTTTGATCGGTTTCGCAGGTTCGCCGTGGACAATCTTCTGCTATGCCGTGGAAGGAAAAGGATCTAAAAGCTTTGACTTAGCTAAGGGATTTTGTTTTTCTGATCCAGTTGCAGCTCATACATTATTGCAAAAAATTACAGATACCACGATTTTATATCTAAAAGAAAAAGTAAAAGCAGGGGTAAATGCCGTTCAGATTTTTGACTCTTGGGGAGGAATGCTATCTCCTGTAGATTATCAAGAATTCTCATGGAAATACATCAATCAAATTGTTGATGCACTAGCAGAAATTACACCTGTTATCGTATTCGGTAAAGGTTGTTGGTTTGCCTTGCCTGAAATGGCACAGTCTAAAGCTTCTGCTCTAGGAGTAGATTGGACTTGTAGCCCACAAAATGCACGTTTATTTACAGGTGGGAATATCACGCTACAAGGAAATTTTGATCCAAGTAGATTAATGTCCCCAATTCCTACCATTAAAAAAATGGTGCATGAGATGATTGATGCTTTCGGAAAAGATAAATACATCGTGAACTTAGGACATGGGATCTTACCACATATCCCAGTTGATCACGCTAAAGCTTTTATTGAAGCAGTAAAAGAATACGAACACAAATAAAAATACGGCAAAAGGTTTACGGATATAGCGTAAACTTTTTTGCTTTTGATATGGAGATCTATGTTAAATAAAGGAGTAAAAAGCGAAGAAGACAGACGAATTGAATCGATTGTCGTAAAACTTTCATCAATTGGATTCGTTCCTGATGAGCTACAAGTAAAAGAAGAAATTGATGCTGAACTAGGAAAAATGGGTTTGACATATGAGATCTTAGCATCAATGGAATCGACAGCACTCCATGCACACCTATTGAAATTCAATTTTGGTTGGGATCGTATGGAACAATTTGCCGATGTATTAGTTAACTGGTCTAAGACAGAGCCCCAATTCAAAGCTAAAGCGAAGAACTTATATACTTTTATTCAAAATGAAAGTAAAGCTTTCTCTTTTGAAATAATGGGTAAAATCGCTCAACTGTAACAGAAAGAAATAAAACCGATACGCTTGTTTAAGGGAAGTATGAAAGAAAAATTTTATCACTATATACAGCAACTTCAAGATCAAATTACTGCAAAATTGGAGGAGGTTGATGGAGAAGTTAAATTTCAACAAGACCTGTGGGAACGTCCTGGAGGTGGTGGTGGAAGAACACGTGTTATTGAAAATGGACGTGTATTTGAAAAAGGAGGAGTGAATATTTCTGCTGTTCACGGGGAATTACCTGCGGCTATGCAAAAGTATTTTAATGTAGGAGATGTCGATTTTTATGCGTGTGGATTGAGCTTAGTTATCCATCCAAAAAACCCTATGGTACCTACAGTTCACGCCAATTGGCGCTACTTTGAAATGTACGATAAAACAGGTAAAGTAGTTCGTTCTTGGTTTGGAGGCGGACAAGATCTAACGCCGTATTACTTATTCGAAGAAGATGCGACCCACTTCCATCAAGTGTGTAAGAAGGCTTGTGATCAACACGATGCAACATTTTATCCGCGTTATAAAAAACAATGCGACGAATATTTCTGGAATGCACACCGCGAGGAAGCTCGTGGAATTGGTGGGTTATTTTTTGATCGATTGGAAGAAACAACGGACAGATCAGCTCAACAGTGGTATGATTTTGTTACAACAGTTGGCAATAGCTTTCTAGAAGCCTATGTGCCTATTGTTGAAAAACGCAAAGCGTTAACCTATACAACAGAACAACGCACTTGGCAAGAAATTCGAAGAGGTCGTTATGTAGAGTTTAACCTGGTGCACGATAAAGGAACGCTGTTCGGATTAAAAACCAATGGACGTATCGAATCCATATTAATGAGTTTGCCTCCGCATGTTCAATGGATATACGATCACCAACCTGAAGAAAATAGCGAAGAAGAAAAGTTATTGAAGGTATTGGCTAATCCAGTGGATTGGTTATTAGTTAACGGTTAACGGTTCACAGACGTGGAGGGAATGTATATTGTTGAGTAATGTATCGTTCAGAGCATTCAAACTGTTAACTGTACACCGTCAACTGTAAGCGATCTTTGATAAACAACGTTTGTTTAAATAAATAAAATAATTAATTAGTTGACAGTACACAGTGAACAGTAAACTGTCAAACGTAAACCAAATACTATGTTTCCATTACAAAGAGGTAGAAGATTAAGAACAAGTGAGTCCATTCGAAGTCTAGTTAGAGAAACGATTGTGACCCCACAAGATTTTATGTTTCCCATGTTTATTGCTGAGGGAACAAATGTTGAAGAACCTATTTTATCTATGCCTGGGATCTATAGAAGATCAGTAGATTTAACAGTGAAAGAGGTGAAAGAATTATACGCGTTGGGCATTCGCGCTGTAAATATCTACGTAAAGGTAAGTGATCATTTAAAAGATAACGCAGGTACTGAGTCGTGGAATGCAAACGGATTGATGCAAACGGCAATAAAGGCAATAAAGGATGCCTGCCCAGGAATGATTGTTATGCCTGATGTGGCGTTAGATCCGTATTCGATTTACGGACACGACGGGATTATTGAAAACGGGAAGGTGATCAATGATGCAACCGTAGATGCATTGACTAGAATGAGTGTGTCTCACGCTGCTGCAGGAGCAGATTTTGTGGCGCCAAGTGATATGATGGATGGTCGTGTGTTGCGCATGCGTGAAGCCTTAGATCAATCCGGTTATACGGATGTGGGTATCATGAGTTATTCTGCAAAATATGCCTCAGCATTCTATGGACCATTTAGAGATGCATTAGATAGTGCACCTCGTGCAAATGTAGAAATTCCAAAAGACAAGAAAACCTATCAAATGGATTATGCCAATCGCATTGAAGCTATTAAAGAAGCATTGTATGATGTAGAAGAAGGAGCAGATATCGTTATGGTAAAACCGGGAATAGCTTATTTAGACATTGTACGTGAAGTGAAAGATGCAGTGAATGTACCTGTATCGGTGTATCATGTATCTGGAGAGTATGCTATGGTCAAAGCTGCTGCTGAAAAAGGATGGTTGGATCACGATCTAGTGATGATGGAACAATTAACCTGTATCAAACGCGCTGGTGCGAGTATCATCTCCACTTATTTTGCAAAAGAAGCAGCAATCTTGCTGAATAAATAGAAATCATATCAAAAGGGAGATCGAAAAGATCTCTCTTTTTTGTTTCTGTAGTACAGGAGGTTAATGTTTGATAATTAGTGCTTTAAGGTATGGTTTGATCAACGTTTTAAATTGTAAATAAAGTATTTCGTTGTAAATTAGTTTAATACATCACAACTAATTCAGATGAAGTATTACTTTGTAATTATCACTTTGTTTTTTTCCTTGATTGGCTACGCCCAACATCAACTCTCAGGTCAGTTAATCACTTCTAATGGAGGGTGTGTTTCTTATGGAGTTGTGGAATTATACCAAGGAGATAGCCTCATCCAAAGAGTCTTTACCGATGAACAAGGCTATTTTGTAATCAAATCTATAGTTCCAGAGTCGTATACTCTATATGTGAGTTCTATTTATTTTAAAACCGCTGTACAAACAGTTTTAGTCGATCAAGATTTAGTGTTACTTCCTTTAATTTTGCAGGATGATCCTCAACAATTGGAAGAACTTGTTATAGAAACTAAGCAGAAACCTATCACACAAACAGATGAAGGCATTTTACTTCGCGTATCTGAAACGCGGTTAAAAAATCAACCTGATGTTCTTTCGATTTTAAATTATGCACCCAATATCTCCACAACAGATGGAATTAAAATATTAGAAAGTGATGAAATCTTAGTCCAAGTCGATGGTAAAGATATAAGGATAGATAAAAGCCGAATAGCTACTTTTTTAGAAACTTTAAATCCAAGTATTATTGATGAAATTGAAATAGTCGATCGTGTGGATGGAAGTATAGAAGGAGAAAAGCGGGGAATAATCAGAATTACCACGATTCAAAACGAAGGCTGGACAGGAAATATACGCCAAAACACCTCATATAACGATAAATGGGGGTATTCGACGGATGCGAGTTTATTTTATGAGCGTCAAAAATTTAGAGTTTTTGGAAATTATTATCACGCAAGACATAAAACGTTTGCACAAGCAAAAGGAGTTTTAGAAGAGAATATCGAGACACTTCACTACGCTAATACAGAAAAAAGTAAGGTGAATAGAAAGAGTGATTATTTGACAATAGGAGCAGATTATCAATTGGATGAAAACAGTAGTTTTAGTCTGTTGTATCTTTTTGAAGATGATAAAGATGATGATCACCAACGAACAGTTCTTTCTACAATTACGGGACCTACATTAGCTTCTGATTCTCTAATTCTATCTCGAACATTTTTTGATCAAGTAAATAAGATGCATTCTTCTTCTTTATCCTATACAAGTAATTTAGATACGTTAGGGTCAAAATTTACAGTGGCTTTTGACTTTGCAACGAAAAAGTACTTCAATCCTTTTGCACAACAAAATGAATACCAAAAAGCACAAGTAATCACAAGAGAGCAAAATACTCAAAATGCTAAAGCAAGAAATGTTATCTATGTGCTAAATGCACAATGGCAGAAGAAGTATACTAACCAAAAAACACTAACCTTAGGAACTCGAGTTTCGTGGATAAATAACAAAGACTACTTTCATTTTGTAGAATCAACCCAAAGTAACTGGAGTGAAGAAATGGATTTTTCTAACAATTTTTGCTTGAAAGAATACATATATTCCACTTTTGCCAATCTTTCTCTTCCCATGGCGAAAAAGTCAAAACTCACCGTTGGAATCAGAGCAGAATATAACTATAACGATTTTAGCACTTCTGCTGAGAAGGGAAATAACAATAACTTTAGAGTACTACCTAACCTGAATTATAATACTACATTTGATGGTAGCCCTTTTTACATTTCAGCCTCTCAACGGTTGTCAAGACCAAGCTATGCGCTATTTAATACCACTTATGTCAAAGATAGTCCTATAAGTGCTTCCAGAGGAAATGATAAATTAAAACCTACGGATATTTATAGTCTCCAAATGGGGTATCGATTAAGAAATAATATATCCTTGAATTGGCGGTATAATTATGTAAAGAATAACATTGTAATTCTGCCTTCAAATGTTAAGGGGATTGTAGTTACTAACCCAATAAATGCGGGTTATCGAAATGATTTATTTGCCTTTATTTCTTGGCCTTATACAATCGCTAATTGGTGGGAAATTTCAACTAAAGCTACAGGTGCATATTTGAATTTTAAATTGCCAGATCAGAAGTTCTCCTCATTGTATGCAAATCTTAATATAAACAACACATGGCATCTCTTTCGTGATATGGAATTAAATGTTGATTATTCTTACACTTCAGCTTATCGAGTTCTATATACAAAGATTAAACAAGTTAGTACTGTCAATTGCACGGTATACTATCCTTTATCTCCTTCATTTAGCTTGATATTTGGGGTAAATGATCTATTTGATTCTTTGCAATCACGTCATGAATACAATATTAATGATTTATATAGTTATACAGATCAACGGTATAATTCTAGAAGTTATTTTTTATCCATCAAATATAATTTTAACAGAGGAAAGGAAGTAGAGGAAGACATTAGAAGCATGGAAATTGAAGAAGTGAAAGGTAGGTATTAAGTTAATAGGGATACTAAATGCTCGTGTTTTTTTAATGTAAGTAAAAGGGAGATAGATGTCGTTTTTTTACATGAATTGGAGTGATTTGTGAAAGAGGCAACCCAAATTGTTTTTGTACATTTGATACAACAAAAAAAAACAAACAACCTATGCGTAACTACCTACTTAAAACCATACCGTTTTTTGCTGCAGTTCTTTTAGTATCATGTGGTAAAAAAGAAGAAAAACCAACGATGCCGGAACCTGTATATGAATCTGAGCGTGGTGGTGCAACAGAAATGAGCCAAGCAGAGAAAATTGCCTTGGGAAAACAAATTTTTGAAGGAAAAGGAACCTGTGCTTCTTGCCATATTGCAGATAAAAAAGTAATTGGTCCGAGTGTTAGAGAAATTATTGAGATTTACGATAAACACGATGTGAGTCTAATTTCCTTTTTAAAAGGACAAGAAGAAGCCATCGTGGATCCTGCACAATTTATTATTATGCAGGCAAACTTAGAGATTACTAAGAAATTTAGTGATGCTGAGTTAGAGGCTTTGGAAGCCTACATGCGTAGCATGTAAGTATCCTTTTTTATACGTTATTGTCATCTAAATAAAAAGCTTGAGTACAGATTCGGTACTCAAGCTTTTTCATTGGTTAGATATGCTTTTTGATTTGATCGATTTTAATACCTCGATTCGAAGAGTAAACGACTTTGTTATTCTTCTTCACCATAACATAAGGAACAGCTTTATTCTTTAAATTGTAGTTGGGAACTAAGTGTTTGATCAATACTTCTGAGGTAAATACATCCCAAGGGTTCTCAAGTGACCCAAAGTTTTTATAAGCACTGCCTTCTGTGTAATTTTTCAAATTAGCAGCCGAACTAATGTACAAGGCGGTGAAAGGAATATTTTTATAAGCAGGATCAGTTGCTAACTGATTAAGCGCTGGATAGGCTTGCATGCATGGACCACAATTTGTAGAAGTTATGATAAACACTCCATCTCTTGCCAAAAGATCCTCCAATTCATGCGTTTGACCTGCGAAAGTAGTAAATTGAGTTACCTCTGTTGCAAGAGGCGTTGAAGCTACCTTTTCTGTTGGTTGGGTATTGTCAAAAGATATGGTCCCGTCTACTTCAATTACAATCTCTCTATTGTCTTCATCTATAATCGTTACCCGATTGTGAACCCCTGTAAGATCATAAGAAAAAATTTGGTAGTACACACCAAATTGATCTCCACTACCTTTTCGGAGTAAATTGGAGTCGATGTATTTGAGCTTGTCTTTAGAAGCCATTTTCATTGTGCTTTTAAAGGCCTGTAGCTCTTCTGAGGATAAGTTTTCAAGTAACAAAGGAAAATGTTCTTTGATGTAGTTGTCTTTTTGCTTCTGCCCCAAGGCTAAGGTTGTGCCTAGTAAGAACAAGAGTAATGTTTTTTTCATGGTTTGATTGGATTATACGTATTGTATAGTATAATCCAATCAATGTGCCATGACTAATCTATTTGTTACTCGGTTGTATTTCAGCTAAATGCGTATTGTTTAATACGAAAAGTGTCCGAAAGTGAACGATTTATTGTTCGCTTTTATGATGGAATTTCTTTTTCAACGCATTTAAAGTCGCTTGATGTAAAACTGTAGCATGTACTTCATCTTCCATATAGTCAAAATGAGAGTGAATCAGTGGATTTGCTTGTAGCATGTGGTAAAAACGCTTGGCTTCGTCAAACATCATTTGATCTTCCGCTTCATTAGGAACGCCAACATAAACGTTTACAGGATTTTTTATTTTTTTCAATAAACAAGCCGTTGTCTCGTCTAACAGTTGCTCTTCACCCCACCATAAACTCGGACTAACAATGATGTAATTCGTAAAGATCAGGGGGTGTTTGGTCAACAGATAGGCAGACATTAGCCCTGCCATAGATTCCCCTACAACTGTTCGTTCATCTGTAGTGGGATAATGTTGATTGATATAGGGAATTAACTCTCCTTCTAAAAAGGCAGCATAGGGTTCTGCTCCTCCATATTGTGTAAAGTAGTCTCTACTGAACCCTACTTTATCTAAAAAATCAATATTTGGCACAGCAAAGGTAAAGTCTCTTCGACGATTGACGTTTTCAATCCCTACCACAATAGCTTCAGGAAAGCGATTGATCCAAGGTTGTGAACTCACGCGGAAAATCCCCGCTAAGTGAACAAAATCCTCTTCTACTCCACCATCTAAAATGTAGACTACAGGATACTTAATTGTGTCATTGGGTTGGTAATAGGGAGGTAGGTAAATATTAATCGTTCTCGTTTCGTTTAGGATATTCGATTCTAAAGTAATCGATTCGCCAATTGATATTTTTTGTGCTTCTTTTTGTCCAAATGCTACAAAAGCAAGTAAGAAAAAAGCAGCAGTAAGCACTTTGTTTAAAACTGTCATAGGTTATAAATTAATAATTTCAAATGTAACTAAAATGTCAGGGAGAACGGTGTTTAAACCTGAAAAAGAATAGATAATTTGAAGCAAAACAAAGTTGAGGGAAGTTCAACTTGTTTGAATTAGAACCTGTTTTTTAGGTAAAAAAAGGCAAAAAAGAAAAAGGAGCATCGATGAAAACCCTAGTAGTGACGGGTTATTTAGAAGCATTCTAATATTATTTGATTAGTATAATTCGTAATTTTATCCTTCAAAAATAAACGAACAATCTAATGGACTTTATATATCAAGATCCGTATCCCATTCAAAAGGACGATACGAAGTATAAAAAAATTTCTTCTGATTTTGTAAAAATCGAAAAAGTAGGCGATCGCGAAATCTTAGTTGTTGATCCAAAGGCTTTAGAAGTTTTGTCTGAAGCAGCAATGACAGACGTTTCTTTCATGTTGAGAACGGCTCACTTAGAAAGTTTAAAAGCAATCTTAGACGATCCTGAGGCAACGGATAACGATCGTTTTGTGGCATATAATTTATTGCAAAATGCAGTTGTAGCTATAGACGGACAATTACCTTCTTGTCAAGATACAGGAACAGCAATTGTTGTAGCCAAAAAAGGAGAAAATGTTTATACGGGATCCAATGATGCAGAGTCGTTATCTAAAGGTATTTTTAATACGTACCAAAAGAAGAATTTACGATACTCTCAGATTGTACCCATCAGTATGTTTGAAGAGAAAAATTCAGGATCAAATTTACCTGCACAGATCGATATTTACGCTACACAAGGTCAAAAATATGAATTCTTATTTTTGGCAAAAGGTGGTGGATCTGCCAATAAGACGTTCTTGTACCAAAAGACAAAATCTTTGTTGAATGATAAAAACTTAACAGAGTTTATCAAAGACAAAATCATGGACCTAGGTACTTCAGCTTGCCCTCCCTACCACTTAGCTTTAGTGATTGGTGGTACATCGGCAGAAGCTAACCTTGCGGCAGTGAAAAAAGCATCTGCAGGATATTACGATAACTTACCTACTTCTGGTAATATGGGGGGACAAGCATTCCGCGATATTGAATGGGAGAAAAAGTTACAATTAATTTGCCAAGAGTCTCATATTGGAGCACAATTTGGTGGTAAATATTTTACCCATGACGTACGTGTAATTCGCTTACCTCGTCACGCAGCTTCTTGTCCTGTAGGATTAGGTGTTTCATGTTCTGCAGACCGCAACATCAAAGCGAAAATTACAGCAGAAGGACTATTCATTGAACAGTTGGAAGAAAATCCAGCGCGTTTATTGCCTGCAGTAGCTCCTCACTTGGAAGAGCCTGTGGTAATTGACTTAGATAAACCAATGAAAGAACAATTGGCAGAATTGACTAAGCATCCAATAAAAACACGTGTAATGTTAAATGGAACAGTTATCGTTGCTCGCGATATTGCACATGCGAAGATTCAAGAGATGTTAGACAATGGCGAAGCGATGCCAGAATATTTCAAAAATCACCCTGTTTACTACGCCGGACCAGCAAAAACCCCAGAGGGAATGCCTTCAGGAAGTTTTGGACCAACTACAGCAGGACGTATGGACCCTTATGTAGACTCCTTCCAAGCTGTTGGCGGAAGCATGATTATGCTAGCCAAAGGAAACCGTTCGCAAGCGGTAACAGATGCTTGTAAAAAACACGGTGGATTCTATTTAGGATCAATCGGTGGACCTGCAGCAATCTTAGCAAAAGAGAATATCTTGAGCGTTGAGGTCGTTGATTTCCCAGAGTTGGGAATGGAAGCGGTTCGCAAAATCGTGGTAAAAGATTTCCCTGCTTTTATTATCACAGATGATAAAGGAAATGATTTCTTCCAAAATTTGTAAAATAGACAAATAACTCAATAACGAGAAAAAGCTGTCTTACTTCGGTAAGGCAGTTTTTTTTTGCCTTTGAAAATTAAAACTCTGTTAATTAAATCATTGGAAACCAGTATTCTCAATTACAATGCGTAACTTAATAGGAACTAAAAAACAATAAATATGAAAATATTAGAAAATAAAGTTGCGATTGTTACTGGAGGAGCTTCAGGAATTGGAAAAGCCATTGTTGAATTATTTGTCAAAGAAGGAGCAAAAGTGGTAATTGCGGATTTGAATGAAGAATTGGGAAATAAATTGGCAACTAGTCTAGGTGCGAATACACACTTTGTAAAATCAAATGCAGCTTTACCCGCAGACAATGAAACGTTAGTTGCAGAAACGCTAAAGAAATTTGGCAAATTAGATGTTGCAGTGAATAACGCGGGAATTGGTGGAGCAAGTGCTCCTACAGGAGAATATGATATTGATGAATGGAAAAAAGTGACGTCAATTAATTTAGATGGCGTGTTTTATGGCATGCGCTATCAAATTCCAGCAATGTTGAAAAATGGAAAGGGAAGTATTATTAATATGGCATCTATTTTAGGACAAGTTGGCTTTGCGGGCTCTTCGGCCTATGTTGCTGCTAAACACGGTGTAGTAGGATTAACAAAATCTGCAGGTTGGGAATACGGTACGCAAGGTATTCGCGTCAATGCTGTCGGTCCTGGTTTTATCGAAACCCCATTGCTAACATCGATGGATCCCAAGGTCAAGCATTTCTTAGAATCTCAACACGCTATGCAGCGCTTGGGGACATCAGAAGAAGTAGCAGAGTTGGTACTTTGGCTAGCATCCGATAAAGCTTCATTTGCAACAGGAGGTTATTATCCCATTGAAGGAGGTTATTTAGCAAAATAAATAGGGAGGATTTAGTTGTTTCGACTAAATCCTTTTTTTATATCTAAAATTGAGATGGCAATTATTCGACTAAAAAAAGTAAATTTGCAGCATGCAATTAGAGAAAAAAGACATACGTAGTTTATCAAAAGAACAATTGAGAGATTTTTTTGTTTCTCAAGGGGATAAATCATTTAGAGGGAATCAGGTGTACGAGTGGTTATGGAGTAAAGGTGCTCATTCTTTTGAGGATATGAGCAATCTATCTAAAGCTACCCGTCAAATGTTGGAAGATCATTTTGTGATTAATCACATTCGCGTTGATAATATGCAAATTAGTTCGGATGGAACAATCAAAAACGGGGTAAAATTACACGACGGATTGATTGTGGAATCTGTTTTGATCCCGACCGAAACCCGTACTACGGCTTGTGTCTCTTCTCAAGTTGGTTGTAGTTTAGATTGTGAGTTTTGCGCTACAGCAAAATTGAAACGCATGCGAAATTTAAATCCAGACGAAATATATGATCAGGTCTTAACTATTGATCAACAAAGCCGACAAAATCACGGTCGTCCTTTGTCAAATATCGTTTTCATGGGGATGGGTGAACCGTTGATGAACTACAACAACGTGCAAGCTGCAATTGATAAGATCACCTCAGAAGAAGGTTTGGGAATGTCACCAAAACGCATTACCGTTTCTACATCTGGAATTCCAAAAATGATTCGAAAACTAGCAGATGATCAAGTAAAATTCAAACTAGCTGTTTCACTGCATTCTGCTATTGAAGAAACGCGTAATCGCATTATGCCTTTCTCTAAGAGTTTTCCACTGACAGACTTAAGAGATGCACTACAATATTGGTATAGCAAAACAAAAAGTAGAATTACGTTTGAATATGTTGTTTGGAGAGGTATTAACGATGACAAAGCATCTATTGATGCGTTGGTAAAGTTCTGTAAGCAAATGCCGAGTAAAGTTAATCTAATTGAATACAACCCCATTGATGATGGAGAATTCCAACAAGCAGATGACCAAGCCATCAATAATTACATTAAAGCCTTAGAAAGCAATGATATCACAGTGGTGGTTAGACGCAGTCGCGGAAAAGATATCGATGCCGCTTGCGGGCAATTAGCCAATAAATCATAACAAAAGTGAAATCAAATCAAGGCAAACTGTCTTTTTTTGTTAACTAGATATTGTGTATAGTTGTGTACTATGACATAAAATGTCATAAATTTGTTTATAATGAATATTGTACAGCAAATACAGGAACCAATTAAGGTTGAAATGGAGCTTTTTGAAAAGAAGTTCCACAAATCCATGGCTACCAAAGTAGCCTTACTAAATCGAATTACGTATTACATTGTAAACCGCAAAGGAAAACAAATGCGACCGATGTTTGTTTTTCTCGTTGCGAAGATGGTCTGTGAAAACGGAGTCAATGAACGCACATATCGAGGAGCATCGGTTATCGAATTGATTCATACCGCTACCTTGGTTCACGATGATGTAGTGGATGACAGCAATAAACGCCGAGGGTTCTTCTCTTTAAATGCCCTGTGGAAAAATAAAATCGCCGTTTTAGTTGGCGATTATCTACTCTCTAAAGGACTTTTACTCTCTATTGACAACGGAGATTTTGATTTGTTGCGTATTATTTCAGTAGCTGTACGTGAAATGAGCGAAGGAGAATTACTGCAAATCGAAAAAGCCCGTCGCTTGGATATTACAGAAGAGGTTTATTATGAAATTATCCGTCAAAAAACAGCTACTCTTATTGCTGCTTGTTGTTCTCTAGGTGCTGCTTCTGTACAACCTGATAATACCGAACTCATTGAGAAAATGCGCAAATTCGGTGAAGTTATCGGTATGGCTTTTCAAATTAAGGACGACTTGTTTGACTACACCGATGGCCCTATCGGTAAACCAACTGGTATCGATATCAAAGAGCAAAAAATGACCTTGCCTCTAATTTACGCACTCAATACCGCTACAAAAGAAAAAAGAAAATGGCTCATTAACTCCGTAAAAAACCACAATGAAGACAAGCGTCGAGTAAAAGAGGTGATTGATTACGTCAAAGAAGTGGGTGGATTAACCTATGCAAGTCAAAAAATGATCGACTATCAACAAGAAGCCTTGTTGATACTTGAGGATTTCCCATCTTCTCCTTTTAAAGAAGCATTAATCACGATGGTTAATTATGTAATTGAGCGAAAAAAATAAAATAAAATTAAATCGAAAACCAACCTTTGTTGGATCGTTGCGTCTACTAGAACAAAGATTCTATTTCCAGAACATTTGAAGAGGTCGAAGCAATAGAAAAGTGAATTATTTCGCAGATATTGTTTCCTATATAGACAGGATATTGGCTTAAAAGTAAATAAAATAAAGCCGTATTAACATTCAAATAGAAAAATAGTCGTTTGAATTTTGGAAATTTACCTAGAATTGGCGTATATTACATCAAGTCTAACCAACGAAGAGTAAAAGAAAGATTATAAATCAGTTATTCAAACTGAAGGTAATTCGTAACCTAATGAACGAAGAATTTTTTCCGTTGGTTCCGTTAGCGTAACCAACTCATTTTAAATTGTACAGAGAGCCCCATATAAGGGGCTCTCTTGTTTTTATGTTAGGATGAAATCAAAGCTTTATTTTCTAAATAAAAAAAAGTAATTTTCTTTCCAACCTTTTTCAACTTTCTTGCGTCTATGTAATAGATCAACCAATACATCAACCATTATGAAAGGATTATTACTACTTATCGTTAGTTTGTTGCAAATCATCTGGGCATTTGTCTCTCTTGTTTTATCTTAAATTATAGAAAAGCTGATTTTGTAAATTATATTTTTTGAAATTAGCAAAGCCAAATTCAAATGAAATTGATACGACTATATCCTAAAAAAGTAGAAGACTACATTGATGATCTCCGAAAGGAGAAGCGAACGGCCCAACAAGAGGTATACCAGCTGTTGTCGGGTAAGATGTTGAGCGTCTGTAGACAATACATCAAAGATATTCACTATGCCGAAGATGTTATGGTTTCTGCTTTTATGAAAGTGTTTACAAGAATGGATAAATACGATAATAAGGGAAGTTTCGAAGGTTGGATTCGTCGCATCATGGTAAATGAATCCATTTCTTTTTTACGAGCGCAAAAGCAGTTAACGTATTTTGATGAGCAGTGGATGAACCCAGCTGAAGAAATTGAAGCGTACGACTGTGATCTTTCACTCGAAGATATTCAACGCCTGATTGATCAACTCCCCGATGGGTGTAAAACAATTTTCAATCTCTATGTCGTTGAGGGATATAAACATCAAGAAATTGCAAAAATGCTTCAAGTGACAGAAGGAACATCTAAGTCGCAATTAGCGCAAGCGCGAAAACTGTTACAACAACAATTAGGAACTTTAAAAAATCAAGGAGTATGGAATGGCGTAAAATAGAACAGGAGTGGAAAGATAGATTGGACGAGAGAACCATAGTTCCTTCAACCAAGGCATGGGATAAATTGGCCAACCAGTTAGATCGTCAAGAAAAGAAAACCCAAAAAAGAAGCTACTATAAGTGGATGAGTATCGCTGCTTGTTTGGTTGTTGGGGGTATTTTAGGGCTGCTTTTCTTAAAGACAGAACCTATACTACAACCCATTCCTACTGATTTTTCTGTAGAAGAACACTATGTGGTGACAGAGAAAGAACAGATAAAAGAAGAGTCAAGTAATTCAAAGGCTAACCAAAGAGAGGAAGAGGCAATACCCCTGAAAAAAACACAACGTCTTGTTCTGAAACAAGAAGTACTTGAATTGGCAGAACGCGGAATGGAAGTGAAGATTCCAGTACAAGCAGAACGCGAAATGACAGACTCAGTGGGGCTCAAAGAACAATGGAAAAACAGTGAACCATCGAGAGTTATTGTGAATAGCACTAATCTTCTCCAACAAGTAGAAGGAGAAATCGAGGTAGAGTATAGAGATACGAAAATGAAAAAAATCATAGAATTTACGAAGAAGGCAGTCGTAGATATATCAGATAGTAGATATGAGAAATAAGATAAAATACACTATAGCTTGTTTAGCACTTTTGGGCATAACCACTGGTTATGCGCAAATAAGAATAGAACGAGAAGGACAAACGATAGAGGAGAAAGAAAAACTTTCAAAAGCAACGGATCAATCGCTGAAAAAATTTGATTATAAAGTAAGTCGTATCGCCGTTGATATACAAAATGCAACGGTTAAAGAAAAAGAACAATTGCGCATTCGTGTGGATTCGATCAATAATCTCATTGATGCGAACAGCATGACCGAAGCAGAAGGCCAAGTTTTAAAAAACAAATTTGCCCAAGAGGCCTCTACTCGAATAGAAAGTGAAGCGACGCGTATGCAAGATAGTCTAACCCAAGCTATTCAAAATCAGGTAAATTATGCTATGAAAAGCGGTGAATATCTCAAAGTAGCAGATACGACTAAAAGAGTAGCAACCATCTTGCTTGGAAAATCATTTGATAGCCAAGGGAAAGAAGTAAAACTAACTAGCGAAAAGCGAACAAGCTTGCGTTTCGGATTCATATATGGAATAAGCAATGTCGCAACAGAGGGAGCTTTTGCCAATTCAGAGATGCGTTACATCCCATCTAATTTTGTGCAAGGAGGAATTTTCTTGAAGACCCGATTGATGAAAAACGATAATGCTTGGTATTTGCGCTATGGGATTGGATGGCAATTTAGTAACTTGAAATCAACAGGGCACCGCTATTTTACAGTCGAAAATGGTGAAACAATCTTAGTTCATCACGAAAAAAACTTAACTAAATCTCGTCTATATGTTCGCAGCGTTCAATTTCCTGCTTTCCTGGAATTTGATTTGAGCAAACCCAAAGTGGATGAGAAAACAGGCAAAAAATACTTTATCAGTGAAGATTCTTGGCGATTTGGAATCGGAGGTTTTGTCAATATTATTGCAAAAGACAGTAAAGGACATCAAATATACCGCTATCAAGAAGATGGAATTCAGTACCGCGTAAATGAAAAAGGAGATTTAGGATTTAATAAGGTGCGTTATGGCGTAGGTGCTTTTGTCGCCTATGGTTCCTGGGGTATACACTTTCAGTATGAATTAACGCCTCTGTTTAAAAACAACAGTGTAAAACAAAATATGTGGTCGTTGGGAATACGCACAGATATCTAAAAACAAGTAACCATGAATAAAATAATTCAAATTCAATTGATATTGCTTTTCATGCTTTTTGGAGTAAGCGGAAGTATCTATGCACAATCCAAAGTATTGAAAGGGACTGTCATGGATAGCCAATCAAAAATGGGAATTGAAGGAGTTGTTATTAGCTCCTCAGATGGAAAAAGTTTTACGTTGACAAATGACGAAGGTGATTTTGAATTAACAATTGACGATCAGGTAAAAATGCTATGGTTTAGTCAGTTAAATTATCAAACCAAAGAGGTGAGTACAGCTTCTACGATGTTAATTGAACTCGATTTGATCAATAAAGATTTAGAAGAAATTGTCATGTTTTCTAAATCGTTAGATGTTGTATTTAAGCCCGCTTTACAAAAAGTAGAAAATTTAGTTGAAAAAGGAGATTTGTATCGTACATATTCAAGAGAATTTAATATGGTCAATGGTACGTTGAGTAATGTTGCGGATGGATTAGTCGATTACTACATTGAAAAACCAACAAAAACACCAAAAATAGAAGTAGAACAAAATAGAGTTTTCTATTCTATAAAAGATAGTGAAGATGCCTCTTTAGAAGAAGTATTCAATACAATTGGGCTAGGAGATATCAGAGAATTTCTTGTCAATGATGGTAGTATTAGTAAAATAAAAAAAATTTTAGAAGAACTTGATAGCTATGACTTTGTAACTAGAAAGAAGGTCGGACTCAATGGAGAAGAAACAATTGTCGTTGAGTTTGAACCAAAAGAAAATTTAAAAGGATGGAAATATTATGAAGGCTATGTTGTTTTTACAGCAGATCAACAATACTTGCTAGAATATAAACTACGGTTATCTAAATCTTATGAGAAAAATCGAAAAGTGCATAATTTTCTGATTTTAAAGGCTTATTTTAATGACTGGCTATGGCAAGGGGTTTATCGCAAACAAGGAGAACATTATACTTTGTTCTATAAAGTGGCTCAGATTGATGTTCAGTTTATACGAAAAAAATGGGGGAGTCATAGGGTTAATATTTTAAGAGAGGTACAGGTTAATGAAGTTGAGAAAAACGTAGAAATTCCCAAAATAATGAAGTATAGAAATAGGAGTCTTTTTTCTTTGAAAAGCAATTATCAAACGGAATTTTGGAAAAATAGAAATATCCGATTACTTACAACAAAAGAAGAAGCAGTCCTTCGAGCGCTAGAAGAAAGAAGTCAACCCTAATCATATACCAAGAAAAAAGAAGTTGTTTTACGAAGCAACTTCTTTTTTTATCTTTGTGGATCAAATGTAAACTATGATTTCCAAAAATACCATTGATACCGTTTTCGATACTGCTCGTGTAGAGGAGGTTATTGGCGATTTCGTCAATTTAAAGAAAGCAGGAGCAAACTATAGAGGATTGAGTCCTTTCGTCAACGAAAAGACACCGTCTTTTATGGTATCTCCAGTCAAGCAAATTTGGAAAGACTTTAGTTCAGGCAAAGGAGGAAATGCCATTACCTTCTTGATGGAGCATGAACATTTTTCTTATCCCGAAGCCATCCGTTATCTCGCAAAGAAATACGGCATCGAAATTGAAGAAACCGAACAAACTGACGCAGAAAAAGAACAGCTGAATGAGAAAGAAAGTATGTTTATCGTTTCGGAATTTGCTAAGAGCTATTTTGAAGATATCTTAACCAATTCGGAAGAAGGAAGAGCTATCGGATTATCGTATTTTAAAGAAAGAGGATTTACTACCGATACAATTAAAGCCTTCGGATTGGGATATTCTCCCGATAAGTGGGATGCCTTCACTGAAGAAGCCCTTAAAAAAGGATACTCGCTAGATTATTTAGAAAAAACAGGCTTAACGATTGTTAAAGAAGACAAGCGATTCGATCGTTTTAAGGGACGCGTTATGTTTCCTATTCAAAGTATGTCTGGTCGTGTTTTGGGATTTGGAGGACGTATTCTTACGAATGATAAAAAAGCAGCGAAGTACCTCAATTCACCCGAAAGTGATATTTACCACAAAAGTAAGGTGCTTTATGGAATCTCACATGCGAAACAAGAAATTGCCAAAAAAGACAACTGTTTTTTGGTAGAAGGCTATACTGATGTTATTCAAATGCATCAAACAGGAGTGAAAAACGTTGTTGCCTCTTCGGGTACTGCTTTGACTCCAGATCAAATCCGACTAATTAGTCGACTAACACAAAATATTACCATGCTTTTTGATGGTGATGCTGCGGGAATTAGAGCGTCTTTTCGCGGAGTAGATTTAATTCTTGAAGCGGGGATGAATGTGCGTATTTGCCCGTTACCCGATGGAGAAGATCCCGATAGCTTCGCTCGCAAGCATACCTTAGAAGAACTAGAAGCCTACTTCGAAAGTAACTCAACCGACTTTATTCGCTTTAAAGCGAATGCGCTAATGGAAGATTCCAAAGGAGATCCCATAAAAAAAGCAGAGATTATTCGCGACATGGTGACGAGTATTTCCAAAATACCCGATCCTATTAAAAAAGAAATCTATATCCAGGAGTGTTCTCGTATTATGGATATCTCAGAGGAAGTGATCTTTAGCTCTCTCGCGCAAATCAACAAAAAAGAAGTAGCCGAAGCCAATAAGAAGTTTGTTCAAGAGCACAAACAAATGGAGGTGGTTCACGTAGAAAAGAAAGAAGAAGTCTCTGTTGATGCTTTATTTCTTTTGGAACAGCGTATTATAGAAATTTTGTTGCTTTACGGCAATGAAGAAGAACAATTCGTTGAACTCGTTTTTGAAACGAATGAAGACGATGAGATAGTTGAGGTCGAACACAAAATCGTGCAAAAGGTATACGAAAGAATTTATTTGAGTTTACAAGAAGACGAAGTGCAGCTAACTAACCCTGTTTTCAAGCAATTGTATGCAGATATCATGAATTACTATCACAACAATACATGGAGTTTGGAAGATTATCTCAAGCGATTAGATAGCGAATTATCCGGACAAGTGACCAGTATACTCATGGAAGAAGAAAAAGAAAGTCTTCACAAGTGGGAAACGCAAAACATATTTGTTAAGCAGAAGAAGGATGGAATTGCACAATACACTACAGAAACGATTTTAACCTTACGCATGCATTTGGTTAATTCAATTATTGAAAAGTATAAAAGTAAATTAGGAGGTGTGGAACAAGAGCGCGCATTCGAAATACTCGGAATTATTATTGATTATTCAACGTTAATGAATACGTTTTCTAAACGACTAGGTCAAGTGACAACGCGATTTAGATTATAAGATAAACCTCATTTTTTTAAATGAGGTTTTTTTGGGGCTATTTTTCACAGCATGCGAACAAATTGGATCAAAAATAAATCGTGTAAGGGCCTTGTTTTCGCATTAAGCTTCTATTTTGTGTGTGCTGTGTTAAGTGAAAGAATTCAAATATTACTAAATTATGATTTCTTTAAAATACGGAGGGCAATCAGTCAAATTAATAATATTTTTTTATATATTTGATTAGTTATTTTTTGGTTTTTTAAGATATTATATGAAATGACGAAGATGACTTGTGTATTTTTTAAATAATATCACTTTTGTTAATATGATTGGGGTTGTTTTGTTGTGATTTATTTAATAAAATGAAAGGGATCTCTTTAATATATGGAAAATATTTCAAATAAAGAGGGGGCTTTTATCATATTCTGATTTTTTTTCTAGCATTATTTTTGAAGTATAAAAACAAAACAAAACGCAAGTATAGTATAGACAAGCGTAAACGATAAATAAAAATTTTAAGCATATGAAAGATACAAGAAGAGAACACGACTTTTTAGGTGAATTAGATATTCCTAATGATAAATATTACGGTATTCAAACATTCCGAGCAGTTGAAAATTTTAATATTACGGGTATTACCTTAAATCACGAAAAAGGTTTGATTAAAGCCTTAGGTGAAGTAAAAAAAGCAGCAGCTTTAGCCAATAAAGATTGTGGTGTATTAGATCCAAAGATTGCAGATGCAATTTGCTTTGCTTGTGACCAAGTAATTGCCGGAAAATACGACGATCAATTTGTGAGTGATTTAATTCAAGGTGGAGCGGGTACTTCTGTAAACATGAATGCAAATGAAGTAATTGCCAATGTTGCATTAGAGCACTTAGGACATAAAAAAGGAGAGTATCAATTTGTACACCCAAATAACCATGTAAACTGTTCTCAATCAACTAATGATGCATATCCAACTGCATTTCGATTGGCTTTATACTATAAATTAGAAGGATTCTGTCAAATTATAGCAGCGCTACAAAAAGCATTTGCTGCAAAAGGAGAACAATTCAAAAGTGTTCTTAAAATGGGACGCACCCAGTTGCAAGATGCTGTTCCAATGACCTTAGGTCAAGAATTTCACGCTTTTTCCACCACAGTTGGTGAGGATTTATTGCGTTTACGTGAAGCACAACGCCTAATCTTAGAAGTGAATATGGGAGCAACTGCAATTGGAACAAAAGTAAATGCACCCGAAGCTTATCCTGAATTATGTGTGCAATATCTAGCGAAAGAAACAGGATTACCTTTAGTATTATCACCAGATTTAATTGAAGCAACAAGTGACACAGGTGCCTATGTTCAAATCATGGGAACAATAAAACGCGCTGCAATTAAAATTTCAAAAATATGTAATGATTTACGTTTGTTGAGCTCAGGTCCTCGTACAGGATTCAATGAGATCAACCTCCCTGCTCGTCAGCCAGGATCTTCTATTATGCCAGGAAAAGTTAATCCTGTTATTCCTGAGGTAGTCAATCAAACTTGTTTCTATGTAATTGGACAAGATTTAACACTGACCATGGCAGCAGAAGCAGGACAATTGCAATTAAACGTAATGGAACCTGTTATTGGATTTGCATTATTTACGTCACTTGAGTATTTAGGTAATAGTTTAAACACTTTAATCGAAAAATGTATCGTTGGTATTACTGCAAATGAAGAACATTGTGCAAATTTAGTGATGAATAGTATTGGTATTGTTACACAGTTAAACCCAATTTTAGGATATGAAGCTTGTGCAAGTGTAGCAGGAGAAGCCCTCTTATCAGGAAAAAGTGTACACCAAATTGTTGTTGAAGAAAGAAAATTAATCACACAACAAAAATGGGATGAGGTTTATTCACTTGAGAATTTGATTAACCCCAAATTAATTGTATCCTAAACTAAAATCACATCATAATATGAAAAAGATCCTAAGTGTGTTTGTTGTTTGTTTACTTGTTTTTCAGGTTCAAGCGCAAACTAAAAAAAATAGTCAAGCAGAAAAAGATTTACCCCGTGTTATTATACTAGCAACGGGAGGTACAATCGCTGGAGCAGGTGAGTCTTCAACAAAGGCTGCTTATACTGCTGGTAAAGTACCAATTGATGATTTGTTAAATGCAGTTCCGCAAATGCACAACATTGCCAAAATTAAAGGAGAGCAAATTGCACAAATCGGAAGTCAAGATATGAATGTGGATACTTGGTTAAAATTGAGTAACCGCATCAATGAAATTTTCGAGAAAAACGAAGCGGATGGTGTTGTTGTAACGCATGGAACTGATACCCAAGAAGAGACAGCGTATTTCTTAGAATTAACCGTTAAGTCTGTAAAACCAGTAGTTTTAGTAGGAGCGATGAGACCTTCTACAGCCATGAGCCAAGATGGTAATCGTAATCTATTAGATGCGGTTATGGTTGCTGCTTCTCCGAACAGTAAAGATGTAGGTGTTGTTACAGCAATGAATGAAGAAGTTTATGCAGCAAGAGATGTAACAAAAACCGTTACAACGAATATTGCAACGTTTAAGTCGAGAAATTTTGGTCCGATCGGATTGATCTATGATGGTAAAGTGAACTACTACTACAAAACACTGCGTTCACCAGAACAAAAATTTGATGTAAAGGGCCTAACTAAATTACCTCAAGTAGAAATTGTATACGGTTATGCAGATGCAAGTCCAAGAGCAGTTAACGCTGCAATTGACGAAGGTGTAAAAGGAATCGTATATGCAGGAATGGGAAATGGAAACTTCAATGCTCCAGTTGGAGAAGCTTTAGAAAAAGCAGCTAAAAAGGGAATTGCAGTTTGTAGATCCGCTCGTGCAGGTTCAGGAAGAGTAACGCTATTTAATGAGGTAGACGATAAAGCACTAGGATTTGTTGTTGCAGATGATTTAAATCCGCAGAAAGCACGTGTATTATTGATGTTAGCTTTAACGAAAACGAGCAATCAACAAGAATTACAAGATATATTCTTTAAGTATTAAATCCTGTTGAGTACATCAGAAGGAATAAATGAAATGGGGAGCGTATGGAACAAGTTTTTTTGTTCGCTCCCTTTTTTGTACCTGATGATGAGCTTGATGACCTTAAATAAAATGCTATGTTATTGATTCAGTTTGCAATTTTAATTGCTATGATATTAATCGGTTCCCAAATGAAGGGAATTGGTTTAGGTGTGATGGGCATGGTCGGATTACTTGTTTTTGTCTTTGTTTTTAATATGAAACCAGGTGATCCTCCCATTGATGTAATGTTAGTGATTATGGCTATTGTAACCACAGCAGCAACCTTACAAGCGTGTGGGGGATTAGATTATCTCGTGCGCTTAGCAGAGAAAGTGATTCGCAGTAACCCTTCTAATATTGTTTTTATTGCTCCTTTTACTGTGTATTTCTTCTGTTTGTTTGCAGGAACCGCACACTTGTTATACTCTTTGTTACCTATTATTGCTGAGGTAGCAACCAAAAAGAGAATTAGACCTGAACGTCCATTAAGTGTATCTGTGATCGCCTCTCACTTAGCGATTACCGGAAGTCCAATGAGTGCTGCTACTGCTGCATTTGCAGGAGCAAGTATCTTAGCTTACCCAGGAGCGTTAATTGACATTATGAAAATTTGTATTCCTGCTTGTTTAATCGGAATATTAATTACTTGTTTAGTTGTATTGCGAAAAGGAAAAGAACTAAAGGATGATCCCATCTTCTTAGAAAAAATGAAAGATCCTGAATTCGCAAAAAGTTTAGATGCAGATGAAGATGCTTGTGGAAACCAAATTCCTTTGAAAAAAGGAGCTAAAGTATCAGTCGTTATTTTTGCTATTGCCGTACTATTGATTGTTGTTGCAGGGGCTTTCCCTCATTTACTTCCTCAATTTGAACCAGGTGAAGCTAGTTTGGTTGTAAAAGCAAATGGAGAATTACAAATGGTTAGTGTAATTAGTATGATCACACTGACAGCTTCAGCATTGATGATGTTGATCACTAAAACAAGCGCGATAAGTGTAACTAAAGTAAGCTTGTTTTCGTCGATGGCAACTGCAGTTGTATCCGTTTTCGGAGTAGTTTGGATGAGTGCTACTTTTATGGCGCATAACGAAGTTGCAATTAAAGGCTTTTTAAGTGAAGTTGTCTCTTTATACCCTTGGACATTTGCTATCGCTGTATTTATTCTCGGTGCCTTAATGTTCAGTCAAGCTGCAACAACCAAAACGATGATGCCTTTAGGTATGGCTTTAGGTGTTTCTAACCCCGCTTTGATCGCTATTTTTCCCGCGGTAAACTCTGATTTCGTGTTGCCAGGTTATCCAACCTTATTAGCCGCAATCAATTTCGATCGAACAGGAAGTACTAAAATTGGAAAATTTGTGGTGAACCACAGTTTTATGATTCCCGGATTAGTTGCCATTACAGTTGCGATAGCTGCTGGTTTCTTACTCGGTTCAGTCTTACTGTAACGTGAACCCCTTAAATATTTGAGCTATGAAAAAAATAATATTGTTTATCGCATTAGTTGTGCAAGTAGGAATGTTTGCGCAAGAAACACAAACAAGTAATGATACGATCTCTAAACCTTTACTGCCTGTAGAGAAAATAGATTTGTTGAAAAACGTGGATATGATTTTTAATATGCGTTTTGCCAATGATAACTTTTTTCACGATGGTAAATTTCAAGAGTCATCCTTTAGTAATAATCAATTTAGATTAGAAATTAAAGGGAAAATTCACGAGAAAGTTTACTTTAGATTCAGAGATCGCTATACCAAAAGTACAGATCCTGGCAGTCGTGACAATATTAGCAGATCAACCGATATGGCATTTATTGGTGTGGCCTTATCTCCGAAGACACAATTAAACCTTGGTAAGATGAGTGCAGATTGGGGAGGATTTGAATTTGACCTAAATCCAATCGATATCTTGGAGTATAACGATATCCTTGAATATGCAGATAACTTCCTTACAGGAGTTGGACTTACACATCAAGTGTCGCAAAATCACTCTTTTGGTTTGCAAGTACTCAATTCACGTGTCTCAGATTTCGAAGACGTATATAAAGGACAAATGCCTGAAGGAATTGAAAAAGCAAAAGCTCCAATGGCCATTGTAACAAATTGGAGAGGTAGTTTTTTTGGTGGAAAATTTGAAACCATCTATAGTTATAGCTATTTTCAAGAAGCAAAGAATAGAGGAATGAACTACTATTCCCTTGGAAATAAATACCAAGATGGACGTTTTAAATTGATGTATGACTTTAAATACAGTAATGAAGGATTAGATCGAAAAGGAATTATCACGGGAATGATTCCTGGAGATAATGTCGCGGCACAACAAAACGTATCTTATTTGGAAAACTGGATTAAGGCAGAATACCTAATTACACCTAAAGTAAATGTTACCCTTACTTTAATGAACAATAACGCTTATGCGAAAAATTTAGTTTCAGAAAATAGCGGGGTAAGTCATATACGATCTAGCTATGGATTTATTCCAACAGTAGAATATTTACCATTTAAAAATATGAATATTCGTTTCTATGCTTCTTATGTAGGTAGATATTATAATTATTCAAGCTACGCTAAAGAACACCTAGGACAAGAAAACTACAATACAGGTAGATTAAGCGTTGGATTTATCGCCCCATTGTTGATTTTCTAACGACTATAGTTCGATGTCGATACAAAAAAAGGAGAGCATTGCTCTCCTTTTTTATTTTTTGTTGTTTGTCGTTCGTCGTTGGTTGTAAAAGATTATCGTTTAAAGAAAGGGCTTTCTATTTCTAGACAATCTACCGATACCTCATAACAGATCAGTGATAACTCCCAACAAACAACAAACAACCGACAAAAAACAAAAAATCTAAGATAACCTTAAATAAGAGTTTAGTGTAGCTTATCTCCGAGGTGTCTTAATGGTGAATCATTGATGAGTCCATAGTGCGTGTATTAAAACAGCTATTTTAATGGACGCACTATGGACTCACCATGGACGCACTATGGACTCACCCCTTATAAAACATAAACATATCTCGTTCTACTATAAGTACAGTTAATTGATTCTATTTTCTCTTTATATAATAGGTGTAATTTTCTTTTGCTTGATACAGTAAACAATGAACAACAAACAACGAGAATCTTCTCAACGAACAACAAACAACAAACGACGAACAAAAATTATAAGTCTACCGATTACAGATAACAGATAACCAATCACTGAATATTCCTAAATAAGGACGATTGTTTTTTCAACGAGAATCTTCTCAACGAACAACAAACAACAAACGACGAACAAAAATTATAAGTCTACCGATTACAGATAACTGAATATTCCTAAATAAGGACGGTTGTTTTTCAACGAGAATCTTCTCAACAAAAAACAAACGACAAACAACCAACAAAAACTTTCACATCTAACACCCGTACTACAAGCGAGTTGCAAAAAACTTTAAAAATACTTTAAAAAAAAGGTTTAGAATAATTTGGAAGTGGCGAAAAAGGTACTACTTTTGCATCCGCATTAAACAAGCAGACGTTCATAGAAAAGCACAGAAAAAGACTTAAGATTGTTTCAAAAA